>NZ_JAYXNX010000024.1:0-50440 GCF_036455295.1 Pseudarthrobacter phenanthrenivorans | reverse complement strand
ACGTTAAATCCGGCAAGTTCGGTCCTCTCGACTGGCAACACGATGCCACCATTCTGCGCCGTCCAAGCAAAAACAGACAGCTCCCCAAAACATGATTGCCCCGGCCCATCGACAGAGGACCACAGGGAACTCGAGTCATCGGCCCATGCCAGCCTTCGCGTGCCAGCGCTAACCGACTAAGCGTCACCTACGCTCATATCGGGACACCCCTGCTGCTACTTCTTACCAGCAGTGGGTTAACCGCCGATCTCTGATGCCAGGAGATCTGGTACTTTGACAAACCGAACCCGGTCTTGAGCCAATCTTGTGCTGATCCTCGAAGGCCATTGGGGGAACAGCTCCTACCGTAGAGATCAAGATCCTGCCGCTAAGGCAGGGACTTACAAATGGGGGTAAGGGCCGGTGGCCAGGGCATCCCGGAGATCTGGATGCCGCATGGGACGGCCGCCGGCCCACCGCCCCGGTCCTCGTCCGCCCGTACCAGCCGGATCCTGCCGGAGCGGCGGCCGAGGATAATCCCCGCCTGCGGGCGAAAACTTCGCCGTGGTTGCTGCTTCAGGCCGGCGTGTGCGGATTAGAGTGACAAAGACCTGCTACCTCCTACCAAAGGACCGCACGTGCCAAAGCCAACCATCGCTCCTGGCGATCCCTGTTGGATCGACCTCACAAGCTCCAATATCAAAACCTCCCGCGCGTTCTATTCCAGCCTGTTCGGCTGGACATACGAAACAGGGGACGATGAAACCTACGGCGGATACGTCATGGCCTACGCCAAGGGCGCCCCGGTGGCAGGAATGATGCAAAACGAGCCCGGCTCCGGCCAGCCCGACGCCTGGACCACCTATCTGCGCGTGGACGACATCCACTCGACCCAAAACGCGGCCGTGGCAGCCGGCGGCCAGGTCCTGATGCCCGCAATGGAAGTACCGGAGCAGGGCCACATGGCGCTCTTCACCGACGCCGGCGGCGCCGTCGTCGGTGCCTGGCAATTCGGCGGACACACCGGCTTCCAACTGGCCGGCGAACACGGCGCCCCGTTCTGGCACGAGCTGCACACCCGGGCGTACGAGCCATCGGTGAAGTTCTACCAGGACGCCTTCGGCTGGGACACCTCCGTCATGAGCGACACCAACGACTTCCGCTACACCACCCTCGGATCCGGATACGAGTCCCGGGCCGGCATCATGGACGCCTCCTCCTACCTACCCGAATCCGTGCCCTCAAAATGGCAGATCTACTTCGGGGTAGACGATGCCGACGCCGCGGTCGCCACCGCTGAATCCCTCGGCAGCACCGTCATCCACGCCCCGGAAGACACGCCGTTCGGGCGGATGGCTACCCTGACGGACCCCACTGGTGCCGTCTTCAAAATCGCCCAACGACTCACCCAGCCTTAAACACAACGAGCTCACCAGGTAGCGTCCCTGCCGGCAGTCTTCCTTCCGCCCGACAGGGAGGCTGCCGGCCCAACCGACGGGTTCGTGTTATGCCGCACGGCACGGTCGCGCCGGTGGTAAATCCAGTTTGGCCGCACGGTTGTCTCCCCCTGGCGGCAGCAGCCAGGCGGCTACAGCCTCCGTCAAGGTCCGTGCCCTACCATGACTTCCATGGTGCTGACCCGGCTTTACCGCAACGGCGAACTTGAACGCGAGGATGTCGCCCTCGACGAGCTGGATGACCTCATCCGTCAGGAAGGCGTCACAATCTGGGTCGATTACACCTCCCCCACGGCCGAGGATCTGGCAGGGACCGAAAAGGTATTCGGCCTGCACCGGCTTGCGGTGGAGGACTCAGTTCACGAGCATCAGCGGCCGAAGCTGGACCGGTATCCCACCCACCTGTTTCTCGCCGCCTACCACGCAGAACTCGGCAGCGACTCCAAGGAACTGAAAGTCTCAGAGATCAAGGCCTTCATCACCAAACGCGCCTTGGTGACAGTATACGGGCCTGACATGGACCCCAGGCAACTGACCGCGCACTGGGACGCCGAACCCGACCTGACCCGCCACGGTACCTCGTTCCTGCTGTGGGGCCTGCTGGACCTGATTGTGGACGGGCACTTCGACACAGTCCAGGAACTCGATGCCCGCATCGATGCCCTCGAAGAAGTCCTGTTCGATGACGCAGCCCCAGACCATAACCTGCAGCGCCGGTCCTTCGAACTCCGAAAATCCCTCGTCCAGCTCCGCCGCGCCGTGCTGCCCATGCACGAAGTCCTCAACACGCTCCTCCGACGCGACCTTGAAATCCTCGACACAGAAATGCAGCCGTTCCTGCAGGACGTCTACGACCACGTCCTGCGGGTCTCAGAATGGACCGAATCCCTCCGTGACCTGGTCACCACCATCCTTGAAACCCACATCAGCATCCAGGGCAACAGGATGAACCTGGTCATGAAAAAAGTGACCAGCTGGGCAGCAATCATCGCCGTGCCCACGGCCGTCACCGGCTTCTTCGGCCAGAACGTCCCCTTCCTGGGCTTCCAGGCACCACTGGGCCTCGCCCTCTCCCTGGGCCTGATCATCGTCGCCTCAGCCGCGCTCTACCTCACCTTCAAAAAGAAGGAATGGATCTGACCCCACATGAGGAAGGAGCCTCCTCATCGTTATCCCTCCGCCGGAGCAACATCGAGTGAAGAGAGCCTATTCCACGAGGAATTCTCACCGACCAACTTCTCGCGGCTACGTGCCTCCGACGACAACTGCCGCATCGGCAGGGTCCCAACCGCCACCACACAAACGGCATCACCGTGCTTCCGCCCTGCACCGATGCCGGAGACGGGCCAGCCAGGGCCCGTGGTCAAGAAGCGTAAGGGATAGGCGCAGCCTCCTCCCTGTTCACTCCTCCTACTTGAGGAGGCACACAATCTCCGTTTCAGTTTTGGCCGGATCCGGCGTCGGATCTCCGTAGATCTCCCAGGAGTGCCCGGCAGCCTCCCGGCGATTCGTCACCATCCACTCGTCGATCGCGCTGTACGCCTCGCTCAGGAGATCGTGCTGGCCGTGAACCGCCACAGCAGCCCCGGCGCCTGGTGTTCCGGTCGCACAGGCCTCGCCCGCCGTTTCAAAGGTACGCGTGACTTCAACGCCGAAGTCACTGCATGTTAGTGCTACGCCTTTTACCTTTGTCCACGAGTGGGAGGGCCAAGTCGCTGGTCATGTCTTTATTCAGTGGGCTTCTCCACCAGATGCGCGACTCTCGGTGCTGAGAGTAGCCCGCCACTCGCGGAGCCAGGTGGTCACCCATGATCCGAGGCTTACATCCGCGTCATGCCAACTACCGGAGGCTTGTCTTCGGCTCTTCAGTAGCCCCTAATCCCTGATTAGGGGCCCCTTGCGCTCGATCTGCCTGTCCTAGTGCCCCTAGTATCGGAACAAGTCGCACGAGAATATTCCCGATCTGGGTGGCGGGTCTGGTTGTGACCGGCGTCGAGAGGGTTCCTGTTGAGATTCGTCTCCGGAGACCCAGGGCCCCACCCCCAGCTGGCGCCGGTCACCTTGGGACCGGTTGAGCTGACGCACCCGCAGAAGTCAACAGGGCGCGGAATTGCTTGGGCGCGAGATCGGTCCGACTGTGACGATCGTCAAAACCCTCAGCCGATCCATACGCAGCCGCACGCGTTCGCCCCTCCCCTGCAGGTGCAACACTCCCGCGTGACCGATGTGCCGGCAGGGTAATGGCTGGTGGTCGCGGGCAGCCTCAAGGGCGCTTTGGCGCTGGCATCTGTGGACCTGTAGGTTCTGAAGCCGTGAACCTCACGTACAAAAGTTGGCATGATGGTAGATACGGATACGGTGTGGTTCTAGTCCAGGTGGCGTGCGGGAAGCGGAAAACCCTGACCGGATCGAGGCCGGCTGAACAAAGGATGGTTCAAGAGGATGGCTCTCAAAGAAGAGTGGGACCGCCTTGATGCCGCGACCCGTAAGTGGCTGATGGAAAACCCGGGATGCGTTCTGGTGCCCTCCGCGGTAACCGACGCCATCCAGAGGGCCTCAGCGGGCAAGATCGACGTAGACGTGCATGGGCAGATGATCCTTTCCCGCCAGGACCTCGACCTCATCCGCGTAAAGGGTGCGGGCATCGATGAACGTCAACCTAGCGAGTAATTCCGCTTCTTCGATGCATCCCGGCCCAAATAACACCACGACTAGCTACATGGCCAGCGAACCGGGATAAATTCATCCTTGGGTAGCCGAAGACTGACGCTTCGCTCCAGAGTCCTGGGCTATAGCCTGAAGGCCGCCGCATTGGGTCGACGCCACCCTTTTGCCGACGCAGGATCCGTGGTTTACCCCCGCAGCAACCCGGACGTCTAAAAGGTGATGTCGGAGATGGGACAAAAGGCAGGACGTTAAACACTGCCGTCGCCACCTTTGCACATCTTTACTATCGGCTTTCGATAGCAATGCGGTATGCCTGCACCAGTGGTGGCTTTGCTGACTTCGGCGCCGAGTTATCGGGTTAGACGGCGATAGTGGTGGAGGTGGTCAGCAGGGCTCCGTTCTTGTTCAGTGCTTGTACGGCGAGGTACGGGGCTGCGGCGATCGCCGTCGACGTCTCGAATCCGCGTTTCGGGAAGGTTCCGGCCTCATGGAGTTCGTCGGCGGTGGTTCCCGTGAGGAACCGCCAGTGTGTGACTTCCGTGGCGCCGTTCCAGCTGGCGTACACCTGCATGGTGGATCCGTTTCCTGGTACGGCTGCCAGGTCTGGGAGCGTTTCGGGTTGGGCACTCCAGGGGCTGCGGTGGGCACGGTATGATCCGGTGCCTACCCTGGTGGCTTCGTAGACGGCGGTGCCGTCTGCTGTGAATTCTGTGACGGCGGGGTCTGTTCCCCAGCCCACCAGAACGTTTCCGTTGGGCAGGTGCTGGACGCTGCCCATGGCGTTGCCGCGGTGACCGGCATGGGTGAACTGCCGCTGCAGCACAGCTGTTCCTGTTGTTTCGCTGACGGTGAGGACCAGGCCGCGGGAAGTTCCCGTGGTTCCGGAGTCGTAGTGGTTATCGAACATGCTGATCGAACCGTCTGGTTGTCGGCGCGCGTCGTGCTGCCAGGCGAATTGGGCGTCCGGTCCAAGGCTGAAGTCGCTGTGCTTGCCACCCATGCGCCATCTGACGGTCCCCGTGGTCCGGTCCACCAGATAGAGGGCGTGTGTGTGGCGTGCGGAGATCAGCAGCGAGGCTCCGTCCTCGTCCACGGAATTGAGGTGGTAGGGATCGTACGCTTTCGCCGCTGTTGTTCCGTCGCTGTTCGGGTCGTCCTGTGGGCGCAGGTAAGAATCGGTCAGCGGTATGTGGTCCTGGGCATTCCAGTCCAGCAGGACTGTCCCGGTGCGCACGTCCACTTCCTGCACATGGCAGTTGTACATGTAGCCGGCCGAGGGGCCACCTACCGCCCCGAGGTCCTGCTGGATGGTTGGGTAGGACGTCAGAAGGGCTGTCCCGTTGGAGGTCAGGGTGAATTCGTGGAGGTCTGCCTGAAGCCCGTTTCCCGTGCGGACTTCGTGGATTATGCGGTAGGCGGTGTCCATGATCACGCCCTTGCCAAGCCCATGGCCACCGATTCCTGTGCCGGTCCAAAAGGTGAGCACAGGCTGGCCTTTGAAGGTCTGCACCCTCAGGTCCATGACGCCTGCCCCTGTTGGCTCCATCCACACCGGTTCACCGGCATCATTCATGATCAGGCCGTTGGAGCCATGCCCCATAGGGCCGGTAAACAACAGGCCAGGTGCGGGGTCGGCAGTCGACCAAGCGGTGACATGGGGTGCTGTCAGGTGGGTGCTAAGGAACGTTCGGTCAGGTGGGGCGGAGGCTACTTCTGCAGTAGGCGAAGGAGCCGGGGTGGCAGGAGTACTGGGGGCTGCTTGGCTCACTGCGCCACTGGTTAGGGCAGGGAGCAGGCCCGCCTTTGAGAATCCTGCGCTGACCAACGCCCCCGTTCCGACAAGACCAGCGCCGTGAAGGAACCTGCGCCGGCTCAGGCGCGGCCAGCCTCTGACTACTTTTCCAGCCGGATTGGGGAAAGATCTCCCGTGTCCGGTTTCGCTTGCCGGATCTTCTTCCACATCCACGCGCTCAACGTACGCTGCAAGGCTATGTCGGAGCCTCCGACAACCTTTGGATTCCCTGTGACGTTGCGGGGCTGATTCCATCGAGCGACAGTCGCACGCCTGGTTGCCGGCGATGGTCCGGGATGTAGGTTCTTCTGCTGGGGTCCTGCCAGCCAACCCCCGTCGGCTCCGGACCGTCTTGTAATCCCTGTGCCGCGGTGGCCCCCTCAAGTCGCTGGCACAGGGGTTACAACCCAGCAGGCGATCGCGCCGGGGACAAGCCGGGTCGGATGCCCACTTTCGGCATGTTCCCGGCGTCGTCCCAAGTTATAGCCCGCCACATGGTACTGACAGAGTCTTGATCCACTGCATCGCTCCCTGCCCGGTTGGGGCTCGGAGGTTACCGAGGGTGACGTGGAGGATTTGCACTCATTGTCATCGCTGAACTGTGATGACTGCTGCCGTTCCCGGCTGACGCTCCCTGGGCGACCGGGCTGCTGGGTCACGGACGTGGATGGTCGTCCCGGTGGGCAGGGCTCCCTGTATCAGAGGACGATCCAAGGTTTGCTGCCGGGTCATGAGTCGGGAAAAACGTCGCCCGTCACGGCCCCAGTGATCTGGTGGATGATGTCGGTGCGTTCCCCGACGCTGCCCAGGTCATCGCCCTTGGTATAGACGACGAGGGCGTAGGCGCGGCCGTCCTCTTCGAGGATGCCGGCATCGTGCAGCTCCCCGCCCAGCTCCCCGTACTTGTGATACACGGTAACGCCCGCCGGAACGGCGGCCGGGATCAGCGTTTCATCGTTCGTGTCCTGCATGGTGGACAACAGCTGCTGGGTGTCCGCAGCGTTCAGCAGGGTACCGGAGTAAAGTCCTGCGAGGATGCGGGCCATGTCTGCCGGGGCAAGCGTGTTGCTCTCAGGGTCGTACTGCACGCCCATGGAATTCGCGTAGTCCGTCAGCTCCTGATGGCCGACCGCGTTCATGATCAGCGACCACGAGTCGTTGTCGCTCTGCTGGATCATGGCCTGCAGCTGGAAGGACGCGGGATAGGCTCCCAAGAGCTCGTCCAGCGAGGCCGCGCCAGTTTCCACGAGGTGGTAGTACGCTTCCGCTGCAAGGACCTTGGCCGTGCTGGCGGCCTCAAACGGGTTCCCGACCCCGTACTGATGAACCTCTTGGGCGCTCCCTCCGGCCGTCACATCCATGAGCGCCACCCCGATCTGATACTCGGGGTAGGCGTCGATGATGCCATTAATTTTCGTGTCCAGATCCGGACCGATTACCTTCGCCGACCCGGCGGCGCCTGAGGCGGCGGACCCAGTCCGCGAAGTCCCCTTACGCCTCGCGGCAGGCATTTTCGTCGTGCTGCCGGACTGGACGGTGGACGGCGAACCCGCCTGCGCCATGGAATGGACGCCGACAGGCAGCGCCACGGCCAGGAGGCCGACGGATGCTGCCATGATGAGCGCGCGGCGGCGTCGGAACGCCCGGGAGCGGACCCGGGCGCCCCCGGGCCCAAAGGGTGGTCGCTCAGGGAGCCGGGGCCTGCGTATTTGCATAGTTCGTCATGCTAGCCCCAGAACCTATGCCGAAGCTTTGAACCCGCTGTACCGGGGTCCGACAAAAGAATCCAATTGCCGCACCCGCTGCCCGGCGGACAAACCCGTTGGCCCGGCTTATGCTTCCCGCGGCTCCCTTCGGAGCGGCTGGCCCATCCAGGAAAAGAAAGCCTTTTGAGGACTTCTCGTCCGGACGTTCAATGCAAAACGTGGCAGGCCGGCCTCAGAAGCCACGGGCGGGGCGTTGAGACAGACGACCGGCGATTGACGGCTACACCTGGCCGCTCAGCTGTGCCGTCACATTTCGTGAGCGGTCCCCCCGTTGGCCTGCGTATAGCTCGCGAGGACTGATCCTTTATCGAAAACAGAAATCGTTGCAGGGGAATACATCAACGTGGCACGGGTGCAGTCGAGGCCCTGCAGAGCCGCATTCGCCTTGGCAAGGACGCTACTGAAGTCGAGACCTTCCACGATGAAACGTCCGGCACCTATCCGGCTGACGTACTCCAGGACGTAAGTCATGGGCACAGCATCGCAGACCGCAGACCTCTCAACTAAGGCCAAAAGACCCCCGAGCTCGGAAGCGCCTTGACAGGGCGACTGGGCCACAAGACCTTGGTGGCCTGCGCCGTTAGAGACCGCTCCGGGCCTCCAGGACTACCTCTCAGCAGAGTCGTCCCCACCACGCGGGTCGCACAAGACCCTGACGCCTGACATGACGCAATTGGGGCAGCGTGTCGACGGACAGCTCCTGCCACCCCTCAAACAGCTGGACCGGCGGCTTTCTTGGGAGAACGTCGCGGGGGACCGCACCCCTGGCCGATAGAGCTGGGCGGGTCTTGCTCGTTTGGCCTGCTCAAAAGACGGCGTAGGCGGGGGGAGATCCCCGAAGTGGTGAGGTCAAGGGGGAACCTTTGAGCACGAACGTTACAGGTGGGGCTAAAGAAACGTCGTCCGGGGGTGCCGTGCCTGTTCCCTGTCCACCCAAGACGCGATTGGCAAGACCTCGTTTTGTAACCCAAGCTCCACGCTCGGCGCGTCGGGAACATGAGATGCAGCGAGTAATGCGCGACCTCGCAGACCTTGCAGCTGCTCGCCGCCCTCACGTCCCGTAGGGGCCGCCACAATTCCAGAGGCGATTCGCCGCTGCTCGCTGTTTGACCGTCCGCCCAGGGTCGACAACACCGCCACGCGGCGCTGGACGTCGTCCCCCGGTCATCGCCCCGAGAGGCGGGACACGATACATCATCATGATGCCGCGCCACGCCCATCATGGGAGCCTTCTCGCAGGCGGCAGACGCGGAAGTCAAGTGCCGCGTGGTGTGACAACGCTAGACTCACAAGCAATTACCCATGATCCGGGTGCCGCGGTGGTTCTGAGGGGACGCAGCATGACAAGTGAAGTTAATGGGCCAGGATCACCACCGGTCCTTCAAGTCCGGCAGCTGAAGGTGGCCTACGCCGACCGCACGGTGGTCGACGGAGTCAGCTTCACTATTCACCGAGGGGAGATTTTCGGGCTGCTGGGCCCGAACGGTGCGGGGAAGACCAGTACCCTCAGCGCGATCGAGGGACTGCTCCGCCCGGCTTCAGGTGCCCTGCTGGTGGACGGGATCAATGCCGAACAGCAGCCGCTTGCGGTCAAGGCCCTCCTGGGTGTGCAGCTGCAGTCCTCCAGTTTCCAGGCGGAACTGAACATCGAGGAGATCGTCAGGTTGTATGCAGGCCTGTATGGGGTGAAGCTCTCCCGAGCGCAGATCCGCGAAAGCCTGCACGTTGTTGGTCTTGGCGAGGAATGGGGTAAGAAATTCAAACAACTCTCCGGCGGCCAACAGCAACGACTCGCGCTGTTCATCGCCACCATCCACAAGCCCCACCTGCTCCTACTGGACGAACCGACTGCCGGATTGGACCCGCAGTCACGCCGAGGATTATGGCGACGCATCGAGGAACTCCGCGCAGAAGGCAGCAGCATCGTTCTGACCACCCACTCCATGGAGGAGGCACAGGCCGTCTGTGACAGGGTAGCCATCATCGACCACGGGGTGCTGCTCACCGAGGGAAGCCCGTCGGACCTCATCGAGAAACACCGGGAAGACCTAGGGTGCTCTCCGTAGCTCATGGGGCGCCGACTTTGGAAGACGTCTTTATCGGACTGACAGGAAGTGAGATCCGTGACTAAAGCCCCCATCCAGGCCGGCCGGCCGCCGCTGGGCCTGGTCATGAAATCCCTGCTCCGGGCTGATTTCATGGTGCTGTTCAACAGCAGAACATCACTGTTCCTGAGTATGCTCCTGCCAATCGTGATCCTGCTCGCCAACACCTTCGGAAAAAGCCAAGGCAGGCTTGGCGGATCCAGCATGGTCATCGGCCTGGCCCTGACCTTGGGCCTGCTGACCTCCGGGCTGTTCGGATACACCCTGGCCCTGGCCCACGACCGCGACGTCGGGGTGCTGCAACGGCTGCGGGTCACCCCCTCACCGGCATGGACGATCATGACAAGCGGCGTCCTGGTCCAGGTAACCGTCAACCTCATCGCTTCCATCATCGTCATCATCGTGGCGGCGACAGCGTACGGGCTGAGCCTCAAACCCTGGCAATACCTCTTGGTCATTGCGGTCGCTATCCTCGGCGCGGCCATGTTCCTCGCGATCGGCCAAGCCATTGTCGGATTGATTCAATCCACCAGCGCCATCAACGCGATCAGCCGCATCCTCCTGATCATCCTGCTCCTCCTCGGCCTCCTGGGCGGAACCGGCATCCTCGGTGACACGATAAAGTCCATCGCGTCCTGGTCACCCGTCGGAGCGCTCATGACACTCTTCGCCGACACACTGAACGGCACCGCATGGAGCGCACCGGACACCAACGCACTCCTGGCCTGCATTGGTTACATCGCCGTGTTCTCCCTGATCGGCGTCCGCTGGTTCCGCTGGACCTCGCGGTAACGCTTAGCCTCCAACCTAAGGACTTATTCCTTCTGCAGCCCCTCCACTGCCGACAGCATGCAGGTGGCGTGGTTCGTGGAAGCAACTTGCACATGCTACTCAGAGCCGGACGTCTTGAAGACGCAGTACATCCGGTGTGGAGAAGTCCACCCGGATTGGGCGTCGAGATAGGTGACTGCTGGGGAAAGCTATCATGTCGGGTTTCGCCGACAACCCCTGTTTTGCAAGCCACCCTCCTCTGCGACTATCAGCCTTAGCTGGAGACCGTTTACCAAAATTTACCTGCGCCAAGACGGTTACCGTGCTCCGGCGGGCTGACAGAATCTCGTCTATCGGCTCTCCAAATCGGCTGGCGCAGTGCGCACTTTGTGGCTGTCAGGGCTGCCCCTGGGGCTCCTGAACGAACGACTTTCGCCCGCACTTAATGGCATTTAAGGATTCTCCAGCCTTCATCTGCCCTGCAGCCGGGGGTGGCGGCCGGCAAGGAACGGGCCGCTCGGGCGGCTGTGATTGATGTGATTCCCCAGGCTGGCTGGCAATCGTGGGCTGCCGACACCACCGGACGGTCCGTTCGTACCGAGGAGTAACATCCCGGGCCTTCCGGCCCTAACGCGAGGCGCCGCGCCAGGTGGACGTTGGAATTGTGCATTCCAAATTGGTCAGCCTGCCAGCCACGCGCGCGGGGCAGTTGCCGTGACAGAGGCTCACTGCCCTGAGTGCGGAGCGCCGGTCATCACCAGGACCCTCGAGAAGCACACTTCGGATGACGGGCTCAAACTCGTGGAGGTCCCGAACCGCAGCAGCAACCCCACCTGCCCTTATCACCACGGGCCGTTCCCATACGGCGCCTTCAGGTTGCGGGACCACCAGGAGTAATGGGCGCTCTATTCTTGACGCGTGGAGACCTACCGGCTCGCATACACGAACGGCGCCGACATAACGATCTTTGATGCAGCCGACAACGTGGAGGCCGTGTCCCTCGCCGATGACTTCGACAAGCGCCACGGCGCCAGCGCGACCACCTTATGGCTTCGGCAAAGCGACGGGAGCTGGGCCGCCGTGGAACGGTCACACTAAAGCGGCAGAGACCCCCCAACTAGGTCCCTCTGCCGCCGAGAAACGCCCAGCGCACGCTGGGCAGTTCCTGGCGCTCATGCCAGCGAACGGATCAGATAAGCAGAAGACCCCGAGTCCTTGGGGGTGGCTCGGGGTCTTGCCGGCTTTCCAGACACCGGTGACCGGTGCCGTACTCGCCTCATCAGGCTACCGCTGAGTATCCCCCTTGGCCAACATGCATATTTGCAGGGTTCACCTGCGCCAGTGCAGAGACGTGGCTGCCGCTTCAGAGCCCGACGCTTGGGGCGAGGGGGTAGGAGGGATTCTCGGGTGAGTTCGCCGCCTCGACCGACAGCGCGCTCCCGGCGCCAGTAGACCAGCGTCCTTGCCGGGACGGGGTGTGCGATCGACAGACGCCCTCCTGCGGCAGATCCCGCGATAACCGGGAAGGCCCCTCGGACAAGCCTTCCAAAATAGCCGAGCAAGGTTGACGGCAACAGGGATGGGTCTCAGCGTGACTGCCGGCTGACTGCAGATCCGGGGAAGCTGATGGGACCGACTCATTCAGAAATATGCCGGCAGCTGAGCCGGTGGAATGCTCCCAGGAGCATTCCACCGAGGCAGGGCGTTGCTAGAGTCGTGATGCCGTAGCTGCCGTTGATAGTGCCAGGGAGGTCAGCAGTGTCCGAGGACCGTGTTTCCTACGGCTTTCCGCTGCCGGAAGGGGAAGTGTGCCCTACCGGCTCGTTTTTGTTGTCGCTGGAGTCGGGCCGCAGCGAGTGGTCTGACGGCCTGTACAAGATACACGGTTATGACCGCGGCGAAGTCGTTCCCACCCGGGAGCTGGTACTGGCCCACATGCACCCAGAGGACCGGGACGCCGCACGACGGCTGATTGAGACCCTGGCCCAGGGCGGCGGGATCTCATCAAACTTCCACCGCATCCTCGACAGCAAGGGGCAGGAACACCGGGTCCTCACTGTCGCTGAAGCGGACCGGGACGAGGCAGGGCACGTGGTTGCCATCCACGGCCTGACCGTTGACCTGACCCGATCCATAGCCATCGAGAGCGGCCACGCCGCTGCCTCGGCGTTGGTCAACGCCTACGCCAGCCGCAGTATTATCGAGCAGGCCAAGGGTATCCTTATGGGCCACTTCCAGATCAGTCCGACCGAGGCGTTCGACCGGCTCGCGGCCTACAGCCAGAACATGAACGTCAAGGCAGCGGCCCTGGCCGCTCAACTCGTCAATGCAGCAGAAAAGCGGTCGATTCCCGTGATTCTCGACGAATGGACAAGGCGTGCAGGCAGAGCCTGAAACCCGTCAGCGGGGGCCCGGCTACACCTCCTCG
The DNA here is from genome assembly GCF_036455295.1 of Pseudarthrobacter phenanthrenivorans. GTDB lineage: Bacteria > Actinomycetota > Actinomycetes > Actinomycetales > Micrococcaceae > Arthrobacter > Arthrobacter phenanthrenivorans_C. The sequence continues at coordinate 37,475 of NZ_JAYXNX010000024.1, read as the reverse complement.
ACGGCCCAGGACAGAATCAGGTCGTCGTACTCGTCGAGCTCCAAAAGGCCGTATATGTAGGCCTCAAAGTCCAAGGGATCGGCGTCGCCGCCGTTGGCAAAGTATCTGAGCCAGAGACAATCGATGCTGACGTGGTCCTGCTGCACCATTCCCCGGGCTGTTTCGCGCGGATCTTCCATGACGGTCTCGTTACTGCCGCAATGACGTTCATGCGGCGGCTTCTGATGTGGTCCTTATCCCCACTGTTGGAGCTACCGTCCACACTAAATATTGCGCGCACCAAAAGTCACCCCCTCCCCTCACCGCCTGCAGCGAAGTGCAGCGGTACAGCCAACAGTCAGCCCGACACCTCTACTACGGCATCGACCAGCCGCCGCTTGTTGGACATGTCGTCCCGGGACGCTTATCCGGCCGACCGGCGGACCGCCCGGGAGGCAGCGACGGCTCCGGCAGCGTCCGGGCGATGGGGTGACGCAGGTTGGGCCGGTTGGGTGAGACGGGGCGGGGGTCCTGACGGGTCGGAGATCGCCGACCGCATTCGCTCCCGGCCCAGCCGGTTCCCTGACGCCTGGGTGGATGTGGTCTACGCGACTGCGAGGCGCTCTGATACCTGGACGGCCCACCACTAACTCGGCCACGGTGGACTCCGCAGGTGCGCCCGCTCGCAAGGAGATGTTCTTGCGTTCTAAGAATCGAAGTTGCGAATAAGAATCCGCATGCAATTTAACTTGCGCCGCGTCCTGATTCGGGGTTGTATTGGCGAGGGCCAGTTACCTGGATCACATCTTTTGATGAAAGTAGGACATTGTGCCAACCTCGGCTCTTTCCTCGAATGCGCTGAAGCACTCGATCAACACCCGTCAACTCACAATGATCGGCATCGGGGGCGTCATCGGCGCCGGCCTCTTTGTCGGCAGCGGAAGCACCATTTCCGGGTCCGGTCCCGGTATTGTTCTTGTTTATCTCTTCGTCGGCCTGGTGATCATTCTTGTCATGCGGATGCTGGCGGAACTCGCCACCGCCAGTCCGGAAACCGGGTCCTTTTCGACCTATGCCTCTCGGGAACTGGGCTCGTGGGCTGGTCTCGCGGTCGGCTGGCTTTACGCCTTCCACTGGTGTGTGACGGTGGCCTTTGAAGCGATTGCCGGAGCCGCCGTTGCCGCACAACTGGTGCCGGGGGTCCCGACGTGGGTTTACGCGCTGGTCTTTATGGTGATCCTCACGGCGGTGAACCTGGCGGCTGTGACGTCGTTTGCCCGCTTCGAATTCTGGTTCGCCATGATCAAGGTTGCTGCCATCGTCCTCTTCATTGTCGTCGGCATCGCAGCCTTCCTCGGTCTGTTCCCCGGTTTCCAATCCCCCGGGGTCGACAACCTGCTGGGACACGGCGGCCTCTTCCCCAAGGGCATGACCCCGGTACTGCTGGCCACGCTGACGGTCTTCTTTTCGTACTTCGGCACGGAACTCGTCACGATCGCCGCCGGCGAAGCCAAGGACCCTGTGCTGGCTGTCCGACGGAGCATGCGGAGCGTCTCCTGGCGGATCCTGATCTTCTACGTTGGCTCGATTCTCATTGTCGTGACCCTGCTGCCGTGGGACGCCACCGAAGTAACCAAAAGCCCGTACACGGCGGTGCTCAACGAACTCCACGTGCCCGGCGCCCAGCTCGTGATGAACCTGGTCGTCCTGACGGCCGTCCTGTCATGCCTCAACTCCGGCATCTATTCTTCCTCCCGCATGCTGTTCTCCCTTGCCCGCCGCGGCGAAGGCCCGCGCGCCCTGGGAACCACCGGGGCGAACGGTGTCCCGGTCAAGGCCGTTCTGGCCGCTTCCAGCGCCGGGTTCCTGGCCGTGATCGCCAACTACTTCCTTCCGACCGGCACCGTCTTCACCTTCCTGCTCAGCTGCTCGGGTTCGGTGGCCATCGTCGTTTACCTCACGATCTGCGCAACGCAGATCGTCGGACGGCTCAAGAAGACGCCGGCCGAGCGGGATGCGCTTCCCGTGAAGATGTGGGGCTTCCCGTACCTGTCCTACCTCGTGGCCGCCATCCTGCTCGTCATCATCGGCGGAATGGCCCTGACCCCGGCCTCGCAGACACCGTTGGAGCTCACTAGCCTCATCACCGCCATCGCGGTGGCCGCAGGTGTGGTGCACCAAAAGAGGACGGCGCGGACCGTCGCCGCCCCGGTCGGCGCCGGTCGTCCCGAACTGGATGACGTTCTCACCAACGACCACTAGCGGCCGGGCATCCCGGCAATCCTCACCTTCGACTTCCAACAGGAGACATCATGACCATGCACTCGGCCACCCTGGCCATCAACGAAGCGATGCAAAAACGCAAAGCCAACGGCGAAAAGCTTCTCCACCTCGGCTTTGGGGAGTCCGGCCTGCCGGTCCCCGAATTCATCACCCAGGTCCTTCGGATCTCCGCTGACCAGAACAGCTACGGAGCCGTCGTCGGCTCTGTAGAGGCAAGAAGCGCCGCCGCAGGCTGGTTCAGCCGCCGGGGACTTCCCACGGACGCAGACCAGATTCTCCTCGCTCCAGGCAGCAAGTCGCTCCTTTTCGCCGCACTCGCCTGCGTTCCCGGCGACCTCATCCTTCCGCGCCCTTCATGGGTGAGCTACGCCGCCCAGGCCGCGCTGCTGAACAAGCCAATCATTGACGTCCCGATCCCCGACGACGCCGGCGGCATCCCGGACCCGGACCTCCTGGAGGCCGCCATCATCCGGTCGCTGTCGAGCGGCGGAAACCCCGGCGTCCTGCTGCTGACCGTTCCTGACAACCCAACGGGAACGATGGCCCGTCCGGAAGCCGTCCAGCGGATCTGCAGTATCGCCCAGAAGTACGAACTGGCGATCGTCTCTGACGAGATCTACGCGGAAGTGGTCCACTCCGGCTCCGCGCCGTCCGCCGCCTCCTACCTGGAATCGCGAACCATCGTCACGACCGGCCTGTCCAAATCCCTCGCCCTGGGCGGATGGCGGATCGGCTTCGCCCGGGTCCCCCAGAACGAGTGGGGACACAAGATCCTCGACGACATGATCGGGGTCGCCAGCGAAGTGTGGTCCAGCCTCGCCGCCCCCATGCAGGCGGTCGCCGCGTACGTCCTGAACGAACCGGAAGAAGTCACGGAGCACATCAGGCGCTCGGTCCGTCTGCACGCCATCGTCGCCAACGCCGTGTATGAGGAGTTCATCGCCGCAGGAGCTGCGTGCCGCAAGCCCACAGCAGGTTTCTACCTCTACCCGGACTTCGAGCCGTTGCGGGACCGGCTCGAAGCCAAAGGCATTTGCTCCGGCAGCGACCTCGCGGGCGTCCTGCTCGACCAGCACGGTGTCGGTGTCCTCGCCGGCGAAGCGTTCGGTGATGACCCGTCGGGGCTGCGGGCCCGGGTGGCAACGAGCCTCCTGTACGGCACCACCCCGGAAGAGCGGTGGGAGGCCCTGGCCTCCGACGACCCGCTGACCCTGCCCTGGATCGCTGCAGCACTCGACCACCTGCGCTCTGCCCTGCACGAACTGACCAGCTAGGACTGCAAAAGCACAAGGGGTGAGGAATGATCGGCTTGCAACTAGAGTTGCGTGCAGACCATTCCTCACCAGGCGGGAGAACCCATGACCGTGGACACCTACCGGGAACTGACACGGGTGCTGCAGGAACGGCTCCCTACCCTGGCGCCGGGTCAACAACGGATCGCCAAGGTCCTGCTCGACGATCCCGACGGTACAGCGTTCCGGACCATCGCCGAAACTGCGGACATCGCCGGAGTGAACCAGTCCTCCCTGGTCAGGTTTTCCGCGCTTCTGGGTCTGAAGGGCTATCCGGCCCTCGTCAAGCTCTGCCAGCAGAACTTGGCCAAAGAAGCGAACCTCATCAACCGGCTGGAACAGTCTGAGAAACACGCCGAAAGCCAGTCGCTGTTCGACGCTGTCCTGGAGCACGAAAAGAGCAACCTGCTCCGGACGTATGCACGGATCGAGGAGGCCGACTGGTCGCGGACTGTCGACCAGCTCAGCCAGGCGCCCCGGATCTATGTAATGGGTTTGCGGAAGTGCTCCGCCATTGCCCAGCTGTTCACTTACCTGCTGCACCTGGTGCGCCCGGGTGTTGAGCAGATCGCCCCTGCAACCGGTGTCATCATCGATCAGCTGCGCGACCTCGACCCGGAGGGCGTCTTCGTCGCCATGTCTATACGCCGCTACACGGCCGACACGGTAAGGGCCCTCAAGCATGCCAAGGACAGTGGGCTCAAAACCATCGCCCTGACCGATGATCCGTCTTCCCCTCTCGCGCGCCTCGCAGAAACCACGTTCTACATCGACACCGAAGGCGTCACCATACTCCGCTCGATGTCAGTCTTCACATCGGTTGTCCAGACACTCGCCACCGCGGTCACCATCCGCAGCGGCGCACGCAGCCGGAACGAACTCATGCTCGACGAGCAGCTCCTCGAGGACTTCAACGTCTACTACAAGGACTGACGGGGCAGCCCGCACCGTTCACCGGGCACCGGCTTCATAGGGGCCGAGTTGCTCGAAGCGACATGCACGCTTTTCCTGACGCCTGGGTCGACGTCGTCTACGCCACCGCACGGCGGTCTGACACTCGGACTGCCCACCACTAGGACGGAGCGTTCCCGCGTTTCTCGGCGCGGCTGATGAGCTTGCTCGGGGCGATCCCAAGGACGGCGGCGACTTTGATCAGGGTCGTGAGAGGGATGGTGCGGTGGCCATTCAGGTATCTGTTCAGAGCGATTGCCCCGACCCCGACGGCGTCCGCCAGGTCCGCCTGGGACATGTTGACCCTAGCGAGTTCATCTCGAATCTGTTCGTTCAGCGCGGGGAGAAGACCAGCCCAGGTTTTGTCCATTTGGATAAGTCTAGTGACGGCGTCCCCCTACTCCAGTGCCCGCCCCTCCCCCAGTTCGGCGTTGGCCATCTCGCAGACGTCGAACCAACCGCGGGAGGTACTGACGAGGACCTTGGTGTAAGCGTCGAGACCGTACCGGCCCATCGCGCTGTAGAGCGCTTCGCATACCTGGGTGCGGATCCAGGCGTGCTCAATCCCTGGGGTAATGGAGGGTTCCCGGCCGAGGTCGATAAGGCCGTGCCACTTCCGGGCGAGGCCGTTGATGTGGATGGTCAGCTCGCCCTCGTCGTCCTTCCAGACATCCACAGCCGCGGCCGGTGTGCGGACCTCGGCGTGGGCGATGACAGAGCTGCTCACAGTCCGGCCGCCTCGTGCAGCTGGACCCATTCGTCCATGGATTCCGGGACGGGCAAGGCCATCTTCAGCGCCGTGTGGTCGTAGGAACCCAGGCGATCGGCGACCCGCATGATCTGGTTGGGCCGCTCTTCGTGCTCCAGGACGATCATGGCCCCGGCGCAGTGCATGGACTGTCGGTGGTCTCCCCGCCGCCGTCCTCGGAAGAATAATCCAAGGTCTTGTGGCAATGGAATGAGTCCCCGGCGTGCAGGTGGCCAGCGATCTCCCGGGCCCGGTCCGGGTCCAGGAACAGGGACCGGTCGGTGCGGAACGGGCAGGCGCCGCAGGGCTGCTTGAGGTTGAAGGCGGTGACGGGTGAGGTGGCCATGGTTCCTATGTGTGCGGAACCGGCCCTAGCCTGCGCCACACAGCTTATGCTTTCAGCCATGGGGGACGCAGAATCAGGTGCCGGGACCACTCCGGTGCTGGGGCGGGTCGCGGTCGGGATTTGCGCGGCGGCCGTCCTGACCATCGTGGGCGTACTCACCGCGGACGCCGCGTCCAGCAGCACCGCCGCAGTGCTGACTGCCACGGCGCCACCATCGGGACCCCTCGGGCTGCTGGCGTTCGGGCTCGGGGCTTCCGTCATCCTCGGACTCATCGTCGCGGTGAACTCCCTGACCGCGCCCGATCCGGTCTACGGGAAGAATCTCTTCAGACGCAACGACCTCAGAGGGTTGGGCGAAGCTGCGCCGGCCATGCCGCTCTTGGGTATTTCGTTCGTGATCTACTGGCTCGGGTTCAGCGGAGTCACCTGGTTCGGGTGGAGGCGCGACGAGCCCGCGTCTGCCACGGCCCAGGTAAGTGCGGACCTGGCACTGGTCGGTGCTGCCGGCTTGGCTCTGTGGATGATCCTGGTTGCTCTCGGCAAGAGATCGCGGCCCGCGGCCGGAAGTGGCGCGTAGAAGCAGCTCTCTTCGCCCGGTCCTAGAAGGGCGCCAGTCCCCCGGAGCGGATGGCCCGACGTCAACGGGTTTGGGCTATTTGTCCTGGCCCTTGCCCAAGCCGCCCTTGCCGTTCCCGTTGTTGTCTGCCGGCTCGGGTGACGGTGCCGGTGCTTCCTGGATGACGACGGGATCAGGTGCCGGGACAGGCTCTGCGATGACGGACGCTGGCGCGGGCGCGACTGGGGCGTCCAACTGCACAGGAGCCCCAGTCGCCGGCTGCGGCGCCGGCTCGGGTGCGCTGTCCGCAGGGGGAGATGCGGGCTCGGTGGGCTTGACGTCGCCGGCCTTCGTCACCGAGGCTGCTGGGGCGCTCAGCTGGACGGTGGACAGGTCGGCGCGCACCGCTGCGATGACCGTGGAGATGCTCCGCTTCTTGTCCGCGGACAGCCTGCCCCTGGCTGACGTTGCTTCCAGGTCGGCTGTTATTTCGTCCAGAGCCTGCAGGGCGGCACCGGTATCGGCGGCGGCCGCGGCCCTGGTCACGTCCAGGACCTTGGCCTGCAGCTGCCGGGCAGCCTCTGCCTGAAGGCCGGTCTCGGCCCGGGGCGCACCCGGTCAACAGCCCCGCCAGCAGTACCGCGGCAACGCCAAAGGCCGGTCCGAACGACCTCATGCGTCGGGCACCGCGGGGCGGAACAGAAGGCATACTTCCACATTCTTCAATTGATCTGGGGTGCGAGCTTTTGAGGTGCGGGCCGCGCCATTCCTGGCCGGCTGCTCGCTACCGATAATCTACGGCCGGGTAGCCTATGCCCCGGTCAGGCGCCGGATCTGCCCGGTGGGGAGCTGGATGTGGATCGGCAGGACCAGCTGGACCGGCTGAGTGCCGACCGGTTCGTCGAGAAGGTCGTTGATCGACGTCTGCCCTTCCAACTGTTTCCGCGCTTCCACGCCACCAACCTAGGCGGGATCAATGGGCCGGGAGTGGTGACACGCAGAAGCCCCGCCCGGACGAACCGGCCGGGGTCCTGTGGGCTGATCTCAATTGTCCAGACACCCTCTGGACAATTGGGGCCTACTTGCGGTGGTCAGCCGAAGCGCCGTGCGGAGCTGCGGCGTGGCTGGCCTGCGGAGCGGCGGTCGCCGGTACGGCAGGAACAGCCTGGCTTGCTGCGGTGGAGGTCGGTGCCGTGGACGGGGCCGGAGCGGCGTGTGCCGGGTCCTGGCGGTGCTCGGCAGCATTGGCGTGCGCCCACACACTGTTGCCCGGCTCGGCAGGCTTGCCGGTCTCGGTCGGTGCAGGCTCAGACGGCTCCGTGGTGGCGGGGTCCGTCGGGTCGGTGGTCGCAGGTGCACTCGGGTCCGTCGTCGCCGGCGCGGAGGGGTCCCTGGTGGCAGGTGCAGACGGATCGGTCGTGGCCAGCGCGCTCGGGTCCGTGGTCGCCGGGGCGGTCGGGTCAGTCGTCGCGGGTGCCGAGGGATCCGTGGTGGCCGTGACCGTGGGCGTGGTCGTTGTGTCGGCTGCGACGGTGGCGGCTACTGCGGCTCCGGCGCCGCCAGTGGCAACGACAGAGGCGACGACGACGGCTTTACCGGTGGTGCCCAGGGCACCGAGAAGGGCGGAGATACTTGGCATGTTGGTCCTCCCAGAAGCAACAAGAAAAGGCGGTTGGGGACAGGCGGGACCCATCGGCGCGCGACGTTACCTGCAAGATGGAAAAACCTCACCTCCGAAAAGTGATGATCGAAGCCAGCGCCCGTGGGCCTGACGCGGACGTATAACCAAGGCCCCTGATGGTTGCCTGGAATAACCATCACCGTCACCTGGATTTCATTCGGCGCCCTTAGTTTTGCCACCATGACACCAGTCACGAACCCCATCCCTGAATCCAACAATGAAGAACAGCCCAGCCGCTCGGTGCTGCGTAAGCTGTCCCGTTCCGTCCGCACCCATAAGCCGCTGGCCATAGTTGCCGCCGGATGCACGCTCGCCATCCTGGCCGGAGCCGGCGTCGCTGCCGCCTCGACGATCCCCTTCGGCCAGCAGCAGGTCGGTTCCGAAAACGAAAACGGGGAGCAAATCTCCTCGGACCAGGAAATCAAGCCCATCGGTGACCGCCTGATGACGCCCTTCGGCAAGATCATGGGCTCCACCCTCAGCCCGGACGGCCGTTTCCTCGTCGGAACCAGCGCCGACCGCTCTGTCGATCTGCAGGTCTTCGACCTCAACACCTACAAGCCGGTCGCCGCGGCAGGCACCCAGGCAGCCACGGCCTTCGCGACTGCGGCAACCAACGCCGGCTACGGGAACATGGCCTACCAGCACATCACGGATGGATCAGTGGGCCAGGAGGGCCCGGTCTTCTCACCTGACGGCAAGTTCCTCTATGAGCCCGTCGCGACCGGCATCGTCCGCTACCCGTTCAACCCAGACGGGTCGCTCGGTACCGGCACGAAAATCGACATCCCCACAGCCGGTGACAAGCAGGCCCTAACAGCTGGCATGGCCTTCTCCTCTGACGCTTCCACCCTGTACGCCGCCGTGAACGGGCAGAACACGGTGGTCGCGATCGACGCCGCTGCTGGCACCATCAAACAGACCTTCAGCACGGGCATCGCCCCGCGCCAGCTGAAGTTTGTCGGGACCAGGCTTTACGTCTCCAACGAGGGAGGCCGTCCGGCCGTACCTGGCGAGGCAACCATGAACTCCTACGGCACCGATGTCCCGGCCGACCCCAAGCTCGGCACCTCAAAGACCGGCACCCTGAGCGTCATCGACACGGCGAACCCCGCCACTCCGGCGACTTCCATCGACGTGCAGCTGCACCCCACCGCCATGTACCTTGACGGCGCCACCCTCTACGTGGCGAACACCAACAGCGACACCGTCTCGGTCGTGGACACGGCCAGCAACAAGGTCCTCCAGACCATCGCCACCCAACCGTGGTCCTCGTCCCAGGTCGGCTACGAACCGACAGGCATCACCATGCAGGCCGATCACCTCCTGATTTCGCTGGGCCGCGCGAACGCCGTCGCCGTCTACAAGGTCAACAAGCAGGATGCCAAAGACCCCGCCAGCTACATCGGCCTCCTGCCGACCGACTACTACCCCGGAAACGTCACCGCGGTGAACGGCCAGATCGTGGTCACCAACATCCGCGGCGTCGACGCCCGCGGCCCGGAAGTGACCATCAAGGAGGGCGCCGGAACCGATGCCGCGACCGGACACGGAACACACTCCACCACGGCTTCGCTGACCAAGTTCCAGATGCCCGACGACGACCAGATCCGCCAGTACACCGAAACGGTCTTCGAGCAGAACGGCTGGGACGGCGGCTCCGCCAAGCAGGCAACCCAGGGCCAAACCGACCATGACCCGGCCGTCGCCGTACCAAAACGGGTCGGCGAACCGTCAGCCATCCAGCACGTGTTCCTGATCGTGAAGGAGAACCGCACTTACGACCAGGTCTACGGCGACATGCAGAAGGGCAACGGCGACGCTTCCGTGGCCCAGTTTGGGGCGAAGGTGACCCCGAACCAGCACGCTCTCGCCACCCAGTTCGGCCTCTACGACAACACCTACGACATCGGCACCAACTCTGCCGAGGGGCACAACTGGATGATGCAGGGCGATGACCCCGCCTACACCGAAACGAGCGCCGGCGAATACAAGCGCTCCTATGACACTGAGGATGACGTCCTGGGTCACCAGCGCTCCGGCTTCCTCTGGACCGCGATCCAGGATGCCGGCAAGACCGCCAGGAACTACGGCGAGTTCGACTCCGAAGAGGGCAAGCCAGCCGGTGCCACCTGGCAGCAGTACTACTGCGCCGCCACCAGCACCATGGCCGGCGGCGACCCCGCCCAGCTGTTCACCCCGGCGCTGCAGATGCACGCCAGTTCGTCGATCCCCTCGCTCAAGGACATCACCGACCCGAACGCGGCACCGTTCGACACCGCCGTACCTGACATCTACCGCTACTCGACCTGGAAGCAGGACTTCGAGAAGAGCGGCCCGAAGAACTTCCAGATGATGTGGCTCTCCAGCGACCACACCGGCGGCACCGCCGACCCCCGGGCCCAGGTCGCCGACAACGACCTCGCCGTCGGAAAGATCGTCGACGAAATCTCGCACTCCCAGTACTGGAAAGACTCCGCGATCTTCATCGCCGAGGACGACAGCCAGAACGGCGCCGACCACGTCGACGGCCACCGCGCCCCCGTCCAGGTCATCAGCCCCTACGCCGTCCACGGCAAGACCGTCAGCACCTTCTACTCGCAGATCAGCATGGTCCGCACCATCCAGCAGATCCTCGGCGCCCAACCGCTGAACCAGAAGGTCGCCGCGGCCACGCCCATGTTCGACGCCTTCACCAACAAGGCTGACCTGACGCCGTTCAGCGCCGTCCCGAACCAGATCCCGCTCACCGAAGGCGTCAAGACCGCCCCGGAATGTGGGCTGGATACGCTGGGCCAGACCGGGCCCGCCGCGGCCACGGTCAACAATGAGGCCGCCAAGGCCGTCGCCGTCCCGGCGCCGATGAAGGACACCGCCGAGAAATGGGCGGACTGGTCAGAGAAGCAGCACCTGACCGGCAACGGCGCGAAGGAAGACGCCGCGGATCCCAACCTGTTCAACCGGTGGACCTGGTACCAGACCCACAACTGGTCGGACGCCTACCCCGGGGACGAAAGGATCTACGGACCCGACGAGGTCCCTGGCATTTCCGCCGGCTCAACCAACCACGAGGACGACTGACCGTCCCCTGACCGACAGGACTCCCGCCGGCCGCGTCCGCATCCAGGACACGCAATGACAGGGTCCCGGCTCCCCCTCGGGGCCGGGACCCTGTCACGTCCTGGGCGCAACCTTAGACCGTGGGCGCGTCGGCGGGCGTTTGCTTCCGCAGTGCTGACTGCTTTCGCTGCCCGTAAGGGGTCAATCCCCGGGGCTTGTATATGGCCAGCACCGTCGCTACGAGCAGCACCACAATAGCCGCGGCTGCTTTGGTCGCAAGGTCGCCCCGCAGCCCGGCGGACGTGCTGTTGGACCAGATGGGCGCCAAAGCTGCCTGGGAGAGCCGGCTGGTCGGACCGAGGTGCAACAACAGTGCGGCGGTACACAGGACATTGATCACGAGCTTGATGACGACCCAGTAATGCCGGAAAAGTCCCCAGGCGGTCCCCAGCGACGAAACCAGCCCGGTCAGGAGGGAGGCCAGGCAGAGCGGGAGGATGACAAACCATCCCGTCGGCCCAAGCGCGGCGTCCGTTGCCCGCGCCAGCTGGTCCTCGGAGGTGGTCAGTCCGACGAGGGTGAGAACGAAGTAGACGGCTACTGCGCCGATCCAGCCAACTGAGGACAGGACGTGAACGGTCAGCGCGAGCTTCCGCACCGAAGGGGCCAGGAGCATCAGTGTCCGCCCATGTTCATATGGGCCATTCCGCCGCCAAGCAGGTGCAGGCCCAGGAAGGCCAGGACCGCCACAACGCCAACGACGATGAACCCTTTCACCCATCGGGGCATGGCCCCTCCTCCGCTATGCGGACGTTCCGATGTGGTCCGCGGATCCTGACGGGGAGTTTCGCTCATGGTGTTTCTCAATTCTTCGCAACGGGTCGTTCAGCCGAAGTTATCAATACAGACTGTATTGATCAAGACAGCTTGTCGCCGTGTTGTCCTCGTGTATTGTTTGAAGGTGCCCAAGCTCTGGAATGAGACCATCGAAGCGCACCGCCAGACGGTGCAGGATGCCATACTGGACGCCGCCCACACGCTGGCCAGGGAGCGCGGGATCACTTCCGTAAGGATGTCTGAGATCGCGACCACGGTGGGTATCGGCCGCGCCACGCTTTATAAGTACTTCCCGGATGTCGAATCCATTCTGGTTGCCCGTCATAAAAGGCATGTGGCCATGCAGCTTCGGAAACTGGAAGAACTGCGCGACCAGACCCAGGATCCGTCTGGGCGCCTGCGCGTCGTCCTCACGGGGTACGCATTCATCGCCCACCACCGGAAGGAGCACGGCGCTACAGACACATCAGCCCTCGTTCACCGTCCTGAGAACATCTCCGGCATCGAGCAGCAGCTGACCGATCTGATCGCCGGGGTCCTGGCCGATGCCGCCGACGCAGGAATCGTCCGGGTGGACACTCCCAGTGAGGAGCTCGCAGCCTTCGCACTTCATGCGTTGACAGCAGCCGCGGCACTCCCGGACGCACAGGCGATTCACCGTCTTGTTGCTGTCGTGACAGCCGGCCTCAAATAAGCCGGAGCGTGGGGTTCGGTCTGCGTGCCTCGGTCCGCACGGCTGAATTCTGGACGGGCCGGTGCCCGGACCGCAGCCACACTATTCTCCTTCTCGCATCGGAGCTATCTGCCGCCCATGACTCTGTGAGTCTGTTGCCCCGTGACCCTGCGGGTGCTGTAGTCCCGGACGTGCCGGCCGCTGGCCCGGCCAATCCCTCCCGGGCAGTGTCGTCTTCTCGACGTACCGCGACCTGCTCGTCCCACGCTTGGGCCGCACGGCTTCCCTGGGCGCCGGTGCCCCGTCGTAGGTCTTCATGTACCGGTAGAGTGTGGCCTTGGACCAGCCGACTGTCTTGGCCGCGTGCTCCGCGGTCTTGCCCTGGGCCATCAGCTCCTTGGCCGTGTTCACCCGGTCCCGGGCAATGGTCTCCTCCATCGGGGCCGGCCCGAACCGGACCCCGCGCTTCTGTGCGCTGATCACCCCGGCCCGCACCCGCTCATTGATGAGTTCTCTCTCGTACTCGGCCAGGGTGGCCATGATCGCCAATTGCATACGTCCCTGCACGCTCGTCGGGTCCAGGTTGTCCATGATCGAATGCAGCCGGGTACCCCGGGAGGTGAACTCCGTAACGGTGTTCAGAACGTCGATCACCGAGCGCCCGATCCGGTCCAGCCGCCAGAAGTAGATGTCGTCTTCCTCGCGGGCGTAGTCCATGAGCGCCTTCATGCCCGGCCGCTCCTTGGCCTCCCTGGCGCCGGAGAGTTCGTCGGTGAAGATCCGGTTCGGATCGACGCCGACCGAGATGCGCGCCTCGATCTGCATGCTGGCGTCCTGGTCCGAGGTGGAGATACGTGCGTAGCCGAGTTTCATCAAATGCCCCTGTCGTCGCAGTCCGGGTTTCCTCGAGGATTCCTGAGACAACAACTTGTACCGGGCTGGTGAGACATTTTTCGCCCAGAAACCGCGCGGAAACAGGGATTAGAGCATCGGTGTCATTACCTATAGTTCATGAGACGCAGGGAGGCATCGTTCACTGCTCCTTGAGCCGGCGGTCGCCCTCCGACGTCTTGCCCTCCAACAGAGCGGTCAGATTCAACACTTGTGCGGTGAGTTTCTGCAGTTCCTGCTGGACGGGCGCCTCGGCTGCGTCCAGTTCGGCCTGGGTTTCTTCGGCCACGGCCTGCACCATCCATGAGGCGACCGAGGCGGTCACCACGCCCAGGACGGCGACACCGCCGATCATGAGGCCCGCGGCGACACAGCGGCCCAGCACGGTGATTGGGTAGTGGTCGCCGTAGCCGACGGTGGTGATGGTTGTCAGGGCCCACCAGATCGCATCACCGAAGGTCGTCAAGTTTGAGCCCGGGGCGTTCTCTTCGACGTCCAAAACGGCCAGGGCGCCGGCGTAGATCAGCAGCGCGGCTGCGCCGAGGACGTAGGTGAGTACCTTGCCGCGAAGGGCGTTGCCGCCGAAGCGGTGCATGACCCGTAGCAGGGTGACCAGCCGCAGCAGCCGCAAGGGCCGCAGGGCAGGCAGAGCCACGATAGCGAGCTCGTGAAGATTCCTGAGGAACCAGCGCCAGCGCTGCGGCGCCAGAGCCAGGTTGACCAGGTAATCGATGACGAATACCGCCCAGGTCACCCAGATCAGGACCTCGATGAGGAGGGATTCCGTGTTGGCGATGACTTGAATGGAGTAGGCCGCCAGGAAAATCAGCGATGCAACGGTCAACGGCCATTCGGAACGACGGTTCCATTCCTGCTGGGTCATTTTTGAAGTCTAGGACGTCGGCAATCCGGGTAAGAAGCCAGACGTCACGAACACAGCAGAAGTCGCTTCGCTGCCTTCACCCTCTACGTGGTTGGCCTGATAGCTGTCCCCCTAATCAGTCTGGCCACGCTCAGGAAAACGCTGCACAGGCACCACTCACGGAAAGGGGAAAGATTCCAGATAAGCACCCCACCCTGGACCGGCGGGATTCCGGAACGGCAGACCATACGGGGGCCCCGCAGACGAGGGTGCCTCCGCGCTTCACTGCGTTAGGACCCGGGACCGGACCTTCGCCGAAGTCTCAGGCCGGTCACGAACCAGTGGCCGCCCGCGAGCATCAGTACGAAGCCAACCCCGCCGATGATGGTGAGCCTCGAAATGATCCCGGAGATGACTACTGCCATTCCGACCATCACCGCCAAAACACCACAAACGGAATATAACCGTGCCCGGTCGACTAACGCTCCGGAACGCAACTTCCGGTCCAGACCAGGGTCAGCCGCCGCCAGTTCCTTCTCGAGCTTTTCAAGGCGCCGGCGCTCATTCTCAGAGAGAGACATACCCCGCCTTCCTGCGTCCACCGTATGCCGGAGAGCAAGGTTGCCGGAACAAGGCGCGTCCCGTCCTACCAGCGATGCTCCGACACCGGCGGCAGCCTCATTGGTTGCGATGATCTCCTACCCCAAATCCACAGCCCCATACCTACTTAGGCCAGAAATGAGATCAACGAGATCAGGTCCGTTGGCCTACCACGAACCCCAAGAAGAACCGGGTCTTGAAATCCGACTTTCATGCATGCTTACTGGAGATACAGCCGTAGTGAACGGTTGTGACGATGCAGGAGGCAACGCCATGGGACTGGGAGATAAGGTCCACAACGCCGCTGAGAAACTTCACGGCAAGGGCAAGGAAGCCGCGGGCGACGCCAGTGGCAACGACCGGATGAAAGCCGAGGGTAAAGGCCACCAGGTCAAGGCCGATCTCAAGCAGGCCGGCGAGAAGATCAAGGACGCCTTCAAGAAGCACTGATCCAAACCGCGAAAGGGCGCGCCCATCTGGGCGCGCCTTTTTCTGTGCCCGATGAGGGTCAAAGAGACATTATCTTTCTTCTCCCGAGATCAAGGCCCAGGCACAGTCAGCGCCCCGGCGGTTCATCGAANCAAGGACGCCTTCAAGAAGCACTGATCCAAACCGCGAAAGGGCGCGCCCATCTGGGCGCGCCTTTTTCTGTGCCCGATGAGGGTCAAAGAGACATTATCTTTCTTCTCCCGAGATCAAGGCCCAGGCACAGTCAGCGCCCCGGCGGTTCATCGAAGACAACTGGCACACCGGCACCATCGGCGACTCCTCAGCCGACGCCACCGCCGGATCCATGAACTCCATGTTCAGCTTCCACCACGAACGCAACGGCAAGGTCCTGCTCAACGAACAGACCGGCGCCGTCGCATCCATCAGCCACAACGGGCACCCCAGCTCGGGAGACTAAGGCACCGGACCGTCAAAGGGGACCAACCAGTCCCCCAGAAATGCCCGGGCTCCTGAGACACCGTCAGGAACCCGGGCATTTCCATATCCCGCTTGATTATCGGCAGCCGGGGTGACGTCAGGCGATGCACGCACAGCAAAACAGTGGCCGGTAATCGTGCCTTGCAATCCCCTGTTCCAGATAATGCATGCTCTTCTTCCTGACCCGACATTCATACCGTTCCGATGGGAAAAGCGTAGATTGTGGGCATGAGACGCACCTCCACCCTTCGTCGTGAAGTTCTCGCGGACCGGCTCCTTGATGTCGCGGAGTTTACGCACGCGCACTGGTTCTTCGGGAACCTCTACGAGGCCCTCGTGAAAGTGCCTCATCGAGTGGCTGCATCGGAGGCAAGCCAGGAACTGCCCCGGACCCCGTTCGGGGCAGGCAGCCCGGGGCGCTACTACGTCCCGATAGCCCCGCTCAACACCCCAGCAGCCTTCGGCGCCCTTCTGGCTGGCTGGAACCGGCCACGCACCAGGGCCTCCCTGGTCGTGGCGGCCACCAGCTCGGCCGTGGGCGCTGCTGCCACCGCGTACGTGCTCCGGTTCCTGAACCCGAAGCTGTTCTTCAGCCCACAGCCCCTCAATGAGGACCAGCGCCGCCCCTTGCTGGCACAGTGGTACAGGATCCACGCCGTACGGCTCACTGCCAGTGCTGTTTCCTTGGCCGCCGTCCACCACGCCCGGACCATCAGGCTCAGGAACCACTGACCCCGAAAGAAAACGCAGAGCGGGTTCGGTGGGTGGCCGGACATCCCGACAACTCCCAGCTACGCCGCGCGTGTGTTGTACGTTGGAACCCATGGGAAGCTTGTCCCCCAGAACAGTCCGGGGTCCGTATGGCTGAGGAATTTACGGTGGCCGGAGGCAAAGCGGTTCTCAGCCTCCGTACGGACGGGATAATGCACCTGGTATGGGCCCCGGGCTCCCATGTTAGTGAAGAAGACGCCGACTCAGCTGTCACGATGATGAACCAGATCTGCGCCGGAACCGGCGGGGGCAAGCCATTGCTTGTCGATATGCGGAACGCCGGTGTCACGTCGTCGGGCGCCAGGGACGTGTTCGCCATGCCGCACGCCGCGTTACGAGTAGCGTTGCTCGGTGAATCCCCTGTCGACGAGGTGATTGCCAGTTTCTTCACCCGCGCCCACCGGCCCGCGCGCCCCACCCGCTACTTCACCTCTGAGTCCGAGGCCATCATCTGGCTCTCCCGCTGCTGACTACGCGGCCACATCATGCTTAGAGCATGCCGGGATAAGGCGCCACGCCTTTGCTGGCTCTGCCAGCAGCCGACGCGCTAGGGATGGTCAGCCGTCGAGCTGGGCGCGGCGGAACCGCAGCTCTCGAAGTGCCCCGTTCAGGGGTGAGCCGGTGAAGGGCAGTGCCCCCAGATCTATGGCCTGCGTGGCGGCCGATGCGACCTTATTGGCAGCGGTGGCCGCCCGTGCGGGGAGCCCGATGCTGGCTGCGAACTCCTGCCAGTGCTTGGCCTTGAGGTTCTTCTCCCTGCCTGTGACAGTGAGGGCCATGGTGTCGTCGCCGTACAACAGCGTGCAGGGGATGTCATAGACGGGGGCCACCACCCAGCCGCCGTGCCGACCTTCAAGGACAGAGACGTTCTTGGCATGCAGATCCCCATTGCCTGTCAGCCAGGCGAAGACGAACTGCAGGTAGAGATTCCTTACCGCGACAGCCTTGGCCTTGCACAGCCCGGCCAGTGCCAGCACGACATCCTCCGAGCTCACGGCATACTTTGAGGCCGGCGGGAGGTCCAGGACCTGGGCGGCGTCCTCCAGCGCCAGGCGGAGGGGTTCGCCGTCGGCGCCACGGTCGAACCGTTCAACCAAGAGCCCGGGCAGGCCGTTGCGGTCCGTGACGATGCTGTGCCTGGTGACCGGGATCTTCAGGGCCTTCGCCCCGGCAAGGTGCGCTGCTTCGTTGAGAACCAGATGCGGGTGCTGCGGCGGATCAAGCTTGAGCAGGTACCGGCGGCCGGCAAGGGCAAGCGGGGTGGTCAGCATCGAGGCACTGGCCTTTGTCTGGACACCGGGCAGCCCGTGCGGATCCACTGCGTCGGCGAAGGCGGCGAAGTCAAGGTCCTCCGGGCGGGAAGTGTCCGCCAGCGGCGGCGGCTCCTCCGGCGCCTCCCCTGCGGGCACGATCTGAACATCGCCGGGCACATCCGAACCGACAGCCAGGAGAAGGCTGAGTTCATCGCCCAGGCTCGTCTTTACTGCATCCTTCAGAACCGTAAGGCGGTGACCTTCGGGCAGGAGACCGGAGAAGAAAGACGGCAGCGCTCCGCTGGGCGCCTCTAGGGGGTCCGCGCTGAGGGGCAAGGTGGTGCTGACAGGGCGCCCCCCTGATGTGCGGTAATCGGACGCGTAAGAGAAGGCGACCGTCCCCCGGTCGGTCCTGTCCAACTGCCCGGCCAACGAGCCCGCCTTGTATACGTCCGCAGTGCGGACAAACTTCAGCCGATGCAGATCCTCACTCATCGGATGGCCTCAGGTGCAAGCCGACCGCGTTGGCGGCGGCCACGACCGTTGCAAGTGACGGATTGCCTGTCCCTGTCTCGATCGCGTGGATGGTTCGAGAGGAGGTCCCGATCAAGTCGGCCAGCGTCGCCTGCGTGATGCCGGCTTCCCTCCGGGCCCGCCTGATGCCGGCACCTATGGCAGCGACGTCTTCCATGCCGGGCCCTTTCTGAAATATATTGCCGATCAAGTCCTCGATACCCACCAATATGCCAGAGGCCACATCCAATCAGCAACATATTTCCGAAATACTCCGTTGAGGGCTACAGGGGACCGTCATTTGGTCAATTCGGAACGATATTGCAGATTTCAAGCGGCCAAAAGCAACCGAATTGGGGGTTCAGCCCACGCCAATCCTTGAGGAGGTTTACCGGCGGGCGTGAGAACGAACAAACGAGCAACCACGGAATCCCGAGACCAAGAGTGGCTGGCCGGGGTGCGGGGACTATGGTGGTGACGTGGACGAAAGAGTCGATTATCCGGGTCTCATTTGGCTCAAGGACCCCATTAACCCGCAGCGAAGGCACTATGAAGATTGCTCGCACTTCGACCGGGGCAACGACGGGTCGATTCTCGGTCCGGCGCCGTACCGGGCCTAGGAGCAGCAGATGCATTCGATCCTCCCGTGCCAGACATGCGCCGAAAGGTCGGGTGGATCAGGCTCCCCCGGCCGTGAGAAGGATGGCCGGCACGGAGATGTCTGCCCGTCGTGTTTCATGGAACGGCCCCTGATTGGTGTATGCCCCAACTGCGGAGATGAGTGATTTCCGATGGGACTTACTTCATGGCTTCGTGAAGCGTTCGGCAGAAAGGGACTGGAGGCCGCGGGCTCTCCCGATCCGCGCACCTACGGCCACAGCCAGCCATCCATAACCAGGACGCTGACCATCAGCTACAGCGCCTGCGTTGAGGTCGCCGGGACGACCACTTTCGCGAAGGACGCCGTGGCCGCTTTGGCGGACCGCCGCGGCCTTGGTGGTCGGGGCTACTTCGTAGGCCAGGCGCAGCTGCAGCGGGAGCCGGAGAACCCTGTCGACCCGCAAGCAGTCGCCGTCCTGGTGGACGGAGAGCGGGTCGGCTGCCTGCCCTCGTATGCGTCCGAGGATGTACACCTGCCTGTCGGGGTCAGCCACCCGGTCCCCTACCAGCTGCACATCCTCCATGAGGACAAGTTGCGCGCCAAGGCGTTCGTGTGGCTGGGCGACGGTGACCCGGAGTGGGCGTACACGGCGCAGAACCCACCCGCGCTGGCGCCCACAGAGCGCGTCAACGACTCCCATGCGGCGAAGTCCGCCATGGTCCGCGAAGCCCTGGCAGAAGGCGGAGCCCGGGCGGAGCAGTTCAGGCGCGGCATGGTCGACGGAGTGCATTACCTGGAGCTCATTGAGCCGATCAAGCAACTGAAGCGCGGAGGCCGGCTCGAAGAGGCGTTGGTCCTTTACTACAAGGCCATCGCGGGTGCGGAGGGTGACGCGCAGGGTGGCGTGCCTGCTCCCTGGTACACGGAGCAGGCTGCTATCGTCCACCGGAAGCTTGGGCAGAGGGACGAGGAGATCGCTGTGCTGGAACGATGGCTGCAGCAATACCCCGAGGAACGCCGTGCCGGCAGCCGGATCGGTGAACGCCTCGCGAAGTTGGAGGCTCGCTGATGTCGAAGTCCGGCGCCTCCCGTCCGCTGGAGCACCGGTCTCCGCCGTGTCCGGAGGGGCTACGCCGTGTTTCCCAGGGCGTTGGCGACCAGCCGGCGGTATGTTGCCGGGTTGTTCCCGTGCACCCGGCTGTTAGCGGCTGAGTAGTGAGGGACTGTCACTGACCGCAACCTGGCCATGTTCAGGGCGCGGGCCAGGTCCCGCTCGTGCTTGGCGAAGGCTTCGCCCGTCTTTTTTCCGATCACGATGAACAGCGGGTCCGCAGCCTGAAGTGCGTGAAGCTGTTCCGTCAGGACAGCCACGTCGCGGCGGATGGTGCCAGGGCTCAAGTCCAGCGTCTTTGACTTCGAATTGACCTCGGTCAGTAGGTCGGTCATGTAGGCACCCCAGTGGGCGGTGCCGCGAAATGCCTCCGCGAGGAAGTGGTCGTTGTGCCGGGGGCCGGCGTGGAAGTTGTGCCAGGGCAGCCGCTCCACGAGCGAGTCGCCCGGGTTCAGTCCGAGGATGATGGATCGGGAATGCAGTGCCCCGTTGAGCCCTTCCGTCGGGAACGAGATGTCGCTGGCACGGTTATACGAGTCGGCTGGCGGCCAGACCGCCCATGAGGCGGTCATTTGGTAGGGGGCCATGGTTTCCAGCAGTGACGTCACCGAGAAAGTATGACATTGCAACTGCCCTGGCAGGCCTCACGCGCCGCACCCTTAGACAGGGACGGGTGAGAATCCGGCTTGTCGACCGGCCCGAGCGCGGTGCCGTCAGGAAGTTCAGCGGAGAAGCACGTCGGCCCACATTACCGACCGAAGTCTCGACCATCGATTTCAGCCGTCGAAAAATTCGGACCGGACTCCGCCGGCTCATCGCGTTCGTGCGTTCGAGTCGCCACTGCTTGATCTGCTCAGGATGGGGTGTGCTGAACGTCGATCTGAGGGTATGGCGAGTGGCCGGTCAGCAGCGGTTCGGGCCGGCCCTGGGTCACGTGGTCGACGAATGCTGTCAGGTAGGCGTTGGTGATGGTGAGCGCTTCGGTACCGTCGATAGGACCGAGCGGGACTTGGGACCTGATCGGTGCGGCAAGGTAATAGCCGCCGTAGTCGCTGAAATTGAAGTGCCCCGCTCCGGTGATCTGGTAGCACCAGACGTCCCCGGTGCTGGCGACCAGCAGCGTCCAGGCTGTGTCCCGGCTGGCTTGGTCGCCGGCGTCGACCGGTTGGCAGGTACCGGTGATACAGGAGTTCCGGCTCCCGATGAGCATCATCGGCTTGGCGAGCCCGGAACGGACGACCGTGCCGTACTGAGTGCCGTCGAGGTCGACCGCGCCGGCACAGCGGGAGTCGGTGCGGCACGCCTCCAACGCGGCCGCCCCACCGAAAGAGTGCCCCGCATAGACAATTGTGCTGGCGTTGATCTGCCCGGCGAAGCGGCCACTGGTGTTCAGCCCCGCGACGTGCGTAGCGACGAACTGGCCGTCCGCCGCCCAGATAGCGACCAGCCTGTCCCCGGCGGCCTGCGCGTCGCCCGCGTGCTCGTTCGTAGTGTCAATCGCCGATGGTTTACCCGCCTCCGTGGCGGACACGGTCTGACCGTCGAGGACCGTTAGGTTCGCACTGTACGTAGGGGTGACACCGGCGACCAGATAACCGTGGCTCGCCAACTCTTCCGCGAGCGTCGCATATTGCGGCGCGGCGAGACCCATGCCCGGCTCCAGCACGACAACGGGGAACTGGCCCCCAGCGACCGGAACGTCGGCGTACGAATTGTCACGAACATCTGCGAACCTGGTTTCGCCAAGACCGGCCGGACCGCTGAGATGCAATCCCGCCCAGGCGCCCGGAGTGTAAGGTGCGTGCTGCGCGCCAGGGCCCGGGACACCCGGGTACCACAGCCAAACGGACAGCTCCCGTGGCTTGCCCGGTTGTGGGGCGAGCTGATCGGTACGGGCGCTGTCGGTCCATTCGACAAGGGTCCGACCGACCTTGTAAGGGCCGGTCGGACTCGGCAGCGTTACCGGCTGCGCAGCCCGGCTCGCGACGTAACCGGTGTAGCCGCTGAGCGCAACAACGAGTACGAGCCCGATCCAGAGAACCCACCGCACCCACCGGCGTTTCTGCTTTCCCCGTGCGCCTTCGCCCATGCCTTGATCGTAGGGGACGCACGGCCTGCGCTCCCGATCACCGAGTGAAGTTCCCAGGTCACGGCCCGTCGGGTTGCCTACGGTACGTTGGGGCAATGAGCTTCTTTGTCCCCAGGAACAGCCTGACAACGCTGCCGAGAAGGCAGGTGGCAAAGCCAAGGAAACGGCCGGCGCCGCAACAGGTGACGAGAGCCTGAGGACCGAAGGCCAGACAGACCAGGCCAAGGGCGACTTGAAGCAGGCCGGCGAAAAGGTCAAGGACGCCTTCAAGGACCGACAGGCATCACGGGAAGGGCGCGCTCAGCGAACGGGGCGCGCCTTTTTCGTGCCCTCGGCGCGGTTGACCTTGAGAGGGGTCAGCTCCGGCAGCTCGCCCGTGAACACTGTCCGCGGATCCAGGCCCACCGCTTCGAGGATCGCACGCGCCAAGGCCGGGGCGTGCTCGGCCCGGTACGACACGGCCGCCGTCACCCCGTCGGCCTGGTCGATTTGGATCGTGGCGTCCTTCTCTCCCCGCGGAATCGGCTTCCACACGGCGAGATGGTCTTCCTTGATCACGGTGTCCCGGTGACGGTGAACGAAGTAGTCCTCGGCGGCCATGGCAGTCCTCTCCTGAAAATGGGCAAGAGGGCAGTATAAGCACGTCGGATGCCCTGGTGGGCTCGTCCGGACAGTTCGGCTAGACGTTTCAGCATCAAAAAGCGCAGACCGGGCCCTTTTTGAATGTCCCTGCTGTAGGCTTCGGGCATGTCGGAGCCAGAGGGGCAAAAGCATCTCCAGGCGAGAACGACGCATGGCTCCTGGCTCGCCTCAATCTGGTCATCGGGCCTTGCGGTCATCTGCTTCTCACCCCTGATGATTAGCAAGTTCAACGTCAGGAACGGCTGGGATGTGGCAACACTGTCGATCCTTGTCCTGGCCGTTCTGGCCAACGCGGTCAGGGTCCTGTACCTACTCCGAGCCCGCCGCCGTGACGCAGCATTCTGGAAAGAAGAAGAAGCTAGAAGGGCCGAATGGGACCGCCGAGGCAGGTCACTTTAACCCGCCACCATGGACCTCGAGTGGCTGGATGTCATAGCCCGTTGCACGAACAGGATCCGCTTCACGTTGCCCACGAAGTGCCGGAGCTGAGGGACGGGTGGGTGAAAGCTGTTTTAGTCTTTGACGGAGCGGGCACGTATAAACGTCCCCGATTTGCAGCAAGGAAACTTGGGGGACGATGTGGGGGCTCACATGCCTGGGGACCAACGGGGAGCCTGGAAAATAGGGGGCGCCGGGCTCTTCGCGGCGTCGGCAATGCTGCTGACATCTTGTTCCTATTCAGAGCCGGCACCCTCCCCTACTACCTCCAGTGCTTTCGCAGTAGCCGAGGCGGCGGAGGTTACTGCCTCCAGTTCCAGCGCTCCCACGCTTGATGTGGCCGGCAAAGTGGGGCTGAGCTCATACGAACTCCCAATAACGTACACAACTGTCCCAGGGGACACCTGGGAATCCATTGCAAAAGCGTTTGAGCTCAAAGAAGCGAGCCTCAAAGCATTTCAAGTGACGCCTGCGGACGCAGAGCCCGCGCCGGGAACTGTCGTGGACCTGCGAGGGGTCGACTACCCGCGCCCAGGAGCGGCCGGCGGTTACCAAAAGGACGCGTCGGGACGCCCAGGCGTTTATACCGTTGTCGAAGGAGACAACCCAGGGGCCGTAGCCGCACGCTTTGGAATACCAGTTCGGCAGTTGGTAACCGATAACAAGCTCCCCGGAATGTGGTCATTGTCCCCAGAGGCCACCGCATCCTTTACGCCCGGCATGAAACTCAAGCTGCAAAACCCCTCCTAAGAAGCTCCAATGGATCATTAGCCAAAGTGAGAGGCACCGCACCAACCAGTGGGGCTCGGGCCATGAGTGATGTGGCTTTCCCGTGTGGGTTTTAGTGGATGAGGCTTTGGAGCAGTGCTGGCTCCAGGGCGGCGTCGATCAAGATGTGGGCGATGATGCAGGGCCACAGGCTTCGTCTAGACATCAGGTAGAGGGTAGCCAGGGCCCATCCGAGCACGGTCGTCGCGGCCTGGGCCAGGAGTGCGGCGGGGAGGCCGGCGAAGGCGTAAAAGTGCAGGCCTCCGAACACGAGCCCGCTGATAAGGACCTGGAGTGCCGGGCTGCGGCCGGCGGCCGCCAATCGGTCCATCAGGACGCCTCTGAAAAGGGACTCTTCAAAGAAGCCAGCAATCACTGCGGCCACGACCGCGACGAGCTTCAACGGGGTCAGGTGGCTGACAGCCCCACTCACCATCGAGTTCCCGCCCAAGGTAGCCGCGATGTAAGCGAAGGCAATAACAGCGGCCCCGACGAAGGCATATCTTGGGGTCTTTCTCCGAAATCCCTCGATCGGTCCGCGGGTCCGAATTGCCAGCAGGCCGCCGAACTCGACGGCGGCGACCCCTGCGAGCATCATTCCCACCCGGACCTCCGCGGCTGCCTTGACCGTGAATGCCCCTATCAGGGCCGCCAGTCCCATGAACATGAATGCGCGGGCGAGGCGCCGAGCGCTCACCGAGCCTAGCCACCCCTGCACAGCCGAGAGCGGGACCAGACGCACCCCTTTGCCGCCCGCACCTATGCGGCGTCCCATCCCGTTCGCGATACGCGCCATTTCCGATCCCCCAACTTACGTCAACGACACTGACCCCGGACATCACAGACGATAGCCTTCAAAACCAGGCCAGTCTTCGGGGAAGGATTGCTGCTCGCGATCTAATCGCCGGACGCCGGGTGGACCGCTGAAGACGCGTTTACGGGTCGGATGAGTTGGCAAAGACAGGTCAAGCGTCGTTGCAGGTCCCGTCGAGCCATGCGAGGGCCTCGGCCTCATCCACGAAGTACCTGACAGGGCAATGAGGCCAGTCAAGTCCGCGAAGACTGTGGGCGATGACCTTGTCTACAGCCGTGCTGCCGAGGAGGGCGAAGGCTGCCACGTGGGTCGCTTCGCTGTAAAAGGCGACAGCTTCCCTGCTCACCTCTCCGACGCCCGTGACGTCGAGGAGCACACATACTGGTTTGCCGTTCGCCAAGGCAAGTAGCCGGGCACGTGCCAGCTCACCATCTGCCTTGACGATGTGTGTTTGCGGCTGCAGATCAATCCGGAGTATTCCGGGCTTAATGTGCTCAATGGTGACCCGCGGAGACGACTCACCATCCAGCGGCCGCTCGTGTCCGAAGAAATCCCTTGCCCCCGCGCTGTCAGCGCTTTTACATGTTCCCAGTGCCATGTCGCCTGCTATCAGTCCGGCAGCCACGCAATCAGATAGAGCGGCGGCGCCTCTGTCCCCGTAGCCCGGTTGCTTCAGGCTGTCCGCCACGGTACGGGAAAGGTGTCCCGGCGTCCAGCATTAAGTGTCGGCTCCACGCGAGGTTTCGTGTGCCGTGTTTACGGCTGCAAGCCGTAGAGGTTACAGCCGAACCGCGACCCGGGTGCGCGAGAACTTCCCAGAACTTGATGCTTTCTTGAGCAAAATGAGCGGAAACCGGCATCCGATGGGGTCAAAATAGTAGCCGTTGTGTAGCAGAACGCGACGTCCCTTGGATCTGATGTGGCTGACGCTCCTCGATCTCAGGATTCAGGCAAATGCCTCGAGCCCCGCCGCCGGATCGCTCCCCGCGGCGGGGCTTTCCTGCACCCGGCCGTCGTGACGTTTTACGGCGCCGGCGGTTCGGGATGCACATAATGGGATTCCAGTCTTCAGCCAAGAGATGGTCAGGAGCGTCCGGGAGGGTGAGAGGCTGCTGATGACTGTGGAGCTGGACACTTACCTGTTCCCCTTGGTGGCCAAGGGCGCATGCCCGGCCGGCACCTTCGAGTTGAACTTCGGGACAACAGACCAGGATGCACGTATGCTCTCGGACAAAATATGAATTGCATGTGGTCAGGGCCGAAGGAAACGCCTATGTGGGAGAAGCTGCGTGGCAAGATCAAGCGTTCAGTTCGCTTCCCGAAGCGCTCGACCGGCGATCTGAACTCCTTGAAGAACTTCTGGTTTTTATTCGGACTGATTTGGATCTTCCTTGGACTTTTTGGCCGACCTGGATGGGCATCCGCGGGGCTCGTCCTCCTCGGTGTGGCGCTGATCTCTCAGTTTGGCCTGGCCGTGAGAGAAGTTCGTCGAAGAAGAGCAGAAGCTACCCATGAGGACCCGCGCACATGATGCCTTTGAAAGCTGAAACTGGCTTCCGGATTGCTGGCGGGCTTGTCGTCATCGTTCTGGGTGTCTTGTCCGTTGTCCTTTCGTGGACAAGGCCAGTCAATTTCTGGTTATCCTCTCTGGAATCCATTTTCGGTGTCTTGGTCGTGGCCGCAGGTTCGCCTGTCTTATTCGGACGGAGCCGCAACGGTCCGCTGAGGCTGACGAATCGCCGGTGGAAGTACTTTTCCGTGATCGGCTTCGTGATACTCATCGTCGTTTTTGTCACCCTGACCGGGTCGGACTTTTTTCGCACTCCGACCCTTCCCCTGTTTCCGTCTCTCATGGGACTGCTTTTAGCGCAGGTGTTTGAGGCAGGGGCCGAGCCAGGGTAGAGCGCTTGCCCAACCGAGCAGCAGCGATCTGCGGATTTGGAAACGGAACATGATTGCATCGGCGATAGCAGCTGGGCTCTGCGGTCTGCTAGCCATCATCTCTGCACGCGGACCTGACCGACGTGGTCCGTCACAGCGTCGAGGCCGCCCAGCCCAAGGCGGCCGCCGCCGGGATTACCCTGGAACTGCTCCCCACGGGGCCGCCACGGGTTACTTTGATCCTGACCGCCTCGGCCAGGCCGTTGACAACCTCGTCTCCAACGCCATCAAGTACACTCCCAGCGGCGGTACGGTCACCGTCGAGGTAGGCGCCAGCGGCAACGAGCTTCTGTGCAAGGTCACCGATACGGGGGTTGGCATGACCGAAGAAGAACTGGACCAGGCATTCACCCGCTTCTTCAGGGCCGCCACCGCTCACTCGTCCACGATTCCCGGCGCCGGGCTGGGTCTGGCCATCACCCGGTCCATCATGGAGAACCACCGCGGCCAGATCAGGCTCTCCAGCGCTCAAGGACACGGCACCACAGCGGCGCTGGCCCTGCCGGCAGCTGAGGCAGATGTCCCGTTTATAGTGTCCGCATAGCGCGCTCCCTGCGGCAAGAAGGTGGCGGTGAGACATTGGAGCCGCTCAAGCGCCGCCTCGGCTTGAAATCCCTGTCGCTGGTCGACGGTGCCCCTACCATGGGCACCCCTCAAGGACACTTTGTGGCGCTACATTCCGCTCAACGCTCGGCTGGCTCAATGGCACCCATGGAGTGAGCGAGGCAGCAACGAGTGCTGTTGTGGAGCAATTGCTGCCCGGCTCGCATGTCCTCGGCGCCGCGAAAGGTCGGCGAGGTGCTCATGGACATCAAGCCCGGGCTTCATGCGACGGCCAACGTCCAGCACTTGGATCCTTCGGCCTATGGTTGTCAAAACCGCTTACTCGAGTGCACCGGAGGCACATTGGTGATGCCGATGACCCTTGCGGCTTGTCCGGTGATGGCGAGGTTGGCCCGATATAGGGGGAACTTTATCGCGGAGCCGGTTCACGCTTCACCTATAGCCTGCAACTCTTCGCTGACTCCCTTCGGCAAATCCTGCCCCTTCCACCCGAGTCCACCTGGGCAGGGCAATACTGACGTCCCTCACCGGGTGTACTCGCTCGAGATAGGCCATGCAAGGTGTCATGATTGGCGCCAAAGGCTCCTCCGCGTAGTTCCCCTCGTAGGACCTCAATTTGGGTTGCAAGAGTCACAGCTGAGGTTGTTGGCCCTCGGGGTCGTCGTGAGCAGAACTGTTAAGGCCCTCACATACGGCGACTTCGCCGGTTGTATCCGGGACCCCAGGGAACTGAACTTGTGCAACTTCGGCACCGGCAGACCCAGAAGTTCCTGAGCGCATGCGAAGTAGGGCCACCGCAGATATGAGAAGCCACGCGATATTCGTGGTCACTGAAGGCCATGCTTCGTGGAATGCGCCATTAACGATGAAAGCACTTGCGCCGAGGAGATTTGCCGTCTGGAAGCCCCTGCCTGGCTTCACCCAGCCCATGGACACAACGAGGTAGGCAGTCAGGATCGCAACGGCGCCTGCCCAGCCGGCTAATTCCCACAGCAGTTCCATGGAGTCCTTTCAACAACGTGTCTTGCTTCTTTATGCGCTCGGCCGGAAGTCTGCAGTGGTGGGTGTCGTTGGTGCAGCGGTAAGCAGTCATAAACGTCCTGGGGGTCTGCTCACTCTCCTCCTGACGATGAATGACGTGGGTGTGGTCTAGTAGCGTCGGCTACGCATCGGCGTGCCATGCGGCGAGGCCGAGCTGGCAACCGGAGCCGAGGAGGGACCTTTCTTTCAGCGCATCAACCAGGTACGTCCTGCCGGAAAAGCTGACCATAACCATGGAGCCGAGGTAGACCACGTCGGTGAGTATCTGGTCCCAATGCCGATATTGCACGTCGTGTCCTTCGCCGCCGTAGATCCGCTGCACAATCTCCCGTCCTGACGTCTTGGCGTCTAAAGATCTTTGCCACCGGTTGATGTGTTCCATCGGAACAAGGCTGTCTTCGCTGCCCCAATACGTGAAGACCGGAGCGTCCACTCTTCCGAGATCAGGCAGGGGCGATCGAGCATAGAAGTCAAAAGCCTGCTTTAGCCCCGCTGGAACCGTCCGCCTGCCCTGTGCGAAGACCGCGCGAGTTGCCTCTTCTATCGCGGAATCGACGAAGCCGGGTATCTTGTGGACGCAACTGCTGGTGGGGAACGTCCACCATGACACTGGATCGGCAGCTACTTCACTGGCGTCGAAGGTGATACCGGCGGTCCCGATGGATTCGGAGTATGCGCACGCCAGGTGCAGCGACCGTACCCGCTCGGGATAAGCGGCTGCGAGATGTGCGGCGTAGGGCCCCCCGCCGGAAATTGCGACGATTGACGCGCGGTCAATGTCCAGGCTGTGGAGAAGGGACCACACGTCTTCGGCGTACGCCTCAAATCCAACGGCTGGGTTGAACGGCGTCTGCCCCAAGCCGTTGCGCTCGACTGAGATGATCCGGACGTTCAGCTGCTCCTGCAGGGAACGCGCGAATTCCATGAGCCGGAACGCGCGGACACTGGTTCCTGCACCTCCCAGGAAGATCAGCGGCACCCCATAGCGCTGACCTTCATCGATAAAATGGACGGTCCGTCCGGAGGACACCTGGGCACTTCGCACCACTGGCCCCAGCGGGTCGAACCCGACCTGTCCGAGCTCACGATGAGCGAGGGACTCCATTCGAACTTCCATCCAATTTCCCTTCATCCATGAGTCCCCTTGCGAGCACTCGAAGGAGTAGCTGGCAGCTAAAGAAAGCCCTACATCGGTACGGAGGTCGAAGGCTTGAAGTGATATTGAGGCTTTCTGCACCAGCGAGGCATTAGCCGGCCACGGAAACGAGCGCAGTCAAAGACACAAGCTCTCGCCGCTGCTCTGGGATTGCCTGTCTTCTTGTGGAGCATCTTATCGCAAGTTTTCTTAAATGTAAGTTAAAGCTCTTGCCAAAGTCGCAAGTCGTTTATAACGTCTAGCCATGGCAACACCCACTTCAGAAAATATGGAGCTCGCCGAGCGCGCCCGCCTCTCTATTCAGAATTCAGGTTTGGTTCAAAGGGAAGTCGCTCGGCACGTTGGACTGGATGAAACGAAGCTCTCCAAGTCCCTTGCCGGGACGCGCCGGTTCCAGCCTTCGGAACTGACCAGTCTTGCTGATGTTACGGGTGTCACGGTGAACTGGCTGATGTCCGGTTCGGACCAGACACTGGGTGTTTCTGTACCGCCGCCGGCCATGATCCTGCCCACCAAGCACGCCGAAAACAGCGATCATGCTCGAAAACGGCGGACCATCGTTGAATCCGCCTGGTGGCTGCTGGCGCGGCGCGGCTATTCGGCAGTGCGCATCGTTGACATCGCTTCTGCCTGCGGCGTAAGCACTGCAACCGTGCACTATTACTTCGCGACGAAACGGGAAATTTTCGCGGAGGTTCTTCGCTACTCCGTGAAGCTGGCTTTTGACCGACAAATCGCCGAACTGCACGCCATCAGTGAGCCCGTAAGCCGGCTCAAGCGACTGATCGAGCTTCAGCTCCCCGCGGGGGACCGAGGCCGTGCGGAATGGTCCATTTGGCTGCAGACCTGGTCTTACGTCGCCGTGGATGAGTCAGGAAGGGAAAACCACGCCCAAGGCTACCGGCGCTGGATACAGACAGTGGAGGACGCCATTGTTTTCGGCCAGCAGGCCGGAGTGTTCGTCGAGGTGCCATCAGCCGACCTCGCGATTGAGATCACTGGCCTCGTGGACGGCCTGGGCATCAAAGTGCTGACAGGAATGCTGACTTCTGATCAGATGCACCGACATATCGAAAGTTTCATAGACCGCAATATCGTCAAACCATAAGGGAGCAATTAATGAACCGCAAGGTCATCGTCACCTGCGCGCTTACCGGCGCCGGTGACACCACCGGCAGGAGCGAGCATGTTCCTGTCACACCCGAGGAAATCGCGCAGGACGCCGTTGAAGCCGCCCGCGCCGGTGCCTCGGTGGTCCATATTCATGTCCGGGACGTCGAGACCGGCCAGGGTTCGCGGGATGTGGCCCTGTATCGGGAAGTGGTCCGGCTGGTCAGGGAAAGCGATGTAGATCCCGTCATCAACCTCACCGCCGGAATGGGTGGTGACCTGTTCCTGGATCCGGGCGAACCGACCAAGCAGATGCCCGGAACGGACCTCGCCAGCGCGTTGGAACGCTTGGCCCACGTCGAGGAACTGCGGCCGGAGATCTGCACCATCGACTGTGGTTCGCTGAACTTCGGCGAGGGTAGCCAGCTCTATGTCAGCACTCCCGACATGTTGCGCGAAGGCGCGGCACGGATCAGGGAACTCGGCGTGAAGCCTGAGATGGAAATCTTCGATACGGGCAACCTGTGGTTCGCGAACATCATGGTTGAAGAAGGCCTCATCGCCCCTCCCCCGCTGTACCAGCTGTGTATGGGAATCCCATACGGGGCACCCGTGAACGCCGGCCTGCTTCAGGCAATGGTGCACATGCTCCCGCAGGGTGCGCAATGGACCTCCTTCGCCATCGGCCGGGACCAACTGCCGTGGGTGGCCCAGTCCGTACTCCTGGGCGGCCACGTTCGGGTAGGGCTGGAGGACAACCTCTACCTCAGCAAGGGCGTCAAAGCCACCAATGCGCAACTCACCGAGCGCGCCATCCAGATCGTCAACGACCTCGGATCGTCGGTGGCCACACCGGACGAAGCCCGCGAAATACTCCAACTCGAGAAGAAGGCATAACCCATGACAACCGTTGATTTCACACCCGTCGACATACATGACATCGACACCGTCGCTTGTGTAGGCATCGGTACCATCGGCGGCGGGTGGGCAGCCTACTTCCTCGCTCAGGGCTACCGCGTCAAGGCGTGGGACCCGGCCCCCGACGCCGAAGCAAAGCTACGGCGCCTTATCGATGCGGCGTGGCCGGCGTTGACCAAGCTGGGTCTGGCCCCTCATGCCTCAAAGGACAACTTCACGGTCCACACCGATCTTGCCGAGGCTGTCGACGGTGTCGGCTTCGTCCAGGAGAGTGCACCCGAGGTCCTTGACCTCAAACGGTCACTGCTTGCCCAGATCGATTCCGTCACGGCACAAGAGGTCGTGATCGCTTCCTCCACCTCCGGGTACGGCATGACGGAGATGGCCACCGAGGCCGCCAATCCGTCCCGGCTCGTCGTCGGCCACCCCTTCAACCCGCCGTATCTCATTCCCCTCGTGGAGGTCGTCGGAGGCGAAGATACGTCGGCAGAGGCAGTGAAGTGGGCTGCTGCCTGGTACGAACACATCGGTAAGTCCGTCATCACGATGGACAGGGAGGTACCGGGTTTTATTGCAAACAGGCTCCAGGAAGCCCTTTGGCGGGAAGCGCTGCACATGGTGGACAACGGCGAGGCGACTGTGGAGCAGCTTGATCTGGCCATCACCGATGGACCCGGTCTGCGCTGGCCTATCCAGGGACCCATGCTGACGTTCCATTTGGCGGGCGGCGAAGGTGGAATGGCGCACATGCTCGATCATTTCGGTCCGTCGCTGAAGTCACCCTGGACCCGCCTTGACGCCCCCGAACTGACACCGGCGCTGCGGAACGCTGTCATTGCCGGGTGCGACGAAGAAGTCGCCGACAGGTCCTTTCTGGAACTCGTTGCCGAACGGGACGAAGCAATCATCGCCATCCGGAACGCTGTGGCCGCCGTGAAAGCGGCACAAGAGTAATGGCCACAACAACGCGGGCCCTCCCCGCGTACCGCTGCGACGTTCTGCCCGAATGGATCGATTACAACGGACACATGTCAGAGGCCTTCTATGTGCTGGTCTTCGGGTTCGCTACAGACCAGGTCATGGATGAAATGGGAATGGACCAGGTCTACCGTCAGGACACAGGCAATTCGCTCTACACGGTCGAAGGCCACATCCGGTACCTCATGGAAACAGGACAGGGTGCTGAGCTGACCGTGACGACGGACATCGTCAACTCAGGCCCGAAGAAACTCCACTTGGCCCACGAGATGCGCTCTGGCGGCCAACTCATTGCAACCGAGGAAATCCTGGCCCTCCACGTCAATCAGGTCACGGGGGGCACGGAAGCATTTCCCAGTTCCGTCAGCGAAAACATCACCAGAATCACCCAGTCCGGCGAGCATCAAATGCCCGAGTGGGTCGGACGGAAAGTGACTGCCTAGGCCACGCGCATCTGCAGAAAGAAACAGTAGTGAAATCAGCATCATCGCCCACAGACACAGGTGGGTGCGTGTCAGTTCACTACGCCTGTTAACTGGGCAACTACTATCACTTCATCGAGGACGGAAAGCGGAGTAAAGAGACTGCACCCCGGTTTCCCGAGCACCTACCTGAGCCTGGTCGCAGGCTTATGTTCTGCGGCCAAAACTCGAAGTTAACCCACATTATTGACGCGTCACTCCACGACGCACCCTCCCCCGTTTGTACCGCATCCACTTCCTTACACCGCCGTAGGAGGCACCGCTTATGCCCGCCCAGAATCGCCACCGAGTCCGCCTAATCACTGCTTTGGCCCTGAGCGCCTCGCTCATGGGGCTTTCAGCCTGCTCCACCGGCGCGGCGGACCCCGCTACCGCAATGTCCACACCCAAGCCCGGCGGCAACCTGCGCGTCGGAATTGTTGGTGGTTCTGCCAAGGACAGCCTGGATGCCCACGCACCGGTGACCCATCCGGACGAAGCCCGCGCCATCCAGCTATATGACACGCTGGCCGGCTACGACAACGACCACAAGATCCAAATGTCACTGGCGGACAAGATCACCCCGTCAGCCGACGGCAAGACCTGGACCGTGCACCTGAGGGACGGCCTGAAATTCAGCGACGGAAAGCCCATCACAGCAGACGATGTCATCTTCACCTTCAAACGCATCACCGACCCCAAGGCGCCCATGGCAGGCGCTGCAGCGCTCTCCACACTGGACCGCGACGCCCTTAAAGCCGCCGATCCGCAGACCGTCGTCTTTACGTTCACCAGCCCGTACGCCATCTTCCCGGACACCGTGGCCCAGTACAATTCCGGCATCGTCCCGGTCGGCTACGACCCTAAAAAGCCGGTAGGCTCCGGGCCGTTCATGCTGGACAGTTTCACTCCTGGTCAGCAGAGCGTGTTCGTGAAGAACCCGAACTACTGGCGCACTGGTGAACCGCACGTTGACAAGGTAACCATCATCGACTTTCCCGATGACACCGCACGGGTCAACGCGCTCCTCGGCGGTCAGGTAGACGCCATTGACCAGCTGCCGCTGGGCCAGGTCAATGTCGTGAAGGCGAACCCGGCTGTCAAGGTGCTCGAATCGGCCACCGGTTCCTGGCTGCCGTTTACGATGCGAGTAGACCAGGAACCATTCAACGACCCCAAAGTCCGTGAGGCCTTCCGGCTGATCGTGGACCGCAAGCAGATGGTGGATCAGGTGCTCGGCGGCCACGGCACCATCGGCAACGACATGTATTCCCCCCTGGATTCCTGCTACCCCTCCGACGTTCCCCAGCGCAGCCAGGACATAGAAAAAGCCAAAGCCCTGCTGGCCGAGGCCGGCAAGAGCAACCTCACTGTCGACCTGGTCACGTCCCCGGCAGCGGCCGGCCTCGTCGAAGCCGCGCAGGTCTTCGCCCAACAGGCCAAGGCTGCCGGAGTAACAGTCAACGTCAAAAAGGTGGACCCCGGCGAGTTCTACGGGGACCAGTACCTGAAATGGAACTTCTCCCAGGACTTCTGGTTCTCCCGCGACTACCTGCCCCAGACGGCAGCATCAGGCTTCACCGCATCGCCCTACAACGAGACGCACTGGAACGACCCGGAATGGTCCGCCCTGGTCACGAAGGCACAAGGCACCACCGATGAAACCGCTCGTTGCGGACTGATCAAGCAGGCTCAAAAGATCGAGTTCGACCGCGGCGGCTACATTATCTGGGGCTTCCCGAACAGCGTTGATGCCTACGGCTCCACCGTTCAGGGCCTCACCCCGGACAAGAGCGGGATTCCGCTGACCTCCTTCGGCTTCCGCAACGTCTGGCTGAACCAATGACGAAAGCCAGGAACGGCGGCATACGCCGACTACTGTTCCGGCGATCCCTGTTCGGACTGTTCACCCTTTGGGTGGTATCCCTTGTGGTCTTCCTGGCCACCCAGGCACTGCCGGGCGACGCGGCCCAGGCCATCCTGGGCCGCGAGGCCACCCCGGACAGGCTGGCGGCGCTGCGGGAACAACTCCATCTGGGAGGATCCCTGCCGGAGCAGTATCTCAGCTGGCTGGGAAATCTCCTGACCTTCAACCTAGGAACCTCGCTTGCCGGAGGTGTCCCGGTCAGCGTCGCAGTGGCCCCGAACCTGATCAACTCCAGCATCCTGATGATCTGTGCCGCGCTCATCGCCATCCCCCTCTCCATCGGCATCGGTACGTGGAGCGCCTTGAGGAAGGACACCGCCGTGGATCACGTGACCGGCATCATCACCCTCGTGCTGGCTTCACTGCCGGAATTCGTCGTGGGGGTGCTGCTGGTCCTGCTCCTGGCGACCGGCCTCTTCCACCTTTTCCCGGCCGTCTTTGTGCTCGTCCCGGGACAGCAGGTCTGGGCCAACCCGGCCCAGCTGGTGCTGCCCGTCCTGACTCTGGTGCTCGCAGTCTCCCCCTACATCATCCGGATCATGCGGGCCACGATGCTGGAGGTCCTGGACACCCAATACATCCAGCAGGCCCGGCTGAAAGGCCTGCCGGAACGCACAGTGATCATCCGCCACGCCCTCCCCAACGCCATCGGCCCGGTGGCGCAGGTCATCGCACTGCAACTGGCGTGGCTGATAGGCGGGGTGGTGATCGTGGAGTTCCTCTTCCGGTTCCCCGGCATCGGCTTCCAGCTGATTGACGCCGTCACCAACCGGGACCTGCCCGTAGTGCAGGCTTTGACCATCATCATCGCTTTGTTCTACGTCGTAGTGAACCTGTTCGCCGACGTCATCACCCTGGCCGCGAACCCCAAAGTAAGGACGGCACGATGAGCAGCACCCTCACAACCCGCTACCGCCCCGCCACTGGGCGTGCCACCGTCAAGCAGGGCTTGTTTCGGCGGGCCCTCAAATCCAAGCGGACCGTCCTTGGGGCGGTACTCAGCGGCTCGGTGCTGGCCCTGGCATTCGTTGGACCCTACATAGCGCCTCATTCGCCCACCGATGATTTCGTAGCCGCCCCCTTCTCTCCGGCAGGAATCGGCGGCCCCTTCGGCACCGACAACCTGGGCCGGGATGTGCTGTCGCGCTTCCTGGCCGGCGGCCAAACGCTCATGATCCTCTCGCTCGTCGCCACCGCGCTGGGCGTGGGCCTGGGCGCGCTTGTCGGGGTGCTGGCCGCCTACCGGCGCGGCTGGCTGGATGAGGCCTTGATGCGCACAGGCGACGTGGCCCTGGCTTTCCCCCAGATCGTACTCGCGCTCCTGTTCCTGTCCATCATGGGCCCCCAACTATGGCTCCTGGTGCTCATGGTCGGGCTCGGGCACCTTCCCCGCGTGGCCCGGGTTGTCCGCGGAGCCGCACTGTCAGTCGTCGAACGTGACTTCATCAAAGCAGCGGAATCCGTCGGCATTCCCCGCTGGCGGATCATGATCGGCGAAATCGTCCCCAATATCAGCTCCACCCTGGCCGTGGAATTCGGCCTGCGCCTGACCTACTCGATCGGTCTCGTGGCCGGGCTCAGCTTCCTCGGCCTCGGCATGCAGCCCCCGGCTGCGGATTGGGGCCTGATGATCAACGAAAACCGGATAGCCATGACCGTTTCTCCGTGGTCTGTAGCCCTACCCGTCATCGCCATCGCAGTACTGACGGTCGGCACCAACCTCGTCACAGACGGACTGGCCAAGGCATCCATCGGCAGCGACCAAGGAATCACGGCATGAGCACAAGCATCAGCAGCACCACTCCCGCCCTGGTGGTGGATGATCTGAAAATCACCGGCATCCCCTCGATGGCAGCCATCATTGAAGAACTCTTCCTCGAGGTGCTTCCAGGCGAAATTCTGGGGGTGGTCGGCGAATCCGGTTCCGGAAAAACGACGCTGGGTCTGGCACTGCTTAGTTACTGCAAAGCCGGCACACGCGTCAGCGGCGGAAGCGTCAGCGTGGCCGGCCAAGAACTCGCCGGGATGCACTGGCGCGCAGTCCGGGAACTGCGCGGGCAAACCGTGGCGTACATCCCGCAGTCACCGGCATCAGCGCTGAACCCGGCGCTGCGGATCGGAACCCAACTGAAGGAATGCCTCCAAGCCACCGGCACCGAGGCACTCCTGCGCGTCCGCGAAGTCCTGCGCGAGGTGGCCCTGCCCGACGACGACGAATTCCTGGGCCGCTACCCGCATCAACTCTCCGGCGGCCAGCAACAACGAGTAGCCATCGCAATGGCCTTCACGACCCGCCCCGCCCTCATCGTCATGGACGAACCCACCACAGGACTGGATGTCAGCACCCAGGAACACGTCCTCGCCACCGTCCGGTCGATGTGCAAAACCTACGATTGCGCCGCCGTTTACATCAGCCACGACATGGCAGTCGTGGCTGAACTCGCCGACCGCATCGCGGTGATGTATTCGGGCCGCATCGTCGAGATCGGGAGCACGGCGCAGGTGCTGGCCAACCCGAGCCACCCCTACACAGGCCGGCTGCTGCTGGCTGTACCGGATCTGGACGCTAAGCGGCCCATGATAGGCATCCCCGGCCACGCCCCCTCACCCCTGGCACGACCTCAAGGATGCGCCTTCGCCCCGCGATGCCTCCTTGCGGACGACTCCTGCAGGGCTGCGCCGCCAGGCAGTAC
>NZ_JAYXNX010000023.1:0-56212 GCF_036455295.1 Pseudarthrobacter phenanthrenivorans | reverse complement strand
GTTGGGCTGGATGGACACCTGGTCGTAGCCGGTGATGGTGGTCAGGTCCGCCTCGAGGTCGGCGATGAGTTCGCGCCAGCCTTCGGTCTGGGAGTCCGGGGCGAACGGGTGGATGGAGGCGAACTCCGGCCAGGAAATGGCTTCCATCTCGGCCGTGGCGTTCAGCTTCATGGTGCAGGAACCCAGCGGGATCATGGTCCGGTCCAGCGCAAGGTCACGGTCGGAAAGCTTCCGGATGTAGCGCAGCAGCTGGGTCTCGGACCGGTGCGTGTTGAACACCGGGTGCTGCAGGTAGTCAGAAGAACGCTCGACGGCGGCCTCCAGCGCAAAGCCTTCACCCTCACCTGCGGTGGCGCCAAAGATGCCGGCAACCTGGGCCACGACGGCCGCCGTCGTGGTTTCATCCAGGGAGATGCCCACGGTGTCAGCGTCCACGCTGCGCAGGTTGATCCCGCGCTCCTCCGCGTCGGCAATAATTGCGGCGGCGCGTCCCGGGACGCGGACGGTGACGGTGTCGAAGAAGCTCTTGTGCACCACCTCGACGCCGGCAGCTTCCAGCGAGGCGGCCAGGGTGCGGGCGTGTCCGTGGGTGGTTCCGGCGATGGCCTTGAGGCCGTCCGGGCCGTGGTACACGGCGTACATGGAGGCGACGATGGCCAGCAGCGCCTGGGCGGTGCAGATGTTGGACGTGGCCTTCTCGCGGCGGATGTGCTGTTCACGGGTCTGCAGGGCCAGACGGTAGGCGGGAACACCGGCGTCGTCCTTGGACACGCCCACCAGGCGGCCGGGCAGCGACCGCTCCAGGCCCTTGCGGACCGCCATGTAGGCGGCGTGCGGTCCGCCGAAGAACAACGGGACACCGAAACGCTGCGCTGAACCGACGGCGATGTCGGCGCCCTGCTCACCGGGAGGGGTGATGAGGGTCAGGGCCAGCAGGTCCGCGGCAACGGTCACCAGCGCGCCGCGCTCCTTCGCAGCCGAAATAACGCCGGCCTGGTCCCAGACCCGGCCGGAAGCGCCCGGCTGCTGCAGCACGATGCCGTTGATGTCGCCCTCCGGCAGGCCCTTGGACAGGTCTGAGACCTCCACCTCGAAGCCCAGCGCCTCGGCGCGGCCCTGCACAATGGCGATGGTCTGCGGGAGCACGTCGATGTCCAGGACGGTCTTGCCGTCAGCCGCGGGTTTGGTTTTGTTGGAGCGGCGCATGAGCAGCACCGCTTCGGCCACGGCGGTGGCTTCGTCCAGGAGCGATGCGTTGGCGATGGGCAGGCCCACCAGGTCCTGCACCATGGTCTGGAAGTTCAGCAGGGCCTCCAGCCGGCCCTGGGAAATCTCCGGCTGGTAGGGGGTGTACGCGGTGTACCAGGCCGGCGATTCAAGGATGTTGCGGCGGATCACCGGCGGGGTCACGGTGTCGTAGTAGCCCTGGCCAATCATCTGCACAGCGGTCTTGTTCTTCCCGGCAAGTTTCCGCAGCTCCGTGAGGACTTCGACCTCGCTGAGCGCGTCCTGGAGCCGAAGGACGGTCTCCTGCCGGATGACGTTGGGAACAGCGGTGTCCACGAGGGAGTCGACCGTGTCGTAGCCTACGGCTTTGAGCATGGTGTCGACGTCGGCCTGGCGGCGCGCGCCGATATGGCGGTCTACGAAGGTGGTGGAGGCTGGGCTAACCGACACGAAGGAACTCCATTTACTCAGGCGGCGCAGGGTACGCCACAGCTATTCGGGTTCCTCCCCGCTCTGTATTGGACCTGAGAGTTTCCGCGGTGCCTGCCTGGACAGGACCCGCTTGCACCGTCGGTGAGCACAACGTCGCCGTGCCCCGATCGGGGCAGGGATCCGCCTGCTGCTTTCCAGAGGTGCCTCGCCGCGGCGGTACGGGGGCCTGCGAGATTCCTGGGGAGGATTTGCTCCTACGGCGCCTGCCTGTACACCGGCAGAACTCTCCCGCCGCAGATCAAAGGCTATGTATTTGTGGGATTGCGGTGGCCGGTGGCAGCCCTCACAACGTTCAATTGTCCTATGCCGCAACCCCTCCCGGCAAATGGCGAGGGCTACCTGCGGAGCCGCTCCAGGGCTGCCAGGAGTTCCTCCACGTCAGCGGCCGCTCCCCCTTGCGGTGCCGGGCCCACGGACAGCATGGCATTGAAATACAACCCGTCCCCCATGTACAGGACTGCCTTGGCCAGCCCCGGCCCTACATCGGCTGCGATCTCGTCCAGCCACCGCTGCTGGATGGCTGCGAAACGGCGCCGCGTTTCTTCATGCGCCACTTCGGCAAGCCTGGTGGCTGCCACGATCACCCGGTCGAGTGGGGTGTCTGCCCACACGGAGGAACGAATGAAGTATGCCGCCGCGCCTTCGCTGGCTGACGCCATGGCATCGGCGTCCGCCCTGGCGAGGCCTTCCAGGCGGTCGAGCAGTACCGCGATGAGCGCTTCCTTGTTGGGAAAGTGGTAGAGCAGGCCCCCCTTGGACACCCCGGCCTTCCGGGCCACGGCGTCAAGGGTGGCCGCGCGCTCCCCCACCTCGATCAGCAGGGACTCGAAGGCGTCAAGGACCGCGTCACGGGCTACAGGCTTTCGGGGCATGCCTTCCATCATGCCTTCCGTGGGCTCCGGAACCCGCAAGGCAGCGGCAGGTTTCAAACTATACCGTCCAGACGGTACAGTAATGGCATGACGACTTACACCAGCGCCCTGCCGGCACACCGGAAGGGCACCGCGCACCGCTCCCCGAGGCGGGACTGGCTGGCCCTCGGGTTGCTGATGTTCCCAGTCCTGCTGGTCGCGGTGGACAACACTGCCCTGACGTTCGCCCTGCCCGCCATCAGCCGCGCCCTGGAGCCGACGGGCGTGCAGCTCCTATGGATTGTGGACACCTACCCCTTGGTCCTGGCCGGACTGCTGGTCTCAATGGGCAGCCTCGGGGACCGCATTGGACGGCGCCGGCTGCTGGTTACCGGGGGCGTGGGATTTGCCGTGCTGTCAGCAGCAACGGCCTTTGCACCCACACCCGAATGGCTGATCGCGGGCCGCGCCGCCCTGGGTTTCTTCGGGGCAATGCTGATGCCGTCCACCCTGTCACTGATCCGCAACATCTTCCCCCAGCCCAACCGGCGGAGGCTGGCGGTGGCCATCTGGGCTGCAGGGTTCTCCGGCGGCGCAGCCCTGGGGCCCATCTTCGGCGGGTGGCTGGTGGAGCGGTTCTGGTGGGGCGCGGTATTCCTCGTCGCCGTACCCCTCATGATCCCCCTGCCGGCGCTGGGGCCTGCACTCATCCCGGAATCAAGGGACCCAGCACCGGGGAAAGTGGACATGCCGAGCATCCTGCTCTCCCTGCTGGCCATGGTGCCTGCGGTGTACGGGATCAAGGCGGTTGCCACTGAAGGGCCGGGCGTACCGGGGGTGGGCAGCATCCTTGTCGGCCTGGCCATGGGAACCGTGTTCGTCCGGCGCCAGCACCGGCTGGAACACCCGCTGCTGGACATGTCGCTGTTCCGGAACAGGGTGTTCAGCATGGCCATCAGCGCCAACATCCTGGCCCTGTTTTCCTTCAACGGCTTCATCCTGTTCCTGGCCCAGCACCTCCAACTCCTCGAAGGCATGACCCCGTCCGCCGCAGGCATTGCGATGATCCCGGCCCTGGTAGCCACGGTGGTGTCCGGCCTGGTGGTGGTGCCCCTGGTCCGGAGGGTCCGGCCCGGGTACGTTGTGGCGGCCGGCCTGACGTTCAGCGCAGTGGGCTACAGCCTGGTGGCGCTGGGAAACCACGACGGCGGCGCCTCGCTGCTGCTGGCAGCCCTCCTGGTCCTGGCGCTGGGCGTCGGCACCGCGGAAACCATTTCCAACGACCTCATCCTCGGCTCCGCGCCACCGGAAAAGTCGGGCGCTGCCGCCGCCATTTCCGAAACGGGTTACGAGGTGGGCGCATTGCTGGGGACCGCGGTGCTGGGCTCCATCCTGACAGCCTCCTACCAGCACAACCTCCGGCTGCCCGCAGGGCTGGACGGGACACTTCCAGCGCCCATCCTGCACAACGCCGGAGAAACGCTCGCCGGTGCAATGGAGGCCGCAGCCATCCTGCCTGCTCCGGCGGCGGCGGCCGTCAAGGC
The DNA here is from genome assembly GCF_036455295.1 of Pseudarthrobacter phenanthrenivorans. Lineage (GTDB taxonomy): Bacteria > Actinomycetota > Actinomycetes > Actinomycetales > Micrococcaceae > Arthrobacter > Arthrobacter phenanthrenivorans_C. The sequence goes on along the minus strand of NZ_JAYXNX010000023.1, from coordinate 52,098 downwards.
GGCCGCCGAATCCGCCTTCGACTCAGGGGTGCACATCACCGCGGCGATTGCGCTGGTGCTGATGGCGACGGCGGCAGTCCTTTCCGCCGTCGTCCTCCGGAAGGTGCCCAAAGCGTCTTAGCCGGGTGGCGCGGCAGTACCGGGGAGGCTGCCGACCCCCCAAACACGTCATAAACGAACGCGATTCATATGCGTCTTGCATCACAGAGCCGGCACCCCCATACTAAATGAACGCCATTCATATAGTGACTCCCGTCTCACATCCTTCCAGAAAGTGGTGCCATGACAGAGACAATCCGCACCAGCACGGCCAAACCCGGTCCGCACGCCCACGCCCCCTCAACAGACGGCGTCAGCGCCAAGGGACTCAAGGGCGGCCAACTGGGCCTCCTGGCAGTCGTCGTCCTGGGTATTTCAACCATCGCCCCCGCCTACACGCTCACCAGCGCACTCGGACCCACCGTCAACGAGGCCGGTCTCCAGCTGCCCGTCATCTTCCTGATCGGGTTCATCCCCATGATCCTGGTCTCGCTCGCCTACCGGGAGCTCAACGCCGACTCCCCGGACAGCGGCACCACCTTCACCTGGGTCACCAAGGCCTTCGGCCCCTGGATCGGCTGGATGGGCGGGTGGGGCCTGCTGGCGGCCAACATCATCGTGCTGTCCAACCTGGCCGGTGTCGCCGTCGACTTCTTCTACCTCTTCCTGTCCCAGCTCACCGGCTCCCCCGAACTCGCGGACCTGGCCGACAACAAGGCCCTGAACGTCATTACCTGCTTCGTCTTCGTGGCACTTGCCGCCTGGGTCAGCTACCGCGGCCTGCACACCACCAAGCTGGTGCAGTACAGCCTGGTGGGCTTCCAACTGCTGGTGCTTGGCCTGTTCGTCGCCATGGCCTTCGCCAACTGGTCCACCTCGGAGACGGCCATCCCGTTCAGCTGGGACTGGTTCGACGTCACCAAGATCGAGACGTTCGGCCAGATCGCCGCCGGCATCTCACTGTCGATCTTCGTGTACTGGGGCTGGGACGTCTGCCTGACCGTCAACGAGGAAACGGCCAACGGCAAGAAGACCGCCGGGCTGGCCGGCACCCTGACCGCCGTCCTCGTGCTGGCCATCTACCTGCTGGTCAGCATCGCCACCATGATGTTCGCCGGCGTCGGTGATACCGGGAACGGCCTGAACAACGCCGAGAACCACGAGAACATCTTCACCGCCCTGGCCTCCCCCATCATGGGCCCCTTCGCCATCCTGATGTCCCTCGCGGTGCTCTCCAGTTCGGCGGCGTCTTTGCAGTCCACCTTTATGTCGCCCTCACGGAGCCTGCTGGCCATGGCCCACTACGGCGCACTGCCGGAACCCTTCAGCCGGGTCAGCAGGAAGTTCTCGACGCCGGGTTTCGCCACCATTGCGGCCGGTGTGCTTTCCGCGGGCTTCTACGCGATCATGCATGTGGTCAGCGAGAACGTCCTCAATGACACCATCCTGGCCCTGGGCCTGATGATCTGCTTCTACTACGGCCTCACCGCCGTGGCCTGCACCTGGTACTTCCGGCACAGCCTGTTCAACAGCATCCGCCACTTCTTCTTCCGCCTGGTGTGCCCGGTGGTGGGCGGCGTGGGCCTCTTCGTGGTGTTCGCCCAGACCGCCGTGGACAGCCTCTCCCCTGAATTCGGCAGCGGTTCGGAGATCTTCGGCGTGGGCCTGGTGTTCGTCCTGGGCATCGGCATCCTGGCGCTGGGCGCCGTCGTCATGCTCATCATGTCCCGCACCCACCCCGGCTTCTTCCGCGGCGAAACCCTTAAGCAGGACACCCCCGCACTGGTGGTCCCGGAATAAACGCCAACGCCAAAGGTGCCGTGCCCGCGTCAGGGGCACGGCATCTTTGTGCTGTCACCAGCAGTGCGCACATCGATCACCGGGCGCAGCTGGAGACAAAGCAGCGCCGGCCGCCTCAGGGAGGCGGCCGGCGCTGTGAAATTCAGGAAGTCAATTAGCCTTCGCAGTCGCGGCAGTACTTCAGGCCGTCCTTTTCACGGGCAACCTGCGACCGGTGGCGGACCAGGAAACACGACGAGCAGGTGAACTCATCGGACTGCTCGGGAACCACAATGACGGTCAGTTCCTCGTTGGACAGGTCGGCGCCGGGGAGGTCGATACCTTCAGCAGTGTCGTTCTCGTCGACATCGATAACCGCGGTCTGCGCGTTGCCGCTCCGGGACGCCTGGAGGGCCTCGAGAGAGTCAGCGGGCGACTCTTCTTCCTGCTTGCGTGGAGCATCGTAATCGGTAGCCATAGCGTATTCACTTTCGTTGCTGCGCAGCGCCATTTCAGGCACCTCAGTGAAGCAGTTTAGGGCATCATCCCGCTAGTGGCGCAATAGTGTGGCTAAGCAGACATTCCGCCGCTTCCGGCTGTGGCTTCCACGTGCTCTGACCGGGCCAGGTCCGCGCCCACGGACACCCCGCTCAACGCCGGCAACCAGCCCCAGCGGCTGGCGTCGGCCATGGCAGCGGCGGCCTGGGGGCCGGACTCGTAGGTAAAGGTGTCCAGCAGCCAGTCGCGGAGCCGGAGGAGCAGGGTAACCGTCATGCCTGCAACGTACGCAGCAATTGTTGAGGCCACGTTTCGAAGGCGTCTCCCCCGGATTAAATCCGCCGCCGCCCCGAAGGTACTACGGGATCCGCTGGGGTGGGGCGGTGCTGCTGCGCAGGACCAGTGCAGGCTCCACCACCAGGGTGCGGGCTTCCTCTGTCCCGGCCAGGGCCGCCAGCATCATGTCCACGCACCGCCTGCCCAGTTCCTCGAAGTCCTGCCGGACCACGGTCAAGGGTGGGTTGAAGTAGCCGGCCTCGGGCTGGTCGTCGAAGCCCACCACGGACATGTCCCGGGGCACCCTGAGGCCGGCCTCATTCAAGGCCCGCAGGACCCCGAGGGCCATCTGGTCGTTGGCCACGAAGAGGGCAGTGGCACCGCGGCCGGCCGCGATTGTCCGCCCGATCCGGTAACCGCTGCCGGCGCTCCAGTCGCCCTCGATCATCAGGTCCGCATCGAGCCCGGCCGTTGCCAGGGTGCACCGCCATCCCTCGGCGCGTGCCACCGCGTCGATCCAGTCCTGCGGTCCCGCGACATGGGCGATCCGGACGTGCCCCTGCCTGATCAGGTGCTGCACCGCCAGCTCGGCCCCGCGGCGCTGATCCACCCTGACGCCGCCAATGGCTTGGTTTCCATCCGGACCCACGGCCACCACAGGCACTCCGATGGGCAGTTCCGCCAGGGCGGCCGGTGTCTCCAAGTGCGGAACAATGACCACGATCCCGTCGACGGACTGGTCCAGGAAGTGCCGGACGGCGTCCAGGATCGAGCCCCGGGTGACCTCCCTTAAGGCGGCGACGCTGACAAAGTAGCCTGCGTCCCGTGCAGCGCACTCCACCCCCAAAAGGGTGTTGGCCGGACCAAACTGGGAGAGTTCGCTGCCCAGCACACCGATGGTCTGCGAGCGCCGGGTGACCAGGCTCCGGGCGGCGGTGTTGCGGCGGTAGCCGAGCCGGACTATGGCCGCCTCCACCTTCCGGCGGGTTTCCGGGCTCACATTGGGGTGGTTGTTGACCACGCGGGACACGGTTTGGTGCGAGACACCGGCCAGCTCCGCCACGTCCTCCAGCCGGGGCCTCAGCAAGGGCACCCGGTCAGATCCCGCCGGCCAGCTTGTAGTAGGCGGCGTTCCAGTTCAGGTCCTTCTTGAACTGGCGGATGGTGGTGCCTTCGTCGATGGTGAGCAGTTCCGTTTTGGCGATGTCGGCGAAGTCCTCGAACACGTCCATGCCCACCTGGGTGGAAAGCACGGTGTGGTGCGCCGCGCCGGCGGTGAGCCAGGCGGCGGCGGAGGTGGCGAAGTCCGGCTTCGGCTCCCACAGGGCGCGGGCCACGGGGAGGTTGGGCAGCGGCTGGTCCAGGGGAACGACGTCGACGGCGTTGGCCACCAGGCGGAAGCGGTCGCGCATGTCGGACAGGGCGACGACGACGCCCGGGGAGGCGTCGGCGTCGAACACCAGGCGGACGGGGTCTTCCTTGCCGCCGATGCCCAGCGGGTGGATTTCCAGGCGCGGCTTCTGTGCCGTCAGAGAGGGGCAGACCTCGAGCATGTGGGCGCCAAGGATCTTCTCGGAGCCGGGCTCCAGGTGGTAGGTGTAGTCCTCCATCAGCGAGGCACCACCGGGCAGCCCGGCGCCCATGACCTTGGCGGCGCGGACCAGGATGGCAGTCTTCCAGTCGCCCTCGGCACCGAAGCCGTAGCCAGCGGCCATGAGCCGCTGGACGGCCAGGCCGGGCAGCTGGCGGAGCGCGCCCAGGTCCTCGAAGGAGGTGGTGAAAGCGGCGGAGCCATTGCCTTCCAGGAAGCTGCGCAGCCCCAGTTCGATCCGGGCGCCGTACCGCAGCGATTCATGCCGTGCCGCGCCTGCGCGGAGCTCGGGCACCACGTCATACAGGTCCTGGTACTCCGCCACCAGGGCGTCGACGTCGGACTCCGCCGCGCCGTGCACCGCGTCGGCGAGCTCGTTGACCGACCAGGTGTTCACCGCGACGCCGAAGCGCAGCTCAGCTTCGGTCTTGTCGCCTTCGGTGACCGCCACGTTGCGCATGTTGTCGCCGAAGCGGGTCAGCTTCAGGGTGCGTACGGCGGCCCACCCGGCAGCGGCCCGCTGCCACGAGCCCACCTGGCGGGCCACCTCTGGGTTGGAAACGTGGCCGACGACGGTCTTCCGGGCAATGCCCAGGCGGGACTGGATGTACCCGAACTCTCGGTCGCCGTGCGCGGCCTGGTTCAGGTTCATGAAGTCGAAGTCAATGTCCGCCCAGGGCAGGTCGCGATTGGCCTGGGTGTGCAGGTGCAGCAGGGGCTTGCGCAGCAGGTCCAAGCCGGAGATCCACATTTTGGCTGGACTGAAGGTGTGCATCCAGGCGGTCACGCCGATCACGGCATCATCCGAGTTCGCCGCCAGCGCGGTGCGGCGGATGGCGTCAGAGTCGGTCAGCACAGGCTTCCATACGATCCGCACGGGGACGGCGGACGAGGCATTGAGCTGGTTGGCGATCTCCTGCGACTGGGCCGCCACCTGCTTGAGGACTTCCTCGCCGTAGAGGTGCTGGCTGCCGGTGAGGAACCAGACTTCGTAGCCGTCGAGGGAGGTGTTTGCTGCGGTGCTCATGGGTTCTCCTGAAAAGTTTTTGGGGGAAGTTACTGGCCGTAGACGTTCTGGTAGCGGGCGTAGAGGGAGGCAATGTCGCCCTGGTCGATGGGCAGCGGCTCACCGAGTTGCCGGGAGATATGGACGGTGCGGGCCACTTCCTCGCACATCACGGCCGCCTTCACGGCGGACCGGGCATCCTTGCCGATGGTGAACGGGCCGTGGTTCTGCATCAGCACCGCCGGCGAGCTGGAGTTCTTCAGCGTCTCCACGATGCCGTGGCCGATCGAGTCGTCGCCGATCAGCGCGAAGGGACCCACCGGAATGGAGCCGCCGAACTCATCACCCATCATGGTCAGCACGCACGGGATGGCCTCGCCACGGGCGGCCCACGCGGTGGCGTAGGTGGAGTGTGTATGCACCACACCGCCCACTGCGGGCATATTGCGGTAGACGTAGGCGTGCGCTGCGGTGTCCGACGACGGCGACAACGGCGGGTTGCCCCAGTCGACGGTGCCGCCCCCACCGACGTTGGTACCCCGCACCGGCGTGCCGTGCAGGTCGGTGACAATCATTTGTTCCGGGGTCAGCTCCTGGTAGGAGACACCGGAGGGTTTGATCACCATGAGGTCGGTGCCGGGCACGCGGGCGGAAACATTGCCCGCCGTCCACACCACCAATCCGTACCGGGTCAGCTCGGCGTGCAGGGCGCACACTTCCTCGCGGATCCGGGCAATGGTCTGCAGGATTCCGGTTTCGGTTCCAGTTCCGGCGGTCATGCGGAGACCTCCACGGCGGTGTCGGCCCGCGAACCGGACCTATGGACAACCGTGACGGCGGCCTTGCGCTGGATGGCCTTGAGCCGGTGCATCACGTCATTGCTGCCGCGGCCGAAGTAGTCGTGCAGCGTCTTGTACTCCTGGAACAGTTCCTCGTACGCGGCCACGTTGTCCGGGATCGGGGTGTAGACCTCGCCGGGTTCGGCCCCCATGGCGGCGGCGGCCTCCCGGATGTCCGCATACTTCCCTGCCGCGACGGCGGCGTGGATGGCCGACCCCAGGGCCGGGCCCTGCTCCGAGCCGATGGTGGACAGCTGCAGGCCGGTGGCGTCCGCGTAGATCTGCATGAGGAGTTTGTTCTTGAGCAAGCCGCCGGCCACGATGAATTCCTTGACCGGAACACCGGCGTCGCGGAAGGCGTCCACAATCGTGCGGGTGCCGAACGCGGTGGCTTCCAGCAGCGCGCGGTAGGTGTCCTCCGGCCTGGTGGCCAGGGTCTGGCCCACCACGGTGCCGGAGAGCTCGTGGTCCACCAGGACCGAGCGGTTGCCCGAGTGCCAGTCCAGTGCGATCAGGCCGTGCTCCCCGATGGCCTGTTGCGAGGCCAATTCGGTGAGGTATTCGTGGATCCCCAGGCCGGCATTCCTGGCAGCCTGGTGGTATTCGGGCGGGACGCCGTACTTGGTGAACCAGCCAAAAATGTCGCCGACGCCTGACTGGCCGGCCTCGTAGCCCCACAGACCCGGCACGATGCCTCCGTCCACGGCCCCGCACATGCCCGGCACCTCACGCAGTTCCGCGCCATTCATCACGTGGCAGGTGGAAGTCCCCATGATGGCCACCAGTTGGCCGGAGTCCACGGCCTTGGCAGCCGGGGCCGTGACGTGGGCGTCAACGTTTCCCACGGCGACGGCGATCCCTTCCGGCAGGCCGGTCCATGCAGCAGCCTCCGCGGTGAGGGTGCCCGCGGCGTCGCCCAGCCTCCCGATGGTGTGCTCCAGCTTGGAGCTGACAAAGTCCTTGAACTCCGGGTTCAGGGCTGCGAGGAAATCCTCCGACGGGTACCGTCCGTCCTGGTAAATGCCCTTGTACCCGGCGGTGCAGGCGTTCCGAACGTACCGGCCGCACAGCTGCCAGACGATCCAGTCGGCCGCCTCCACCCAGTGGTCCATGGCGGCGTAGGCCTCCGGGTCCTCTTCCAGGAGCTGCAGCCCCTTGGCGAACTCCCATTCCGAGGAGATCAGTCCCCCGTAGCGCGGGAGCCAGTCCTCGCCACGTTCGGCGGCAAGCTTGTTGATCCGGTCAGCCTGTCCCTGCGCTGCATGGTGGCGCCAAAGCTTCACGTAGGCGTGCGGACGGTTGGCGAAAGCGGGCAGTTCGTTCAGGGGCGTGCCGTCGGCCTTCACCGGCACCATGGTGCAGGCGGTGAAGTCGGTGGCAATGCCCACGACGGCGGCCGGGTCGATCCCTGCGTCAGCCACCGCCGCAGGAACAGCCTTGCGCAGGACTTCCCGGTAGTCGTTGGGCACCTGAAGTGCCCATTCGCCGGGAAGCCGCGCCCCGTCGTCGCCCGCTGTGTCTTTGGGCAGCGCACCGGTAACGACCGCGTGCGGGTACTCGTGAACGGCGCTGCCCAGTTCCTTTCCGTCCCGGACCCGCACCACCACGGCACGGCCCGAAAGGGTTCCGTAATCCACTCCGATGACGCAGGGGTCGGAGCTGGAAGTAAACAACGTCTCTGGCATGGTGCTGCCTCCATCCGGGAGGCGGGGCCTCATTACCGGGTTTGTAGTGGTCATGGTCAAGCTAGGTGCTGGAGTTAGTGTGAACGCTAACAAAGAAGAAGTCAACGGAACCGAAAAAGTTTCGAAATTTCCCCAGCGCGCTCTTGTTAGCGTTCACAAAGCAGTTTATATTGAACCGACACATCAACAATGTGGCCAGGACCGGGAAGCGTCGGCGCTGCCCGTCCAACAACACTTCGCGGCAATGCTGCCGCGGAAGGAGAAAATGGTGAGAATCAAAAAACTTATGGGCGCGGTGGCCCTTGTGCTCGCCCTGACGGTGGGGGCCACCGGTTGCGGCGCCCGGGGCGGAGCGGCAACCGAGTCCGGCAGTGCCGCCAAGCCCGGCGATTCACTGGTTGGCATCTCGATGCCCACCCAGACCTCGGAACGGTGGATTGCCGATGGCGCCAACGTGGAGAAGTCGCTGAAGGATCTCGGCTACAAAACGGACCTCCAGTTCGCCAATGACGACATCCCCACCCAGGTGTCGCAGATCGAGAACATGCTGACCAAGGGCGCCAAGGCCCTGATCATCGCCGCCATCGACGGCACCACCCTGACCGACGTCCTGGCCAAGGCCAAGGAACAGAATGTCAAGGTGATCGCGTACGACCGCCTGATCAACGGCACCCCGAACGTTGACTACTACACGACGTTCGACAACTACACCGTGGGCGTCCAGCAGGCCACGTCACTGCTGACCGGCCTGGGCCTTCTCGATGCCGGCGGCAAGAAGGTGGACGGCAAGGGCCCCTTCAACGTCGAGCTTTTCGCCGGAAGCCCCGACGACAACAACGCCAACTTCTTCTGGAGCGGCGCCATGGACACGCTTAAGCCGTACATGGATGCCGGGACCTTGAAGGTCCCCAGCGGCCAGACCAAGTTTGAGCAGGCCGCCATCCTTCGCTGGCAGGCACCCGTTGCACAGAAGCGCATGGAGGACATCCTCACCTCCGCCTACAGTTCGGGCACCAAGCTGAACGGTGTCCTCTCCCCGTACGACGGCCTGTCCATCGGCATCATTTCCGCGCTCACCAGCACCGGCGGCTACGCCAAGGGAAACCTGCCGGTGGTCACCGGGCAGGATGCTGAAAAGGGCTCCGTGAAGTCCATCATCGCCGGCGAGCAGTACTCCACCATCTTCAAGGACACGCGCCAGCTCGGTGCGCAGGCCGTCAAGATGGTTGACGCAGTCCTCAAGGGACAGGAGCCGGAAACGAACGACACCAAGACCTACAACAACAAGGTCAAGGTTGTCCCGGCCTTCCTGCTGAAGTCCGTGATCATCACCAAGGACAACTACAAGAAGGAACTGATCGACTCGGGTTACTACACCGACGCCGACGTCAAGTAGTCAGCGCCAGGGGGTTGTGGCCGCGCTCCGGCCCGGCCACAACCCCTCCCGCCGCCTCCTGCACCAGCAGGAAGGCCAAGCTTCGACCAGTCAGTGGGAATTGACGATGAACACACCCATTCTTCAGATGCGAGGAATCACCAAGACGTTTCCCGGCGTGAAGGCGCTGCAGGACGTCACCCTGGATGTAAACCGTGGAGAAGTGCACGCCATCTGCGGTGAAAACGGAGCCGGCAAATCGACGCTTATGAAAGTGTTGTCCGGCGTCTATGCACACAACACCTTCGACGGGGAGATCCTCTTCGAAAACGAACCCTGCAACTTCTCCAGCATCTCGGACAGCGAGAAGCGGGGAATTGTCATCATCCACCAGGAACTAGCGTTAAGCCCGTACCTGTCCATCGCCGAGAACATCTACCTGGGCAACGAACAGGCCACCAACGGTTGGGTGGACTGGCGCAAGACCAACCTTGAGGCGGCCAAGCTGCTGGCGCGCGTCGGCCTGGACGAAAACCCGGTCACGCCGGTGCAGCACATCAGCGTGGGCAAGCAGCAGCTCGTGGAAATTGCCAAGGCTTTGTCCAAGGAAGTGAAACTGCTGATCCTGGATGAGCCCACGGCCGCCCTCAACGACGAGGACTCCGGCCACCTGCTGGACCTGATCCTCCACCTGAAGGGCCAGGGGGTTACCAGCATCATCATCAGCCACAAGCTCAATGAGATCCGCAAAGTGGCTGACGCCGTCACCATCATCCGGGACGGCAAAACCATCGAAACCCTGCGGCTCGACGAAGGCCAAATCACGCAGGAACGCATCATTCGCGGCATGGTGGGCCGGGACCTGGAAAGCCTCTACCCTGACCGTGAGCCGAACATCGGCGAGGAAGTCCTCCGGATCGAGGACTGGTCCGTACGGCATCCCCAGGACCACACCCGCATGGTGGTCAACAACGCCAACCTGCATGTACGCAAGGGTGAAGTGGTGGGGCTCGCCGGACTCATGGGGGCCGGGCGCACCGAGCTCGCCATGAGCGTCTTCGGCCGTACCTACGGCACCGCCACCTCAGGCAAGGTCTACAAATACGGTGAGGAAATCAACACCGCCACGGTTTCGGACGCCATCAGGCATGGCATCGCCTACGCCACCGAGGACCGCAAGCACTACGGCCTGAACCTCATCGAGGACATCAAGCGCAACATCTCCCTGGCAGCCCTCCGCAAGCTCGCCAAGCGCGGCTTCGTGGACAAGAACCAGGAAACCGTGGTGGCCAATGGCTACCGCACGAGCATGAACATCAAAGCCCCGTCGGTGGGCGCAATCACCGGAAAGCTCTCCGGCGGAAACCAGCAGAAGGTTGTGCTGAGCAAGTGGATGTTCTCCGACCCCGACGTGCTCATCCTCGATGAACCCACCCGCGGAATCGATGTCGGTGCCAAATACGAGATCTACACGATCATCGCCAAACTGGCAGCCGAAGGAAAAGCGGTGATTGTGATTTCCTCGGAACTTCCCGAACTCCTGGGCATCTGCGACCGCATCTACACCCTCGCCGCCGGCCACATCACCGGCGAAGTGCCCATCGCCGAGGCAACCCAGGAGACCCTGATGCACTACATGACCAAAGAGAAGGAATAGCGACATGTCCGCCCTACGAGAATCGCTCGGATTCCTCACAAGCCGCCTGCGCCAGGTGGGCATTTTCGTTGCCCTGATCCTGATCGTCCTGCTGTTCCAGGGACTGACCGGCGGCATCCTCCTGGAACCGCAGAACGTCACCAACCTGGTGGTCCAGAACAGCTACATCCTTATCCTGGCCATCGGCATGGTCATGGTGATCATCGCCGGGCACATCGACCTTTCCGTTGGTTCGGTGGCCGGCTTCATTGGCGCCGTCGCCGGTGTCATGATCGTGCACTGGGGCTGGCCCTGGTGGGCGGCGATCCCCGCCTGCCTGCTGGTCGGCGCGCTGGTGGGCGCCTGGCAGGGCTACTGGATCGCCTATGTGGGCATCCCTGCCTTCATCGTCACCCTGGCGGGCATGCTGATCTTCCGCGGGCTGACGCTCATCACGCTGAAGAACCAGCAGATCACCCCGTTCCCCGCCGAACTCCGCGCCCTTGGCGGCGGGTTCCTCCCGGACCTCACCGGCGGAACCTCCGTGCTGGAGTGGCTCACCGTCATCCTGGGCATCGGCGCCACGGCAGCCCTGCTGATCCAGGCCCTCAAGGAACGCCGGATCCGCAGGAAGTTCGACCTCGAGAGCGAGCCCCTGGTCTGGTTTGTCATCAAGACCGCCTTCACTGCGCTGCTGATGCTCATCATCACGTTCCTGCTCGCCTCCTACCGGGGCACCCCGATTGTCCTGGTGGTCCTGGCCGCACTGGTGATCGCGTACACCGCGCTCATGAACAACAGCGTCTTCGGCCGGCACACCTACGCCATCGGCGGCAACCTGCACGCCGCTGAGCTGTCGGGCATCAAGACCAAGGCCGTCACCTTCCGGCTCTTCGTGAACATGGGCGTCCTGTCGGCCCTGGCGGGTCTCGTATTCACGGCACGCCTCAACTCCGCACAGCCCGCCGGTGGAACGGGCTTCGAACTCGATTCCATCGCGGCAGCGTTCATTGGCGGCGCGGCCGTCACGGGCGGCATCGGAACCGTTGCCGGCGCAATGATCGGTGGCCTCATCATGGGTGTGCTGAACAACGGCATGTCCATTCTGGGCCTCGGCACGGATTACCAGCAGCTCATCAAGGGCCTGGTGCTCCTTGTCGCCGTCGGATTCGACATTTTCAACAAGAACCGCAGCGCCGGCGGTGGCGACATCACAAAACGCTTCAAGCTCAAGACCACCCCGCCCGCGCAGGAGAAGCCGGCGCCGGCGGCAAGCGAAACAGTGGAAGCCGGCGTTAAGTAGAATCCTCGGCCGCCGCTCTTCAGGGAGCGGCGGCCAGCCCGGTGGCGGCGTCCGCCGGCGAGCGCCGGCGCCGGCTCAACATGATGAAGGGTGCGGCCAGCAGCTGGACCACGCCGCCAATAGCCAGTGATGCGGGGTACCCAGAGATATCTGCCGCCCGGCCGAGCAGGGGCTGCACCACCACTCCGCCGCTTGAGCCCATGAGCGATGCGAAGCTCAGGACGGTTGCCCGCTGTTTTGAGGCAATCATGTCGTTCAGGTAGGCCTGCCGCACGGGCGTGCCCGCGGAGGCCACCACTGCCCACACAGCCAGCAGTACCAGGGCCAGCCAAAAGCTGTGGGTGGCCGGGAGCACCATCAGGACCACCGAGCTGGTGACCGTGGACGCGATCAGGACCGTGGTCCGGCGGCGGACCTGCTTCCGGACCACAGGCGCCAGCCAGCCGCCCAGGATCTCCGCTCCGGCAACGATGGCCGCTGCCAGCCCCGCGATGGCGTAGGCCCTGGGATCGCCGAAGAGCTGCAGGAGATACGGCTGCAGGGCATAGAAGACATAGAATCCCACCCCCTCGGTGAACGGGGCGGCCAGCATCATGAACCGTACCGGCGGGTTCCCCAGTCCGCCGTCCACCGATGCCTTCAGGACTGCCCGGGTGGCCTGCAGGGGGTGGGCCGAGCGCTCAGGTGTGAAGCCGACGTCGTGCATGAGCACGAAGGCCACCACGAACATTGCCACGAGCACCGCGACGCGCAGCAGGAAGGGCACCCCGAGGTTGGTTGCCTCGGCTATCACGCCCCCCGCCACCGACCCGGCCAGCATGGCGATGCCGGACACTATCTGGCCGCGTCCAAGGACCGCTTCCAGGCCGCCGTCGTAACCGGAAAAGTGCAGCGCATCCACCAGCCATGCCTCCACGGCCCCGGAGAAGAAGGTGAAGCCCAGGCCCAGGAGTGCGGACACCGCAGCCCACCACCAGAACGGCGCAGACAATTGCCACAGCAGGTAATAGAGGTACGTGGACCCCGCCAGGGTGACGGTGCCCAATAGGAACGACACGCGCCGGCCCCAGCTGTCCGCCACGACGCCCGTGGGCACCTCGAAGAGCACCATCCCTGCGGTGAAGAAGGCGTTCGCGGCGAACGCCTCAAGGTTGTTCAGCCCGGCGTCGAGGAGGAACAGCGTGTTGATCCCCCAGATGAACGAGGCCGCAAGGGTGTTTCCCAGCGTCAGTATCAGGTAGGTGGTCTGGATCTTTCGCGCCGCGGCGTTCACGGTGTGCTCTTTGGCGGTTCCCGCCTGGCGGCGTCAGGACGGAGTGTGGTTGGAGGGGACGGGGTCATGGCGCAGGTACTGCCGCCGGAACCGCCCTGTGCCGGCCGTCAGGGCGCGCAGTTCCACCGCATACCGCAGGAGTTCCTGGTCCGGAACCTCAGCGCTGATCTCCGTCAGCCCCTGGCCTGAGGAGGTGGTGCCTGTCAGGCGCCCGCGCCGGCCGGACAGGTCGCTCATCACCGTCCCCACGTGTTCGTCGGAAACCGTGATGGACACTGACGACACCGGCTCCAGCAGCTGGATCTTCCCGGCTGCTGCGGCCTCCCTGAGCGCCAGCGCCCCGGCAGCCTGGAATGCCGCATCGGAGGAATCAACGCTGTGCGCCTTGCCGCCCACCAGGGTCACGCGCAGGTCCACCACGGGGAAACCCGCGGAAACGCCCTTCTCCATTTGTGCGCGGATCCCCTTTTCGATGGACGGGATGAAGGTGCCGGGGATGACTCCGCCCACGGTCTTGTCCACGAACTCGAACCCGCCGCCCCGCTCCATCGGTTCCACTTCGATATCGCACACCGCGTATTGGCCGTGGCCACCGGATTGTTTGACGTGCCGGCCATGGCCGGAGGCGGGAGCCGCAAAAGTTTCCCGCAACGGGGTCACTACCTCCACGGTATGCAGTTTCACTCCCTGTTCCCGCAGCCGGTCCAGGACCACCTCGGCATGCGCCTCGCCCATGCACCACAGCACCAGCTGGTGCGTCTCCGCGTTCCTGTCCACCCGCAGCGTGGGGTCCCCTGCCGCGATGCGGCCAAGGCTGCGGGCCAGGGCGTCCTCGTCGCTGCGGGAATCGGCTTCCACTGCAACAGGCAGCAGCGGCTCCGGCATTTCCCAGGTGGCCAGCAGCAGCGGGTTCTCCCGGGCTGAGATGGTGTCGCCGGTTTCGGCGCTGCCCAGCTTTGCCAGGGCACACATGTCCCCCGCTACACAGAAGGGGACAGGCCGCAGGGTGGCGCCCAGTGGCGAGTAAAGATGCGTGATGCGCTCATCGGTGTCATGGTCCTGGTGGCCGCGGTCAGCCAGGCCGTGGCCGCCGACGTGGACGGGCGAATCCTCGCTCAGCGTCCCGGAGAAGACCCGCACCAGGCAGATGCGGCCCAGGAACGGATCATTGGAGGTGCGGACCACTTCGGCGGCGAGGGGACCGGACGGATCACATTCCAGGGACCCGCCCGGCTCCCCCGCAAGGTCCGTGATGTCGGGGAGTCCTCGTTCAACGGGTGCCGGGAAGGCCCGCACCAGCAGGTCCAGCAGTTCCGCGGTGCCCAGCCCGGTGACGGCGGACGTGGGCAGCACCGGAAAGAAGGACCCGCGGGCGACGGCGGTTTCCAGGTCGGTTTCCAGCGCTTCGGTGTCGATGTCCCCGCCTTCGAGGTAGCGGTCCATCAGCGTCTCGTCTTCGCTTTCGGCGATAATCCCCTCGATCAGGGCACCCCTGGCAGTCTCCGCGTCCGTAAGCTCGTCCGGCGCTGCTGGCCGGATCCCGGGTGTCCCCTCCCCCGGGGAGTACTCGCTGACTTCCTGCGACAGCAGGCCCAGCAGGCCGGTGACCTCACCCCCGGTCCGCACCGGGACGCACAGCGGCAGCACGCCGTCGCCGAATGCTTTCCGGCAGGCGGCCAGGGCGGCGTCGTAGTTTGCCCGCGGATGGTCCAGCCGGGTGATGACGACGGCGCGTGGCAGTCTCATGTGCCCGCACTCGCCCCAGAGCGCGGTGGTGGTGGCGTCGATCCCCTCGACGGCGGACACGACGAAAAGTGCCCCGTCGGAGGCCCGGAGTCCCGCGCGGAGCTCACCGATGAAATCGGGATAGCCCGGCGTATCCAGGAGGTTCACCTTGGTGTCATCCACCATGAGCGGCACCAGGGACACCGTGACGGAGCGTTGCTGGTGCACGGCAGCGGGGTCGGAGTCGCTGACCGTGGTGCCGTCCGCGATGGAACCTTTGCGGGTGATCATGCCGTTGGCGGCGAGCAGGGCCTCGATCAGCATCGTCTTCCCGGCGCCGGAGTGCCCCACCAGGGCCACGTTCCGAATCCGCGCCGGGTCCTGCGCCGCGATGGCGCCAGCCTGGTCCGCCCGCTTGGAATCAGGCCCGTTCCTGCCGGCCGCCCGCGCTGACTCCCTGGTGCTCTTCACCGACATTGGAACCTCCTGGCATCGTTGCCGACCGGACCGGACGTGTCCTCTGATTCGACACCTTGGCGGACGGGACGGCAAGAGCGGAGGCTATTTACTGCGGGCTTTGCGGGTGGCGGCGTCGTTGGCCTTTTGCAATGCCTGGACCAGTTGTTCCTTGTCCATCCTGGACCGGCCCTTGACGTCCAGTTCCTTGGCCAGCTTGTAGAGGTGTTCCTTGGAGGCGTTGGCATCGACGCCGCCGGCGGTGGGTTCTGACGAGCGGACTCCCTGCTCTGCGCGCTTGTCAGACGGGCCGCGTTGTTCCTTGGGTTCCCAGTGGTCGCCCACCTTCTCGTAGCTGTGCTTCAGGGAAGCGTACGCCGCGCGGGCGGCCCGTTGTTCGTCCTGGCCGTAGGACTCCAGGGCGGAGTCGTAGGTCTTGGCGAACGTATCCTGCGCCTTCTGGTCAGAACGCTGCAGGGTCGAGGGAATTTCGTCCTTGCGGGCATGGTGGTTCTTGCCGGTCTTGGGCATGGCACCCATCCTCCTTTAGTCAGCACGCTGATTATTCGGATGGATCCAGCTTAGACCCGGAGGTGAAATGGAGCCCCCTGTCGGATTCGAACCGACGACCCCCGCTTTCGATCCGACTGGCTAATACGAGTGCGAAAGTAGTCCAAAAACCCCGGAATCTAGCGGTTTTTGCAGCTTACGACAGGCGGTGAATAGTGGTCGTTTGTCGTTGATTATGGTGAGTTAATGGTGAGTCGGTGGCATCGTGCTCGACTATCGCCGACTGCCGTGCTCGGGCAGAGGCAGCGGCGCCCCCGGCGAAGCTGGAGTCCTTCTCCACGAAGAGCCTCTCGTCGGGCTTGGCGCCATCCGCTTGCGATACCGTCCTCAGAAATGCTGTCGGGCTCATTCCTAGCGCGCCGCCATGCCGTCACGTGACCATGAGCCAGCCGAAGAATGGCCGTTGCTTGTCATTCGGATAGTCCATCGTCGCTGGGCGGGCCCTCCGTGCAACCAGGGCGCTTCGCGCCGCTCGCAGTCCAAAACTTCGTTCGGCGCTCCGTCGTCGCTTATATCCTTACGAATTTTTGGACCGCTCACGGTTCCCCAAGTTGCACTCCTGCCCCTATACCCAGCGGTGGGTCCCCTATCAGAACGACGCCGAAATCCTATGACGAGCGGCTGTCACCTAGGTTTTCTTGAAACCTGTAGCTTATGCCCAGGCACAGTGCGGTTGCTTCCCAGGGGAGGCCGGATTGCGAGCGCTCCTGGCCAGGGAGGATTGTTATCCGTTCCACCTCCACGCGTCAGCCTTGACTGACCACGAGGGAGGGAGGACACGTCTGTTGCTGACCATGGAACGATCAGGGCCCCTTGCGTACTCCGCGGGACAGTTCGCCCGGACGGGACCGAGAGCACGGGATCACTTCCACTGGATGACAAGTGAAGCCTTGCGCCGGCAGCTGTCCCTGCGAAAGACTCGGGGAACGCATGCTGAATTGATGGAAATTTGGAGCGGGATACCTCTATAAAGCGCAGGCAACGATGCCGACGCGTAGTGGCGGCAATGACGCAGCCTCGGAGATCCCGCATACCGAAAGGATCGCAATGGCAGGAATGTTCGAACTGTTTGTGGACGCAAAATCATCCTTCAGGTTCCGGCTGACAGCCCCGGACGGCACCGTGATGGCAGTATCCAAACCCTTTGACACCAAAACTGAGGCCGTGGCAGGTATCGCTGCCGTTCGCGAATATGCAGGAATGGGCCTGATCACCGACTCCTGCACGACCCTTAATGAAATTGATCGTCGGGCCCACGATGACTCGGCCGCGCCTGCCGCGGACTCACTGAAGGTCCCCAAGATTGACTTCCACACCCGCGCGCGGGCGGTCCGCCGACCCGTCTCCGGTCCGCGGTGGGCCGGGGCAATTCACAACCTTTCCTGAACAACTGGGAAGGACCTCATCTGCCCTGGCCAGCACATTGACATCTATCAACTGTCGGATCTTTAAAATGCTTGGGAGGTAGTCGTCAAAGTTACCGGGAGAGGCAGCGCCGGCTTCGCCGGCGGCAGTGGAGCCCGCCCCAGTATTGCTGGCTATTGATCTTGAGGGAATCTTGATTGGGGGCAAGCACCCGCTTGATCCTCATCTGGGAGAGTGTCACGGGTCAGGTCAAGCAGAGCGCCTGGTCCTTAGGCTGTCGTCGGTTCCGCGCGCTCATGATTCATGAGGATCCGTTTGGAAACCACCGTCAACATATATGGTGAACAACGACTTGGGGTCGCGGAGACGCTGGAAACAGCGGGGGCTGAACCGGGCCGTTGTGCGGCGGCCGCCTGTGGCGACAACCCGATTCTCGACTTGCAGAGCCTGTGGGACATCGCCGACGATACTGGCGGCCCTGCTCTGGCCCTTCGATTTCTCAGCGACTTCTTCAGTTTGCAACCGGTTCGACTGTCCCGGCTCCTTGCCGCTCTGGCTGCCGAGGAGCCCGCGGCATCCGTTGATTCCGTACTGAGCCTGCAGACTGCTTCGTCCATGGCAGGGGCAACGGAAATCGCGGAGCACTGCGCGCGTATCCTGCCACTTGTCGCGGCCCGTGACTTCCCGCGTGCGCGGGTGCAGGTAGCGGCTCTGGAACGCAGTGTCGACGTTTTGGTGGCTGCGTCTCCCATGCTGCTGGCGCACGCCGAGGCCCGGCTTGGCGCCATGGGCGCCGTGGCTGCGATTTCTCCCTAGGTTGACGGGACGTCCATTATCGACTCTTCTATGGTTGTCAACGGAGCGATGGCATGAGGCTGTTGGCATTGAGTGTGCGGTAGATCCGTCGGGCGAGGTAGCGTTTCACGCACCGTCTGATCTCTTTCTTGGTTCGCCCTTCCGCCTGCCGTTTTGCTGCATATGCGATGGTTTCCGGATCGAACGCCATCCTGGTCAGAGCGACCATGTGAAGGGCTTTGTTCAGAGTCCTGTCGCCGCCGCGGTTGAGCCTATGGCGGATGGTATTCCCCGATGAAGCCGGAATGGGGTTGACCCCGGCCAGGGAAGCGAATGCCGCCTCGGAACGTACCCGGCCCTGATGCGACCAAGCGGTGAGGCAAATGGCTGCCGTGACTGGTCCGAAGCCGGCTTCCTGCAGCAGGGGCGCGGCCTCGCTGACCTGAACCAGTTCGGTGATCCGGGAGCCGTTTGCTTTGATTTCAGCGTCAAGGTCGCCGATGCGCTTGGCGAGCCTGATTGCTTCGGAGCGGGCGACCGACACTGCAAGAGGTTCTTCATGGGCGCGCCACCGGGACACCTCCAGTATCTGACCTCCGGTCAACGAGCTGCGCGCATCCAAACCCAAATCATTGGTCCGGAGCAGTGCGGTCAACGCGTTCACGGTCCTTGTCCGGTCGGTTGTCATCGATTGACGTGCAGTGACTAGGACCCGCAACGCGGCACGGACCCCGTCGTTCAACCGTGGCCGACGCAATTTGTCCTCTTCCAAGGCAAGGACGCCAGAAGCGATCCGGTGCGCATCCAGGGGATCCGACTTCCCAACCCCACGACGCGGCAGCGCGTCCATACGCGCAGCCTCGGCGACCTGGTAGCCGGCAGCTGCGACAGCGCCGGCCAGCACTGCGCCATAAGAAGCCGCGCCCTCAATCACCCACAGGGTGGCCAGATCCGCTTCGGTGCGACGGGCAACCCAAGCAATGGCGCGACTGATACCGGCCCCCGTCGCCGGGAAATCCCGGCTATCAATCCGTTCACCGCTGGGCACGGCGATGATGGCGAAGACGTGCTTCCGGGCGTGGGTGTCGACACCCACGACAAACGGGTGGGAATGCGCAACGATTGTCATAGCGGTTCTGGCACCTACCTCATTTAGCGGACATGGTCAGGGCCGTTACGGGCCGGTACCAGTCCGGGTAGAGGTCACTTCGGAACAGCACTGTGACGAGCCACGCCCCCGCGCGGAGGCGGACAATCTTCTGATCAAGTCACCGAGGTGGGCCGGGCAGGTGCCGGCCGCCCAACCCAGCAGACGGACATGTCGATAACAGGACACCCGGACAGGAGCCGGGGCCAAGCGTTTAATGAGTCACGACCGCCGGGTGGAACGGCCTGCACTTACTCTGCCAGCCAATCCCAGACCAGCCACTCCAATCCTCACAGGCGTTTGAATCATGCGGGGGAGAGTGAAAACCGGCTCGCCGTAGGTATTGCCATTGCCTGTGTTTCCTCCTCATCCGCGGCCACGACGAGCCTCCGCGCGTAACTGGACACCGCCTAATAGACGCCTGGGTGCAGGATCTGGGGACAACGAGTGCGGATGTGGGGTGCTGCCGTCGATTGCGCAGCTGTTAGGCCTCCGGAGTTTAGTTGGCTTTGATTTTGCGCCAACCGCCAGCGCGGTTGTTGGCGATGATGGCCTTGAGCACTGTCGCTGTGTGTCTGTGCGTCGATTACGTCGCCTTGGCGGTAGGAGACCGTGCGGGCTGTCTTGTTGTTATGCCCGGCGGTGATGATGCCGGGTCCGGGACGACGCCGCCGTCATAAATCAATCCGGCCCCGCTTCCTAGGGGCGGTCAGGGCGGCGTCCCGTAGCGGAATTCCGCGGATTCACGGGGCTTGACCACCTTTTGCGCCCATCTGCCGTGCTGTCGCGCGCAGAATCACAGTTAGACTCAAAAAGATCAGTCGCATGTCGCCGCCCGACGGTTTTCTGCCGATGATGGATTTAATGAATCATTGATTCGGGATGCGATGCGACTTTGGGGCAAAATGGCGGTGGAGGGGTCCCGGCGCGGACTGCAGTCTGAGCGCCTTCAAACATCATCTCCATCCAAAAATGCTCCAGCTGAATTCTCAAGCGTTAGGTTTGCGGGCGCTAAAACATCTTCGTATACCTCCGCCGCCACTGGCGATAGAGGCGCAGCAGCCCGCACTAAAACATACATTTCCGGCGTTCCCTGCGCGAAGTCCTTCAATCGCTCAAGCACGGCAAATTTAAGCCTCGCTGGGACTGAGGTCGACAAGGAAAAGAATGTTTGCACAAGCGAGAGGGCACTAAAGCAGTTAAGCGGGGGTTCCACCAGTTCAGGGTCTTGTACCCAGCGCCAAAGGATCGGCTCGATAGCCCGGCAAGCACTGGCAGACTGATCACGATGCGGCCAAATTGTTGCCACGACAGCGTCCGGATCCGCACCACCAGCGCGTTTCTGTTCGTTGAAGCAAAAAGTCAGAACGTAGCTTGCGGCGGTACGCTGACTATTCGGGGTGTCACATTCCTCTAGAATCCACTGAATTAGGTCAGGCCGTCCACAATCGGCCATGTTGGCCATAAGCGTATTCAATACGAAAAACACCCGATTATTCTTTTGGTGTGCGCGTTCTGCGGCGCTAAGGAGTCTCGCTCCTTCAGAAAAATCGCCGGACAAAAGGCTAATCGCTATAGCTAGGCCATCGCGACGGAGTATCGGACGAGCGGCACTCAAGTAGTCACGGGCTTTTGCAGTCTGACCCGTGTGAAGCAGTTCCCGAACAAGTTCGGCCGCCGCGAAACCATGCTGCGGCGCCCAAGGTGTGAGCAATTCAATGGATTTCTGAGGATTCGTCTTTCTGAGCGCCTTGGCCAAGATAACGGATACGTCGGCATTCTTCGCCGCTATTGTTTCCAGACGCGCCAGCGCTAGGTCAACTTGCCCTTGAGCAACCCTTACATTGGCATATAACCCGGCCGCATTTTCGAGCGTTTCAACATACGGCTCCAATACGTCGCAGGCCTCGTCCGGCTGTCCGAGTCGCAAGAGTTCGCGTGCCAGGCTGACTGCGGCATCAGGAAAAGCTGCGGTTGCGGTGCGCAGGACACGCATGGCTTCCGCCGGTTCGCCGTCCTCGAAGTGCAAAGCAGCAAGCCGACCGGCGGCGAGTGAGAACCTGCCAGCTGCCGCCTGAAGGACCTCTATAGCTAGATTCTTCCGACCCTGCCTGAGGTAGATTTGCGCCAGCAACGGGGCGGACTCCGGGTCCACTTGCAAGAATGGTTCCAGCACTGGTATCGCTGCCTCTACTGGTCCCCCATCGTCCAGAATCAGAGCAGCAAGCCGATTGGCGGCAAGCGAGAAGCGACGAGCTGCTGGCCCAAGGACCTGTTTAGCTAGTTCTTTCCGACCCTGCCTGAGATAGATTTGAGCCAGCAATGGCGCAGCTCCCGGGTCCACTTGCAAGTATGGCTCCAGCACCGGTACGGCCGCCTCAGCTGGCCCGTTATCCTCCAAGATCAGAGCCCCAAACCGGAGAGCGCTGTGCGGCCAGCGGCCAGCGGCAGCTTGAAGGACTTCAAAAGCTAGATCCTTGCGACCCCTTCTCAGGTTTATTTGAGCCATCAGAGGTCCAACTTCGTGGACAGTTTCCAGGTATGGCTGCAGGACGCGTATGGCCTCATCCAGCTCACCGTTCTCGACGAGCAAAGATGCGAGCTGGATAGCGCACTGCGAGAAATCGTTGGCACGTCGCCTCAAAGTCTCGAGAGCGAGATCCTTCCGCCCCTGCCTGAGATAGATTTGGGCCAGTAATGGAGCCGCATCCCGATGTTCCCAAACGAGTTCCTCAAGTATTTCAGCCGCATCCTCAAAGTGACCCAAGCGTTGCATACGACGGGCAATAGGAAAGAAAATTCGTTCATTGACAGATGCCAGCTCAGCTATCGCTCCTTCACAGCAGCTTTCAATTTCTCTGAGGTCATTCAGCCGCCGTTGTGCAATAAGGGGAGAGATCCAAGAGTCACCAAAATGTTTGATCGACCTAGCAATGTCATCATCTGAGAGGTCCCAATGCAGACCGACACCATACCCGTATCCCCTTGAAGGCACTGAAGCACCTGGAGGTGGCTCCTCGTTCCAGCGGAGCAGGCTTAGAGCTACAGCTATGGCGCTAGGACGGTCGGGCAGTCGCCTCGCGAGGACTCGATTCGCACCTGAAACCAGGGTGAAGAAGGCCGCCTTTCCTCCGGGAACCGCCGATCTATTGTTTCTCATGCCGAACTTGATGCACCAGTCGAGCAAGTCGGCACAACACGTCGTTAGAAGCTCGTTAATTACTTTTGGTAAGTCTTCTCTTTGCAGATATCGATGAACATCAGGGTCAAGCTCCACCAGTTCACTGACCCGGAATATAGACTTCGATGCATTCCACTCCGTTAATACCCAGAGATATTGATCCGTGAGCAACTGCTTAAGTCGTTCCATGTTGCTGAAGTTCTCGTATCCAGCCAAAATATCGAGTAACTTTAGAGGAACTTGCTGCGAGTAATGCGCGAGCATAGCAAAAAGACTATAAGCACGAGCGCCAACGCCGGCCGTTTCCTTGACCATTTCGAGACGGTCCCTGACGTGCTGATCAGGGACATTTGGCAGGGCAGCAATTGCGGTATCATCCAACTCGAAACTTGAACCCCAGCCCTCTCGTTCCTCGTTGATCTTCGCAATGACGCTAGTAAGGACAAGCGGGTTTACTAGCTCACCCTCCGGACTGGAAGTCTGTATGTGTTTGATGACTTTTCGGATCTGCTCCGAATCAACTCCACATTTAGCAGATTGCAGTATCGAAGCTGCTTCGCCTATCTCGAACTGCTCGCATGGAACCCAATCGATTACGACCGGAAGCTCCTCCATTTCATGAAGCCAAGTGAGAAAGGGATCCTCAAAGCGGCCTAGAAAGCGATGCTCCCAGGCCGTGCAGACAAAGAGCAAAGGAGACGAAATCCGGTTCTCGGCGGCGAGTGGCAGGAATTGGTTCATAAGTTTGGTTTCGCCCATCAGGTCATCGAGGTTCGACTCCGGGGGAGGACCTTTCGCGACGAGCCCAGAAAGTAAATACAAAGACTCGGCCGTCAAGGCAGGTGCGTCATCGAGGACTACAACCGTAGGGGCAGAATGCTCCAGAGATGAAAGCCGGAATAATTCATGAAGGGCCTCACGTCTCGCTTGTTGTGGTTCGGGCCGGTGCGCCGCCAGCTTAGAAAACTCAACGTAATGCTCCACGGCCGATTTAACAGTCCCTACCGCGCCGACAGCCGGCAGCACTATACTGGTCACGTCGATGGCCAACTTTAGGGCCTCCCAGCCCAGAGCCTTCCGACGCCGCGCTGACTCTACTAAGGCACCAATTTGCGTCTTCAATTGGTCTGCAATACTGGAGGCCATTTCAACTTGTACAGCGCCCTCCACCGGACTGGCTCCGACTCCAATCCAAAAGAACGCGGGTACCGAGCCGAAATCAGCCACCTCCGGGATCACCTGCTTGCGCTCCCGGTTCACTGTCCGTTGCAACTGTGGGGGCCATGTTGGTGTCAGAGTCGGCGCCCAGTATCCGGGACTATTCCTCGCTAAGTCGTCGAAGAACCGCTGAACCCAGTAAGTCTTGCCACGCCCGGTCTCCCCATATAGCACCACAACTCGGGGAATAGACGGCTGCTTGACAGCCTCCGTCATGGCTTGGTGGAGGACGGCCAAAGGCCCGTCTTGGTTCAGCTCACCAGCCGACATAGCGAAACACTAGCAGAGGTGCGGTCGCCGCCCTAGGGACCTAGAGTGCCTACCATTCCTGCGGTCGATCCTCGAAAGCGCTTTCTTGGGCGTTGGCGGCTCGGCCCGTGCGCTGCCAATGGATGCACTTGCCGACCCGAGCCACCCGCACCACAACCCCGCGCATAAGTTTTTTAAGCGGCGCCTGCGTGGGTAAGAATTCCGGCCCTGCAAGGAGATCGGGGCAGGGCTTCTAGATGAAGTTCTGGGTGATGTAGTCTCTTGCTGGCCGGCTCCCTCGGTGGCGGCATCGTTGGGTTCGTTCATGCCATTTGCGTGCATCGGGATGTTGCTTGTCCGCATCCCCTCCAATGAACGCTACGGGACTGTTTACGCCAGGGCGGACTTCGTCATGATCGCCGGCCCAGTCCGGAACCCTATCTCCTCGGTCTTGTCCGGCCCGACAGGGTACGGGATAAAACATGACCGGCATGAGGGCTGCCCGCACCAGAGAGTGAACTCCTCGGTCTGCCGCGACTTCAAATGACTGCCTAAACACTCTCTCCCCCAGCCTTACAGAGTCGCCATTATCGGCATTCAGATAGTGCGAGTAGAACTAGCTGCTAGGACTTTCGTCCTGGCGAGAATCTTGGCTCCAGCGACCGCCGCTCAATTCGTTTGGAAGTGGTTCGTCGTACGATTCATGCCGTGTGATGTGATGTAGTTGGAGGCATGTTTACTTTGCAGCTGCTGCTATTGACGGCTAGTGAAGCCACAAGGATTTCAACTGATGCAGCACAAACCTCAGCCGATGCCGCGTGGGCGTCCTTTTGGGTCTCGGCTGCCGTCGGTGTGGCGGCGGTGTGCGCGGCTGCGTTTTCTGGGTTCGCCTGGCGCGCCACGCACCGTCAAGCAAAAAGCGCAGATGCTCAGCTGAAGATGGCACAGGAGGCTGAGCGGAAGGCTGAGGCAGCCAAAGTGTCCGCTTGGCTGGTCATGCATAACCACGTGGCGAAAGTTTATGTCCGGAACGGAAATGGTGGGCCGGTCTACGATGTCCGCTGCTATGTTTACTTGAAGCCTCAGGAAAAAACAGAACCGTTACTAAATATCTGGGAGGACAAGTGGACGGCTCTGTCTCCCGCGATCGCTGGTGTTAACGACGACGATAAAGCAATATTTGAGGTCAAAGGCAACCCGTATAACCCCGAAGGCGAGTGGAGGTGGGAAGTCTCATCACAGCGGTTTGGCTCACTTGCCTTTATCAAGTCCAAGAGTGATTGGACCCTTTGGGACGGACGCGACGGCTCTCATGGGTTGGGCGTTGATCTCGAGTTTCGTGATTCAGCCGGCCAAAGGTGGAAGCGGTCACACGGCGGCCAGCTCCGTTCGCTTGAAGAATCGGCTGGGACTGCCCCGGCTTTTGTTGACTCGGGGTATTAGGCCGCTGTGAGCGCGATCCGGTTGATTGCGATCGGGCGATGTAATTGGCAAGGTTGCGGAAGCCGAGGACGGAGCCCAGAAGTTCAGCCGAGTCGCAGTCTGCGGCCAGCACCACTTAGGTCGCGCTCAGCTGACGATGCCGGGAATCTGGTGCCACAAGTGAACATATTCTGGCCGCCCCAATTATTAGGGCCTTCCGATCTGCTAGGCAGTGAAATTAGATTCAGCGACCGCACTTCTTCATTTGAATGGTGTCCGCGCTGCTACTCCCCAGCTTCGGTCGACAGCAGTGAGCTTTCGATAATCTCGAGAGCGCTTGGTTCCCACTTACATAAAGGTTCCAGGACTGGCACCCAAGAACCTTCGGCAAGAGCTAGAGTCAACGCTTCTCTGGCGATCGACGCTTGTGCCGAAGAGGCGACATTGGCAACCTCGGACCAGACCTTCACACACAGCGATTTGTCCGGCACGGCGCGAGCATCCTGCATAGCTTCTTCTAATCTTCCCGTTCGCGCGCGCAATTGGGCGATCTTCATCAAGCTTGCGTGAGCCGCAACTTCGTTCCCGGCGCGAGTTAGAGTCCAATCTGGATCCATTCCAGCGGCAATTTCCTGTTCAGCGATCAACATGAGCGCATTAAAACGAGAATCTCCATCTTCTAATTCTGAAGCTACCGTCCGGGCTTGCTTTAGTAACATTTTGGCATCTTTACTAGACTCGCGTACTGCTACGGACAGCTCTAGCAAGAGCGAAATGCGTTCCAACTTATCTTCTACGGCAACAATGGCATCCGTCGCTTCCTGGCACGCCTGAACGCAATTTTGCTCGCCCCGAAACGGGGACTGTTCAGTGAGCCTTCTCCGCACATATTCCGAGTAGATTTTGGTGAGGCATTTTGCGTGCCCTGTCGAGCCACCTAGCTCAAGGATCCTAGACTTTGCCTTACTGAACTGGGCAGTAGAGCTCATACCAGCCGCTACCATGGCGGTACAGAGAATTGTCAACAGCTGAACAGCGGCTGATCCTGAGTCGCTTATCGCAGTCTTGTATGCCTCATCGAGGGTAGCAACGGGGTCTAGTCCGGCCAACAGTTCCACACGACTAATTTCTATGAGGCGCAGAGCGCGGTTACTCGAGCGAGGGTCGGCAACCAATCGACGAGCATCAGCTAGAGCCCGTGTAGGATCTTTACCACAATGAAGTTGGGCCGCGGCGAGGGCAGTCAAGCACTCAGAGCGGGCGTCGAACGGGGATGTATAGGCTGCGAATTGCGCTTCGGAGAGGGCCCAAGCCGAGTCCATCTGGTTGTCAGCCAACGTACTAGCAACACTCGACATTAATGTTGCTCGCTGAGTTAGGGAGCGCAGACCGGTGCCAATTCTTAGTTGCTCAACCAGCACTTGCGAATCCTCATGACGCTGATTTGATGCACTTAGAATCGCCTTGAGTGCCGGAATCTGAAGCTCGAGATCTGAAATGCGCCCAGCGATGTTAGTGGCTTCACTGATACGTGAAACTTCCGCTTCCACACAAACCAGACGATATAGAGTTAAGTCATCATTATGGATCGCCTGCGGTCGAGCTACCTTAAGGGCCCGCTGAAGGGTCTCGGTCGGGTCCAAAGCTAGGTCCAACTGGCAGGATGCGATGCGTGCCAGAGACTCAGCATTGTCACGGGCTATTTCCGCAGCATCATGCAATACAGCTTCAGCGTCCATTTTGGCCGCAGCGAATGCTCGCGCCACCAGCAACAATTTATCCTTCGAGAATCCCCATCTCTTGGCCTCTTGCCACGCTTTCAACATCGGCGGCCGACTGTCAATACCGAGTTCCGCACAAATGCTGCCGATAGCGAGAAGATTTTCAATCGTATTCAAGGAGTAACTCCGAAGGACTTGGTTCTCTGCCATCCGTAGGGACATCTCAGGGTCTTCGTCGCACTCGTATTGAACACGCGCCATTTCTACAAGAGAAGCACTTGAGACGCCAAAGCGCATTAGAAGATCCAACTGCCCTAGCGCCTGCTTCGATAGGTAGTGCCTGGGCCCCGCTAACTTGATCAGCTGGACCCACAAAGCGCAACGAACTTCCGAGGTCATTTCTCGAGTTATAAGCTCAGGCAAAGCTGGCAATAAAGGATGTATATCAAAGTCAACCCTTGCCAGCACCGCGAGAGTGTGCATGATTAGAGCTGGATCTTCCGACTTTTGCGCAAATCGATTAACGACACTAGGATCTACAGTCGTCCTCCCATAGCAGACTGACTCCGCTTCTATAATATCCAACTCGAAGTACAGGCGAAGCTTTGCATCAACGTTTGACTGGGCAATTGCTCGCCCACAGTCCAGGAGTTGCTGTACATTGAGGCCGTCCGCCGCCAGCGCCTCGGCGAGGCCAAGAATTTTCTTCAGGAGCTCACGTGATGGCACTAACAATGAGACGGATGACGTGAGTGCCTCAAGAATTGGCGGAATGTTCTGAGCGGCATGCGCATATGCCATGGCTAGATCGCACAAAGCATCAAAACGAGTGAGCGGACCTTCTATAGAAAGGGCGATCTCGTATGCTCGCTGCAACGGTTTGGTCGAGGGAATCCTGGCTCCAGAGTACGCCTTTGCCAATTCGAGAAGTTCTTGGATACCCCCTGACCCGCTAGTACACGCGGCATCTAAAGCGGCGTCAAGGACAGTGGCAGGCACTTCGCCTCTCATAGAATAGACAGCTATTACTTGACGCAGTGCCAAGGATGCGTCGAGCGACCCCTTGACGCTTACCGCTGATTTGAATGCATCGCGCAACGTTTCGGCATTGTACTGACCATGGATAAGCTGCGCTTCAGCCAAGGCCGCCAGTCCTATTGCGCGCTTTCCGGCGCTACTAATCATGGATACCGTGTCGGTAGCTAGAGCTATATCATCGGACTTAATCTGCGAGAGAACGATCTTTAGCGTTAGATCTTCTTTTTCCGAAGAATAAGGCATAGCAGCTATGAGGCTAAGAGCTGATTGATGGTCGCCCATTCGCGAATATACTTCCGGTATTATGAGAGAAATATGTTTCGACGCTAGTCTTGTCGCAGTTTTAGCTATCGAAATTCGGAGATACAATTCCAACTGCGGGGTGCGTTTGGATAATGCGACCTCAGAAATATCGAGCTCTTCTCGGATTTGTGAGTATCCACCGGGGTACCGCATCAACTGCTTATGTCTGGCAGTGTCGGTCACGCAGATTATGAGGGGGTTCAGATCGTCCAGACTTGCTAAAAAGACCGGATAGGACGACCACAGGAAGAATGTTGGCGTTTCGTCGCTCCAAGCATTTTGGGCATGCCGCATCCCGGCCTCTAGAATTGCCCCAATCGCCTGAAGTATCTCTCGTCTAGATAGAAGACTTCTGGTCAGCTCCGGTAGGGTCTTGTGCGAAAAAGCAAATGCGCTGTCCGTGGACCTTCCCGGAAAATGGCGATCTGCTGCCCGAATGATCCTGCAGTTTTTTAGCGTATTCTCAAGCTTTACGCGATTTAGGCCGGCGATATCAATTATGTCGTCGACGGAAAGTGAGCCTCCCACCGCTATGAGAATGATTGCCTGGCGGTCCGGAGCCTCACGCGTCAATATCCGTCGTACTTCGTGGGAGGCTCTTCGCTGTACCTCAGCCGCGTGAGGGGACGATCTTAGGTTGTGCCTGGAATGGCCTACTCTTAGCGGATGTCTTTCCGGTAGATCCGACGGATACTCGGGGTTATAGCGGCTCGCTACAATGATATATAAACCCGCGCTGGGTTCTACAGGCAGCAAAGAAGCAATGCTTGTGCCGAAGCTCTCCGAGTCCTCTTGCCATGCATCCTCGTCCAAGGCATCGACAAGAAGGACTAACTGCGCTCCATGTGCCTTACACGTGGTAACGGCTGCGTCTAAGCACCTTTTGAATGTCTGGTCCTCAGCACCGGGTGTAAGCGGAGTCGGGCTTACCTTTCCAGCTACGGCGTCCAGTTGAAGGCAGACGGCTTGGCGAAAGGAAGCAACGTCTCTGCGTCCCACCCGCTGCCCGTCGATGAAAAAGGAAACGACGCGAAGATCAGTGGGTACTGTCGAGGCGAAAGTCGCCATCAAGCCTGTTTTCCCGGCCCAGGGATCAGCTCTCCACTCCCAGTAGCCACCTTCGTTCTCATGACAAAAGCGCATCATCGCAGAAAGCTCTGCATCACGGTCCTGTAGGCCGGAGTCCGGCACGAGATCCTGTAGCTGGCGATGATGGTCCGCCAAGACGGACTGTAGTTCGTCCGCCAGCGTTACATCTACCCAAGGCTCGGACCTCGGAGCCCCGAGAACATTGAACAGTTGATCACCGGGATCACCGTTATCGGCCGCCGCAAGTGAAGATAAAGGCGACACAGTGAGGTTATTTCCCGACGCGGGATCAGTATCCTCGGTGACAATTCCGACGAGCCGCTCGGCGACCCATACTGCTGCTCCCGACATCCCTGCCCAAGCTGAGCCTGAAGGACTCATCCTAATAGAACCTGGAGGATTCATTATGCTCAGTTCCATTTTGCCGGCCTTCAACTGACTCAGCGGTGTCAAATGGCCTACGGCTTGGACCGAGTCCCGGTAAGTCTTAACCGTGCCCTGCACCTGGGTCGATCGAGCATGACTTACCGGAAAACCAACGGCTATCGCCGACGGGTAAGACAACCTCGATTCCATACGACCATATTCCGGTGGATAGATCGGTTCGGTTGTTGGCGCTGTCAGCAACTCAAGCGCGGCGATATCGAATCCTAATGAGGTTGGCGGAGCGCACTTGGTAGACCATTCCTTCGGGGAGGCTGCAGTCGTCCCCGCTTCGAAGCGGACAACTACCTGGGTGGCCCCCTCTACTACGTGTGCGCTCGTTAAGACAAAGCTTGAGGTGACTCGATAACCTGACCCGCGCTTACGCGCCCCGCCGGGAAAATCGGCTATAACTTCTGCAATACGCCGCGCGTCCCAGCCGGTCATCTGTTTGCTTATCGTTCGTTGGGCAGTTCGTCACCGCTTATTCGCACAGGCTTGTTCCCGTTCTCACCGTCACCCGGTTGAAGCGTGAGTCGAATCCTTTGGGTCTTCTTCGTTGTAAGCTCTCCTCCACCTTCGGTCGTTACAACCCAGAAATTCACACCGGCTTTGGCTCCGGCTGTCTTCTGAGCCTCGACAGTAACTTCGAGTTCGATGGGACCGACCTCAAAGGAAACACCTTTTTGGGCTGCTTGATTGCGCGCCGTGTCAAGTTCCGTACGCAGCCCGGCCACGAGATCCGCAAGCGACATTCGGTCATTCATGAAACCCACCTCTTTCCCCGAGGACCCGACACACGGTGCGAGTCATGATATTGGTTCAAGCACATAATAGGCAGTGGATAAGTAGTTCCATCACCATTCCTTTCTCGACGCACCGAACTCTGTTGGCGACTCCACACTTAACTCAGGCTCCTAGCATCGGCTGGCCGATGTAATGAGTGAGGAGGCAACTTCGCCGCATGGCACTGATCAAACTAGAGAGGCAGAACGCCGGATGTCAGTCACTTAGCCCAATTGGAGCCATATTCACTTACTTTCGGGACGAGACGCGGCCCATTCCAGGGCGGGTACGAGGTGTCCCCCATCGGGAAGTGCTTGCTGCTCTGCCGGCCGCAATTTACCTCCAGCCCTAGCTGCACTTCGAGGCAGTATATGACTTCCGAAGGGGATGTCGATACCCAGGCGATCCTGACTTTGGTGGCCAGACGCCGCACCAAGGCAACCTTCAGATCAGACAGATGAGGACTCGGGTTTTTAGATTCGCCGACAAGCTCCTGATTCGGGTTAAGCACACCGTTGACCTCGAGAAGGATGATCAGCTTCATGACCGAGACCCTAGCTCCACTTCAAGCCGCGCGACCGCTGTCATGGCCCAGACGAACCCGGTGCCGTCCTTAGCTCGGTCCCCCAATCGTGACTAATCAAGAGCGTCTGTCCCGCGTGAAGAGGTACACCCCGACCTGACGTCAGCCACGATGCTAAGAGACGTCATACTAGGGCCCCACTTCCTGATTTACCGACGCACCAGGCGGAGGTTTTAAATTTCAACCTGACACATGCGGTCGCTGAGGGCAGTCTTTTAGCACCATACTTTCTGGCGCTTCACTGCATCCCAAAGTTGGCATCGATGCGCGCCTCAAGACCTACGGACGCTAAGGTGTTGTGCCCCCTGCACAATGACCAAGCGATCGGCCTCACCCGTTCTCGTCTTCAGCTCGCAATTGTCCCTCCGGGCAGAACCATCATCTCCAGGAGCAAGGTCATCTTTCACCAGGCCTGGTCTGTAGCAAGCCCTTGAACGTGCCGCTTTGAGTGCTTCAATGATGTGTCCAGCCCACGAGGCAGGAAACGCCTTAGATACCTGAATCGACTCGTACAGTGTCGTTGGATTCAATCGCGGGGCCCTCTTGTCCTGAATCGATCAAGTCATGGCCATCTTTAGTTTCCTGCTCCGTAAACGGCCATTCGGCCCGTTTCATATAGCCGAGAACGACTGGTGAAAGCCCCAACGAGGCAGTGATTTGGGTGAAGAACTGGCGAACGTATGGATATGCAATGAAGTAGACGTTCGTCTCAATCCAAGCCGACAGGACAGCATGATCAACATCCAGCTCTTGAGTAACCTTGAATGCGGCGATGTGATGAGCTCGGATGTCTGTAGTCCTGTCTGGGCTCGACGCCTCGAAGCAACTAAGGCTGTGCTCCAACCTGACGAGCAGCACTTCGCTCTCTGGAAGGTAGGCATACCCAGGTTCATCCCGACTTAGCTTCACCTTCATTTCGCTGGAACCCGAAGAGACAGGTCCTGCGTGTACTTCATCCAAGCGAACTTCGAGGGGTTCTGTCGCGGCTACCACTGAGGCGACGTCTTCTGGGGAGACAGGAACTTCAGCATCCTCGTGACGGATATTCAGCAGGGACAAGTTTCTCTCCGTTTTAGTGGGCGTAGGCTGGGGCGGCCGCCCCCACAAGATCGTAGGTTTCCCTACCGATCCTCTGGGCGCGGCCGCCCGCAAAGATGCGGACAGCGGGCTGGACACTCTCAAAGTGCGATTTCGTGGCAGCGGCTTGCCTTGAAGCAATCTGATGCCATTGAACCGTCGTGTGGTCTGGGTTGCGCATAATGCAGTTCTCGATTTGGGTCATTAGCTCTGCACTTGGCAAATCCTGGCCCATGTCGATGGCACGTTCATCTTTCAGCCAACGCACGACTTCGGCCCATATCCAGACCTTCATGTCCTTAGCACCGATGATGTCGAAAGGCGCCGGAAAATCGGGAAGAGCTGCCCACTTTCGAGCCCCTTCCCTGCTAACGCCTGTGCGTAACGCTATGTCCGTTGCCCCGACTAGATCGCGATGGACCCCCACGACCTTGGCACCCGGAAAGGCGGTCTCGATCTCACGTACGTACTTCATCACGTGGGCGACCGCGTCTTCGCGTTCGACGTACACGCCAGCCGTGGTCAAACCATCGGTTTCTGACCACATGACATCTTGAAATTTTTCGACGATCTGTTCGAGAGCTGCTTCGTTACTAAGATCCAGATTCTTGAGGCGCAGTGATATTTCCATGTCTCGTCCCCTTGCTTCTCGTTTTCTGACTATCCCACAGTCAGTTGGCAAGTGCCAACTCATTTTGCAGAGTGATGTTGAGTCGTTACGCAGGAAGGCGTAGGCGGAGGCTCTCGCATTTCGTTCTGAGCTCGCTCGTTCGTTCGGTCATGGCCTCAACGTCACCATTACGTGGAGGCAGCTTGCGAAGGGCGTGATCGGCACGGCGAAGTCCCGCCCTTGCTTCACGGACAAGGCCCGCGGGGGCGAGACCTGTTTCGTCAGGTTGAAGAGTCTGTTTGACAAGGTATTCGCTGGTCTCGCGCTCGTCCGCAGCCTTATCGAAGGCCTCGGATGCTTCACTTTTTACCTTCTGCCCACGTTCATGTTTATCCATTGCCTCATCCAGCATGTGCTCGACTTTGGCCGCCAAGTGCTCATCGTCACAGGCTTGCGAGGACACGCTCTCAAGCTCTCGTTCGGCTTCTTTGATTAGTTCGTCCGCTGAATCGGCCAGTTCCAGGGCATTTGCCATGCGATCTTCCGCTTTGTCTTGGGCAAGCATGGCTTCGGCGGCGGTAAGGAACCTCTCAGCGTGTACCAGCAACTCGCGGACTGCTGCCAGCGGAGCTGCAATGTTCCGGTGAGGGCATGCTCGTACCTTATTCCGAGTTCCTCTCGCCACGTTTTCAGTCCCGTTGCCCGTCGAGTAAACAATTTGTTTACATACGCGGTCAGGACATTCCAGGTACCTGATGTTGTGGTTAGACGTCTTCCTGCATGACCACCCTAAGTCGCGTGCGATTTCCAGGGTTTCACGCCACTCCTTGTCAGTGTGCGCCCAGTCGTCGTCAGCCAATGTAACCCCCAATGCCCATGCCACCCGCGCATGTGTTTGTAGTTGCTGGCACGGATCCCACCGAAGATTCGCTTGGATTCATAACCAATCTTCGCTGAAACAGCCAACGTGCGGTTGGCATGATCGCCGTCTTCACTGATCCCCATCTGAGGCACGACCGTAGCCCGAGGATAATGGCAGTTCCTCGTTCCGGGGTGGAATTGGAGCACCCCTATCCGTCGCTCCGCTAACTTGCTGCCTTCTGTCCGCATGCGACGAAGGATCGTAGCGGTAGGCGTTTGATCCGGCTCTCACAGTCCAACCGTACTGAACGGTGCGGCGCATGGCCTGGCGAACAGCAGCTTGCGGCTTAGACCAAGCAGGATCAACCCAGTTCCGGCGCTTGAGTTCCTGCCAAACATCGTCGTAACTGAGCGTTCCGCCGTGCAGTTTCATGAGCGCCGCTACGCGGTAGGAGGTATTGGACTTGTCGGGCTGCCTGGTGACATCCAAAGCAGGAGGAAGGTCCGGCAGCTCCTCACTCAATCTACGTGTTTGAAGAGGACCCTGGGGCTTTTCATCACTAAGCCTGCCCAAATTGCTGAGGTCGGCACTGAGCCAATCAAGCCTTTCCGCATCGGCCGCGGTCTCCCGCTGAGCCTCAGACCCGGCGCCCAGCAACGTCTTCCAGTATTGGTCGTTGCCCATCTTCTCGATTACCGAAATGAAACGACTAAGGCCCTCAGCTTCCGCATCCAGCTCCGCAAGCTTGCTCTTGTACTCCGATCGTCGGCGCTCGACCTGGTCTAGCCGTACCTGGGCATCCCTCTTTGCTGATTCAGTCCAATTCTCCACGCATGTCACCCCCTTCATCTTCCGTAGTGGAAACGAGTCAACCTTACACGACAGGGGCAACACCGATGCAACACGATCGGTCTTCGCGTTTTCTGTGTAGAAAACTCCATCAGTGTAGTTCCCCTCAAATGCAAGGTCTTCAACACTTCCGATTTCCGTGTACGTGGGTTATCCACATGTTGTACACCGGTTTATCCACACTTTTTCAACATGAGGCGCTCTGGGATGTGGATAAAGTAGACTCACCTCCCCCGCTCCTGCGAATCCTGTGGACAACCTCACTCCGGCCCGACTTTTCAAAGACAGAGGGTTGTGCCCTGTACAGATGGGCCCAGCAACATCCGACAGTGAATCGGTCAACATTCACACCTCTGGCACCCAGGGCGCGGCCGTGAGCCCCGGCTCACGGCGAGGTCATGCGGCTACGTGATGCGAGACGGATGAATCAACGTGAGCACGAATTATTGCAAGGCGTCCGAGGACGGCTTTAATCCGTCCCAGGCGTCGAAACGCTTCTGTTCGCCTGCAGCGCCGATAGACCGGACGAACGTCGGCAGGGGTCCTCTTACAACCGGCGCCAGGCCGATCCGCGAGGCAAGGCGTAGCGCATGACGATGTCGATCGCCCGGCTCTCTGCCCAGTCCGGGCTCAGGTACCTGTTCAAGACCACCATGATGGATGATCTGAGAGTCGCCGCGGTTGATGCCACCGGCTATTACCTGAAGCCCGGCACGCCACCGGGACGCTGGATCGGTTCGGGGCTGTTTGGCATCAACCGCGCCGTCGAAGATGCCGTCACGGAAACCGACGCGAAAGCAATCTTTGAGTACGCCCTCCACCCGGACACAGCCACTCCCTTGGGCCGGCCATACATAAAACCCACGGTCGTCAAAAGGGCGCAGGGCCGGACCGAAACTCACCACGCCGTCGTCGGGTTCGACCTGACCTTCAGTGTCCCGAAATCCGTGTCGGTCCTCTGGGCATTGAGTCCCCGATTGGTCCAGGACGAGATCCTGCAAACCCACCACTCCGCCGTCAAAGCCGCCCTGCAATGGCTCGAAGATACGGTCATCCACACACGTTCCGGACGCGGCGGCATCGCCCACCTGGGCACCAGGGGTGCGATCGCCGCCGCCTTCGACCATTGGGAATCACGTGCCGGTGATCCACAGCTGCACACCCACGTGGTCATCGCCAACCGTGTCCAGCGCATCACCGACGATGCCTGGGTCACTTTGGACTCCCGTACCCTCTACAAGGCCGCCGTCGCCGCCAGCGAGCGCTACAACGGCCTGTTATTCGATGCCCTCCACCGGAACCTGGGCACCGATACAGAAATCCGCGCACCCGCTTCGAGCACTCACAACCCCAGCCAGCAACTCACTGGCATCGACGACGATCTTGTCCGTCAATTCTCGAATCGCTCCCGCCTCATCGACCTTGAAACCGACAAGCTCGTCGCCCAATGGGCCACACAACACGGCGCTCCCCCGACAGCAACCACCACCCTCAAACTCCGCCAACAAGCAACCCTCTCCACCAGAACCCCTAAACCCCAAACCATCGCGCCGCTCCATGAGCTCTCGGCCCAATGGCAGGCAAGGGCGAAGGTCAGGGGTTTCGAGCCGGGCCTCGTCCTGGCCGGCACCATTCGCCGCTCACACCCAACACCGTTCACCTCCAACGACTTCACCGGGAACTGGATCGACGCCGTCGCCGCCCTGACCCGGCAACGGGTCGCGGCCAAGCGCGCCACCTGGAATCACTGGAACCTCCTCGCCGAAGCCGAACGCGTGTGCGCCGACGTCCGCTGCGACACTCCCGGGGACCGTAACGCGATGATCGACGCCGTCGCGACCGCCGCAGAAACTCAATCCGTCGCGCTCAACGAACACCGGTACAGCCTCCCACCGGACGCCGGGCCCGACCTCCGGAATGGAGACCGGGCGGTGTTCGACTTCCACGGCTCCCGCCTCTACACCGACACCCGGACTTTGGCCTGCGAAGATTCCGTGATGGCAGCGAGGGACGACGACGGCGGACCCGCCGTGCGCCCCGCCCTCGCCATGGAGGCACTCACCAAATACCGACATCACGGCCGCTTTGAGCTGCACGCCGACCAGCGCGGCGTCGCCGGCGAGGTCCTCTCGAGCGGCAACCGGCTCGACGCCGTGGTCGGACCTGCCGGTACCGGCAAAACCACCACGCTCGGCGCGATCAAAGCAGCCTGGGAAACAGAGCACGGTGCGGGTAGTGTCATCGGGCTCGCGCCGGCTGCGGCGAGCGCAGAAATCCTCGGCCGCGAACTAGCAATGACAACGGAGAATGTCGCCAAGTGGCTGCACGAATCAGTCGGTCAAGGCGTCGCCCAAAGGGCAGAGCGATTCTTCACTCTGGAGCGGCGACTCGGCGATGCCGCGATCCCTCGAAGTCCTCTGGCGACCCGTCTGGCGCAACAAGCCACATGGCTCGCCGCGGAACAAAACAGATGGCGGTTCCACCCCAACCAGCTCGTCGTCGTCGATGAGGCCTCAATGGTGTCCACTGCCCAGCTCTCTTCCCTGGTTACCCAGGCCCGCGACGCCGGAGCCAAGATCCTACTGGTCGGTGACCCTGCCCAGCTCGACGCGATCGACGCCGGCGGCATCCTGGGCTGGCTGGACCGGCAACACAAAACCGCCCGGCTGACCACCATCTGGCGCTTCGACCAGCCCTGGGAACGGGACGCCTCCCTGCAACTTCGTGCCGGGAACTATTCGGCCATCGCCGCTTACGAAAAGCACCAGCGGCTGCGCCACGGCAGCTACCTGGACATGGTCGACCTGGCCTACCTGAACTGGTGCACCGATACCCTTGCCGGAAAGACATCCATCCTTATCGCCCCGGACAACGACAGCGTCCACATGGTCAACGAACGCGCCCAGACAGACCGCGTCAATCAAGGCACCGTGGATGCCGAAGAGACGGTCACGATCAGCGACGGGGAACGGGCCGGGCGGGGAGACACCATCATCGCCCGCCGCAACGACCGCACCCTCGGGGACAGCAACGGCGACTTCATCCGCAATGGAACACTGCTCGACGTTGTCCGCGTATCCGGACGCGACGGCTCACTCCTGGCCACCCGCCGAGACACCGGCGCAACCGCTATTCTGCGCCGCGACTATCTTGAAGCCTCGGTCGAGCTCGGGTATGCGACCACAGCACACCGAGCACAGGGCATCACCGTCGACACCAGCCATACAGTCGTAACCCAAGGACGCCTCACCCGAGAACTGTTCTACGTGGGCATGAGCCGCGGACGCGCAGGAAACCACGCCTACGTCTGCGAAAACGACCCGCTCGACGACGAGGTTCTCGACCCTGCCGCGCGGCCGTCCTGGCGCCAGGTCCTTGCCGAGGTCCTCGTCGCAGAAGGCGCTGAACGCACTGCCCACGAAATCCTCGAAACAGAACAAGCATCTGGAGGGAGCCTGGAACGGCTCAGCGCGGAATTCGACTACCTCGCTCAAATCGCCGGGGCAGAAGACCTGTCCAAGGTAGTCGCGTGCCACGGCACCGGGGCAGTTGCCGAGTTGCAGCAATCCCCTTCCTGGGGCGCGGCCGTCGCGGCCTGGCGCCGGGCATCGTCAATCAACCGCCCGGGCGCAGAACGCCTTGTACGCGGCGTTGTGGAAACGGGCGCCTCCGCAAAGGACCCTGCAGCCGTCCTTCACCACCAGTTCCATCAATACATCGCCAAGATGCCGACGAACGGGCCAGCCGATGTACCCGAAAGTGTCCGGACGGCTCGTCCCGACCTCGCCAACTTGATGGAACAGGTCCGGGCTCGGATCCAACACCGACAAGAACAGGTAACTCAGGACTCTTTGATGCTGGAGACCGACTGGAAGCAGAACCTCCTCGAGTCCCTGCCTCCAGTTGTGCCACCAGAAGACGTTGCGGAAGTCCTTCGGGGCGTGGCGATCTTCAGAGACAGGTGGGGCATCGGCGACTCTCCGCTCCCCTTGGGTCCTGTGCCTGCAGACTACGAATGGTCACAGCAAAAGGAACGCGCCAGCCTCGAACAAGCCATCGACGAAGCCGCCCGCTACCGCCCACCAGAGGATCTGGGACGCACGAACTGGGCCTACAACGGTCCCCACACGCAAGGATCACCTACTGCTGCTGGCTGGCAACTTTAAGCCCGGACCAGAAGAGGGCGGCCAAGCCCAGGCAAGCGCACCCCCGACCCTGTAGATCCATCTACAGGCTCGACGGCAGCAACGTCATGCGGTCCAGAGCGCTTATTCCCATGAACCAGTACCATGCCGGCAATAGACACAGCGGAGACCCTCATGACCACAGTGCCAGAACGCAGCAGCTCAGTAGACGCAGCGGAGGACAAATGGCTGACACCAAAAGAGATTTGCGCACAGCTCCAGATTCCAGAGCAGACTTTCTACCAGTGGCGCGCGAAACACGTTGGTCCGCCTGCGTACCGTATCGGAAGGCATCTGCGGATCAGCAGTCGGGACTTCGCCGCGTGGCTTTCCCTGCACGCGGAGCAATAGCTCGCGGCGAAGGAACATGAGCAGGCAACCGACTCCTCTCGGCACGTGGGGAGTCGTACGCATTGATCGGGCTACGTCCAAGACGTGGCGCGCGCGGGCGCACTACCGCGACATGGACGGGAAGCTGCGCAAGGTAGAAGCCCGCGGCCCGTCAGCAGCCTCGGCGCGCCAGCAACTGCACCTCAAGCTGCAGCATCGTCAGACACCCCGCAACTCCATCGTGAGCGCGGCCAGCACGATCGCTCAATTGGCCGAGGTCTTCCTGGTGGAGCTGGAGCGATCCGATAAGGCTTCCCGAACCAAAGACAAGTACGCCACGACCGTCAAGAAATACATTGCCCCAAAGCTGGCCTCCATCCGGATAGGTGAAGCGTCACCCGGAGTCATCGACTACTTCATCCGGAACGTTGCCGACGACACGGGACCGTCCACCGCGAGGACCTGCGGAGCGGTGCTTTCCTGGATGTTCAAAATTGCCCTCCGACACGACGCCGTGTCCGTCAATCCCGTCCTTGGTCTATCCATTCCAAGGACGCAAACGGCCAAACCCCAAGCACTGGACGCTGCACAATTCCAGGAACTCCGGACCAAGCTGATCGCTTGGGAAAAGGAACCTGCCCTGGGCCGGACCCGAACGCAAGAGCTTCACGAAATGGTCGATTTCCTCATCAGCACCGGAGTAAGACCTGGGGAACTCCTCGCATTGCGCTGGGACGATCTGGACTTGGAATCCGATCCACCAACGATCTTCGTCAATGCAACGGTCATCAGGACGAGCAACGGGGGCGTCGCCATCCAGAACCATCCGAAATCCCAGCACGGCATTCGCCATGTCACCGTGCCTGCCTACCTGGTCGCCCAGCTTCAGGACAGGCGGGAACGACAAGTGAAGGCCCTCACGCCCAACCCGCTCAATCTGATTTTTCCTTCGTCCACGGGTACTGTCAGCGACGCGAACAACGTCGGAAAGACCTGGCGCAAGGCAGCGGACTCCATCGGATTCGGCTGGGTCACCCTCAAGACGTTCCGCAAAGCGAACGCCACCCTCATAGCCAGAACCATGGGCGTTGAGGCCGCGGCCTACCAAGCAGGGCATTCCAAGGTCTCAATGACTGCCAAGCATTACGTCGAGGAGTACAAGGAAGCCCTGGATACCCGCGCGGTCCTCGAACCGTTCAAGCCCCAGCCTGGTCCATCGATGAGCTGAAAATCGCCCTCACAGAGGAGGT
The DNA here is from genome assembly GCF_036455295.1 of Pseudarthrobacter phenanthrenivorans. Lineage (GTDB taxonomy): Bacteria > Actinomycetota > Actinomycetes > Actinomycetales > Micrococcaceae > Arthrobacter > Arthrobacter phenanthrenivorans_C. The sequence continues at coordinate 11,565 of NZ_JAYXNX010000023.1, read as the reverse complement.
TCCTGAAACTCAAAATGGTGAGTTTATGGTGAGTTAAGTCGGAATGAGCCCACTTTGGGAGCCCGTCGTGTAATAAAACCGCAGGTCAACGCCGTGTCAGAGCCCCCTGTCGGATTCGAACCGACGACCCCCGCTTTACAAGAGCGGTGCTCTGGCCAACTGAGCTAAGGAGGCGTGCCCCTGGGGGCGGCACCGTGAAGGCGCTAGATAAGGTTAGCCCAACTCCCGCCGGGCGTAAAAACGCCGGACTCCGGCCGGGTAAACCGCAAGGGCCCGCCCCGGAAACGTTCCGGAACGGGCCCTTTGCGGTTGACGGGGCTTAGCCCTTGGCGGCGATGGCTGCCTGCAGGAAGTCCGGGAACGGCGTCTGGGCGCTGTCTCCCTTGCCCCACTGCTTGCCGTCAACGAAGACGGTGGGCGTCCCGCTCACCCCGATGGCCGCGGCTTCCTTCGTCGTGTACTTCACGTAAGGACGGTAGGTCTTGTCATCCACGCAGGAACCGATGTTGACGCCCATGTCGGAGGCCATCTTCTTCAGGTCGTTGTCGGAGAGGCCGGCGCTGCCTTCTGCAGGCTGCTGGGCGTACAGGGCGTTGAAGTAGTCCGCGTACTTCTCCGGAGCCGTGTTGACTACACAGGCGGCGGCGTTGGCTGCGCGGGACGAGTAGTTGGTGGTGGACCGGCTGTCCAGGAAGCCCAGCGGCCGGTATTCAAGGGTGATCTTGCCGTCGTTTCGCAAGGTGGTGAGCTGGTCGTTGTACTGCGTCTCGAAGTTCTTGCAGACCGGGCAGATGAAGTCGACGTAGAGGACCACCTTCACTGGCTTGCCGGCCTCCGCTTCGGCACCGGGAGCCACCACTTCAGCGGGCGGCGTCTTCGGGGCGTCCCCCAGGGAGGCCGCGTCCACCGTAGCGGGCTCCGTCTTGGCCACGTCGGTGTTGGCCAGCAGGGTGACGCCGCCGTGCACGTTGGCGTTGGCAGGCGTGGGCCCCTGGTCCGCAACCGGGGCATTCCGCTGGATGTTGCCCGCAACCACAAGTCCGACGACCACCAGGATGGCAACAACAGCCACCACGATGCCCCAGCCGATCATCAGCTTGTTGCGCTTGTCCTTCTTTGCCTGGGCTTCCCGGATAAGGCGCGCCTTTTCGCGGGCCTCCGCGGTTCGCTCAGCCTTGGACTTACGTACTTCGTTTGCGGGGCTCATGAGTTCCTTGGGTCGGTCGACGTAGGGGGGACCACGTGGTGGCACCCCCAACATTTTAGGGGAGAAACCTTTGAGCTTGCGGTTTCAACTATTCCTCCGGGTTGACCAACGGACGAATAGCCCCGATGATTCCGTCCGGCTAGGGTGGCTTAGAGGCACAAGCAACCCCAGGGGGCCGCAATGCAAACACCCGTCCAGGAAAAACCCGCCGGCACGGCGACGGCCGGCAGTTCCGGTTCAAGCCACACCGGCCATACGAAGTACGACTTCATGGTGGTCTCCAACAGGCTGCCGGTTGACCGCGTTGCCCCGGGAGATGACAGCGACGACGGATCCGGCTGGCGCCGCTCCCCCGGAGGCCTGGTCACCGCCCTCGCCCCCATGATGACCAAGACGGATGGCGCCTGGGTGGGCTGGCACGGCGCACCGGATGAGACCGTCAAGCCCTTCAGCCATGGCGGAATGGACCTGGTCCCGGTCCAGCTCAGCACGGACGATGTGGAGCTGTACTACGAGGGTTTCTCCAACGCCACCCTCTGGCCGCTCTACCACGACGTCATTGCCCCGCCGGAGTTCCACCGGACGTGGTGGGACGCCTACCGGAGGGTCAACCGCAGGTTCGCCGACGCCGTGGTGCGCCACGCCGACCACGGCGCCACCGTCTGGGTGCAGGACTACCAGCTTCAGCTGGTCCCACGGATGCTGCGGGAGGCACGGCCGGACCTCCGCATCGGTTTCTTCAACCACATCCCGTTCCCGCCACCGGAAATCTTTGCCCAGCTCCCCTGGCGCCAGGCCATTATCGACGGCCTCCTGGGCGCGGACCTGGTGGGATTCCAGCGGGTCAGCGATGCAGGCAACTTCATGCGCTCCGCACGCCGCTTCCTGGGTGCCAGCGTGAAGCAGCAGCAGGTGCACGTCAAGGACCACACTGGCCAGCTGACCCACATCGCCCGCGCGCAGGCCTTCCCCATCTCGATCGATGTCAAGCAGATCAGCGAGCTTGCGTCGCGCCCGGACATCATCGAACGCGCCCGGCAGATCCGCCAGGACTTGGGCAACCCCAAAACCATCCTGCTGGGCGTGGACCGGCTGGACTACACCAAGGGCATCCGGCACCGGCTCAAGGCCTTTGAAGAGCTTCTGGCCGACGGCCGGCTCACAGTGGGCGATGCCACGCTGATCCAGGTTGCCTCCCCCAGCCGTGAACGCGTGGAACAGTACCGGCTCCTCCGCGAGGAGGTGGAAGGCACTGTGGGCCACATTAATGGCACGTACGACACCCTCGAAAACACCGCAGTCCGCTACCTGCACCACAGCTACCCGGTGGAGGAGATGGTGGCGCTGTACCTGGCGTCGGACGTCATGCTGGTGACCGCCCTGCGTGACGGGATGAACCTGGTGGCCAAGGAGTACGTCACCGCCCGCAACAACAATGACGGCGCACTGGTCCTCAGCGAATTCGCAGGCGCCGCGGACCAGCTCAAGCAGGCCCTGCTGGTCAACCCGCATGACATTGCAGGCCTGAAGAACACCATCATGGCCGCAGTGGAGCTAAGCCCGCGGGAAGCCTCCCGGCGCATGCGGTCCATGCGCCGGCAGATCCTGGACCACGACGTGGACCACTGGTCCGCCGACTTCCTGCGCGCCCTGAACGAGAAAGTGGTCCGCGATGACTCCTGACGGCCGCCACACGAAAGCGCCGCTGGCGCTCTCCCCCGAACTCCGCGAAGCCCTTCGCCGGATCGCAGGGACAGAGCACCTGCTGGTCGCCATGGATTTCGACGGGACCATGGCCCCTATCGTCGGCCGGGCGCAGGATGCGCGGCCGCTTCCACGCTCGGCTGCAGCGTTGGCGGGCCTCGCCGTGCTTCCACGCACGACGACGGCGCTCATCTCCGGACGCGCCCTCGCCAGCCTGCGGGAGGTGGCGTCCCCGCCGGTGGACACCCTTCTGATCGGCAGCCACGGCGCGGAAGCATGGCTCGGCCCGGGCTCCACGGAGCTCGCCCTGGACGGGGACCAGAAGGCGCTCCTTGCAGAAGTGCGCGCTGAACTGTCAGCCATCGTTGCGGAAGCGCCGGGCACGGCCCTTGAGGACAAACCCGCCGGCGTGGTGCTGCACACCCGCCTGGCCTCGGACGACGTGGCAGAGGACGCCGTGTCAGCCGCCCGGTCGGTCCTTCAGGACCGCAACGGCGTCTACCTGAAAGAAGGCAAACGCGTCCTCGAGACTTCCGTGGTCAATGCCTCGAAGGGTGAAGGTGTCACCTTCCTCCGGCAAGCCACCGGAGCCACCGCCGTACTGTTCGCCGGCGATGACGTGACGGACGAGGACGCTTTTGGCCGGCTTGAGCCCGGGGACGTCGGGGTCAAAGTGGGCCTCGACTTCACCCAGGCCCAGTATCGGGTGGAGGCACCAGTCCACATCGCGGAGCTGTTGGAGGCCCTGCTCCAGGAGCGGAGCATCGCCGTCGCCGAAGAGGACCCGCGGACCGCCTCCAGTTAGGAGGTGGCAAGCACCACTTGTGACGTTCGTAACATTTGCGCCAAAAGGAGCGGCCTCTGGCATACTCTTTGTGTGATGTGGCGCACAACTAGCGTGCGGCGTCACGCCGTGCCCCGCGCCCAAACGCGGAGCACTTTGCAGGAACAAAACTGAATAAACATGAACCATTCACAACGGATCGTCCGGTACGTACCTGCCGGTGAAGGGATTGATAACTGTGGCTACAGTTACTTTTGACAACGCTACGCGTCTGTACCCGGGCACAGATAAGCCCGCCGTCGATAAGCTCAACATCGACATCGCCGATGGCGAATTCCTGGTCCTCGTTGGACCCTCCGGTTGCGGCAAGTCCACCTCCCTGCGCATGCTCGCAGGCCTTGAGGACGTCAACGCAGGCCGCATCCTGATCGGTGACCGCGACGTCACCGACGTTCCCCCGAAGGACCGCGACATCGCTATGGTCTTCCAGAACTACGCGCTGTACCCGCACATGACTGTGGCCGACAACATGGGCTTCGCCCTGAAGATCGCCGGCGTCTCCAAGGAAGAGCGCGCCGAGCGCGTCCGTGAAGCCGCCAAGCTCCTTGACCTGGAGCAGTACCTGGACCGCAAGCCGAAGGCACTGTCCGGCGGCCAGCGCCAGCGTGTTGCCATGGGCCGCGCCATCGTCCGTAACCCGCAGGTGTTCCTCATGGATGAACCGCTGTCCAACCTGGACGCCAAGCTCCGCGTCCAGACCCGCACCCAGATCGCATCCCTGACCCGCCGCCTGGGCGTCACCACCGTGTACGTGACGCACGACCAGGTCGAGGCCATGACCATGGGCGACCGTGTGGCAGTCCTGAAGGACGGCCTGCTGCAGCAGGTCGACACCCCGCGCAACCTCTACGACCGCCCCAAGAACGTCTTCGTTGCCGGCTTCATCGGCTCCCCCGCCATGAACCTGCTGGAACTGCCCGTGGTCGACGGCGGCGTGCAGTTCGGCGGCACCGTTTACCCCGTGCCGCGCGACGTCCTCGAAGAGGCACACGGCTCCACGGTCACGCTGGGCAGCCGCCCCGAAGACCTCGAAACCGCTCCGCAAGGTGAAGGCCTGAAGGTGGAGGTTGACGTCGTCGAAGAGCTCGGCGCCGACGCCTACGTCTACGGCCACACCAACCTTGACGGCAAGGACCACGACATCGTGGCCCGCGTCGACGGCCGGCGTCCTCCGATGAAGGGTGAGGTCATCTACGTCCGTCCGCAGTCCGGCCACGTGCACCTGTTCGACACCAAGACCGGCCTTCGCCTCGGCGACTGATTTCGGTAGCTCCACCCTGCGGCGGCCCCCTTTCCGGTGGGCCGCCGTCGGCTTTTAAGCCTGCCTGTGCAGGAATTTAGCTGCCCCGCCCCAAGTACGGAAGAATTGAGCCATGACCGAGGAATACAGCGCCCAGTGGCACGACGAACCCACAGACTACGCGCAGATCGGCAAGCTGCCCCGGTTTGTGGCAGCCAGTGCGGATGACAATAAGGCAGCCTCGGTAGCCTCATCACTGAACATCACCGCGGCGGCGGCAGACCCAGAACTGCTGGACCTGCCCTGGCACATTGCCTTGGAAGAGTGGCCGGCGCAGTACCTCGCAGCCCTCCCCCGCGGCATCTCCCGGCACATCGTGCGCTTCGCCCACCTGGGCGGATCGGTGATCGCCATCAAGGAGACCTCCGAGCATGTGGCCCGCCACGAGTACCACATGCTGCGCAAATTGGCCCGGCTGGATGTCCCGTGCGTTGAGCCGGTGGCCGTCATCACGGGGCGCACCACCCCCGACGGACGCCCGCTCAACCCGGTCCTCGTGACCCGCCACCTCAAGTTCTCCATGCCCTACCGTGCACTCTTTTCGCAGATGCTGCGCAAGGACACCCTCACGCGCCTTATCGATGCGCAGGCCCTGCTCATGGTGCGCCTGCACCTCATCGGTTTCTACTGGGGCGACGTCTCGCTGTCCAACACCTTGTTCCGCCGCGATGCCGGCGCTTTCGCCGCGTACCTCGTGGACGCGGAAACGGGCGAACTCTACCCGGACCTCTCACAGGGCCAGCGGGAATACGATCTGGAGATCGCCCGGGTAAACATCGCAGGCGAGCTGATGGACCTGCTGGACGGCGGCCTCATCGAGGAAAAAGTGGATCCCGTGGCCACCAGCGAGCTGATCATGGACAGCTACCGTCGGCTGTGGGCGGAGCTGACCGAAAAGGAATCCTTTGAACTCGGCGAGCGCTGGCGGGTGGGGGCACGTATCCGGCGCCTGAATGAGCTCGGCTTCGACGTTGAGGAATACGCCATCAAGACCACGCAAAACGGTTCCACCATCCAGCTGCAGCCCAAGGTGGTGGACGCGGGGCACCACCAGCGCCGCCTGTTGCGGCTTACCGGCCTTGACGCCCAGGAAAACCAGGCACGCCGCCTCCTCAATGACATGGACTCGTTCCGGGCGGACAACAACCCGGACATGGACGAGGAATACAGCGCCCATCTCTGGGTCAGCCAGATCTTCGAACCCATTGTCCGCGCCATCCCCCGGGACCTCTCCGGCAAGCTCGAGCACGCCGAGGTGGTGCATGAGGTCCTGGAGCACCGGTGGTACATGTCCGAGAAGCAGGAGCGCCACATCCCGCTGGCAGAAGCCGTGCAGTCCTACATCGACTCGATCCTGCGGCACCGGCGCGACGAGGCCGCGATCATGCTCAACCCGGACACCGAGCTGTTGAAGATCCTTGAGGTGGAAAACGAGGAGTCCCGCTACGGCGCCGACGAGTCCGCCGACGAATATCCGGATTCCGACGACTGAGCCCTAGATCGCCTTTCCGGGGTTGAGGACCCCCGCAGGATCGAACACGTCCTTGATCCTGCGCTGAAGCTCCCGGACCGGCTCCGGCTGCTCCTGGCCCAGCCACCGCAGCTTGTACTGTCCCACCCCGTGCTCCCCGGTAATGGTGCCACCCATGGCCAGGGCCACGGTGATGGACTCGTCCAGCGCCGCCTGCAGCCGGTCCATTGCGCTGCCCTCGACAGCCGCGCCCTGCCTGTCGATCCAGAATGTCGGGTGCAGGTTTCCGTCGCCGGCATGGGCCACGACTTTGAGGTGAACCTGCTGCGCTGCGGCCATGGCCTCCAGCGCTGCAACGTAATCAACCAGGCGCGACCTTGGCACGGCCACATCTTCACCTACACGGTATTCGTCATCAACCTCGGTGCCCCTGCTGTGCCGCCGGAGCTCCACCAGCCGCTCGGCTTCGGCGCTGGCTTCCGTGGTCACGGTGGCCCCGCCTTCACGCAGGACCTGGCGCACCAGATCGGCTTCAGCCGAGGCGCCGAACCCATCAGTCTGGACCAGCAGCAGGGAGCGGCCGCGTGCGGAGAGGTCGGAGCCGTGGATGTCATCCAGCTGGGTGAGCGTACCGCCGTCGAGCAATTCCATGATCGCCGGCTGGACGCGCGCCTTGCCCACGGCAAGCACGCCGGCAGCAGCCGTCCTGAAGTCCGGGTAGAAAGCGGCCACCGTATGGACTTCCCGGGGCAGGTACTTCAGCCGCACGGTAACTCCGACGACGATTCCCAGCGTCCCTTCGGACCCCACGAAGAGCCCGGTGAGGTCATACCCCGCTACGCCCTTGAAGGTCTGGTGGCCGGTATGGATGAGCGAACCGTCAGCCAGGACCACGTCCAGGGCCAGAACACTGTCCCTGGTGACACCGTACTTGGCGCACCGCAGGCCGCCGGCATTCGTGGCCACATTGCCACCGATGGTGGAACTGCGGAAACTGGCGGGATCCGGAGCGTACATCAGGCCGTACTCGGCGGCGGCTTCATTCAGGACTGCGTTAACCACCCCGGGCTCCACCACGGCGGTCTCGTCGTCGGGGCTCAGGGCGAGGATGCGGTCCATCCGCTCCAGGGAGAGGACGATGCAGTTTCTCGTAGCGTGGGCGCCGCCTGATACGCCGGTGCCGGCGCCGCGGGGCACGATCGCCACACCGCTGTCGGCGCAGGCCTTTACCACCGCCTGCACATCCGCCACACTCTCCGCGAACACCACTGCGATGGGAAGCTGGAAGTCGATGACGGGCGCCTGGTCCACGGCGTACCGGCGGAGCGACACCTCGCTGACGTCCAGTTGATTGGGGCCGAGGAGGGCTTCCAGCTCGTCCACTATGCTTCCCACAAAGCCTCCACCCGTCGTTGGACATGTCTTTCCCAGTCTAGGTCGCGGCACGTGCCGGGCAGGGGGGACACCTTGGCTGTAATCGCTTCCAGTTGTTATTGGGAGCAACGCCTGGCGGGAAGCACGCAATCGGTAACGTAAAGAATGGAAGCGCTTTCACTTAATCGGCCTCCCATGGCTATGCTGGCTTCCATGTCTGTCGATACTGTGATCCAGGACACTTTGGCGCTAGCCGGTCCATTGACCCTCATCCACGCCGCCGATGCGGCTCCCGGCTGGTGGCGCTCTGCCGTGATCTACCAGGTGTACCCGCGGTCATTCCGCGACTTGAACGGTGACGGCGTGGGTGACCTGGCGGGCATCACTGCGGAACTGCCGCACCTCGCGGACCTGGGCGTGGACGCCGTTTGGCTGTCCCCTTTCTTCCGCTCGCCCCAGCGGGACGCCGGATATGACGTCAGTGACTACTGCGACGTGGACCCGGTCTTCGGTACGCTCAGCGACTTCGACGTCATGATGGCCGAGTCACACCGTCTGGGTCTGCGGGTGATCGTGGACTTGGTCCCCAACCATTGCTCGGATCAGCATCCTGCTTTCCAGGCGGCCCTCGCGGCGCCGGCGGGAAGCCCGGAGCGGGAGATGTTCATCTTCCGCGATGGAACCGGTCCGGACGGGCAGGAGCCGCCAAACAACTGGCAGTCACACTTCGGCGGACCCGCGTGGACCCGTGTGGCGGGCCCGGATGGACAACCGGGCCAGTGGTACCTGCATCTCTTCGATTCTTCCCAGCCGGACTTCAACTGGGACAACCCCGCCGTCCACGCCGAGTTCGAGCGCGTGCTACGTTTTTGGCTTGACCGCGGCGTCTCCGGTTTCCGCGTGGACGTGGCACACGCCCTGGTCAAGGCGCCTGGCCTTCCGGCGTGGGGCGGTCGCGCCGATGGCGGCAGCAGCGACGGGTACCCTGGCCACGAGGCTCCCATGTTCGGCCAACCGGCTGTCCATGACATCTACCGCAAGTGGCGGCTGATCCTGGACGGGTACGGCCCGGACCGGATTCTCTGTGCCGAAGCAAGTGTGGACCTGCAGCGACTGGCCCACTGGGTGCGGCCCGATGAGATGCACCAGGCGTTCAATTTCCCCTACCTCCACGCGGGCCTGGACGTGTACCGGCTGCGTTCGGTCATCACCGACTCCCTGACAGTCCTCGATGGCGTGGGGGCACCAAGCACATGGGTGCTTTCGAACCACGATGTGGTCCGCCATGCCACCCGGTTTGGCTACAACGGACAAGGTCCACGGGATGGGGACGGCATTGGGCCCGCAGATCCCCAGCCCGATGAAGAACTTGGCAGGCGCCGTGCCGCCGCTGCTTCCCTGTTCATGCTGGGACTGCCCGGGGCCGCCTACCTCTACCAAGGCGAAGAGTTGGGGCTGCCGGACGGCATAGAAATCCCGGGGCAGCTTCGCCAGGACCCGACGTTCGCCCGGACCGCCGGCCAGCGGCTGGGACGTGACGGCTGCCGGGTACCGCTGCCGTGGCGCGCCGGGGACCGCCACCTTGGCTTTGGCTCGGGGGAAGACCCCTGGCTTCCCATTCCTGCCTCTTTCGGGGCTCTGGCGCGGGACCGGCAGGCTGCCTCGCCGTCGTCGCACCTGTCCCTTTACCGGGACGCCATCGCATGCCGCCGGGAGCTGGCCCTGGGCAGGGGATCACTGTCCTGGGCCGAGGACTGGTGCACGGGATCCTCGTTGGGCTACCTGAACGGCACTACGCTGGTGCTTATGAACCTCAACCACGAGCCGCTTGTAATGCCTGCCGGCCAGGTGCTGATCCGCAGCCTGCCCGGAGGTGCAGCCCATGCCCTTGCTTCCGGTGAGACCGCCTGGATAGAAATTGGGCCGGACGCCGCAACCGACTGATCATGGCGGGCATCAAAGAAGTTGCCAGCAGGGCCGGACTCTCGGTGGCCACCGTTTCCCGGGCGCTCAGCGGCAAATCCAACGTTTCCTCCAGGAGCCGGCGCTTGGCACAGGAGGCCGCAAAGGAACTCGGCTTCGTGCCTTCCTACCATGCGTCCAGCCTCGCGTCCGGACGCAACCACAATATTGGCCTCGTGGTACCCAACGTTCAGCGGTGGTACTTCTCCTCGGTCCTGGAAGGTGTTTCGGAGACCCTGCTGGACGCCGGTTACGACCTGACGCTCTACAACGTCGGCGAGCAGCCCGGGCGCCGCAGCAGCATCCTGACCGACTTCCTGCTGCGCAAGCGCCTCGACGCTGTCATCGCGGTGGCGCTCGTCCTCAGCGAGGATGAGATTGGGCAGCTGCTGGCCGTCCACCGTCCCATCGTGGGCATTGGAGGGGCGCTGCGTGGCGCCTCGACCATAAGGATCGACGACGAGGGGCTGGCCGCGCTGGCCACCCGCCACCTGATCGGGCTGGGGCATACCAGGATCGCCCACATCACGGGCGACAGCGAGCTGAACCGTGACTTCAAGCTTCCCAAGCTCCGCCAGAAGGGTTTTACCGAGGCCATGGCAGCAGCGGGGCTGACCACCCGGCAGGAGTGGACCGCCACTGCCGATTTCACCATCCAGGGCGCTTACGCGGCCGGACGCAAACTTCTGGGGAGCAGTTCCGAACGTCCCACCGCGGTCTTCGCAGCCTGTGACGAGATGGCTGTGGGCGTCATGCTCGCCGCCCGCGATTTCGGGCTTCAGGTGCCGCGGGATCTTTCCGTCGTGGGGATTGATGGGCACGATCTCGCCGAGACCTTCGGACTCACCACCATCAACCAGGACCCGCGGGGACAGGGCAGGCTCGCGGCAGCCACTGCCCTGGCTTTACTGGACAGCCCGGGCCGTGATGCCGACGGGGGCCCGGAAGCGGCTGCCGTGCAGGACCAGGAATATCCCACGGAGTTTGTCATCCGGACCAGTACCGCCGTGCCACCGGACGGAGACAGGTCTCCGGCGTAGGCGACGCAGGGAAGGCACCTGACGGCTCAGGCGTCCGTCCCCATGAACCGGGCAAACTTCTCCAGGATCACCGGCCAGGCTTCCACGTACTCCTGCCGGGCAGCACCGGGGTCCTCGGCGCCTTCCCATCCTTCGTGGAAGACACGCACTTCAGTTCCGGCTTCAACGGCGCGGAACACCACCAAGAGCTCCGTGGACCATAAGGCGGTGGTGCCGGGGTGCCACGTCGCGTGGAACGACAGGGGCGGCTGCCAATCATCAAGGGTTCCCCAGATGCTGGTCCGGCCATCGTCTGCTGTTTCGAGGATCAGGTTCTCTTCGAACTCCACGTAGGAGCCGGCACCGTACACGCCGTGCTGCTCCAGCGGCCACCACAGGTGGGTGTGGTCGGTAAACCCAGCGAACGCGCGGGCCACCGGACCTGGCACAACAACCGTGTTGATCACCGGTTCAAGGGAGTCGGGCGCGGGCGGCCCGTCGTCTCCGAAGGGATCCTGGGCATGGCTGAAGATGCTGCTCATGGGGGACCATCCTATCCGCGGTATTGGGCAAGGCTGATTGTGGTGCAGTGGTTAAAGTCGTAGGGCCCTGACATTCCTTGTCAGGGCCCTACTGAACGTGTGTCCGGCGGTGACCTACTCTCCCACACCCTCCCGGGTGCAG
>NZ_JAYXNX010000022.1:4522-58643 GCF_036455295.1 Pseudarthrobacter phenanthrenivorans | reverse complement strand
TGGAGCTCGCACATTTACGAGTCCAACTTTCGGGGACCACTTCATCGAGCAGCGGGGCTTTCTTTTTGCCCTGATACTGTTGCAGCACTGAAAGGAGCTCATCATGGGATGGCTGATATTCCTCATTATTGCGGTTGCCGTCGTGGCCGGGGTGTTCTGGGTCAGAAGAAACTTCCGCCACGAGATTGACCGTGCCAAGCGGATCAACCGGGCAAACAAGAACCAGTAGCCCCAGCCCGCGGCGCACGCGCAGGTGTGCCTTAGTCCTACTTTTCGGTACACCTAAATTCGCGGTATCCTCGTCTTAGTAACGCCCCCAACGACGAGGACACGTGATGGCTGTTCCAACCATGACGGCGAAACCCGCCACCAAGAAGGCCTTCTCACGCCTCCTGCTCCTCGGGCCGGCGTTCGTGGCAGCTATCGCCTACGTGGACCCGGGAAATGTCGCGGCGAACCTGACCGCAGGAGCGAACTTCGGATACCTGCTGGTGTGGGTCTTGGTGGCCGCCAATGCCATGGCCGTACTGATCCAGTACCAGTCCGCCAAGTTGGGACTTGCCACCGGGATGAGCCTGCCGGAGATCCTGGGCAGGCGACTGGGGACCAAGCGCCGCCGCGCCTACTGGCTGCAGGCCGAGGTGGTTGCCGGGGCCACCGACATGGCCGAGGTTATCGGCGGGGCCGTGGCGCTCAACCTGCTGTTCGGCCTGCCCCTGCTGGCCGGCGGCGTCGTGATCGGCGTGGCCTCAATGGTGCTCCTGACGCTGCAGTCGCGCCGCAGCCAAAGGTCCTTTGAGCTCGCTATCCTCACCCTCCTGGGCGTGATCGCCGTGGGCTTCGTCTCGGGCCTGTTCGTAGCTCCGCCGGACGCCGGCGGCGCCCTTGCCGGACTCGTCCCCCGGTTCGAAGGAACCGACACCGTTTTGCTGGCAGCGAGCATGCTCGGTGCTACCGTCATGCCACACGCCATCTACCTGCATTCGGCCCTTGCGCGTGACCGGCACGGATTTTCCCACGACCCCCAGGTAAGGACCCGGCTGATCCGTGCCACGCGCGTTGACGTCGCCGGCGCCCTGCTGCTTGCCGGCGTCGTGAACGTCGCGATGCTGCTGCTGGCTGCCACCAGCCTCCGGGGCGTGGAGGGGACCCATACTATTGCCGGTGCGCACGCAGCTGTCACGTCGGCACTTGGGCCGGTTATCGGCGTCGTGTTCGCTGTAGGCCTCCTGGCGTCAGGGCTGGCGTCCACCTCCGTGGGATGTTACGCCGGAGCCACCATCATGGGGGGACTGCTGAAGACGAGGATCCCGCTGATGGTCCGCCGCACTGTCACGCTGGTTCCGGCGCTGGTGGTCCTGGCTGCCGGCGTAGAGCCCACACTGGCCCTGGTCCTCAGCCAGGTCCTTCTGAGTTTTGGCATCCCGTTCGCGCTCATTCCGCTGATCCGCCTCACTGGGAGCCGCGAGGTGATGGGGATTCACGCCGACTCCAAGCCGCTGCGGATTGCCGGCTGGACAAGTGCCACCCTGATCGTGGGCCTGAACTGCGTCCTGATCTTCCTCACGATGTTCGGCCGCGGCTGACCCAGTTATCCGTTTGCTCCTGTGGCCCGGCCCTGCCGCTTGGTGCGTGCACGCGAGAGCGCCTGGTACCAGTAGAAGGACCTCTTCGGGGTTCGCTGCAGCGAATCGAAGTCCACGTGGACCAGGCCGAAACGCTGCGAATAGCCTGCGGCCCACTCAAAGTTGTCCATCAGCGTCCACACGTAATAGCCGCGCAGGTCCACGCCTTCCGCGTTGCCGCCGGGCGCAGTGGCCTCAAGCGCTGCGCCAAGGTGCGCGGCGAGATAGTCCACGCGGTCGGAATCTTCGAGCGTCCCGGAAACGCGGTCTGGTTCCGGGAAGCTCGCGCCGCCCTCGGTGATGTACACCGGGGGAAGGGCCTGCCCGTAGCGGTCCCGCATTTCCTGGAGCAGGATGCCCAGATGCTCCGGTGCTACAGGCCAACCGAACCCCGTGCTGCCGAACTCCGGGTAGCCCACCTCATGGAAGGGCAGCTTGGCGAGTTCCTGGTGCATGTCGGCTGGCATCGGGGTGATGCCCGGTCCCAGGGCCACCTTGACGGGGAAGTAGTAGTTGAGTCCGTAGAAGTCCAGGGGCTGGTGGATCGTCGTGAGATCCGCATCGGAAATTTTTCCAATGGAGCGCAGCCAGGGCCTGGCGTACAACGGCAATGAGGGGTACCGGCCCAGCAGCACGGGGTCGGCGTAGACCCTGTTCATCAGCAGGTCGTAGAGGTGGGCAACGAGCCGGTCACCGACCTTCCGGCTGGCGGGCCTGACGGGGGAGTGGAGGTTGGTGATACCCACGCCGCCGGCTACGCCCGCTGCCCGCAGCGCCTGCACTCCGAGCCCGTGTGCCAGGAGCTGGTGGTGGACGGCGGGAAGTGCATTGAACATCAACCGGCGTCCCGGGGCATGCACTCCCAGTGCATATCCGTTCAGGGTGACCGAGACGGGTTCGTTGAGGGTGACCCATTGGGCCACGCGGTCCCCGAACCGCTCCCCGGCGGCACTGGCATACTCGCCAAACCGTTTGGCCGTATCGCGGTTCAGCCAGCCGCCGCGGTGCTCGAGCGGCAAGGGGGTGTCCCAGTGGTAGAGGGTGGCCATGGGAGAGATGCCGGCGTCAAGGAGCTGGTCAATCAGGCGGTCGTAGAAGTCCAGGCCTTCCCTGTTGAAGCCGCCCTGCCCGTCCGGCTGGATCCGTGGCCACGACAATGAGAACCGGTAGGAATCGACTCCCAGCTCCTTGAGCAGGGCTACGTCCTCCGGCAGCCTGTTGTAATGGTCGCAGGCCACGGCGGGGGAGTGCCCGTCCATGATCGTGCCGGGTTTCTCCGCGAACGCATCCCATCCCGAGGGGCCGCGGCCCCCTGCTTTGACTCCGCCTTCGATCTGGAACGCCGCAGCAGCGACGCCGAGGGTGAACGACGGCGGCACGCGCCCGGCCAGTTCCGTCACCGATTCAGTGCCTTCCAGGGTCATGCCCCTATCATCCAGCCCGTTCCCTTCCACGGCAATGGCATCAGGAGGGCGGCGGCGGCCCCGATTCGCATCTGCTGTTGTTTTCCGGCATACTAGATGAGTTGTTCAAGCGCTTCTTCGCGTCCCGATCCGGATAATGCCGGGTGCAGGGTCCAAGTTGAAGACCAAACATAACCCACCCCAATGGATTTGCGGATTTGTATGCGTGTTCAGCGCGACACGCCCGACCGCGGGGGTCGGTTGCGCCGGCAGGTTGAGGAACCCGGATTTATCCGGATTCAGCTTGTGCGGCGGATGGTGGTTACGACCTCAAATGCTTCGGCAGCCATACAACGAGAAAGTGAACAGGGCAGCCCTAAACCGGGGAAGCACAGACTGAAAGAGAGTCAGGCGACATGGCGGGACAAAAAATCCGCATCCGGCTGAAGTCATACGACCACGAGGTCATTGACGTTTCAGCACGGAAGATCGTTGAGACGGTCACGCGCGCAGGCGCAACGGTAGTTGGCCCCGTGCCGCTGCCCACGGAGAAGAACGTGTACTGCGTAATCCGCTCTCCGCACAAGTACAAGGACAGCCGCGAGCACTTTGAAATGCGCACGCACAAGCGTCTTATCGACATCATCGATCCCACGCCGAAGGCTGTTGACTCGCTCATGCGTCTCGACCTGCCGGCTGACGTGAACATCGAAATCAAGCTGTAGGGAGGTGCTGAGAAACTATGACCGCAACCCGTAACGTAAAGGGCCTGCTGGGCACGAAGCTCGGCATGACCCAGGTCTGGGACGAGAACAACAAGCTCATCCCCGTCACTGTGGTCCAGGCAGACTCGAACGTCATCACCCAGCTGCGCAACGCAGAAGTTGATGGCTACGTCGCCGTTCAGATCGGCTACGGCCAGATCGATCCCCGCAAGGTCACCAAGCCGCTGGCTGGTCACTTTGAGAAGGCAGGCGTCACGCCTCGCCGCCACGTCGTCGAACTCCGTACCGCAGATGCTGCCGAGTACGAGCTGGGCCAGGAGCTCTCCGTAGAGCTCTTCGAAGCCGGCCAGAAGATCGACGTCATCGGCACCACCAAGGGTAAGGGCTTCGCCGGTGTTATGAAGCGTCACGGCTTCCACGGCGTTGGTGCTTCCCACGGTGCCCACAAGAACCACCGTAAGCCCGGTTCAATCGGTGGCGCATCCACCCCGAGCCGCGTCTTCAAGGGCATGAGAATGGCCGGCCGTATGGGCGCCGTTCGTCACACCACGCTGAACCTCACCGTTCACGCGGTTGACGTCGAGAAGTCGCTGCTCCTGATCAAGGGTGCCGTTCCCGGTGCCCGCGGCCAGGTCGTCTTCGTACGTACCGCCGTGAAGGGAGCCTAGTTCAATGGCTAACACTGTCCAGGTTGACCTGCCTGCAGAGATCTTCGACGTTCAGACCAACGTGCCGCTGCTGCACCAGGTTGTCGTTGCCCAGCTCGCTGCTGCCCGCCAGGGAACCCACAAGACCAAGACCCGTGCTGAAGTTTCCGGTGCAGGCCGCAAGCCGTTCAAGCAGAAGGGCACCGGCCGCGCCCGTCAGGGTTCCATCCGTGCTCCGCACATGACCGGCGGTGGCGTTGTCCACGGTCCCACCCCGCGTGACTACAGCCAGCGCACCCCCAAGAAGATGATTGCTGCTGCACTGCGCGGCGCACTGTCTGACCGGGCCCGCAACGGTCGTATCCACGTTGTCTCCGAGCTGGTTGCGGGCGACAAGCCCTCCTCCAAGGCTGCTCTGGCGACGCTTCGCGGTGTTTCCGACCGCAAGAACCTGCTGGTCGTCATCGAGCGCGATAACGACGTTGCTGCACTCTCCGTGCGCAACCTCGCCGGCGTTCACGTTCTGTACGCAGACCAGCTGAACACCTACGACGTTCTCGTCTCTGATGACGTTGTCTTCACCAAGGCTGCCTACGACGCATTCGTTGCCGCTAAGGCAGCAAAGAACGAGGAGGATGCCAAGTGAGTGCAGCCACCATCAAGGATCCCCGCGACGTCGTGCTTGCACCCGTCGTATCGGAAAAGAGCTACGGCCTGATCGACGAGGGCAAGTACACCTTCCTGGTGGACCCCCGTTCGAACAAGACCGAGATCAAGCTGGCCGTGGAGAAGATCTTCTCCGTCAAGGTCGAATCGATCAACACCATCAACCGTGCCGGTAAGCGCAAGCGCACCAAATTCGGATGGGGTACCCGCAAGAACACCAAGCGTGCGATTGTCACCCTCAAAGAAGGCACCATCGACATCTTCGGCGGTCCGCTCGCGTAGCGGAGACCACTTTAACGAGGAAATAAATTATGGGAATCCGTAAGTACAAGCCGACTACCCCGGGCCGTCGTGGCTCGAGCGTAGCGGACTTTATCGAAATCACGCGGTCGACGCCGGAAAAGTCGTTGGTACGTCCGCTGCCCAAGAAGGGCGGCCGTAACAACACCGGTAAGATCACCACCCGTCACAAGGGTGGTGGACACAAGCGCCAGTACCGTCTGATCGACTTCCGTCGCCACGACAAGGACGGCGTCAACGCCCGCGTTGCCGAAATCGAGTACGATCCGAACCGCACGGCTCGCATCGCCCTCCTGCACTACGTTGATGGCACCAAGCGTTACATCATCGCTCCCAACAAGCTCTCCCAGGGTGACGTTGTTGAAGCAGGTGCCGGTGCTGACATCAAGCCCGGTAACAACCTGCCGCTGCTCAACATCCCGGTGGGTACTGTCATCCACGCAGTTGAACTGCGTCCCGGTGGCGGCGCCAAGATGGGCCGCTCCGCCGGCGCGTCGATCCAGCTTGTTGCCAAGGAAGGCCGCTTCGCCCAGCTGCGCCTGCCTTCCGGCGAAATCCGCAACGTTGACGTGCGCTGCCGCGCAACCGTCGGCGAGGTCGGCAACGCCGAGCAGTCGAACATCAACTGGGGCAAGGCCGGCCGTATGCGGTGGAAGGGCGTCCGCCCGACCGTCCGTGGTGTCGCCATGAACCCGGTTGACCACCCGCACGGTGGTGGTGAAGGTAAGACTTCCGGTGGTCGTAACCCCGTGAACCCGAACGGTAAGCGTGAAGGCCGCACCCGCCGCCCCAACAAAGAGAGCGACAAGCTTATTGTTCGTCGCCGTCGTACTGGCAAGAACAAGCGATAGGAGCCTGGACACATGCCACGCAGCCTGAAAAAAGGTCCTTTCGTTGACCAGCACCTCTTTGTGAAGGTAGCCAGGGAAAACGAAAAGGGCACCAAGAACGTCATCAAGACCTGGTCCCGCCGTTCGATGATCATCCCCGACATGCTCGGACACACGATCGCCGTACACGACGGACGCAAGCACATCCCGGTGTTTGTCACTGAGTCGATGGTCGGGCACAAGCTCGGCGAATTCGCTCCCACGCGGACATTCCGCGGCCATGTCAAGGACGACCGTAAGGGCAAGCGCCGCTAGGCGCCTGCGTTTACGTCAAAGACGAGAGAAGGAAAGCAATGGAAGCCAAGGCAATTGCGCGCCACATCCGCGTAACGCCTATGAAGGCCCGGCGCGTCGTCAACCTTGTTCGTGGATTGCAAGCGAATGAGGCTCTGGCAATTCTGAAGTTTGCCCCGCAGGCAGCTTCGGAGCCGGTATTCAAGGTAGTTCAGTCGGCAATCTCCAACGCCCGGGTCCTCGCGGACCGTGATGGCGTTGCGTTTGACGAAGGCGACCTCATCATCAGCGAAGCGTTTGTTGATGAAGGCCCGACCATGAAGCGGTTCCAGCCGCGTGCCCAGGGTCGTGCATTTCAGATCAAGAAGCGCACCAGCCACATCACCGTGGTAGTCGCTACCCCGGAGAAAGAGGAGGCTCGCTAAGTGGGACAGAAAGTAAACCCGCACGGGTTCCGACTCGGCATCACCACCGATCACGTATCGCACTGGTTCGCTGACAGCACCAAGGCCGGCCAGCGGTACAAGGACTTCGTTCGCGAAGACATCCGCATCCGCCAGCTCATGTCCACGGGCATGGAGCGGGCCGGCATCGCCAAGGTCGAGATCGAGCGCACCCGTGACCGCGTCCGCGTGGACATCCACACGGCACGTCCCGGCATCGTCATCGGCCGCCGTGGAGCAGAAGCAGACCGCATCCGCGGCGAGCTCGAAAAGCTCACCGGCAAGCAGGTTCAGCTGAACATCCTCGAGGTCAAGAACCCCGAGATGGAAGCCCAGCTTGTTGCCCAGGGCGTTGCAGAGCAGCTGACTTCCCGCGTGGCATTCCGCCGTGCGATGAAGAAGGCCATGCAGTCCGCACAGCGTGCAGGTGCCAAGGGCATCCGTATCGCCTGCTCGGGCCGCCTGGGTGGCGCTGAAATGTCCCGCTCGGAGTTCTACCGCGAAGGCCGTGTGCCCCTGCACACCCTCCGCGCGAACATCGACTACGGCTTCTACGAAGCCAAGACCACCTTCGGCCGCATCGGTGTGAAGGTCTGGATCTACAAGGGTGACGTCACCGCCAAGGAACTGGCCGCACAGGCTGCTGCCGCACCGTCCCGCGGTGGCCGTGGCGAGCGTCCGGGCCGCCCGGGTGGCGCTGACCGCGGTGACCGCCGCCGTCGCAACGACCGTCCGGCCGCTGAAGCAGCTCCTGCTGCCGAAGCACCGGCAGCTGAAGCTGCACCTGCAGCAGCAGAAGGAGGACAGGCTTAAATGCTTATCCCACGTCGAGTCAAGCACCGTAAGCAGCACCACCCGGGTCGTTCCGGCGCTGCTACGGGCGGCACCGAGGTCTCGTTCGGTGAGTGGGGTATCCAGGCTCTGAGCCCGGCATACGTCACCAACCGTCAGATCGAATCCGCCCGTATCGCGATGACCCGCCACATCAAGCGTGGCGGTAAGGTCTGGATCAACATCTACCCGGACCGTCCCCTGACCAAGAAGCCGGCCGAAACCCGCATGGGTTCCGGTAAGGGTTCACCGGAATGGTGGGTCGCCAACGTCAAGCCGGGCCGGGTTCTGTTCGAACTCTCCGGTGTCAATGAAGAGGTAGCTCGCGAGGCCCTGCGCCTGGCAATCCACAAGCTGCCGTTGAAGGCACGCATTGTGCGTCGCGAAGGTGGTGAGTAGAAATGGCAGTAGGATCCAAGGATCTGGCTCCCGCACAGCTGGACGGTTTCGACAACGAGCGTCTCGTTGAAGAACTCCGCAAGGCCAAGGAAGAGCTGTTCAACCTGCGTTTCCAGTCCGCCACCGGACAGCTGGAGAACCACGGTCGCCTGCGCGCGGTAAAGAAGGACATCGCACGCATCTACACCGTTCTCCGCGAACGCGAGCTGGGCATTCGTGCCGAGGTTGCCGCACCGGTTGTGGAAGCCAAGGAAGAGAAGAAGTCCAAGAAGGCTTCAACCAAGAAGGCCGACAAGGCTGAAAAGGCTGAGACCGAGGAGGACGCCAAGTGAGTGA
Organism: Pseudarthrobacter phenanthrenivorans; assembly: GCF_036455295.1. Classification (GTDB taxonomy): domain Bacteria; phylum Actinomycetota; class Actinomycetes; order Actinomycetales; family Micrococcaceae; genus Arthrobacter; species Arthrobacter phenanthrenivorans_C. The sequence continues at coordinate 50,144 of NZ_JAYXNX010000022.1, read as the reverse complement.
AAAGGACCAGAACGTGACCGAAACTGCTACCGAAGCCAAGGCTGGGCAGCGCGGTTACCGCAAGACCCGTCGCGGTTACGTGGTCTCCGACAAGATGGAAAAGACCATCGTTGTCGAGGTTGAGGACCGCGTGAAGCACGCACTGTACGGCAAGGTCATCCGCCGTACCTCCAAGGTCAAGGCACACGACGAAGAGAACACCGCCGGCATCGGCGACCTCGTTGTCATCGCCGAGACCCGTCCGCTGTCCGCCACCAAGAACTGGCGGCTCGTGGAAATCCTCGAGAAGGCCAAGTAGCACCTGCTGCTTAGTCGAAGCCCCTGCTCCCTTCACGGGAGCGGGGGCTTCCTCGTTTAACGCACGCGTCACGCCAGGCAGGTTTTCCCAAAGACGGACGACGGCGGGGCCCGGTGTTGTGGGGGAGTGGCACTCTGGGTGGGCCGAAAGGCTGCAGTGCGTGACGCCGTCGTCCGTCCTGCGGGCAGGGGACGGTGCTTGCGGGGCGGGGGACGCGGGTGATATGGGAACGGGCGGAAACCGTGCTAGGATATTGAGTTTGTATGGCGCCTTTCGCGCGCCGTCATCAACCTCGTAAACAAGCGTGCCACAGCATAGTGCCCCTGTGCGCCCGGGATCCGTCCCGGACCGGATGGGAGCAACTGCTTCTGGCACGGGCGTTTAGGCCTGGTCTGGCAAAATCCAGGCAGGTCAAGAGACACCCCGATCAACCGTTCCGCAAGGCTCATTCCGTAGCAAGACCACGGCCTGAGAACCGGCGCGACGCAAGGAGTAAATAGTGATTCAGCAGGAGTCGCGACTGAAGGTCGCCGACAACACGGGTGCTAAGGAAATCCTTACCATTCGCGTTCTCGGTGGATCCGGCCGTCGCTACGCAGGCATCGGTGACGTCATTGTCGCCACCGTCAAGGATGCAATCCCGGGCGGCAACGTAAAGAAGGGCGATGTGGTCAAGGCCGTCATCGTCCGTACCAAGAAGGAACGCCGCCGTGCGGACGGTTCCTACATCAAGTTTGACGAGAACGCAGCTGTGATCCTGAAGAACGACGGTGACCCCCGCGGTACCCGTATCTTCGGACCGGTTGGTCGTGAACTGCGTGACAAGAAGTTCATGAAGATCGTTTCTCTGGCTCCGGAGGTGCTCTAGTCCATGGCTGCAAAGATCAAGAAGGGTGACCTGGTACAGGTCATCACTGGCGCCAAGGCTGAGCGCGGCGGCGACCGTGGCAAGCAGGGCAAGGTTCTGCGCGTTTTCACCGACACCAACCGCGTGCTGGTCGAGGGCATCAACCGCGTCACCAAGCACACCCGGGTTGGACAGTCGCAGCGCGGCACCAAGACCGGCGGCATCGAGGTCGTAGAGGCCCCGATCCACATTTCCAACGTGGCCCTGGTTGACCCGTCGACCAAGAAGCCGACCCGCGTGGGCTTCCGCCTCGACACCGTGGAGAAGAACGGCGTCAAGAAGACCGTCCGTATCCGCGTGTCCAAGAGCACCGGGAAGGACATCTAATGACTGAGACCATCGAGACTCCGGCAACGAAGATCGTTCCCCGTCTGAAGACCAAGTACGCCGAAACCATCAAGGGCCAGCTCCAGGATGAGTTCAAGTACGCCAACGTCAACCAGGTTCCCCGTCTGGTCAAGGTCGTTGTGAACATGGGTGTTGGAGATGCCGCCAAGGACTCCAAGCTGATCGACGGCGCCGTCCGCGACCTCACCCAGATCACCGGCCAGAAGCCGCAGGTTACCAAGGCCCGCAAGTCGATCGCACAGTTCAAGCTGCGCGAAGGCATGCCCATTGGTGCACACGCAACCCTGCGTGGCGACCGCATGTGGGAATTCGTGGACCGCCTGGTCACCCTGGCACTGCCCCGTATCCGCGACTTCCGCGGCCTGAGCGGCAAGCAGTTCGATGGCAACGGCAACTACACCTTCGGTCTGACCGAACAGGTTATGTTCCACGAAATCGACCAGGACAAGATCGACCGCGTCCGCGGTATGGACATCACGGTCGTGACCACCGCCAAGACCGACGACGAAGGCCGCGCGCTGCTTAAGGCGCTTGGTTTCCCGTTCAAAACCGAAGCTTAATTAACTACGTAAAAGGTCCGGCCGCTTCGACCCGTAAGGGACGGAACGGCGGAAACCGTTACGAGGAAGGGCATGAGCCCACATGACAATGACAGATCCTGTCGCAGATATGCTTACGCGCCTGCGTAACGCAAACTCGGCATACCACGACTCCGTGTCTATGCCTTACAGCAAGCTCAAGGCACGCGTTGCCGACATCCTCAAGGCCGAAGGTTTCATCGCCGGCTGGAAGGAAGAGGACGCCGAGGTTGGCAAGAAGCTGACCCTGGAACTCAAGTTCGGTCCGAACCGCGAGCGTTCCATCGCCGGCGTACGCCGCATCTCCAAGCCGGGCCTCCGCGTTTACGCGAAGTCCACCAACCTGCCGCACGTGCTGGGTGGCCTGGGTATCGCAATCCTGTCCACCTCTTCCGGCCTCCTGACTGACAAGCAGGCCGGCAAGAAGGGCGTGGGCGGCGAAGTCCTCGCGTACGTCTGGTAACGGGAAAGGAAGAGAATAATGTCACGTATTGGACGTCTCCCCATCACCGTTCCTGCCGGCGTTGAGGTCAAGGTTGACGGCTCTGTCGTCAGCGTCAAGGGTTCCAAGGGCGAGCTGACCCACACTGTGGCCAGCCCCATCGAGGTTGCCCTGGAAGAGAACACCCTGACCGTTACCCGCCCGAACGACGAGCGCGCCTCGCGTTCGCTCCACGGCCTGACCCGCACCCTGATCGCCAACATGATCCAGGGCGTCACCGCAGGCTACGAGAAGAAGCTTGAAATCGTCGGTACCGGTTACCGCGTTCAGGCCAAGGGTTCTGACCTTGAGTTCGCTCTTGGCTACAGCCACCCGGTCAACGTTTCGGCTCCGGCCGGCATCACCTTTGCAGTAGAGGGACCGACCAAGCTCTCTGTCTCAGGTATCAATAAGCAGCAGGTCGGCGAAGTTGCTGCCAACATTCGTAAGCTGCGGAAGCCGGACCCCTATAAGGGCAAGGGCATCCGTTACGCCGGCGAAGTCATCCGCCGCAAGGTCGGAAAGGCTGGTAAGTAACCATGGCCATCTCCATTAACAAGAAGCGTACGAACAAGAGCAAGGCTGCTGGTCGCAGCCGCCGCCAGCTTCGTATCCGCAAGCGCATCTCCGGTACTGCTGCCCGCCCCCGTCTGGTGGTCAACCGTTCCGCACGCCACGTATTTGTCCAGGTTGTCGATGACACCATTGGCCAGACCGTAGCAAGCGCGTCCACTCTGGAAGCTGACCTCCGTGCATTCGAAGGTGACAAGACTGCCAAGGCCAAGCGCGTTGGCGAGCTCGTTGCCGAACGTGCCAAGGCTGCCGGCGTTGAAGCTGTCGTGTTCGACCGTGGTGGTAACAAGTACCACGGCCGGATCGCCGCCGTCGCCGACGGTGCACGCGAAGGTGGGCTGTCACTGTGACCGAAGCAAACAAGGAAAAGGACACTGTGTCTGCAGATCAGAAGGCCCCCGAGGCCGCAGCTGCTGAGACCACTGCCCCCGCTGCCGAGGACCGCCGTGGTGGCGCCCGTCGCGGCGAGCGTGGCGACCGCGGCCAGGGCCGCGGCGACCGCGGTGGCCGTGGCGGCCGCGACGGTGGCCGTGAAGCCGAGAAGAACCAGTTCGTAGAGCGCGTTGTCACCATCAACCGCGTTTCCAAGGTCGTCAAGGGTGGTCGTCGCTTTAGCTTCACCGCACTGGTCGTCGTTGGTGACGGTAACGGCATGGTCGGCGTGGGCTACGGCAAGGCCAAGGAAGTTCCCGCTGCTATCGCCAAGGGCGTTGAAGAGGCCAAGAAGTCCTTCTTCCGCGTTCCCCGCGTTGGCAACACCATCCCTCACCGCGTTCAGGGTGAAGCCGCTGCCGGCGTCGTAATGCTGCGTCCGGCTTCCGCCGGTACCGGTGTTATCGCCGGTGGTCCGGTCCGTGCAGTACTGGAGTGCGTGGGCATCCACGACATCCTCTCCAAGTCGCTCGGCTCCTCCAACGCCATCAACATCGTTCACGCGACCGTTGACGCCCTGAAGCGCCTCGAAGAGCCGGCATCCGTGGCAGCACGCCGCGGCCTGCCGCTGGACGAGGTTGCCCCCCAGGCGCTGGTGAAGGCTCTCCTCGCCCCGAAGGCAGGTGCCTAGTCATGGCTAAGAACCTGGTCCCCTCCGACGCTCAGTTGGAGATCACTCAGATCAAGTCCGCCATTGGCGGCAAGCAGAACCAGCGCGACACCCTGCGGTCCCTCGGCCTGAAGCGGATCGGACACACCGTTGTCCGCACCGCCGACGCCGTGACCGTTGGAATGCTCAACACGGTTCCGCACCTGGTAAAGGTAGAGGAGGCGAAGTAAATGGCAGAGAACACTGCTGATAAGGCACAGGCTGCTGAGAAGCAGAACGCCCTGAAGGTTCACCACCTGCGTCCCGCCCCGGGTGCCAAGACCGCCAAGACCCGTGTTGGTCGTGGTGAAGGCTCCAAGGGTAAGACCGCTGGCCGTGGTACCAAGGGTACGGCTGCCCGCTACCAGGTGAAGGCTGGCTTTGCCGGCGGCCAGCTGCCGCTGCACATGCGCCTGCCCAAGCTGCGTGGCTTCAAGAACCCGTTCCGGGTGGAGTTCCAGGTTGTAAACCTGGACAAGCTCAACGAGCTGTTCCCGGAAGGTGGCGCAGTCACCGTGGAGAACCTGGTCGAAAAGGGTGCCGTTCGCAAGAACCAGCCCGTCAAGGTGCTGGGCACCGGCGACATCACCGTCAAGGTTGACGTCACCGTCCACGCATTCTCGGCCAGCGCCGCTGAAAAGATTGCTGCAGCCGGCGGAAGCACCACCGCCCTGTAAGGGACGGCGCCAGCTGTTGAACTCCCGGTATCCGCGGGCTTCGGCCCCGGATACCGGGAGTTTTCCATATCCGCCGGGCGAGTTTTTCCCGCCATCCGGCGCATACCCGCCGCTGCGGATTGTTCGCAGGGCGTATCCAACCGTTAGACTCGGTTGTCGGGATTTATCACAATCCGACACCCCACCCTTATTGACACCACAGGAGGACGCTTGCTTAGCGCATTTGGCCGGGCCTTTCGCACGCCTGATCTGCGACGCAAGTTGTTGTTCACGCTGGGAATCATCACCATCTTCCGCTTGGGTGCTTTCATTCCCTCGCCAGGTGTGAACTACCAGAATGTCCAGCAATGCTTGCACAATGGTCAGACGGCCGGCGGGCTGTACCAGCTCGTCAACCTCTTCAGCGGCGGCGCGTTGCTCCAGGTGTCCATCTTCGCCCTGGGCATCATGCCCTACATCACGGCGAGCATCATCGTCCAGCTGCTCCGGGTGGTCATTCCCCGGTTCCAGGAGCTCTATGACGAGGGCGCGTCGGGCCAGTCCAAGCTGACCCAGTACACCCGCTACCTCACCATCGCCCTGGGCCTGCTGAACGCCACCACCCTGGTGTCCCTGGCCCGCTCCGGGCAGCTGCTCCCCGGCTGCCAGCTGCCGATCATCCCGGACAGCAGCATCATTACCACCATCCTGATCATCATCACCTTGACGGCTGGCACCGGCCTCATCATGTGGATGGGCGAGCTCGTCACCGAGAAGGGCGTGGGCAACGGCATGTCGCTGCTCATCTTCACGTCGATCGCCGCCCAGTTCCCCACCTCGCTGGGTGCCATCTGGACCGCGCAGGGTCCCGGGACCTTCTTCATCGTCCTGGCCGTGGGCCTGCTGACGGTGGCCCTGGTGGTCTTCGTCGAACAGTCCCAGCGCCGCATTCCAGTGCAGTATGCAAAGCGGATGATCGGCCGCCGCACGGTGGGCGGGACCAGCACCTACATTCCCATCAAGGTGAACATGGCCGGTGTCATTCCGGTGATCTTCGCTTCCTCCATGCTCTACATTCCCGGGTTGATTGCGCAGTTCAACCAGCCCCGGAACGGTGAGCCAATGCCATCGTGGGTTGAGTGGATCAACAACAACCTGACCCGCGGTGACCACCCGATCTATATGGCGGTTTACTTCGTCCTGATCGTGTTCTTCACCTACTTCTACGTCGCGATCACCTTCAACCCTGAAGAGGTCTCGGACAACATGAAGAAGTACGGCGGCTTCATTCCTGGTATCCGCGCCGGCCGGCCGACCGCGGACTACCTGCAGTACGTGCTCTCACGGATCACCCTCCCCGGCGCCCTCTACCTGGGCTTCGTGGCGCTGATCCCGCTGGTGGCACTGGTACTGATCAACGCAAACCAGAACTTCCCGTTCGGTGGCACCTCGATCCTGATCATGGTGGGCGTTGGTTTGGAGACCGTAAAGCAGATTGATGCGCAGCTACAACAACGTCACTACGAAGGGCTTTTGCGATGACGAGAATGTTGATTATTGGACCTCCCGGTTCCGGAAAAGGAACGCAGGCGGAGCGGATTTCAGAACGCCTCGGCGTTGTGGCCATCTCCACCGGCGACATCTTCCGTGCCAACGTGAAGGGCGAAACNGATTATTGGACCTCCCGGTTCCGGAAAAGGAACGCAGGCGGAGCGGATTTCAGAACGCCTCGGCGTTGTGGCCATCTCCACCGGCGACATCTTCCGTGCCAACGTGAAGGGCGAAACCCCGCTCGGCCTCGAGGCCAAGAAGTACATGGACAACGGTGACTTCGTTCCGGACAGCGTGACCAACAAGATGGTCCGCGACCGCCTGGGCGAGTCCGACGTCGAAAACGGCTTCCTGCTGGACGGTTACCCGCGCACCACCGCGCAGGTGGACTACCTTGACGAGATCCTCGCCGACGGCGACGAGAAGCTCGACGTGGTCCTCCAGCTCACCGCTGGCGACGAGGAACTGGTGCACCGCCTCCTGGGCCGGGCCAAGGAAACGGGCCGGAGCGACGACAACGAAGCCGTCATCCGCCACCGCCTGGACCTGTACCACCAGCAGACCGAAGCCGTGGTGGCGAAGTACGCCGAGCGTGGCATCCTCACCCAGGTTGATGGGATCGGTCCCATCGACGAAGTCACCAACCGCGTGATGCAGGCCATCAAGGCCGCACAGGCAGCCTGATATCTAAGGCGCCCGGTTTATCGAGGCTCCTCCCGGCATCCGGGGGGAGCCTCAGCCATTTGAAAGGAAACACCATGGCCTTCGGCCAGCCCCGGATCGAATTCAAGAACAACGCCCAGATGCGCACCATGCAGGAGGCGGGCCTGGTCCTCAGCCGTGCGCTGGACGCCGCCGTTGCCGCGGCGGTGCCGGGCGTTACCACCAAGCACCTGGACGACGTCTTCGCCGCCGTCCTGAACGCGGCAGGGGCCAAGTCCAATTTCCTGGGCTACCACGGCTTCCCGGCCACCATCTGCACGTCCGTCAACGAAGAAGTGGTGCACGGCATCCCGGGCGCCCGGGTGCTCCACGACGGTGACATCATCTCGATCGACGGCGGCGCGATTGTGGACGGTTGGCACTCGGACTCCGCCCGCACGGTGATTGTGGGGACCGCCGATCCCGAGGACCAGCGGCTTTCCGACGTCACCCAGGCTGCCATGTGGCGGGGGATCGCCGCACTGGCCACCGGCAAGCACGTGGGGGACGTTGGCGCTGCCATCGACGATTACGTCTCCTCCGTCCCCGGCAAGCCGCTGGGCATCCTGGAGGACTACGTGGGCCACGGCATCGGCTCCGAGATGCACATGGCGCCGGACGTCCTGAACTACCGCACCAGCCACCGCGGCCCCAAGATCAAGCCGGGCCTGTGCCTTGCCATTGAACCCATGCTGGTCCGTGGCGGCATCGAGACGGCTGTCCTGGAGGATGACTGGACCGTGGTCACCACCGACGGCAAGCGGTCCTGCCAGTGGGAACACTCGGTGGCTGTGCACGAGAAGGGCATTTGGGTGCTGTCAGCGCCCGACGGCGGCGCGGAGCACCTGGTGCCCCTCGGCGTCACCCCGGTGCCGATCCCGTAAGGGACGCGCACGCTCGCCTGCCGCACGGAAAAGCCCTGGCGACCCCTGAATACAGGGGTCGCCAGGGCTTTTGTGTGTCGGCTACGCCTAGGCCTTCAGCTTCGGCTTTACGTCGTGGTCGTAGATGCCCTGCAGGGTGCTCTTGAGGTCCGTCATGGTGGACTTGACGTCGCCCTGCTGGGTGAGGATCTTGGCGGCGGCCTTGGCCATCTCCTGATCGGCGCCCGGCAGGAACACGCGCGCGTTGTCCTGGACCTTGGTGACGGCGAGCTGGTCGACGGCCGTCTTGATCTGCGGCGTCTTGGCGAGGACGGCGGACATGTCCGCCGACTTGCGGATGGGCATGTAACCCGTGGCCGCGGAGAACTCGACGGTGCTCTCGGGCTGGGTGACGAAGTCCAGGAACATCCCGGCGGCGAGCTGTTCCTCCTTGGTGATCCCGCTGGGGATGCCCAGGCCTGCGCCGCCGGTGGGGCAGACGTTGGTGGTGGCTTTGGGGCCGCCCGGCAGGAAACCGACACCGACGTTGAACTTGGCGGACTTCAGGATCCCCAGCAGGGAGCCCGTGGAGGCAATGGTGGCTGAGGTCAGCCCGGCGGAAAAATCGTCCGCTGCTTCCTTGGAGGAGACGCCCGCCCACTTGTCCTTGTAGATCGAGTCCTGGGCCCACTGCAGTGCGGCCACTGATTCGGGGGAGTCACAAATGATGTCCCAGTCCTTGGACCAGCCGCCGCCCCAGCCCCACAGCATGTTCTGCAGGGTCCAGCCCGCATAGCCTGCCAGGGCCGGGTAGATGTAGGCGTACTGGGCGCCGGAGCTGGCCTTCAGCTTGGGTGCCCACTGGCCGAACTCATCCCAGGTCTTGGGTGCGCGGTCCGGTATGCCGGCAGCGGCAAAGTGGTCCTTGTTGTAATAGAACAGCGGCGTGGAGCGGCCGTAGGGGAGTGCCCAGTGCTTTCCGTCGTACTTGTAGTCATCCACCAGGGACTGCTGGAAGTCGTCCATCTTCATGTCCAGCTGCTTGGTGAGGCTGTCTACCGGGATGATGCTGCCATTGGTGTAGTAGCGGAACCACCACACATCCGACAGGACCACGACGCCCGGGAGGCCGGACTTGGCAGCCTGCGCCGTCTGGAACTTCTGGGCGATTTCCTCGTAGTTGGCGCCGGCCGTCACCAGGTTGACGGTGATGCCGGGGTTCTTTGCCTGGAACTTCTCGATCAGGCTCTTCTCCACGTCCTGCGACTGCCCGGGGTGGCTGGACCAGAAATCGATCTTGGCCGCAGGCTTAACACCGCTGAAGTCGATATCGGCAGCCTGGGTGGTGGCCTGGCCGCCGCCGGTGGTTGAGGGTCCGCCGCATGCGGCCAGGGCAGCGGCGGAGGCGGTCAGCCCCGCCAGGCCCAGGAAATGCCTCCGGTCCAGATGAAGTGTCATGACAGTTCCTTTCGGTTGTTGCCTTTGGAAGTTCGGAATTCGAGGGTGTGAAAGTACGACGGCGGCCGGCGGCTTAGCCGGTCACGCTGCCCTGGGTGAGGCCCGCCACGATGTAGCGCTGCAGGGCCGCGAAGATGATCAGGATGGGGACGATGACCAGGACCGCCCCGGCCATGAGGACACCCCAGCCGGCGGCGTTGCTCTCGCTGTTCTGCAGGAGGGTCAGGCCCACCGGCAACGTCATGGTTTCCGGCCGGTCCGTGATGATCAGTGGCCAGATGTAGTCATTCCATTCGGTCACGATCGTCACCAGCGCTACCGTGGCGATGGACGGCACCGAGACGGGAACCACGATCTGCCACAGCCGGCGCCAGTGGCCGGCACCGTCCATCTCGGCCGACTCCAGGATTGAATTGGGCAGGGTCCGGAAGTGCTGGCGCAGCAGGAAGGTGCCGAAGGCCGTGCCAAGGCCGGGCAAAATGATGCCCCACAACGTGTTCTTTCCACCGATCCCCGCGATCAGGATGAAGTTGGGCAGGATGGAAACCTGCGGCGGCACCATGAGGGCCACCAGGATCAGCACGAAGATGAAGTTCCGGAACGGGAAGCGGACAAACACCAGGGCGTACGCGGTCAGGATTGCCAGGATGACTTTGATCGTGGCCCCGGCCAGGGTGACGATGGTGCTGTTCAGGAAGAACTGCGCAAACGGGACGGTGGTCATGGCGGTCCGGTAGTTGTCCAGGTTCAGGCTCTCCGGCAGGATCTTCAGGTCCGTGGTGACGATCTCGCCGGACTGCTTGAAGGAGCTGAGCACCATCCACAGCAGGGGCAGGAACACCACCAGCGTCGCGATGAGCAGGGGCAGGTAGCCGCCCACGAGCGTCTGGATGAGGTTGCGGCGCGACAACGGGCGGTCGCGGCCGGGTTCCGGGGCGGGTCCGGGAACGGCAGGAGCAGCGGGGTCCGGGTTCACCGGAGACAGGGAGGTCACGAGTAGTGCACCTTTCGTTCCACAAACCGCAGCTGGAGCACGGTGATGACCAGGAGGATGGCGAACAGGACCACGGAAATGGCTGCTGAGTAGCCGGCCCTGTTGTAGGCGCCGAAGGCCTGGAGGTAGGCCTCGTAGATCAGCGTGCTGGTGCCTGAGCCCAGCGGAGTCATGATCCGGATCAGGTCGAAGGCCTGCAGGGAGCTGAGCATGGTGGTGATCAGCAGGAAGAACGTGGTGGGGGACAGCAGCGGCAGCGAGATCGCCATGAAGCGGCGGAAACCGTTGGCGCCGTCAAGGGAGGCAGCTTCCATGACTTCCTTGGGAAGGGACTGCAGCCCAGCCAGGTACACCACGGCGCAGTAGCCCAGGTTCTTCCATACGTAAACCAGGATCACCATGACCAGGGAGAGCTGTGGATCGTTGATCCACTGCGGGCTTTGCTGCCCTAAGCCCCGCAGCAGCCAGGCAAGGACGCCATAGCCGGGGTCGAAGATGAAGAGCCAGACCAGGCCCACGCCGACTCCGGAGAGCACATAGGGGGCAAAGACGGCGGAGCGGGCGAAGGTGGTGCCGCGGACTTTCGCGTTCAGTGCCAGCGCGACCAGCAGGCCCAGCACCATGGAACCGCCCACGGTAACCAGGGTGAAGACCGCCGTGGTACCCAGGACCTTGGGCGCATCGTTGCTGCTGAAGAAGGTCACGTAGTTGTCCAGGCCCACCACCGTGGCGGTGGGGGAGCCCAGGGTCCAGTCCAGGGTCGAGTAATACATGTTGCTCAACAGCGGACGGTAGGTGAAGACGGCGATCAGCACCAGGTTGGGCAGCGCCATCGCAAGGAAAACCAAGAAGTCGCGACGGCTCCGGGCGGTCCATCTCCTGCGGGGTATCTTGGCGGTACCGGCCGGCGGGTCAGCGGGCCTGGTGGAGGGTCGTGGGGAGAGTTGACGTGTCATGCGGATCTCTCACGGGTTTCGGAGCCAGCTGTGGCCGGTCTCGCGGGTAAGGGGAATCAAGCTATTACTTCACCACATTGTTGGTGGGCGAAACCCCTGGAAAAGCCCTTCTCCTCCAATAGTTAACAAAGGCTTCGTTGCCCATTAACCCTGTGTTGTTTGCAGTCTCGCATAAAGTTCGCCGATGCGGCAGAGGCATGCCAGTCGAGGGGACAATAGGGGCATGGGAACCATTGCCGACGTACCGGGTATCCGTGTGGGGCATGTGCAGAAGGACGCTGACGGCTGGTTGACAGGTGTCACGGTGGTCCTTCCGCCGCAGGGCACCGTCGGCTCCGTGGATGTCCAGGGCGGCGGACCGGCCACGCACGAAACTGATGCGCTGGACCCCACCACCCTGGTAAGCAACGTGGATGCGGTAGTGCTCACGGGCGGCAGCGCCTACGGCCTGGTGTCCGCCGCCGGTGCGCAGCGGTGGTGTGAAGAGCACGGCCGCGGATTTCCGGTCCCCGGCGGGCTGGTGCCCATCGTCCCCGCCGCCGCGATCTTCGATCTGGGCAGGGGCGGCGACTTTGCCGCGCGCCCGACGCCGGACATGGGCTACGCTGCAGCCGCCGCCGCTGCCGCACACAAGGAAGGGCACGACGTCGGCCGCGGCAACGTGGGTGCGGGCACCGGAGCGCTCATCGGCAGGGGGCAGTTCAAGGGTGGCGCAGGAACCGCATCGGTCACCCTTGAGAACGGGGTGGTCGTCGGAGCGCTGGCCATCGTCAACGCACTCGGAGTGCCCTTTGGGTCAACGGGGCCGGACCCAGTCAGCCGTGCTGATTCCCAGCCACTGAACACCACTCTTGTCGTCGTGGCCACGAATGCCGTCCTTGACGTGGCCGAATGTAAAAGGACTGCCTCGGCCTCCCATGCCGGGATTGCGCGGGCCTTGAACCCGAGCCATACCCTGGCTGACGGGGATACCGTTTTCTGCCTGGCAACCGGTGCTGTGGCCCTCGACCGTTCGGACGACGCTGCCCGGCAGATCAGCCTCATCACGCTGCAAAGCGCGGCAGCCGACGTCGTCCGTTTGGCCATCCTGGACGGTGTGGCCGCGGCTGCTCCGGTGAGCACCCCCGCCGGCGAATATGGTGCCTACCGCACCGAGTAGGCTACTATGGCCGATTTAACTTTTACCGGCCAAGAGGGTAGTGTTGCTTGTTGGTTGTCTGGACTGCCACGCCCTTTTGGGCCTGGAGCCGGCAATCGATCCAACAAAAACGTTCGTGGTCATGCCCGGTGCAATCCGGCGGGGCTGCGGCAACAACAGTTAGCGGAGGGTATGGCCAAGAAGGACGGGGTCATTGAGATCGAAGGCGTTGTGACCGAGGCGCTGCCTAACGCGATGTTTCGCGTTGAGCTCACCAACAAGCACATCGTTCTGGCACACATCTCTGGAAAGATGCGTCAGCACTACATCCGAATCCTCCCTGAGGACCGCGTAGTGGTGGAGCTGAGCCCGTACGACCTCACCCGTGGTCGTATCGTCTACCGCTACAAGTAAATTGCTGGGCGGCGTCAGTTCGAACTGGCTGCCGCTCCAGTTGACCAAACTGCTACACGCAAAGGAATGCCATGAAGGTCAAGCCGAGCGTCAAGCAGATCTGCGAAAAGTGCAAAGTGATCCGCCGTAATGGCCGGGTCATGGTGATCTGCGAGAACCCGCGCCACAAGCAGCGCCAGGGCTAATTTCCTTCCCTGAAGGAAATCCTGGGTTGCTAACCCACGCAAGTAAATAAAGGCAGCACAAGCTGATCTGGAACATTGAGCTCGAAAGAGTCCGGACAGCTAACCCCCGGTCGGAGGCTGGGGCCGCACGGACCGTGCGGGTGTACTGCCTACGACCTCCGGTTTATCAAGGAGTACTGCCACTATGGCTCGTCTCGCTGGCGTAGACATTCCCCGCGAAAAGCGGCTGGAAATTGCGCTTACTTACATCTACGGCGTGGGCAAGACCCGTGCACACGAAACCCTGGCTGCCACGGGCATCAGCGCTGACGTTCGCGTCAAGGACCTGACTGACGCCCAGCTGGTTGAGCTGCGTGACTACATTGAAGGCAACTACAAGGTTGAGGGTGACCTTCGCCGCGAAGTAGCAGCTGACATCCGCCGCAAGGTTGAAATCGGCAGCTACGAGGGCCTGCGCCACCGCAAGGGCCTGCCCGTACGCGGTCAGCGTACGAAGACCAACGCACGTACCCGCAAGGGCCCGAAGCGTACCGTCGCCGGCAAGAAGAAGGCCCGTTAATCCCCACTTGCTCCCTAAAATCGCTGACGCGATTTCAAGGAACCCAGCAAGTGTGGGCCCATACAACGGACTTTCCCCAATAACTTTCTGTAGGAGAAAAAATGCCCCCGAAGACTCGTGGCGCGGTTCGCAAGCCGCGTAAGAAGGACAAGAAGAATATCGCGCTTGGCCAGGCGCACATCAAGAGCACCTTTAACAACACCATCGTTTCCATCACGGATCCGAGCGGCGCTGTTATTTCCTGGGCTTCCTCTGGCGAGGTTGGCTTCAAGGGCTCGCGCAAGTCCACCCCGTTCGCTGCCCAGATGGCTGCCGAAGCCGCTGCCAAGCGTGCGCAGGAGCACGGCATGCGCAAGGTAGACGTTTTCGTCAAGGGACCGGGTTCCGGACGCGAGACCGCCATCCGTTCGCTGCAGGCCGCTGGCCTCGAGGTTGGCTCCATCCAGGACGTCACCCCCGCAGCCCACAACGGCTGCCGCCCTCCGAAGCGCCGCCGCGTCTAATTCTTTCCGCAGCAGGAGCTTGCCCGGACCAGCGATGGTCCGGGCAAGCCCAGCGCGTTAAGTCTTCAGACCGAATTTCCACCACCTGTGTTGCGTCATATAGCGGATGCTCGCCGAAAGGAAACCTAAGTGCTCATTGCACAGCGCCCCACCCTCTCCGAAGAGGTAGTCTCCGAAAACCGTTCGCGTTTCGTCATTGAACCGCTGGAACCGGGTTTCGGCTACACCCTCGGAAACTCCCTCCGCCGTACCCTGCTCTCCTCCATCCCCGGTGCTGCTGTAACCAGCATCCGGATCGATGGTGTGCTGCACGAGTTCACCACGGTTCCGGGTGTCAAGGAAGATGTCACCGAGATCATCCTGAACATCAAGAACCTGTCGGTTTCCTCCGAGCACGACGAGCCCGTCGTTGCCTACCTGCGCAAGCAGGGCCCCGGAGTCGTCACTGCCGCGGACATCGCTCCGCCGGCCGGCGTCGAATTCCACAACCCGGATCTGCACATCGCCACGCTGAACTCGAAGGGCAAGTTCGAACTCGAACTCACCATCGAGCGCGGCCGTGGCTACGTTTCGGCAGCTCAGAACAAGTCCGGCGACGCAGAGATCGGCCGCATCCCGGTCGACTCCATCTACTCGCCGGTGCTGAAGGTTACTTTCCGCGTGGAAGCAACCCGTGTTGAGCAGCGCACCGACTTCGACAAGCTGATTGTCGACGTCGAGACCAAGCAGGCCATCGCCCCGCGCGATGCCGTAGCTTCCGCAGGCACCACCCTGGTGGAACTGTTCGGTCTGGCCCGTGAGCTGAACACCGCAGCTGAAGGTATCGAGATTGGCCCGTCGCCCACCGACGCTGCCCTGGCAGCGGACATGGCACTGCCGATCGAGGATCTGGACCTCACCGTCCGTTCCTACAACTGCCTCAAGCGTGAGGGCATCCACACCGTGGGTGAACTCGTTGCCCGCTCCGAGGCTGACCTGATGGACATCCGCAACTTCGGTGCCAAGTCCATTGACGAGGTCAAGGCAAAGCTGGTTGAACTGGGCCTGTCCCTCAAGGACTCGCCTCCCGGTTTTGACCTCGCAGCACGCGCCGCAGCAATCGAAGAGGACGACGCCGCCTTCGGCGACGACGAACTCTAAACCAGACCTTGGCCGGCGGGCAGCACCATGGTGTGCCGCCCACGGCTTCCACATGAGGAGAAACAATTATGCCTACCCCCACTAAGGGTCCGCGCCTCGGAGGCGGCCCGGCTCACGAGCGCCTCATGCTCGCGAACCTGGCAGCATCCCTGTTCGAGCACAAGCGGATCACCACCACGGTCACCAAGGCCAAGCGCCTGAAGCCGTACGCAGAGCGCCTGGTGACCTTCGCCAAGCGTGGCGACCTCGCTTCCCGCCGCCGCGTGCTCGGCCTGATCAGCAACAAGGGCGTCGTCCACGAGCTGTTCACCGACATCGCACAGGCAGTGGAGAACCGCGACGGCGGCTACACCCGCATCACCAAGATCGGCAACCGCAAGGGCGACAACGCTCCCATGGCTGTCATCGAACTGGTCCTCGAGCCGGTTTCCGCCAAGCAGGCCGTCGTAGCCGAGGCTACCCAGGCTGCTGCCAAGGCTGCTCCGGCCGCCGAGGAAGCTCCCGTTGAAGAGGCTCCGGCCGCTGAGGAAGCTGCTGCAACCGAAGAGGCACCTGCTGCTGAGGAAGCTGCAACCGAAGAGGCACCCGCAGCCGAGGAGAAGGACGCGAAGTAATTCGCTGATTTCCTTCGCATAGACTTAGGTCTGTGAACCACCAAAAACCCGCGGCCCCCGTTCCAGGGGGCGGCGGGTTTTTGCGTATCCGGCTCGATCTTTCCTACGACGGCGGCCCCTTCAGCGGGTGGGCAGTGCAGCCAGGGCTGCGGACCGTGCAGGGCGTCCTGGAGGAAGCGATCCAGCTTCTGGTGCGCCGGCCGGTGCGGGTCACCGTCGCCGGCCGCACCGACGCGGGCGTCCACGCACGGGGCCAGGTGGTCCATCTGGACCTGGCTGAAGCCGAGTGGCTGGGCCTGCCGCGCGGGCACGAGCTGGATCCCGCCGTCGCCATGCTGCGCAGGCTCCGCGGGGCCTTGAACCGGTCGCTCGGGGACCTGCCCGGGGCTGTGGAGGTGCATGCGGTTACGCTTGCTCCCGAAGGTTTCGACGCCCGCTTCTCGGCCCTCTGGCGCCGGTACAGCTACCGCATCGCCGATGGACCGGCCCTGTGGGACCCGCTGGAAAGGTACTTCACCCTGTGGCATAAGAACCCGTTGGATGTTGAGCTGCTCAACCAGGGCGCGTCGCAGCTGCTGGGCCTGCAGAACTTCCTGTCCTTCTGCAAGCCGCGCGAAGGTGCCACCACCATCCGCGAGCTGCAGCGCTTTGAGTTCCGGCGCGGCGAGGACGGCGTCATCGTAGCCACCGTCCAGGCCGATGCGTTCTGCCACAACATGGTCCGCGCGCTGATCGGCTCAGCCCTGTACGTGGGGGAGGGGGCCGTGGAGCCGGGCTGGTTGTACGAGCGGCTCCTGCTGCAGAAGCGGGACGCGAAGTCCGTCCTTGCGGCCCCGCATCCCCTGGTGCTGGAGGAAGTGGCGTATCCCTCCGACAGCGAGCTGCTGGCCCGTGCCGAACAAACCAGGGCCGTCCGCGAGTACTAAGTGTTTCGACGGGCCACTCAATCGAGTGCTCCCCACCGGCTCCCAGCCCTCGCAAGCTCGGGCCGGGGCCCTCGCCGGGGAGGGCACACTGCCGTTTTCGGCGCTCAAAACGGCAGTTACTCAACAATGGATGGTCCTAGAATGCCGGCGGAGGACCCTCTGCCGGCAGCGTTAACGTGAAGGTGCTGCCCTGGCCCTCGCCGCTCTCGCACATGATGCTGCCACCGTGCCGCTCCACGATCATCCGGGTGATCGAAAGTCCCAGCCCTGCCCCCGGAATGGCTGCCCTCCTGGCAGATTCGGACCGGAAGAATCGGTTGAATGCCTTCGCAGCGTCCTCGCTGGACATGCCCATCCCGGAATCCGTGACGCTCAGCTGGACCCACTGCTTGTCTGCCCGGGCGCTGATACTGACCCGGCCGCCGTCGGGGGAGTACTTGATGGCGTTGGACACCAGGTTGTCCAGCACCTGTCCGATTCTCAGGGGATCGGCGTAGGCCCACAGCGGTGACGGGACGTCCGCGGCGATCTCCACATGGGACCGCTCGGCCGAGGCCTGGGCGGAGCTCAGGCTGGTCTCCACTAGGCTGGCCAGGTCCGTGCGCTTGGGGTGGACGTTCAACGTGGTGGAGGCGGAGGTGGTGAGGTCGGCCACCAGGTCCAGCAGCCGTTCGGCGTTGCGCTGCACCACCAGCAGGCGCCGGGTGATGTGCGGCGGCAGGAGCTCTGCATCATCCAGCACCAGGTCCATATTCCCCACGATCGAGTTCAGGGGGTTCTTGAATTCGTGCGAGACGTTGGAGACCAGTTCCTGGTTGGCGGCAAGGGACTCTACCCAGCCGGTGACGTCGCTGTAAACCACGACTGCGCCCGTGAGGCGGCCCCCTTCGCTGACCAGCGGGCGGGCGGCGGTGGATACAGCGCGCTGGTCCGGGCCTTCGCCCGCCCAGACCAGGTAGTCGGCGAAGGACTCCCCGGCCATGGCCCGGCTGATGGGGCGCCGGTCCGGCGGAAGAAGGGTGACGCGGTCCTGGCCGAAGATGAGCTGGTGTCCCTGCCCGGGAATGGCCTCATCGGCGCCCGTGGCGCGGCGGAAGTTGCGCTGCCTGCTGTTGGAAACCAGGAAGTGCCCGGAGCGGTCGACGGCGGCAATACCTACGTCCGTAGCGTCCAGCACGGTTTCAAGAAGCTTCTCCCGTTCCCGGCTGGCGGCCAGAAGGTCCCGGAGTTCCCGGTCCTTGTCCGCCAATTCAGCCTGCTGCTGGCGGAGGCTCACGCTGGCGAAGCGGATGGCCAGCGACACGGCGAGCATCATGAGGGGAAACAGGACGGCGCTGGTGACGTCCCCGGCGGTGACGGCAGGAAAGTCTTCGGCCACTGAGGGAAGCATGATCAGGAGGGGGCCCAAGAAACTGAGCACCAGGCTGCTGCGGGCCAGCATGCCGGAGGCAGAGAGCCAGATGACCGGGAAAACCACCAGCACTGCCAGACCCGGCAGGAGGGGCGCCGCCCCGTTCCGCAGGAGCCCGATGGCGACGAAGTCCAGGACCGGAATCAGCAGGTATGGGCGGTGGGCCAGGCGCTCCCACGGGACCAGGAAGCAGCCAAGGAACAGGATTGCGTGCAGGGCGATCCCGGCCAGATAGAGCGGGCTATGGGTGAGGGAAGGCCACGCAAAGGGGGTAGCCACGGCAATTGCGGCCGCAAGGAGCGAAAGGGGGAGCTGGCACAAAACCACCTGGGCTCGCGTTCCCAGCCGGCGGAAGATGCGGCCGGGTCCACGGCGGAACAACGGCTCGGCCATGTTTTTGACTCGTACCCCTTTACGTCTGGAAAGCAAGTGTTGCCAAGGTTATCTATTACCCCCAGTTGCCTTGGACAATCATCCTTTCCTTCGGATATTGCACATGCCTTGTCATAATAATTGACTTTTCAATTTCCGGCGCAGATTGGGGTGTCATCAGCCCGGCTTACTAGTAGCGTATAAATGGTTGGAGCGGGATGGCATTGGCGCTGGGCCAATGGGGGGCCATCTCCGCCTGGCGCAGGGATAGTAATGGACGATCTTGGTGTAGCTGTAGTCATCGAAGATGATGCCGATGTGCGTAACCTCCTTGAAGGAGTGCTGACGCAGGCAGGCTTCGAAGTGCATACGGCAGTTGATGGGCGCTCCGGGGTTGAGGTGGTCCGCGGCAAGCAAGCCAACGTTGTGACGCTGGATATCGGTTTGCCGGACATTGACGGGTTTGAGGTTTTGCGGCGGATCCGGAATTTCAGCAACGCGTATGTGGTGATGCTGACCGGACGCACCGACGAGCCTGACCTGCTATCGGCCCTCAATGCCGGGGCTGATGATTACATAGCCAAACCCTTCCGCCCAAGGGAACTGCGGGCGCGGGTGGCGGCGATGATGCGCAGGCCGCGCCACGAGGCGGATGGGCAGGAGCCGTCTCCTGCACACTGGGGACAAGCGCAGGCGCCTGCCGCCCACCATCCCGAACCCGGGGTTCTGCAGCATAACGGGCTCCTGCTGAACCACCGCACCCGCACGGTGGAGGTCAAAGGTGAACCGCTGGGCCTGACGCGCAGCGAGTTCGACCTGCTCCACGTGCTCCTGAAGGGCGGGGGCGCGGTGTGCACCAGGGCGGACCTGGTGCGCGCGGTCCGCGGCGATTTCTACGACCGGGACACCTACATCAGCGAGGCCGACGAGCGTGCCGTGGAGGTCCATGTGGGAAACCTGCGGCGCAAACTCAAGGAGGACCAGCTGTCGCCGCGGTGGCTGCAGACAGTTCGCGGTGTGGGTTACCGCCTGGCGCCGCGGCGTCCGGACGACGCGTAGGCGCTGCCCCCTTACGGCGCACACGTCCCTTCTGCCGTGCCGCTGGCCGTTTCCAGGATGTACGTTGTCTGCAGCTCGGAAACAGTGAGTGCGCCGTCCTGGGCTATATCCGCCATCATGGCCTGGCTCCGGGCGAAGTCGCCCTGCCGGATCAGGCTTTCGAGGAGTTCGGCGAGCCGGGCCAGCCGTACGCCGCCCACCATGGCAGAGCTGATCTTGAGGCTGATGACAGCGTCCAGGGCGGAGGCTTCATCCTCGCTGTCCACGGCTGTTCCCAGCCGGGCCAGGCGGATGTCCCACATGGCGGCGTAGTCGCGGGCGAAGCGGCGGGCCAGTCCGGATCCTGCCAGTTCGTCTTCCAGTTCATCCAGTACGGCAGCATCAATGAGCGGCAAAAGTCCGGCCGCTTCCAGGGAATGGACCTGGCCTGGCTCCGGAGTTGGCGGGGCTGGCAGAGTGACCCCGGGGAGCAGTGAGTCCGCGGCGGGGCTCTTTCCGCTGGTGCCGGGATCTGGACTGTGCATTGTTCAAGGCTACTTCCTGGAAATCCTTCGCGGTTCAATTTCTCATCATTCTGTGTAAACCTTGAGGCAACCTTGCCGCCCCCCTGCGTATCCCTTAGTGGCCGCTGAAGGTCATCACCGCGTTGATTACGGCCGGTCCCAGAATGGCGATGAAGAGGACCGGGAAGATGAAGAAGAGCAGCGGGAAGAGGATCATGACGGGAAGCTTCATGGCTTTTTCTTCAGCGCGTTGGCGCCGTTTGACGCGCATGACCTTGGCCTGGACCCGCAGCACCCGGCTGATGGCAATGCCGTAGGTATCGGCCTGCACCACGGCCTGCACAAAGCTGCGCAGTTCCGGGATGCTGGTCCGTTCCGCCAGGGCGATGTAGGACTCCCTGCGGCTGCGCCCCACCTGCATGTCCTGGAGGGTACGGACCAGTTCCTCCGCGAGCGGACCCTTGCCGTTCTCGCCGGCCCGGGCCATTGCCCCTTCGAAACCCAGCCCGGCTTCCACCGAAATCAGCATCTGGTCCAGGGTGTTGGCGAGTTCCAGCTGCATGGCCTTCTGCCGCTCCTGGCCTTTGCTGTACAGGAGCAGGTCCGGGATGAAGTAGCCCAGGACCAGGACGAAGATCCCGGCGAGTTTCATAATCGGCGAGCTGCCAATGGAGGTCAGATAGAGGCCAATTGCCGCCCCTGCCACGCCAAGGCCCAGCTTCGATCCCAGTACCTTGCCCAGCGGCATTGAGGCCGGCCGGCCGGCAAGGGACAGCAGCCGGTCGAGGAAGGCCACGTACGCCGGGGGAGTAAGCCGCCGTCCGATCCCTTCCAGCAGGCCGGCCTTGGAGACGGGGGCGGCGGTGACGGTCGGGGCGCCGCGGGAGAGCAGCTCGGTCACAGCCACGCGCCCCTGTTTGTCCACGGTGAGCACGGACCAGGCCAGCAACCCCACAGGTACACACACCAGCAGCACGGCGAGCAAAACGGTCAGGTTCATGGCGTCCTCAGAACTTCAGGTCGATGATCTTGCGCATCCACAGCGCACCGATGGTCATGAGGACAAAGGAGGCGCCGATCATCACCCAGCCCAGCGGGTGGGTGAACATCGCGTTCATGTAGTTGGGGCTCACAGCCAGCAGCATGGCCACAATGCCGAACGGCATGGCGATCAGGATGTAGGCGGAGAACTTGCCTTCCGCGGCCAAGGCCTTGATGTGGCCCTTGATTTCGGTGCGCTCGCGGATCGTTTCGTTCACCTGGTCCAGCACCTCGGCCAGGTTGCCGCCCACCTCACGGTTTATCTGGATGGCCTGGGAGATCCAGACGAAGTCCTCGTTCTTCATCCGGTCCGCCGTGTCGTTGAGGGCAGCCAACAGATCCCGGCCCAGGCTGGTTTCGGTGATGACGCGCCGCATCTCCTCGGACGTCGGCTTTTGGGACTCCGCGGCAGCGGCGTCGATGGCGCGCAGGATGCTGTGCCCGGCCCGCAGGCCTCCCGAGAGCAGCTGCAGCGTGTCGCCGAGCTGGCCGTCGAAGGCGGCACGGCGCTTGCCGGCCAGGAAACCGAGGACGAGTTTGCCCACGAAGGGTGCCAGCAGGGCCAGCAGCAGTCCCATGACGGGACCCACGGTGACCAAACCCACCAGCAGTCCCACGCACGCGCCGATGCCCACGAGCAGGAAGAATTCGGCCTGGCTGAGGCGGAGGCCGGCGTGTTCCAGTTCCGCACGGGAAAACAGTTTGACGTTCCGGCCGGCGAGGAGGCGTTCGAAGGACCTCACCCCAGACAGCGCCAGGCGGGACAGCGAGGACGGGGGCTCGGGTTCAAACGGACGACGGCGGTCCAGCGGCACCGAGGGTGCGCCGGGCAGGAGCACGGCCACACCGAGGAGGCAGATGGCTGCCAGGAGGATGACGCTTCCGAGGGCGATGAGCATGGCCGCGTCCCTACTTGGCGCCGGGCGAAAGTGATCCGGCGAATACCGCGGGAGAGACATGGATGCCCAGGTCCTCGAACCGGTCGATGAAGCGGGGCCGGATCCCTGTGGCGACTGGCCGCCCGAGAAAGCGTCCCTGCGCGTCAACGCCTGCGGAGTAGTCGAAGACGAAGGCGTCCTGGAGGGTGACTATGTCGCCTTCCATGCCCTGGACCTCGGTGACGTGGGTGATGCGGCGGGAGCCGTCGCGGAGCCGGGATATCTGGACGATGAGGTTCACGGCGGAGGCGATCTGCTCGCGGATGGCGCGCAGCGGAAGGTCCATGCCGGCCATCAGCACCAGGGTTTCCAGGCGTGCCACGGCGTCGCGGGGGGAGTTGGAGTGCACGGTGGAGAGGGAGCCGTCGTGCCCGGTGTTCATGGCCTGGAGCATGTCCAGTGATTCCCCGCCACGGACCTCGCCCACCACAATGCGGTCCGGTCGCATGCGGAGGGAGTTGCGGAGGAGCTCGCGGATGGTGACCTCACCCTTGCCCTCGGTATTGGGTGGCCGGCTTTCGAGTCGGACCACGTGCTCCTGCTGGATCTGCAGTTCCACCGCGTCCTCGATGGTGACGATCCGTTCGTCGTGGGGCAGGAAGGAGGACAGGACGTTGAGGAGCGTGGTCTTGCCCGTGCCGGTACCGCCGGAGACGATGATGTTCAGCTTGGCTTTGACGCAGGCGTTCAGAAGCTCGGCCATTTCCGGGGTCAGGGTGCCGAAATCGATGAGGTTGCGGACCGTCAGTGGTGTCTTGCTGAACTTTCGGATGGTGAGGGATGACCCGCCCACGGCCAGTGGCGGGATGACCGCGTTGACACGCGAGCCATCCTCCAGGCGTGCGTCCACCAGCGGAGATGACTCATCAATGCGGCGTCCCACCTTGGACACGATCCGTTCGATGACCTTGCGCAGGTGTTCTTCGGAGCCGAACCGTGACTCCGTGAGCGTGAGCTTGCCTTTGCGTTCCACGTAGATCTGGTCCATGCGGTTGACCATGATTTCGGTGACCGCCGGATCGTCCAACAGGCGCTGGAGCGGGCCGTAGCCCAGCACGTCGTCGGCAACGTCCTGGACCAGGCGGGTGCGTTCCTCCGGGGTCAGCGGCACCTGCTCGGCGTCGACGATGCGGGTGAGTTCCTCCTTGGCGGTGCTCCTCAGTTCCTGCTCGGTGACGGCGGCGTCATTGAAGCGCGTCCCCATGCGTTCAAAAAGGGCCGTGGCCGCCCTGTCCTTCATGGCTGCGAAGACGTCCACCTTGGGTGCGGAGGGCACCGGCTGGGTGCCGGCGTCGTGCGTTGAATGCACGACGGCGGCATGCCCCGGGAGGTGCCGCTCCAGACTTTCCGCGGGGGACGGCGAGGGTGCCGGGAGGGGAGCGTCGAGCAGCGCGGTGCCCGCACCGGCCGCCTGGCTCCGGTTCTGGACCGCATTGATGCGTTCGGAGAGTTTCATCAGATAACCACCCTTCGGTGAAGCTTCCGCTGGGCCTGTGTACGCCATGCCGGGTTGAAGCGCTCCACCAGCTGGCGAAGGCTCTTGACGGCGGGGTCTTTCTTGGATTCCTGGAGGATTGGGACGCCGCGGTTGGTGGAGAGGGCCACCGCACGGGAACGGGGGACGCTGACGTCCACGGGTGCGCCGATGGTGGATTCGACGTCCTGGACATTAAGGCCGGTTTTGGTGTCGGCCATGTTGAGAACCACGTGGCGGGATTCGGGCATGATCTCCAGCTGGCGCAGCACCTCCAGGCCGGAGCGCAGGCCGCGGAGGCTGGGGATGTCCATGGCGCTGACCCAGACCACGTCCGTGCACTGTTCCATGGCGGCGAGGCCGATTTCCGGCATTCCGGGGGCCGTGTCGATCACCACGTACTGGAACTCCTGGGCGAGCTGTTCGAGCAGCCGGCTGACCTGGGCCGGGGTGATGTGGTCCGCGTCCACGGGGTTGGGCGGCGCGCACAGGGCGTAGATGCCGGCAGGATGGACGGTGAGGAAGGCCTTGAGGACCAGGGAGTCCTGCGCGGCGGCCGGCGTGACGGCGTCCGTGACCGTGTGCTGCGGGTTAAGGTAGAGGCCGGAGGCGACGTCGCCGAACTGCAGGTCCAGGTCCACGATCACCACGCTCATGGGTGCCATTTGGCCCAGGCCGATGGCGATGTTGGTGGCCAGGGTGGTTTTTCCCACGCCGCCCTTGGGGGAGAAGACGCCGATGACCAGGCCCTTGGTGGTTGCTTCCGTCTGCTGTGATTCGGTGCCGCGGTGGCGGGTGGCGAAGGACTGGCAGGCACGTTCCAGCAGGACCCTGATTTCGGCAGCGTCCGCCTGCGGGCTGAGGATGTCCCTGACGCCGGCGCGCATGGCATGAAGGAGGAACTCCGGCTGTACGTCGCTGACCAGGACCAGGCTGAGGCCCGGGAGCTGGACGTCGAAGACCTTGGCGAAGCGCAATGCCTCTTCGTACGGAACGTCGGGGCCGATGATCAGGACTTCCGGCTGCTCCTGGTTGAGGAGGGCGAACAGTTCCGCCGGGCCTGCCGGGAGGATGTCCGAGGCGATGGTCTGGACGGTGCCGCGCAGGCCGTTGGCGACGGCGGCGCGCAGCTTCTGGTCAAAGTCGGTGTTGGGGGAGAGGAGGACGAAGCGGCTCATTTGTACACGTTGTCCTTCCTGGCGATGAACGGGCCGTTGTCCTGGGCGTCGAGGGGTTCCTTGGTGAGCCAGAGGTCACCGTTGTTGGAGGAGTAGATGATTTTCGCGGCGTCGATGTCATTGACGGCCACGGTCACCATGAAGGATCCCTGCGGGAGGGTGGTGTCCTGGGGGTTGGTGCCGTCCGTTGGCTTTGCGGTGGCCGATGGCTGCGGTGCTCGCTGGACGGCGGTGACCAGGGCCTTGCGGATGGTGAGCTGGGTAGTTGGATCGCCTGCCTTGGTCTTGTCGGCCCCGGATGTGAAGTTGAGCGCAATGCCTACGTGGTCGCCGGGCTCCAGGCGGCCTCCCACGACCTTTTTCGGCTCCAGCTCGAACGTGACCTCCTGAAGTCCCGCGGGCACCTTGACAGCACCGCTGGTCTTGGCATCAGCGGGGTCGACCAGACGTTCCTTCAGGAGTTGCTCCCCGGGGACCAAGTCCACGGCGGCCACCTTGCCGGCCGAATCATCGAGGTTTTTCAGGGCGGTCTTCGATATAGCGGTGGCGGGAACCTGCTGCACTGCCACGGAGGCCTTCACGATATCGAGGGACGAACCTGCCGGGACAGCCTTGGTCACCACCAGCACATCAGTTGGATCCATATCCTTCATTGCCCGCTGATCGGCACCCTGGGCATAGGTGACGATGAGGACCGCTCCGATGATGGCCAGCACTATTGCTGATACACCGGCCAACATACGAGACTTCACGAACTGCTCCTGTTGCTCTTAGAAAACCACTTTGATGGGTGGGCTAGCTGCTGAGGGCGACGACGGTGGCGCCGTCCGGATTCACGGGGCCCAGGGTGTAACCGTTGGCCAGGGAGACATATTTGACGAAGGTTCCGATGATTCCGCGGCAAGGCTCTTTGCACTGCAGCGCGGCAGGCACGTCCGGCGTCCTGTTGCGGAACGTATAGGGCAGCCCTGTGGGGCCGAATTTCCAACCGGCAACTTTGAATGCGGCGAAGGTAGTGAGGCCGAAGACGGCATTGGTTCCGGTACCGGTGACGGCGTTGAAGATGGGAATCAGCACAATGACGTCTTTTCCGGCTGTCATGTCTGCCGCCCATGAGTTGAGGAGAGTGTCGCAATAGGGCGGGGGATTGTTGCCGGTATCGCCGCCGGCGGTGCTTTTTGAGATGTCGATCGTTGCGCCACAGGCATTAGGGTCCTGCTTAAGTCCGCCGAAGCCACCGTCCACTGCCGCGCCGGACGGTCCGTAGTTGCAGGAAGGGTTGGCTCCCGTCCCGTGCATCTGCAGAAGTTGCATGACGCCGTATTGGCCACGGACCTGGCAGATTGAGATGGTGATGGGGAAGGCAGCCAAACCTTTGGTTGGACTGCCCCACTGGACGGATGCCGGTGCATTGACCTCAGCGGTGCTTATTCCAAGGGCCTGCGCAAAGAAGAGGGACACCTGGTTTGGCGTGTGCCCCGCTTCCTGGGAGGCGACCGTAACAGTCACTTGGCGGTTGGTCTTGTCCAGGATCACCGACTTGACGTTGCTAAGGCTGTCATTGGCGTTGTTGTTCGCCAGGTTCGCCGCCAACGTTGACGTGGTTGAGCAGTCCGGATCTGTCAGGTTGCTGGCACACTTTTGGGCGATTGCCAAGGCGGCGGCGTCGGCTCCGTTGTGCAGTTGGGTGCGTTCCGCATACATCATCGCCACGTCCACGGCCATGGCACCAAAGCCGAGGAGGACCACCAGCATCAGCGCGACGACGACGCTAACAGCGCCGTGTTCGCCATCGCACGTCCTTTTAGACATGTTTAGCCTCCGCACAGCATGGCTCCTTGGCCAGTCATGCTGAACGGTCCCGCTATCCCTGTCAGGGTGGACAGCGAGTACGTAATGGTTACGGACATACGGTTCCCGGAGGCGCAGGTCGTCGTACCCGTGTCGAGATTTTTGAACGTGATGTTCGAATCAGTTAACGCGGGATTAAGGGACACTGCGGTGTTCTTGGCTGCGGTTCGGGAAGCGGTCGGATCGTTGGATATGGCCATAACCCGCACACCTTCGCGCGCGGCTGCTGATAACGATGCTTGGGTGTTGTACACCCGGCTGAATTCCATGATTCCCAAAAGCAACATGACGAGGACAGGAACCACTATCGCGAACTCGACAGCAGCAGCGCCGCGTTCGGATTGGCGATTCATGGGTGTGCCTCTCGTTTGCATACGCTCCGTTACTGAAACGGAAGTGGCGGCGATCCAAATGCCGCCGCCACCACGTTTGGAAAGCCCTGACGGTTTACTTGGAGCAGCTGCCTGCGGCGGCGGCGGTCGTCGCCGTCCATGTGCCGCCCTTGACGGAGCAAGCAGTGCTATTGAAGAGCTCGGTGAGGTTACCACCAAGCAGAGTGACGGCGACGATGATGGCAACAGCAATGAGGGCCACCATGACGCCGTATTCAACGGCGGTTGCGCCCTTTTCGCTGCGAAGGCGGACCGAGAGGTTGGTGTAGAGAGAAAGCATTTTGACTCCTGTGCGAGACGGATAGGCTGGCCCAGCACCAGCGCTTCAATGAAGTTAGCAACGCTTGATACGACATTGACCGGATCTTGCAACATCCTGCGCAAAGTCTTTACGGACTGCCTGCTCGCTGCGCTTTTGCATGGTTTTTGCTGCGCTGACGCTGCGTTTGCCGAACACCACGGCAGGCACACAAAAGGACCCCCTCGGTTCTGGGTGCCGAGGGGGTCCGGTCTATTGGGCGCCGAAGGGGCGCCGGCCTTGGTGGAAGGTCAAAAAGCTCCTACGAAGTTCTTCATCACGTTGATGACTGCAGGCCCCATGATGACGATGAACAGGGCTGGGAGAATGCAGAACATCAGTGGAAAGAGAACCTTGATGGGCAGTTTCATGGCTTTTTCCTCAGCCCGTTGCCGCCGCTTGACGCGCATCTGCTTTGCCTGCGTCCGCAACACGTTTGCGATGGCAATTCCGTAGATGTCCGCCTGGACAACGGCTCGAACAAAGGCACGAAGATCGGGCACATCGGTGCGGGAGGCCAACGCGAGGTAGGCGTCCCGGCGGCTCCTGCCCACCTGCATGTCCTGGAGGGTTCTCATGAGCTCGAAAGCCAGGGGACCTTTTCCGTTTTGTGCTGCCCTCGCCATGGCAATTTCAAACCCCAATCCTGCTTCCACGGAGATCAGCATCTGGTCGAGGGTGTTTGGCAGTTCGAGTTCGATTGCTTTCTGACGCTCGGCGCCCCTGCCGTGAACCAGGATGTCCGGAACAAAGTAGGCGAGGATTGCCGCCAGCACTACGAACAGGTAAGCCGATGCTGTGGGATTCTTGCTGACGATAAGGATCCCAAGTACCGCAACGAGGAGTGCCAATGCCGGCTTGGCAATCAGCAGCCGCGGAAGGGGAAGCTGTGCAGGCCTGCCGGCCCTGGCCAGGAGTTTATCCAGCCAAGCGACGTACCCTTTGGGCGTCACCTTCATTCCCAGGGGGACCGATGGTTTGGAATCAACGGCCCCGATCGCCCCTGCCCCGGGCACCGCACCCTCCACGAGGCGGATGCCGCGGCCCAGGTTGCTGCGAACTGCTGCGAACCCCCTCCTGTCTACCGCCAGGAAAGACCACACCAGGAATGAAGTAGGAAACACGATCAGGCCAACAATCAGCCAAGCCATTGCTGTCATGTCTTCCTCCTAGAACTTGATCTTTACGACGCGGCTGAGCCAAAACGACCCTGCAACCAGGAGGACAACTCCCACTCCCAGCAGGACCCACCCGATTACGGTGGTGTAAAGGGTCGCGATGTATGAGGTGTTGGCGACTGACATGTACAGGAACATTCCAATCGGGAGAGCCACCAGGATGTAGGCGGAGAGCCTGCCCTCAGCGCTTAGCGCCTTGACCTGGCCTTTGATCTGGCTGCGCTCGCGGATGGTTTCACCCACCTGGTCGAGGACTTCTGCAAGGTCCCCACCCACCTCACGATGGATCTCGATCGCCTGGCCCACCCACTCGAAGTCTTCGCTGCGCAGCCGGTGGGCAGCATCAATCATCGAGTCCTTGAGGTCCCGCCCAAGCCTGTTCTCGTTGACCAGCCTTGCAAACTCCTCGGACGTGGGTGCCTCGGCTTCCTTGGAAACTGCGTCTACGGCCCGGAGCAGGCTGTGTCCGGCGCGAAGGCCTCCGGAGAGCATTTGCAGGGTGTCACCCAGCTGCGCATCGAACTTTGAACGGCGCCGGGAAGAAAGGATGCCCAGGACCAGCATGGCCAGCAAGGGAGTCGCCATGACGAAGAGCAGCGCTGCGACAATTCCTCCGAGAATGAACCCGACAAAGCCGGCGGTGATGGCTACGGACGCAACCAACAACAGGAAATCTGCTTGGCGCATCTTCAGGCCGGCCTGTTCCAACGACGCCCGGCTGCCGAACCTGGCGTTCTTGCTGACGTTCCTTTCAAGGTAGGACGTGGCCGAATCCGTTACGCGGGTGAGTAGGGTGGGGCCGTTGGCTACCCCGGGCCTCCGACGGGACATGGCGATCGCACCGCGGCTGCTCTTGAATGTGATGAAGAAGAGGACCGTGCCGGCACCCAGGCAGAGAGCCACTCCGAGCGCCAGGAAGACCGGGCTGGTGGTGTTCACCTGAAGCCACCGCCCACGGGCGAGCTGCCAAACACCGCGGGCGACAGCGAGATGCCGAGGTCTGCGAAATGGTCCACGAAGCGCGGACGTACCCCGGTCGGTACAGGGCGTCCCAGGAATCTTCCGTTGGCATCCAGGCCCGCACTGTAATCAAATACGAAGGCGTCCTGGAGAGTGACGATGTCGCCTTCCATTCCTTGAACTTCGGTCACGTGCGTGATTCGCCGGGATCCGTCCCGCAGCCTGGAAATATGGACAATGAGGTTGACAGCCGAGGCAATCTGCTCACGGATGGCGCGCAGCGGCAGATCCATGCCGGCCATGAGGACCAGGGTCTCCAGCCTGGAGATGGCATCACGTGGCGAGTTGGCGTGCACGGTTGAGATTGAGCCGTCATGGCCGGTGTTCATCGCCTGCAGCATGTCAAGCGATTCCCCTCCACGGACTTCGCCGATCACGATGCGGTCAGGCCGCATGCGCAGGGAGTTGCGGACCAGGTCCCGGATGGTGATTTCGCCCTTGCCCTCGATATTGCGCGGGCGGCTCTCGAGCCGTACCACGTGTTCCTGCTGGAGCTGGAGTTCTACCGCGTCTTCGATGGTGACGATCCGCTCGTCAGAGGGCAGGAACGACGACAGTACGTTGAGCATCGTCGTCTTGCCGGTACCGGTTCCTCCGGACACGATGATGTTGAGCCGGGCCTGGACGCATGCGTGAAGAAGCTCGGCGATTTCTGGAGACATCGAACCCAGGGAAATGAGGTTGTTGACTGTCAGCGGAACCTGGCCGAACTTGCGGATTGTCAGGGATGAACCGTTGACGGCCAGGGGCGGAATGATGGCATTAACACGGGATCCGTCGCTAAGCCGTGCATCCACCAGCGGTGACGACTCGTCAATGCGCCGTCCAACCTTTGTCACGATCCGCTCGATCACTCTGCGAAGGTGGTCCTCGTCATTGAAGCGGGCACCGGTGACGCCGAGCTTGCCCTGGCGTTCAACGTAGATCTTGTCCGGGCCGTTGACCATGATTTCCGTGATGTCCCCGTCTTTGAGGAACTTCTCAAGCGGGCCCAAGCCCAGGACGTCGTCGATAATTTCCTGGACAAGGCGGTTTCGCTCGGTGAGCGTCAGCGGGATGTCCTCTTCTTCGATGATCTTCTTGAGTTCATCCTTGACGTACTGCTGCAGTTCCGCGTCCTCGATGGAAGAATCCGTGATCCGGCTGCCCATGCGCTCATACAACGCCACGCCGGCCCGCTCCTTGACGGCAGTGAGGGCTTCGCTGGGTTCACTTGTGTACGCCGGGGAAACGAGCGGATCGGCAACCGAGGCACTGTTGGGGCTCCACGGGGCTGCCGGAACTGCCGCGTCGGGACCGTTCCTGACCTCGTCGTTTCCGCGGGCTGCTTCCAACCTTCTTGCCAGACTCATTGCACTACCGCCCTTCTGTGCAGCTTCTTGTGCTGTTTTTCCTTCCAATCAGGCTTGAGACGCTCCACCAGCTGACTCAAGCCCCGCGCAGCGCTGTCTCGGCTGCCGTCCTGGAGGAGCGGCACGCCCTTGTTGGTGGAAAAGGGAACGGCCCGGGAACGCGGCAGGACTATGTCCACCGGGCAGCCAATCGTGGCTTCCACATCCTGCACCGTGAGCCCGCTTCTGCGGTCCGCGAAGTTCAGCACAACGTGCCGGTTCTCGGGCAGGAGATTCAACTCCTCGAGGA
Source organism: Pseudarthrobacter phenanthrenivorans (assembly GCF_036455295.1). Taxonomy (GTDB): domain Bacteria; phylum Actinomycetota; class Actinomycetes; order Actinomycetales; family Micrococcaceae; genus Arthrobacter; species Arthrobacter phenanthrenivorans_C. The sequence goes on along the minus strand of NZ_JAYXNX010000022.1, from coordinate 18,863 downwards.
TCCGGAAGCCTGTCCTCAAGCCCCTGATGCTGGGAATGTCCATGCCACAAACCCAGACGGCATCGGTGGCACGGTCCAAGGTTGCAAGGACGTGTTCACCCAAACCGGGTGCGGTGTCGACCACGACGTACTGGAATTCGGAGGCCAGTTGGGCGATAAGGTGGCCCACCTGTTCGCCGCTGATTTGGTCGGCTTGGGCAGGATTGAGCGGAGCGCACAGCGCATAGACACCTGATGGGTGCAGGGTCAGGTAGGACTTCAGGACCATGCTGTCCTGGACGGCCGCTCCGGTGACGGCATCAATCAAAGTACGCTCCGGTTCCAGCATGAGGCCGGAAGCGACGTCGCCGAACTGAAGGTCAAGGTCCACTACGACGACGTTGCTTGGTGAGACTTTGCCCAGCCCTACCGCCAGGTTCGTTGTCACGGTTGTTTTGCCTACTCCACCCTTGGGCGACATCACCGCGATAATGCGGGTTCCCGTGGGTGCTTCCGCTACAGACGCACCCAGGCCCCGCCGTCGTCCCGCTGATGCCAGGCTTGCCCGTTCCAGCATCGCCCGGATGTCGTCGACGGACGCCTCCGGGCTGAGGAGGTCACGGATACCGGCGCGCATGGCCGGCAGGGCGACGTCGGATCCTCCCTCAGTGACCAGGACCACACTGATCTCCGGGAACTGGAGATCGAAGAGGCTCGCAAGCCGGATGGCATCTTCAGTTGGAAGCCCGGGACCCAGGAGGATCACTTCCGCCGGGTCCCCGTTGATGGCGCGAAGGATGTCGTCCGGGCTCGGCGGCAGGTAATCGGCCTGCAACGTCTGCACAGCACCGTGAAGGCTGTTCGTGGCCTGCTTGGTCCGCTGGGTGAAGTTGTTGTCCGGGGTGATCAACACGAACCTGCTCATTTGACCAGCTCGACTTTCTTGATGACGGCCGGAGCGCTTTCCGTAGCTGATGCCGGTTCCTTCGTAAGCCAGAGCTTTCCGAACTCTGCGGCAAAGGCGATCTTTTGAGCGTCAGCGTCGCTGCGGGCAAACGTCACCAGCAACTGGCCCGTTGGCAGCTGCGTGTTTGCCTGTTCGCTGGATCCCTGGTTGCTCGCCGAGTTTTGGGTGACCGCCCGCTGAACGCTGGTGACCAGTACTTTGTGGAAGATCTGCTGCGCGGTCGCGCCGTCAGGGCCGTCTCCAGCGAACAGGGCTACTACTCCCACAGTGTCGCCGGCCGCGATACGTCCGCCAACAACCCGCTGCGCGTCGAGCTGTACCGAGATTTCCTGCATGCCGGCAGGAACGGGAACGGATCCCGGGGCTGCCAGAGACGTCGGGTCAACGAGGCGAACACCCAGGAGGGGTTCGCCCGGCACCAGGTCAGCCGACGCCACTTTCCCGTCGAGGCCGTCGAGGCTCTTCAGTGCTCCATTGGGCACTGAGGCTGACGGGAGAGACGTGAGCTTGACCGCCGACTTGATCTGGTCCAGCGTCGATCCTTGAGGGATCTGCTTTTCCACCACCAGAACGTCGATGGGTTGCAGGTCCGCCTGGGCCCTGGCTTCAGAGCCTTGAACGTATGAAATGAGAAGCAGAGTGCCGACTACGGCGAGCACGAGCGCAACGATGCCTCCCAGAAGGCGAGTTTTCAATGTATTCCCCTAACTTGGTTCCTATTTGATGAGTGAGACACTGTCTGTCCCGAAGTCCGCTCCGCCGCCGCCTCCCACGGAGGTCGAGTATTCGACGAATTGGCCGATGATGCAGCGGTCGTTTCCACCAGAACAGGCCAGGTTGGCGTTCATGCCCGGATCCGTGGCAGTGTCCCGGAACTCGTAGGGCCCGGCGGAATTTCCGAAATGCCAGCCCCAGATGCTGAACGTCGCATACCCCACGATGTGGAATACGCCCGTATTTCCGCTGCCCGAGGCCGTATCAAAAATGGGGAAGGTGACCTTTACGGTCCCGCCTGCCAGGAGCGTGTCTTTCCAGCCTTGGAGGATGGTTTGGCACGTCGTGGGCGGGTTGTTGCCGGGGTTGCTCGAGGTGAAGTTTCCAACGGAGGTGACTGCGGTGCAGGGATCCGTTGATGTGTCGTCCAGCCATCCCCAGCCCCCCGGAACAGTGAGCCCGGACGCGTTTGTGCAGGAGGGAGTTCCGGGCTTCCAGGTGATCTTCTGTGCATCGCCGCCCGCAGGTGTTGCCGGCCCCAGGTTCCAGCAGCTTTGCGAGAAGGCCAGAGGAAATCCTTTGCCGCTGCTGGGGTAACCCCACTTGGCCGACGCCGAAGCCCGGATGTCTGCTGTCGGAATGCCTATAACCCTGGCGAACTGAAGAGAGAAGTGGTTGCTTCCATCGGGGTCCTGCGACTGCAGGGTAATGTCAATGGTTCCCGCCGTGGCGTCCGCTACAGCGCTAAAGACATTGCTGTGTGCATCCAGTGCGTTGCCGTTGGCATACCCAACTGCTGCAGAGGATTGATCGGCCGCGCAGGGCGTAGCCGACTTGGCGCACTCCCTGGCGATGGCGAGTGCCGAAGCGTCGGCACCGTTTTGAAGTTGTGCATGCTCTGAATACATGGTGGCAACGTCGACAGCGAAGGCTGCCATACCCAACAGGAAGACCATAATGAGGGCTGTCAGAGGGGCAACGACGCCGCGCTCAGACTTCGTTTTCTTCATGCGCCGCATCTCATGACACCTTTGCCTTGAATGTTGAGGCTGGCCGGCATCCCAGGAATCAGGTTGGGAAAGCCTGTCATCCATGGAGTTGTGTAGCTGACGCTGACCGAGACGTCATTGCCGTCAGCGCATGAGCCAGTCCCCGTGTACGAGATGGCAATGTTCGCGCTGGTCAGAGGCACAGAAGGAGCGGCTGCCACGCCTGCTGCCTGCGCGCTGGAGGGTGAGTAACCTGCCTCAGAGCAATGGACGGCCGCATAGCGCGATGCCTGGCGTGCCGCTTCGCTAAGGGACACCTGGATGTTGAATGCCCGCCCCATCTCAGCGATGCCGAGGACTAGGGCAAGAAAAATTGGTAGAACCAGAGCAAATTCGACAGCAACCGCGCCGGCCTCCCTCATTCCGCGAGGGCGCGCTGGGCGCTTAGCAAGGGGCTTCATATTGATGACCGGGATTCTTGAGGGCCGGAAGGGAAATCCGGCGAGCCATATGATGAGGTTTCATCGCTTGAATTGCTTGGGCCGGCAGGAATTGCCTGGAACAAAACGTGAAGCCCAGAGGCGGTGACGGAACTGAGGATCAGTTGCCCAACCCGCCCGCCACCGTCTCTGGGCTTCCAGAACTCCGGCTTCCTACAGCTGACCGGCGACCGTGTTGAACGCGGTGTTGATCTGGGTGCCCAACGTCGCCACCACCACGATGATGACTGCGGCGATGAGGGCCACCAGGAGGCCGTACTCAACAGCGGTTGCTCCCTTTTCCGAGGTAACGCGCTCCTTCACGCCTGCAATCAACGCGAGAATCGGAACCATTAGAGATGACACTTTTCCCCCCTTCAGCGGTGTAAGGGCCGTCAGAGCTTGCCGGAGATGGTTGTGAATGCGGTGTTGATCTGCGTGCCGAGGGTTGCGACTACCACGACGATAACCGCAGCGATCAGTGCAACCAGGAGACCGTATTCAACGGCCGTGGCACCCTTTTCGTCACGAGTGAAACGATCCTTGACGCCGGCGACGAAAGCCATCATCGAGACCATGAGAGAAGTCATTTTAGTGTCCTTAATTCGGTGAAATGAATTGATATTTTGATTTCAACGAATTTCCAGCTGCCCCCGTAAATTCTTAGCGGCTGGACTTCGCTAAGAAGAGATTGTCACTGGACGGTATTGACCAACAATGCGTAGTTGTACTCGACTTTTAGCAGACGAGGCAAAAGTACGTACTCGAAAGATGTGGCCAGTACTCAGAAAGGCAGGCGGGTACCGTGCCGACTACTTGGAAGCCGGCGCTGGATGCCGCGGGAGGGCTGGGGGAATTGACGCGAAAATGCCTAACCGGTGAAGAGTGCGATCGCTGCCAGAGCGCCCAGCATGGAGGGGCCATGTGGCACTTCCGTGGCTTGTTCCCGGCCTTTTCTCCGTAGCACCAGTACCGTGACGGCACCGTTGAGAACGAAGCCGAGCAGGCCACCGTAGAGCAGTTGGGACCAGCCTAGGTACCCCAGGTAAAGGCCGACCGGCGCGGCCAGCTTCACATCGCCCATGCCGATGCCACCGGGAGATATAAGTCCCAGAATCAGGTAGGCGGCAAACAAAACGACGGCTCCGAGGACAGCCCGAAGCAAGTGGTCAGATTGCTTATCAATTAGTCCGGGAAATAAAAGCAATAAAAGACCGCCGGCGAGCAGTATCAACACGAGGGGATTGGGCAGTAAGTGGAGCGCCACATCGATCCGGGCCAGCTGTACGCCGAGTAACGCAAGGAATATAAAAGCGGGAAGGGTGAAGGTAATCCCAAAATGCAATGCAAAGGCGACGCATGCGCTCCCGGTGAGCGCCGCCGTCGCAGTCCGGACGCGGGGCGACGGGGCGTGGCCGAGCCGCGGAAGGAGCTTTGCTATCAATGCATCGGCGATGAGGGAGAGGAGGGCGCCGGCAAGGCCGGCCGCAAGGACCAGGAGCAGGCTGCTGGAGTCGCCGTTCCCCGCTAACAACACTGCGTCTCCCTATATAGGTTGAGCCGGCACGGCCACAGTGGCCGTTGGCTACCCCATTTTGACCCTGATGCCCCGGACGCGCTAATCTTGGTAGTCGTTGTGCGTGTCCTGTTCCGATGGTGCGTGCCCGCTTGAGAATCCGGTTGCAGGATAGCTACTCAACGTGCACATTCGGAACTTCAGGATGACTGGTTACATGGAGCCCTCACCTCTGTTCCGGTAGCGCGCAGACAGTAGGTGCGCGAGCTAGCGACACCTAAACAAGAACGCCAGAACAAGAACGAGGCAAACACCGTGCGTACGTACACCCCGAAGCCCGGCGATATCAACCGCCAGTGGCACGTCATTGACGCCACCGACGTTGTCCTTGGTCGTCTTGCAAGCCAGACCGCAATCCTGCTGCGCGGCAAGCACAAGGCCACTTTCGCATCCCACATGGACATGGGCGACTTTGTCATCATCATCAACGCTGAGAAGGTAGCCCTGACCGGCGCCAAGCTGGAGCAGAAGCGCGCTTACCGCCACTCCGGCTACCCGGGCGGCCTGACCTCCGTCAACTACGCGGAACTGCTGGAAACCAACCCGGTCCGCGCCGTTGAGAAGGCCATCAAGGGCATGCTCCCCAAGAACTCCCTGGCTGCCCAGCAGCTCGGCAAGCTGAAGGTGTACCGCGGTGCCGAGCACCCGCACGCCGCCCAGCAGCCCAAGACTTTCGAAATCACCCAGGTCGCCCAGTAGTCCTGGCCACCAAACAACTTACTTAATACAAGGAGAATCGTGGCTCAGAACGAAGAACTGACCACCGAGGCCCCCGAGGCCGAGGAAAACCTGACCAGCTACACCTCTGAGAGCTCCGCTGCTGAAGCTGCTCCCAAGAAGGAGCGCCCGGCACTGACCGTTGCCGGCGCAGCTGTTGGCCGCCGCAAGGAAGCCGTTGCACGCGTCCGCGTTGTGCCCGGCTCCGGCAAGTGGACCATCAACGGCCGTGAGCTGGCGAACTACTTCCCGAACAAGCTGCACCAGCAGGATGTCAACGAGCCCTTCAAGATCCTCGATCTCGAAGGCGCCTACGACGTCATCGCCCGCATCCACGGTGGCGGCATCTCTGGCCAGGCCGGCGCACTGCGCCTCGGCATCGCCCGTTCGCTGAACGAGATCGACGTCGAAAACAACCGCCCGACGCTGAAGAAGGCCGGTTACCTGTCCCGCGACGCCCGTGTCATCGAGCGTAAGAAGGCCGGTCTCAAGAAGGCCCGTAAGGCCCAGCAGTACTCCAAGCGCTAAATCCGCTTACAAAAGCCCGTCCCGCTGTTCAGCGGGACGGGCTTTTTGCATGCCGGATCCATAGGCGCTATCTAGACAAGTCGTAAAACTCCACTCCATCGAGGGTCTCCTTGGGAAAGTTCGCTCTTACCCAACTGACAATTCGGGCAGACTCTCCGCGACCTTCGAGGGTCAGGGGCGGCAGGTTCTGGATTGTCAGGGAACCCACCTGCTTAGCGGCCACCATCGCCGTGAACTGCTCAAGTGTTGGGAATGGATCAGTTCCGTCAAAGCCCCCCACTGGCAGCACCGGGCGCCTAAGTTGAAGTTGATAATTGGCGGCGGACTCAGAGCCTACGACAGCCGTAGCCCATGTAGTGCTGGTCCCCGAACTTTCCAGCCTGCGGAGCACAGATGCGTTAGGGATATCCCCAAACATCACAGCGATGAAGCTCGGTGGCACAGTGGGTCCCAGCTGCTGTCTATCCGGGTGATCAGTACGGATGCCGAGCAGGCTGGGTCCTGCTACTACGCCAGCCCCTACATGCGGGCTCAAGATCGTGTTCACGGACCAAATTACTGGGCCTAGCATCAGTGCGAAGAGCAGCAGCACGGTTGACACCGCCTGGAATGGGTTCCTGCCAGGGACTAGTTGGACAGCTGCAACTATTGCCCACAGCCCTAGAAAGACCTGGGGGAGGCCCGGAAAGTCCGCGGTGGAGCGCGATGCCGTAGCGAATACCAACACCATGGTTGACAGAAGCGTGATGGCAAGGAGCGCTCGCGGCTTCCAGCCGCTGCGCCATCCCGAGAGTTTCATGAACCCAACCGCTGCCAACGCGCAAAGCGAGGGAACCACTCCCAGCGAGTAGTAGGGGTGAACGATCCCGGACATGAAGGCGAGCACGGTGGCTGAGCAGGCGAACCACACCGCCATGAACAGCAGGAATGCGCGCCTGCTTTGGTTTTCGCGTCTCTTCCACAGAGAGTAAAGGGCAATCCCCAGTCCGGTCACTGCGAAAGGAAGGAACCAGCCGAACTGTCCGGAGAATTGCGGTTGGAGAAAACGCTGGAAGCCCGCGTCCAACTGCTCCGCAAGGGCTTGGGTATCTGGCGACATCGTCCGGCTGGCGTCAGCGCCCGTCAGTCTGTCCAGACCGTTATAGCCAAACGTCAGCTCCACGACGTTATTGAGTCGCGTTCCCCCGACAAACGGCCGCTTTGACGTGTCGGTTAGCTGGACCAGCAGGAACCACCACCCGCCGGCAACCAGTGAAGTAGCAGCGGCGAGGAGAAGGTGGACAAGTCGGCGCCGAATGGTCCCTGAGGCATACGCAAGATATGCCACGGTCACGGCGGGAAGAATCAGTCCGACCTGCAACTGTTTGGTCAACAGGGCTGCGCCGATCAGTACCCCAGTAAGAGTGAGCCATCGTAGCGACGAGCGTCTAATGGCTTCCAGGGCAGACCAGGCAATTCCGATCATCAACAGGCAAAGTAAGGCGTCAGGATTGTTGTAGCGGAACATCACCGTGGCGACCGGTGTAACAGCCAGGAAGGCTCCCGCAAGGAGGCCGGTTCTCGCGTCAGTGTACGTGCGAACCATCCGAAACAGCAGATAGACGCTTGCAACCCCCATGAGCGCCTGCGGCACGAGAATGCTCCATGGGCTCAAGCCGAACATCCGAACGGACAGTGACATAATCCAAAGGCTCAGTGGCGGCTTGTCGACGGTGATCGCATTGGCTGCATCGGAGCTGCCAAAAAGGAAGGCTGTCCAGTCCTGGGCCCCGGACATGACAGCCGCAGAATAGTAGGAATTCGCCCAACCGTTCCGGTCCAAACCCCACAGGTAAGTTACGGCGCTAACAACCAGCAGGATCGCGGCAAGGTAGTTTTCACGGGCCCCAGTTAGTCCACGTTTTGCCTCTGGGTCATTGGCCGTTACGGCCGGGGAAATAGGGGTCACCATGAGTATCGCGCCTGTATCAAGTAGGCCCGTGAGCTGGACTGAAAAGAGTGAGCCCCTCCCTGGATGACTGCCCCAATCTTCCTCATGCTGGCTTTTCCTTCCGATGTGTCCTTTGCACGGAACCCGTTTCGCTTGCATCGCCAACGTTGGTCTTGCCCAAGCTTTGGGCTGGGCGCTCGACCAGAAGCCAACTTAGCCAGGCAACGGGAAAGGTTGCGAGTATGCTCGCAATGCCAAACATGACAGGGCCCGCCACAGACTCGAGACCGGACATGGCCAGGCATTGCTGGACTGGCCAACCGTATATGTACATCCCATAGGAGACGTCGTGGTGACCGCCCAGCTTCTTTAGGGGCAGTAGCAGCGAAAGCATGAGGATGATGGATACAAATGGAACAAAGACCAGATAGTAGCCTTGGCCTGTTGCCAGAATTGAACCAGCAAGTATGGCTGCGATCATCAAATTCCGTGCTGAGAACGGTAAACGGGCCCGGAAACAGGAAATTGTTGATCCCGCGAAGAATGCGGTGAGAGGAGCCATGGGACCATTCACTACCCAGTAGGACACCTCCTGCGACTGACTTGCCATCCATAGACCCGCGGTACCAAGAACCAACAGGATCAGAACAGCGGAGGTGAAGAGCCTCGGGCGCAAGAACGCACCCAGCAGGCCAACGATCACGTAACAGAAGGCTTCCCAGAACAACGTCCATAAGGGTGCATTCCATAACTGGGCGTCCGGAAGACCTGCGAGGCTCCCGCCAATGGGCCCTGACCCCGGAGGAGCGGCCAGTAGGAGACCATTGTGTACCGCGAACCGAACGGCATCCCCGAGACTATAGTTCCGGTCCCTAAGGAATGCGGAGACCGGTGCAATTCCGAAGGCAACGAGAACAACGGACACCCACAGACCTGGGACGATCCTGAGGATTCTGGCGCGAAAGTAGCGAAGTGTGCCTGTGTTGGCTAGCCTGCTGGTCGTTATCAAGTAGCCGGAGATACCGAAGAACGCCAAGACAGCCCAAGCACCAAGACCGATTCCGAAGAACTGCGGCTCCGGGCCGAATCCACCGATGTGCCAGGCGTGGGAGAAAATCACACTCGCTGCCAAGCATAGACGCAGGACGTTCAGCGAATTGGGTCGGGTGGAGAAGGCCCGTTCCAGGCTTTCAGAATGGTTGGTTGGGAGCATTCGGATAGCTTGAAAAGACTCAAGCATGCGCTACCCCTAATCTTGCCGGCCTAGAGTCGCGGCGGTGAGGCCTGAAAACCCAGAGACGCATCAGGACGAAACGTACGAGGGTAGCCAACACATTCGCCCCCGTAAGTGTCGCCAGCTCGAGGCCAGGGGGAGTGTCGGCCACGATCGCCTGAAGTATTGTGAGCGAAGATGATGTAATTCCCCACGCGAGGATGAATACGATAAGACCTTGAAACTGTTGCATAAACAGTCTCGCCGGTCCTCGGATCCCGAAGGTGAACCGCCGGTTGGCGGCAGTGTTGGCGACCGCCGTGAGGAACAGCGCCGCAAAATTAGCCTCCTGCGGGCCCATATGGCCTTGTAGCGCCAGGTACAGCAGCGCATAGGCCAGCGTTGAAGCAACACCCACCAATCCGAATCGAAGCACCTGGCCAAAGAAGCTAGGCCTTCCCGCCGCCACCAGCGGACGACGTCCGAGCTCCATATATATTGCATGGATCGGAATTGCACCCCTGATCAAGGAGTGTGCCACCCGCATCATGCCCTTAATATCATCGCGCGCGGTTTGGGCAATATCTACGCGGCTGTCCGGATCATCCACCCAGTCAACGGGAATTTCATGAATACGAAGGCCAGCTTGCTCCGCAATAATAAGCAGCTCGGTATCGAAGAACCACCCATTATCCTTCACGTGCGGAAGAAGGCGATGAGCAACGTCTGAGCGTATTGCCTTAAAACCGCATTGCGCATCGGAAAAACGGACCTGCATCGTCCGGCGCAACAACATGTTGTAGGACCTGGAAATGAACTCCCGTTTAGGCCCTCGGTCTACTCGTGCATTCCGGCCGAGTCGGGTGCCGATTGATATCTCTGAGTGTCCAGAGAGCAGGGGGGCCACCAGCGGCGGCAAAGCTGCCAAGTCGGTGGACAGGTCAACGTCAAGATAGGCGAGAACTCTCGCTGACGATGCTTGCCAGGCATCCCTCAGTGCATATCCCCGGCCCTTGACGTCGAGGCGGCGGTATTCAACATTTGGCATGCACTGGCTGAGTCGAGCGGCGATCATTGATGTCCGATCGGTGCTCGCATTGTCCGCGATGGTGATCTTCCACGTGAACGGCATTTCCTGCGTTAAGTAGTTCGCGAGCCTTGTGATGCTGTTCTCGAGTACCGCTTCCTCGTTGAAGACCGGTACAACAATCTCAAGCGCCAAGCCCCCATAGCTAGGTGTCATGCATGGATCGTAGGGCCCCATGAATGAGGATTGCGAGAGTCTCGCGTAAAGACAGGTACCACCGGCTAAAAGCAAGTAGTCCGGGCAAGACCCTCCCACAACAGGCGGGTAATCAAGGCTTTCGGGCAGGTAGGACTGGTTGTGGCCGGCGATGGGCTAAGCCATTTAGAACTCAGGGATCCTCCTCGCTTTTCCAAATGTTGGACCCGAGACAATGAGTTGCAGCCTCTTTGGGGAGAACGGAGAGGACAGGTACCTGCTACTCGTTTCCTGCTGATCGGTGGCCATTAACATAGCCAGGCATGGGAGACAACGATCAGTCGGGCCTGGCCCCGCGTCTGACTGCCCTGGATGGGCTTCGCGGGGTCGCTGCGGCGGTTGTACTCGTTCACCATTGCCTCCTGACATCCCCCGGACTTGATGCTGCTGTGAACGCCCAGGGTGCAGGGGCAGGGGCAACTGTCCCCTGGATATGGTGGGCAACGTATACGCCGTTGCATTTGCTCTGGGCGGGTCGCGAGGCAGTCTATGTCTTCTTCATATTGTCCGGGTATGTTATCGCTCTGCCGTTTTTGAAAGCCGGGCGGCCAAGATGGCGGGGTTTCTATGCAAAGCGCGTCATACGTATTTACCTGCCTGTGTGGGCTTCAATTCTGGTGGCTCTGCTTTTAGCGTGGGTAGTCCCAAGAGAAAACTCTCCTGACCTCAGCAACTGGCTCAATGCTCATTCTGGCGAATCGAACATAACGCGCGACCTTCTGCTGCTTCTCGGCACGGGGCAATTGAACTCGCCACTTTGGTCACTGCAATGGGAACTGCTGTTTTCGCTGCTCCTGCCGCTGTACCTACTCGCTGCGTCACGTTTCCAGCGCTTATGGGTTCTCTGGATTTTTGTTCTCGCGTTATTTATAGGTCTGGCGCAAGCCAGCAATATGGCCGCCCCGGTCTTCCTCCCGATGTTTGGCATGGGCGTGCTGATGGCTGCTCGTCACGGCCTGCTGATTAGATGGGCTGCACGTCTTCCTCAGGTTGGCTGGTATTTTGTAGTCGCAGTGTCTCTGTTCTTGCTGCTCACGCCGTGGTTATTTCCGCGACAGCCTGGAACAATCGGCACCGCAGCGATCGGAGGATCCCTCATGGTATTTACATTCCTGGGATGCAGGCCTGCGGTCACCTTAGGGAACGGCCCATTCTTACAGTGGCTGGGGAGCCGCTCGTTCAGCCTTTACCTGATCCACGAGCCAGTAGTTGTATCCGTCGCTTTCGCTTTCCACGCGTCGGACGCGTTGCTGGTGGCTGTAGTTGCCATCCCGCTTTCGCTCGCCGCCAGTGAACTATTCTTTCGTGGGGTGGAACGACCGAGCCTGCAGTTGGCTCGGGGAGTCGGAAGTCTTCTGGTCGCCCGGTCCCAACGGCGTTCGGCATCCGTACCCCAAACTAAACCAGCGGCGTGAACAGTCAACGGCTGTAGAGGGCTCTGTCGCCGGCACGTTCGAAATCGCCGTTGGCAAGCGCCCGTTGACCGGCAATTCTTTTTGTTTCGGTGGGCCGAGTATCAGGCCGCTACGTACTACGGCCTTGAGCCTGCCGCCGAAAGCCGGGGGATGGCGGCCAAGAGGGTAAGTGTGGGCAGGGCAAATACCGGAGAGGCGAGAACCATGGCTGGCGCCATGACCCAATGGAGATTCTTTTTAGCCCCCCACATCACGGTCATGACGGCTGCAAGGCAACGCAGGACAAAGCTGACGGTCCCGTCTTGAGTCCCCCCACTGTTCGACAACAGAAAGTGGAACCATGCTTGCCATTCGTTTGGCGTCAGTATGTAAGAGACGGCGGCAATAGCTGCGGTAAAAGTTAGGATCTTCGCAACGTTCATCCACTCACGCCGTGCCGCGTACCAAAAGAGGCCCACGCCGCTCGTGATCTTCGTAAGGAGCGGGAAAGCCCAGGACACGGGATATCGGGTACCTATGACTGCGCTGGCAGCAAGCAGAATGAAGATGTTGGCATTTACCAGCTCCGGGACACAGAGCAGGAAGATTGGGATGGACCACCGGAAAGGAAGGGGCTTCAGTAGCCAGGCCAACAGTGATCCCTGAAGAACAACCCAGGCTGCGAAGAAGAATGGCCAGTCGAGCGCTGCCAGCGGACGGACAGCCGTAGCAAAAGCCGGTGAGTACAAGTAAGCGTCTATTTCCCCGGCTACACGACTGTAGTCAACAGGGCCGCGACCCGCGAGCCAATAGGCATGGGCATCGATTCCAGGGTTTCTGTTCAGAACAGCAAAGTAGACGCCATGAGCGGCGAAGTACGGACCGATTAGCCACGTCAGTACAAGGGCTACCTTGGTGAATAGTGGAAATTTGCTGGTGAATTTGCCTAGGCCGCTTTGGGTGCCGGCGGTGCTGATAGCTGTTGAAGTTCTCCCCATGACGTCATGATTGCAGAGTAAACACTCCGTGACCACGAAAAAAATCTGCAAGACCGGGCTTTTGTTGCCGCGGCAAGGGGCATCCGTCGGTCGCTGAATCCCGTCCATGTCCACGCCCACGGCTCGAGAGGATCGCGATGCCTCCCGCACCCATCCTCTACACTTGACCGGTGTCTAGATTATTTGGAACTGATGGTGTCCGGGGCTTGGCCAACGGCCTGCTGACAGCAGAACTGGCCCTGCAGCTGGCCCAGGCGGCCGCCGTCGTGCTTGGTCATGACCGCAGCGCAAACGGCGCGAGGCCCCGCGCCGTGCTGGCCCGCGACCCGCGTGCCAGCGGCGAGTTCATCGCCGCCGCCGTCGAAGCCGGCCTCTCCAGCTCAGGCATCGACGTCTATGATGCCGGCGTCCTGCCCACGCCTGCCGCCGCATACCTGGTGGCGGACCTGGAGGCGGACTTCGGTGTCATGATCTCCGCCTCGCATAACCCGGCGCCGGACAACGGCATCAAGTTCTTCGCCCGCGGCGGCCAGAAGCTGCCCGACGACGTTGAGGACGCCATCGAAGCCCAGATGAGCCGGGAAGCTGTCCGTCCCACCGGCGCCGACGTGGGCCGCATCCAGCGCTTCTCGGACGCCGAGGACCGCTACATCGTCCACCTGCTCCGCACCCTTCCGCATCGCCTCGATGGCCTCACCGTGGTGCTGGACTGCGCCAACGGTGCCGCCAGCGGCTGTTCACCCCAGGTCTTCAAGGACGCCGGCGCCCACGTCATCGTCATCGGCGCCGACCCGGACGGCCTCAACATCAACGAGGGCGTCGGTTCCACCCACCTCGGCCCGCTCAAGGAGACGGTCGTCAAGTACGGCGCGGACCTCGGCATAGCCCACGACGGCGACGCCGACCGCTGCCTGGCCGTGGACCACGAGGGCAACGAGGTGGACGGCGACCAGATCATGGCCATCCTGGCCGTAGCGCTCCAGAAGGCCGGCAAGCTCAGGGACGACGTCCTGGTGGCCACCGTGATGAGCAACCTGGGCCTCAAGCTCGCCCTCCGCGACGCCGGTATCACCATCGTGGAAACCGCAGTGGGGGACCGGTACGTGCTCGAAGGCATGCGCGACGGCGGCTACAACCTGGGCGGCGAACAGTCCGGCCACGTCATCTTCTCCGACCACGCCACCACCGGCGACGGCCTCCTTACAGGTCTTCAGCTGGCCGCCCAGGTGGCCCTGACCGGGAAGGCACTCAAGGAACTCGCCACCGTGATGACCAAGCTCCCGCAGGTGCTGATCAACGTGAAGGGCGTGGACCGCAGCAAGGTGGGCAGCAGCGATGTCCTGGCCCAGGCGGTGGCAGCGGCGGAGGCAGCGCTCGGCGAAACCGGCCGTGTCCTGCTCCGCCCCTCCGGCACCGAGCCCGTGGTCCGCGTGATGGTGGAAGCCGCAGACGAAGAGACCGCCCAGTCCATCGCCGAACACCTCGCCCAGGTGGTCCGTACAGAACTCGCGTTGGAGCTTGCCTCAAACTAGCGAAGCGCAAGAAAAGTGGCCCGTCTCCCATATGGGAGACGGG
>NZ_JAYXNX010000022.1:0-4430 GCF_036455295.1 Pseudarthrobacter phenanthrenivorans | reverse complement strand
GTGGCCCGTCTCCCATATGGGAGACGGGCCACGTTGCTTACGGGGCAATGGACCTACAGCGCCCGGTCCTTCAGCGCGTCCCTGATTTCGGTCAGCAGCGCAACCTGCGGGTCCTCCGCAGCATCCTTTTTCACGTTCTTATCGATGCCCAGCCGGCGGTTGCGGCGCTCGATCATCAGGTTCATCGGCATCACCACCACAAAGTAGACGGCAGCAGCGATCAACAGGAAGTTGACCACAGCGGTCAGCAGTACACCGAACTCGATCGCGTTGCCGCGCAGCTCCACCCTCGCAAAACTGTCAAAGTTTGGCGCGCCCACCAGGCCGGAGATGAAGGGCATCAGCACCTTGTTCACCAGGGCCGTCACCACCGCTCCGAACGCGGTACCCATGACAACGGCGACGGCAAGGTCAACCACGTTGCCCTTCATGATGAAGTTCTTGAATCCAGTCAGCATGGAAACCAACCTAGCGCACGGGTGTTACAGGTACGCGGGCGCCGCCTCCAGGCCGAAGTATTCCTCCAGCGTCCCGATGCCGCGGTTCAGCATGTCTGTGGCCGCCTCCACGCCTACATACCGCAGGTGCCACGGCTCGTAGTAGTACCCAGTAATGGGGTGCAGCATCCAGGGGTACCGGACCACGAACCCGAAGCGGTGCCCGTTTGCCTTCGCCCAGGTGGCCGCCGGCTGGTCCGCGAAGCACGGCTGGAAGCTGCAGGCGCCTCCGCCGTCGCCGATGTCGAACGCCCACCCGGTCTGGTGCTCCGAATGGCCGGGGCGCGCGCTGGCGGTGTCGGCGTCGGCCTGTCCGCGCGCGGCAACGTAGCCGTTGTAGGTGGTCACCTGCGTGCTGTAGGAGCGGTAGCCGCTCGCCAGCACGATTGTCACGCCGTCCCGGGCGGCCGCCGCGAACATCGCCTCCGCGGCTGCCGCGGTGGTGCTGTTGAGCAACGCCGCCTCACCTGCAGCGGAAATCGCGACGGCGGGACGCACCAGGTCAGCCGGCGCATAGTCCGCGGGCTTCAACGGCCGGTGCTTGTTCACGATGACCCACTGGCTCTTGGGGTCGTCAAGCGAAAACTGCCGCGCCAGGGTGGCGGACGGCGGCGGCGAGGGGGAGGGCGCCTCCGGGGACTGGCTTACCGTGGTGGTTTCCGCCGTCGGGCCCGCCGACGCCGGAACGGCTGAGGGGGAGGGGGAGGGGGACGGGGAAGAAGCAGGAGACGACGACGGCGCCGCCGCCTTGGGTGCCTCCGGTGTGCAGGCAGACAGGACCGTCAGCCCGGCCCCGGCTGCGAGGAAGCGCGTGAAGCTGCGCCGGCTGGGTGACCCGCATTGGTGGCACACGTGTGCTAAACCTTCCGGAGGAGCATGCGGCGGATGGAGTGGTCCGCCTCTTTGGTCAGTACCAGCTGTGCCCGGCCCCGCGTCGGCAGCACGTTCTCCTCCAGGTTGGGTTCGTTGATCCGCTTCCAGATGTCGCGTGCGGTGCTTTCCGCCTCTTCGTCGGACAGCGTGGCGTAGCGGTGGAAATAGGACTCCGGCTGCGCGAACGCGGTGCTCCGCAGTTTCCGGAACCGGTCCACGTACCACTCTTCAATGTATGAGGTCTTGGCGTCCACATAGATGGAGAAGTCGAAGAAGTCGCTCAGCGCCAGACCCTGGCGGCCGTCATGCCGCGGGCGGGCCGGGGCCAGCACGTTCAGGCCCTCCACGATCAGCACGTCCGGGCGGCGGACCACCACTTCCTTGCCGGGCACAATGTCGTACGTGACGTGGGAGTACCAGGGGGCCCGGACTTCCTCTGCGCCGCTCTTGATCTCGCTCACGAACCGCAGCAGCGCCCGCCGATCGTAGGACTCCGGGAAACCCTTCCGGTCCAGCAGCTGCCTGCGCTTGAGCTCGGCCAGGGGGTAGAGGAAGCCATCGGTTGTGATCAGTTCCACATTGGGGGTGCCGGGCCAGCGGCGCAGCATTTCCCGCAGCACGCGGGCGATGGTGGACTTGCCCACCGCAACGGAACCGGCCACGCCGATCACGAAAGGGGTGCGCTGGGTCTGCTCGCCCAGGAACGTGGTGGTGGCGGCGTGAAGCTGGCCCGCCGCCTCCACGTACAGGTGCAGGAGCCGGGACAGCGGCAGGTAGACGTCCCGCACTTCCTTGATGTCCAGGGGGTCGCCGAGCCCGCGAAGGCGCAGCACATCCTCTTCATTAAGGGGCTGTTCCATCTGGGCTGCGAGCCGGGACCAGGTCTGCCGGTCCAGCTCCACGAACGGCGAGGCACCCTCCCCGTTCGCGTCATTGCGTTGCGAAGTCACGGTAAAGATTCTGCCCCGCGCCCGGCCCATCACGAAATGACGGCCCTGCTCAGCGCGGCGGCGCAGGCCACGGACGCCCTGCAGGGAAGCCTTCCGGTTTAGAGCAACACCCCCGCTGCCGATAGTCTTGTGGCTATGTGTGGAATCGTGGGATACGTAGGCCGTTCAACCGACGGTGCAATTAACGGTCACAGTGCGCTGGACGTTGTCCTTGAGGGACTTCGCCGCCTGGAGTACCGCGGGTATGACTCTGCCGGTGTGGCAGTGGTGTCCCAGGGAGCCATCCAGTCCCGCAAGAAGTCCGGGAAGCTGAGCAACCTGATCGGGGAACTGGACGCCCGGCCCCTGCCTGAGGCGGTGACCGGTATCGGCCACACCCGCTGGGCGACGCACGGCGGCCCGACGGACCGCAACGCGCACCCGCACCTGGCTGACGGCGGAAAGCTGGCCGTGATCCACAACGGCATCATCGAAAACTTCGCCGAGCTCAAGCTCGAGCTGCTGGAAAAGGGTGTCACGTTCCTGTCCGAGACCGACACTGAGGTTGCGGCCGCGCTGCTGGCAGACATTCTCCGCAACAAGCTGGGCGGTGACCCGGCGAACGGCGGCCTGACCCGCGCCATGGAACTGGCCTGCCAGCGCCTTGAGGGCGCGTTCACCCTGCTGGCCGTGCACGCCGACCAGCCCGACGTCGTCGTTGCTGCCCGCCGCAACTCACCGCTGGTGGTGGGCCTGGGCGAGGGGGAGAACTTCCTGGGCTCGGACGTGTCCGGGTTCATTGATTACACCCGCCGCGCGGTGGAGCTGGGCCAGGACCAGATCGTCACCATCACGGCGGACTCCGTGGAGATCACCGATTTCTATGGCAACCCGGCCCAGGGCAAGGAATACCACGTGGACTGGGACCCGGCTTCTGCGGAAAAGGGTGGCTTCTCCTCATTCATGGAGAAGGAAATCCATGACCAGCCCGACGCCGTGGCCCAGACCCTGCTGGGGCGTTCTGATATCAAGGGCAAGCTGACCCTGGACGAGCTGCGGATCGATCCCGAGTTGCTGAAGCAGGTCAACAAAATCATCGTCCTGGCCTGCGGCACCGCAGCGTACGCGGGCATGGTGGCCAAGTACGCCATCGAGAACTGGTGCCGGATTCCCACCGAGGTGGAACTGGCGCACGAGTTCCGCTACCGCGACCCGATCCTGGACGAGAAAACCCTGGTGGTCTCCATCAGCCAGTCCGGCGAAACCATGGACACCCTGATGGCCGTCCGGTACGCCCGTGAACAGGGCGCCAAGACCATCTCCATCTGCAACACCAACGGCTCCACCATCCCGCGTGAGTCCGACGCCGTGCTGTACACCCACGCGGGCCCGGAGATCGCGGTGGCCTCCACCAAGGCGTTCCTGGCCCAGATCACGGCCGCGTACCTGCTGGGCCTGTACCTGGCCCAGCTGCGCGGGAACATCTTCTCGGGCCAGATCAAGGACGTGCTGGCGGACCTGAACAAGATCCCGGCCAAGATCCAGAAGATCCTGGACAACGCCGGCCCCTTGCGTGAACTGGCCCGCAGCATGGCGGACGAGAAATCGGTCCTGTTCCTGGGCCGCCACGTCGGCTACCCCGTAGCCCTCGAAGGCGCCCTGAAGCTCAAGGAAATCGCGTACATCCACGCCGAGGGCTTCGCCGCGGGCGAGCTCAAGCACGGCCCCATCGCCCTGATCGATGAAGGCCAGCCGGTGTTCGTAGTGGTCCCGTCCCCGCGCGGCCGCGACTCCCTGCACTCCAAGGTGGTCTCCAACATCCAGGAAGTCCGCGCCCGCGGCGCCCGCACCCTGGTCATCGCGGAGGAAGGCGACGAAGCCGTCAAGGCCTACGCCGAATACGTCTTCTACGTCCCCGAGACCCCAACCCTGCTTATGCCCCTGCTGACCACCGTGCCGCTGCAGATCTTCGCCGCGGAACTCGCCGCAGCCAAGGGCTACGACGTGGACCAGCCACGCAACCTCGCCAAGAGCGTCACCGTCGAATAACGGCTCCGCTTGCGGACAGTGGAAGCCCCGGACCTTTATGAAGTGGTCCCCGAAAGTTGGACTCGTAAATGTGCGAGCTCCA
>NZ_JAYXNX010000021.1:0-62168 GCF_036455295.1 Pseudarthrobacter phenanthrenivorans | reverse complement strand
AGGATCAAACTCTCCGTTGAAGTAAAACAAAAACAGACACAACCACGGCAAATGGAAATAACACCCACCGGGCTGCACAAAATTTGAAACCAGCCAAAAACACCATGCACACCACGGGGTGGCGGCACAGCAAATTCAACCAATTACATACATAATCGGTATCAACAAACTTGGCACACTATTGAGTTCTCAAACAACAGACACACCCGGCACCACCCAAACTTTTCCGTTCAGGATCGCTCCGGAGCAACTTTTCAAACTTACCCGCTGGCTTCCTGCGTGTCAAACCGGCGTCCGCGACCATCCTCAGCATAAGCTTGGGGGATCGGTTTTCCGTCTGACTCCGTGGAGCAGCGCGGAAATAAACTGTACCACCACTCGTTCCGGATCGCCAGTCCACGCCTTGGAGGCCCCCTCCGCGCAGCCGGAAGGCCCGGAACCACGAGGATTCCGGGCCTTCCGTTTCCAGCAGGACGAGCCGGCTCAGGCCTTCGAAGCTGTTCCGGGTTTGGCGGCAGTTGCTCCCGGCTTGAAGTAGGAAGCACCGAGCGGGGGCAGCGTCACGGTCAACGTCGCAGGCTGGCCGTCCTGTCCTTCGTCCGTTGCTTCCAGGCCGCCCTCGTTCAGGACGCCGGATCCGCCGTAGGTGGTGTGGTCCGTGTTCAGGACCTCGGTCCAGGCTCCGGCAGAGGGGACTCCCAGGGTGTACCCGACGTGCGGTGCCCCGGAGAAGTTGATGGCGCACACGATCGGGTTGCCTTCGGTATCCCACCTGATGAAGGACAGCACGTTACGGTCAGCGTCTCCCCCGTTGATCCACTGGAAACCAGCAGGAACGTTGTCCTGCGCGTACAGCGCCGGCGTGGCGGCGTACAGCTCGTTCAGGTCCTTGGTCAGCAACTGCAGTCCCCGGTGAGCGGGGATATCCGCGAGCCACCAGTCCAGGCCGTGCTGCTCGGACCACTCGGCCTCCTGGCCAAACTCGGTCCCCATGAAGATGAGCTGCTTGCCGGGGTGCGCCCACTGGTATGCGAAGAAGGCCCGGAGGTTGGCCAACTGCTGCCAACGGTCGCCCGGCATCTTGCGGAGCATCGAGCCCTTGCCATGGACTACCTCATCGTGGCTGATGGGGAGCAGGAAGTTCTCCGTGAAGGCATAGACCAGAGAGAACGTCACCGTGCCGTGGTGCCACCTGCGGTTGTACGGGTCCTCGGAGATGTACTTGAGGGAGTCGTGCATCCAGCCCATGTTCCACTTCAGGCCGAAGCCCAGGCCGCCGTGGCTCGTGGGGGCGGTGACGCCCGGGAATGCCGTGGATTCTTCGGCGATCATGACGGCACCGGGGTGGGTCTTGTAGACGGTGGCGTTGACCTCCTGCAGGAAGGAGATGGCTTCCAGGTTCTCCCTGCCGCCGAAGCGGTTGGGGCGCCATTGGCCTTCCTGGCGCGAGTAGTCGAGGTAGAGCATGGACGCCACCGCGTCCACGCGCAGGCCGTCGATGTGGAACTCCTCCAGCCAGTAGAGGGCGTTCGCCACCAGGAAGTTCCGGACCTCCGTGCGGCCGAAATCAAAGATCAGGGTGCCCCAGTCAGGGTGTTCTCCCAGTGCCGGATCCGAGTGCTCGTAGAGGGCCTCGCCGTCGAACCGCGCCAGGGCCCAGGAATCCTTCGGGAAGTGTGCCGGTACCCAGTCGAGCAGCACGCCGATGCCTGCCTGGTGGAGGGCGTCCACCAGGTAGCGGAACTCGTCAGGGTGGCCGAACCGGGATGTGGGCGCGTAGTAGGACGTGACCTGGTAGCCCCAGGAACCGCCGAACGGGTGCTCCGCGACGGGCATGAATTCCACATGCGTGAATCCGAGCCACTTGACGTACTCCACCAGCTCGGTGGCGAGTTCGCGGTAGCCAAGGCCCAGGCGCCAGGACCCCAGGTGGACTTCGTAGACGCTCATGGCGGAGTTGTGGGGGTCCCGCTTGGCCCGCGCTTCCATCCATTCATCGTCCTTGAAGGCGTAGGAGGGTTCCACCACCCTGGACGCAGTCAAGGGGGGAACCTCGGTGCCGAACGCCAGGGGGTCGGCCTTTTCAACCCAGTAGCCGCCCCGTGTCAGGATTTCGTACTTGTAGCAAGCGCCTGCGGAGACGCCGGGAATGAAGACTTCCCATACGCCCGAGGAACCCAGCGATCGCATGGAGTGTTCCCGGCCGTCCCAGGCGTTGAAGTCGCCCTTGACGCGGACTGCCTGGGCGTTCGGCGCCCAGACGGCAAAGGAGACACCGTTGACGTCCCCCAGCGATGACTTGTAGTGCCGGACGTGGGCGCCAAGCACCTGCCACAGCTTCTCGTGCCGGCCTTCGCCGATGAGATGGAGGTCCACTTCGCCAACGGTGGGCAGGTAGCGGTAGGGCTCATCGAGGGTCACCGGGTCCTTGCCGGGGTAGGTGACGGCGAGCCGGTAGTCGGGGACGTGGCCCTGCTCCGTGGGGTCAAGGACAGCAACCCACACTCCGTGGGCCTCGTGGCTCATGGGAACCTCGCCGGCCTGGGTGATCACGGTGACTGCCTCGGCGAGGTGCTTTACGGTGCGGATGGTGACGTGCCCGTAGTCGTCCAGGTGCGCGCCCAGGACGGAGTGGGGGGCGTGGTGTTCACCGTTCGCGATCCTGCCCAGGGTGCCTTCGTCCACGTGCAGGGGCACCCCCGGGCGGTCAGTTCGTGCTGAGCCTGTCATTTCGTTACCTTCCGATGCTGCACCGGCGAGTTCGCCGGCACCGTTACTGCCCAGGAGCCGCCTGGAGGCGTTCACTGGGATCGCCAGCCAGTCGGGCCTGTTCCGCATTTCATAAACAACTTCGTACAGCGCCTTGTCCAGCCACAATGCCACAAACAGGGGTGAGGTCCGGTCCACCGTGCCGGGAATGACCCCCGCGTACCCTTCAAGAAAGGCGTCCGCGCAGTCGTCAACCCAGGTATCCGGGACCTGGGCGCCTTCCTGTTCGCGCTGGGCTGCTCCGGCGGCGTAGTCGAAGGACCGCAGCATGCCCACAACATCGCGGAGTGGCACGTCGGGCACGTTCCGTTCGGCGATGGGCCGCAGGGGCTCGCCCTCGAAATCCAGGATTGCCCAGCGGGACTCGTCGCCCGATTGCCCGGTGACCAGGAGGATCTGGCCCAGGTGGAGGTCCCCGTGGATGCGCTGCAGGGCACCCGCGGGAGCCTTGTCCAGGTCGGCCAACAGGACGTCCAGGGCGTCGTCGTAGGGCCCGACGGCGGCACGGGCTTCAGCCCAGGCGGCGCGGACACGCTGGGCAACAGCAGGTCCTGCCCCGTTGCCCGGTTTTGTCCCGGCTGACTGGCCCAGGGCCTCCGCCAGGCGCTTGTGCACCGTGGCCGTGGCCGCGCCAAGGGCCCGGGCTTCGGACGTGAAATCCCTGCCCGTGCGCGCGGCATCCACGGCCAGGCGCCAGGCGTCGCGGCCGCCGGCGAGGAATTCATGGGCCACGGCAAGTTCACCCTGGACGTAGCGGCTGCCCTGCCCGGAGGCGGCAGCGCCGGCGGAGCTGTGGTTGCCGTGGCCGAGCCACTCCCCCCTGACCCAGCCCAGGGTGGCAGGAACCTCGGACGTACCCCCCTTGGTCAGGGCGGCTCCCACCTCGATCTCCGGGTTGGTCCCTTCGGAAAGGACCCGGAAGAACTTCACCATGGCGGCCGATTCGCCGTCGTCGACGATGACGGAACTGTTGGACTGCTCGCCGGAGAGCACCTTCACCACGCCCTTGGCCGTGGGAAGGCGGTATGGCCCCTCCACGCGGAAGCCGGTCGCGGTGCCGCTGTCAGCTTTTCCCTCCTGCCGGATGAGTTCCAGCCAGGCCCCCACGAAGTCAGGGTCGTGCACGGCGTCATAGACCCAGGGACGGGTGGGGTCCATTCCCGCCGCCTGGCCCACCAGCGCCCGTTCCATGCCGCCGGCCGGTGCCGGCCGGAAGCTCAAGGGGACCTGGACCACTGCGGTGCGGCGGCCGCCGTCGGGCCCCTCGGTGCTGACGTTGAGGAGGAACACGGCAAGCGCGGCGTGGCCACTGGGGTCCGTAAGGCCCAGGCTGCCGGCCTGGGAGATGCTGAAATCGGGGGTTTTGACGGGGAACCAGCGCTGCCGGGGCAGCCATTCCTTGAGCAGCGCGGTCAGGGCGGGAGTGAGGATTGGCTGGTTCATCTCAGTTCTCTATCGACAGGATGGGCATGGCCTGGGTGTAGGGCGATGACGGGTTTGACCCCGCCGAGCGCATGCGGAGCCAGAAGAAATCGTGGCTTCCGATGGTCAGGGTGAGGCTGCCGTCATCGCCGATGCCGGGGAAGATCTGTCCGCCAAAGACGTCGCGGAGCCCCCGGCCGGCGTACTCGGGTATCCGCAGCGTGGCAGCGACCGGATGCTGGGAGAGGTTGAACGCGCACAGGATGGTCTCCGCGTCGGCCCCGGCGGGATTGCTGTCCGGCAGCACGCGCAGGTACGCCAGGACGGCATCGTGGTCCGCCTCAACATGCTTGAACCCGCCCAGCCCAAACGCGGGGTGGTTCTTGCGGACGCTGAGGATCTGGCGCGTCCAGCGCAGCAGGGACCCGGAGTGGGCAGCCTCTGCCTCCACGTTGGCCATGCTGTAGTTGTACACCAGCGACTGGATCGGCGGCAGGTAGAGCTTGCCGGGGTCCGCGTGGGAGAAGCCAGCGTTCCGGTCCGGGTTCCATTGCATGGGCGTGCGGACGGCGTCGCGGTCCTCAAGCCAGATGTTGTCCCCCATGCCGATCTCGTCCCCGTAGTACAGGAACGGGCTGCCGGGAAGCGAGAGCAGGAGTGCGTTGATCAGTTCGATTTCGGCCCGCGAGTTATCGAGCAGGGGTGCCAGCCGGCGGCGGATGCCGATGTTGGCACGCATGCGTGGGTCGGGGGCATACCAGCCCAGCATTGCCGCGCGCTCATCGGCGGTGACCATTTCCAGAGTCAGCTCGTCGTGGTTGCGGAGGAATGTGCCCCACTGCGCGCCTTCGGGGATGTCCGGGGTGTCGCGCATGGTTTCGATGATGGGGGCGGCCTTCTGGTCCCGCAGCGCGTAGTACAGGCGGGGCATGATCGGGAAGTGGAATGCCATGTGGCATTCGGGCTCCTCGGCGGTGCCGAAGTACTCCACCACCTCGTTGGGAGGCTGGTTGGCTTCGGCGATGATCACGCGGCCGGGGTAGTTTTCGTCCACCATGGTGCGCAACTTGCGAAGGAACTCGTGGGTTGCCGGGAGGTTCTCGCAGTTGGTGCCCTCTTCCTCGAAGAGGTAGGGAATGGCGTCCGCCCGGAATCCGTCGATCCCCTGGTCCAGCCAAAACCGGACCACGTCGAAGACAGCCTCGATGACCGCCGGGTTTTCGAAGTTCAAATCCGGCTGGTGGCTGAAGAACCGGTGCCAGAAGAACTGGCGGCGGATGGGATCGAACGTCCAGTTCGATTCCTCCGTGTCCACGAAGATGATGCGGGCGTCCTGGTACTTCTCGTCGGTGTCGCTCCAGACATAGAAGTCGCCGAACGGGCCGTCCGGGTCCTTGCGGGACTCCTGGAACCATGGGTGCTGGTCCGAGGTGTGGTTCAGGGGCAGGTCGATGATCACGCGGACGCCGCGGGCGTGGGCTTCCGCCACCAGTCGCTTGAAATCGCTGATGGTGCCGAACTCGTCCAGGACGGAGTTGTAGTCGGAGATGTCGTAGCCGCCGTCCCGCAGCGGCGACTGGAAGAACGGCGGCAGCCAGAGGCAGTCCACTCCCAGCCACTGCAGGTAGTCCAGCCGGTCGATGAGTCCGGAGAAATCACCGGACCCATCGCCGTTGGCATCCGCAAAGGCCCTTACCAGTACTTCGTAGAACACTGCCTTGCGGTACCACAGCGGGTCATGCTGGAGGCCAGGTGCGTTTAGCTCGAACGTGCTCTTGGGGGTGAAGTGGCCGGAACTTTGCGGATTGAAAGTCACTGATGCATTCTCCTCACGCTCAGGATGTGGGCGGGCTCCACGTGCGGATCGAGCCGCACGTAGTTGTACTCGCCCCACTCCCAGCTTTGGCCGGAGATCAAGTCATCCACGTAGAAGCCGCCGCCGGGGGTGAGGTCCTGCGGGTCCAGTTCCAGGGCTGCCAGGTCCAGCGCCACGCTGCATTCCTTGGTGACGTGCGGGTCCACGTTGACCACCACGATGATGGTGTCCTTCGACCCGTCGGGAAGGGTCTTGTGCTTGGAGTAGACCACGGTGGACTCATCGGTGCTCTGGTGGACGGTCAGGTTCTGCAGGTCCAGCAGCGCGGGATGGTCGCGCCGGATGTGGTTCAGCCGGGTGATGTAGGGGGCCAGCGAGCGTCCGGATTCGGCCGCCGCATCCCAGTCACGGGCCTTGTATTCGAATTTTTCGTTGTCGATGTACTCCTCGGCGCCCGGCCGGGCAACGTGCTCGTAGAGTTCGTAGCCGGCATACACGCCCCAGAGCGGGCTTCCGGTGGAGGCCAGCACGGCGCGGATCCGGAATGCAGCAGGTCCCCCGTACTGCAGGTATTCCGTGAGGATGTCCGGGGTGTTGACGAAGAAATTGGGGCGGAAGAACGCCGGGGATTCGTGGCTGACTTCATCGAAGTACGCCTCGATCTCCTTCTTGGTATTGCGCCACGTGAAGTACGTGTAGGACTGCTGGAAGCCCGCGCGGCCCAGCGCGTGCATCATGGCCGGCCGGGTGAAGGCTTCGGCGAGGAACACCACGCCGGGGACCGCTTTGTTCACTTCCGCGATAAGCCATTCCCAGAACCAGACGGGCTTGGTGTGCGGGTTATCCACGCGGAAAATCTTTACGCCATGGCTGACCCACAGCAACACAATCCGCAGAATTTCCTGGGAAAGGCCTTCCGGGTCATTGTCGAAATTGAGCGGAAAAATGTCCTGGTACTTCTTTGGCGGGTTTTCCGCATAGGCAATGCTGCCGTCAACCCGCGTGGTGAACCATTCCGGGTGCGACTGCACCCAGGGGTGGTCCGGGGCTGCCTGCAGTGCCAGGTCCAGTGCGACTTCCAGGCCAAGCTCATTGGCCCGGGCCACGAAGGCGTCAAAGTCCTCGAAGGTACCGAGGTCGGGGTGGATGGCGTCGTGGCCGCCTTCCTTGGCGCCAATGGCCCAGGGTGAACCAGGATCGTTGGGTCCGGCCACCAGGGTGTTGTTGGGCCCCTTGCGGTGCTGGACGCCGATGGGATGGATGGGCGGCATGTACAGCACGTCGAAGCCCATGGCGGCCACGGCGTCGAGGCGTTTTGCCGCAGTCCGGAAGTTTCCCGACGTCCAGGCCCCGGTGTTGTGGTCCTTCACGGCGCCTTCCGAGCGGGGGAAGAACTCGTACCAGGCACCGCGGCCCGCGCGGTCCCGCTCCACCAGCAGGGGGAACTTCCGGGACACGGTCACCAGTTCACGGATTGGCTGGCGCGCAACGATGTCCGCGATCTCCTGGCTGAAGCCGGCCGCGAGCCGCTCCTCCGTGCTGCGGGACTGGTCACCGAGTACCTCCGCCGCGTGCCGCAGGGCTGCCCGGTCCACTTCGTCACGGAAGTCCTCGGCGGACGCTTCACCGAGCAGCTTGGCGCCCTCGGCGAGCATCAGTTCGACGTCGATGCCGGCGTCGATCTTTACCTCCGCGTTGTGGTGCCAGGTGCCGTAGCGGTCGTGCCAGGCCTCGATGGCAAAGGACCAGTTGCCGGTTTCCGACGGCGTGAGCACGCCTTCCCAGCGGTCCGTCCCCATGCCGCGTACCCCGCGGGGCGGCGCGAGCCGCACGCGCTGGCGCTCGGCGCCGGAGGGGTCCAGCAGCACTGCGCTGACGCCGAGCTGGTCGTGCCCCTCCCGGAAGGCCGTGGCGCCTACCACGATGCCCTCGCCGGGCACCGCCTTGGCCGGAAACTTGCCGTCCTCGACGACGGGCTGCACGGCGGTGATGGGGAAACGCCCGAACTGCAGGCCCTCGGTGATACGGCGCTGGGGCATTTTGGTGGATGCGGCACTGGTTCCTGAGTTAGTCGTCACAGGCTCGACGTTAGCGAGAAATGACCAGGATTGCTAAGCCTGCTCAGTAAATTCGGCGTGCCGCCGCCGAATTTCTTCATGCCCCTGTCATTTACCCAAAAGAAACCGAAAGCTGGTTCCGGCCGCGCATGTTGTGGATTAGTGTGACGCAGGTGAAGGCAATCCGCAGGTTTACGGTCCGTACAGTCCTCCCCGAGCCCATCCGGCCCCTGGCCAGGCTTGCAAGCAACTTGCGGTGGTCGTGGCACCGCCCCACCCGGGAGCTCTTCGCCGCACTGAACCCGCGGCTCTGGGAGGAAAGCGGGCAGGACCCCATCGGTTTCCTTGGCATGGTCAGCCGTGAAGAGTTCCAGCAGCTGGCCGCTGACCAGACGGTGGTGGACAGGGTGCGCGCGGCCGAAGACGACCTTGACCGGTACCTCGAGGAGCCGCGGTGGTACCAAAGCCTGGGCGCGGACGCCCCCGCCGCCATCGCATATTTCTCGCCTGAATTTGGTATCACCGAGGTCCTCCCCCAGTACTCGGGGGGCCTGGGCATCCTGGCCGGCGACCACCTCAAGGCAGCCTCGGACCTGGGCGTTCCCCTGATCGGTGTGGGGCTGCTGTACCAGGCCGGATACTTCAAGCAGTCGCTCTCCAGGGATGCGTGGCAGCAGGAAACCTATCCCGTCCTGGACCCGGACGGGCTGCCGCTCACCCTGCTCCGCGAGCCGTCCCCCGACGGCAACGGCAAGGCCCTGGAGATCTCCCTCCCGCTGCCCAACGGCAGGCGCCTGCTGGCGCACATCTGGCGTGCCGACGTCGGACGTGTTCCCCTGCTGCTCCTTGACTCCAATGTCCCCGGTAACGACGACGCCGCGCGCAGCATCACAGACCGCCTGTACGGCGGCGGCGGGGACCACCGGCTGCAACAGGAGCTGCTGCTGGGCATGGGCGGGGTAAAGGCCCTTCGTGCCTTCCAGAAACTGACGGGCTCTGCAGCGCCGGAGGTGTTCCACACCAATGAAGGGCACGCCGGATTCCTTGGGATCGAGCGCATCCAGGAACTGATGTCCGGGGAGCAGGCCCTGACGTTCGATGAAGCCCTTGCTGCCGGGCGCTCCTCCACGGTGTTCACCACCCACACCCCGGTTCCCGCAGGCATCGACAGGTTCGAGATCAACCAGATCAACCACTTCTTCCAGGCCGGACTGGCGCCGGACGTGCCGCTCGACCGGATCCTGGAACTGGGCAGGGAGAACTACGCGGACGGCAACCCCTCCGTGTTCAACATGGCGGTCATGGGCCTGCGGCTGGCCCAGCGGGCCAACGGCGTGGCCAAACTCCACGGGGAAGTGTCCCGCGGAATGTTCTCGGCGCTGTGGCCGGGGTTCGACCACTCGGAGGTTCCCATCACGTCGGTGACCAACGGCGTCCACGTGCCCACGTGGGTGGACAGCCGCATCTCCAAGCTGGCCCGCGACCAGTTCGGCAGCGAGGCGGAAGCACTGGGCAAGTGGGACCTCGCGTACAACGTCAGCGACGCCGACGTGTGGGCGCTGCGGCGGGAAATGCGGGCAGCCCTGGTGGAAGACGTCCGGCGCAGGCTGCGCGCGGCATGGAAGAAGCGCGGTGCCGCGGATGCTGAGCTTGGCTGGACGGACAATGTCCTGGACCCGGATGTGCTGACCATCGGGTTCGCCCGCCGCGTCCCCACCTACAAGCGCCTCACCCTGATGCTGCGCGAGCCGGCCCGGCTCAAGGCACTGCTCCTGCACAAGGACCACCCCATCCAGCTGGTCATCGCCGGCAAGTCCCACCCTGCCGACGACGCCGGCAAGAAAATGATCCAGGACCTGGTGCGTTTCTCGGATGATCCGGAGATCAGGCACCGCATCGCATTCCTGCCGAACTACGACATCGCCATGGCGCGGACCCTGTTCCCGGGCTGCGACGTCTGGCTGAACAACCCGTTGCGGCCTTTGGAGGCCTGCGGAACCTCGGGCATGAAGGCGGCGCTCAACGGGTCGCTTAACCTGTCCGTCCTGGACGGCTGGTGGGATGAAATGTACGACGGCGAGAACGGCTGGGCCATTCCCACCGCCAACAACGACGCCTCGCCCGAAGAACGCGACGACATCGAGGCGGCCGCACTTTATGAGCTGCTCGAAACGCAGGTGGCGCCCCGCTTCTACGGAAGCACGGTGTCCGAAGGCGCAGGCTCTGCCGGGCCGTCCACCATCAAGAACGAGACGGTGCCGACGCACTGGGTGTCCATGATCAAGCACACCCTCTCCCACCTCGGACCGGCCGTCTC
Organism: Pseudarthrobacter phenanthrenivorans; assembly: GCF_036455295.1. Lineage (GTDB taxonomy): Bacteria > Actinomycetota > Actinomycetes > Actinomycetales > Micrococcaceae > Arthrobacter > Arthrobacter phenanthrenivorans_C. Next base: position 51,787 of record NZ_JAYXNX010000021.1, on the reverse strand, counting down.
CGCGGAACGCATGCTTCGCGACTACGTGAACATCCTGTACCGCCCCGCTGCGGAAGCGGGCCGCAATGCCACCGCCAACTCGTACGCTCAGGCACGCGCCCTGGCCTTCTGGTCGGCGAAGGTCCGCGGCGCGTGGCCCCAGGTGCACGTGGAACACGTGGATTCGGTGGGCGTGTCCGAGGATCCGCAGATCGGCGACACACTGCAGGTCAACGCCTACGTGGCGCTGAACGCCCTTACCCCTGAGGACGTCTGCGTCGAGGTGGCCTACGGCCGGGCCGAAGAGAACGACGCGCTGGCGGACATCACCATGATGGAGCTGCAGGTGAAGGAGGACCTCGGCAACGGACGCCATTTGTTCAGCGGTTCCCTGGTGATCGACCGCTCCGGACCGTTTGGCTACACGGTCCGCGTCCTGCCACGGCATGAAGCCCTTGCCTCAAAAGCGGAGCTGGGACTGATCGTCAACGCTTAGCCCGCGCGTCCGATGGGTAAGGCTCCTGGCAGGCAACGCAGGAACCGAAACCCGGAGCTGATCGCCAATGCCTGGGACCAGGCCTTCGCGGCGGACTGCCCCGTGGTGATCGACGTGCTGACCGACCCCGGCGTTCCACTGCTTCCGCCGTTCCCCGCGGGGCGGCAGAAGGCGGAGAGCATGCGCAAGGACCTGGCAGCGGAGGACGACGGCGGCAGGGCCTCGGCGCTGCTGGACACGTACGTCTCACACGAGGAGGGTCGGGAGGCGTAACGGCGGCCTGTTGCCTTAGAGCAGCACAGCGGTCACGGTAAGGTCCTTGCCCGCGTATCGTTCTGCGTCCTGCAGGATTTCACAGATGATGCCGAACGACCTGTCGGTGCGGAACGGGGCGGCAACCTGCCACAGGACCGTGACGGGCGGGTTGCCGTTCTCCGTGATGCTGTCCGCGAAGTCGTGGAGCGAGTCATTCAGGGCGTCGAGGTTCACCCCGTAGTGCTCCGGGAAGCTGAGGACCTCACCGAAAGTTTCCAGGACTGCGCGCTTGCTGTCCGCCGGGGGGACCACCACGCTGCGGCGTCCGGCGTCGGCCACCTGTTCCTGCAGTTCTTCCAGGGTCCAGGTGTCGCCGGAAAAGATCTTCATGGGGTGCTAGCTGCCTTCCGCTATGTACTTGAACGTTGTGTAGTGGTCTCCGGTGTAATACTTTTCCCCGCCGTTGCCCGCGACGATCCGGCGCGCACCCCGGTCCCCCTCCCCGGGAGTGGGCACCGTGTACTCGCGGTAGTAGCCCCGGTCGCGGACGGGCAGGACACGCTCCAGGTTGCCGAACACCTGGTCATCCTGGCTGTACTGGTACGGGCCGCCGGCGCGGATCAGCGCCAGCACCCGGCGTGCCTCGGCCGGAAGCGCCGATTCCCGGATCTCCGGCAGGCCGGACGGGTTGGCCGCCCGGTGGGGGCCGGACTGCTTCGACGGCGCGGACGTTGCCGCACCGCCCGGAGCGGCCGTGGCACCCGAAGCCGTTCCCGGCGTCGTACTTTCCGTCTGGCCGCCCAGCAGCCCGGCACCGCCGAACGCCACTATGGCCAGCACCACCAGGGTGGTGAGGATCAAGGGCAGGATGGAACGGTTGCGCATTTACGTCCGATAGATGCTGATGGAGTTCGCCTCGGCAAGGTCCGTTTCGCCCGAGGCCACCTGGATGCCCTGCCGCTGCTTGTGATGCGGTGACGTGGTGAGCCGAAGCTCGAACAGGCTGGGCGCCTGCCTGCCGGCATCCGGGAGGGTGACCCGCACGTCCGTGGCACTGCCATTCACCACCACCAGGCCGGCAAGATCCCCGCCGTCGTCGCCGAGCAGGAGCTGCATGACGCGGTGATGGGGATCGTTCCAGCGTTCCGCCGACATGGGCTCGCCGTGCTGGTCGAACCAGTAGAGGTAGGACTGCTCATCGCGGACGGGGAAGTCGTGCGGCTGGGCCGCCAGGAATTCCTTGCGCAACCGGATGTACCTCTTGGTGCTGCGCAGCATCTCGTGTGCCTCCGCCGTCAGCGTCCAGTCCAGCCACGTCATGGGGTTGTCCTGGCAGTACGCGTTGTTGTTCCCCTGCTGCGTCCTCGCCAACTCATCCCCGGCAGTAATCATGGGGACTCCCAGCGACACCATCATCGATGCCATCAGGTTGCGCCTCGACTGGGCGCGCCGTGCCAGGATGGCCCCGTTCTCCGTCGGGCCCTCCACGCCGTGGTTATAGCTGCGGTTGTCCCCGTGCCCGTCCCTGTTCTCTTCGCCGTTGTCCTCGTTGTGCTTGCGGTCGAAGGACACGAGGTCGTTCATGGTGAAGCCGTCATGGGCGGTGACGAAGTTGACCGACGCCAGGCGCGAGCGGCCGGATCCCTGGAAGAGGCTGGCGGAACCGGACAGGGCGTCCGCAAGCCTGGCCATGGTCCCGCCGTGTCCGCCGGACTCAATCGCAGCCCTGTCCGCGAGCCAGAAGGTGCGCACTGCATCCCGGAAGTGGTCATTCCAGTCCACCCACCCGGGCGGGAAGCGGCCGGTCTGCCAGCCGTCATAACCGATGTCCCAAGGCTCGGCGATCAGCTTGACCCCGGACAACACGGGGTCCGCGGCAACGGCCTTGAGGAAGGGGTGGTGGGGGTCGAACTCGTTTGCGGCGTTCCGGCAGAGCGTGACGGCAAGGTCAAACCGGAAACCGTCGATGTGGAACTCGTCCACCCAGTACCGCAGCGAGTCAGTGACCAGCTGGACCACCCGCTGGTCAGCGAAGTTCAGTGAGTTGCCGCAGCCGGTGGTGTCGATGAGCTTTCCATGGCCGTCAACCCGGTAGTACGTGTCTGCCCCGAGGCCCTTGAAATTCAGGACCGGCCCATCCGCTCCACCCTCCGCCGTATGGTTGTAGACGACGTCGAGGATCACTTCCAGCCCGGCCGCGTGCAGGGCTTTCACCATGGCCTTGAACTCGTCCTGCACGGCCTGCGCGCCGGCTTCCTGGGCAGCACGCGTGGCGTAACCGGGGTGCGGGGCAAAGAAGGCAGCGGTGTTGTAGCCCCAGTAGTTGTTAAGCCCCAGGTCCTGCAGGTGCGGCTCGTCAATGTGGAAGTGCACGGGCAGCAGCTGGACGGACGTAATGCCCAGGCCGGTGAGATGCTCCACCACGGCAGGATGGGCCAGGCCGGTGTAGGTACCCCTCAGTTCTTCGGGGACGTCGGGATGCAGCATGCTCTGGCCCCGGACGTGAGCTTCGTAGACGATGGTGTTGCGCCAGGGCAGGCGCGGCCGCTCATCCGTGCCCCAATTGAAGTCGTTGGCCGTCCGGACGCTGGTGAGGAGTCCGTCGCGCTGCTCCACTCCCCTGCCGTAGGGATCCAGGAGCAGGGGCCTGGCGGCGGACCCGCTGCCATTGGCCGCCTGGACGACAGGCGGCAACGCCAGGTTGTCCCGGGACGGGCGGAAGCCGTAGCGGGATCCGTAGGGCAGGTCCTCCACGATCCCGTGGTGCACGCCGTTTGTGATGTTCGCCAGGGTCTGGGCCTGCCACTTCCCGCCGGGAGGGCAATAGACGATGTCCAGGCTGGACACGGCAGGCGCCAGGCAGGCAACGTTTGCCCGGCCGCCGGCGTGGTGACGCGTGCCCCCTGAATCAGCGCGCGGGACGCTAACACCGAGGGGAACGGCCGAGGAGGCGTCCATGGTGGATGCGGTGTCGAAAAGCGGCATGACCATCACCTAAATAGTATCGGTCAGCGGCACTTGACCTGCCCGTTCGCCCCTGCGGCGCCGGAAAACCTGCCCGGAATGCCGGGCGCTCCAGCTTCTAGCGGGCGGCGCGCTGGCGCGAAACCTCATACAGCGAAATGCCAACGGCCATAGAGGCGTTCAGCGACTCCATGGCTGAATCGATGGGAATGGAGACGATCTGGTCGCAGTTTTCCCGGACCAGGCGGCTGAGGCCTTTCCCTTCGGAACCCACCACGATGCACACCGGTTCGGTGGCCAGGGTGAGGTCCGGCAGCGAAACGTCGCCGTCGCCGTCGAGTCCCAGCACGAAGATGCCCATGTTCTTGAACTGCTTCAGGGCGTTGTTCAGGTTGGAGGCACGGGCCACGGGCACGCGGACCGCCGCGCCGGCGCTGGTCTTCCAGGCCGCCGCGGTGACGCCCACTGAGCGGCGCTCCGGAACGATGACGCCGTGGCCGCTGAAGGCGGAAACGGAGCGGATGATGGCACCGAGGTTGCGGGGGTCCGTGATGCCGTCCAGGGCGACGAACAGAGGGGCGTTGGCGATGTGCCCCTTCTTCCACTTCTCCACGGTTTCCTCGGCCAGTTCGTAGGCGTCCTGGTACTCATAGGGCGGAATCTGCAGCACCAGGCCCTGGTGCACGGCGTCGTCCGTCATGCGGTCAAGTTCAGGCTTGCCGGTTTCAAGCAGCGGGATGCCGCGTTCGGCGGCCAGCTTCAGTGATTCCTTGACGCGGTCGTCCATCTCAATGCGGATGGCAACGTGCAGGGCTTTGGCGGGGATGCCCGCGCGCAGCGCCTCCACGACCGAGTTGCGTCCGGTGACCACTTCCTCCGTGGCACGCCCCTTGGGGCCGGATTTGGCGGCGCCGGCACTCCGGGCGCCGGTACCGCGCTTGGCGGCAGAGCGTTCAGCAAGCTGCCTGGCCTTGTGCGCTTTGTGGTAAACGCGGTCCTCCGCCTTGGGCGTGGGGCCCTTGCCCTCGAGGGCCTTGCGGCCATGGCCACCGGTACCGACGGTTGGGCCCTTCTTCGCTTTAACCGATCGGCGACCATTGTTGGCCATGATGTTCCACCCTTGATTGTGCTGACTGAGTCTGCCTACCAGTCTACTGACCCGAAAAAAATCGCGAAGGCAGCAGCCCGTTCAGCCGGGTTCAGTCCCGCTTGAGGCTCCAAGTGGCGCCGTCCGGGCCGTCTTCCACCACGACGCCGGCCTGGTTGAGGGTGTCGCGGATCGCGTCGGAAGCTGCCCAGTCCTTTTCCGCCCGCGCGGCGGCGCGGGCGGCCAACTGGGCCTCCACGAGGACACCCAGCGCCTCGGCTTCACGGGTGCTCACAGCGTCGGAGCCCGCTACGGCGTTCAGCCCCAGGGCGTCGGTCATGAGGATGACTGCGTGCAGCGCGTTCCGTGCGGCGTCATCGTCCCCTTCCGCGAGGGCGGTGTTGCCCGCGCGGACCGTCTCGTGCAGGGCGGCCAGGGCGCGGGGGACGTTCAGGTCGTCGTCCATGGCTTCGCAGAATGCCTGCACGTTTCCGTTGGAGGATCCAAAGCTTCCGGCGACGAACCCGAAGTCGGTGCCAAACCGGGCGGCAGCCTTGGCCAGGAAGCCGTCGATGCGTTCCACAGCGGCAGCCGCCTCCTGCAGCGAGGTGGGCCGGTAGTCCAGCACTGAGCGGTAGTGCGCCTGGCCCAGGTAGTAGCGGACCACGCGGGGCGGTGCCAGCTCCAGCATTTCCGTCGGACTGATGGTGTTGCCGATGGACTTGGACATTTTTTCGCCCTGATAGGTCACCATGCCGTTGTGCATCCAGAAGTTGGCGAACGGGTGCCCGGCCGCCTGCGACTGCGCCATCTCGTTTTCATGGTGCGGGAAGCGCAGGTCCAGGCCGCCACCGTGGATATCGAAGGCGGTTCCGAGGTATTTGGTGACCATCGCGGAGCACTCAAGGTGCCAGCCGGGCCGGCCCGCGCCCCAGGGTGAGGTCCAGCTGGCGGTGGCAGGCTCGCCTTCCTTGGAACCCTTCCACAGCGCAAAGTCGCGGGGGTCCTTCTTTCCCCGGGGATCGGCGTCGGGCGCCGCCTGCATGTCGTCGATGTTCTGCCGGGTCAGCGCGCCGTACCTGTCCCAGGAGCGCACATCGAAATAGACGTCCCCCGAATCGTCCAGGGCGGGGTACGCGTGGCCGCGGTCGATCAGCTGCTGGATCAGGGCGTGCATCTCCGGGATGTGTCCGGTTGCCCTGGGTTCGTAGGTGGGGCGGGAAACACCCAGGGTGTCGTAGGCCTTAAGGAACTCGCGTTCGTAGCGGTACGCCAGCGCCCACCACTCTTCGCGGGGCACCTCGCCGGATTCCGGGGTGAAGTCCGGCGCGAAGGAGGCCTCGGACTTGGCCAGGATCTTGTCGTCGATGTCCGTCACGTTCCGGACCACCGTGACGCGCAGGCCCCGGAATTGCAGCCAGCGGGTGAGCTGGTCGAAGGCGATGGCGGAACGGATGTGGCCCACGTGCGGCATGCCCTGCACGGTGGCCCCGCAGTAATACAGGCTGACCTTGCCCTCTTCGATGGGAACGAAGTTCCGGACTTCGGCGGAGGCTGTGTCATAGAAGCGCAGGGTCACCGCTCCAGACTAGCCGATGGGTTCGGGGTGCCGCGGGTACACCAGGGCGGTGGCCATCGCCGAAATGCCCTCACCGCGTCCGGTGAATCCCAGGCCGTCGCTGGTAGTGGCGGTGACGCTTACCGGTGCGCCTGCAGCATCCGAAAGGACATCCTGCGATTCTTCCCGCCGTGGACCGAACTTGGGCCGGTTGGCCACGAACTGGACCGCCACGTTGCCGATCTCGAAACCGGCCGCCCGGACGATCCTTGCTGCTTCGGCGAGGAGGGTGGTGCCGGAAGCGCCGGCGAATTCCGGACGGTCGGTACCAAAGTGCGTGCCAAGGTCACCAACGCCGGCTGCGGAAAACAAGGCATCTGCCGCTGCGTGCGCCACGGCGTCGCCGTCCGAATGGCCGGCCAGGCCCCGTTCTCCGGGCCACAGGAGGCCACCGAGCCAGAGCGGGCGCGGCGCATCCTCCGGCGCAAAGGCATGGACATCGATTCCGACTCCCGTGCGCGGAAGGGACACCTCCGGGCTCATCCCTCCACCCACCTGGCGCCGAGGGGGCCCTCCAGGAGCCCTTCGGCGAAGATCAGGTCCAGGGGCGTGGTGATCTTCAAGGATTGCGTCGATCCCCGGACCGCATACACCGGCGTGCCCAGCACTTCCACAAGCATGGCGTCATCCGTGACGGCGGCCGCCTGCTCCTGGTCCATGGCCTGCGCCGCCTGATGCGCCTGCACAAGAGTTTGGACGGCGAACCCTTGCGGCGTCTGCACCGCGCGCAGTTCTTCACGGCGGGCCGTGCCGGTGACAACTTCGGGGGCCAAGGCGGCGCTGTTCCCCGCCGTCGGGGATACCGTCTTGATGGTGTCCACCACGGGAAGCACGGGGATGACGGCAGCGGCACCGGCCGCGAGGGCGTCAGACACCCGGTGGAAGACGGATTCGGGGGTCAACGCGCGGGCGGCGTCGTGGACCAGCACCGCTTCGATGCCCTCCATGAGCCCGGCGATGCCAGCACGGACTGAATCGGCCCGGGTTGATCCGCCGTCGACAAGTGTCAGGAGGGGACCGCCGTCGGCAAGTTCCTCGCGGAAGTCGTCACATAACCGACGCAGTCCCTGGTCGCCGGCGGGCAGCGCCACGCAGACTTGGCTGGCGATGCCTGACGCGACAATTCCCCGCAGGGCATGCATCAGGATCGGTTCGCCCCCGAGCGGCACCGCGGCCTTGGGCATGCCATAGCCAAGGCGTTGCCCTGAACCGGCAGCCACGAGGATGACGGCCGCAACCAGGCGTGGAGGTGTATCACTCATGCGGACAAGCCTACGACGCCGGCACTCAGGTTGAGTGCCCGCGACACTGCAGGGTTGCAGCCAGGGAATCCGGGCAAAAAGAAGCCCCGGCGGCACTTGCGTGCTGCCGGGGCTCAATTCTTAGGAAGCCAGGACCTCGTCGAGAACGCTTGCAGCCTTCTCCTCGTCGGTCTTTTCAGCCAGCGCCAGTTCTGAAATCAGAATCTGGCGGGCCTTGGCCAGCATACGCTTCTCGCCTGCGGAAAGGCCCCGATCGTGATCCCGGCGCCACAGGTCGCGAACAACCTCTGCAACCTTGATGACGTCACCGGAAGCAAGCTTCTCCAGGTTTGCCTTGTACCTGCGTGACCAGTTGGTGGGTTCCTCGGTGAACTCGGCGCGAAGCACATCAAACACGTGCTCCAGGCCTTCCTTGCCCACTACGTCCCGGACCCCAACAAGGTCAACGTTCTCTGCTGGAACTTCAATGGTCAGATCACCCTGGGCCACCTTGAGCTTGAGATACATTTTCTCTTCGCCCTTGATGGTGCGCATCTTGATTTCTTCAATCTTCGCAGCACCGTGGTGAGGGTAAACTACTGTCTCGCCGACCTCAAATACCATGTGGACATTTCCCCTTTCCCGCAGACCAGTTTATCACGATTCAGGCATATGACCGGCCGGAGAAAGGTCCCGCAACCGCGAAAATACGCGGGAAAATGGCCCAATCCACCCCCTCCACCCCCTTGACGGATGCTCGGATTAGTGCATCAGGTGAGCGCTCCCACGTGGGTTGTGACGGCACCGAATCCTCGTTTGGGGCTCTTTACGGATAGGCTATGGCTGAAAAAGACTTCAAATTTCTTGAGGAGTACGTGACGTGCGTTCCACTGCGATGAACCGGGCCCAGCGCGGCAAACTGGCACTGACGGCGGCTGCCCTTGGCGCCAGCCTGCTGACCGCGGGCTGTGGTTACATCACGCCCCAGCAGACCAGCCACCAGTACTCCGCCTCGGACGGCATCCGGACGGACCTCGGGCCCCTGCAGCTTCGGAACATCCTCATCGTCTCCAACGGCGAAGACGAGCCAGGCCGCCTGATCGGTGCCGTCTACAACTCCTCCTCGAAGGACGTCACGCTCACGGTCAATGGCGCAAAGGGCTCGCAGACCCAGGTCCCGGTAAAGGCCAACTCCTACACCCTGCTCAATGACAAGGCCGATGCCGCCATCCTGAGCACCACCGGCGGCAAGCCCGGCTCCATGGTGGACGTCAAGATCACCGAGAACGGCACCAACGTCAGCAACACGGTCAAGGTTCCCGTCCTGGACGCCACCTTGAAGGAGTACAAGGACTACGTGCCTACCCCCAGCGCCTCGGCAACGGCCACGCCGTCGTCGTCCGCTTCTGCAAGCGCAGGCGCAACCTCGAGCGCCAGCGCAACGGCCTCGGCTACCGCAACAGGCCGCTAAAGCCAGCACGGTCCGCAGGGACACAGCAAAAAGGGAGGAGCCGCCGGCTCCTCCCTTTTTGCTGTGTCCGTTCTCCGCTGCCGGTTTACGGCTCGAACTTGTACCCCAGGCCGCGGACGGTAACCAGGTAGCGGGGAGCGGATGGATCCGGTTCAATCTTGCCGCGCAGGCGCTTGACGTGGACGTCCAGGGTCTTGGTGTCGCCCACGTAATCGGAACCCCACACCCGGTCGATCAGCTGGCCGCGGGTGAGCACGCGGCCCGAGTTCCGGAGCAGCATCTCCAAGAGCTCAAACTCCTTCAAAGGAAGCAGGACCTGCTCGCCGTCCACACTCACCACGTGGCGCTCAATGTCCATGCGGACCGGGCCCGCCTGGACCGTTGAAGAGACCAGCTCCTCCGGCTCGCCCTGGCGCCGCAGCACGGCCCGGACCCTGGCCACCAGCTCACGGGAGGAGTACGGCTTGGTCACGTAGTCATCGGCGCCCAGCTCCAGGCCCACGACTTTGTCGATCTCGGAGTCCTTCGCGGTCAGCATGATCACGGGAACGCTCGACCGCTGGCGCAGCTGGCGGCATACCTCCGTGCCGGACAGGCCCGGGAGCTGCAGGTCGAGCAAAACCAGGTCGGCCCCGTTGCGGTCGAACTCGGTGATGGCGTCGAGGCCGTTGTCCACTACCTCAACCTCGAACCCTTCCTTGCCCAGCAAATACGACAAGGGGTCGCTGAACGATTCCTCGTCCTCCACAATCAAGATCCTGCTCAAGCGTTAGCTCCTTGTTCTGTAGCGCCCGGTTCTGTTGCACCGGCGGCGCGGGGTACCTGGGTAAGAGTTGGCGGGTTGGGTGTCTCCCGCGCGGCCAGCGCCGCCGCTTCCGCAGCCTGGGGGGCGGCGTCGTTGTCCTGCCCTTCCATCTCGGGCAGCCGGAGGGTGAAGGTGGACCCCTGCCCCGGCTGGGACCACAGCGTCACCTCGCCGCCGTGGTTGGAGGCCACATGCTTGACGATGCTCAGCCCCAGGCCAGTGCCGCCGGTGTGGCGGGACCGGGCGGCATCCACCCGGTAGAAACGTTCGAAGACGCGCTCCTGGTCCTCGGGGCTAAGCCCCTCCCCCTGGTCGGTCACAGAGATGGAGACCAGGCCTTCCCGGGACCGCACCCCGATTCCCACCCGGGTGTTGGCCGGTGAATAGCGGATCGCGTTGTCGATCAGGTTCCGCAGCGCGGTCACCAGCAGGTCCTGGTCGCCGAATACCTTGCCGTCGGTGCGCCCGCCCACCACGATGCTGATGTTCTTGCTCTCCGCGGGAAGCTGGGACCGGTCGACGGCTTCTGCGATGACGGCATTGATGTCCACGGGACCGCCCTGCTGGGTGACGCTGGCACCCTGCAGGCGGGAAAGTTCGATGATGTCCTGGACCAGAGCGGCGAGCCTGGCGGACTCCTTGTGCATGCGCTTGGCGAAGCGGCGGACGGCTTCCGCGTCATCCGCCGAGGATTCGAGTGCCTCCGCCAGCAGGGAGATGGCGCCCACCGGGGTCTTCAGTTCGTGCGATACGTTGGCGACGAAGTCGTTGCGGATCTCTTCGGTCCGCGTAATCTCCGTACGGTCATCGGCCAGGAGGAGGATGTATTCCTCGCCAAGCATGGCCGCCCTGACCTGGACGATGATGGTGCCCTGCCCCAGCGGACCCCGGGGAAGCTCCAGCTGCTTTTCCAGGATGACTCCGTCGCGCCGGACACCGGCGGTCATGTCCAGGAGTTCCTTGTGCACTACGGTATGGCCACGGACCAGGCCGTACGCATACGCTGCGGGACTGGCACGGACCACGCCGTCGACGTCGTCCAGCACCACAAAGGCGCGCCCGACGACGGCCAGCACCTCCGCGGCGCCCGCCGGCAGGGCGGGTTCTCCGGCGTCCACGTCCAGCAACTCGCGCTGCTTCTCGCTGACCCGGTAGGCAAGCACGCCGAAGGTGCCAAGCGCCAGGCCGATAAGGCCGGCAACCAGACCAATGAGCATAGGATCCACAGCTCCACTTTATGCTCATGGCTGCCGCGTCCCGCCGCCCAGGGGTGCTTCCGGGAAACGGTTCAACTAACGTTCATCTGTGTGGGCATAATCGTTTACCGGGCGATGGCAAAGTGTGTGGTTAGAGCGCCCAACGGCGACACGATTCCTGCTGCCCTGGAGCGGCCGGCGGGAGTTCCAAGGAAAGGACGCCTACGTGCGTAAGGTTTTTCAGGAAGAGCTCACCCAGGTCGGTGACCAGTTGGTGGAGATTTCCCGGCTCGTCAGCGAAGCGATGGACAAGGCCACCACCTCATTCCAGGTGGCGGACGTGGACCTCGCCCAGGATGTCATCGCCGCCGATGCGCGCATTGACTTCCTGCAGAACAGCCTTGATGAGCGGGCCATCGACATTCTGGCGCTGCAGGGTCCCGTCGCCAGCGACCTGCGCATGATCGTGGGTTCCCTCCGGATGAGCGCGTCCCTGGAGCGGATGGGCGACCTGGCGCGCCACATCGCCCAGCTCGCCCGCCTCCGCTACCCGTCCACCGTGATTCCGGCGTCCATGACGGAGACCTTCAACAAGATGGCCGAACTGGACCAGGAGATCGCCGACAAGCTCACGGTCCTGCTGGAAAGCCGCGACCTTGAGGTAGCCCGGGACATCCTGAAGGCCAATACGGCCATCAACGATCTGCACCTGAGCGTCTTCAAAGCCATCGCTGCTCCCGAATGGTCTGAGTCCCCCGCCACCACCGTGGACGTGGCCCTCGCAAGCCGCTACTTCGAGCGCTTCGCAGACCATGGCGTTTCCGTCGCCCAGAAGGTGACCTACCTTGTCACCGGTGCGTGGCAGCCGAACGCCACCGAGCACAGCTGATCCCACTTCGGGTAAAACGACGGCGGGCTGGTCACCCAAGGTGACCAGCCCGCCGTCGTACGTGTTTAAGCCTTACTTCTTGCCCTGGTTGGCAACTGCAAGGATGGCCTGCTCGGCAGCCTCGGGATCGAGGTAGGTGCCGCCGGGCTTGACGGGCTGGNCCCGGGCCCCCCCCCCGCCGTCGTACGTGTTTAAGCCTTACTTCTTGCCCTGGTTGGCAACTGCAAGGATGGCCTGCTCGGCAGCCTCGGGATCGAGGTAGGTGCCGCCGGGCTTGACGGGCTGGAAGTCCTCATCCAGTTCGTAGACCAGCGGGATGCCGGTGGGGATGTTCAGGCCGGCGATCGCCTCGTCACTGATGCCGTCGAGGTGCTTCACCAGCGCACGGAGCGAGTTGCCGTGGGCCGTGACCAGGACGGTCTTGCCGGCCTTGAGGTCTTCCTTGATGTCCGATTCCCAGTACGGGAGGAGGCGCACCAGGACGTCCTTCAGGCACTCGGTGCGCGGGAGGGCGTCCCCCAGGTCCGCATAACGGGGGTCATGGGCCTGCGAGAACTCGGAGTCATCGGACAGGGGCGGCGGCGGGGTGTCGTAGGACCGGCGCCATTCCATGAACTGCGCTTCACCGTATTCGGCCAGGGTCTGGGCTTTGTCCTTGCCCTGCAGAGCACCGTAGTGGCGTTCGTTCAGGCGCCAGTCACGCTTGACCGGGATCCAGCCGCGGTCGGCTTTGTCCAGGGCAATGTTGGCGGTGTTGATGGCCCGCTTCAGCAGGGAGGTGTAAAGGATGTCCGGCAGGATGTTGTTCTCCACCAGCAGTTCACCACCACGCGCTGCTTCCGCGCGCCCCTGGTCGTTCAGGTCGACGTCCACCCAGCCGGTGAACAGGTTCTTTGCGTTCCATTCGCTGTGGCCGTGGCGCAGCAGAATCAGCTTGTAAGTCATGATTTTCATCCTAGCCGAGCAGTGTTGCCGGGCGCCCAGCGTTACAAGGCCGGGCGTTCCAGGACCCTGCGGTGGCGGCCCTTCCCCGCCCTGGCGATAGGGTGGGGCGGTGGTTCAAAAGGCTGAACGGGTCAACGCCCCGCAACTTTCCGGCAGGACATCCGATGCCAGGCACGGGCGGCCGGTGGGCAACGTAACCCGCGGCACCACCAATCCCAACCGCATGCGCCGGGTGGACCGCTGGCTGACCGGACCCCAGGCCTGGCGGCTGCGCCGGGCATCAGACCCACTGGTTGTGGACCTGGGCTACGGCGCAACGCCGGCCACCGCCGTCGAACTTCATGAAAGGCTCGCCGTGATCCGCCCCGACGTCAGGGTCTGCGGAATCGAAATCGAGCCTGAGCGGGTCCGTGCGGCACTTCCGCTGCAGCGGCCCGGACTGACTTTCCACGTGGGCGGCTTCGAACTGCCCGTCCCGGGGCGCCCTGTGGTGGTCCGGGCCTTCAATGTCCTGCGTCAGTATGAGGAGGCCGATGTTTCCGGCATCTGGCGGCTGGTGCAGGACCGGCTGGCCCCTGACGGGCTGTTCGTCGACGGTACGTGCGACGAGATCGGGCGGCGCGTGACCTGGGTTGCGCTCGACCAGGACCGGCCGTTGTCCCTGGGCATAGCGGTCCGGTTCGGGAGCTTCGACCTGCCGTCAGCCGTGGCCGAACGGCTTCCCAAGGCACTGATCCACCGCAACGTCCCCGGTGAACGGATTCACGCTTTCATGCAGGCAATGGACCGTGCGTGGCTTGAGAGTGCGCCGCTTGCATCCTTTGGCAACAGGCAGCGCTGGGTGGGCATGTGCCGGAGCCTGCGCGACGCCGGGTGGCCCATCCAGGACGGTCCGGCCCGTTGGCGGCTTGGCGAGCTGACGGTGGGTTGGGAGTCTGTGGCGCCCCGCGATTAGCCGTTCCCGTGCCCGGGTGTTTCCACGTCGCCGGCGGGGATCACCAGGGGCCGTAGGGGCCCATGTTGCGGCTGCCGCCGCGGCCTGCGTCCTTTACGGCCGGCCGGACATCGGCAAGGTAGACGGAGGCGGCAACCACTGCCGCCAGCCCGAACAGGCCGAGGGTGCTGAAGAGGCCTCCGCCGGCCCCGAACAACGAAATGACGCCAACCAATGCCGAAGCGCCGGTGAGGGCGAGCCAGAACGTCTTGGTCCGCTTGCCGGTGGCTTCGAAGGCGTTTGGCTTGTGCCGGGCACAGTCCACAAACGCCCACAGCTCAAGCGCCAGGGCCACGAGGCCGAGGATGAAGAACACTGCCTGTTCTACGTACGCAATGATTATTCGACCGTCCACAAGCCCAGCCTAGCCGTCCAGCGTGTCCAGCGCCTGTTTCAGGTCGGCCCACAGGTCCTCAACGTTTTCCACGCCAACGCTCAGGCGCACCAGGTTCTCCGGCACGCTGGCGGGTTCGGCCGAATGCCGGCGCCGGCGTTCGATCAGGGACTCGACGCCGCCCAGGGACGTGGCGGGCAGCCAGAGGTCAAGCGCCTGCACCAGTTTGTCGGCGGCGTCGGCCCCGCCCAGGCCTGCCGCACGGGCCACCTGGACGCAGATGATGGAGCCGAACCCCTTCATCTGCTTCTTGGCGCGGATGTGCCCGGGATCGGTGCTGAGGCCCGGGAAGCGGATGGATTCGATGGCGGGGTGCGCGGCAAGGCGTTCGGCCAGGACCATGGATGACTCCTGGGACCGCTCCACCCGCAGCGCGAGGGTCCGCAGCCCGCGCAGCGCCAGCCACGCTTCGAAGGGACCGGCGATGGCGCCATGGATGATTCGGTGGTGGAGCAGGGCGGCGCGGATTTCCGGGTTGGAGGTGACCAGCGCGCCGAGGACGACGTCGGAGTGCCCGGCCAGATACTTGGTCACCGAATGGAGGACCACGTCGGATCCGAGCAGCAGGGGTTGCTGCACCAAGGGTGTGGAGAAGGTGTTGTCTGTGACGACAACCGCACCTGCGGCGTGTGCTGCCGCTGCCACGGCCGTCATGTCGGCGATGCCCAGCATGGGGTTGGTAGGGCTCTCCAGCCAGAGCATGGACGCGGCTTTGCCCGACGGGCCGCCGGGAGCGAGTGCTTCCTTGACGGCGCCGGTATCGGCGATGTCCACGGTCCGGAGCTCGATGAAGCCCTTTTGGGCGAGTTCCGAGGCCATCACCAGGGAACCGGAATAGCTGTGATTGGGCATGACCAGCACGCCGCCGGCAGGAATCAGGGACAGCGCCGAACTGACCGCCGCCAGGCCAGAGGCGTAAAGCAGGCCGGGCAGCGCGGACCCTTCCAGCTGGCCCAGCGCCTCTTCGAAGGGATCCCAGGTGGGGTTGGAGTACCGGCCGTACCCCCGGTCGCCGTCGCCGAGCGGCCCCGTACCGAAGTAGGTGGAGGAAAGGGTAATGGGCGGATTGACCGGCTGATCCCTTTCGCGCGGCGGACGCCCGGCCGCCACCACCACAGTCTCGGGTGAAAGGGACGCGGCCTGGTGCTCGGAAAGACTCATGGTCAAAAGATTACTGTTCCTGCCGATTAGGCCGGAAAGCAGTGTCGCTTTGTGGACGCCTGTACATCCACCCGTCCTGCACAGGGTATGCACCAAGGCCAAAAATGTCGCTATGCCTCGGTAGGCTTGAGAAGTGAACAAACAGAAGGCCGGGGTATTCATCGCATTCGAAGGTGGCGATGGCGCCGGCAAGTCCACCCAGGCGGCCCGGCTCGGGGCAGCACTGGAGTCCCGCGGCTACACCGTGCTCCGCACCCGGGAGCCCGGCGGCACCCCTGTTGGCGAAAAACTGCGCTCGCTGGTGCTGGACCACGGCAACGGCGAGATCGATGCCCACACCGAAGCCCTCATCTTTGCCGCTTCCCGCGCGGCCCACGCCACCCAGGTGATCCGCCCGGCACTGGCCCGCGGCGAGATCGTCCTGACAGACCGGTACATCGACTCCTCCGTGGCGTATCAGGGCGCGGGCCGCGGCCTCGGCCAGGACGCAGTGCAGTCGCTCAATGAGTGGGCCACCTCGGGCCTCCAGCCACACCTTACGGTCCTCCTTGACGTTGATCCGCAGTTGGGGCGGCGGCGCCGCACTGCCGGGCCATCGGCCGAAGACCGCCTCGAGTCGGAGGCGGACGAATTCCACACCCGCATCCGCGACGCTTTCCTCGACCTCGCAGCGGACCGCCCTGCCTCATACCTGGTTCTCCCTGCCCAGCTGCCGGTTGATGAGCTGGCGGGGCGAATCCTCGCCCGGGTTGATGTCCTGCTTGGTACCCCTGCCCCGGCGGAAGGGAAGGAAACTGCACTGGCAGTGCCCGAAGCCGGCGTCAAGGGCAGCAGGCCATGACCGTCTGGGATGACCTTCAGGGCCAGCCCGCCGTCGTCGAGCAGCTGCGCCAGGCCGCCGGCGGCGACAGCCTCACCCACGCCTGGCTGTTTACCGGGCCGCCCGGTTCCGGCCGCTCAAACGCCGCCAAAGCCTTCGCAGCGGCGCTGAACTGCGACCAGGAGGACGTGGGCCTGCGCGGGTGCGGACAGTGCCACGCCTGCCATACGATCCTGGGCGAAACGCACTCGGACGTGACCTTCGTACGTACCGAAAAAGTCACCATCACCATTGACGAGGCCAGGGAACTGGTGGCCGCAGCCGGGAACCGGCCGTCGTCAGGGCGCTGGCGGATTATCGTGGTGGAGGACGCGGACCGCATGGCCGAACGCACCACCAACGTGCTGCTCAAGGCCATCGAGGAACCCACGCCCCGGACCGTGTGGATGCTGTGCGCGCCCTCCCCTGCCGATGTCCTGGTCACCATCCGGTCCCGCTGCCGCAGCGTCGCCCTGCGGCTGCCGCCTGCCGCCGACGTCGCCGCACTCCTGGTCCGGCGCGACGGTGTTGACCCTGCCCTGGCGGAGCAGGCGGCCCGGGCAGCGCAAAGCCACGTGGGCATTGCCCGCCGGCTGGCGCGGGATCCCGCAGCAAGGGAACGGCGGCTGGAGACAGTCCGCTTTCCGCTGGGACTGCGCGGTGTCACGGCTGCGGTCATGATGGCGGACAAGCTGGTCAAGATCGCCACTGCGGAGGCCAACAGCTCCAATGAGGAACGGGACGCCGCAGAGAAGGCCGCGCTGTTGGCCACCCTCGGGGCACCGGAGTCCGGAACGCTGCCGCCAGCCATGCGCAGCCAGGTGAAGCAGCTTGAGGACGACCAGAAGCGGCGGGCCAAGAGGTCCATCACGGACTCGTTGGACCGCACGCTCACGGACCTGCTGTCCTTCTACCGGGACGTGCTGATCATCCAACTCGGGAATGCGGTGGAATTGGTCAACCTTGAACTGAGGAGCGAGCTGGAGGAATTCGCGGCCCGCAGCACCGCTGAGACAACGCTGGCCCGCATGGACGCCATCAACAAGGCCCGTGAACGCATCACCACCACCAACGTAGCCCCGCTGCTGACCATTGAGTCCATGGCGGCCAGCCTGATCCAGCCTTCCAAGGAGACCCGATGACTGCCCGCCCCCTGCCCGCGCCAGCCAGGCCAATTGCGGTCACAGTCCGCGCCCTCGGTGCCATGGTCCTGGCTATGGTCCTGGCCTCATGCAGCCTGCTCAACAGCGGCGACAAGAACCCGCCGCAAGCGGCCACCGCCAAGGCCGACCCCTCCATCGTCGCGTCCGCGCCAGCCGGCCTGGAAAAGTTCTACTCCCAGGAGGTCGTGTGGCAGCCCTGTGAGGGGGAATTCCAGTGCGCCAAGGTGACCGTCCCCATGGACTACGCCAACCCCGGCGGTGACACCATCCAACTTGCCGCGCTGCGGGCACCCAGCACGGGCAAGAAGACCGGCAGCCTCTTGGTTAATCCCGGCGGTCCGGGCGCATCCGGGTACGACTTTGTCAAGGACGCGGCGTCAACCCATTTTTCCGCTGCCGTCCGCAACGCCTACGACCTTGTGGGATTCGATCCGCGCGGCGTGAAGCGGTCCGCTCCCGTCACCTGCATGACAGACGCGGAACGTGATGCCGCCCGCGCGAAGATCTATGACCTCCAGACCGACTCCGGACTGGCAGCGGCCCTGGCGGACAACAAGGCAATCGCCGCCCAGTGCGCTGCACAGACGGGCCCCGTGCTGGGACACATCGACACCGTGAGCGCAGCCAAAGACCTTGATGTGCTCCGCGCCGTGGTGAACGACACCAAGCTGAACTACCTGGGCTACTCCTATGGCACGTTCCTGGGTTCCACCTACGCCTCGCTCTTTCCGGACAATGTGGGCCGGATGGTCCTCGACGGAGCCCTCGATCCGTCGATCAGTAATGAGGACCTGACCAGCGGGCAGGCCCGCGCGTTCGAGAAAGCACTCCACAGCTACGTGGCCAACTGCCAGCAGCAGGGCAAGTGCCCCCTGAGTGGGGATGTGGACTCCGGAGTACAGCAGATCCGGGATCTCATCGCCGCCATCGAGCAGACACCCCGCACCGCGAAAGACGGGCGCCTGGTAAATGCCACCATGTTCGTCAGCGGGCTCATCACCCCGCTTTACAACGACCAGAGCTGGCCCGCCCTCACCCAGGCACTTGAGGCTGCGATGTCCGGAGACGTCAGCCTCATGCTCCGGCTTGCCGATCTTGGGGCAGACCGCGGGCCCGACGGAAAGTACACGTCCAATTCGACGTTCGCGTTCAACGCGATTAACTGCCTTGACTACCCCATGGTCTCCGACACCGCAGGCATGCGTGCCGAAGAAAAGCGGCTGGAACAGGACTCCCCCACCCTCGGCTACTACTTCGCCTACGGCGGGACCACCTGCGCTGACTGGCCCTACAAGAATGTGCGTACGCCCGCTCCTGTGGAATACAGCGGAAGTTCACCCATCGTGGTCGTCGGCACTACGGGTGATCCAGCCACCCCTGTCGACTGGGCGGCGTCGCTGCGCAAGCAGTTGGGGAATGCGTCGCTGCTGACCTGGCGGGGTGAAGGGCATACCGCTTACGGGCGGGCCAACAGCTGCCTGGAGGACGCGGTGGACAACTACCTGGTTGGCGGCAAAGTTCCGGCCGACAACACGGTCTGCTGACCACTCCAACGGCTTGCGCCGGCCTCATTTTGACCGGGGCGAGGAGACTCTATTAGAGTTGACTCTTGCATGAAGGGACCGGCTCCGCCGGGAAACTTCATGCGGTGCTTCCTTAGCTCAGTCGGTAGAGCGTTTCACTCGTAATGAAAAGGTCATCAGTTCGATTCTGATAGGAAGCTCGGGATAAACCCCGGACAGCCCCTTGTTTTAGGGGTTTCCGGGGTTTTTCGCTGGTTAACGGGCGGCCTTCAAATGAAGGCTGGACGCACTTACGGCACCGTTTCGCCTCCCTTCGCTCGCCGTTTCCATTGCGATGTGCCCGCGAATGCCATGCCCTGGATAGTTCCAGGCCACGGGAAGAATTTACCTTCGATACCGTGGCTCGGTCTCTCCTTAAGCCTCGGGCACGGAAGAGCTCAGCTCAGTACCAGTTGTTGGACACTTCGTGATCCCAGGCTCCGCACGGGGAGCCATACCGCGCCGCGATGTATCCAAGCCCCCAGTTGATCTGGGTGCGGTAGCTGGTCAGCCAATCAGCTCCGGTGGACGAATACTTCTCCGGCGGAAGGGCCTGGGCGACACCGTAAGCTCCACTCGAGGGGTTTGTTGCGTTAGTCATCCAGCTCGATTCCTGATTCCACAGCTTGAGCAGGCAGGTCATTTGGTCCCCGCCCCACCCGTGCGCACCTAACTGGCTGGAAGCGTAAGCCTGTGCACCAGCGGGATCATTGACCGCCCCGCCGGGAATGTTCGGCAGCAGCACGTCTTCCTGGGGGCGGACCGGGGACGGGGCAGCGGACTTGGCGGCCTCGGCCGCCGCTGCGGCTGCTGCTGCCGCCGCTTCTTCTGCTGCACGCTGGCGGGCGGCCTGCTGGGCCTCATAGGCGGCCTCGGCCTCGACCCCGGCACGGTAGTTCTCTTCAACGGCGGCGCTGGTGTCTTTCAAGGTGGCCAGCTGTGCATTGAGGGTGTCACTATGCGCCGTTTCCTCGGCCACCTTCTGCTGCGCGTCCCGTTGCGCGTCCTGTGCGGCAACAAGTTTTGATTGGGCGTCGTCGGCAAGCCGCTGGTTCTCCGCCTGCACCACCGCCTGCTGCGCATCCAGGGACGAGGCAACCGCCTCCGCAGCGCGCGAATTAGCGTAGAGATCGGTGGTCCGCTGGGTGACGATCTGCAGGACGTCCAGCCTCTGCAGCCCGTCCGGGCTCTGCAAGGTATTCATCACCGTCAGGGGTCCCAGGTCGTCTCCGCCTGACATGTAGTCCTGGGCCGCCAAGGCTCCTGCTTGCCGCTTCAGCTTTGCTGCAATTGCATGCGCCGTGTCTGTCTTGTCCTTGAGGGCGTTCAGTTTCGCGGTGGAGGCATCAAGATCATTGCGAGCCAGGGCGTAGGCCTGCCCCGCCTTGACCGCAGCGGCCCCGAGCGCGGAAGCCTGCTGCTCCAGTCCATTCAAAAGGTCGTTGATTTTTTGGATCTCGGCACTCTTGGCGTCGGCATTGTCTCTGGCGGCCTGGACGTCGGCCCACGAAGGGTAGCCGGAGGGCGGCCCATCGTCTGCGCTGGCCGTCGGCACGGCAGTGACCGCCAGCAGAGCGGCGGCCGTCAATGCCGCACAGATCTTGCTGGCGGATACTTTGCGCGTGAGTGTGAATCTGGGCATATCCCTCTGAGCCTACTGGGTTACCCAATCACAGCTGGTACCGTCCCGGGGTGTCGTACCCCGGGAGGCCCTCCCGATCACCGGCATTATCGCTGCCTGTACCCATCCTGGGCACCGGCAGGGGTACTTGGGGTGGCATATGAATAGCAGCAGCGACTTGTACTGCCGGCGGCCAAATCACCCCAGGGACTTGCATTCCAATTCCTAAGCATGCTTAGTATGGGTATAGCCGAATGCGAACGGCTACCAACCAGAGGAGGAAACACCATGGGATTGGGCGACAAGATTCAGAACGCCGCCGAGAAGGCCGGCGGCAAGGGCAAGGAAGCGGCCGGCAGCGCCACGGGCGATGAAAGCCTGAAGGCCGAAGGCCAGGCCGACCAGGCCAAGGGCGACGTGAAGCAGGCCGGCGAAAAGGTCAAGGACGCCTTCAAGGACTAACAGGCATACCGGGAAAGGCGCGCTCAGCGAACGGGGCGCGCCTTTTTCGTGCCCGGCTTCCGACAGCCAGCTGGCTGGGCTACGATCCCATCAACCTTGGAAGCGGCCGGGGTTGAACTGTTTGGGGGAACAAAGTGAAACGCTCCACCGGCTTTGGGCACATCCGGCACGGGAGACGGGCAGTAGGACTGGGCGTCGCGGCTTTATTGGCTTCGGCAACACTTTCGGGGTGTACAACAGCCTCTTCCATCCAGGCGAGCCCCTCAGCAGCACCGGTCAGTCCGCTCCCCATCTTCGGCCTCATGAGCGCCGTCTTCGCGATCCTCACCGTCGCGCTAGGTGTCCTGGCGGCATATGCCCTGGTCCTGCTCATCATGTTCCTGCGGCTGCGTATCGCCGAACTCAGGCGGGCGGCGCCGCCCAAGCACAGGCCCCAGGACTGACGGCTGCCACGACGCGGATCAGGCGCCGGCCACGAACCCCGAATGGGCGCAGCTGTACCGCCAGGGTATTCCTGCCTCTGATTCCTCTTCGGTCAGCTCGACCGCAGCCTGCCACGGCCAAGGAGGAGGACGGCGACCACCATGCCGATGACGGCGCCGATCAATGTTTCAAGTCCGCGGTCCATGATCAGGGTGCCCGGATCCATCGGGTGCGCCAGGAATGTCATTATCAAAATCAGGGGTGTGAAGAACACCAATGCCAGGCCGTAGTGCCGGGTCATGAACAGCTCGGAGGGGAACTGCAACGCGGCAACGCATACCACCAGAAGCACTGCGGCCGGGTGTTGGTACAGGATCAGCGCCGTTACGCCAAGGCCCAGGAACGTCCCCAGGATGCGATTGAGTCCACGACGGATACGGCCGGCAAAGTCTGCGCCGGCAAGGGGTACAGCAGCGGCAGCCATAGCCCAATACCCATGGCCGTCACCGGTGAGTTGTCCAGCGGCGCCGGCCGCACCGACCGCCAGGATGTAGGCCAGGGCGTGAAGCAAGGCTACGCGCAGCCTTGCCCCTCGCAGCACCGGCACAACCCGCCGGACCCCGGCCTCCCAGGACGGCCGTCGACGCGCCCAGCCGGCGAAACCGACCGCAACCGAGAACGCAGCGGCTACTGCTGCCACCGCGACAACGTCCAGCACCGGGGCTATCGGCGGAACTGACGCGCAGGCACCGAGGGCGAAGATGCAAAAGAAAGGGCCGACGGGTTTCAGGTTTGCCCGGTCCGCCGCCAAGGACGCGACCCCGGCGGCCAGTGGCTCAACGGCCAGGAGTCCCAGCGGACCGGCATGCGTTGCTGAAAGCACAGCCCCCACCGTGACCCCGGAGACGAGCAGGACTGCAGCCGTCAACTGGTGGAAGAGGCGCAGCTGGTGGCGTTCATCCCTTCCGTACATTCCAGTGAAGGCGCCGAAGACTGCGTAGATGGAAAGGTCCGGGCGCCCCATGGCCAGCAGGACTATCAAAGGCACCGCGACGCTGACCCCGACCCGGAGCGCCGCAAGATGATCGTTCGTCGCCGGACTGAGTGCAAAGTATTCGCCAGGAAACCTTGCCGCGCGCCGCGCCATACCTCTGCAACTCCTCGCTGTTGGCCGATGACCGGCCCCGCGCGGGCAGCCAATCCGTCAGGTCAAACCTACCCGGGCGCACTCCGGGTTAGACCGTTCCATCGCAAATGTAACCAAGCTCTCCCCCATGACCGCCCGGCCCAGCCGTTTCTCCGTTCGGATGCATGAGCAAAAGTGGCTGGGCGAATACCCGGCCTCTTGGCGCGTGCTCAGACGTTGCGCTCGTTGACCTTTGACCGGATGAAGTCCTGGTCCTCCCGTGAGATCGGCGCCTCTCCGTGGAGGCCGGTGGGAAGGTTTTCGCCTGTCTCTTTCGAGATGACTGCGGTGATTGTCCGCGGGAGTATCTGGCAGCCCGGGTTGTCCATGAACCACTTCCGGGTGGCAGGGTCGAGGTGGCCCCAACGATCTTTGAGATTCATTGCCTGGCACTGTCTCCTTTGCTCTCCTCCCGGGGCCCACAACTCCGGGAGTGGGCGCTCTGCCCGTTCCAACCCACAAGTAAACCCGGCCGGCAATGAGACGCACAGGGGCAAAAGTCCCGGTCTCCACGAACTCCAGTGGTCCTGCACCATCCGCTCAGCGTGCCCACGCAAAACGAACGAGATCCGCGGCGGCGCCCCGGCATCCACAGCGGGCAAGGAATCCCCAAACGGTGGCGAAAAGCCTTTGTTACACACGACGCCCCGGGTTCAGGCCAAGGTTCAGCAAACGGCAAGGCAGCCGGGGTATCCTCCCCACATGACCCCCCGCTTTCAGGCTGCTGTTCGGCGCCCAGACGCAGAACCGCCTGCACCGGGCAACGCACCCAGGCACCTTGGCCAGGACGGCAAAGGACCTGGCCGCAGGGCAGTCCTCCTGGCAGCCGTGCTGACATTATCGTCAGCCGTCCCGGACCTTGAGCCGCACCCACAGCAGGGACCGGAAGCACAGGGAGGAGCGGGGGAATATGACAACACTGCGGTCTCTTCGCCGGTCCTGGATACCGGACCCGACGGCGATTCGCCTGCACCGGCCCGTTCCGCGCCCCCGGCGGCATCGCGGGCGCAGATCGTGGACGCCTTTGGCAAGCGCCCGGCCCGCTACTGGGGCCTGGAAGCCCCCGGCGTTCTCACACGGTTACCAGCCTCACCACAGGGAATCGCCCTCACCTTCGATTTTTGCGGTGGTCCTGGCGGCAGCAGCCTCGACCAGGCACTGCTGGACACCCTGCGCCAGCGCCACATCCCCGCAACGCTCTTTCTGAATTCGCGGTGGATCAGTGCCAACCCCGCCGCGGCCCGGCAGCTGGCAGCCGATCCGCTCTTTGAACTCGCGAACCACGGCACCTCCCATAAGCCGCTGTCCACCACAGGCAACACGGCCTACGGCATCCCGGGCACAAGGAACGCCGGGGAAGTCTATGACGAGGTCATGCCCAATGACGGCGTGCTGGCCGGCATCACCGGCACGCGTCCGCGATACTTCCGGCCCGGCACGGCGTTCATGGATGACGTCGCTGCAGACATCCTGAAGGCATTGGACGTCAAGCCAGTGGGCTTCAGCGTCAACGGCGATGGCGGTGCAACCTACCCGGCCCCGGTCGTCGCCAGGGAAGTGGGAAAGGCCAAGCCCGGAGACGTGGTGATATGCCACGGCAACCATCCCAGCGGCGGAACGGCCGAGGGCGTGAAACAGGCCGTGGACAAGCTGCTGGCGGGAGGAATGTCCTTCACCCACCTGGCCTGAGAACGTCCTGCGGGTCCGGTGGCGGGCCACAGGCTGATCCGATACGTTGAAAGTGAAGCCCTGCCCATCAGCGGTGGATGCCAGGCCACGGTCCTGCTGCTGCCAAACGTTAGGAATTCCCCATGCCGGAACAGCAGAACATCCCAACGACCGGCTGGGTTCCTGCCTGGGCCGATCTCCAGGAACGTCCGGCCGAAGCGGCCAACCACGGGTTCGCCGTCGGGACCGGCGCGGAGCAGTCGTCCGAAGGCCTCGAGTACATAACGGGCTGGCCGGCCCCGGGCGCGGAGGAGCTTGCAGCCAAGGCTGCGGCCGAAGGGATGCGCCTCACCCTGGTTACCGCTGAATCCGGCCTCACGGACGGTCCGGCCCCCGAGGGCCTCACCCCGGTGTCCGAGCTGGTGCTGCTCATGGCCCCCACGGCGGAGCTGATCACGGGTGTGGAGTTGCCCGAGAATGCGCAGGTGGCGCTGGCACCCATGGAGACGTTCGACGCCGTCGAAATCACCCTCTTTGACCGCCCGGTGGCACGGGGGCGCATCCAGGTCCGGGACGATTTCGCGGCGGTGGCCATCGGGGAGCTGCCCGAGGGGCCGGAAAAGGAGACGCTGGAACGGGCGCTCTTCGCGGCCATGGCCGAGGAGGCCTTCATCCACGGCTCAGAGTACCTGCACATGGTGGTCGGGCAGGAGGCCGCGGCGTCCTACAAGGCGTCGGGATGGACGGCGGCGGCCCGGCTGGTGAGTTTCGAAAAGAAATAACGACGGCGGCGGCCCGGCCTCCGCAGCCCGGGCCGCCAGGGCGTCATGGCAGGAACTAGTAGGGCCTGCCCACCACTACCTGCGACGGGCTATGGGTGACGTAGCCGTTTGCCCAGGAGAACAGTGCCCGGACTTTTTGCTGGAAGCCCGGGAGCAGGGCAAGGTGGACTGCCAGCCACGATACGAATGCCAGCGGGCCCTGCAGCTGCAGGCGCCGGCGGCCCAATTCCGCCACCGCTGCTCCGCGGCCCACCATGGCCATGTACCCTTTGTCCCAGTACCGGAAGGGCTCCCGGACGCCGCCGGTCAGGTCCGCGTAAATGTTGCGTGCAGCCCACTTTCCCGACTGCTGGGCCACCGACCCCAGCTGGGGAAGTTTGTTACCGTCGGCATCGGTGATGTTGGCGGAGTCGCCCAGAACGTAGACGCCCTCGAGGTCAGGTGCGGTCAGGTCAGTCTGCACGTCCACACGGCCGCCCCTGCCCTGCTTCAGGCCCGACTCGGTGATGATCCGGCCAGCCTGGAGGCCCCCCGCCCACACAACGATCCGTGCAGGGATGACGGTCCCGTCCTTGAGCGTCACTCCGTCGGTGCGCACTTCACCCACTGGCTGGCCCATATGCAGCTGGACCCCTAGTTTGGTCAGCCGGTCGCGCGCATAGGCCTGCGACTTCTCCGAAAAAGCAGCCAGCACGTTGGGGACCATGTCCACCAGGTGGACATGGCAGCGGGCTGCCAGCCCCGGTGAGAAGTACTTTGGCACGAGGTACTTGACGTTCTCCGCCAGCGCCCCGGCAGTCTCCACGCCGGTGGGGCCTCCTCCCACCACGATCACGTCAGCTTCGGCGGACGGCTCGCGATCGGCCTCGTCCAGGGCTGCGGTGATGGCAGCGCTCAGCCGCGTTGCGTCGGCCACTGAGTACAAAGGATAGGCGTGCTCATCAGCGCCGGGGGTGTTGAAGAAGTTCGGCACCGCCCCCGTGGCGATGACCAGGATCCGCGCGCGGTAACTGGACCCGTCCGCGGTGGTGACCGTCCGGTTGGCCGCGTCAATCGCGGTCGCTTCCGCAGTCAGGACGCGGACGTTATTGATCCTGCGGAACTCCGACCGGAGTGGCCGGGTGACTGCGGAAACACCAATCTGGGATGCAGCCACTTGGTAAAGGAGCGGCTGGAACTGCTGGTAGTTGTTCGCGTCGAGCAGCAGCACCCGGACGCCCTTGCGGCCCAACTCCTCAGCCGCCGTCTTTCCCGCGAAACCGCCGCCAACCACGATGACCTGGTATGAATCGTCCATTCGAGCAACATACCCCTCCCAGCCGGTGAGTAACAGGGGCCCGGGGCGCTGCGCCACCTGGACGTTCACCGGGCTGCAGGCGCGGAAGCCTGCGGGGCCCCCGCCCGGCGGGCACCTAAGATGGCGGCATGGAAGACGAAGCCCTGGCGGACATTGCCGACCGCCTGTATGCCGGGGCGCTGGAGAACTTCGTGTCCGCCCGTGCCGCCGCGGCCAAGGAGGTGGCACGCCGGGACAAGGATTTGGCGGCGGCGGTCCGCGGCCTGCCAAAGCCGTCCGTCGCCGCGTGGGCAGTGAACATGCTTGCACGGCGCCGGCCGGACGTTCTGGCGGGGCTGGGCGAACTCGGGGAACGGATGCGGTCAGCCCAGGACTCGCTTGATGCTCCCGCCCTGCGTGAGCTGGGCCGTGAACGCCGCACCATGCTCGCCGACGCCGTGGACACCGCCCGGTCCGTCGCCCGGGAACAGGGCCGGCCCATCAGCGACACGATGGCTTCCGATGTCGAGGAAACCCTCCGGGCCCTGACGGCAGACCAAGGCGCGGCCAGCGCCGTCGGCAGCGGGTGCCTGTTGAAAGTCCTCTCTGCGGACGGCGTCAATGACGTCGACCTGGAAGGGGCGGTTGCCCTCCCCGGGCTTCCAGCGCCGTCCACGGAAGACGCGGGCACTGCCCGCCGGGCCCCGGGGACAACAGCGCCAAAGACAACTACGTCCAGGGGGCCAGCGGCAAGGGAGCCGTCGGCAAAAACGCGGACGACGGCGGTCCCTGGACCGGAACCGAAACCAGGCAAGCCCCGGCTTGAGGCCGTCCGGCAGACTCCGAGGGCAGCCTCACCGCCAGCGCTGGAACGGGCCAGGGCGGCCCTGGCGCAGGCGCAGGCCGACGAAGGAGAGGCATCCCGGCTGGCCGCTGAACTGCAGGAGCAGGAAGAACAAACCCGCGGCAGGATTGTGGAACTGCAGCAGGAGACCGCGGAGCTGCGCGCCCGGCTCAAGTCAGCGGAAGAAAGCCTGGAGCGCGCCCGCAAGCAGGTCGCGGGCACCTCCGCCGAAGCGAAACAGGCGAAGCGTGCGGCAGAAAAAGCCAGCCGCACAGCCATCCTTGCGCGGGAGAGGGTACTTCGCCTGGACAGGCGGTGAAGTCCCTTGGCTCCGGTCCGGAAACCCTCTCGCCCTGGACGCCGCCCGGATTTACTGTTGACCTATGGATGCCGCAGCAACCCATGCTTTCGCAGTACCACCTGTTTCAGTCCACCGCCCCACAACGGCCGCTGAAGACGTCGTCACCCTCGCGGCCGGTGTCTGGCTCCTGGCCGGCACCTATGTTGACGGCTGGGCCCACAACAACCTCCGCGGGCTCGAGACCTTCTTCACCCCATGGCACGCGATCCTCTACTCGGGCTTTGCAGCCTGTGCCGTATGGATCGCGGCCCTCACCTGGCGCCGGCACGCCCCGGGCACCCCGTGGACGGAAGCCGTTCCCGCCGGATACGGGGCTGCGGTTGCCGGCGTGGCTCTCTTCCTGGCATCCGGGCTGGGTGACTTCGCCTGGCATTCGGCATTCGGTATTGAACAAAACATCAGTGCCCTCTTCAGCCCGTCCCACCTGGGGCTCGCGGCAGGCGGATTCCTCATTCTCGGCGCCCCGTTCTCCGCGGCCTGGAACGCTCCCACGCGGCCATGGCAACAACTCATCCCCGCCGCGGTGAGCGCCATGCTCGCAGGAATGGTTGCAGCGTTCATCCTGCAGGAGTTCGCCGTCTTCGCCCGCCACGGGCTGATCCAGACGTACGCCGCCACAGGAGGGGCACAGCCCACGGTGACCGGCCCGACGTCGTCAAGCATCATGGTCTCGCTGGCAACGTTCCTCGTCTCCACGGTGGCGCTCTTCGTTCCGGTCCTGTTGGTGTCGCTGCGGTGGCGCCTGCACGCCGCGGTACCTGCCGCCATG
Source organism: Pseudarthrobacter phenanthrenivorans (assembly GCF_036455295.1). GTDB lineage: Bacteria > Actinomycetota > Actinomycetes > Actinomycetales > Micrococcaceae > Arthrobacter > Arthrobacter phenanthrenivorans_C. The sequence continues at coordinate 23,316 of NZ_JAYXNX010000021.1, read as the reverse complement.
GTGCTGCTCCCCTCCGCAGCCCTGCAGACCATGGTGGCGCTGCGGGACGCCTGGCTTGTCCCGACAGCCCTCGCCGGTGCCCTCCTGGTGGGCCTGGTGTGGGCTCTGGTGCGTCCGGCTCCCGACCGCCGGGGAAGGATCATGGGCGCCGCAGGCCTCTGCCCCATCGTGTTCTGGGGGCCCTATTTCGCAGGGGTGGCGATCCATGACGGCGCGCTCAGCTTCCCGCCTGAAATCTGGAGCGGAACGCTCGTGTGGACGGGGCTTGGGATGCTCGCCTTGGCTGCGCTCACGCTGAAGGTGCGGGGAACGGCAGTCCCCGGCCCGGCACTTGAAGAGGCCCGCTGATCCAGGCTTTACTGGCCCCCGACATGCCAACACGCGGCCCTGGTTCCACAGAATGTCAGACCCCGGTTGCAGACTGGATTCATGGAAAACCAGGCAGTACAGGAATTTCACGTAACGTACTTTGACGCCGATTGTGGCCGGGCCCGTTCCGAGGTCTTTGAGACGCTGGAGGAGGCGGAGCGCTTCGCCTGCCGCCACTGCCATGGCGAAGACAGCTGGGCCGTGGTGGACGCAATAACCGTGGAGCACATCCGGGCGGCTGCCTGAGCTCTCGCCGGAACGCCCTCCGCGGGTCCAGGACCCTTAACGGCGGTCAGCCTGTGCTGACCGGCGGTGGCCGGCAGCACAGGCTGACGTTGGTTTGGCGGCGTATACCGGCCGGTTGGGCCGGTGCCGCCGTCGCGGCCTAGGCGAAGTCGGAGACCGCGGGATCGGCACCGATGCGGCCTTCGCCGCCGGCGGTCCGGTCCAGGTTGTTGATGGCTTCGACATCCTCGGCGTCCAGGGACACCTCGAGGGCTGCGAAGTTCTCCTTGATGCGTGACTCGGTCACGGACTTGGGAATGACCACGTTGCCGATCGCCAGGTGCCAGGCGATGACTACCTGGGCCGGAGTGGCCTGGTGCTTCTCGGCGATGGATGCGATGGTGGGGTCCTTCAACAGCTCGCCACCCTGCCCCAGCGGGGACCAGGCCTGGGTCAGGATGCCCTTTGAGGCTGCGAACTCACGCAGTTCGCCCTGGTTGAAGTACGGGTGCAGCTCAATCTGGTGGATGGCCGGCACTACGCCCGTTTCGTCGATGATGCGCTGCAGGCCCTCGACGGTGAAGTTGGAGACGCCAATGGACTTCACGCGGCCGCGCTTCTGGAGCTCGATCAGCGCCTTCCAGGTATCAACGTACTTGTCCTGCTTGGGCTGCATCCAGTGGATCAGGTAGAGGTCCAGCGTTTCCAGGCCCAGCCGGTCCATGGATTCCTCGAATGCGGCGAGGGTCGACTCGTATCCCTGGTCCGCGTTCCACAGCTTGGTGGTGATGAAAATCTGCTCCGGCGACAGGCCCGAGCCGGCGATGGCGCGGCCCACGCCGGCCTCGTTGCCATAGATCTTTGCCGTGTCGATGTGGCGGAAGCCGGCTTCGAATGCCTGGCGGACAACCTTTTCAGCCACGTCGTCCTCAACCTGCCACACACCGTAGCCGAGCTGGGGAATCGTGTTTCCGTCGTTGAAAGTCAAGGTAGGTGAAAGAGTCATGACTTCATCCTGCCAAAGCCGCCGGACCCGGCGCTGCCATTTAGGGCCCTGTCAGCCAGGCGCTTAACCCGAAAGTATGCTTCCGAATTGGGAATAATTCGCCGCGGCTAAGCCAACTGGCCACCGCGCAGCTGCCGCTCGGCGTCGTCCACCTGCTGGAAGACGGCCTCGGCACGGCGCCGGACCGACGCCGCACCTACGGGTACGGGTCCAACGGCCAGCCGAAGCATGGCTGCTGCCTCGGCAGTCGTGGCAAGCGAATTGCCCGCCTTGGAGAGGGACCGGTGCACGTCCGCGAGGGCTGCCGGGATGTCCAGGCCGTCGCTGGGTGCCCGCCGCTGGGCCTCCATGCACACCGCCCTGACCCGCTGCAGCAGGGCAGCAAGTTCATTGGCGATCTCCACCAGCTCGGCGTACAGCTGGTCATCCTCCACGCCCTCCAACACCTGGTGGAAGCGGTCCAGGCCGCGGTGGAAGCGGTCGTGGGCGCGGCGCCACAGCCCCTTGCCCAACTCCGCGTCGTCCCTGCGTCCCTGCCTGGCAGCACTGAAAAAGCCCAAGCGGAACCTACAGGTACTGCCCCGGACCGTGGTCCGGCTCGTCACGTTGACCGGACGGGGCAGGTGCGCCCTGCCGTGCGCCGGCGGGGGCACGCTGCGGCTCACCGTTCTCGCCAATCACGACGCCGGGCGCAATCATGGTGCCCGGCGGCAGCTGGCGCAGCTGCATCTGAGCGGCGGCCTGCTGCTGGGCGGCGTGCTGCGCCGCGATGGCCGTCTGGATCCCGTGGAAGAGGCCCTCCAGCCACCCCACCAGCTGGGCCTGGGCAATCCGCAGCTCAGCGTCCGAGGGTGTGGCCTCGTCGGAGAACGGCAGGCTGATCCTGCCGAGTTCTTCGACCAGTTCAGGCGCCAGCCCGTCCTCGAGCTCCTTGATGGAACGCTCATGGATCGCTGCCAGCCGGCCCCGGGCAGCATCGTCGAGCGGCGCGGACTTCACCTCTTCCAGGAGCTGCCGGATCATGGTGCCAATCCGCATCACCTTGGCGGGCTCGTCCACCAGGTCCTGCAGGTTGCTTCCCCTTGGCCTGCCGTCGCTGCCGGTCGGGACCGGTGCCGGCTCCTGGGAATCGTCGACGGGAGTGCCTTCCACCGGGAGGTCCTCAGCTGCCTGAGTGTCTTTGGGATCGCTCATGCGTTCATACTCTCACGGCCCGTCCGGCGCAGGCCCACCCGGAACGCCCTCCGGACGCCTTGTCCGCTGCGGGCTCAATCAGCAGCACCTGCCCTGCGGGGTGCTGTCCTGGCGGTCCGTGCGGTCCCGCCAGAACTCCCGCTCGTTGAGCGGCGCTTCCTGGTGCCCCTCCGCCTTGTGGTGTTCCAGGTACTTGGCGTACGCGTCCGCGCCCATGACGCCGCCAAGGTACCGGGCGAAGCCGCGGAAGCCGTTGGCCACCAGGGCGATGCCGCTGCCCATCAGTGACCGGCCCGTTCCAGGCGGGCGTCCGCCGGTACTTTCTCCCATTCGGCGGCCAGCTCGCGCTCAGCAGTGGTGGGCACCAGCCCGGCCGGGGCAAACACCCGTGACGGAACAAATGGGTCCTCGTTGTCCGTGGTGGCCGTGCCTGCCGCCCTGTCACGGAATGCCTTGGCCGTGGCGAGGATTGCCGTCACGATCACGATGATGCTCAGCACCACGAAGATCACGGACAGCCAGCCCTGGATGGCCGTGTTGCGGACCACTGCCTCCATGGCGGCCACGGTCTTGGCGGTGCCGAACTCGGTCTTGCCGTCAGCCAGGGCCTTGCTGAAGGCTGCGTTGTTGGCGAAGTACCCCACGGCCGGGACGGGCGAGAAGATCTTCTGGTAGCTCGCGGTGATGGTCACCACGGCGGCGAAGGCCAGAGGCAGGGCGACAATCCACAGGTACTTGAAGGTTCCGCGTTTGGCGACGATGGCCAGGACCACTGCCAGCGCGATGGCGGCGAGCAACTGGTTGGCGATGCCGAACAGCGGGAACAGGGTGTTGATTCCGCCCAGCGGATCGGTGACGCCCATCAGCAGCACGGCACCCCAGGCGGCCACCATGACGGCGGTGCAGAGCCAGGCACCGGGACGCCAGGAGGCCTCCTTGAACTTGGGGACGAAGTTGCCGATCGAGTCCTGCAGCATGAACCGCGCAACGCGGGTGCCGGCGTCCACTGCCGTGAGGATGAAGAGCGCCTCGAACATGATGGCGAAGTGGTACCAAAAGCCCATCATGGCCGTCCCGCCCACGAACTGGTGCATGATGTGCGCCAGGCCCACGGCCAGGGTGGGTGCACCGCCGGTGCGGGACACAATGCTCTGCTCCCCCACGTTCGCGGCCGTTTCGCTGAGCAGGCCCGGGGTGATGTTCACGCCGCTGAGGCCCAGGCTGTTGACCCATGTGGCTGCCGTCTCCGCGGTTCCGCCGGTAAGCGCTGCGGGGGCGTTCATGGCGAAATACAGTCCGCGGTCGATCGAGATCGCGGCAACGAGGGCCATGATGGCCACGAAGGATTCCATCAGCATGCCCCCGTAGCCGATGTACCGGGTCTGCCGTTCCTTTTCAATCAGTTTGGGGGTGGTTCCGGAGGAGATCAGGGCGTGGAATCCGGAGAGGGCACCGCAGGCGATGGTGACGAACAGGAAGGGGAACAGGGCGCCGGAGAACACGGGCCCGTTCTCGCGGCCGGCGAATTCGCTGAAGGCCGGGACGGTGATTTCGGGCCGGACCGCAACGATGGCCAGCGCGAGCATCACGATCACACCGATCTTCATGAAGGTGGAGAGGTAGTCGCGCGGGGCCAGGAGCAGCCACACCGGCAGGATGGCGGCGATGAAGCCGTAGATGATCAGGCCCCAGGCGATGGTTACCTTGTCCAGATGGAACACCGCGGCGCCCCATTCAGTGCCGGCAACGGCGCCGCCGCCGATGATGGCTGCCATCAGCAGGACGAAGCCAATGATGGAGACTTCCATGACCTTGCCGGGGCGCAGGTAGCGGAGGTAGACACCCATGAACAGGGCGATGGGGATGGTCATGCCAACGGAGAACACACCCCACGGGCTTTCGCCCAGGGCATTGACGACGACGAGCGCCAGGATGGCCACGATGATCACCATGATGAGCAGGGTGGCGATGAGGGCGGCCGTGCCGCCGATAACGCCGAGTTCCTCCCGGGCCATCTGGCCGAGTGAGCGGCCGCCGCGGCGCATGGAGAAGAACATGACCAGGTAGTCCTGGACGGCGCCGGCGAGGACTACGCCGACAATGATCCAGATGGTGCCGGGGAGGTAGCCCATCTGGGCGGCGATGACCGGGCCGACCAGCGGTCCGGCCCCCGCGATGGCGGCGAAGTGGTGGCCGAAGAGGACATTGCGGTCGGTGCGGACGTAGTCCTTGCCGTCGGCCTTGTACTCGGCCGGGGTGGCGCGGCGGTCGTCAGGCTTGGTGATGTAGCGCTCGATCACCTTGGAGTAGAAGCGGTAGCCGATCAGGTAGGTGCACACTGACGCGAAGACGAACCAGATGGCGTTGACGGTTTCACCGCGGACAATGGCCAGCATGAACCAGGCGACGCCGCCCAGCAGGGCGATCGCGGCCCAGAGGGCGATCTTTGCCGGGGTCCATTTCCGGTCTTCGGCCTCCAGCCTGGCCTCGTCCACAGCGGGTGGCGGAAGATTCGGATCCGTAGCCAGCCCGCCCTCCGCCCAGGATCCGTTGTTCCGTTGGTCAGGCACTCCGGCCATGTCTCCTCCTTGAGAGTTATCCCACTTTTGCTACTGGGCACCCTACCAACGCCCGTTCCTCCTCAGAGGGCCGACGGCGGCGCAGCGCCGGGCCGTGCGGTGAGCGGCAGCGACCCGGCGACGAACGACGGGGCGGAGCTTTCCCGCTACGCCATTCCCCCCCGGGACAGCGGCAGGCGGGCGGGCGTGAAGGCCCAGGCAAGCACCGCGCCGGACACCGGAACGGCCAGCACTAGGGCCAGCAGGTGGAGCCACGGAATTTCCAGGGCTGTGCGCATGTCCGTGGACAGGACCACCAGGACGGCCGGCACCGATCCCGCCAATGCTCCCAGGACGGCTCCGGCGCCACCGATGAAAAGTGCCTGGGACCCGGCCAGGGCCTTGCGCAGCCGCGGCGCGGCGCCCACCCCGGCAAGCGTGGCATGGTCGGCACGGGCGTCGGCCAGGGACAGGCCGGTGGTGATGCCTGCTGCGCTGAACGTGATGAGCGCAGCCACAGCGACGATGGACCATGTGGCCCATTGTGCGTCCCGGGAAATTCCCGGCTCTGCCCGGACGGGAATGCCGGGTTGCCCGTACACCGCAGCCGCGGCAGCGGAGGCCGCATCTGCCTGCGCGTCAGAGGGGTATCCGGCAAGCTGGACCAACAGCCCGGCCGGTGCCGCATGGAGGTCCAGGCGCGCGGCCGTTTCCGCTGAGACAACGCCGTAATAGGGAACGGGGACGGCTGGTTCAAGGACGGCCGCGGCGAGGGAATCCCTCCTGACCGTTTGGTGGACAGAGGCCCGCCCGGCCGCCGACGGCACCTGGGTCCGCACATCCTGCGCCTCCACCGTGACCTTCCCCTCCGTGACGAACACCGGGTTGGTCACCACCATCCCGCCGGCGTCCAGCACAGCCAGCGCTGCCGCGGAGGGTTCACGGCCCAGTACCGCCCGGATGTCGTCCGCGCCGCCCACCAACAGGGCGCGGTCGGACGGTTGTTCCCCCACCAGGGACCCGCGGCATCGCCAGTCACCCGGGTCAGCCATCCGTCCCTGGGGTGTCCGCGGGCACTGGTTGGCTTCCGGCGTGGCCAGGGAGCGCAGAAGGCAGTTGGAGGTTGCCGTCCTGGGAGGCAGGGCCAGGTCGGCAGGTCCGTCCGCGCAGGTGCGGAGGCTTTCCGGGGCCATCAACACGTGCGTCCATTCGACTGTCTCGAGGGCACCGGAGAGTGCGGCGGACAGTGCCTCCGCGTCCACCTGCCGGGACGGTGGCCTGCTGCCATCGGATGACGCCGGCTGGTCCACAGTAAGGGGCAGGTACGCCTGGTTCTGCAGGGCACCCCAGTAATGCGATTGCCGCAGTCCCGCCTGTTGGCTGGCAGACAGCACCAGCGCGGCGCTGGCCAGCGCGGCAGCGGCAAGGACGGCGGCGATGGCAGGAACGCTGCGTCCGCGGTTCCGGGCCGAGTCCCGTGCCGCCATGCGAAGCGACAGTGAGAGCCACTGGGTCCGCGAGGTAAGCCGCTGGATCAGCCAGCCGGTCAGCAGCACCAGGGCGGCTACAGCCAGCACGGCGCCAACGATCAGCATCGTGACCACCAGCGGCAGCAGCTCCGCCTGCCGGTCAGGGTCCGCGGTGGACAGGCCCAGCAGCCGGCCGGCTGCCAGCAGCACGGCCGCAAGCATCAGCACGACGGCGCCCGCGACTGTGGTCCGCCGTCCCTTCGGTGCCGGCGCCCGGCCGGATGTGAGTGCTCCCAGCACCGCCTGCCGTGACACTTGGCGCGCGGGCACCATCGCCGCGAGGGAACAGGCAGCGAGGCCCATGGCCATGGCCCCCGCGGTCAGCAGGAACTCAGGATGCAGGCCTGCGAAGCGGACCGATCCGGTCAGCCGGGCCACATTGACGACGACGGCCGCGGCTGCCACCCCAGCTGCGGCCCCCGCTGCGACAGCGATGCCGCCAAGCCACAGGCCGCCCGCCGTGACGACGGCGCCGATGGTGGAGCTGTCCGCTCCGGCGGAGGCCAGCAACGCCAACTCACGTACCTGGCGCTTGGCTCCGACGGCAAAGGCAGCACCGGCAAGCAAACCGACTTCCAGCAGGGCCAGGGTGCCGATCAGGCCGACGGCGGCATAGACCCCCACGAGCGTCGGAGTATCGTCCCGCGGCCGGGAACCGGGAACGGTGCGCTCCGCAAGGGGTGGGGCGTGCAGCACCACGCTGCGCGAGAGGATGCCCACCCCCTTGCTGTTGGCCTCCTTGGTCTGCTGCCAGGTGACCGGTTCCGGACCCACCAGGTAGTAGGACACGGACTGGTGCGTCAGCGGTCCCTGGGCGAGGTCTGCGGGGACCTGGCTTGCCTGCAGGTACAGGACGCTGTTGCTGTCGGCGGCGCCGGCGTCGCGGAGCGTTCCCACCGGGACAAAGGTTCCTGCCGACGTCGTGAACTCCTGTCCCAGGGTGAGGTGGAAGCGGACCATCAGCCCGGGTGACGCCAGCACCTCAGTCCCGCCGCGCGGCGCCCGGCCGTCCAGGAGGCTGAACTTGCCGGTGAAGGCCGGGTTGAGTGCATCCACCTCCCTGCCCTGCAGTGAAACACGCGCATCGCCCACGCCGGTGGTCAGGGGGAGCATCCGTTGCCTCAGGATCCCGTAACCCGGGGGAACCAGGTCAAGCGGATCGCTGGGCCGGAACGCTGGATCCACACGGCCCGTGCTGGAGGCGACCATGGCGTCGTTCAGCGGGTCCTGAAGGGAATCGGCGCTTGGCACCGGAAGCGCGCTGAACCTGGCCTGCGTGGTGCCCAGCTCGTAACGGACGATCTCTTCCGGTGTCCGCTGGGAGCTCTGGTAGAGGGTGACGGCACCGGTCATGCCGGCCACGGGCAACATGATCAGCAGGATGATGAGGAGGGACCGTCCCTTGTGGCGGCCGATGTCGCGGCGGGCCAGCCGGAGGGCAACGCGGTGGCCGCTCCGGCGCCCTTGGGGCACCGGAGCGAGGTCCAGGGGCATCAGAGGCCGGCCTGCGTGAGGAGCATCGTGGGATCGTGCATGGCCGCTGCCTGGTCGATGACGCGTCCGTCCCTGAGGAAGACCACCCGGTCCGCCCAGGCGGCGTGCCTGGCCTCGTGCGTAACCAGCATGACGGCGGCCCCAGCGTCGGCGCGGGCCCGCAGGACTTCCATCACGCCCTGGCCTGTAGTCGAGTCCAGGGCACCTGTAGGTTCGTCCGCCAGGATCAGCCGCCGCTGGCCAACGATAGCCCGCGCGATGGCGACACGCTGCTGCTGGCCGCCGGACATCTGGTCCATGAACCGGCCCGCGAGCTCCGGAATGCCCACCTGCCGGAGCGCGTCGGCGGCCTGCCGGTGCGCCTTCCTGGCCGAGGTCCCGTCCAGTTCCAGCGGCAACGCCACGTTTTCCGCAGCCGTCAGCGTGGGAACCAGGTTGAAGTCCTGGAAGACGTAGCCGACGGCGCGCCTGCGCAGCCGGGCGAGTTCGTTCAGGCCGAGCCCCGCCAGGGGCGTGGACTCCACGAAAACAGCGCCCGACGTCGGCCGGTCCAGGCCGCCGGCAAGGGCCAGGAGCGAGGACTTGCCGGAGCCCGACGGGCCCATGACAGCAACGAACTCACCCGCACTGATGGCGAGGTCAACGTCGCGGAGGGCGGCCACCGCCGTCGCGCCTTCCCCGTAGGTCCTGCCCACTTTGGCGAGTTCCAGGACCTGTTGCGGCCCCTGCACGCTCATCGGCGGGCATCCGCGTTGAACGGGGCGTCTTCCGAGGCCCCGTTGGACGGCTTCCGGGCTGCGGCGGCGTTGGCCTGGGCCTGCTGGACCATCCGGGCTTCGCAAAGGTCCAGCCAGCGGACTTCGGCCTCCGTCTGGAAGATCAGCGAGTCGAGCACCAACAGCCACGCCGTATCCGCGGCCCGTTGGTTCGCTGCCGTGTCACGGCGGGCCTTGGTGTAGTCCTGCAGTGCGCGGATGGATGCCACGCGCTGGGCCTGGATGATGGCCTGCACGTCCACTCCGGGCAGGGTGACGGCGAGCGCGAGCTTGATGGCGAGCTCGTTGCGTGGCGGGTTGTTCCGCTCCACGGGGGCGGCGAACCAGTTCCGTACCTCGGCCTTGCCGGCGGGGGTAATGCTGTACACCACGTGGCCTTCGCCGTCATCGCCTTCCTTGGCCACCAGGGCATCGCGCTCAAGGCGGTCCAGCGTGGTGTACACCTGCCCGATATTCAGGGGCCAGGTGGCTCCCGTACGGTTCTCGAACTCGACCCGCAGCTGGTAGCCGTAACGCGGCTGGTCCTGCAGCAGGGCGAGGAGGCTGTGGCGAATGGACATGTTGCTCCCCCGGGCTAGTCACTCCGGCATGCACAGGCCCCCAAGACCCGTGCATACCGCGTATATCGAGCCTAGCGCGCAAGACCCGTGAGGGCAATACCGGGTATGCACTTCGGGCTGGTCACATGACCAGAAGGACCTTGCCCACATGGTCGCCGGAGTCGAAGTAGCGGTGGGCTGCCGCCACCTGGTCCAATGGGAAGGTCTTGGCCACCAGCGGCCGGATCCTGCCGTCGGCGACCAACGGCCAGACGGCGTCCCGGACAGCGGCCATGATGGCACCCTTTTCCGCCACGGGCCGGGGCCGCAGGGCTGTGGCCACCACGGCAGCGCGCTTCTTCAGCAGCAGCCCCAGGTCCAACTCCCCCTTGGCGCCGCCCTGCAGTCCAATCACCACGAGGCGTCCGTAATCAGCCAGGGCGTCGATGTTTTGGGCAAGATACTTGGCACCGACCACGTCCAGGATCACATCCGCCCCCTTCCCACCGTTCTGGCGCCGGAGGCTCTCCGGGAAGTCCTCATCCTTGTAATTGATGGCGATGTCCGCGCCGAGGAAGGCCTTGGCGGTGCTGACCTTCTCTTCAGTGCCGGCAGTCGTTGCCACCTTGGCGCCGAACGCCTTGGCGAGCTGGATGGCCATGGTGCCGATGCCTCCGGTGGCCCCATGGATCAGGACCGTCTCGCCAGGCTGAAGCTGCGCGGTCATGATGAGGTTCGAGTACACGGTGGCAGCCACCTCAGGGAGGGACGCCGCGGTGACAAGGTCCACTCCTTCAGGCACCCGCAACACCTGCTCGGCAGGCACCGCCACCTGCGTCGCATACCCGCCGCCGGCCAGCAGGGCGACTACCTTGTCCCCCAGGGAGAAAGGCTTGCTGACGCCCGGGCCGAAACCCGCTATCCGGCCGGACACTTCCAGCCCAGGGACCTCCGACGCGCCGGGCGGCGGTGGATAGAAGCCGCGGCGCTGCTGGACATCGGCCCGGTTCAGGCCGGCCGCCACCACATCGATCAGCACTTCGCCCTGGCCGGGCACCGGAGCATCCACGTCCCGGACCTCCAGCACTTCCGGGCCGCCCGGTTCCGATATGTAGACGGCTTTCATGGACTTCTCCCGTTCGTGATTCAAATCCTGGCTGCAACCAGTGTGCACCGGGCACCGTCCCTGGTCCTGTTTTGTTGCAGGCAAGTGCCTATGAAACACTACTAGCTGAGGAAGGTTGTCCGAGCGGCCGAAGGAGCTGGTCTTGAAAACCAGTGTGCGGTAACCCCGTACCAAGAGTTCGAATCTCTTACCTTCCGCAAGGGAACCCCTGGCAGCCGGCACCGGCCGCCAGGGGTTTTTTGCTTTAAGCTCTCCGGCCGCCGTGTTGCGGCCAGGCCATGGCTGCCTATCAGTCCTGCCTGCGAGGCTAAAACACCGGATGCGCCATCACTTTTGGTTCTTATTCCGCCGGTTTAGGGACCAAAAGTGATGGCGCATCTTTCGTTAAGACCTGTTCAGGATGGCGGCGGCGATCTCGTCGGCATCACGCAACGTGCGCTGGCCGCTGCGGTAAGCGGGGCTTCCGTCCTGGACCGCCTCAGCAGCGATCGCAGTTCCCCATTGGGCGGAAGACAACTGCAGCCCCAGCACAAAGAGGCCTTCGGTAACGGAGCCGTTGGCGGCCACCGGACGGTAGGGGTGGGGTTCTACGTCCAGGCCGGTCGACTCGACGGGGGCACCTTCGGGGGTCATCATGAGCTTGGGCCGCACCAACCCGTCGGACAGCAGCTGCGCCAGTACCGGCGAGTCATTGGCCGAGACCCGGTTGCCTGGTGCCAGTGCTTCCACCATGGCGCGGGCGGACGCCGGCGGGCCCGCGACCCACGGGGAAGAAGCGGTGAATACCCCCGTTTTACGGTCCACCCCAAACTTCGGGTCCGGCCCCACGAAACTCACCACCCCGGCCCGTGCCAGTGCGGCGAGTTGTTCGGACCGCAGCGCCGGGGGTCCGCTGGCCAGGCCCTCCACAAAGGACTCGAACCAGCCACGCAGCCCGGCGACCCACGACTCATCGGTGATGCCGCCGTCGGCCACTGCTGTCTTGAGGACGGCGCGCCCGTGGTGCAGCGCCGCGATGGCCATCTTGACGGGATCGTCCTCCCCCAGGGCGGAGCGGCGTGCATCGTCAAGCAGGAACTCCACCACGGCGGCATCGTGCTCGCGGCGGGAGGCGAAGGACCGGCCCGCCAGCGGAGCCGCCAGTCCAGGCAGGTCAAGCCGGTGGCGGGGGCCAACGTGGATGGCCAGGACGCTTTCCACGCTGTCTTCCCAGTTAACGGAGCTGTGCGCGTGCGGCTGGAGTGCTTCCTCCAGCGCTGCAAGGAATGCCGCAGCGTCAGCCACGGCGCCGGGCTGCGAGCGCACCAGTGTGGAGTAATAGGCCCACAGGGCGTCCCGGTGCAGCAGCGGCCAGAGATCATGGTCGAAGGACGGGCGGATCCCGGTTTTGGCCAGCCGCTCGATGGCCCCCTCGGTGAGGTAGCGCAGGGTGATGGACGAGGCGTAGTAGCCGTTGAGTGCCGCCTTCGCCCGGTACGGCATTCCGCGCCGGGATGCTGCGATGATCAACGGTTCCTGGCCGGAGGGCTCGTATTCGACCCGCCTGCCGTTGGACACGAATTTTCCCCCGCGGCCTTCGGTGAGCTGGCCCATGGTGTCGAAGAAGTTCAGTCCCATCCCGCGGACCAGGACCGGTTCGCCGGCCGGGATGCGGGACCAGTCGACGTCCGCTGGCACGGCAGGGGGAAGGTACTGCAGCCCCAGCTGGGCGGCTGAGGCTTGGAGTCCGCGCTGCTCCGGGTTGAGCCGGGATGGAATGTGTCCCAGTGCCAGCACCACGGAGTTGGCGCGGATGGCTGCTCCGGTGGCCAGGCCGACGTCGAATCCTCCGCTCGCAGCCGGGCGCACGGACAGTGCCGACGTTTCGTGGAAGTCGACTGTGACGCCGCCGGGCGCCTTGCCCAGCAGTTCGTCAAGGGTGCTGCGCAGGTAGCGTCCGTAGAGGGCGCGGCTGGGGAAATCAGTGGCCTCCAGGACCGCCAGTTCCGCCAGTTCCCCGGTGCTGAGCGCGGGCAACGGGTCCCGACGCTGCTTCAGGCGCCACTGGTCGAACGTGGTGCCGGCAACCGGCGCGGGAAGTGACGGGTCCTGGGGAATCAGTGTGGGATAAAAGGACTGGGTGTTCATGAGGAACAACCGGGACTGGTCCGGCTGCCATACATGCCCGGGACCTGCAGGATAGGGATCCACGACGTCGATGTGGAGCCGCACGGAGCGTCCCGCGGCAGCGGCGTGGGCGAGCAGCCGCTCCAGCACGCTGGTGCCACGGGGGCCGCCGCCGATGATGACAGCCCGGATGCTCTGCGATTTTTCCACGGCATCCAGCGTACGGGCTGGAACGGGGTTGCGCTCCGGAACGCTTGACTTGCCAGCGTGTGGCCCAGTTGTTTGGATGGGGCGCATGACCACCACAGCAGCTGATCAAGCGTCCGTTCCCGGTTCCGGCCGGGACACCGCCGGCACCGCCTCCCTGGACAAGGCGCCGGAGCCCGTCGACGAAAATGTGTGGCTGGAGGACATCTACGGCGAGGAACAGCTGGCCTGGGTGAGGGAGCAGAACTCCCGTACCGAGGACCTTTTGGAGGACGCAGACTACGCCGGGCTGGAGGCCAGCATCCTGGAAGTCCTCGACTCCACCGAACGGATCGCCATGGTGGGCAAGCGTGGGGACTGGTACTACAACTTCTGGCGCGACCAGCAGAACCCTAAAGGCCTCTGGCGGCGCACCACGTGGGAGAGCTACTGTACTGATTCCCCGGAATGGGACGTCCTGCTGGATGTGGACCGGCTGTCCCGCGCCGAAGGCGAAGAGTGGGTATTCCACGGTGCAACGTTCCTGCGCCCGGCGGCCGGCGAGCCCTACCGGCTGGCGCTGCTCGCACTTTCCCCCGACGGCGGCGACGCCAACCGCTACCGGGAGTTCGACGTCGAGGCACGCGGCTTTGTCGATCCCGCCCAGAGCGGGTTCGACCTGCCAACGGCGAAGGGCAACGTGTCCTGGCTGGATGCAGACACGCTGCTGGTGGCTTCCACGGCGGACGGCCTGCCCAAGACAGCATCCTCCTACGCCCGCACGGCGGTAACACTCAAGCGCGGCGAATCCCTGGCCACAGCACCCCGCCTTTTCGAGGTGCCCGAAGACCACATGATGGCCGTGGCCGCGCACGACTCCACCCCCGGCTTTGAGCGGACCTTCGCCGTGGATTACATCGACTTCTTCAACCGCACCAACTTCGTGCTGCGGGACGGATCCTGGGTGTCCATTGACGCCCCCACCGACGTCAACGTGAGCGCGCACCGGGAATGGCTGCTCTTCCGTCCGCAGCAGGACTGGGTGCTGGACGGCACCACCTACCCCTCGGGATCGCTGGTTGCCGCCAATTTCGAGGACTACCTCGCCGGCAGCCGGAAGCTGACCGTCCTGTTCACTCCCGACGCCCACACCTCCCTGCAGTCCTGGAGCTGGACGCGGAACTTCCTGCTGCTCAACCTGCTCAAGGACATCTCATCCGAAATCCGGGTGCTGGACCCGTCCCGTCCCACCGGCAACGGTGACGGCGGCTGGGCGGCCACGGTCCTGGATGCCTGCCCGCCGCTGCATGACGTGAACGCGTACGCGGTGGACGACGAGGACGAAGAACCCGCCAATGGCGGCGCCGGGGACGACTTCTGGCTCGTCGCCACCGGCTTCACCACACCCACCACCCTGATGCGCGGCACGCTGGAACGCGGCCCGGAGGGTGCCGGGACATCCGGCGTGGTGAGCCGGCATGCGTCGGTGAAGGCCTCGCCGTCGTTCTTTGCCGACGGTGACTACGAGGTGGAACAGCACTTCGCCGTGTCCGACGACGGCACCCGGGTCCCCTACTTCCAGATCGCTCCGCGCGGCCTGCCGCTGGACGGGCAAAACCCCACCCAGCTCTCCGGCTACGGCGGGTTCGAAGTGTCCCGGACCCCGGCCTACAGCGGCACGGTGGGCCGGGCATGGCTGGAGCGGCGGACCGCCCTCTCCGACGGAAGCGACGGGAAGGCTCCGCACTCGCGCGGCGGGGTATACGTGGTGGCGAACATCCGCGGCGGCGGCGAATACGGACCGGGCTGGCACCGGGCGGCGCTGAAGGAAAACCGGCACCGTGCCTACGAGGACTTTGCAGCAGTGGCCCGTGACCTGATCTCGCGCGGCGTTACCTCGCCGCGGCGGCTGGGCTGCGTGGGCGGCTCGAACGGTGGCCTCCTGGTGGGGAACATGCTCACCCGCTACCCGGAACTGTTCCGTGCCGTCTCCTGCGGAGTGCCCCTGCTGGACATGCGCCGGTACACCAAGCTCTCCGCCGGGCACTCCTGGATTGCCGAGTACGGGGATCCGGACGTGCCCGAGCAGTGGGAGTACATCAGGACCTTCTCGCCCTATCACCTGCTCAAGGACGCCGTGGAGTACCCCGAAACGTTTATCTGGACCGCGACCTCGGACGACCGGGTGGGCCCCGTCCAGGCCCGTAAGATGGCCGCCCGGATGCTGGCCATGGGCATTCCCAATGTCTGGTTCCACGAAGCCCTGGAAGGCGGCCACGCCGGCGCCTCCGACAACCGGCAGGCGGCCGCGCTGCAGGCCCGGAGCCAGCACTTCCTGTGGAAGGCACTTGCCGGCTGAATCCTATGGAAACCCCTGCGCGGCTCTCTGTCGTTGGGCCTGACGCCCTTGGCGGGGACGGTTTTGCACTGCGTGGCCGGATCTGCGTATCCTTGGTGGGCTAGGAATAGCAATTGGAGACGTGCCAGAGCGGCCGAATGGACTTCACTGCTAATGAAGGGTCGGGGTTAAACTCGACCGGGGGTTCAAATCCCCCCGTCTCCGCGTTTGGCCCCGGTCTTCGGACCGGGGCTTTTTGCGTTTCGGCAGACATATGGAACGCGCTGTCCGACCAACGGACGCGGCGGGCGCCCCCGGTGCCGCGGTGGCAGGATTACCCCATGGCGGCACGCACCCACCCACACCAACCGGACAGCACGCGTTCGGGCTGGAACCCGCGCCTGGCGCTGCTGGTGGCGGCCACGTTCTTCATGGAATTCCTGGACGGCACGGTCCTGACTACTGCCATTCCCAGCATCGCGGCCAACTTCGCCATCCCTGCCGCCGACGTCAACATCACCATGACGGCCTACCTGCTGACGGTGGCCGTGGGAATTCCCATCAGTGGCTGGCTGGCGGAACGGTTCGGCGCCCGGCGCATCTTCTGCTCAGCTATCGCAGTATTCACCCTCGCCTCGCTTGCCTGTGCCCTCAGCCAGGATCTGGCCACCCTTACCCTGAGCCGGATAGCCCAGGGCGCCGGCGGGGCAATGATGGTCCCGGTGGGAACCCTGGTGGTCCTGCGCGGCACTCCGAAGTCCGAACTGTTGCGGGCCACCGCCTTCCTCGTGTGGCCCGGGCTCCTCGCGCCTGTCCTTGCACCGCTGGTGGGCGGGGCACTGACCACCTACCTGTCATGGCACTGGATCTTCCTGGTCAACATTCCCCTCGGCGCGGCCGCGTTCATCGCCGCCCTGCGCCTGGTTCCGGTCGCAGCCGGGGATCCCCGGCGCCGCCTCGACTGGCCCGGGACGGTGCTGACCACCGTGGGTGTGGGTGCGCTGGTAACAGGACTGGAACTGGCGAGCAGCCACCCGGAGCTGCCCTGGGCCGGAATCAGTGCCGTGGCAGGGGTTGCGGCCCTGATAGGCGCGGTGGCCTGGATGCGCCGGGCTCCCCATCCCCTGTTCAACCTGCAGGTCTTCCGCACACGGACGTTCCGGGCCATGGCCACCGGCGGATTCGTGTACCGGGTAACCATCAGTTCGGTGCCGTTCCTGCTGCCGCTCATGTTCCAGACGGGATTCGGATGGTCGCCCCTGCAGGCCGGCGCCATGGTGGCGGCGGTGTTCGTGGGCAACATCGGCATAAAGCCGGCCACCACCCCGTTGATCAGGAAGTTCGGCTTCAAGGCGGTGCTGGTGTTCGCCTCGCTGGCATCAGCCACCACCTTCGCCCTGTTCGCCCTCCTGACGCCGGAGACCCCGGAAGCCCTGATGTTCGTGCTGCTGGTGTGCAGCGGCGCGTTCCGCTCCATCGGCTTTTCGGCATACGCCTCGGTTCAGTACGCGGACATCCCACCGGCGCAGCTCACGTCCGCCAACACTGTCTCCGCCACGATGGTGCAGCTCGGCACGGGTTCGGGCATCGCCATCGCAGCACTGCTGATCCGGATCTTCGGTGCGCAGGACGTGGTGCTCAACGACCCGGCCGGGCCCTTCCGCGGCGCCTTCATGGCAATGGCTGTCCTGATGCTCGCCAGCACGGCGGACAGCCTGCTGCTCCCCCGGCATGCGGGGGCAGCAGTGAGCCAGCGGGGTCACAGGCAGGATCAACCAGCCAAGGCCGCCGTCAGCCCGCCTGAGCCAGAACCAGGGGAAGCACCGCTCCCGCCCCGGCCTGACGAAGGGCGCGCCCGGCGACGGTAACCGTCCACCTGCTGTCCGTCAGGTCATCGATCAGCATCACGCTCTGGCCCTGAACTGACTGGAGCGCGGCTTCGAGCTCCGGCCCCACCACCAGCCGGTCCCAAACGCCGGCCAGCCGGTATGCGCTGTTACCTCCGAGGCTTCCTGTGGGGCCGCCGTGGGCCAACTGCAGCTCTCCCAGGTAGGGGATGCGTCCGATCTCGGAGATCCCCCTGGCGAGCGACCCGACCAACTGCGGCTTGCTGCGGGAGGGGATGTTCACAATGGCGGCCGGCCTGCCCGCACCGCTCCACCCCGGATTACGGCTGTCGCCGGCGCCCCATTCACGCAGGACCTGCACACAGGCCTGCAGCATTCCAGGGTCCACCGGCCGGTCCTCCGCACCGGCGGCGAACAGCTCCCGCAGGGCTCCGCCCCAGCCAAGGTCCGTGAGGCGGGCCAGGACACGGCCCTCCGAGACGCCTTCGCCCGGCTTGAGTTTCCCCTTCACCGGCACTCCCAGGCGGTCCATGCCGCTGGGCCACTGCAGCCGCGGTTCCAGGACGCCGCCCGCCCGGCTCAGCGTCTGTCCGGCCGCCTCCGTGGCGCCGGCTGCCACGTCCACCGGGAACCACCGGCCCGCACAGTTGTCGCACCGCCCGCAGGGACGGGCTGTCTCATCATCCAGCACCGAGGTGATGTACTCCATCCGGCAGCCTGCCGTGTCCTGGTAGATCACCATCGAGTCCTGCTCATCCACCCGGGCTTCCGCGATACGGCTGTAGCGCTCGGCGTCATACACCCACGGGTGGCCGGTGGACCGCCATCCCCCGCCAACCCGTTCCACGGCGCCGTCGACTGACAACACCTTCAACAGCAGCTCGAGCGGCGTGCGTCGAAGGTCAACCCTCGCCTCCAGCGCAACCGTGGACAACGCCGTTCCGGCTTCGGCCAATGCCGTCAGCACGGCCGCTGCCTTCTCCTCTGAGGGCATGGACGCAGTGGCGAAATACTGCCAGATGTCGCGGTCTTCGGACCCGGGCAGCAGCAGGACGTCCGCGTTGGCAGCGCCACGGCCGGCACGGCCCACCTGCTGGTAGTACGCCACCGGGGAGGACGGTGCCCCCAGGTGGACGACGAAGCCAAGATCGGGCTTGTCAAAGCCCATGCCGAGCGCCGACGTGGCCACCAGCGCCTTGACCTGGTTGTCCTTCAGCAGCTGCTCTGCCCGCTCCCGGTCCGCCGGATCGGTCCGCCCCGTGTAGGCAAGCACGTTGTGTCCTGCTTCGGACAGCAGCCGGGCGGTGTCCTCCGCCGCGGAAACGGTCAGGGTGTAAATGATGCCGCTGCCGGGAAGATCGGCCAGGTGCGTCAGCAGCCAGCCCAGCCGGGCTTTGGAATCGGGCAGCGACAGGACTCCCAGTCGCAGCGAGTCCCGGCCCAGGGAACCACGGATGGTCAGGACTCCGGCGCCGAGCTGCTCCTCGATATCGTGCACCACCCGTGAGTTGGCGGTGGCGGTGGTGGCCAGGACCGGTACCGAGTCCGGCAAACGGGTGATGAGGTCTGCGATGCGGCGGTAATCGGGACGGAAGTCATGGCCCCAGTCCGAAATGCAGTGGGCCTCGTCAATAACCAGCAGCCCGGTACGCCGCAGGAGTTCGGGCAGCTGGGTTTCCCGGAACGCCGGATTGGTCAACCGCTCCGGGGAGACCAGGAGGACGTCAACCTCATCGGCTGCCAACTGCTCACGGACCGTGTCCCACTCCAGCTGGTTGGCGGAGTTGATGGCGACCGCGCGTACCCCGGCACGCGCGGCGGCGGCCACCTGGTCCCGCATCAAAGCCAGGAGGGGCGAAACGATCAGCGTAGGGCCCGCTCCCCGGCGCCGCAGCAGCAGGGAGGCCACAAAATACACAGCAGACTTGCCCCAGCCGGTTCGCTGGACCACCAAAGCCCGCCGGCCGCCGTCGACCAGCGCCTCGATGGCTTCAAACTGCCCGTCGTGGAACACGGCAGCGGCGTTCCCCACCAGGCCGCGCAGGACGTCCAGGGCCTCGGCGTGGGTTGCGGTCCCCGGAGCGTCCGGACCTCCGCGGTCTGCATCTGCGGTGGAAACTGTGGAAGCGTACTGGTTATTGGCCATTGATTCAGTATCCCAGCACCCTCCGACAGCCTGGACAGAGCAGGGCTGTTATGTGGAAACAGCCCCAACAGGGGGCACAAAGCCGTGCTGTTACGCAAGTTCCCATAAAGCCCCCTTGGCCACATGCGCCGCACACGTAAGATAAAGCCCGTGACTAGCGAACAGACAACGACATTTGATCTCTCGGCATCCTTCAAGGCCTACGACGTGCGTGGGATTGTGGGCGAGTCGATCACCGCCGAAATCGTCGAAGCCGTGGGGGCCGCGTTCGTGGATGTCCTGCAGCTCGAAGGCCAGACCATCGTGGTGGGCGGCGACATGCGTCCCTCCTCCCCCGAGTTCTCCAAGGCGTTCGCCAACGGGGCGGCAGCACGGGGGGCCAGCGTGGAACTGCTGGACCTGATCTCCACCGACGAGCTGTATTTTGCCTGCGGCTTCCTCAACCGCGCGGGCGCAACGTTCACCGCCAGCCACAACCCAGCCGAGTACAACGGCATCAAGATGGCGAAGGCAGGCGCCGTCCCCATCTCCTCCGAAACCGGGCTCAAGGAGATCCAGGCCCTCGCGGAGCAGTACCTTAACGCCGGTTCCATCCCCGCGGCGGGCACCCGGGGCCTGATCAGCGTCCGGGACGTGCTCAAGGACTACTCCGAGTACCTCCGCAAGCTTGTTGACCTTTCCGCGTCCCGTCCGCTGAAGGTCGTGGTGGACGCAGGGAACGGCATGGCAGGCCTGACTACCCCGGCCGTGCTGGGTGACACCCTGCTGCCCAAGCTGCCCTTCGACATCGTTCCGCTGTACTTCGAACTGGACGGATCGTTCCCCAACCACCCCGCCAACCCGCTGGAGCCGGAAAACCTCCGGGACCTGCAGGCAGCCGTCATTGAACACGGCGCGGATATCGGCCTGGCCTTCGACGGCGACGCCGACCGCTGCTTCGTGATCGATGAAAAGGGCGAGCCCGTGTCGCCGTCGGCGATCACCGGCATGGTGGCCCGCCGCGAAATCGCCCGGGCCAAGGCCCAGGGCGAAGAAACCCCCACGATCATCCACAACCTGCTCACCTCCCGCGCCGTGGCGGAGTTGGTGGAGCACGACGGCGGACGCGCCGTCCGGACGCGCGTGGGCCACTCCTTCATCAAGGCAGTCATGGCCAAGGAAGGCGCAGTGTTCGGCGGCGAGCACTCCGCGCACTTCTACTTCCGCGACTTCTGGAACGCGGACACCGGCATGCTGGCGGCCATGCATGTCCTGGCAGCGCTGGGCGAGCAGGATGGTCCGCTGTCCGAGCTGGCCCGTGAATACGAGCCGTACGTCAGCTCCGGCGAGATCAACTCCGAGGTGGAGGACAAGCCGGCAGCGGTGGAGCGCGTCCGCCAGGCCTTCGCGGACGAGGACCTCACCATCGACACCCTGGACGGCAGCACGTTTACGGCCAATGACGGCAGCTACTGGTTCAACCTGCGCCCGTCCAACACCGAGCCGTTCCTGCGGCTCAACGCCGAGGCCACAGACCGGGCAACGATGGAACGCGTGCGCGACCGCGTCCTGTCCCTGGTGCGGGCCTAGCACCGGATGGCTGGACATACCGGTCAGGCAGCGGACGGAAACGGCGGCCAGGACAGCTGGCGCGATTCCGTCTCCGAAGCCACGGCAACTGACCTGGAAAACCTCCTGGGCACGGGTGTCAGCGCGGCCCAGGAGCAGCTCCAGCGCAACGGTGGCTTCCTGCCCTTCGCACTGACCGTGCAGAACGACGGCGAGGTGCGGCTGGTTGCCGTTTCCCCGGCGGATGCCGGGGAGGGCAGCGACGGGGACTTCGACGCCGACGCCATGATCAGCGACCTGCAGGCCCTCCTCCGCCAGAACCGGGAGGATTTCCGGGCGGCCGCCGTGGTGTGCGACATCCTGCTGGTGGAGGATGACTCGGACGCCATCCACGTGGCAGCGGAACACCGCGATGGGTCCCTCTTCGCCGCGGTGCTCCCCTACTCGGCCAACGCCACCACCCAGTCCTGGGAATTCGGCGAGCTGGGGGCTGATGCCAGCGAGCCCGTCATCTGGGTGGACTAGACCGGACCTGCTGCCATGAAGATCAATGCCTTCGCTGACGTGAGCCTGCGCGCACTCATGGTGCTCGCCGCTGTTCCGGATGGCACCCTGCTTACCACGCAGAGCATCGCAGACTCGGTGGGGACACCGTACAACCACGTCAGCAAGGCCATGGCCAAACTCCGGAGCTTGGGGCTGATCGAGGTGGTCCGTGGCCGTTCCGGCGGCTCCCGGCTCAGCCATGCCGGGCGGATCGCCACGGTGGGGCAGATCCTCCGGCAGCTCGACAGCCGCACCGATCCCGCCGACTGCGTGTCTCCCGCCGGCAATTGCCCCCTGATCACCGAGTGCAGACTGCGCGGTGCCCTGGCCCGGGCGCGCGAGGCCTTTTACGCCGAGCTCGATTCGGTGGTGATCGGGGAACTTCCCCAGGCACGGCAGATGGCGCCGGTCTTCCAGATGATCGGCCTCCGCCCGGGGCTTTAGCCCGGAATCCGGGTGCCTGCTCCCGGTTTGATTTCAAACTTCTACAAGGTGTAGAACTGAGGCAGAAATACTTGTATTTGAAATACGAGTTTTCCTCCGGCCGGACGAAGGCCCCGGCCATAACCTCAGGAGTACAGATGCTCTCGGACAAGTCCCGCCCCGTCATCGAGGCCACCCTGCCGCTGGTCGGCTCCCGGATCGGATCCATCACCCCGAACTTCTATGCCCGTCTTTTCGCGGCGCACCCCGAACTGATGGATGGCCTGTTCAGCCGCTCCAACCAGCGCTCCGGGAACCAGCAGCAGGCCCTCGCCGGGAGCATCGCAGCCTTCGCCACCCACCTGGTCAACAACCCGGGCACCCTGCCGGAGACGGTCCTTTCCCGCATCGCACACCGCCACGCCTCCCTGGGCATCACCGAGCCGCAGTACCAGGTGGTCTACGAGCACCTGTTCGGGGCAATCGCCGAAGACCTGGCAGAGGTGATCACCCCCGAGATCGCAGAAGCCTGGACCGAGGTGTACTGGCTGATGGCAGACGCCCTGATCAAGCTGGAGAAGGGCCTCTACGCGGCGCAGGCAAATGACAGGATGTGGACGCCGTGGCGCGTGGCCGCCAAGACCGCTGCAGGAACCGGGTCCATGACCTTCACCTTGGAGCCCGCGGACGATACTCCCGTCACCGCGGCCCTTCCCGGCCAGTACATCAGCGTGAAGGTGCCGGTCGCCGACGGCCTGCGCCAGGTCCGCCAGTACTCCCTTTCCGGGGACGCGGGCACCAGCCGCACCTTCACCACCAAGCTGGACGACGGCGGCGAGGTCTCCCCCGTGCTGCACAACACTGTCCAGGTGGGCGACGTCGTCGAAATTTCCAACCCCTATGGCGAGATCACGCTCAAGGAGGGCGACGGCCCCGTGGTCCTGGCCTCCGCCGGCATCGGCTGCACCCCCACCGCCTCCATCCTCCGCTCCCTCGCCGAGTCGGGCTCCGACCGCCAGGTCCTGGTGCTTCACGCGGAAAGCACCCTGGACAGCTGGGCCCTGCGGAGCCAGATGACGGACGACGTCGAACGCCTGGACGGTGCCGAACTGCAGCTCTGGCTGGAGAAGCCGGTGGACGGTGCCAAGCAGGGATTCATGACGCTGCGTGAAGTGGACCTGCCCGCGGATGCCTCCCTGTACCTCTGCGGCCCGCTGCCGTTCATGAAGAACATCCGCAACGAAGCCATCAACGCGGGCATCCCCGCAACCCGGATCCACTACGAGGTCTTCGGGCCGGACATCTGGCTCGCCAGCTAGCTGTATTGATCTGAGAGGTTGGTGACGCGGCTGGCTGGCGT
>NZ_JAYXNX010000020.1:58391-62963 GCF_036455295.1 Pseudarthrobacter phenanthrenivorans | reverse complement strand
CCACCCAATACATCGGCATCAACAACCCCTACACCGGCTGACAGCGCAGAAAAGCACCTGCCACCTCTTCCGAAGGGGTGGCAGGTGCTTTTAAGGCCGGTCAGCCAGCGGGGGGGGCAGTTGGCCTTAGTCTCCCTTGCCGGCCGCGGGAAGTGTCACGTACGTGCCCTGGGCCCTGCTGCCGTTTCCGGGAAGGGCTCCGGGCAGCGAGACGTAGCCGCCCCTCAGCTGCGGCGACGCTTCCTGGCCGGCGGGCAGGGTGACGTAGCTGCCCTCCGGGTGCGGCGGTACTTCCGAGCCGGCGGGCAGGGTGACATAGCTGCCCCCTTGGGAGATATTGGCAGCTGCTGGTGCGGGGGCTTCAGTGCGCTCGGCCTCTAAAGTCATGATGTTCTCCTGCTTGCGGGGGGCGACGGCGCACAACCCGGACACCTGTGCCGCGGCGGCGCACTAAGAGCCGTGGTATCCGCTGCTGGGGTGGTTGGAGGGGTCGGTTGCCTGGATCCGGGGAGGAGTTACCCGGCGTTTCTCGAGGCTTCGCCGACCTGACGTCGATTCTAGGGTTAATCTGACAAGTTCACAATAAGCTGGCACAGTTTTATGCCGTTCCCTCCATGCCAAGGGTCCTGCGCCCAAACACAAGAGCCGTGGACCGGCCCTAACCCACACTGGGGAGTAACCCGCTACGCCGACCGGCTGGCGTCCTTGCCTACTCGAAGTGGAGTATCCCTTGGAAACCTATGATGCGCTCCTCGCGTCCATCGCCCCCGCCGCCGGCACCGGCCGGACCATCTTTGACCCGGCAACCGGTGAAGCCGTGGGCGAAGCCCCCATCCATGACCTCGACTACCTGGAAGATGCCGTGGCCGCAGCCGTCGCCGCCCAGCCTGCCTGGGCTGCCCTGGGCCACGAGGCCCGGTCCGCCGCGCTCCTGAAAGCAGCCGACGCCGTCGAACGCTCCGCCGAGGAACTGGCCCAACTGCTCTCCCGCGAACAGGGCAAGCCGCTCAACGGCCCCAATGCCCGGTTCGAGGTCGGCGCCTGCGTCGCGTGGCTCCGAGCCACGGCAGGCCTGCCGCTGGAACCGGAAACCATCGTGGACGACGGCGAGACCCGGGCTGAGCTGCATTACCGGCCCATCGGCGTCGTCGGCGCCATCGGCCCCTGGAACTGGCCAATGATGATCGCCGTCTGGCAGCTTGCACCTGCCCTCCGGATGGGCAACGCCGTGGTGGTCAAGCCCTCCGGCAACACCCCGTTGTCCGTCCTGGCCCTGGTCAAAGTCCTCAATGAAGAGCTCCCCGACAGCATCCTCTCCGTCGTCTCCTGCGGCCGCGAAGTGGGCGCCCGCCTGACCGACCACCCCGCCATCGGCAAGATCATGTTCACCGGTTCCACCGCCGGCGGCCGCGCCATCATCAAATCCTCCGCCGACACCGTCAAGCGGCTCACCCTGGAGCTGGGCGGCAACGACGCCGGCATCGTCCTGCCCGACGCCGACCCCAAGGCCATTGCCCAGGACATCTTCTGGGGCGCGTTCCTGAACACCGGCCAGACCTGCGCGGCCCTCAAGCGCCTCTACGTCCACGACAGCATCTACGACGCCGTCTGCGAGGAACTCACCGCCGTCGCGAAGGCCATGCCCATGGGCAATGGCCTGGACGAAAACAACGTCCTGGGCCCACTGCAGAACAGGGCACAGTACGACGTCGTGGCGAACCTCGTGGAGGCAGCGAAGACTTCCGGAGCACGCGTCCTCCTCGGCGGAAACCCCGACACCGGCCAGCCCGGCTACTTCTACCCCACCACCCTGGTGGCGGACATCGACAACGACAACCCGCTGGTAGCAGAGGAACAGTTCGGCCCGGCCCTCCCCATCATCCGCTACAGCACCATCGACGAAGCAGTGGAAAAGGCGAACGGGCTCGACGTCGGCCTGGGCGCCTCCGTTTGGTCCGCCGACCTGAAGGCTGCCCGTGAGGTCGCCGCCCGCATCCAGGCCGGCACCGTCTGGATCAACCGGCACGGCGCCGTGGACCCGCGTATCCCCTTCGGTGGCGCCAAGCAGTCCGGCTACGGCGTGGAGTTCGGTGTCGAAGGACTCAAGGCGCTGGGCGTGCCGCAGGTCATCAACGGCTGAGAAGTCCTGGAAACGGGAGCCCCGCATGCCAACCAGCGTGCGGGGCTCCCGGGCTGTTGGTCCTGGCTACCCCATGGCCGGGGCGGTGGACGTGCGGCCGGCGAACTGCCGGCGGGCCCACCGGGCAAGCTTCTTGCCCTTGCCCTTCCACCAGTTGTCCTCGTCCTGGTTGTGGTGGAACCGGAAAACGATGGCCACCAGGACGAACATTCCCATCACCACATCCACCCAGGACGACATCACCAGGGCAACGAAGACCGTCATGGCGTTGGCGATGACCGATGGGATTGCCAGCGTGCGGAAGACGGTACTGGCCACGTAGCGGCGGTGCGACCTCGGGACGGACAATTCGCGGACCATGTCGAAGCAGACGCACACCACCACGATGGTCTGCCCGAGGGCCAGGAGGATCTGGCCCGGCATTGAGCTGCTGAAGGCAGCCACGGACTGCATTCCCGGACTCATGGCCGGGCCTTGCTGCTGAAACCTTTACTGAGAACCTTAAGCACGAAAAACCCCCGGAACTTGTGGAACCACCGCCGCTGATCCGGCGATGGTTCCATTCAAGTTCCGGGGGTTCGTCCGGACACGAGTAGTGGGTACTCTAATTTGCCCGGCCGGCCGGGCGCGGTACCTGCGCTCCCGGGTTTCTACTGGTTGGGCTTACTGGCCGATCGCCCTGGGCCGCCACAGCACCACGGCCTGCGACCGCGGACGGGGCCGCTGTCCCCGGGCCAGGCTCACCACGTCGCCGGCAGCGCCTGCGGCGAAGATCCGGGAGTCCACGGAGCGCGGACGCCGCCCGAGTTCCTCGGTGAGTTCCGAGATGCGGCTTTGGAGGGCGGCCACCTGGTTTTCGAGCTCCAGGATGCGCTTGATGCCCTCCAGCGATACGCCTTCCTGGGACAGCCGCTGTACTTCCCGCAGCATGGTCACGTCACGCTGCGAGTAGCGGCGGGACTTCCCGGGGGCACGGCTGGGCTTGACGATGCCAAGCCTGTCGTACTGCCGCAGGGTCTGCGGGTGCATGTCTGCGAGTTCGGCCGCCACGGAGATCACGAAGATCGGCTGGTCAGCACTGATGTCCACGGCTCACCTCCGCTCCTAGAGCCGGGCCTTGGCTGCCAGGCCCTCGCGGACGTCCGCCGACGACGTGGCCTCGGCGAACGCCTTGACCGCAGCTTCGGCGTCCTTGTTCAGGTTCTTGGGAACTGCGACGTCGATGGTTACCAGAAGGTCGCCGGTGGCCTTGGACGTCTTCACGCCTTTGCCCTTCACCCGCAGGGTACGGCCCGACGGCGTCCCCGCCGGCACACGCACCTTCACCGTGTCGCCGTCGATGGTGGGAACTTCAATGTCAGCGCCCAAAGCAGCCTCGGGGAAGGTGACGGGAACATGGATGCGGAGGTTGTCGCCGTCGCGCGTGTAGAAGGCGTGCGGCTGGACGGAGACGGACACCACCAGGTCTCCGTTTCCGGCGGCACCCGGCTGGCCCTTGCCGCGCACGCGGACTTTCTGGCCGTCCTTGATGCCGGCAGGAACACGGACGTCAATGACCTCGCCGCTGGGTTCGCGCAGGCCGATGGTGGTGCCGCGGATGGAACCGGCGAAGGAAATGCTGGTGGACGCGGTCCGGTCGGCGCCCTTCTGCGGCGTCCGCTGGAACCCGGGGGACCCGCCGAAGCCGCCAAAGAGGTCGGCGAACTCAGGCGGAATGCCGCCGCCTGCCGGGTTGAAGCCGCCCGCGTGCCGTCCGGTGTTGCCGGTGAACAGGCCGCCGAACATGTCCTCGAACCCGCCGTTGGGGGCGCCGGCGCCGCCGGGAGCAAAGCGGGCCCCGCTGCCCATGGCCCGGATGGCGTCATACTGCTGGCGCTCATCGGGATCCGAGAGCACCGAATAGGCCTCGGAGATGTCCTTGAACTTCTTCTCGGAAGCAGCGTTCCCCGCGTTGGTGTCAGGGTGGTGCTGCCGCGCAAGCTTCCGGTAGGCCTTCTTGATATCGGCGTCGGAAGCGTCCTTGGCAACACCAAGGATCTTGTAAAAGTCCTTGTCCACCCAATCCTGGCTAGCCAATGGCGTTTCCTTTCTTGTACTTACTAAAGCTCTACACGCTGCATGGGCCCCCGCCCCTACGCCGGGTGGCAGGGATCTGCGATCCCCAGCCACCCGGCTCCGATAGGCCCGATGCCACTCCCGGGCCCCCGCATCCGCTCCGGCGTTCGGCGTTGGTGGCACCAAAGGTGCGATGACCACAAGCTCGGAGCGCTGCATGGGCCCCCGCCCCTACGCCGGGTGGCAGGGATCTGCGATCCCCAGCCACCCGGCTCCGATAGGCCCGATGCCACTCCCGGGGCCCATGCAGCGCTCCGAGCTTGTGGTCATCTCACCTTAGGTGACACGAACGCCGAACGCCGGAGCGGATGAGGGGG
>NZ_JAYXNX010000020.1:0-58177 GCF_036455295.1 Pseudarthrobacter phenanthrenivorans | reverse complement strand
GCGTGGCGGCTTAGGTCCGCAGGACCAAGCCGCCACGCGTAGGGGCGGGGCCCCCTCATCCGCGGAGGCGTGGGGATAAACCCCGACTAAGCAGGGACCGCGACGATGACCTGGGCTGCGCGGAGGACGCGTTCTCCTGATTTGTAGCCTGAGCGGAGGACCTGGCTGACGGTGTCAACCTCGATGTCCTCGCCGGGCTGCTGGATCAGGGCCTCGTGGATCGTGGGATCGAACTCCACGCCGGTCTCGTTGATGCGGACCAGGCCGTAGGTCTTCAGCGCGTTCTCCAGTTTGTTGGCGATCGCGGCGAAGGGTCCGTCGGTGAGGTCGCCGTGCTGCCGGGCGGCGTCGACGTCGTCCAGGACCGGGAGCAGGGAGTTCAGGACGCCGATCACGGCCATCTCCCCTGCCACGGCGCGGTCGCGTTCAACGCGCTTGCGGTAATTGACGTACTCAGCCTGGAGGCGGAGCAGGTCGTTGCGCAGCTCGGCTGCCTCGGCGTTGCCGGAGCCTGCCGGGACGCCCTGGGCCACGGAGTCCTCGGCCGGCACGTCCACGCCGTTGAGAATCTCCTCGGCCTGGGCCAGCGCGTCGCCGTCGGAATCCGCCTGGGAACCGGTCCCGTGGGCGGGCTGGCCGCCCTCGGGGTGCCGGGCCTGCGCGTTCTGCTGGCCCGCGGAGGTGTTGTGCTCTTCCTCGTTACCGTGGTGCGGCATGGGTTACTTCTTCGCTTCGTCTTCGTCGATGATCTCGGCGTCGACGATGTCCTCGTCGGAAGCGCCTGCCGAAGCTCCCGCGCCACCGGCAGCACCGGCACCTGCAGCGCCTGCGCCGTCCGGGGAACCGGGCTGGGCGTAGATGGCTTCACCGAGCTTGGTCTGGGAAGCCTGCAGCTTCTCAAAGGCGGACTTCACAGCGGCGTCGTCGGTGCCTTCGAGGGCCTTCTTCAGGCTGTCCACGTCGCCCTGGACCTCGGTCTTGACCTCTTCGGGCAGCTTGTCCGCGTTGTCGGCGATCAGCTTGTCCACGGAGTAGGCGAGCTGCTCGGCCGTGTTGCGGGTGTCGGTTGCCTCGCGGCGGGCCTTGTCCTCGGCTGCGTGCTCCTCGGCGTCGCGGACCATCCGGTCAATGTCTTCCTTGGAGAGGCTCGAACCACCGGTGATGGTCATGGACTGTTCCTTGCCGGTGCCCTTGTCCTTCGCGGACACGTGGACAATGCCGTTGGCGTCGATGTCGAACGTGACCTCGATCTGCGGGATGCCGCGCGGTGCCGGGGCGATGCCGGTGAGCTCAAACGTGCCCAGCGGCTTGTTGTCCCGGGTAAACTCGCGTTCGCCCTGGAAGACCTGGATGGCCACGGACGGCTGGTTGTCGTCAGCGGTGGTGAAGGTTTCGGACCGCTTGGTGGGGATGGCGGTGTTGCGTTCGATCAGGTGCGTCATCACGCCGCCCTTGGTCTCGATGCCGAGGGACAGCGGGGTGACGTCGATGAGGAGGACGTCCTTGCGCTCACCCTTCAGCACACCGGCCTGGAGGGCTGCGCCGACTGCCACGACCTCGTCCGGGTTGACGCCCTTGTTGGGCTCCTTGCCGCCGGCCAGTTCCTTCACCAGTTCGGAGACGGCGGGCATACGGGTTGAGCCACCCACCAGCACGATGTGGTTGATGTCGGAAAGCTTGATGCCGGCTTCCTTGATGACGTCGTGGAACGGCTTCTTGGTGCGCTCCAGCAGGTCCTTGGTGAGGTCCTGGAACTTGGCGCGGGTCAGCTGCTCGTCCAGGTGGACCGGGCCGTCGGGGGTGACGGAGAGGTACTGGAGCGAGACGTTGGTGCTGGAGGAGGAGGAGAGTTCCTTCTTGGCCTGCTCCGCTGCTTCGCGGAGGCGCTGCAGGGCAATCTTGTCCTTGGAAAGGTCGATGCCCTTCACCTTGAGCTGGTTGAGCAGGTAGTCAACGACGCGCTGGTCCCAGTCGTCGCCGCCCAGGCGGTTGTCACCGGCGGTGGCGCGGACCTGGATGGTGGAGAAGTTGTCTTCATCCTTGCCGACTTCCAGCAGCGAGACGTCGAACGTACCGCCACCGAGGTCGAAGACCAGGATGAGTTCGTCTTCCTTGCCCTTGTCCAGGCCGTAGGCGAGTGCCGCGGCGGTGGGCTCGTTAACGATGCGCAGGACGTTAAGGCCTGCGATTTCGCCGGCTTCCTTGGTGGCCTGGCGCTCGGCGTCGTTGAAGTAGGCCGGGACGGTGATGACGGCGTCGGTGACCTTTTCACCCAGGTAGGACTCGGCGTCGTTCTTCAGCTTCATGAGGATACGCGCGGAGATTTCCTGCGGGGTGTACTTCTTGGCGTCGATGTCCACCTTCCAGTCAGTGCCCATGTGGCGCTTGACCGAAGCGATGGTGCGCTCGATGTTGTTGACGGCCTGGCGCTTGGCGATTTCGCCAACCAGGACCTCGCCGGACTTGGAGAACGCAACGACCGACGGCGTGGTGCGGCCACCCTCGGCGTTGGCAATAACGGTGGGCTCGCCACCTTCGAGAACGGAGACGACGGAGTTGGTGGTTCCGAGGTCGATACCTACTGCACGTGACATGTGTTGCTTCCTTCTTTCCTTGGAAACTGGTTGGCGCCCTAAGCATTGAGCGTTCTGCACTCAACTCTACTCAGGGCGCCACCGATGTCAATCCAAAGTTGAGTGAAGGACGCTCAACTTTGTGGGCCGCGCGCGGATCCAGCCTCCACATTCCGCGGATTTCCGCCGCCAGATCCGCAAAAGTACGACGGCGGCAGCCAGGTTCGCTTTGGGAGAACGCTTGCGCGGAGGTGCTCAGCGCTCCGTGCCGCGGTCACCATGCAGGGGGCCGCGCTCATCATCCGTCGCCTGGACCTGGCCCGCCGTCAGCCCCTCACGGATGGCCTGCTCGGTGCGGGCGTCGCCGGCCGCACCGGCGTCGCCGTAATCGCCTTCCTCGTATTCGCCGTCAGCGGGACCCCTCTCGGGCTCATTAATCGTGCCGGCATCGCCAAAATCACCGTCGACGTACTGCCCGCCCTCGCCCTCCAGTCCAGGTGCACTGCTGGCCCGGCGGGGCTCCTCGGCGGCAACTTCAGGATTCTCAGTCATGGTGCATCTCTCCTTCGAGGCTCGGCGTCCTTGGCGGCGCACTTGGCAGTCTATCCACGGGGCGGGCGCACCGACAGGGCCGCGGCCCCGCCTCAGCCGACCGCCGGCGGCAGGCCCGCGACGCCGGCCAGGACCGAAAGATGGTGCTCGAAGAGCTCCGCCGGCGCCGTGAAGGTGTCGGGCCCGTACTGGTTGAACACCTCGAAGCTCACCGCACCGAAGAGCGAACTCCACACCAGGACGCCCCGCGCCACGAGCGCCTCCGGCATCTCCAGCCCGAACTGCCGGCGGATGGCGGCCAGGTTCCCCGCCAGGGTGGGTGGCAATTCCGGGAAAGGTCCCGCTGCCACAAGACGCCCCGCCATGGAGGCGGACTCCAGGATGCCGATCAGGCTCACGATGACCCGGGTGCCGGGGACGGTTGTGCGGTCGGCCGGCGCGTTGTACCCGGGAACCGGGCTGCCGAACAGAAGTGCGTAACTGGCAGGTTCCCGCAGGGCCCACGCCCGGACCGCCCGGCCCAGCGCTGCGAACCGGGCAAGGTGGTCCCCGTCCGGAGCCTCGCCCACAGCCGCGTCCACCTCATCCCCCAACTCATCGAAGGCATCGATGAGCAACAGCGTCAGCAGCTCGTCCCGGCTCTCCACATAGCGGTAGACGGCGGAGGACACCACCCCCAAGTCCCTCGCCACCGCACGCAGGGAGAGCGCCGCCGCCCCATCCGTGGCCAGGTGCCGCCTGCCCAGCCGCACGATATCCGCCACAGTCTGCATCCTTGCCCGCTGCCGCGGCGTGAGCGGGCGGGACTTGACGGCGGTGTTGTCGATGTCATCCACGGCTTCATCATGTCATAAAAGAGAGCAGCAGGATCAGAAGAGAGCACCGCTCTTGACTTCTGCTCCAAGCGGCTTCATGCTGGCTTCAGAGAGCGGTGCTCTCGATAACCGAGGAGGAGGCCAGGGTGTCAAATGTAAATGTAGTGACCGGCGCGGGACCGGTGGGGTGGGCGGTCGCGGAGCAGCTGGTGGAACAGGGGCGCCAGGTGCGCGTCCTCACGCGATCAGGCAGTGGGCCGGAGCACCCGCTGATCGAGCGGATCCAGGGGGACGCGAAGGATCCTGCGGTCCTGGGGGACACTCTTGCCGGCGCCAAAGCGGTCTTCCATTGCATCCACGGGTCGGCCTACACGGCCAATGCCTGGCGGGCCGAACTCCCCGCCGCCGAGCAGGCGGTGCTCAAGGCAGCCCGGGAGGTGGGCGCCGTCGTCGTCTTTCCCGAAAGCCTCTACTCCTACAGCGAGCCGGACCGCGTGATGACCGAGGACAGCCCCCGCCGGGCAGCCGGGGGCAAGCGGGGAGTACGGACGGAGCTGCTGCAGGCCCGTGAGGCCTCACCCGCGCCAACGGTGAGCGTGGTGTCGGGCGACTTCTTTGGTCCCCGCGTCCGGATGGCCCACGGCGGCGAACGCATGGTGGCTCCCATCATGGCGGGGAAGAGCGTCAGCGTGGTGGGAAGCTCCCGGCAGCCGCACTCGTTCACGTTCGTTCCTGACCTTGCCCGCGCCATGATCGCTGCGGCCAACAGTCCGTCTGCCTGGAACGCCGTATGGCATGCACCCACGGGTCCTGCCATCACCCAGGAGGAACTTGCATCTGCCTTCGCTGCCGCTGCGGGACGGGCCGCCCCCAAGGTGCGCGTCCTCCCTGGCTGGACGCTCCGGGCGGCTGGCCTCCTCTCGGCGGATGCGCGGGAGCTCGCGGAGATGCTGTACCAGTTTGAGCGTCCGTTCGTCATGGCCTCTGCGGTGTCCGAGGCAATGCTGGGCGTCAGCCACACCCCATTGGAAACGGCTGTTGCCGCCACCGTGGAATGGTGGCGGCAACAGGGCTAGCCTCCGGGAAAGGCGGGGCTAGCGGCTGGGAACCTCTTCAAGGGGTTCGACGCCGGACTCCGGCGTGCGGACGGCATTCCCGCCATCCGTCCGGCCCAGCTTGCTGGGCCACCAGATCTTCGGGCCAATGTCGTAGGCCAGGGCCGGCACCAGCAGCGAGCGCACCAGCACGGTATCCAGCAGGACGCCAAAGGCCACAATGAACGCCAACTGCACCAGGAACATGATGGGAATGACGCCCAGGGCGGCGAAGGTGGCGGCCAGGACCACGCCTGCCGAGGTGATCACGCCGCCGGTCACCACCAAACCACGCAGGATGCCGGGCCTGGTGCCGTGCTTGAGGGATTCCTCGCGGACGCGGCTCATCAGGAAGATGTTGTAGTCAACGCCCAGGGCCACCAGGAAGACGAAGCCGAACAGCGGAACGGTGGCGTCGGCTCCCGGGAACCCGAAGAGGTTGTTGAACACGAAGGCGGACACTCCCAGTGCGGCCGCGTAGGACACCACCACCGAGAGCACCAGCAGGACCGGGGCCACGATGGAGCGCAGCAGCAGCATGAGGATGAAGAGGATCACCACCAGGACCACCGGGATGATGACCACCAGGTCGTGCTGGGCCGTGGTGTTGGTGTCCAGCGCCGTAGCAGTCACGCCGCCCACCAGGGCGCCGGGATCAACGGCCTTCACCTCGGCGCGAAGGGCCTTGATGGTCTCCTCCGCCGCAAGCGAGTCAGCGGCATTCTTCAGCGTGGCGTTGATGAGGACCTTTCCGTCCCGGACGTCCGGTGCGGTGGGAGCGCCCGGGGCTCCGGTGACGGGCACGCTGCCGCGCCCCAGCAGGTAAGCGTCGCCCACGCCGCCGTCCGCTTTCACTTTGTCCAGCACCTCGGCTGCGTTGCCCTGGTCTGCAACCACGACGGCGGGGCTGCCGCTGCCGGCGTCGAAGTGGCGGGCCAGCGCATCCTGGCCGTCCACTGCGTTGGAGGCGGTGAGGATGACGTCCGTCTGCGGCACGCCGTTGGCCTTCAGCTGGAACAGCCCGCCCGCTGCGACGAGGAGCAGGAGGACCGAGGCCACCCAGATGGTCCTGGGGCGCCGCGACACGAGGGAACCCATAGCCCGCCAGAGGCCCTTTTGGCCCTCCAGGCCGGTGACCAGTTCCGGTTCGCGCTGGTCCGCGGGGAGGAGCCTGGGCCGGAAGGGCCAGAAAGCAGCCCGGCCCAGCAGCGCCATCAGTGCCGGCAGCAAGGTCAGCGCGGCGAACAGGGCGCAGAGGATGCCTGCTGCCGCAACCGGGCCCAGGGCCTTGTTGGAGTTGAGGTCGGAGAAGAGCAGGCACAGGAGCGCGATGATCACGGTGGCGCCGGAGGCAAGGACTGGCTCGAAGGACGCCTTCCACGCGGTCAGGACCGCGGCGGTGCGGTTGGTCGTGTGGGTGAGGGCCTCCCGGAACCGGGCCACGAAGAGGAGGGCATAGTCCGTGGCTGCGCCGATCACCAGGATGGAGAGGATCCCCTGGCTTTGGCCGTTGAGCTGGATCCAGCCGGCCTTTGCCATGCCGAACACCAGCAGGATGGCCGCGCAGAGGGCGAACACCGACGTGAGCAGGACCATGACGGGCAGCAGCAGGGACCGGTAGACGATCAGGAGGATGACGAATACCGCGGACAGCGCCACGAGCAGGAGGATCCCGTCAATGCCGCCGAACGCTGCAGTGAGGTCCGCCGCCAGGCCGGCCGGCCCGGTAACGAAGGTCCGCGCGCCTTCAGGGGCCGCCGCGGTGACGGTGCCGCGGAGTTCCTTCACTGCGTCCTTGATTTCGCCGGAGGACCCGATGGGAACCACGAACTGGACGGCCTTGGCGTCCTTCGACGGAATCGGGCCGATCACAGTACTGCCCAGCTTGAGGTCTTCAAGGCTGGTCTTCAGCGTGGCCAGCTCCCCGAGCTGCTGGGGAGTGAAAGCCTCGTTCTTCTCGATGACGATGATGCCGGGGACCTCGTCCGAGTCCCGGAACTTCGCCTGCCAGTCCTGGGCTTCGGTGGCCTCAGCGCTTGCGGGGAGGAACGACGCCTGGTCATTGGATGAGACCTCCTCCAGGCGCCCGAACGTGGGCCCGCCAACCCCGGCGAGTCCCAGCCAGGTCAGCACCAGGACCACGGGTACCAGCCAGCGAAGCCAGAACGGAACACGTTCCCTGGCGACTTTTGTGCGATTCATGATGCCTTCCGTCCACGAGCAGGGGGAGTAAGATTTGTTTCCAGCATAGATTATCTCCACGATAGAGATAAGTGCCAGTCAAGCTTTATTTGGATTGGGTGATCCTGCCGGCAGCGGCGTCAGCAGGCGATCTCCCGCGCTGGAGTAATATCCGTCAGGACGCCGGCGCATAAAGTGGCCCGGGACAGAACGACAGGGAGGTGGAGATGGAAGGCAAGAGCGCTCCCCCACCATCCCCCTTCGAGCGGTCCGGCCCTGAGTTCGGCCACCCCCTGCTGAGGATCCTGCAGGAGTTCACCATTGAAGCGAACCGGTACGTCGATGCCGCCGGCGAGCGCAAGGACATGCACCGCACTGACATGAACGCCCTGGCTGTGATCATGCGGCACACGGCGCGGGGCAATGTGGTGACGCCGGGGCTGCTGCGGAAGGAACTGAACCTGAGTTCGCCGGCCACCACGGCGCTGATCGACCGGCTGGACAGTTCCGGTCACGTGGTCCGCGAGCGGCACAGCACGGACCGGCGGCAGGTCCAGCTGAAGATGACTCCAAAGGCCTTCCAGGAGGGCGGAGCCATCTTCGCCCCGCTGGCGCAGCACATGGGCACCGCCATGGCAGGGTTCTCTGAAGCCGAACTGGAAACCGTCACGCGCTTCATGACGGCGATGATCGATGCCACCGTGGCGGCCAGGACAGAATCCGGATAGCGGGCCCCCGCAGGGGGTAGCGTTTGGTTATGAGTGCGCAGCAGCCTGAGGAAGACGTTTACACGCACGGCCACCACGAGTCCGTGGTCCGGGCCCATGCCGCCCGGACCGCCGAGAACTCGGCCGCCTTCGTTCTCCCGTACCTCACACCCGGGTCCACCCTGCTCGACGTCGGCTGCGGGCCGGGAACCATCACCTGCGATTTCGCCGCCCTGGTCAGCCCCGGCAGGGTCACCGGCCTGGACCGCTCGCCTGACGTCATCAGCCAGGCGCAAGCACTCGCCGTCGAGCGGGAAGTGCCCAACGTCGAGTTCGTGGCGGGCAACATCTACGATCTGGACTTCCCGGACGAAACGTTCGACGTCGTCCACGCCCACCAGGTGCTCCAGCACCTTACGGACCCTGTGGAGGCACTCCGGGAAATGCGGCGGGTGGCCAAGCCGGGCGGCATTGTGGCGGTCCGCGATGCCGACTTCCATGGGATGAGCTGGTACCCGGAAATTCCGGAGCTGGACGAATGGATGGACCTGTACCAGCGGATCGCCCGCCGCAACGGAGCAGAGCCCGACGCCGGGCGGCGGCTGGTCAGCTGGGCCCAGTCAGCGGGATTCACCGACGTCGCTCCCACCAGCAGCAACTGGCTGTACGCCACGGCGCAGCAGCGCCGCTGGCAGGCGCGGGTCTGGGGCGAACGGGTCCTGCATTCAGCCTTCGCTGAGCAGGCACTGGAGTATGGATTCGCCAATGCGGCTGACCTTGCCCGGATTTCGGCCGGCTGGCACCGCTGGGGTTCCACCGACGACGGCTGGTTCCTGATCCCCAACGGCGAGGTGATTGCCCGGGCCTGACCAGCCGCACCAGTGAGTTCGAAGTATGGAAAGGGCGGCCGACGCGAGGCCCTGCTTTTGCCCGCGTAATATTGTTCAGTGCAATTTTCCCTGTGGCTCGCCCTTGCGGGCGCCGGCGTCCTGATCAGCTTCACCCCGGGAGCCGGGGCCATCAACACCATGAGCAACTCGCTCAATGCAGGCTTCCGCCGGTCCATCTGGGGAATCCTGGGCCAGCAGGCGGCCCTCATCGTGCACGTCCTCATCGTGGCGCTGGGCGTCGGAGTGCTGGTGGCCAGCTCCCCCGTAGCCTTCAACGTGATCCGCTACGCCGGCGCCGCCTACCTGGTGTACCTCGGCATCCGCCAGTTCCTGAGTAAGCCAACCGTGGCGCAGGAGCAGGCGGCCGCCCTCCGCAATGAACCCGCCTGGTCCATCTTCCGGCGTGGCTTCTGGGTCAACCTGCTGAACCCCAAGGCCATCGTGTTCTTCCTGGCCTTCACCCCCCAGTTCATCAGGCCCGACCAGCCGCTGTTCACCCAGTACGCAGTACTCACCGCTACCATCGTGGCCATCGACATCCTGGTGATGTGGTTCTTCTTTGCCGCGGCGGCACGGTCCTTCCAGCGGTTCACCAGCACGGAACGGGGCCAGTCGGTGCTCAGCAGGGTGTTTGGCGTCCTGTTCGTGGGGGTGGGCATCCTGCTGGCCCTGATCCACTAGGACTCCGCTGCACCAGGACTCCCTTCGCTCCTCTGCACCACCTGTCACATACCCATACCGCGCCAAGTAATGCATCTTTACAACCCCGTAAAGCATTGTGAACGGACGGGTAGCCAAGAGTGATCGGCAGCGCGCATGCTTAGTCCATGGACTCAACGTCGAGCGCATACCGCGTCATCACCGTCTGCACCGGCAACATCTGCCGGTCCCCCATGGCCGAGCTGATGCTCGTGGCAGCGCTTGAACGTGAGGGCCTGGCCGGACTGGTGGAGGTGGACTCCGCCGGGATCACCGGTTACGAGGCCGGGCGGCCCATAGATCCCCGGGCAGCCCGCAGGCTCGCTGCAACCCAGCTCTCCTCGGAGCACCACATTGCGCGCGAGTGGGAGCCGGAATGGTTCCACGAGCGCGACCTGATCCTGGCCCTGGACATCGACCACTTTGCCTGGCTGAGCCAAGCGGCGCCGGACCAGGATTCCCTGGGCAAGATCCACATGCTCCGCAGTTTCGATCCCGCCATGGCGGAGCGGCACCGGCTGGACCAAGGCATTGAGGACCCCTGGTACGGCGGGCAC
Organism: Pseudarthrobacter phenanthrenivorans; assembly: GCF_036455295.1. Lineage (GTDB taxonomy): Bacteria > Actinomycetota > Actinomycetes > Actinomycetales > Micrococcaceae > Arthrobacter > Arthrobacter phenanthrenivorans_C. The sequence goes on along the minus strand of NZ_JAYXNX010000020.1, from coordinate 48,109 downwards.
GCGGACTTCGATGCCGTGTGGCACCAGATCCACGCCGCCCTGCCCGGCCTGGTCCGGCACATCAAGGCAGCGGTCCTGCAGAACACCCAGCTTCAGCCGCACTAGCTGGGTCCCGGCGCAGGAAGAACCTTTGCACCCCGGCAGGAGGAATGCCTCCGGGCAACGGCGCCGTTCATGGATGAAAGCTGCCAACGGAAAACGGTACGCTCTAGTCCATGAGCCCAGCCCCCGTCATCATCGCCGTCGACGGGCGTTCCGGCGCAGGGAAGACCACCCTCGCCGTCGAGCTTGCGGCCAGGCTCCGCGCCCACCATAAGGTCTCGCTGTTCCACCTTGAAGACATCTACCCCGGCTGGGACGGGCTGGCGGCCGGCGTCGAACGCTACGTCACAACGGTCCTTACGCCGCTGAGCCGCGGCGAGGCCGCCACCTGGACAAGCTGGGACTGGAAAAACCATTACGACGGCGACACCCGGGTGACGCTGCCCGCGGAGATCGTGATTATCGAAGGAGTGGGGGCCGCGGCAGAGGCAGCCCGGCCGATGCTCCACACAGTGATCTGGGCGGAGTCGCCCGACGACATCCGCAGGACGCGGGCGCTGGACCGTGACGGGGCGACGTATGAACCGTACTGGGACCAGTGGGCAGCGCAGGAGGACGAGTGGCTGGGCCGCGACGACGTCCCCGGCCATGCGGACCTCCGGGTCCACAACCTTGCCGACGCATCCGCTCCGGCCGAGCTGCTGCAACTCCTCCCCTACCTGCCCGCTCTGGCACCCGCGCTGGCGCCCGAACTTTCCGCACGCCGCAGCCTGCGCCTCCATGCCGAGCGCCTGACGGCCATCCCCGATGCGCCCGCTCTGTTCCAGGCCCTGTATGGCCGCTCTGCCAATGCCGTCTGGCTGGACTCCTCCAATGCAGGCGCGCGCCCGGACAACGCCGGGGTGAAGGAGGCGGGGCAGGCAGCGCGGACCGCCGCTGAGCGCAGCCGGTTCAGCATCATGACGGACGACGGCGGAATGTTCGGCCAGTCGGTGACGCACCGGGCAGGCGTAAGCCGGATCAAGGCGGGCTCGTGCACGGCCACCGTTCCGGGCCCGTTCTTCCGCTGGCTGGACACTGTCTGGGGCCGGGGGGCGGTGCGCACCCCGGATGGATACCCCTGCGAGTTCACCTTGGGCTGGCTCGGCTGCCTCGGCTACGAGCTCAAGCGTGAAACCGGCGGCAGCGACGTTTCCGCGCCCACGCCGGATGCCAGCCTGATCTTTGCCGGCCGGGCGGTGGTCCTGGACCACGCCGATGGGACCGTCTGGCTCCTGGCGCTGGATGCCCCGGATGCCGGCGAGTGGCTGGCTCAGGCACGTGCGGCTGTTGAGGATGCCGCGATCCGCGCCGATCCTGCCCAGGCAGCGGAGGCCGGCGCCAGCACCGGCGTCGTACTGCCTGAACCGCCTGTCTTCCGGAGCCGGGACACGGGCAAACGGTACCGGGAGAAGATCAGCGCCGCCCAGCACCAGATCGCCGAGGGAAACACGTACGAGGTCTGCCTGACCACCACCCTCGAGGCCCGGATCCCGGCCGCCTCGCTGGACCCCTGGACCACCTACCTGGCCTTGCGCCGGAGGAACCCGGCCCCGTTCGCCAGCTACCTGCGGCTGGGAGATCTCTCTGTGGCCAGCACCTCGCCCGAGCGGTTCCTGAAGATAGCGTCCGACGGCCGGATGCGCGCCGAGCCGATCAAGGGCACACGGCGCCGCGCTGCCGACCCCGAAGAGGACCGGCAACTGCGCACCGACCTGGCCACGTCCCTGAAGGACAGGGCCGAGAACATCATGATCGTGGACCTGCTGCGCAACGACCTCAGCCACTTTGCCGAGCCGGGATCGGTGACCGTCAGCAGGCTGTGTGCGATCGAAACCTACGCCACGGTCCATCAAATGGTCAGCACCATCGACGCCCGCCTCCTTCCCGGTGCCCTGCGGGCGGAGGCGGTGGCAGCATGCTTCCCGGCCGGTTCCATGACCGGTGCCCCGAAGATCAGCACCATGGCCATCCTGGACCAGCTCGAAGCCGGACCCCGCGGCCTCTACTCGGGTGCCATCGGCTACTTTTCGCTCAACGGGGCAGCGGACCTCGCCGTCGCCATCCGGACCCTGGTGGTCAGCACGGCGGGTGACGGAACGGCTGAACTGTCCCTCGGCGTCGGGGGCGCCATCACCTCGGATTCCGTACCGGACGATGAATATGAGGAGATCCGCACCAAGGCCCACGGGGTGCTCTCCACCCTGGGCGCGGACTTCCCTGACGACTGATTCCAGGTGACCCGTACCCCTGTCCACAGTGCGGACGCCCGTTTAGGAGGAACCAGCCGCGGGTAGGCACCTGAGGGTCAGCTGACCCGCCCAAGACATGCGGCGGACCCAAGCGCCCACGCAAGGCAGGTTGCCGCATGACGGAACCGTCCCATCCCCAAAACTCCAGCAGGCAGGCACCGCGCAGTTTCAAGTATGTGCTCATGCTCGGGGCCCTGGCGGCGCTTCCGGCGCTCACCACGGACATGTACCTGCCCTCCCTGCCCGCCGTGGAGGCGGACCTCCACACCACCCAGACGGCCGCCCAACTGACGTTGTCCGGAACCCTCGTGGGCGCCGGCATCGGCCAGCTGGTCATCGGCCCCTTCTCGGACCGGTTTGGCCGGCGGCTGCCGCTGCTCATCGGCATTTCCCTGCACGTGGCCATCTCGCTGTTGTGCTCCATGACGCCGAACATCGAAACGCTCACAGGGCTGCGCGTGCTGCAGGGCTTCTTCAACGCGGCCGCCGCCGTGGTGGCCCTCGCCGTCATCCGCGACCGGTTCGTCGGCTCCGCCGCGGCCCGGCTGCTGTCCCGGCTGATGCTGGTGATCGGGGTGGCGCCGCTCCTGGCCCCCACCGTGGGGCAGGCCATCGCCGGAGCCTGGAACTGGCGCGCCGTCTTTTACGCGCTGGCTCTCATCGGGCTGGTTTTGGTGGCGGTTGTCGTGAGGTTCATGCCGGAAACGCTGCCGGAGGACCGGCGCAGTTCCGGCCACCCCAGGCATGTGGCCCGTGCGTACTGGGCGCTGCTGCGGGACCGGCACTTCATGGCGCTGGCCGTCATCCCGGGCCTGGGCCTGGCCCTGATCATGAGCTACGTGGTGGGCTCGCCCTTTGTGTTCCAGAACGAATACGGCCTCACGGCCCAGCAGTTCGCCCTGGTCTTCGCCCTCAACGGCGCGGCACTGGTGCTGTCGGCCCAACTCAACGCCGCCCTGGTCCGGAAATTTCCGCCGGTCCGCCTCCTGCGCACCGCCCTCCTGGTCCAGCTGGGCTTCGCCGTGCTGCTGCTCCTGGTGGTGGGGACCGGTGCCGGCGGAGCCTTCGGAGTGGTGGCCGGCCTGTGGCTGGTCCTGTCAATGCAGGGCATGGTCCCGGCCAACGCGTCGGTCCTGGCCCTCCACAACTACGGGCATATGGCGGGGACGGCGGCAGCGGTGATCGGAGCCCTGCAGTCCGGAGTGGCGGGGCTCGTCAGTCCCCTGGTAGGGGTCCTGGGCGGAAACTCGCTGTCCATGGTCGTTGTCATGATCGGCAGCTGCGCCGTGGCAGTCCTGGTGCTGGCCCTGGGAACGCCTGCCTACCGGAAAGGCGGCTGGCCCGAGCACGCAGGGAACGACGGCGGCCAGCGGGTCGGCGCCGGCGGGTAAGTCCGCGTACCCGCGCCTACTGGACCGTGGCTGTCAGCCGGGCCACGTTGTCCACATACCGTGCAGCGAGCGGCCGGGTTAGCCAGTCCGCGAGTTTGAGCTCGTGCGAGATGTCCCGGTAGGTGTCCTCCACTGCCCGCATCTTGTTGACGATGTCCTCGCCCAGGAGCATCACGGAGACCTCCAGGTTCAGGGAGAAGGACCGCATATCCATATTGCTGGAGCCCAGGACGGCCACCTCGTCGTCGATGGTGAAGTGCTTGGCGTGCAGTACGAACGGGGCCTTGTACAGATAGATGCGCACCCCGGCCTCCAGGAGGGCCTCGTAGTAGGACCGCTGGGCGTGGTGGACCAGGAACTGGTCCCCCTTCTCCGACACGAACAACTCCACGTCGACGCCGCGCTGGGCCGCGGTGGTGATGGCATACAGCAGCGAATCGTCCGGAACGAAGTAGGGGCTGCAGATCGAGATCCGGTGCTGGGCGGAGTAGATGAGCGTGTTGAACAGACGGAGGTTGTTCTCGGTGATGAATCCGGGCCCGCTGGGTACTACCTGGGCCGTTACGCCGCCGGGCTCGGGATCCGCCGGAAGCTGCAGCTGTTGTTCCAGTGACTCGTTCGTTTCACTCAGCCAGTCGGTGGCGAAGACCACGTTCAGGGTGGTCACGATCGGTCCCCGCAGGCATGCCATCAGCTCCACCCACTCGCGGCCCGCCTTGCGGTGCCGCGGGTTGTTGTAGGAGGGCTCGATCAGGTTCTGCGACCCCGTGAAGGCGACCTCACCGTCCACCACCATGATCTTGCGGTGGTTGCGCAGGTCCGGCCGGCGCCACTGGCCGTGGATGGGCAGGAGCGGAAGCATCCGCCTCCACTGGATCTTGCCCGCCCTCAGGCGCTTGAGCAGCTTCTTGTAGCCCTTGATGCGCAGCGTGCCGATGTGGTCGAACAGGAGGCGCACTTCCACGCCCCGCTCCGCGGCTTCCTCCAAGGCAGTGAGCAGGTCATTGGTCACGTGGTCCGAGCTCATGATGTAGAACTCCGCGTTGACGAATTTCTTGGCCTTCCGCACGGCGTTCGTCATTTCAAGGATGGAGTCCGGGTACCCGGGAATGAGGTCCACGGAGTTGCCGTCCACCATGGGCAGGGACCCCAGCGTGCGGTTGAGCTCAGCGGCCGACTTGACCCACTCCGGGCCCGGGTAGTCGCTTTCCGCGTCCGAGAGTGCTGTGATGCCGGCCTGTACCCGGTCGTTGACCAGCTGCTGCTGCGCGCGCCGGCGGCTGGACAGCTGGAAGTTGCCGAACAGCAGGAAGAGGACGATGCCCACAAACGGGATAAAGAAGATGCCCAGCAGCCAGGCCATGGCCGTGGTGGGGCGCCTGTTGCCGGGGATGATGCCCAGGGCAAGGACCCTGATGGCCAGGTCGATAAAGCCCAGGAGCACCACAACCCACGTCGGCGCGGTGCCGGCAAGCGAAAAAGGCCACAACACGTCTATAACTCCCGGGAGATTAGGCTCCGGGGAACGGCTTCCGGCCGGTGCACTCCGCCCAGCTTAGCCGCGGCACCGCACTAAGCTGGTGCCATGAGCTCTCCAGCACCCGTGGTTCTCCTTTTCCTCGACCCCGATTTCCCCGACGGCCGGGCCGCCGATGCGTCCAAGCCCCAGCTGCTGGTCACGGACCTGGGGGTAACCAGGGGCGATGGCGTCTTTGAAACCATGCTGGCTGTGGGTGGATCGGTGCGGAAAATGCAGGCCCACCTGGACCGGCTTGCCGGCTCTGCGGTGGCACTGGACCTGGACATCCCGGAGCAGGATGTATGGCGCCGGGCCATCACGGCGGCCGTGTCCCGGCACCGGGCGGAGAACCCGCCGGCAGACCCGGCGGCTGATGAACTGGTGGTCAAGCTGGTGGTGACCCGCGGTGTGGAGGGCGCCCCGGCTCCCACGGCCTGGGTGCAGGCGTCCCCGGCGGGTGCGGCCGGCCGACGCCAGCGGGAAACAGGAATCGACGTGATCTTCCTTGACCGTGGCTATGACAGCGATGTGGCCGAACGGGCGCCCTGGCTGCTCCTTGGCGCCAAGACGCTTTCGTACGCCGTCAATATGGCCGCGCTCCGCTATGCGCACAAGCAGAGTGCGGACGATGTCATCTTCCTGTCCTCCGACGGCCGCGTCCTGGAAGGCCCCACGTCCACGGTGCTGCTCGCGCACGTGAAGTCCGACGACGACACTCCGGTCAAGCGCCTCATCACACCCCAGCTGGACAGCGGCATCCTGCCCGGAACGTCCCAGGGCGCGCTCTTCGCCGCCGCCAAGGCAGCAGGCTGGGAGCTGGGCTATGGTCCGCTGGAACCACAGGACCTCCTGGACGCCGACGCTGTCTGGCTGATTTCCAGCGTCCGCCTGCTGGCACCGGTGAACACGATCGACGGCAAGCAGATCGGCACCCCGGCAGTGCAGAAGGAACTGACGGCGGAATTGAGCGGACTTTTCGCCGGCATCCACTAGACCTGCACCAGGCGGCGCAATCCCTTTTCCCGCCCCCTGATCACCCGTAAGGTGTGGATCATGGACTCGCGAAACCTGCCGATCGAAAAACTGTCCTTCGACGACTGCTGGGAACTGCTCGATACTGACACGGTGGGCAGGCTGGCCATCGTGGTGGACGAACATCCGGAAATCTTCCCGGTCAACTACGTTGTCCACCTGCGCAGCATCGTGTTCCGCACAGCTCCGGGCTCAAAGCTGTGGGGCGCACGGATGGAACGGCCCGCAGCCCTGGAAATCGATGGCTATGATCCCTCCAGTGAGCAGGCCTGGAGCGTGGTGGTCCGCGGCGAAACGGAGATCATCGAAGACCAGGCCGTGAGGGATGCCGTGGACGGCCTGGGCCTGGAGCCATGGCAGCCCGGCGAAAAGGCCAATTACGTCAGGCTCAACGCCAAAGCGCTGACCGGGCGCCGGTTCAAAGTGAACAGGCCCGATGTTTGGAACACCCGTCTCCAGGACCGGCGCCGGGCCTCGTTCGAGTAGCCGTCGTCAGCGACCGGAACGGGCAGCCTGCCTGGAAAGCTGTGCCTCAAGCCCGGAAAGCAGGATGGTAAGTCCCTGGTCAAGCTCGGTGGCGCCGTCGTACTCCGCCAGCGCCGGGGCCAGGGCGCGCAGGCGTGGAAACTCCTTGGCGGGGAGGCGGTGCAGGCCCAACCGCAGCAGGACTTCGTTCTCTTCAGGGTCCACCACGTACTCCTGCAGTTCGTTGAGGATGTGCCCATAGAGGAAGCCGTAGTAGGCGCGGTAGACGTGCAGCGCATCGGCCGGTTCGAATCCTGCGGCCACCAGCAGGGACAGGATCTGCTCCAGGGGCCGCAGCGTGCCAAGGGGACGCAGGCCCAGCGGCGTGGAAAGGGGCCTGGTCACCAGCAAGGGAACGACGTTGGGGTGCCGGAGTGCCAGCATGCGCAAATTGTGCGCGATCTTCCGGAGCTGCTCTTTCCAGTCCGGGTCCTCGGGATGGATGTTGAGCTGGTTGAGGACCAGTTCCGTGACCCCATCCAGCAGTGCTGCCCGGTTCTCGGCGTACCGGTAAAGGCTCATGGGATCCCGGCCCAGCTCCTGCCCCAGGCGCCGCATGGTCAAAGCGTCCAGGCCTTCGGCGTCCACCAGCTCCAGCGCCTTCGCAAGCACGATGTCCCTGCTCAGCCTTGTTCTGGTGCCGTCGGAGCCGGAGGTCTTGGCGGAAGTCATTTGATCGGTCCTTGCTGGCGGGCGGCCGTCCCGAGGGATTCGAGACGCTTGCCTCACTTGTAGTCTACGAGTAAAGTCTACATTGTAGACAAGCGGCGAAAGCGCTCCCGGTCCCTCCAGTCTCAGCGGGGGACACCCAATAGGCCCCGACCGCCCCCTGTGCAGGGCATCGAGGTTCTGCTGCTGTAGCCGAACGGCGGCGCCACGCACCGAGCGAAGGGATGCCGTCATGGCTAATTCGCAGTTCGATCTTTTCCTTTCCGAAGCCACCTACTCCGACCCTGCGTCCGGCTGCAGCCTGGACCGCGACCGCCTTTACGGGCTTTACATCAGCTGGTGCTCCGTCAACCAGCAGCCGCTCGGCACCGAATCCAGCTTTTGGGCAACCATGAAACAGCGGATCAGGCCTGCAAGAAACGGGCTCCGCATGACGGGTCCGGCGGCAGCCGACTACATCCTGGCCAGCTATCCGCGGCTCCTGTAGTCCGGGGTGGGAGCCGCCGGCAGGAGTCGGCGAATGATCAAATGCTGCGGCACCTTTGTGCCGCAGCATTTTTATGTGGGGATGATCCGGAAGAGGAACCTGGTGCGCACCATCACCCACAACAGCCCCAGGACCACAGCGTAGGCCGCCGTGTTGAGGAAGATGCTTTGCTGCTGGAGGCCGGGAATATTGGCGACGACGGCGATCAGCACCACGTGCATGATGAAGACGTAGAGCGTTGCCCTGCCCAGCGGAATCAGGAACCAGCCGAGTACACGCTGCACCGGTTTCCAGTAGGCGCTGAGGAACGCATAGGCCGCCACCACCAGGACCAGGACGTTGAGCAGCCGGCCGGGGGCCAGGTACGTCCGGCCGAAGAGCGCGTCATACATGGCGCGGTAGGCCGCATCCGATATGAGCGCCAGGCGGACGTCATAGTTGTTGGCCAGGTAGGGATTGCCCCAGGACAGAAAGGCCAGCGCGAACGCCGCTGCCGTGCAGGTTGCCACCACCCAGGTGTGCCTTGACAACCAGGCGATGAGGGCCCGGCGGTGGTAGCCGGCCACCAGCCCGAGCACGAACAGCACCTGCCACACCAGCAACGGGAACGAGTCCTCGAACTGCGACGGCAGGATCCGGAACCTGGTCACGGCACCAACGGCGTACACGGCGAGCGTCGCCACCAGCACCCAGAGGGCCTTGCCGCGCTTCAGTGCCGCGAGGACCAACGGGCTGACCAGCAAAAGCACCACATAGAGACCCATGACGTTGAACTGCCATGGCCCGAACTGCAGCAGCACGATGGCCGGCAGCACCTGGGGCGGGACGGGGAACTGGAACAGGGATGACATGCCGGCGTAGAGGTCGTAGGTCCGGCCGGCACCGCTGTGCCCTGCCCCGCCGGTTCCCTGGTCAACGAACGTGGTGAGCGCCTCGGTGTGGAAGAACGGGAGCAGGGAGAGGAGGAAGACCCCGATCAGGACGGCCAGCGCCGTCAGGTAGAGCTTTCCGGCGCGGCGGGACGTCAGGTCCACAACCCGGCCGAAGTCCTCCTTGGCCTTGGGCCCGTACACCATGCCCACCACCAGCCCGGAGAACAGGACGAACAGTTCAGCACCGGAGACGAACCCGATGGCCTCCTGGGTCAGGAGCTGGAACAGCGAGGACATGCCCAGATGGTTGACCACCACAAAGACGATGGCCATCCCGCGCAGCAGGTCAACCCGCGAGTCCCTGCTGGAGGGGTCCTGGTAACTCCAGGCCGTTGCCGCGTTGATGCGGCGGGGAATCTGCCACAGGGCCGCCAGGAGGATGGCCATGGCGGCGGCAACAGTCCAGACGGCGGCCCCGGAGAGGGTGTTCGCCCGTTCATAGGTGCTGCCGGAGACCGCATCGGTCACGGGGCCAGTCACCATGGGGGACGCCTTCAGCCGGTCCAGCGCGGCCTTTGAGACATCCGGGGTCCCGGTGAGCAGCCAACTGATGCTTGCCACGCCGGTGTCCCTGGTGCTGGTGCGCTCGTCCCAGACCACGGCGGCCGTCTGCGCGTAATCAGGCGAGGTGGCGGTTGACACCACCTGGTCCCACCAGCCCTCCTTGATGTCCGCCTCGGGGGGTCCGCCTGTTGCGGGGCTGTAGAACGCGGAAGTCTGCAGCAGGAAAGGTTTGTTCCGTCCCTGCGAATAGGTGCCGTAGAAGTTTTCGCCGCCGGAGGCCGTCAGCATCTCCTGGAGCTCGCCTGGGCGCGGCACTGTGTTGACTGCGGCGCCGCCGGCAGTGTCGTCATGATAGGCAGCGAGCCCCACCCAGTCCACTGCATCGTCCCCGGGGTAGTACGGGGCGTAAGCGCTGTCGCTTCCGTTCCAGGCTCCATCCCCGTTCGTATCGAGCAGGGCGAAACCTTCGCTTCCGGGCTGCGGCGCATTCCGGCTCCGGTCGAAGGGGTAGTCCTTGCCCAGGTACGGCGCCCACACCATGGCGGCCCGGCCGCCGTCGTACTTCCTGAAGGCCGCCGCCACGTTCCGGAACGCCTTCCGGTAATCGGCCGGCTGCTGGCCCCATGCCACCCAGCTCGTGTTCATGTCGGGGGCGAAACGGATCAGCAGCCGGCCCTTGAAACCGGAGGTAAGGTCCCGCACCTGCTGGGCGAAGGCTTCCGCTTCCTGCGTGCCAAGCTGGTCCAGCGGCACCGACGGCTTCACCGTGAGCAGTGCGTGCGCGCCTTTGGCTGCGGCCTGCTGGAGGAAGCCGTCGAGGTCATTCTGTTCTGCATCCCGGTAGGGAATGGCGACGTCATGGCCGAAGACGGCGGGCGTGGCCCCGAGCCGGTCGCTGAAGCCGGCGGCAGTATCCTCACCCCACTCGAGCACGGCCCCCAGCCACGGCTTTCCCTTGTCCGGGGCCGCGTCTGCCGCCCGGGCCGGCACGGCGGGGGCCAACAGGGCCACGAGGGCGATCAGTGCGGCAGCCAGGAAAGTTCCGGCAGAATGCAGACGGTTCCGCCTGCCGGCGGCGTGGTGGTGCGATGCGTGCGCCCGCATGGTGACAAGGACCCCCCGGTACTCATTGCTCTGGAGACGGGGCGGCGTCCCCGGTAAGAACTTTATCGCCCTGCCGCCCGCTCAATTACGGAACATGACGACGGCGGCGGTGCGGTTTGGCGCCTCAGGTGTTATTTTTTTTGGGAGTAATGAGTACCGGTGCCAAGCCCTGACTGGCCGGTCGGCAACCCTCCCTTTCGCGGCGGGGTGCCTCAGGTGAATACTCGGCATATCGACCGATTCGAGCTGCAAGCGTGAAAGAAGGAGATCCGTCGTGTCTGACGCACCCGCCCCCGACGAAAGACTGTCCTACCGCCTGATTACCGGCGCGGACAACCGTGAATTCTGTGAACGGATCTCGGCTGCGCTGGCGGACGGCTACGTGCTGCACGGCAGCCCGGCGGCAACCTTCAACGGCACCACCGTGATCGTGGCACAGGCCATCGTCCTTCCGGCAGCGATTGCCTCCGCGGATGCCGCAGTGGCCACTGCCGTAGACGAGCTGGAGGGCGAATTCGACGGCGAGGGCCACGCATGAGCTACGCAGGGGACCTGACTCCGCAGGAAGCCTGGGCCAAGCTGGAGCAGGGCGCCGTATTGGTGGACGTCCGTACCGAGGGTGAATGGGCCCACATTGGCATTCCGGACACCAAGGCCACCGACAACGACCCCCTCTTCATCCAGTGGACCTTCCCGGGAGGCATTCCCAACCCCGACTTCGTGAAGGACCTTAAAGAGCAGGCGCCCGAGGACCCCGCCACCGAACTGGTGTTCCTGTGCCGTTCCGGCAAGCGATCCATCGCCGCAGCCACCGCAGCCACGCAGGCGGGCTTCACGGCCTACAGCGTGCTGGAGGGCTTCGAAGGCGACCCTGACCGGTACGGCGAACGCACCGTCAACGGCTGGAAGAACCGCGGCCTGCCCACCAACCTCGGGAAGAACTAAGTGACTTTCAACCAAGACGCCTCCGGCTGGAGCCCAGACACCCAGGCCGTCCGCGGCGGCCTGGACCGCACCAACTTCCAGGAAACCTCGGAAGCCCTTTTCCTCAATTCCGGGTTCGTCTATGAGTCCGCGGCCGCGGCCGAACGGGCCTTTACCGGGGAAGACGAGCGGTTCGTGTACTCCCGCTACGGCAACCCGTCGGTGGCCACGTTCCAGGAGCGGCTCAGGCTGCTGGAAGGCACCGAAGCTTGCTTTGCGACGGCGTCGGGCATGTCCGCGGTCTTCACCGCGCTGGGTGCCCTGCTGGCTGCCGGCGACCGGGTGGTGGCTGCCCGTTCCCTTTTCGGTTCCTGCTTCGTGATCCTGAACGAAATCCTGCCGCGGTGGGGCGTGGAGACTGTATTCGTGGATGGCCCGGACCTGGACCAGTGGCGTGAGGCGCTTTCCAAGCCCACCACCGCCGTCTTCTTCGAGTCCCCGTCCAACCCCATGCAGGAGATCGTGGACATCGCCGCGGTCAGCGAACTGGCACACGCAGCGGGCGCCACCGTGGTGGCGGACAACGTCTTTGCCACTCCCCTGCTGCAGTGCTGCGGTGACCTTGGTGCTGATGTGATCGTCTACTCGGGCACCAAGCACATCGACGGCCAGGGCAGGGTCATGGGCGGTGCCATCCTGGGCACCAAGGAGTTCATCGACGGCCCGGTGAAGCAGCTGATGCGCCACACCGGCCCCGCACTCTCCCCGTTCAACGCCTGGGTCCTGACCAAGGGCCTGGAGACCATGGGCCTGCGCGTGAAGCACTCCTCCGCCACGGCCCTCCGCCTCGCCGAGTGGCTGGAGGAACAGCCGGCGGTGAGCTGGGTGAAGTATCCGCTGCTGGAGTCGCACCCGCAGTACCAGCTGGCGGCCAAGCAGATGAGCGCCGGCGGCACCGTACTGACCCTCGAGCTCGCCCCTTCCGGCGGACGCTCCGGGAAGGAAGCCGCCTTCGCGCTGCTGGACGGGCTGCGGATCATTGACATCTCGAACAACCTGGGCGATTCCAAGTCCCTGATCACCCATCCGGCCACCACCACCCACCGCGCCATGGGCCCGGAGGGGCGCGCTGCGATTGGACTGACGGACGGCGTGGTCCGGCTCTCCGTGGGGCTCGAGGACCCGGAAGACCTCATCCGGGACCTGGAACAGGCGCTGAAGCAGATCTAGGTTTTCGACGCGCCTTCGCATTTTCGACAGGCAGGTTCCCTTGCGCGGCCCGAATGTGCGCCGCGAAAGGGGACCTGCGCCGCGAAAATGAAGCCGCGCGTCGCAGACAATTGAGGGCGGGCTGTCCGTCAGGCCTGGCGGACCCGCAGCAGCTCCGGTGCGGCCGCCACGTCGGCGAGGTCCAGCGCGTCGCGCATGGTCACGTACACGGCCTGCCGGACAACGGCGCCGAACCCCATGTCCTCCGGCGGCGGCCCGGCAAGGGCCTTGTCGCGGGCGCGGCGCTGCTCAGCGGCCCCCGTTCCGCGGGCGATGATGTCCTCCACTCCCTGCCGTGCCAGGGCCAGTTCACCCTGCTCCTCCAGAACGGGGGCGAGGTAGTCCACCAGGGACCGGGCCACATCCGCGGCGGGGGCGGGGCGGAAGTTTCCAAAATCCAGGAGTTCGCCGCTCAGCCCTTCACTGCTCGCCTGCCATGAGGCCATCCGCAGCAGGACGGTGGGAACGGGTGCCGGGTCCACGTCCTCACGCCATTCCCGGCTTGCCGACTCCACCAGCGCCCGGACCAGCACGGCGATGAGCGCTGCGTCCCCGGCCCGAAGGCAGACGTCCGCGACGCGCACCTCAACGGTGGGGTGGTTGCGGGACAGGCGTGCATCGAAGTAGAGCATGCCTTCGTCCAGCATTACCCCGGTGTCCAGCAGCCGGGTCACCACCCGGCGGTAGGCGGGATAGGTGCTGTAAATGCCTGCCGGGCCGGCAGTGGGCCAGCGGTTCCAGGCCTGCGTCCGGTAGCTTTCGAACCCGGTGGGTACGCCATTCCAGAACGGTGAATTGGCGCTCAGTGCCGTGAGCACTGCCAGCTTGTCGCGGATGCGGTCCAGGACCGCCACTCCCTCTTCCGGCGATTCGATGTACGTGTGGACGTGGAAGCCGCAGGTCAGCTGCTCCTGGGCGGTGAGGCCGAACCGCTCCAGCATCCTGGCGTACCGGGGATCGGGCGTGGTGTGGCTGGGGGATGCCACCGGCGAGGTGGCAAGCGCCGCCACCCTGGCCCCGTGCTTCCTCGCCGCCTGGTCCGCCAAGCTGCGTCCGGCACGGATCTGTTCCAGCAGGCTGCCGTACTCCAGGCACGGCCGGGTCTGTGTCTCGATCTGCTCAAGCTTCAGCTCGGCACTCAGGCCCATCTCGTCGTCGTGCGCGGCCTGGTGCCCCGCATGGCTGCCCTCCGGATCCACGGGAAGATCGTCAGCAGCCACGCGGCGCCCGGCAAGGAGGGCATCGGCCAGGGCAAGGGGCTCTCCCGACTCCGGATCAACGATCAGGAGTTCTTCCTCTACGCCGAATGTACGCATACGAACATTCTGCGGCAGCACCCGGGAGTAGGAACTGTCACACGCGGTTCATGACGAAGCGTTAATGCTCAGTCCTGGAAGTACTCCACCTTGGCGCCGATGGTGTTCAGCCGCTCCGCCAGGTCCTCGTAGCCGCGCTCGATCACATAGATGTTCCGCAGTTCCGATACACCCCGCGCCGCCAGCATGGCCAGCAGCAGGCAGGCGGCAGGGCGGAGCGCGGGCGGGCAGCCCACCTCCGCGGCGCGCCATTTGGTGGGCCCGTTGACGTAGATCCGGTGCGGATCCAGCAGCTGCACCTGGGCGCCCAGCCGGTTGAGCTCCGTCAGGTAGATGGCGCGGTTCTCATAGACCCAGTCGTGGATCATGGTCTGGCCGGAGGCGTTGGCGGCAATGACGGCAAAGAACGGCAGGTTGTCGATGTTCAGCCCGGGGAAGGGCATGGGGTGGATCTTGTCCTCGGGGGCGCGGAGCTCCGAGGGCTTGGTGGTGACGTCCACCAGCCGGGTACGGCCGTTGCGGGCCATGTACTCGCCGGAGATCTCCAGCTTCTGCCCCATCTGGCCCAGGGTGGCCAGCTCGATTTCCATGAACTCGATGGGGACCCGCCGCACAGTGACCTCGGAGTTGGTGACGATGCCTGCCGTGATGAGGCTCATGGCCTCGATGGGATCCTCGGAGGGGAAGTACTCGATCTCGGCGTCGATCACGGGCCGCCCCGTGATCTTCAGGGTGGTGGTGCCCACGCCCTCGATGGTGACACCGAGCATCTGAAGGTAGAAGCAGAGATCCTGGACCATGTAGTTGGGGCTGGCGTTGCGGATCACGGTTGAGCCCGCCCGGTGCGCCGCGGCCATGATCGCGTTCTCGGTGACGGTGTCGCCCCGCTCGGTAAGGACGAAGGAACGGTCGCAGTCATCGGCAGGGGGCGCCTGGACCGTGTAGAAACCTGTGGTGGCTTCCACCGACAGGCCGAACTGGCGCAGTGCCTGCATGTGGGGCTCCACGGTGCGCGTGCCGAGGTCGCAGCCGCCGGCGTAGGGCAGCCGGTACTCCCGGGACTCGTCCAGCAGGGGGCCGAGGAGCATGATGACGCTGCGGGTTCTGCGTGCCGCGTCCACGTCCATCGCCGCCAAGTCCAGGACGGCGGGGCGGCGCAGGCGCAGGTCGGTGTCATTGAGCCAGGTGCACTCCACGCCGATGCTGGTCAGCACCTCGACGATGCGGTTGACTTCCTCGATCCGGGCCAGCCGGCGGAGCACGGTGGTGCCACGGTTGATGAGGCTGGCACAGAGCAGGGCGACGCCGGCGTTCTTGCTGCTGTTCACGTCAACCGAGCCGGACAGGGTGCGGCCGCCTTCCACCCGGAGGTGCGTCATCTGCGGTTTGCCCACGTTGACGATGCTGCGGTCGAAGATGTTCTCCAGCCGCTGGATCATCTTCAGGCTCAGGTTCTGCTTGCCCTGTTCCATCCGGGCAACAGCGCTTTGGCTGGTTCCGAGTTCGGCGGCCAGCTGGCCTTGCGTCCAGCCCTTTTCGCTCCGGGCGTTCCTCAGCATGGCGGCAACGTGCCCAGCGGTTTCCTGCGTCATATCGAAAAATATATCATAAATGAGTTATCGGGCTGGCCGTGGGGGTACTACTGAATCCCAGATGGGGACCTGCGCCCCCGTCCTACCCAGCCGATGCGATAGGGGTTCGCCCTTCACAACTCAGCTGCCCAGCCACACCATATTCCACGTCCCCGCCGTGACCGCCGCAACCAGGGCGAGCGCGG
Organism: Pseudarthrobacter phenanthrenivorans; assembly: GCF_036455295.1. Classification (GTDB taxonomy): domain Bacteria; phylum Actinomycetota; class Actinomycetes; order Actinomycetales; family Micrococcaceae; genus Arthrobacter; species Arthrobacter phenanthrenivorans_C. The sequence continues at coordinate 32,327 of NZ_JAYXNX010000020.1, read as the reverse complement.
CAACCAGGACACCGCCGGCCACCACCCAGAGGTCCAGCACGCTGAACGTGGATGCGCGCGCCCAGGTCCGCTTGCCGCCGCCAAAGCCCCGCGCCTCCATGGTCACGGCCAGCCGCGACGCTCGCCGGATGGCCTGCACCAGGAGCCCGAAGCTCTGTCCCAGTGTCGCCTTCACCCGCTGGGCCAGGCCGCCGCGCGAACCCACGCCCCGCGCCCGGCGCGCCATGCCGATGGTCTGCCACTCCTCGGCCATCAGGCCCACCAGGCGCATCGCGGCCAGGGTTCCCAGGACGAACCGGTGCGGCAGGCGCGCTTTCTGGGCCAGCGCGTCAGCCAGGTCCGTCGGGTCGGTGCAGCTCATCAGGAGGACCGCCGGCAGGGCGATGGCAAAGCCGCGCAGCAGGAAGCCGATGCCCAGCTGGAGGGAGCCCTGGCTCATGGTCCAAATGCCGGCGTCCAGCAGGATCCTTCCGCTGTCGGGCGCCAGGATGGACGTGCTCCAGCCTCCGATGGCGGCCGCAACTATCAGCGGCCAGCCGCGCTGCCACAGCAGGGACAGGGTGAGCCCGGCCAGGGGGAACAGGAGAAGTTCAAAAACCAGGGCAACTGAGGCCGACACCCAGTCGATGGACAGTGCCAGGACCGCCGTGATCAGCAGCACGGCCGCGAATTTGCTCAGCGGGTTGGCGCGGGCCAGGAGGGCGTGGTTGCCGTGCAGGGTCAGTTCCTGCCTCATCGGGCCACCGCCTCCGCCGCAGCCATCCGCAGTTCCACCCCGCCCAGGGCGGCCGTGAACTCCGCATCATGGGTTACCGATACCACCGCGGTTCCTGTGTCCAGGAGCTCGGACAGGAACGAGGCGAGCTCAGCCCAGGTGTTGGCGTCCTGCCCGAATGTGGGCTCGTCGAGGACCAGGACCTGGGGGCTGGCGGCAAGGACGGTGGCTACCGACAACCGCCTCTTTTCGCCCCCGGAGAGCGTGTAGGGGTTGGCGTCCACCACATGGGTGAGGCGCAGGCGCTCCAGGAGTTCGTCAACCCGCTCCTCGCCGTGGCCCAGGTGCCGCGGGCCGAACAGCAGCTCGTCAAGCACCTTGCCGGTCACGAACTGGTGTTCCGGCTCCTGGAACACGGTGCCCACGCGGGAAATCAATTGCTCGGCCTTCCACCTGTACGGGTCGATCCCGGCGCCCTGGCTGAGGTCAAGGGTGGCGGAGACCGTTCCGGATACGGGCTCCAGCAGCCCGGCGAGGGTCAGCGCGAAGGTGGACTTCCCGGCTCCATTGGGCCCGGTCACGGCCAGGGCCTGACCTGCGCGGACCTGCGCGGCCACCCCGTCCTGGACGGGTACCGGCTGGATCCTGCGGAAGCCTTTGCGGCGTGGACGTTCACGGGAAACCGCCAGTTGTTCTGCGGCCAGCAGGAGGTTTCCCGTTCCGGGTGCAGGGACCACGTCCCGGGCCCGGGTGGCGGGCACATAGCCGGGGACCCACACCCCCGCGGCGGCGAGCATGGTCCGCGCTTGGCTGAGCACGCGGTCCGGCGGGCCGTCCAGGAGCACCGCAGATTCGCTGCTGCTGCCCGGCTGCAGGACGACGATCCGGTCCACCAGGTCCTTCCAGACGGACACCCGGTGTTCCACCACCACCAGCGTGGCCCCGGTCTTGTCCAGGCAGCGGGCAACGGCGTCCCGGACTTCCAGGACGCCGTCCGGGTCCAGGTTGGCGGTGGGCTCGTCCAGCAGGATCAGGCCGGGACGCATGGCAAGGATGCCGGCGAGCGCGAGGCGCTGCTTCTGGCCGCCGGACAGGGCCGACGTCGGGTGGTCCAGCGGGAGGTGGGCCAGCCCGACGTCGGCCAGCGCCTCGTGCACGCGCGCCCAGATGGCGTCGCGGGGTACGGCAAGGTTTTCGGCACCGAAGGCGACGTCGTCCCCGACGCGCGACAGCACCACCTGCGTTTCCGGGTCCTGCTGCATGAGCCCGGCCCGCCCGCGCTGGGCTCTGGGCACGGCGCCGTCAACCAGCAACGAACCGGACTCGTCGGCGTCCCCGGCCTCGCCGTTGTCGTCGTTGATGTCTCCCAGCACGCCGGCCAGCGCGTGCAGCAGCGTGGACTTCCCGGCGCCGGAAGGTCCGAGGAGGAGCACGCGCTCACCGGGAGCGATGTCCAGGTCGAGGGCATGGACGGCGGGTTTGGACCGGCCGGCGTGCCGCCAGCCCCATCCGCGGGCCCTGACGGCGGCGGGGTGGACCGCGTCGCCGGCGTCCTGGGAGGGGACCATCAGGAGAAGACTGGCTCCGTGGCGGCCTTGCGGGACGCGAAGGAGCTCAGGACCCCGGTGCGGGCCAGGCCGCGGGTGGCAATCCAGCACAGGGCACCGGCCAGGATGGCCCCGGAGACCGTGGTGAGGACGATGTAGGCGAGCTTGTCCGCGCCCGAGTAGGCGATGTTCCAGCCCCAAGGGGCGAAGGAGTCATTCAGGCCGCAGAAGAACCCGGCGGCGGCGCCTGCCAGCAGGGAGACGGGCAGGTTGAACTTGCGGTAGACGAAGATGGCGAAGATGATTTCCGCGCCCAGGCCCTGGATGAAGCCCGAGAACAGGACGGACGCGCCGTACTGCGAGCCCATGAGGAGCTCGCCGGTGGCGGCAACCGTCTCACAGAAGATGGCGGCGCCGGGCTTCCGGATGATGAGCATGCCCAGCACGCCGGGAATCATCCAGCCGCCGGCCAGCAGCCCGGTGAGGGGCGGGTAGGCGGCGTTCATCGGGGCGGACAGCGCGGCGGCACCCTGGTCCCATGCCCAGAAGATGACGCCACCCGCGATGGCCACCAGGGCCGCCACGACGATGTCCAGGACGCGCCAGGACTTGCCGGCGCTTTTCTTGATTGCTGCAGTGCTCATGTAATCCTCCTGGGAAACAGGAGGGGAAAGTGGACCCGGCCCACGGCCGTTGCCGTAGGGCCGTGACACCCCGAGAACTCGACTCCCTTGCGCCGGTACTAACCGGATCAGGTTCGAGGGTCTGCGGCTGTCCGCACTCTCAGCGCCCACCTGCGGTGCCCGGCTTGTGCCAGGATGCCCGACGGCGGCGCTCCCCTGTCGTTTTAAGTGATGCTTTTTGGTTTGGGTAAGGCTTAAATATCCGCCCAGCTGGGCGTGGTCAAGTTTACACCGGACAGGGGTAGATTGAGGGCCATGACCGCCAATCCACCGGTTGTGACCGGGTTCGATCCCGACTCCGGCGACGCGCAGCCCGAAGGCTCCCTGGAAGCATTGATCCTCCGGGTCGAGGCCGAAGTCCGGGAACTCCAATTCCCCGGTTTCTCGCCGGATGACTCCTTGAACCTGGGCCTGCTGCTGGTGGAGCTCGGCAAGGAGCGGGCCCTGCCCATTGCCATCGACATCACCAGGGGCGGCCAGGTCCTGTTCCACGTTGCGCTGCCGGGTGCCACTCCGGACAACGAATACTGGATCCGCGCCAAGCAGCGCACTGCCGCCCGGTACGAGGTGCCGTCCCTGCTGGTGGGCCTGCGGGGCCGGCTTGGCGGCGGCCGGATCGAGGACAACGCCTGGTTTGACCAATCCCGGTACGCGGCACACGGAGGCGCATTTCCAATCTATGTCACAGGAGTGGGCGCAGTGGCGACGGTCGCGGTCTCCGGGCTGCCGCAACTGCAGGACCATGACCTGGTGGTGGAGGCGCTGCGGGACATCCTGGGATCGGCCCTGCGGGACTAGGAACCGGGGGACCTGCCGCCAACCGGAGGTTCGCTGGGCTTTTATTAGTAATCATGCTTAGCATGCTGTCTCCCCGGGTACGACGACAGGGAATGGGGGCGCGGTCCGTTCCCTGGAACATGCGCGTCAACCAAGGAGCACCATGAGAATCCCGGATGCCAGAGGCCCCATCAGCAGCGCCCTCTTTGCGGCCCTGTCGAAGGCCCCCGGCGCGGCGACGTCCGAGCTGGACCGGCTGTACCGGCTGGCGGCGCAGCAGGTTCTCAAAACGGCCGACATCATTGCCGACGAGGATATCCAACTGGCGCTCTTCTGCCTCTACGAGCTGCACTATTCAGGCCTGGACGGGGTGAGCGGGCACTGGGAGTGGGAGCCGGCGCTCATCAGGGTCCGCCGGTTGATCGAGGAACCCTTTGAAGGGGCCCTCCGCAGCGCCGCCCTCCAAGCCGCCGGAGACTTCGAAGCGCCCTCCGGGGCTGCCATGGACAGCGACGCCGTGGCTGATGTGCTCTTCGGCCTGGCCGCCACGGACTCCGGGCCCAGCGTCTCCCGCTACGTGGCCAGGAAGGCCAGCTTTGACCAGCTCAAGGAGTTCCTGATCCACAAATCCATGTACCAGCTGAAGGAGGCCGACCCGCATACCTGGGCCATTCCCCGGCTCACCGGCCGGCCCAAGGCTGCCCTGGTGGAGATCCAGGCGGATGAATACGGGGGCGGCAGGCCTGACCGCATGCACAGCGCCCTGTTCGCCCGGACCATGCGCGGCCTGGGACTGGACGACTCGTACGGCGCCTACGTCAACGCCGTCCCTGCCGTCTCCCTGGCATCCGTGAACCTCATGTCGCTCTGCGGCCTGAACCGGCGGCTCCGCGGAGCCATCATTGGCCACCTGGCAATCTACGAAATGACTTCCTCCCACCCCAACCGCTTCTACGGCAACGGATTCCGCCGGCATGGTTTCGCGGCGGACATCACGCACTACTTCGACGAGCATGTGGAAGCCGACGCCGTCCACGAGCAGATCGCCGGGCGGGACCTGGCCGGCGGCCTGGTGGAAGCCGAGCCGGAACTCCTTGCGGACGTCCTCTTCGGAGCCACCGCCGCCATGGCCCTCGACGGCCGCCTTTCAGCCCACCTGATGTCCTGCTGGGAAGCCGGGAAACCATCGCTCCGCACTGCCGTTCCGGCGGCCGCGTGACAGGCATGAACCCCGAACAGCATGAAACAGGTCCTGGCGTGGAGCAGGAAGCAGCGGCAGGCTCCATCGTGGTGTGCCCGGACGGGCCGCTGATTGTCAGGGGCGAATTCGATATCGTCACGCCGTCCGGCAGTCCGGTGCCGCGGGACCGGAAGACCGTCGCCCTGTGCCGTTGCGGGGCCTCCGCCATCAAGCCGTACTGCGACGGCACGCACAAGCTGATCAAGTTCCGGAGCGGGCCTCCGGCCGGTTAGTCCACCAACCCGCGCCGGCTTGCCACGCCCTTGCCCTGACCGGCACACGCGGGCGGCTAGGCTGGAGGCAGTCCGTTTTCCGCCCGCAAGGAGTAATAGGAATGAACCTTCTCATCAAGCTGCTCGGGACCGGGGTGAGCCTGGGTGCAGGCCTGGCCGGCACCAAACTGGTCAACACCATCTGGGAAAAGACCACCGGGCAGAAAGCGCCCACGGGCAAACACGAGGACGTCCCCACCAGCCTGCGTTCGGCGCTGACCTTCGCGCTGATCTCGGCGTCCGTCAGTGCCATCATCCAGGTCCTGGCCAACCGCGGCACGCAGCGCGCCATTGCCCGGTTCGCCAAGACGCAGGACATCGTCTAAGCGCAGCGCTACCTGCCGCCGTCGGGGTTGTCCTTCAGGGCAGCCTCGGCGGCGGCTTTTTGCACTACGGCCTCCAGCTCATCCGCAGTGAGCAGTTCCCGGTGCAGATGCTTGGTGCGGTAGCCGGCGCGGCCAACCATATGCGCGGACACGGGCACCGTGAGCAGCTGGAAGATCCACGCCACCGCCAGGACCGGCCACACCCACCACGTCCGCAGCTGGAGGCCAATGGCGGCCAGCAGCAGGAACAGGCCCAGGACCTGCGGCTTGGTGGCGGCGTGCATGCGGCTCAGCAGGTCCGGAAAGCGGAGCAGGCCGATCGCAGCGCCCAGGGACATGATCGCCCCCACCACCATGAACACCGCGGAGAGGGTGTCGATCCAGGCGTCAGGGCCGGAGAAGTCAGGATTCATTGGGCTTCACCCTCCGGTCCGCCACGAACCGGGCCACCGTCACGGACCCGATGAACCCGATGATGGAGACGGCCACCACCAGCATCAGGTTGTTCAGGTGCCGGTTCACGGCCATGTCGACACAGAGCGCACCGCCCAGGATTGCCAGCAGCACGTCCGCTGCCAGCACCCGGTCCAGCAGCGACGGGCCGCGGGCGATCCTGATAATGGCCCCTGCCGCGGCCAGCGAGAAAATGACTGCTGTAACAGCCAGGACAATGTGCATCATGCGGCGGCCTCCGACCGGACGGCTTCAAGTTCTTCCACTGTGCCCATGATGCGGATCAGGCCTGCCTCCATGGACCGCACCTCGTTCCGCAGGCCCTCCACGTCCTGCTTGGACGTGATGTTGAGCGCGTGCAGGTAGAGCGTGGAGGTGGAGCGGTCCACCTCCACCACCAATGACCCCGGGATCAGGGAAATGACGTGCCCCGTGGCGGTGACGATCAGGTCCTGGTGGCTGCGCAGCCGCACGGCGACGACGGCGTTGGTCACCCTGGGTCCGCGGACGGTGGCCAGGTACAGGACCTGGGCGCTGGCCACCACCACTTTCCAAAGGAACGCCAGGGCGAAGGGAACAGCGTAGAGGATGTTGAAGCGCCCGCTGAGCTCGACGGGCGGAAGGTAGAAGAGCCGGGCGACCCCTACTGCCAGCAGCGCACCGAACAGGAGGTTGCCGGGGCTGAAGTCCTGCCACAGCGCGCCCCAGACAATCACCAGCCAGACCAGCAGCGGCAGCTCCTGACGCAGGGATATGCGTTTGCGGCTCATCGCGTTCCTCCCGCGCCAGTGGTCCCCGCAACGGCGGCATCACCCAGCACCGCGTGGATGTAAGGGCCGCGGTCCAGCATGTCGCGGGCGGCCCGGTCCGACAGGCCGAACAGCGGCCCGGCGAAAACGGTCAGTGCAACCCCCACCATCACCAGGGCCGCCGTGGAGCCCACCATGGTGCGCGGCAGCAGCGTCACGGTGCTGTTGAGCTTGGCCCCCGGCCCGGCAACCCGCACCGGCTGCGGGGCAAGCAGCACCGGGTCGGGATGCTCCGCGTCCGTGGGCCGGCGCCAGAATGCGCGGTTCCAGACCCTGGCGACGGCCAGCAGCGTCAGCAGGCTGGTCACCACCCCGCCGATCACCAGCGCGTACGCCAGCGGCGTTCCCAGTTCAATGCCGGCCTGGAGGAGCCCCACTTTGCCCAGGAAACCCGAAAACGGCGGGATGCCGGCAAGGTTCATTGCGGGGATGAAGAACAGCAGCGCCAGCATCGGCGAAAGTTTGGCCAGTCCGCCCAGCCGGTCCACCGAGAAACTGCCGCCGCGGCGTTCGATGAGGCCGGTCACCAGGAAGAGGCTGGTCTGGATGGTGATGTGGTGGGCCACGTAGAAGACCGCCGCCGCGAGACCCGCCACGGAGGACATGGCAAGGCCGAACACCATGTAGCCGATGTGGCTGACCAGGGTGAACGAGAGCAGTCGCTTGATGTCGCTCTGCGCCAGCGCGCCCAGGATGCCCACCACCATGGTCAGCAGCGCAGCCACCATCAGGGGCGTGTTCAGGGTGTCGCCGGGAAAGAGCAACGTCTCCGTCCGGACCATGGCGTACACGCCTACCTTGGTCAGCAGCCCGGCGAACACGGCCGTGACGGGCGCCGGGGCCGTGGGGTAGGAGTCGGGCAGCCAGAAGGACAGCGGGAAGACGGCGGCCTTGATGCCGAACGCCACCAGCAGCATCACGTGCAGGAGCGTCCTTGTCCCCGGGTCCAGGTCACCGAGCTTGAGGGCCAGGTCCGCCATGTTGACGGTGCCGGTGGCCCCGTACACCATTGCGATGGCAATCAGGAACAGCACAGATGACACCACGGACACCACCACGTACGTGACACCGGCGCGGATGCGCGGGCCGGTGCCGCCCAGGGTCATCAGCACGTAGCTTGCGGTCAGCAGGATCTCAAAGCCCACGTAAAGGTTGAAGAGGTCCCCGGACAGGAAGGCGTTGGAGACCCCCGCCACCAGGATCAGGTAGGTGGGGTGGAAGATCGAGACGGGCGCGTCGTGGTCGCCGTCGGCCATGCCCTGCCCCGTGGCGTACACCAGCACGGCCAGGCTCACCGCGGAGGAGACCACCAGCATCAGCGATGAGAACTGGTCCACCACCATGACGATGCCGAAGGGCGGCAGCCAGCCGCCGATGGTCACCGCCGCGGTGCCGCCGTTCCAGGCAGACGCCAGCAGGAGGCATTCGAGCGCCAGGGTCAGCGACAGCAGGGCAATGCTCACCCCCCGCTGGGCACGGGTGTGCCGGATCAGCAGGAAGGTGAGGGCGGCGCCCAGGATGGGAAGTACGACGGCGAGCGGCGCCAGGCTGGCGATGTTCACTTGCCGCCTCCTTCCGGGCTGGGGTCAATGTTGAGTGAGCCGGGCTTTTCCTCCGCGGCGGCATGTTCCGCGGGCATCTCCCGGCCGCCGGCCAGGACCGTGGCCGGTGGTTGGTCCGCTTGCCGGCCCGCATGCAGCGTCGTGTCGGCACCGGAAGCCCCACGGTCGGAGATGTCCATGCCATCAGAGCCGAGCATAGTGAGCGGAAACTCGGAGGTTTCTGCGGGCACTTCGGCATCGTCCTCGGCGTCGAAGCTGGGGGTCGCTGCCACGCGGCGGTCCTCCGCGTCGTCCTGGATCTCATCCTGGCGGGCCAGGAGCCAGGTGCGGTAGATGATGCCCAGCATGAAGGCCGTGACCGCGAATGAAATCACGATAGAGGTCAGGATCAGCGCCTGCGGCAGGGGGTCGTTGTAGTCCTTGGCAGCGATGTCCTTGGCGAACAGCGGGGCCAGACCGGCGTATCCCCCGGTGGCCAGGATCAGCAGGTTGGTTGCATTGGCCAGGAGCATCAGGCCCAGCAGCACCCGGGTCAGGCTGCGCTCCAGGATCAGGTAGATGCCGCAGGCATACAGTGCGCCCATGACGATCAGCAGGGTCAGGTTGACGCTCATGCGTGGCCCTTCGCGGTGGTCTCGGCAGGAACCGCATCCGGTTCCTGTTCCAGCTCCGGTGCCGGTTGGTCGTGGCCGGCCTCCCAGGCCCCTGCCGCTTCCTGGCCGGCCGCCAGGGACCGCTCCTCCAGGTGCTCGTCGATTTCGGCGCCGAGGCTGCGCAGGACATCCAGCACCAGGCCCACCACCACGATGTACACGCCAATATCGAAGATGGTTGAGGTGACGAACTTGATGTCCCCGAACACAGGCAGCCATACCTGGACTATGGCGGACTGGAACACCTGGCCACCCAGCAGCAGGGGCATGACACCCGAGGCGGCAGCCAGCGCCAGGCCGATCCCCAGCAGCGCGCCGGCGCTGAGCGGCGCCGCTTCCCGCAGCTCAAACCGGCCGCCGGCCAGGTAGCGGATGGTCAGCGCCAGGCCGGCGGTGAGGCCGCCCGCGAAACCGCCGCCGGGCAGGTTGTGCCCTGCCAGCAGCAGGTACAGCGAGAAAATGATCATGGAGTGGAAGATCAGCCGGGTGACCACTTCGAAGATGATGGAGCGGCGCTCGGGGGCCAGGGTCCGGCCCGCCACGATCCATGGGTCCCGGGCAGCGGCGGCGAACTTCCGGCTGATGGCCAGGGCCGCGCCGTCACGGGAGCCGGGATCCACGCCGTGGTAGCGCCCTACCGTTCCCTCCGCCACCGACGCGGAGGCCTGCAGCCTGTCACCGCGGCCCCGGACGAAGATCAGGCTGGCCACGCCGGTGGCGGCGAGCGCCAGGACGCTGATCTCGCCGAACGTGTCCCAGGCGCGGATGTCCACCAGGGTCACGTTGACCACGTTCAGGCCCCCGCCGCCTTCATAGGCGAGCTGCGGGAACTGCAGCGATACCGGAATGGCGGTCCTGGCGCCCATGGCGAAAATCGCGGCGAACACCATGGTCACGCCGAATCCCAGCCCGATGATGACCCTCAGCACGCGGTACTTGCCGCCGGTTCGGTCCCGCAGTTCCGGCGGCAGGCTGCGCATGGCCAGGACGAACGCCACCAGGATGATGGTCTCCACCAGCATCTGGGTCAGCGCCAGGTCCGGGGCACCCTGCAGCGCGAACACCAGGGCAATGCCGTACCCGGTCACGGAGACCATGAGCACCGCAAGGAACCGCTTGTTGGCCCTGACGGCGGCCAGGGCGCCGATCACGATGCCTGCACCTGCCACGAGCTGCAGCGGGGAGTTGGGGTCCACGAGGTAAATGCCCTGTGGCAGGGGGTTGCCGCCAAACAGGATTGCCGCGAGTGGAAGGACGAACGCCACGCTGAGGATCACGGCAAGGTAGAAGTACAGTGATCCGCGCTGGGTCCGGCCGGTGATCCAGACGGCGGCGTCGTCGAGCGCACCGATGGTCAGCTGGTAGGCGCGGTCGCCGTCCACCCACGCCGGCACCAGTGCCTGGGTCCGGGCAACGGCGTTGCGGCCAAGGTACATCGCCGCGCCCAACGCGAAGGTGACGGCCGTCAGCCCAAGCGCCGGCGTCAGGCCATGCCACAGCGCCAGGTGACCTGCCTGTTCGGCTGGGGTGCCGGCGTCGGGCGCCATGGACGCAAACAACGCCGCATACGGTTGGATCCAGGCGTCCACCGGTACCGGCCAGAGCCCGTACGCGATGGTCAGGAGGCTGAGGACCGCAGGCGCGGCAAGGAAGGAGGGCCTGATGGCCTTGAACGGAATCGGTTCCACACCGGGCTTGGCCGCGAACGCGCCCCACATGAATCGGGCGCTGTAGGCGAACGTGAGGATGGACCCCACCACCAGCCCCGCCAGGACCACCACACCCCACGCACCGGAATGCGGATCGCCCGCGTGGTGCACGAAGGCCTCAAGCACCGATTCCTTGGCGACGAAACCGCCGAGCAGCGGGACACCCGCCATGGAGGCGGCGCCGACGGCGGCCACGATGCCCAGCGCACGCGAGGAGCGGAAAACGCCGGAGAGTTTGCGCACGTCACGGGTTCCCGATTGATGGTCGATGATGCCCACCACCAGGAAGAGCGTTGCCTTGAACAGGCCATGGGCCAGCAGCATGGCCAGGCCCGCCAGTGCGGCGTCGGGCGTGCCGAGGCCCACCACCATGGTGAGCAAGCCCAGCTGGCTGACGGTGCCGTAGGCGAGGATCAGCTTGATGTCCGTCTGCCGCAGCGCCCGGTAGCCGCCCACCAGCATGGTGGCCAGGCCCAGCCCCAGGACCACCGGCTGCCAGTAGGCGGTGTCCGAGAACCCGGGGGCAAGCCTCGCTACCAGGTAGATGCCGGCCTTCACCATCGCCGCGGCGTGCAGGTACGCGCTGACCGGGGTGGGCGCCGCCATGGCGCCTGGAAGCCAGAAGTGGAAGGGGACCAGCGCGGACTTGGTGATGGCACCGACCAGGATGAGGACGACGGCGGCGCTCACCACGGGCGCCGTGGCTCCGCCGGCCAGCGCGGGCGCTTGCTCGAGGATGGCGGAGATGCGGTACGTCCCCGCCGAGTAGCCAAGCATGATCAGGCCCACCAGCATGGCCAGGCCGCCCGCGGTGGTGACCATCAGCGCCTGCAGGGCGGAGCGGCGCGCGGCAAGCCGGGTCCGCGCGAAGCCGATCAGCAGGTAGGACAGGATGGTGGTCAGTTCCCAGAAAATGAACAGCAGCAGGAGGTCGTCCGCCGTGACCAGGCCGAACATGGCGCCCGCGAACGCCAGCAGCTGGGCGCCGAACGCCCCGAGGTCCTGGTCTTTCCTCTTGAAGTAGCGCGCACAGTAGACCAGCACCAGGGAACCAACGCCCAGCACCAGCAGGGACATCACCGAGGCCAGGGCGTCCATACGGAAGGCCAGTTCAAGATGGAGGCTGGGGATCCACTCGAAGGTTTCGACGACCGCCCCGGGACCCGAATAAATGGGTCCATGCTGGAACATCAGCCAGGCGAAGGAAACCGCGGGGACTGCGGCCAGCGCGTAGAAGGCGTTGCGGCCCCAGAGCCTGAAGAGGAAGGGCGCGAGGACAGCCACCGAAAAGTGCACGGCAAGGACTGTGATCACTGGATTCTCCGCAACGTCAGGAATTCGATTGTCAAAAGTTGGAGCAGGCGGCAAAAAAGTAAGGTCCGGGAGGGCTCAGTTTACCAAGGCGGCCCTGCCGCCTTCCCCGCCCGGCGGGGTCCCGTGGCCGGAATCCCCGCGGGACGGGGGCCACGGTCCCGCAGCTGTTCGCCACGGGCGGATACGATGCATCCTATGAACAGCGCCAGCGCGCCGGGAGCAATGCAGCCTGCCTCGGAACTCGAATCCGGAACCCGGTCCTCCAGCAAAGGCCAGGTGCTGGCCTGGGCGTCCTGGGACTGGGGCTCGGCGGCCTTCAACGCGGTCATGACCACGTTCGTGTTCACCGTCTACCTGACGTCAAAGGCATTCGGTGGTGAGGACAATGCCTCGGCAGTCCTGGGTGCGGCCCTGGCGGTCGGCGGGCTTGCCATCGCACTGCTGGCACCCGTGACGGGCCAGCGCTCGGATGCGGGCGGCAGGCGCAAGCTGTGGCTGGGAGTGAACTCGGCCGCCGTCGCCATTCTCACGGCCCTGTGCTTTTTTGTGTTCCCGCGCCCGGAATTCCTGCTCCTCGGTGTTTCCCTGATTGCACTGGGCAACGTCTTCTTCGAATTTGCCGGCGTCAACTACAACGCCATGCTGGCCCAGGTTTCCACGCCGCAGAATATCGGCAAGGTCAGCGGCTTCGGCTGGGGCGCCGGCTACCTTGGCGGGATCGTGGCTCTCCTGATCGTCCTGCAACTGTTCGTCCAGCCTGCCTTCAACTGGTTCGGCTCCTCCACGCAAGACAGCCTCAACATCCGGCTGGTGGCCGTCTTCTCCGCAGTGTGGTTCTTCGTCTTCGCCCTGCCCGTCCTGTTCGCCGTCCCGGAGCTTCCCCGGGCCGCCCAATCCACGCGGCTCGGCTTCCTTGCCAGCTACGGGCTGCTGTTCCGGCGGATCAAGGCCATTTACGCCACCAGCCCGCACACCATCTACTTCCTGCTCGCCAGCGCCGTATTCCGCGACGGCCTGGCGGCCGTCTTTACCTTTGGCGGCGTCATCGCCGCCGGCACCTTCGGGTTCGCCCTCCCCCAGGTGATCTTCTTCGCCATCTTTGGGAACGTGGTGGCTGCCGTGGGCGCTGTGATCGGCGGGTTCCTGGATGACAAGGTGGGTCCCAAAGCGATCATCACCGGCTCACTCGTTGGGCTCCTGGTTGCCGGGACCGCCATCCTGGTTCTGGGCAACGGAAACTATTCCTTCTTCGGCATGCAATGGGCCGGCACCACCACCTTCTGGGTCTTCGGCCTGTTCCTCTGCCTCTTCGTCGGGCCGGCCCAGTCCTCGTCCCGCGCCTACCTGGCCCGGCTCGCGCCGCACGGGGAATCCGGCGAGCTTTTCGGCCTGTACGCCACCACCGGCAGGGCCGTCAGCTTCCTGGCGCCCGCGCTGTTCACCCTCTGCATCACCCTTGCCACGCCGTTGGTTCCCGCCGGCCAGGCCCAGCGGTGGGGCATCCTGGGCATCATGGTGGTCCTCCTCGCAGGGCTCCTGGTGCTGCTGCCGGTGAAGTCCCCCGCGAAGGCTCCCATCGCCGTCGTGCCCGCCGTCTGAGTACCCCGGCGAGGCCCGCGCCGCCTCTCCGGCCAGGTGTTGCCAGGCGGACTAGGCTGGATTCATGAACGTGGACGAAACCAACCTTCCGGGCCTTGGCCTCAGGAAGGATTTCATGACCGCCTCCGGACGCCGCATCGGCGTGGTGGAGCGGCGGGAAGGCCAAACGGAACTCATCGTTTCCACCTGGGACGATCCCGATACCTGCCAGGCTTCCATTCCGCTCACCAGCGACGAGGCAGCAACGCTCGGCAACCTGCTGGGCGGCACCCACCTGGCCATGAAGCTCGCGGAGGAGCACAAGGACGTTCCGGGCATCGTCACCCGGCAGTTCTCCATCGCCGCGGACTCCCCGTTCCAAAACCAGCCCATGGGCAAGGCCTGCATCCGCACCCGGTGCGGGGTCTCCATTGTTGCCATCATGCGCGAGGGTGAGGTGCTGCCTTCGCCCGGGCCCGACGTCGTCCTTCACGCCGGTGACCTGCTGGTGGCCGTCGGCACCCAGCAGGGCCTCGATTCAGCGGCCGATATCCTGCGCAACGGTTAGTCCGCATGGACCCGCTGGCCCTGACCCTCATTGAGCTGGGGGCCGTCGTGTTCTGCCTCGGCCTGCTGGCCAGGCTGGCGGGACGGATCGGAATGTCGCCCATCCCCCTCTACCTGCTGGGCGGCCTCGCTTTCGGTGCCGGCGGCATCATCAAGCTGGAAGGCATGCACGAGTTCGCCCACCTCTCGGGCGAGATCGGCGTCATCCTGCTGCTGCTTATGCTCGGACTGGAATATACAGCGGCCGAACTCTTCACGGGCCTCCGCCGTTCGTGGCAGGCGGGCGTCCTTGACCTTGTCCTGAACTTCGTACCCGGGGCCGCGCTTGCCGGGCTCCTGGGCTGGGGCGGCGTGGGCGCCATGGTCATGGGCGGGGTGACCTACATTTCCTCGTCCGGCATCGCCGCCAAAGTCATCACGGACCTCGGCCGGCTCGGAAACCGTGAAACGCCGGTGGTCCTCTCCATCCTGGTGTTCGAGGACCTCGCCATGGCCGTCTACCTGCCCATCCTGACCGCCACCCTGGCCGGCGTCGGTTTCCTTGGCGGCCTCACCACGGTGGGGATTGCCCTGGCCGTGGTCACCATGGTCCTCATGGTGGCCCTGCGGCACGGGCACCACGTCTCCAAGGCCGTCCACAGCGAGAACTCCGAGGTCTTCCTGCTCAACGTCCTCGGGGCTGCCTTGCTGGTGGCCGGCGCCGCGTCCGCCATGCAGGTCTCTGCCGCTGTGGGGGCCTTCATGCTGGGCATCGCCATCTCAGGCTCCACCGCCCACAACGCCACGCGCATCCTGGAGCCGCTGCGGGACTTGTTCGCGGCCATCTTCTTTGTGGCCTTCGGCCTCAATACGGATCCCACATCCATTCCGCCGGTGCTCGGGTGGGCGCTGGTCCTTGCGGTGGCCACGGCAGCCACCAAGATGGTCACCGGGATCTGGGCAGCCAGACGGGCCGGGATAGCCCGGCCCGGCCGCTTCCGCGCCGGAGCAGCGCTGGTGGCCCGCGGTGAGTTCTCGATCGTCATTGCCGGCCTGGCCGTTGCCTCCGGCGCTGTTCCCCATGACCTCGCGGCACTGGCCACCGCCTACGTCCTGCTGATGGCCGTGATGGGCCCGCTGGCGGCGCGCTACGTTGAACCTCTGGCCAGGCCGTTCATCCGGCCGCGGGCGGTGGCACCGCAGGCCTAGGCACAGAGGCAGCCGCCAGGCAGCTGCCGCGCGGCTAGATCCGGGTCTTGTGGAAGTTCAGGTGGCTGCGGCTGGCAGTAGGCCCGCGCTGGCCCTGGTACCGGTTGCCGTACTCCCCCTGCCCATACGGGTACTCCGCAGCGGAGCTGAGCCGGAAAAAGCAGAGCTGGCCGATCTTCATCCCGGGCCACAGCTTGATGGGCAGGGTGGCCATGTTGGACAGCTCAAGGGTGACGTGGCCGGAGAAGCCGGGATCGATGAAGCCGGCGGTGGAGTGCGTCAGCAGGCCCAACCGGCCCAGCGACGACTTGCCTTCCAGACGGGCCGCAATGTCATCCGGCAGTGTCACGGTCTCATAGGTTGAACCCAGGACGAACTCCCCCGGGTGCAGGATGAAGGCCTCGTCCTGCTCGACTTCAACCAGCCGCGTCAGTTCGGGCTGCTCCTGCGCGGGATCGATGTGCGCGTACTTGTGGTTGTCGAACAACCGGAAGAACTTGTCTATCCGGACATCCACGGACGACGGCTGGACCATCGCTGGATCGTACGGTTCCAGCACGATCCGTTCGGAATCAATTTCGGCACGAATGTCGCGGTCAGAGATCAGCACCGTCCCAAATTACCGTATCGGTTATCCCCACCTGCATTTTCCCGTTGTTGCCGTAGCCCAGTGAGGCTAATGTTGCGAATGATAGCCGCCGGAATGGTCTCCCGGATGGCGTAACAGGGCTGGGGATGTTGTGAATAAATTAGTGGCACCGTCTGTCATCGGCGTGCTCTGTGCGTTGGCGCTGGTCTCTTCGAACACGGCAGCACCCCCTAGGGCGCTGCCCCCCGGCCAAGCAGGACCGGCAAACATCACGCTTGCCGCTCCCCTGGTGCGCAACACCGGGGGGTCCGCCGCCGGGTCCGGGCCCACCGGCGCCCTCACTCCTGCCGTGGACCCAGACATCCGTGCCGCTTCACCCCTGACGGCGGCCACCCCCGTGCCGGCGCCCACCACCGCGGCGCCGGCTCCTGCCACCAGCGGGGTAGCACCCTCAACGGAAACGTCACCGGCACCGGCCGCCGCTTCCACGCCGCAAACGGCCTCCATCCCGCCGCTGTGGGCGCCGGACCAGGAACTGGCGTCGCCGCCTCCTGCGCCGCAGGCCGTGCCCCAGTCCGCTGCCGCCCTTCCGTCAACGCAGGCCCTTGTGCCGGACAGCAACTCCGCTGCCATCCTCACGGTGTTCACCAAGATCAACGAGTACCGGGTGGCCAACGGGCTGAACAAGGTGAAGTACCACCCCACTGTGGCGGGGTTGGCGCAGGACTGGTCGGATAACATCGCCACGCGCGAGGTGGTCGAGCACCGGGCCAGCTTCTGGACCGACCCCCGCGCCCTGAGCCCCAGCAGCGCCGGCGAGGTCATTGCCATCCGGACCGACCGTGACGCCGCACAGCTCGTCGAGTGGTGGAAGGGTTCCCCGGGCCACAACGCCATGCTCCTCGATCCACGGTTCAACGTGATGGGCATCGGCATTTCCTACACCAACTCCACGTACCAGATCTGGGGAGTGGTGGACTTTTTCGGTTACGCCACGCTTCCGGCCGGCACCATCGATTCCCCGGGCGGCGCAGGGTCGGCCGGCTCGGGGTCGGCCAGCGCCTTTCCGACACCGCCGCCAAGCCTGTGTGACGCCCCTGTACGCCACATGCCGCCCACCCTGAACCTGGCAGCGGCAGCCATCAAGGGACCGGCGGACCTCGTTTCCGTCGACTCAGCCGGCCAACTGCTTGACCGGGCGTCCGCCGGCCCCCGCACCTATGCGCCGGCCAGGGTGATCGGTTCGGGCTTCGGCGGAGCCAAGGAAGTCTTCGTCACGGACTGGGACCGCGACGGCACCTATGACGTCCTGGCCCAATGGACCAACGGCAACCTGACGCTGTACCGCGGCGTTGCAGCCGGAGGGTTCCAGGCTCCGATCACTCTCGGCACGGGCGGCTGGGACACCCTGACCCTGGCTGTGGGAGGCTGGTGCGCCAACAACCGGATGCCCCAGATCCTGGCCCTGGACAGCGCCGGCAACCTCTACCTGTACGGCAACAAGGGGACCGGCGACATCGCGGAGCGCGTCACGGTGGCCACGGGCATCTACGCCTCCCGGCTCTCCATGGTGGACTACGACGGCGACGGCTTCCAGGATGTCCTGGCGCTGAAGGGGGATGGAAGCGTACAGCTCTACCGCGGGTGGGGCACAGCTTCGCTTCGCACGGAAACCCGGCCCACGGTGGCCACGGGATGGTCAGACGTCACGGGAATCCGGGCGCTGCGCAACGTCACCGGACTGAACTCCACGGGCGTCGCGCTCCGGCGCGCCAACGACACCGTGCAGTACTGGGACCTCAGCGCCGGAAGCCTCGCCTCGCCGTCGAACATTGCCGGCCCCTGGACGGGGCAGCGGCTGGCGCAGTGACTGGGCGGTGAAACGGACGCCTCAGACGGCCGGCTCGAGTTCCAGCACGTGCTTCAGCCGGGCCAGCTGGGCCACGTCGGCACTGACCCGCCGCTGCAGCATTCCGTCAATGAACCCCAACCTGCTGAGGAAGCCAAAACGTCCCTGGCGTTTCGCCTCCATGGCGAAACGCACCCGGGTTCCGGCACCTTCAGTGCTGAGGTAGTAACCGCCCCACCGGGTTGCCGGACCGGACACGATGTGGAACTCAATTTCGGCCCCGGGGCGCACATTGGTGATCTCAAGGTCCGCCGGGATGCTCAGGCCGGAGCGGCCGGCCACCATTTTGCGGTACACCGCTCCCTTGGCGTCCGCGGGGCCCTGCATGAGTTTCACGCTGCGCACATCGGTCCGCCATGACGGGAGGTTGGTCGCGTCAAGGAGGTATTGGTACACGGCCGTGGCGTCGCGTTCTATGAGGACCTCGTGCTCTGCGATTGCCATGAAAGAAATTCCTGTGGTTGACGTCGGCTGCCGCAATAGCGCACCTCCCCCAAACTCGGCGGCTACCCGGATCAGGTTAGCCAGCGCCTGCGCCCGGACCTAGCGGGCACCGCGGACGTTATTGAAGAGTTACTGGATGACGCGGGGTGAAGGACACCGACCCGCCGCGCGCCATGGTCGCGGGGAGCGCCCGGATCTGCGCTAAGCTAAGTTCTGCCCCGCGCAGGCGGCGGCACTGCGGCTGTAGCTCAATGGTAGAGCGCTAGCTTCCCAAGCTTGATACGCGGGTTCGATTCCCGTCAGCCGCTCCAGTCCCGCTTCCCTGTCTTTTCAAACCCCGGCGCCCATTGGTGTGCAGGGGTGTAGGGTCGGTAGCCAGGAACCTTTCCGGTTCCGCTACAGGAGCAATCATGGCTGATAAGTCCCCGCGTCAAACGGCATCAAAGAAGTCCGGCAAATCCATCAAGGAAAAGCGCGCAGACAAGAAGGCCGCCGCTGCGCCGGCCAGCTCCCTGGACACCACGTCCACAAAGGCGACAAAGAAGAAGTAACCCGGCAAGAGAGCCTGCCGGCGTAAGCAGAAGACTCCGTCATCGGTCCCGATGACGGAGTCTTTCTTTACGGCCCACGGGAGCTTGCGGACCCTGCCGCCTAGGCACCTGCGTGGCGGTTGACGATCCTCACCGGGTGACGGCCCTTCAGCTCCATTCGAAGCTTCAACCCGCCCTTCCGCGCCAGGATTGTGCCTACGGTCACCGCGGCAACGGCCGGGACGCCGCCCGAGACCAGCAGGGCAACATGCGGGTTGGCATGTTCGGCGATCGAGCCCAGCATGGGGCCGCCCAGTGCCTGGCCCCCGATCTGCACCATGATGTACAGGCTCATCACGCGGCCGCGGATGCCCAGGTTGGAACTGACCTGCACCAGCTGGTTGCAGCCGGTCAGGAACATGAGGCACCAGAATCCCGACAACACCATTACCGCGCCGAAGGACACCATGGACGGGGCAAGCGCGGCAACGCAGAGCATCAGGCCGTACATGCCGGCGCAGAACACCACGGAGCGAAGGCGCAGTTGACGACGACGGGTGGACGCCACCGCGCCGGACAGCGCGCCGAGTGCCACCAGAGCGTTAAGCACGCCGTAGCCGCCGGCACCCACCTGGAAGACGTGGTCCGCGAACGCAGCAAGGATGACGGGAAGGCTCATGGCGAAGACGGAAACAAATCCGGCCATCAGCCATGGCCAGTAGATGGTGGGCTTGCTCAGGGCGTAGCGCAGCCCCTCCCGGAGCATCCCTTTGCTCTTGGGGGCAGGCGGGTTGACGTACAGCTGGTCCTTTCGCAGGATCAGGAGCATCGCCACCGTGGAGCAGCAGGCAACGGCGTTGGCGGCGAAGGCCCAGCCCGCCCCCACAGCGGTCAGGAGCAGGCCGGCGATGGCGGGCCCGATCAGGCCGCCCAGCTGGAAGGTGGTGGAGTTGACGCTGATGGCATTCCGCAAATAGGCAGGACCCACCAGTTCATTGACGAACACCTGGCGGGCAGGCTGGTCGAGGACGGTCACCAGGCCAAGGACCAGTGCGATGCCGTAGACATGCCACACCATGATGACGCCGGTGAGCGCAAGGGTGGCCAGCGTTGCAGCCAGGACGGCGGCCGTGCTCTGGCACAGGATGAGGATCTTCCGCTTGGCGAACCGGTCAGCGATCATGCCGCCCCAAGGACCCAGCAGCAGGGATGGCAGGAACTGCAGCGCAACGGTGATGCCGACGGCGGTCACGGAACCGGAGAGCTGCAGCACCAGCCAGTCCTGGGCGATCCGCTGCATCCAGACGGCGATGACCGCGATGAAGTGGCCGGCCGCGAAGATCCGGAAGTTGGGCACCTTCAGTGAGATGAAGGTGTGCTTCCAGGGGAGGCGCTCGGCAATGACGGGTAGCGGCTGGGTCTGGCTGGCAGGCCGCGCTGCACCCGCCGCGTCGATGACTGGTTGGGAGATGGAGGCCGACGAAGGCGGTGGGGGTGCCACAGGTGTGTCCTCAAAATTGCGGGCGGGCTGGGATGCCCTTAACGCTAGGCTGGCAAAGCAGATTATGGAGGCGTATGGTCCCTATAACTCGTATTGCAGAACGCAATATATCCGCAGGACCTTGGACCACCGGAGACCCACCATGTTTGAACCAGCCCAGTTGAGGTCCTTCCTTGCAGTGGCGGACACCCTCAGCTTCACCAAGGCCGCCGAACGCCTGGGGCTGGCCCAGCCCACCATCAGCCAGCACATCCGCAAGCTTGAAGCGGCCGCCAAACGCACCCTGATCACCCGGGACACACGGGACGTCCGGCTGACCGACAACGGCGACGCCATGGCCGGTTTCGCCCGGACCATCCTGTCCGCGCATGACGCCGCAGCCCGCTATTTCTCCGGTTCGGCGATGCGGGGGCGGCTGCGGTTCGGCACGGCCGATGACCTCGCCATCACAGGACTGCCGCGGATCCTGCGCGAGTTCCGGCAGATCTACCCCCAGATCAACCTGGAACTGACGGTGGGGCAAAGCGACCAGCTCTACCGCAAGCTCAACGCGGGCCAGCTGGACCTCGTCTTCGTGAAATGGGTGGCGGGGGCAAAGGACGGCACAGTGGTCCAGCACGACTCGTTTTCCTGGGTGGGCCTGGAACAGACCATGCTGGAACCCGGCACGCCCGTGCCGCTGATCGCCTACCCGGCCCCCAGCCTCAGCCGCAAGCTGGCCATCGATGCGCTGGAAGCCCATGGCCGGACCTGGCGGATCACCTGCACCACCCGGCAGATCAGCGGGGTGCTCGCAGCGGTCCGGGCCGGCATCGGCGTGGCCGTCATGCCGACGTCACTGGTGCCCGAAGACTTAAAGATCATCACCCGCCGCTTTGACCTGCCCGCCGTGGGGGATGTGGACTTCACCCTGATCCGCAACCCGCTGGCCAACCCTGAGGTGATCGACGCCCTCACCCAGTCGATCGTGGGCCGGACCATTAACCGGCAAACTTAACTCTCTTTGGACCCGATTTCCAGCATTTAGGGGAGATAGGGGGCCCGTGTCCATTGATAGGGGAACTGGCTTGACCTATGCTCTATTACCAAGGTCAAGCAGCAGGCCGCGTTCACTCACCACAAACGCGCTTCCGCACGCCGGCCCGCGTTTGGGACAGGCAGCCAATGACGACAGCCAGGAACACCCATCTCAACTCTGCGCACGCCCGCCCGTACGCCGAAGCCCGGCCCGCTACCCGCCAGAACACCCTTGGCAGCGGACGGGCCTCCGTTGACACGGGATACGTGGGGAAGCCCACCTGCGACAAGTGCCGGACCGACGAATTCGTTTACCTTGAGTCCTACATTCCGCCAACGTACCGGCGCGATGGCAGCGTGGCCGCACTCGGCGAAGTGGCCTACACCTGCACCCGCTGCGAGGATTTCTCAGCCCACAATGTCCCGGTCACCTGGACTCCGCCCGGCTGGTACCTGGGCTAGCGGACACGCAAAATGTCCGGTGGTTGAGCTTGTGCAGACAAGCCAACCACCGGACATTTTTGTGTCTGCCGGTGCTAGATCAGCGCGTCCGAAAGGTGGTTCGGGGTGCCGAAGCGGTGGGCGGTGATGCTGACGGCCTGCTCGTGCAGGAACGGCAGCAGTTCCACGCGCCCGGCCTCGGTGACGGGGTGGGCGTAGATGGCCACGTCAGGCCGGCCGCCGGTTGCCCCGGCCAGCGCGGAGGCGTCGCCGCCGATCAGCCGGATGCGGGCGTTGGACAGCTTGCCTGCCGAAGCGAGGCGTTCCGCCGAAGCCAGCCAGCCGGCGTCGGACTCCACCGTCACCTCGATGTCCTGCGCGGTGAGTACGGACCGCAGCTGCGCGGGAAGTTCGACGGCGGTGGACACGGTCAGCGCCGAGCCCGCCAGAACGCCGGCGGCCACAGTCCGGACAAGGTGGCCCAGCGGCGCACCTTCGGAGAGGCGGACGGTGACCGGCAGGCTGCGGTAGCGGAAGATGTTGCGTTCCGCGCTCAGGCCGGAGACGTCCTTGGCGGTGCCGAATTCTCCAGCCCAGGCCTCGGCGTCGGAGGCCAGGGCCCGCTGGACGGACTCAAGCTCGGCCGGCTGCAGGGCGGAACCGGCCGCGTCGAGGATGCGGCGCACGACCGGGTTGGTGACGGCTGCCGTGGCGGTGCTGTTGGCAGGAACCCAGTCGCCCAGGCCGGCCAGGTAGTTGGGGCCACCGGCCTTGGTGCCCGCGCCGACGGCCGACTTCTTCCAGCCGCCGAACGGCTGGCGCTGCACGATGGCTCCCGTGATGCCGCGGTTGACGTAGAGGTTGCCGGCCTGGATGGAGTCCAGCCAGATACCGAGCTCCTCGGAGTTCAGGGAGTGCAGTCCGGCGGTGAGGCCGTACTCGATCTGGTTCTGGATGGCGATGGCCTCTTCGAGGGTCTCGGCCGTCATGACGCCGAGCACGGGGCCGAAGAACTCGGTCAGGTGGAAGTAGGAACCGCGCTTGACGCCGTAGCGCACACCCGGGCTCCAGAGCCGTCCGGTCTCATCAAGCTTCTTCGGTTCCACGGCCCAGTCTTCCCCCTCGCCCAGCGTGGTGAGGGCGTTGAGGAGCTTGCCGTTGGCCGGCTCGATGATGGGACCCATCTGGCTGGTGGGATCCTGCGGGTAACCCACCTTGAGGGAGGTCACTGCGTCGATCAGCTGGTTGTGGAACCGCTTGGACTTGGCCACGGAGCCCACCAGTATCACCAGTGAGGCAGCGGAGCACTTCTGGCCGGCGTGCCCGAACGCGGAGTAGGCAACGTCCTTGGCCGCGAGGTCCAGGTCGGCGCTGGGGGTGACGATGATGGCGTTCTTGCCGCTGGTTTCGGCCAGCAGCGGCAGGTCCTTCCGGAAGGAGCGGAACAGCTCGGCGGTCTCGTAGCCGCCGGTGAGGATGACGCGGTCCACGGACGGGTGGCTGATGAGCTGCGTTCCCAGCTCGCGCTCCCCCAGCTGGACCATAGTCAGCACGCCCTTGGGCACGCCGGCTTCCCAGAGTGCTTCCACCATGACGGCGCCGCTGCGGGCAGCCTGCTTGGCAGGCTTGATGACGACGGCGGAGCCGGCGGCGAGTGCCGCAAGGGTGGACCCTGCCGGGATGGCGACGGGGAAGTTCCACGGCGGGGTGACGACGGTGAGCTTGGCAGGGACGAATGTGGCGCCGTCGACCGTGTCCAGCCTGCGCGCCGACTCGGCGTAGTAGTGCGCGAAGTCCACGGCCTCGCTGACTTCGGGATCGCCCTGGTCGATGGTCTTGCCGGTCTCGCTGGCCATGACCTCGAGCAGGTCGGCGCGGCGCGCTTCCAGGATCTCGCCGGCGCGGTGCAGGATTTCCGCGCGCTCGTTGCCGGAGAGCCCACCCCAGGCCTTGCCCTTGTCCAGCGCGTTGTCGATGGCGGCGTTGAGCTTTGTTTCGTCGTTGATGAAGGCGGCCTTCACGGCGGCGTTGCCGAGGGTGGAGGACGGCACGCGGTCCAGGATGGCCCGGCCCCAGTCCCGGTTCGCGGGCAGGGACGGGTCGGTGTCCGGGGTGTTGTCGAAGCCCTCATGCGGCCTCGGAACCGGTGGCAGGCTCCGGTCCTGGCGGCGGTTCGGCAGCGGGACCGTGTTGTCCAGGGCCTCCAGCGAAGCGAGGAAGCGCTGCTTTTCGCGCTCGAACAGGCCCTCGTTTTCGCTCAGCTCAAAGACGGCGGACATGAAGTTGTCCTGGCTGGCGCCCTCTTCGAGGCGGCGGATCAGGTAGGCGATGGCCACGTCGAACTCGGACGGGTGCACCACCGGGGTGTAGAGCAGGAGGGAGCCGACGTCCTTCTTGACGGCCTCGGCCTGGCCCTGGGCCATACCCAGCAGCATTTCGAACTCGATGCCGGACTCCACGCCGCGCTGCTTGGCCAGCAGCCAGGCGAAAGCGATGTCGAACAGGTTGTGGCCGGCGACGCCGATCCGGATGTTCCTGATCCGCTCCGGGTGCAGGGCGTAGTTGATGACGCTCTTGTAGCTGGTGTCCGAGTCCTGCTTGGAGCCCCAGGTGGCCAGCGGCCAGTCGTGCAGGGAGGCTTCAACCTGCTCCATGGGCAGGTTGGCGCCCTTGACCACGCGGACCTTGATGCCCGCTCCCCCGTTGGCGCGGCGGCCAGCGGCCCAGTCCTGCAGGCGGATCATGGCGGACAGGGCGTCCGGGAGGTAGGCCTGGAGGACGATGCCGGCTTCGAGGTCCTTGAACTCGGGCTTGTCCAGGATCCGGGTGAAGACCGCGATGGTCATGTCCAGGTCCTTGTACTCCTCCATGTCCAGGTTGATGAATTTGGCCTTAGGGAAGGAGGCGGCGCGCTGGAACAGCGGGGTGAGCTTTTCGACGACGTGCTCCACGGCCTCGTCAAAGGCCCAGGCGGAGTGCGGGGCCACGGTGGAGGAGACCTTGATGGAGACGTAGTCGACGTCGGGGCGCGCCAGCAGCGTGTGCGTGCCCTCGAGCCGGCGGGAGGCCTCGTGCTCGCCGAGGACGGCCTCGCCAAGGAGGTTGACGTTGAGCTTGATGCCGTCCTTCCTGATCTTGGCGATGGCGGGGCCCAGCTTGGCGTCGGTGGCGTCAACGATCAGGTGGCCCACCATTTCCCGCAGGACCTTGCGGGCGACGGGGATGACCACCTGCGGCAGGACGGGGGCCATAGTGCCGCCCAGCGCCACGGCGCTGCGCATGTACCAAGGCAGGAAGGCCGGAACCTTCGGTGCCAGCTTGGCGAGGTTGCGGGCGGCAACGTTCAGGTCTTCGGGACGGACCACGCCGTCCACGAACCCAACGGTGAATTCCAGGCCATTGGGGTCCTTCAGGACGCCGGCGAGCTGCTGGGCAGAGGCGTCTACGGGAACCTTTGAGGCTTCCGTGAGCCAGCGGCGGACAAGGGCGACCGCTTCATCGGCGAGGGCCTTTGCCTGGGGGACGTCGACGTCGACCGTCCGCGGGGTGGCCGCTTTGGCGACTGCCGGTTCCATTGCAACGTGGGTCATGATTTTCCCGATCTTTCTTAGTGTGGGAGGGGTCTTTCCACCAGTATGAGCTTCTCCTCACATAAGATAAAGCGATCTTTTCCAACGTATACAGGTTAGAAAAGTCAATTAATTGCAGGGCGTCCGAAAGCTCTTAAATGCCGGCGGCAGGCCTCCCCCCTCCCCCGTTGCTCCATCACTTTTGGTGGTCAAAGCGTCCGTTTAGGGACCAAAAGTGATGGAGCAAGTCGGGGGTTGTATGGGTGGAAGGCCTGCCGGGGGGAACGCGCGGAAGGTGATGGCGCGTCGGGTGTGAGGTTAGGTAAGCGGGCGGTGCAGTTCCGCGAGTTCCTGGTGGCGCGGGCTGTTGGGGTTCATCAGGGAGTGCTTCCGGCCGTAACCGAAGTAGATCACCAGGCCGATGATCAGCCACACCACGAACCGCAGCCAGGTTTCCCAGTGCAGCTGCAGCATCAGGAAGGCCGAGGCCAGGACGCCGAAGGCCGGGATCACGGGCATCAGGGGCAGGCGGAACGTGCGGGGCGCGTCCGGCCGCCTGTAACGGAAGATGATCACGGACAGGCAGACGACGACGAACGCGGCCAGGATGCCGATGTTGGTGAGGTCCGCGACCGCCTTGATGGGGAAGACGCCGGCCAGGAAAGCGGAGGCGACGCCCGCGATCCAGGTAACACGCTGCGGGGTGCCGTGGCGGTCAGTCTTGGCGAACCAGCCGGGGAGCAGGCCGTCGCGGCTCATGGAGAACCATACGCGGGTCACGCCGAGCAGGAAGGTAAGCATCACGGTGAGGATGGACAGCACCGCGAACACCGAAATGATGGTGGCAATGACGGGCAGGCCCACCGAAGTGAACGCGGAAGCGAAGCCGGCCTTGGGATCGATGTCCTTGTAGTTCTGCATGCCCGTGAGGACCAGGGTGGCGGCAACGTAGAGCAGCATGGCGATGATGAGCGAGAGCACGATGGCCTTGGGCATGTGCTTCTTGCCGTCCTTGGCTTCCTCGGCGGCGGTACTCATGGCGTCGTACCCGAACACGGCGAAGAAGACAGTGGCGGAGCCTGCCACGACCGGGCCGAAGCCGCTGGGCATGAACGGGTTGTAATTGTCGGTGTTGATGTAGAAGACACCCAGCCCGATGATGAAGAGGATCAGGACCACCTTGATGGCCACGGCAACAAGCTCGAACCTGCCGAAGGCCTTGGTGCCGCGGGAAAGGATCCAGGTCACCAGGAGGCAGACCAGGATGGCAGGGATATTGACGATGCCGCCCTTGCCCTCATCCACCGTGGACGTCATCCAGGTAGGCATATGGATGCCGATGCCGGCCAGGAAGGCGTCCAGGTAGCCGGAGATGCCGATGGCCACCACGGCCACAATGGCGATGTATTCCAGCAGCAGGTCCCAGCCGATGAACCAGCCGATCACCTCGCCGAGCGCCACGTAGCCATAGGTGTAGGCAGAGCCTGCGCGGGGAATCATGCCCGCGAACTCCGCGTAGGACAGTGCCGCGGCCGCTGAGGCCAGGCCTGCAATCAGGAAGGAAATCAATACCGTGGGCCCCACTCCCGGGTTGCCCTCGCTGCCGGCGGCCACCAGTCCCGCAAGGGAGAAGATGCCGACGCCGATAATGCCGCCAACGCCAATGGCGGTGAGCTGCCACAGCCCGAGGGACTTGAACAGTCCGCTGTGCTTGCTCTCTTCTTCGATGTCATCGATCGGCTTGCGCCGCATGATCGACTGGCTCAAATCTTTGCTGCTCATCAGGAACTCCTGCTTTGGGGTCTACCCCGCCGCGGCACGCCAAGGAAACTGACTGTGACGGGGGTAACTCGGTTCCAACAGTATGCGTGCGGGGTTGCGTTAGATAAAGTGACTACTTCTAACCTATATTCGTTAGTTTTAGTTAGGAATCCATCATGCTTGACGTCCGCAGGCTCCGGCTGCTCCGCGAGTTAAGCATCCGCGGCACGCTTGCCGAGGTGGCCGAGGCACTGCAGTACAGCCCGTCGTCGGTATCCCAGCAACTGGCGCTCCTGGAAAAGGAAGTGGGGGTGGAACTGCTCCGTAAAACCGGCCGGCGGGTGCAGCTGACGCCCCAGGCGGAAGTTCTGGTGGCGCACACGGCACAGCTGCTGGAGACCATGGAGCAGGCCGAAGCGGACCTGGCTGCGTCCCTGACCACGGTGACCGGAACCGTGCGGATCGCCGTTTTCCAGTCCGCCGCCCTGGCGCTGATGCCCGATACCTTGACCAGGATGGCCGCCGCGTATCCGGAGGTGCGGATCGAGATGATCCAGCGTGAGCCGGAAACGGCACTGCATGAGACGTGGGCGCGGGACTTTGACCTGGTGATCGCCGAGCAGTATCCGGGCCACGCAGCCCCTCGATACCCAGAACTGGACAAGGTGAAGCTGACTACCGATGCCATCCGCCTGGCTGTTCCCCCACCATCCCCGGGCAGGCCGGCGATCCGTTCCCTAGCGGACACGGCGGAACTGTCCTGGGTCATGGAGCCGCGGGGTGCCGCATCACGGCACTGGGCCGAACAGGCGTGCCGCAGCGAGGGGTTCGAGCCCGACGTCCGCTTTGAAACGGCCGACCTCCAGGCCCAGGCCCGGCTGATCGAGTCCGGCAACGCGGTGGCCCTGATGCCGGACCTCGTCTGGACCGGCCGCGGCACAACGGCCCAGCTGCTGGAGCTTCCCGGACAGCCGCACCGCACCATCTTCACCTCGGTCCGCCGCTCCAGCGCCCAGCGGCCGGCGATCCTTGCGGCACGGGAGACGCTTGCTGCAGCAGCCGCCGCCGTGGCAACGGACGACGCCGGGTGACCGGCCGCCGTCGCCCGAGTCCTTAAGTGCGCTCCGAGTCCGCCGAAACCCCGTCGACTGCTCCGTACTTGTCGTTTTCGGGCCTGGAAACGACAACTACGGAGCAATCGATGATGGATGCTCCGGGCAGCGGCGCGTTCCCTCACTCCGTATGCGCCTCCCGGAGTCGCCGTGTTTCGTGCGTCACTGCGGCCAGGGGGCCACAGGTCTAGACTTGAGCCGTTATGAATCGAACAATGTTCAAGTCCAAGATCCACCGGGCCACCGTCACGCACGCCGACCTGCACTACGTAGGCTCGGTCACCGTCGACCTGGACCTGCTCGAGGCCGCCGACATCCTCCCCGGCGAACTGGTGTCCATCGTGGACGTCACCAACGGCGCGCGGCTTGAAACCTACACCATCGCCGGTGAACGCGGCTCCGGCGTGATCGGCATCAACGGTGCAGCGGCGCACCTCATGCACGAGAACGACATCGTCATCCTGATTACCTACGCACAAATGACCACCGAAGAGGCCAAGTCCTTCGAGCCGCGCGTGGTCCACGTTGACGAAAACAACCGGGTCATCCAGCTGGGCAGCGACCCCGCCGAGGGCATCACGCCCGGCATGATGCGCCCGCCCTTCGCGCTTAACAACGCCGCCCTGTAACCGGAGCGTGGACTCCGGCAGACACCTGACGCATGCCCGGGGAGGCATCCCTTGCTAGGGGTGCTGGCAGGGTTCTTCGTGGTCTGGTGCATCATCCTGGTGGGGTGGTTCGTGGGCCGGCGGCGGATCCTCGGGGATAACGCCCGGCCTGTCCTGAGCGGCCTTACCTTCTTCGTGGCCAGCCCGGCTCTTCTCTTTGAGACGCTGAGCAAGGCCCACCTGCAGGAAGTATTCGCAGAGCCCCTGCTGGTCACCGCGGTTGCGGCCATCACCACGGCCGCCCTTTTCTTCACCATCGCCCGGTTCTGGCTGCGGCGGGCGCTTCCCGAGGCGCTGATGTCCGCCATGTCCGCTTCCCTTGCCAACTCGGCCAACCTCGGTATTCCGATCGCGGTATATGTCCTGGGTGACGCCAGCTATGTGGCGCCGCTGCTGATCTTCCAGTTGGCGTTCTTCACCCCGATGTTCCTCATGGTCCTGGACTCGAGCACCAGCACGCACCGCACCACGGTGGTGGGGTTCTTCCTGATGGTCCTGCGCAATCCCATGATCGTGGGCTCCGGCCTGGGGCTGCTGGTGGCCGGCACCGGCTTCCAGGTCCCGGCGCTGGTGATGGAGCCGATCCACCTCATCGGCGGGGCGGCGATTCCTGCCATGCTCATCGCGTTCGGAATGAGCCTCAACGGCACCCGGCCGCTGCAGGCCGCTGCCGGCAG
The DNA here is from genome assembly GCF_036455295.1 of Pseudarthrobacter phenanthrenivorans. Lineage (GTDB taxonomy): Bacteria > Actinomycetota > Actinomycetes > Actinomycetales > Micrococcaceae > Arthrobacter > Arthrobacter phenanthrenivorans_C. The sequence continues at coordinate 2,716 of NZ_JAYXNX010000020.1, read as the reverse complement.
ACGGGTGGACACCTTGCTGGCGAGCGGTTTCAAGCTCGCCGTCCAGCCGGCCCTTGCCTATACTTTTGCCCGCTTCGCACTGGGGATGGATGGCCATGCGCTGTTCGCCGTGGTGGTCACGTCTGCGCTGCCCACCGCGCAGAACGTCTTCGTGGCGGCAAGCCGGTACCAGACCGGACTCACCGTCGCCAAGGACACCGTCCTGATCACTACCGTGGTGGCAGTGCCGGCGATGATTGGCGTGGCACTGCTGCTGGCATAGGCACTGACCAAAGGCATAACCGCAGCTTGGAGGGCTGATGAATACTGTGTTGGACACCGTGGTGATCGGGGGCGGGGCCATGGGCTCCGCGGCTGCCTGGGCCCTGTCGCGACGGGGGCGGCACGTGACGCTGGTGGAGCAGTTTGGCCCCGGTCACAAAATTGGTGCGTCCCACGGCGCCACCCGGAACCTCAACCCTGGCTACTACCAGCCCGACTATGTGGACATGCTGGCCGAGGGGCTGGCCCTGTGGGATGAACTGGAGCAGGAAAGCGGCGAGCAGCTGCTGGCGCGCACGGGCATTGTCACCCATGGCCCGGGCGGGGACCTGCCCAAAGTCTTTGACGCGCTGACTGCGGCGGGCATCGAGGCCGAGTTCCTGGACCCGGCGGAGGCCGCCGGGCGCTGGGGCGGCATCCGGTTCGACCGGCAGGTCCTGCACATGCCCGGCGGCGGCCAGTTGAACCCGGAAGCCGCCCTCCCGGCGTTCCAGCGGCTGGCCGTTGCCCGCGGCGCCGAGATCAGGCACCACACCAAAGTGGTGGACTTCGAAGTGTTCGACGACGGCGTGCGGCTCACGCTCGAAGGGGCGGCCGGCACGGAGGTGGTCACCGCAGCCCAGGCCGTGGTGACGGCGGGCGGCTGGACTGAGAAGCTGCTGGCGAGGGTCAGGGGCGACGACGCAGCAGCCTTCCGGATTCCCAGGCTGAGGGTTACCCAGGAGCAGCCGGCGCACTTCCGGGTGGCGGATACCGGCGCCGTGTGGCCCGGCTTCAACCACTACCCGGGCCCGGATTACCGGGGCTGGTACTCCCCCGTGTACGGGATGCTGACCCCGGGCGAGGGCGTCAAGGCCGGGTGGCACGGCGTGGGACCGGAGGTGGACCCGGACCAACGCGACTTCCTGCCGGAACCCACGCAGCTCGCGGCCCTGCAGGACTATGCGCGGCAGTGGCTTCCCGGCGTCGACGCGGATTCCTTTGAGGCCATCAGCTGCACCTACACCACCACCCCGGATGAGGACTTCGTCCTGGACCGCATAGGGCCCGTGGTGATCGGGGCAGGCTTCTCCGGCCACGGCTTCAAGTTCACCCCGGTGATCGGGCGGATCCTGGCAGACCTTGCCACGGGGACACGACCCGCACCGGAGATCTTTCGGGCCTCGCGGTCGTGCAGCCCATAGAAACCCTGGACCCCATGGTGCGTCAACCGGCGCTACCCGACCTAGAGAAAGAGAACCAGTGATGACAATCCCAGAAGAAGTCGACACTCCAGAGATCCTGGTCGACCGGGATGTGCTCCAGCGGAACATCGACCGCATGGCCGCTGCCGTCCGCGCGAAAGGCTTGAACCTCCGGCCCCACGTGAAAACCCACAAGGTGCCCGAAATCGCGCAGCTGCAGCTGGCGGCCGGTGCAGTCGGCATCACTGTAGCGACCCTCGGGGAGGCTGAAGTCTTTGCAGAACAAGGAGCTACCGACATCTTCATCGCCTACCCCATCTGGGTCGGTCCTCGTCAAGCCGAACGCCTGCGCCGACTTGCTGCCACCACAAAGATCTCAGTAGGGCTGGATTCACGGGAGGCCGCCCAAGCTATGGGAGCGTCCTTGGATGACGCAGCCAGCGACTTTGACGTGCTGCTGGAAATCGACAGCGGCCATCACCGAAGCGGAATTGCCCCAGGTGCGGTCGTTGAAGTGGCCCACGCCGCGGCACGCGCCGGTCTGCAGGTCAGAGGCGTGTTCACCTTCCCGGGCCACAGCTATGCCCCGGGGATGCCCCTGAAAGCAACCGAAGAAGAACGGTTGGCCCTCAGACAGGCCTCGGACCTGCTCACACAGGCAGGATTTGAAATCCTGCACCGCAGCGGCGGTTCAACTCCCACCGCCACCCTCACCGGTGATTCCGTAGCCACCGAGGTCCGGCCGGGAGTCTATGTCTTCAATGACGCCCAGCAACTGGAACTGGAACGATGCAACCCTGAAGACATCGCGCTGACCGTCGCCGCAACAGTGGTGAGCCGGCATGAGGGCGACGACGTCATACCGCGAAGGATCGTCCTGGACTCTGGCAGCAAAATCCTGGGCGGCGACCGACCTGCGTGGGCCACCGGCTTTGGACGGCTGCTCGACTATCCCGAAGCACGCATCACGGCGCTCTCGGAACATCACGCGACCGTGGTCTGGCCAGCAGATGCAGAGCTCCCGCCTCTCGGAGATCGGTTACGGGTAATACCGAACCACGTATGCGTGGCCGTGAATCTCGTTGACGACATCACTGTCGTCAACAGCGGCAAAGTCGTGGACCGCTGGCGTGTAGCCGCACGCGGAAAAAACAAATAGCGCTGGGAAGAAAACACACATTCGCCCTTGGGGCTTGTCTGTAGGAAACATCTCCCCCGGCGGCAGCCTAGCTGTATTGATCTGAGAGGTTGGTGACGCGGCTGGCTGGCGT
>NZ_JAYXNX010000002.1:1722-407088 GCF_036455295.1 Pseudarthrobacter phenanthrenivorans | reverse complement strand
GGTCGTATTCGCGCCGGGCTTTTGGCTCTCTGCCTTGGGGCCACGCCGGAGCCGGGTGCGGAAGCTCACCGACAGATCCCTGACACGACTGGGCGTATGACCGCTGTCGGGGGCGGTAAACGGGCTGATGGCACCGGCTGGAGGGGTTTAGTGAGTCAGGCCGGAGACGAGGTTGATGGTGGTGGCCAGGACAATGGCGCCCAGGAGGTAGGACAGGAGCGCGTGGCGCAGGGCGGTGCTGCGGATCGCGTCGGTTTTCAGTTCGGTATCGCAGACCTGGAAGGTCATTCCGAGGGTGAAGGCCAGGTAGGCGAAATCGGCGTACCGGGGTGCTGTCTCCTCGTTAAAGTCCACGCCGGTACCGTCACGGTAGTAGATGGCGGCGTATCGCAGGGTATACAGGGTGTGGATCAGGAACCAGGACAGGGCGATGCTGCCGAACGCCATCGCCACGATGCCGTCTTTGGCCGGTCCTTGGGCGTTTGATGCGTCCACCAGGATCAGGGCCACCCCGGCGAAACTGGCGACTGTTGCGCTGAGGACCAGGGCGTCGAAGAAGACCCGGCCCGGGTCTTCCCTCCGGGCGTGGGCAGCTGTTGCCTCCGGGCCCAGGTGGCGTATGAAGCTCCACACCCAGATGAGGTAGATGGCCGATGCCGCCGCCCAGCCCATGGCCGGTGCGTAGGCCCAATGTCCTGTTGAACCCACCAGCACAGCAACGTTTAGGCCGATGCCCAGCATCACCAGCAGCCGGAGGCGGGAATGATGCGAACGGGAACTGTAGGCGGCTGCTTTTCCCGGGACGGCATCCAAATTCATGGCAAGATCCTCCCACGGCATCAGCACCCTTGAGCGATAAATACCCCTTTAGCGGTGACGAAGTGTCGATGCCGGTTGAAGAAAGTCTTCCTGAAAGGATGTTAGGTCGCATGCTTTCCTGAAGCTGCAAGGCCTCCGCCGCCGCTGCGCCGCGATAATTCCGGAACCACGCCGTCGTTCTTGCGGGCGGTCGAGCGCAGCTTTTTGTCTAGGGTGCGGATTGGTAGACGTCGTTGCTGAAGGCATGGACCCCGGGCTCGTTTGCGCCGGCGAGGTAGGGGAGTGAGAAGAAGTCTTCGATGCTGGCGAGCAGGCTGTAGTGGTTGTAGGGGTGGTCTGAGGTCGCGCCGGAGGCGGTGAAGGGGGAGATGATCAGTGCGCCGACTTGGCCTCCTTCTGTTCCTCCTGTGACGCCTGTTGAGGGGCCGACGGTGCCCCCGTCGGTTTCGTCGAAGGTGATCACGAGCATTCCGTCCTGCGCGAACGCGGGGGAGGCAAGGATTCCCGGGATGTTCTCGCGCAGCCAGGCATCTGCTGTTGCCAGGCCGCCGGGGGTGCTGTCGGCGCAGGGGTCGTCGTGTCCGTCGTGGCAGAGGTTAGGGGAGATGTAGGAAAGGTTGGGGGTGGTCGCGGCGGTCTTGAGGTCCTGCTGCAGGGCGGAGAGGTTGACGACGTTGTTCTCGCAGGCGGGTGTTGAGGTGATCGATGCGAAGTAGACGAACGGGTCATGGCGGGTCGCGTACTGGTCCCCGGGGGTGGCTTTCTGGTGTTCGTCCGCGCTGTCCAGGGGCGGGTGCTGGCAGGGGGTGGTCATGTCTTCCATGTACGCTTTCCAGGTTTTACCGGCGTCGGTGAGTTGGCCGGCGATGGTGGGAACGTTGTCGGGGTAGACGCAGCCGGTGCCCAGCAGCCTCCCCTGGGCATCTGTGCCTGATGACCTGAAGGGGGTGTAGTCCGGGCAGTCTTGTTCGGTGCTGCTGTTGGGCTGCTGGCCTGAGATCTGGGCCAGGTAGTTTGGCAGTGAGTCGTGGGCGATCCCGTAGTAATTGGTCAGCAGCACGCCCTGCTGCCGGAGGGTTCTCGAGAGGTACGGCGCGGCGGAGTCGCTGCCCCACACCTCGTTATAGCCCTTGTTTTCCAGGTTGATGACGAAGACGTGTCCTGGCGTACCGGCCCGTGCTGCCGGGGTCACGGCCTGGGAGGGTGCGCATCCGGTGATGACGGCCGCCAGCAGGGCCAGCATCAGGAACACTCCCGTGGGCTGCCGCCGCGGCAGACTCCTCGGTCTCCGTGGTGCCCGCGACAGTGGTGTCGTGTCCATGTGGCGCTCCCGGTGGCTGGGGTACAGGACTAGCCGATTCCGGTACTGTCGCACAGCGATCCAGACAGCCGGCCGGGTAGCGTCTGGGAGTTCACCATGAATCCGGTGCTGTTAGGGAGATCCCCCGCTTGGTGATGACTTCGACACGTGGCTCGACACAGGAGAGTCTCGCACCGTGAGTCTGGCTGACGCAGTGGGTATGAAAACAGCAGCGGCGTTGAGGGCAGCCCCCGTCCGGGCGGCCATCAACGCCGCGGACCCGGCTAATCCTCACGCGCGGGCACATGCCGCCGAAACTTGGCCGACTGCCTGGACTTTAGCGGTGTTTCAGCGCGCAGACCGTAGTGGCTGCTGATAGCGGCGGAGGGCTTTCTTCGGGGATATCGGAGGAAAGCCCTCCGCCGGAAGTCCGGGTGTGGGTCAGTGCCGGGGAAGGGGTTTGGTTCCCTCGATCTGCACTGCCTGGAGTTTGTTCGGGTCCAGGCCGAGGGTTGTGAGGATTGTGGGGGCGATCTGGGTGGTTTCTACGGTGCTGGTCACGGTGCGGGCCTTCTCGTTGTTGGCGCCGGAGATGACGAGGGGCACATCCCGGTCTTCGGGGGAGGCTCCGCCGTGTTCTGCGATTTTTGATTTGCCGCCGGTGTACACCACACCGGTCTGGGCGATGCCCAGGAGGTCCGGGTAGCGTGCGTCGCTGGTTTGCGTACCGAAGTAGTTGGCGACTTCGCTGCCTGCGTGTATCTTGCTGAGTCCGGACGTTGCGACCGTCCGGGGAGCGCTGTTGATGTCGTTGCCGGTGGCCGCATGGGAACCGAGGTAGTCCTTGGCGAACTGTGCAGCTGCCTGGGAGTGGTCGGAGAGCCAGAGCTGCATGATGTCGTCATCAGTGGAGAAAGCCACCAGGTCAGGGGACCCCGGGTGGACGGCCTTCCAGGCAGCATTGAGCCCGTCGATGATCGTGCTGTCGGGAACCCTGGTCAGTGCGGCGGGATCCATGGGTGACTGTCCGTGCTTCGCCGACAGAATGACGGTGGTGTCTTCGGCGTGCCCGGAGGCGGACAATGCTGATTCCATCTTCCCCACGAATGCGTCAACGTAGTCCAGGGCCTTGCTCAGCAGGGGGCCGGGCGCGGCGCCGCCGGAAAGGTAGCCGCCGGTGAGTCCGTCCGATGTCGGCAGCTTCTGGGCGGTGGAGACGGACTGGAAGTTCATACCGAAGATCGCCGGTACGGACGCGGATTTGGTTCCGGAGTGGTCTTTACCGTCGATTTCGTTCAGGACTGCCTGGAGTTTGTAGCCGTCGTATTGCTGGGTTGCGGCGTTGTCCTGCGTCCAGTCGCCGGTAAACGGTGCCGGTGCCTGGCTGTTGATTTCCGGCGTGAAGAGATCGTCGACTCCCTTACCGGAGGGTCCGTTGAGGATTTCATAGGCGGGATGCTTGTCAGACCACGCGGTACTCAGGCCAGCGCTTTTGGCGACTTCAAAGACGGTGTTGACCTTCAGATACTGGTGCGGGTACACGGGCTTGCACGTGCCGGGGTCAACGGGCAGGGCTGCCGGATTGAGCAGCGATCCGGGCTGGCCGGTCATGTTCATGACGCTGGCGGGCAGACCGGCCAGGCCCTGCCCGGCGTCGATTGCCAGCGGGTTCTTATCCGCGGCCTCAGTCATTGCGACCTCGGTCCCGGGGACGGCGTTCTTGCAGCCGGTGGTCCCCGCGGGCAGCAGTGCCCGGTTGAACGTATCGTCGTAGTAGATCCCGGTCGTTCCGGGGTTGCCGCCGGTGAGTTGCCCGACCATGCCGGGGAAGGGACGGGAGTCTGGGCATGGGTGTAGCTTGTGCCGTGGTCCACCAATGCGGCCAGCGCCGATTGTGGATGTGCCGCGACGTACCAGTCCAGGTCCTTCTGATGCAGGCCGTCCACCGAGAGCAGCAGGACGTGCTTGGACGCCTCCCTCCTGCCGTCCTGCCCGTCCTTGCCGTGCTGCCCGTCATCGGCCTGGGCCGGTACTACTGCAGCACTGGCTAACATGACCACGCCGAGGACCGCGGCTGCGGCAACCCCGCGCTTCTTTGCTGACTTCTTCAAAATATGACCCTTCGCCCAAGTGAAAACCGCGGAATGACTTGCTCCCCCGAGGATTCTTACCGACGAAGGGTCACTTCGGCTCCCGCTTCCGGACGCTCCGGCGGAAGGTTCATCCTGGTTTCAACCACACGTCATGAAATCTTCCGGAAATTCACAGGCTACGGATATTGCTTCCGCTTTCCGGGCACCACGAGAAGATCACGGAGGCGGTCTCCATCAAACGTCGCAACAGGTCCGCTGCTTGTCCAAGGTGGCTCGAAGAGCAGGGTTACTCCCGCACTAGCGGGTCGTGTGGCGTGGGGGCCCTCACATGGCAGTTTCTGGCAGGCCATAGGGGAACCGGCAATGACGACGACAGTCCTGGCGACCCATGCCGCAAACTTCCAGATCTGTTTCGGTGTGGGACGCCGTTTTATGGGCGGTGGGTCTCCCGTCCGCCGGTTGCACATCGCGTACTGATGGAAGGAAGGGATCTTTCCCCGCCAACCGACGGTCGGCAACTGCTTCACAGGACACTTCCTGGTCGAAGTGGGTGTTCTCCCACGCGGCATGGTCCAGGACCACTGCAGGGGGCGGCGCCTGTTGTATCTTTCATGACACCGTCCCGGTCCTTAGGCCTACCTGAGGTCCGCTTCAGTTCCAGGAAGCCCGCACGTGGCCGCAACGTCAACATTGCGGCCACTTTCTGCGCCAACGAAGTCACCGCCAAGTAGGCGCCGGTAACTGAAACGCGGCGCAGCAGGGGGTGGCGTCGGAAGATAGCCGAAGAGGCCGATGCTGGGACCCGTCAGTTAAGTCGAGTCAACGATGGCGCGGGATTAGTGTCCCGCCTCGTGTAGGGAGACTTTGCGGGGGGAGTGCGAAGACCAGAACGAAGGCGATGACGGCGAAGATGACGCTGGTACCGATGGCGCTGATGGCACCGTCCATAAAGGCGGCGATCAGCTCCGCTTTGCTGCGGACGGCGGGCAGATTGGCGACGCTGAACAGAACGCTGCCGATGACGGCGATTCCGATCGCGCTGCCAATGCGCTGCACGGTGGAAATGACACCACTGGCGGCTCCGGCCTCGCTGCTTTGGACGGTAGCAACGATGAACTGGGCGTTGGGTGCAATGAAGAGGCCATTACCAAGTCCTGCGAAGAACAGTGGTGCCATCAGCATCCAGAAGGTGAGGTCGATGCCGTCGACGTTTAGGAGGATGATCCAGATTGCTGTGAGGCCGAGGGTCACCAAAGCGGTGCCCAGGATCAGGACGGTGCGGCCAAGCCGTATCGACAGACGGTTGCTTTGCGCGGATCCGACGATGGAGCCGATTGCGAACGGCAGGGAGACGAGACCGGATTCAAGAGCCGTGTGGCCGAGGCCTGCCTGCCAAAGGAGGGAGATGGTGAAGAAAATGCTGGTGAACGCGGCGAAATAGACGAGTGCGAGGATTGTCCCGCCGGTGAAGGCCGGGTGGCTGAACAGGTGGGGTGGCACCAGGGGAGTTCTGCCGCGCTTTGAATTGAAGATTTCCCACATCGAAAACAGGACGATGAGCAGAACACCGGCACCAAGGACGAGGAATGTCCACGGCATCCAATTGACAGTCTGCCCTTCAATGAGGGGGACAAGGATGGCCACCAGTCCGCCGGTCAGCAGCAACAAGCCCAGCCAATCGACACCCCCGGACGGCCTTTGCGTGCTTTGATGGCCGGCATCCGCCAAGAGCCTCTTCCGGCCCGGAAGGAACACGACGGCCAGCGCGAGGGCGATGATGCCGACCGGAAGATTGACGCCGAAAACCAGGCGCCACCCGTTTGTTGAACCGAACCACTCGATGAGGAGACCGCCGACAATCGGACCCAGCGCGGTCGATACCCCAATCACGGCGCCCATAATGGCGAACGCCTTCCCCCTGACCCGGCCCGGGAAAAGAATCTGGATAAAGGCCGTGACGGCCGGCACGAAGATGCCGCCCGCCAACCCTTGAACAACTCTGGATGCAATCAGTTGCATGTCCGTTTGGGCCAAACCGCAAGCGAGACTTGCGACCGTAAACAGGACGAGCCCTGTAAAAAACACCCATTTGTGCCCGAACCGGTCGCCCAGTCGACCGGCAGGGATAAGCGCAAGACCAAAAGCGAGTGCATAGCCCGAAATAACCCAGGACAGCACGTCTTCCCCGGCCGGAGGATTACCGGCGCCGTTGACGTTATCCCGGATGGTCGGCAAAGCGACGTTCACGATCGTGGTGTCCAGCAGGGCCATGAACATCCCGATCAGCAGCACGGCCAGCGCGCGCCAGGCATGTGGAGATGCCTCCGGCGCTTCCGGGCCGCGGCTCCGGACCGGGGAATCAATATCTGACATCGGAGGCTCCTCAGCTTTCAACCGTTACATCCAGGATTTCCAGGGCGGCCGTACGAACACTTGGTTCAACATTCTCCTCCTTCGCCGGACGCCGCCCGTGGTGCCCGCAGCATTAGGGGTGTCATGCCGGGGATGCGACGAGCGAAAGCTCCGACGAACAAAACATCGGGCTTTGGACCCGCGATCCTTCACTCTTCCATACGACTCGCAGGGCGGCACCGTCGAGCCGATGACGTGTTTCGCTGCCCCGACCAAAGCCAGAAGCGCGGTAAGGGCGCCCTATTGCCCTGTGACCATCAACACTCCCACAATCAGGGTTCGCTTCCCCGAGGATTCTTGCCGGCAAAGGGTCACTTTGCCTTCTGCGTCCGGGCGCTGCGGAGGAAGGTTCACCCTGGTGTAAACGCCGCGTTATGAAACCTTCCGGAATTCACAGGCTACGGATATTGCTTGCGCTTCCGGGCACCATGAGAAGAACGGGACGCCTTGGGCGACCCGTCCGCAGAAACAACCACCCCGACACGAACAGATCAGACAGGCAACTCTGCCCTCAGAGGTCCCACGCGATGAGGCGAGGGCCATGACCCGACTCGGAGAGTCGCCAATCAGCGACGGCCGTTTACGGACTGTCACCCTGGCCGGATACCTCAATCGTGTGCCGCGGCGCAGTCTGCCGCATGTGAGGGCTGTAAGGATTTCGGGATGGTGGTCAGAGTTCGGCCTCGGTCTTCAGCCGTCGTGTAAACGTGCATTGGCCGGTTCTACATTGGTCCTGGCGAGCAGAGCCTCCACGACCTCGGCAACCAAGTCTTCCTTATCTCGGCGCCTGGCGTCCTCCATCTGGGCGACCTCCACGCGAGCGGCCTGCCAGGCAGACCAGTGCCCGGAGACCAAAGCCCACAGGGACAGTGCCGAGACGTAGACCACTGAGTCCAGCCAGCCCATCATCAGCGAGATCGGAATCATCAGGATCCAGATGATCGCAAGCCAGCCATTTACACGCCGCATAAAGACGGGGTCGCCCTGGACCATCGCCCAGAGACTCTTGATCGGGCCCACGCATCCTCCTTGGCGACTGACGGCCAAGCGGCCGTCCTCGGGGACAGTATCCAAGGGCGCTGGGAACACGCTGGGAGTCATGGGTCCCGTCACGTGTGGTGCCACTTTCAGTGTTGACGGTGGTGGGTCGGGTTGTCCTAGGACTGGGAGGACCACGCGCCAGCCTTGGCGTGCGGCTTAGGTTTGGTCTGGTGATGGCTGGCCCGATCAGCGTGGCCAGGATCCCTGCGGTGGTTCGCAGCCCGGTGCGGCTCGGAACAGTCGGACAATGTCGAGGAGAGTACGGATGAAAATTGCGGTGACGGGTGGAAGCGGCAAGCTGGGACGGCACGTGGTGCGGCACCTTGCAGAAGAGGGCCACCAGGTGCTGAACCTGGACCGGGCCGGTGAGCGAAGCCCCGCTCTCGTGGTGGTGGACCTGCGGGACTACGGCCAGGTTCTGGATGCGTTCCTCGGAGTGGACCGCCGGCACACGGGCTTTGATGCCGTCGTCCATCTGGGCGCGGTCCCCGCTCCCGGTCTCATGCCGGACGCAGCGACGTTTGAGAACAACATGCTCTCCACCTACAACGTGTTTCAGGCGGCCCGGCGGGCCGGGATCAAGAAGGTGGTGTACGCCTCCAGTGAGACTGTCCTGGGCACACCGTTCGATGTCGACCCGCCCTACATCCCGGTGGACGAGGAGTACCCGCCCCGGCCGGAAACCGCGTATTCGCTCGTGAAACGTCTTGAGGAGCAGCTGGCCATCGAGATGACGCGCTGGGACCCGGAGTTGAGCATTGTTGGGCTGCGGTTCTCCAACGTGATGGATCCGGAAGACTACGAAGCGTTTCCTTCCTTCGACGCCGATCCCATGCTGCGCAAATGGAACCTCTGGGGCTACATCGACGGCCGGGACGGCGCGCAGGCCGTACTCCGGGCACTGGAGAACGGCAAACCGGGGTTCGAGGCGTTCATCATGGCAAACGCGGACACGGTCATGAGCCGGTCCAGTGCAAGGCTCGCGGCGGAGGTCTACCCGAACGTGAAAGTGGTCAAGGATTTGGGCGAGCACGAGACCATGCTCTCCATCGACAAGGCGCGGCGACTGCTGGGTTTCGAACCACGACACACCTGGCGCACAAGCGACTCCAATTCGACCACGAACGAAGAAACCTCGAACAATTTCATGCGCTGGGCAACAACGGCGTCGTGGTGAACGGTAGCTGACTCGCCCACTGCTCCGAAGCCAGGGACCAGGTGGTGCTCGCGACCACGGCTACCCACATTCCTTAAGGGCCCCCATGGCTTCGGCCCCGAGTACATGGCAGGGGACCGAGACCCGGACGGCTGTTGTCGCCCAATGTCCCACCATGTTTTGCGAAGGATATTTCGGCTGTTGCTGGCTCCCTGGCTCAATTCCTTAGGAGGACTGGCCCGTTCAGGGGCCCTTGCTGCCAAGCTCCCGGGCTCGTTCCAGCGCCTGCTGCTGGCAGGCCTAGACGAGGTGTTCGCGCTGCCCTCTGCTGCGGTAGAGGTCACCTGACAAACGGAGCCCCCTACCGCTTCCTGCTAGCGGGCTTCATCAAAGAGCGGGGCGGCCGAACTGCAAGCCCGTGTCTTCTTTCGACCCTGTGTCAGCTATCTGTCTTCACAGCTCGTCGACTCCTTTGTCGAGGCATTCGTTGTCGAGGTCTGAGGTGATTCCAGCCATTTGGGTCCTGCCTTGCTCCCGCTCTCGGGAAGTCTGCTCTGGCAGCTTCCCGCTTGCGGAGAGGGCGTTGCGGGGTGTGGGCCGGCGGCGGTCTTGGCGGCGGCATCCTCGGTCTCATTGGATGCTCTCGCCGCCGGCCCTGTCCCCAATGGTAAGGTCCTGCCCCCAACGGCGGGATCTTGCCTTCAACGGTAAGGCCTGCGTCTAAACGCTGGCCAAGATTGGCCGCAGATTTCGCTCAAGACTTTCCCCTGACTACCCCAGACACCAGTCTGTCAGCGGCATATTCCCGGGCCGGAGTCAGGCTGATTTCATGACGTTGGGGTACGCGGCAGAGCCGCTTGTGCACATTCAGGACTTCCGGAGGGACTTCGGGGACACGACGGTCATCCGGGATCTGTCGTTTGATGTGCATGCGGGGGAGAGTTCGGGTTTCTGGGCAGTAACGGGTCTGGGAAGACCACGACGCTGCGGGCACTGCTCGATATTTACAGACCTACGGCGGGGGTCCTGCATGTTTGCGGGAAGGTTTTCGAGCCCAGCGATGGGTCACGACTGGCGGACTTTCCGCCCCAGCGAACTCGCTGCCAGATAGAACAAACACTTCGCAACGGGGATGACAGGTGCCGGGCTGCATGAAAAGAACAGGTAGTCCAGGGGATGGCCCCGGGTTTTGCCCGGGTGGGAAACTGAGGCGTGAGCATCCAACAGTGGTGGCCAAAGCTTCAGCCCTCCACACAGCAGTGGCTGGTGGACAACAACGGCGATGTCTCTCCCAATGGCATCATCCTGGAAATTATCGGCGCCGGCGGCCCACCGGTGGGGGATCCCTGGTGGGATGAAAGCGATGAAGCAGGTGGAGTGGTCCTCCCCGACGAAGCCATCGACTGGATCGACGCGACCGCCAACGACGAAGACCCAACGTAGCAGTCTCTTACAGCTCCGGGGGAAGCCCTGATGTGTGATTTCCGGCCGGGTGGATGATTGTCGCATGCAGCGAATTCCGGCTGGGTGGCGGCCTCTCTCCTCGTCACGATTGTCTTCGGAAGTGTGTACCTGACGTTGCAGCCTATTGGCAGTCAGGCCGTCAACGCCGCGCCGGCAGCTGGCGCCGCGGCGCAGGTCCAGAACATTGGCTTCGAAGCGCAACCGGGCCGCGGCTGGAACTGACCAAAGACAGCGGCATCTTTGTCATCGTCTACGGGCAAGACACTAAACCGGTCTCCACGACGGTGACGCTGCACGTGATGTTCCGGATCTTCCGGCCGGCGTCCTGGACACGACCCGTGCCGCAGGGACTGACACCGTGACCTGGCAGCCGGAGCGTGCCCTCAGGATGGCTCTCGTTACCCGGCAGGTCTCAGGCAAGGTAGTGGTTGCCGGTCAATCCCTGACGCCGTTCGAAAACATGGATAAATGGACCCAGCTCGTGCTGACAGCCGGCTGGCTCGGCAGCATGCTGGTCCTCGCCGCCTCCTGTGCCGTCAGTGCTTTAGTTTCCCGCCGGCGCAGGCCAAAACCCGGCTCTGACGGTGTTGGACACCACGCATGAACACTCCACGTGGCTGGCGCCTGTTGCACAGAGTCCGGTGAACCGTTGGCCCGCGCTGGATGCCCTGACTCCCGGTACGACGCATAGCCACCCGAACGCTTCCCCGGTCGACCCTCCACGGGGTCCTTTCTCTTGCTGCCAGGCACTGCCGCAGGGCTAGTGGGCGTAGGAACCAGGAGGTGTGCTTACCGACCCGACGCCCATTTCTTCCCTCACGCCTCATGGTCCTGGCCCCTGCTGGACCTCTGATGCTCAGTATGGGTTGGTGTGAATGTCCGTCGGAACCTGCCCAATGATCACTGGTGTGTGGCGGGCTCCGGACCCCACAGGTTTGCGCAGTGACAGGGGAATCCATCCAGCCCTGTTTCGCGTCGCTGGCGCAGGTTGCTGAGGAGTTGAACGTGAACCAAAGCCTCCTGCAGGGTCTCATCAGGCTCACGGTGGTTCAGGCGCGGTACTCCTCGCGCGATGTGTTGGCGAGGAGCGGCGCGCCCAGATATGCGGCCAGCCTGGTTCCGGCTTTGTCCATGATTTTGTGGTGGTTCCAGGCGAAGAGAGGGCGGAGTAGCGGTGCCGTCAGGTTCATCCATCGCCGGGTTGTGCGCACATGCCAGTAGTAGAGGGCGCTAGTCACGGCCCCTGTCTGGGAAAGCTCCCATCGGCCGGTTCCTTCCAGCTGCCCGGTGGATCTGGACTCAAGGAGCCGGGGCGGGTCCTGGCGCACGTTCTCAATGGTGAAGGACAGCGAGTACGGCAGCTTGCCTCTAATGGTGAATCGATAGGCTTTCCCCACCCCGTCATTGCCGCCGGGCGCAACCTGGGCGACCTTGGAGATATACGGGAACCAGTTGGTGTAGGTCCCCGGGTCCGAGACCGCCTCCCATACGGTTTCGATGGGTGCCTGCAGCTCCCAGCGGGTCAGGAACTTGTAATCAGTCATCCCAGCTCCTTACTAGCGCATCATTCCCGGTTGCTGACCCGTCAGGGGCGCTCAGGACCAGAAATCGGATACCTGGGCGGTGTCCTCCGTCATTTCCAGGGCTTCGGTCACTTTGCTGCCGGAGATGGTGAACACGATAACCGACCGCTGATCGAGGGACCTGCCGTTGCGTTCGGCGTGGTTGGACTGCACCCCGATCGTGTACCTGTCGCCTGCGGCGACATCCTCCAGGGTGAGCGTGAGGGTTCCTTGGGAGCGTGAAAACAGCTCCCCGAAGTACGCCAGGATTTCCCCGACGCCCTTCTTGTCTCCCGAGAGGCCCCCGGTTCCCCCGGTATGCCAGACGGCGTCTGCGGTAAACAGCTCGCGGAGGGTGTCCATGTCGCCAGTGATGAATGCATCATAGCCGCGCCGCACCAGTGCGACGTCTTCCTGTGCTCCCATTTCATGCACCTCTGTTATCGTTGTGGGAATTTGGCGAGGCCACCGTAAGCCCGGGGGCCGGGCTTGTCGAGAGGCGAACGTCCCAGGTTTGGAGGGATATCGACGCTGCTTCCGGCGTCGATAAGACCGCGTCCGTCGCGTAGGTGGCCCCGGTCGCGTCGTTGACGATGAGGGTCTTGAACGAACCTCCAGGGCGCAGATCGACCAGAATCGTCTCCACAGGTGCTCCTGCTCCAACCGGCGCCCAGAAGTGACTGAGATGCTCGGGTGTGGTGAAGCAATCAAAGACGAGTTCCTGAGGTGCGTCAAAAATCCTCGAGAAATGAAGACCGCCCGCCATTCCAGTGTCGTCACTGGCCATGCGTGGTTCCTCCGGAGCGTTTAGTGCCTTGGACGGTTTTGAGGTGGTCATCGAGTTTGCCGAGGCGCTCATCCCACACCCTGCGGTGCTCTTCAACCCAGTCTCCGACCTCCTTCAGCGCGGTCCGCTCCAGATGGCAGGGCCTGAATTGTGCATCCCGGGTCCTGGATATCAGGCCACTGGCTTCAAGTACTTTCAAGTGCTTCGAAACGGCCGGCAGAGTCATGGAGAACGGTTCAGCCAATTCCGACACCGTGGCGTCCCCCGCGGCAAGCCTCGAAAGAATGGCACGCCGCGTGGGATCGGCAAGCGCCGCAAACACAAGATCCAAACGGTCGGCCGCAACACTCATGACCCACATCCCATGGAATCATTTTACCATCCGGTTAATTAACCGGAAAGTTAAATGCAGATGATCGCGCCCTTCTTCTTGAGCTGCACGCGGATGCTTCTGGGGTCGGCTCCTCATTCAATCCTTGGATCAGCAGCCGGGAGATCAGCGGCCACTGCCGCCCGTTGAGATTGCCCACCGGGATTTACCCCCGCTCAGGGCACCTCCCTTGGTCGGCACGACGAGCCGTCCTGGCGCGAAGTTGGGCCTCGGCATGCTCGAGCAGGATGGGCGCGGCGGCAGTCAGGGCGTCAACGCTTTGTTGGAGGGCGGCGGCCTGTACCCTCGCACGCGTGAAGTTCCTGGCCGCGATAAATGGCAGGATTGTCGCGCAGTGCTCAGCAATGTCCGTTGCCCCTGCCATAAACGACGCCGTGTGCAGGCTAAGGACGGCATCAACCGACACCGCCGGCTCCCCGTCAGCCAGGTCGGCAAGGAGCCGGGACAGTCGAACCTGCTGCAAGCCGAAGAAATCGTTGAGGAATTGGAGCGCCAAAGCAGGTCCCCCGGTATCGTCGGCGATGTCCAGCAGGTGTTGCAGTTCGAGCACTGGGTTATCCCCGCTGACGCCCGACGGGGAAGAGGCTGAAGGGGCACGTTCAGCCCCCGCTGGTTCCAGCGCCTCCGCGGCTGCGGGTCGTTCTGTACAAAACATGTTGACAGTGGTCTTCAAGGGGATCCTCGTGAATTACGAGCGCCGCCAACGGACCCCAACCCGTTAAGGGGCAGGCGCTCTGCTTGACCTGACAAGGACACTCTTCTGGAAGAGGATCAAGCGGACGCATGGTGCAAATCAAGATTCCCTCAATATTGCACTGCGGGATATGGGGTTCGACCGCCCTCCCGAAGCCGGCGGTCCCTGTGAAAATCGGCCTCCCCATGCATTGAACCCCGATGGATAGCCCGGAAGGGCCCGAATTTGGAAAACCAGCATTCTGCCTACTAGTTTTGCTGTTGGCCAAAGCGCACGTTTCCCCCAATGTGCGGAGCAGCTGAAGGAGGGACCCTCGCGGATCGAGACAAGGACGCGGGGGTCTTTCACCATGTCCGCAAGACCTTTACGCCGGCCGCGTGAAAACTAACGGCCCGAGAGGCCTTTGGCCGCAAGGTTTCGTTCAGCATCCCGTTCCGGCGGGGCTTCTGTGGCAGATGAGTGCGTCAAATGCGGGACTTTTGCTTCGACGCCGTGCATTGACGTGATGCAGCATTCCAGTCCGGCCTCCCACGTGCCGGGCTACTGTTTTCACTGCGCAGCGACGCGCTCTGCCGGACGTGGCGAAACTCCGGCCAAATATCGGTTGGCCGAAGTTCCGTGAATAACCCTGCAGGGTCAACCTTGAGGTTGGCTGGGAACGAGTGGGGGAGCACGGTTCGCCCGAGACTTTGGCTTGACGCTGCAACCCGGCCGCACGCAACGCGTCGGCAGTTCCAAGAGCAGGGGCTCAGGCAGGGGATGCCGCCTGGTTGACTGCGCGGCGCGCTGAGGGCGGCTCGGGAAACTTCGTGGGGGAGTCCCCGAGGGTGGACCGAGAGCAGGGCATCACTTCTCCCGGTTGCCCCGGCGAACCCTTGCGCCGGTAGGAGTTCCTGCGAAAGACTCGTCGAACGCATGCTGAATTGATGGAAAATTGGAGCGGTAACACCACGAAAGCGCAGGCAGTGATGCCACGCGCACGGGCGGCAACGGCGCCGTCCCGGGGTCCCGCAGACCGAAAGGATCGCAATGGCAGGAATGTTCGAACTGTTTATCGACGCAGAATCAGCTTTCAGGTTCCGCCTGACAGCACCGGACGGCACCGTGATGGCAGTATCCAGGCCCTTCACCACCAAGACCGACGCCGTGGCAGGGATCGCCGCCGTCCGCGAGTACGCCGGCATGGGCCTGGTCGCCGACTCCTGCACGACCCTCAACGCAAGCGAACTTCGAGCCTACGGTGACCCGCCTGCTCCCACCGGCTCCCAGCCGGTTCCAAAAATGGACTTTCACGGGCCCGCCCGTGCGGTCCGCCGGGCCGTATCCGGACCGCGCCGGGCCGGGGCTATTCATAACCTTTCGTGAGGCTCAGGGCAGTGAACTGCTCCCCTTTCTGGCCGGCACTTTCGGCGCTTGAAATCGACCGTGGGAGTGCCACTTCCCGTCTTTCCGGGCTGCCCTTGAGGCTCCAGGTCGAGCGACCTTCGGCCGCTAGTTGGCCACCGTGGCTCTCGTAAATTCTCCAGCCCCTATTTGCCGTGAAGCCGGGGTCGGCGACCCGTAAGGAACGGGCTGTTCAACTGGAGGTGATTTCCCCAATCTTGCGATCGCGCCCTGCCGGATGCCAACGAGCGGTCCGTTCGTACTGAGGAGTAACATCTCGGGTCTTTCGACCCTAACCTGAAGCCCCGCGCGAGGTGGACTTTGAAATTGTGTATTCCACAGTGGTCAACCTGACTGCCGCGTATGGGGGCAGTTGCCATGACAGAGGCTCACTGTCCTGAGTGCGGCGCGCCGGTCATTCCCAGGACCTTGGAGAGGCACACCTTGGATGAGGGTCTCGAACTCGTGGAAGTCCCGCACCGCTGCAGCAACCCCACGTGCCCTTATCACGACGGGCCGTTCCCGTTCGGCGCCTTCAGGTTGCGGGACCTCAAGGAGTAGTCGGCCGCTCTATTCTTGACGCATGGGGACCTACCGGCTCGCATACACGAACGGCGCTGACATCACGATGTTTGATGCATCCGACACCGAGGAGGCCGTGACTCCTGCCGATGAGTTCGACAACCGCCACGGCAGCAGCGCGACCACCCTGTGGATCATGCAAGACGGCGGGAATTGGGCTGCTGTGGAGCGGATACGCTAAAGCGGCAGTGGCCCCCCCAAATGATCCACTGCCGCTGGGAAACGCCGTGCGCACACTGGGAAAGTCCTGGCGCTCATCCTAACCAACGGGTCTGACAAGCAGAAGACCCCGAGTCCTTGGGGGGTGGCTCGGGGTCTTGCTGGCCAATTCCAGACACCGGGGGATGGTGCGGTACTTGCCTCGAAAAGGCTACCGGTGAATACACCCTGCGCCAACATGCATATTCGCAGGCCGCGCCTGCAGGCGTGCAGACACTCATGTCTGGCTCGGGAGTGCCGGCGCTTCGGGTGGGGTAGTTGGGTATCCCGGTGAGCTCTGTCGTAGAGGCCGGAGCAGCGGATCGCCCTTGGCCACCACATACTTTCCGCGCACCCCCGGGCCCTTCCCACCGTTAGCCTGACGTAACGCAGGATATCTACCGTTGATGTGACGCTTAGCAGGTGAGAGATATGCGCAATCGGCTTAATCGCACCAGCCTTGGCTGCGTCTAGTCGAAGGGTAGTGCTTTGTAAGCGGTCTTCGTATTCATGTTCCAGCCGGCGACGAGTCCTGAGCCGATCATTTGATCGCTGAGGCGTGCGAGGCGGTAGGCGGGGTTGGCGTCGAGTGCGAGTTGGAGGAATTGGTGTGCTTTGCTGCCTCGTCCTTCCCACCAGTTGATGTAGCCGATGGTCGTGAGGACTGGTGCAGCGTGTTCTGGGCTGGTGCGGGGGTAGGCGTGGAGGAGGAGTTGTTGGGCCCATTCAATGCGTGACCATTTCGGTGCGGCGTCGGTTTGGGCGAACAGGATGTCTTGCATGGGTTCGTCCAGGCCCGGGATGTCTGCAATAAGCCGGTCGCGGATAGCAGGGAATTGCAGGTGGGCGACGAGGGCGTGGCAGTCGTCATCACTGGGGTATGAGGTGGAGTCGAGCATGTCGGCCCAGAGTTTCCGGCCGTTACGGACTGCATCGCGGTCTTCCTGGTTCCTGATAGTTTCCATGTGCTGTTCGACTGCCTTGGCTTTGGTTTTCTCGTGATTTGTGGCGGGGAGGGTGAGTTGGTTGGTGGGTTGGATGGCGCTGCCGCGGTAGATGAATTCGGCGTTGATGGCGCTGGTTTGGGTGTCGCTGACGGGCAGGGCGAGTTCGTGGCCGGGCTCGCTGTCGTAGGGAGAGAAGGTGTCGTCTCCGACGAAGAGGCCGTCGCGGATGGTGATGCCTTGTTCGGCGAGGACGCCGGTGAGCGCGGCGATGGTGCGGGCATGGGGCCTGGGCTGCCCGGGTTGGGCGGGTTCGCTGGTGTACAGGGCGAAGAGGAGTGATGTGGCGGTGGTGTCGGATGTGAGGTAGTGGGCGACGGTGCGGGCGTAGGGGAGTTCCTGGCCGGGTTGGCGGGGAAGGTCGATGCGGAGGGTCGCGCTGACGCTGTTGTCGTTTAGGGTGATGCAGACGAGGCTTTCTTTGGGCCAGAAGCCGAGTGTGTGCCCGATGAAGCTGAGGACATCCGGTGGTGTTTTGATGGTGAGCTTTTCCATGATCCTGTTTCTTTCACCCTGGGTTTCCGTGGTTGTTCTGCGTTTGTTGGTGGTGGGTGTCGTTCTGGTAGGGGACCACCCGCTGGGGTCAGGGGCCGGAGTGCAACTTGGCGGACCGGCTTCG
Organism: Pseudarthrobacter phenanthrenivorans; assembly: GCF_036455295.1. Taxonomy (GTDB): domain Bacteria; phylum Actinomycetota; class Actinomycetes; order Actinomycetales; family Micrococcaceae; genus Arthrobacter; species Arthrobacter phenanthrenivorans_C. Next base: position 389,583 of record NZ_JAYXNX010000002.1, on the reverse strand, counting down.
GGGCCGGAAACTTCATCCGCAGGAACTGCTTCTACTGTGAGTGTGGGGAAGTTTTCGGTTTCGGGGCCGGCGCGGTAGCGGCCTGGTTGCGCGGAGGACCCGCCCAGCGATCATGGGGTATATCAGAATGACAAGCAGCGATGAGGCTTTGTTTATCCATCGCCGTCTTGGGCTCGGGCGCCATGACCTTCACAGATAAGTGGGGATCAGACCACTCGTAGCGATCGTGAGGCCGGCGTGCGGAGCCTCCGCAAAGGGGGGAAAGTGGTGGATTCCAGGATCGCAAATGCCTGTCAATGGGGTGAATCGAATCTGTCAGGACAATGAGAGACCGCATCCCTTGGTGGTTTCCGGATGCGGTCACAAGTTGAAGGCCTCAACGGCCGAAAAAAGGGCTGTGGAGATTGTTCACGTCCCGGCCTCGGATCGCCCTGCCACAGGGTGGGTGTACAGCGTCCATACTTACGCCTGCTTTATGTGAGCCTTGTTCGGCTACCCGGGGGCCGAAGCCGCCAGCATGCCGGGAGAGGAAATCCCCTGCACGCTTCTGGTCGATTACCCGGCTGCCGCTTATCAGGCCGTGTTGGACAGAACTGCGGCCATGCAGCGTTCCGCGTGGTAGGCGTTGTGGCGTGGGCGCACGTCCTCGCCTGCCCGTACGACGGCGGTGGCCTTGCAGGTGGCTTCAGCCCATGTCCTCCGCGCAGCGTGGACACGCCGTACCCTAGGTAGCACGTCTCTCGAGCTACAGTGACTCCTTCGTTTCGTCGGAAGTGGCCCAGGGAGGACAGGCTTGGGAGTGGTGGCGGCGGCTTGTCTACGGTGCTAGTGCGACCCGGTTCCGGCCGCCGGCTTTTGCGGTGTAGAGGGCCGCGTCGGCCTCTCCAATTACGGCGTCGGCGTCAGGGTGCTGCCCGGGGGTGAAGGCGGAGATTCCTGCACTGATTGTTAGGTGGCCCGTCGGGTCCCCGGAGTGGATGATGTTGAGGGCGTGGACGGCGTGAAGTGCCCGTTCCAGCATGTGTTTGGCGCCCTGTTGTGACTGCTTCGGCAGGACGAGGAGGAATTCCTCGCCGCCGTACCGGTACACCCCGTCGCTGCTGCGTGCCGCTGCTGCCAGTGCGGTGCCGACCGCTTGTAATGCCTGGTCGCCGGCCTGGTGTCCGTAGATGTCGTTGTAGCTTTTGAAGTTGTCGACGTCGCACATGGCGAGACAGTATTCCTCCTCGTACCTTTGGCTGCGGGCGTGCACTTGTGTGAGGTCTTCGGTGAGCTTGAGCCTGTTGCTCAACCCAGTCAGGGGATCGGTTCGGGCCTGCTGTGTGAGCATGTCCCGGTACCGGGCCAGGTCGGCGTGCAAAGTGGTGACCCGCTGTGCCACCAGCAGCCGGGTGTGCAGGACAAAAGGGTCCAGCGGCTTGGTGACGTAGTCGTCCGCGCCGGCCTGGAGCCCGGCAAGGACGTCGTCCCGGGACCCTTGGGAGGTGAGCAGCACGATGTAGGTGTACAGGTCTGCCGCCCGTGCCCGAATGGCACGGCAGAGGGCGGGCCCGTCCCGGCCGGGCATCATCCAGTCCGTGACAACCACGTCCGGCTCGTGCTCCAGATACATAGCCCACGCCTCGTCGCCGTCCCTCGCGGTCAGGCAGTCATGACCAGATCGGTCGACGGCGGCCTTAGCTACCAGGAGCGAGCCCGGATCGTCATCTGCCACCAGGATTTTCACGGCGCACCGTCCAGGGCCCGATCAAGTTCGATATTGACGTGCGCGAGTTCCGCTTCGAGTCGGCTGATAAGCTGCCCGGCATGGCCGTGATTTCCGGCCGACCCGATAGCCTCCAGCTCGCCGCACAGGGCCGCGACGGTGGTGGCGCCGATGTTGGCCGCGGCACCTCTGAGTGCGTGGGCCGCCTGGGCAAGGGCTGGACCGTCGTTGTCGTTGATCGCTTGATGCAGGGAGGCGATCCGGGCCGGGACATCGTTGCGGAAAGCTTCTGCTGCGGCCGGCAACAGGCCCAGCCCATCGGATGGCCCAAGGTCACGAAGAGTCGCCAGCCGGCTTTTATCGAGCCCCTGCCTGGCATGCCCGCTGGTGGGTGATGGATGACCGCCCGTGACGGCCAAAGGTTGCTCGGGCAGGTAACTGCCGACCTTGTCGGGGACCCATCGGGCCAGGACTGTTTCGAGGTCAGCGGAGTCAACGGGTTTGGCGAGGTAATCGTCCATGCCGGCGGCGAGGCAGCGTTCACGGTCCCCGTCGAGGGCACCGGCAGTCATCGCGATGATGGGAAGCCGGCTGTTCCCGTCCTGACGGCTCCGGATGATCCCGGTGGCTTCGAACCCGTCCATCACCGGCATGTGGCAGTCCATCAGGACGGCGTCATATTCTGTTGTTTCGACGGCGGCCACTGCGTCGGCGCCGTTGGCGACGACGTCCACGGCATAGCCGAACTTCCCCACTGTTGATCGGGCCACGAGCTGGTTGACTTCATTGTCCTCGACGACCAGGAGGCGGCCGCGGACGGGCCTTTGATGGGAGGGGCCGGTGCCGGTCAGTTCACGCATAGTCGTAGTCCTACCTGCGAGCCGCTCAGTTGGGGGGCGTTGTTCGCGGGTGGACATTAGGCGGATCAGGCGGTTGTAGAACTCGGAGCTGCGGACTGGTTTCATGAGCCATTCCCGGACTCCGGCGTCGGCGATTGCTGAGCCGTTGATCTGCATGGTCGAGGTGAGCATGATGAGTTCGATGCTGGCCAGGGCAGGGTCAGCTTTGATGGCCCGTGCCAGTTCCAGGCCGTTGGTTCCGGGCATGCATAGGTCCAGGACCGCAAGATCAAAGGGTTCTCCCCGCTCTGCGGCCTTACGGGCGCTGTCCAGGGCGGTCTTGGCGTCAGGTACGGCGTGAGGTTGCAGCTTCCAGCCGCGCAGCTGTGACTCCAGTACCAGGCGGTTGGTGGCATTGTCGTCCACCACCAGTGCGCGCATGTTGGTGAGGATGTCTGCGGTTGGCAGGGGATCGGTGGACGGTGGCGCCACGGGCAACGGGATCCGGAACCAGAAGGTACTGCCTTGTCCCGGCACGCTTTTCATCCCGATCTCACCGTTCATGGCTTCGGTCAGGCGGTTGCAGATTGCCAGCCCCAGTCCGGTGCCACCGTAGCGGCGGGTGGTCGAGGCGTCGGCTTGGGAAAATGATTCGAACAGCCGGGCATGCTGGGTGGGTTCGATACCGATTCCTGTATCGCGGACTTCGAAATAAATCGTGGCAGCGGATCCGTGCCGGGCATCACCTGTTTCCGTCTTGACTCGGATGGCGACTTCTCCTGCCGCGGTGAACTTCACGGCGTTGGAGGCCAGGTTCAACAGGATCTGGCGGATCCTGCCTGAATCTCCGATCAATCTGCCGGGAAGGCCTGGCTCGCAGTAGGCGATGAGTTCCAACCGCTTGGCTTGTGCCGGTTCCGCTAACAGCGCCGCGACGTTCTCAACCAGGAGCCGGGGATCGAAGGGCCGCAGGTCCAGTTCGACTTTGCCCGCCTCGAGTTTGGAAAAATCAAGGATGTCATTGATCAAGGCCAGCAGCGCTTCACCGGCGCCTTTGACGCCTTGGGCGTATTGTTTCTGTGTTTCATCCAAAGGGGTGTCGAGCAGCAGGGCAGTTAATCCCACGACGCCGTTCATCGGCGTGCGGATTTCATGGCTCATGGTGGCGAGGAATTCGGATTTGAGCCTGCTGGCTTCCAGCGCGGCTGCCCGTGCTGCCCTGAGTTCGTCCTCGACGGCCCGGCGGAGAGTGATGTCTCTGGCGATGATCGCAATCCCGAGTAGGTTCCCGTCTTTTTGGATTGGTGAGACCGTCGCGGAGACCGGGATGACCGTCCCGTCTTTCCTGACGTGTTCGGATTCGAAGTTCATCGCGTCGCCGCTGTCCCGGAGCCGCTCAAAGATCTCCTGGATCCTGTCGGCGCTGCCCGGGGGCAGGAGGATTCGCCCGTCGCGGCCGATGACCTCCTCTGCGGAGTAGCCGTACTGCCGCTCGGCGCCGGGGTTCCAACTGGTGATGAGGCCTTCGGGGGTGGTGCTCAAGATGGCATCCGTGGACGAATTCACAATGGCGCCCAAACCTTCAAGCTCTGCAGTGCGGACGGCTACTTCCTGTTCCAGGCCTGTGGTCAAAGTGATGTTCTGAACGACGATCAGCACTTGGCGGATCAGGATGAGGACGACCGTGGTTCTGGCCACTACCAACAGGAAAGTGCTTAGTTCCTGAACGTGGGGTCCTGCGACGACTACGAGGGCCACCAGGATAGGCGCGTAGGGGAGCAGTTCCAGGGCCAGAGCGAACGCCTTGCGCTCGGGCTGCGGTCTTTGCGCGTAGGGGACAAGCGGTGCAAGCGCAATCAGGAGAAAGGCGCCAATCCACCCCACCGCCAGGGGCGATCCTGTGACGCCCGTGACGCCGTCGAAGGTGAGTCTGATGTACGTGCTGTCCGTAATGGTCAGGGCGAGCAGCCCGCTGCCGAAACAAAGCCACGGGAGGCGTTCTCCTGGTTGCCGGCGCATGGCAAGGACCAGCACCAGACAGGTCATGACCACGTCCACTACGGGGTATGCGACGCTGACCAGCACGGTCAGGACGTCGCCATCGGAGCTCAGGGCCGGCCCGAGTGCGGTGTACCAGCTGATCGCCAAGACGGAGCCGGCGATCACCGAGGCATCAAGGGATGACCTGACCCAGCCCACCCTGGTTGTGCCGGCTGGACGTTTGAAGCTGAAAAGCGCGGCGGCGGCAGGCACGGAGTACGCGAGGAACAGGACGTCGGCAATCGAGGGAAAGGGATATGTGTTGTTGTTGGTGAGGCCGAACAACGTCCAAAGCGCCTGGCCCGCAGCCCAGGTAAACGCGGCGACGGCCAGAAGAGACCACGCCCGCGCATTCTCACCGCGCCGAGCGGCCCTGCTGCAGCTGATGCCGGCCATCAGGGCAGCGGCAAGGATGAAGAAGTCGCCCGTTACCCTCGCCTGCACCGTTCCGTTGTTCCAAAAGAAATACAACGCGAGCGCCCCAAGGAGCAGGGCAGCACATCCAACGAGCCAAGCGAGCCGGGCCCCCCGTCGGCCGATACGCCGTCGCGGTTCCTGGAGAACGTTCTGAGACACGTGGAGCCCTCCCAATAGAGCGTCTCGCACCCGAAAAAATCTGAGACCCGGGCCGCCCGCAGAAACGGGCGGACGCGCACTCTAAAAATATAGCTCTCTCGACTCGAACTGACCGCTTCATTTGCCTGCGACTCTGCCTTTCAGCCGCGGCGCTTAACGCCTTCACCGGCCGAACCAATCGGTCAGGGAGTCCGTTTCCCCTTCTTCGCGCTGTCCTAGCGCAGCCCGGTCGCAAACGCACGTTTACGGCGGCCTTTGCAAATCCCAGGTACGCGGGGAGACCGCATTGGTCAGCGACTATTACGGATGCAGATGCCAGGCCGGGGCGGAAGAGTCGCCTGCGGGGCGCATGAGCGTAAGCATCACTGACCGGGTGCCGGTTGATTCACTCGGTCAGCCAGGTTACCGCCTCGTCCACTGATGTGAAGAACCGCGTCGGACATGAATGGTCATGCTGTGAGGCATAAAAGATGGCTATGACCTCGTCTACGGGACTGGCACCGACGAGGGCCATCCGCGCGAGCGGCCACGGCGCTGCAAAAATCTCTCTGGCACGGCGACCGACCCACTCCAAGTTGGACATTTCCACCAGCATTGGGAGGGCCCGCCCAGAACTTATCTCGACCGCGCGGCTCTTCATGGCGGTTGCTTCGGTTGCAGTGACCACTGCTCCGGGTGTCCATCGAACATGCAGGTAACCGTGACGGGAAAGATCAATGGTCACGACGTTACTTTCCTGCCCATTCAGTTCCACGACAACTCCTCAGCACCCGTACGCAAGCCGGCCTACTGAAGTCAGCGGGCCAGAAATCCTAACAGTACGTTCCCCGGGTCCCTTTCCACATCATCTTTATGGTTTTTAGGCAGTCATTTAGGCCCCCTGCAGGGGTGTGCGGTGCATGCTCATGCTGGGTGGAGGCCTGGTTGAACGCAATGCCCGCTCGCTCGCGATGGCTTCGAAACACTCGTGGACGGTACTACTTGCGTGCCCAGACGGACCGCTGTCCTCTACATAGGTGCGCTGGGCCGCTTGGGGGATCGTTTGTCTGACGTCTCAGGCCCGTTCAGACGTGCTGGAGTCACATTTGCGCATCCGCCGTTGGGATAATCCTGATGTGTCATTTGGATCAGGTACCTCTGGTGGCGGCGGGTACAGGCTGTTGAAGGTTAGGGGTCAGGCGTTGGTCTTGCGTTTGAGCCACGCCCATACGCCGGTAGCGACGAACAGGATCAGGCCGATGATGGCGAGCCAGAGAAGTCCTTTTACTACGAAGCCGACGATGGACAGTATGAGCCAGAGGACCAGAAGGCCGATGATGATTCCCATGACTACACTCTAGACCTGACCTGTAGGAATGGGTCGGGCCCGCACGGCCGTTTCGCGGACCATGGCGAGCGGCTAGCGACATCAGTGTGTGAAGAGTCTTACGCAGCGGGTCTTTGTGAACCTAAGGAGATTCGAACTCCTGACCCTCTTGGATGTGAACATCGCGGTCCTCCGATTAGTGGTCGAAATGAGTGTGGATTGATGCGTGGGTGTTTGTTTTTGCCACGTATTCGGCGGCGACGTCGCGCAGTTTGCGGTTCCGGTTGTTTGATTCCTCGCGGAGGGTTTGCAGGGCCGTGTCCTGGCTGCAGTGGTGGCGTTCCATGATGGTGCCTGAGGCGAGATCGATGATGGTGCGGGACCGCATCAATGCTTCGAGGTTCTGTTGGGCGCTCAGCAACTGCGCGGTGCGGACGGCGAGGCGTAGGGACTTGGAGGCCTGCGCCCCGTAGGTTTCGGCACTGGCAATGTCGTCGTCGGTGAACGCTTCCCTGTCTCCCGCGTACAGGTTGATGGCGGCCCCTGCGTCATTGTCCAGGGGCAGTGGGATGGAGAGGATCGAGCCGATGCCTTCGGACCGGGCAACAGCGCAGTACCGTGGCCACCTGCGCTCCCGGTCCAGGTCGGGCACGTAGACAGTGACCTCCTCGCGTAGGGCCGTGAGACAGGGGCCGTCCCCAAAGTTGTATTGGAGCTCATCCATGGCTTTTACCTGTGGGGCGCAGGTGGCAACAGTGGCCGGGAGCTTTTTTCGGACCAGGGTTAGTCCGCAGAGCACGGCGTGTCCGGGTGCAAGCGTTGCTGCTGGGTGTTTGACAAGCTCGTCGAGCATGTTGGCCACATCGGCTGACTCCAGGACCATGTCCTGCAACTGCTCGGCGATACCTACACGTACCGGATTCTTCTGCCTGTCACCCACGCCGTGCCCTCCCCGATTACCAGTAGCCGCCAACTAGTCGAGCCACGATGAACGGGAAAGAGATCGGTAATCCCCGAGCTTCGTCGCTGATTTTGGTGTTGTCCCTGGGGTCCAGCGACGCTGCCGGGTTCCGAAGGGGTTGAGAGGGTACGTGGTCCACACCCAATCACAGCCGCTGGGCACATCCCGTGGGTTACGGCCCTGACTCAGGATTGACAGGCGCGGTCGTGTTCGTGCCCTGGACCGCAGTTCCTGGTCGATGCGGTGGCGAGATGCGCGCACGGAAGAAGAGCACGAAGCGGTCATTGACGAAGAACGCCCGGTCGTACTAAACGAAGCGGTCCCCGTTGACGGTTCGCCTGGGCAAGGAAACCATCACCGACGAACACGCCGTCACGGAAGAAGTCCGCAAGGAAAACATCGAACTTGATGACGGCGGGCGTACCAACCGCTAGTTACCAGCCCACCGGAAGCAACTCCGACAGGCTGAACCACGTTTGGTCGGCCCTCAATCACCTGAGGGGGACCGTTCGTGGTTATTTTGCGCACAGGCTAGGGCGCCTTGTCGGTGCTAAATCCTGGCCTCCTTTACACGTGGTCGAGCAGATGATCGCGCGGTGGGGTCCGGCTCGTAGGAGTGCGCCTTTCGTGGGTGATGACGGTGGCGGCCAGGGCGATGGTGAGGCCAATGACGGTTTCAAGGGCGCGCTGAGTCAGGAGGGTGCCTATCGAGGCTGGCATCATGAGATCGCCGAGCAGAAGGGCCATTGGGGTGAAGAAGATCAAGCCGAGGCTGTAGTTGCGCCCGGTCGTCAGCTCGGTGCACGCCTGGAGCGCGGCGATCACGATGATCGCGGCATAGCTGTTGGGGTGGGTGGCCAGGACGAGGGCTGCGACGCCGAGGCCGGCGGCGGTGCCGATCACCCGCTGGGCAGCGCGCGTGAGGCGGGCGTGCAAGTCGGGTGCTGACATGGGGACGGATGCCGTGACGAAGGTCCAGTAGGGGTGGCCGATGCCGCTGGTTGCGACGGCGATGCCGGCGGCCGCGATTCCGAGCAGATAGCGGGCGGCGTGGCGGCGCACCGGGTCGGACGGGCGTAGGCGACGCCGCGACAGCCGGTACCGCTCCGGGTCGCCGCCGGCGCGGGCGGTGCGACGGGGGAGGGCGAGCAGCAGCGCGAAGACGGCCGCGCCAGCCGCAGCGAGGGCGGCTACGGGCACCGTGCTCATCGCGATCGGGACCGTGGCCGAGGCCGTGAGGGCGAAGACCGGGTTGAGAGCTCCGGCCGGATGCCATCGGCCCAGCTCGGCTAGCACTACCGCGACGGCGGCCCAGGCGGCCGCGACCGGGACGAGCAGCCAGAGCCGGAACGGGACGGTCGCCACAAGGGCGCCGACGACGACGCCGACCACCAGCACCACGCCCGCCTGCGCCTGCATGGCCAGGCGAACCCGAGCGGGCTCGTGTCGGCCGTACAGGGCGGTGAAGGCGCCGATCGCCGCATACAGCAGCAGGTCGCCGTGGCCGGACGCCATGCAAGCCACCAGCGGCATGAAGATCGACAGGCTTGCGCGCAGGGCGGTCCAATGGGCCCCGGCATGCGGACCCAGATCGAAGACTGCCGCCCACCCGGACCGCGTGGGGGTGAGCTGCGTCATCTTAACCTTTCGAGGTGGTACAGAAATGAAGTACTTTAAGGTTACTACACAAGTGAACTACTATGAGGTTTGACGAAGACGACTGTCCCAAGGCCGCGGAGGAGTCGGATGGATCAGGACGCAGACGGCCTGCCCGCTCAGGGCGACCTCGTGGACCGGATGCAGCTGGAGTGGGCCCGGCTGCGCCCGGACCTCGACTTCACCAGCCTCGGGGTGATCCACCGCGTGTTGCGCGCTTCCCGCCTCATCCTCGAAGCCAGCGACGCCTTCCTCGCCGACTACGGGCTCACCCGCGGCGAGCTGGACGTGCTTTCCGCGCTGCGCCGTTCGGGCGAACCTCTGAGCCCAACGACGCTGGCCCAGACGCTGCTTGCCCCGCGCTCCGCGATCACCATGCGGCTGAACGCCCTCCAGAAGCGGGGACTGCTGAGCCGGACGGCCAACCCGGCCGACGGCCGCTCGTCCCTGCTCGTCCTCACCGACACTGGCGCCGCGCTAGTGGACGAGGTGATTCCCGCCCAGCTCGCCCTCGAAGATGCCCTGCTCGCCGAAGCCCCGCCCTGGGCGGTCGATTGCTTGGCCGATCCCCTGCGGGCACTGACATCCATGTGGGAGCAAGGACGCGGCCACCAAGCCGGGCCCAGCAAGGACCGGCGACCGTAGGCGTGTGCGCTCATGCCGTATTTCGCGCGGCTCCCCGTCGGCGGCGCTCACGCTGCGGCAGTAAGTCCACGTCGGGTGTGGGCCCGGGACCGGTGGCGGAGGGTGGTCGCTGTGTACCCGACTGGAGCCAGACGGTAGCTGGGGTCGTGGTGTACTCGAACGACTTCGCCTACCGTCGGGACCGGGCTGAGGGGCCTGGACGAGCTCTACGCGCCAGCGGGATGGGAACAACGTTGGCTTCCATGTGTGTGGCGAGGCGGCGGGGGAGTGCTGGCGGCACCGGATGGCGGTTCGGTTCCATCCCCTGACCTGCCACAGGGGGCTGTAACGCTGCACCGTCTATTTGGGGGGGGGTATGCGGAGCGACCGCCCGGTTCTCTTACTCCCTGAGCAGTACTGCTCCGGGAGTAACCCCGGATACCTCCCCGGGACGATGCGGGACGTGCCGCTGCTGATTAGCGTGGCTGGTATGACAACCATCAAGAACTCCGGGCAGGGATTTTCCTCGGATCGCGTGCGCCGTGGCGTCGCGTCCCTGATGCTACTTGAGGCCCTGTCATTGGCCGTGATCTCGGGACTGCACCTCTCCGGTGTCATGGGCGGCGGCGCCAAGCCTTACAACCCTGGCGCTGCCGGGATCGCCGAAGCAGTCATTGGCGTGATCCTCTTTGCCGGCGCCATGCTGGTCAGGCGCAGTCCGGCGCGCGGGCGCGCAGCCGCGGCCGGGGCAACGGGTTTCGCTATCGTGGGCTTCCTGGTCGGGCTGGGTTTTACGCTCAGCGGCGGCCAGTCTGCTGACGTGGCCTACCACGCTACGGTGCTGCCTTTACTGGTCGTCACCCTGGCGCTGTCACGCCCGAAGACCAGGGACCGCCGTCGCTCGGGACACGCTCACGCCTAGGTCGTGATCAGCGTGAAGGCCCCCTGGCACCGGGATTGGCAAAGTACGCGAGCAGCTCGAGTGGCCTGTATAAGTTGCCGCTGCACGCGCCGCCTGGCTCCTTGGTACGGCACAGTGCCTCAGACTGAGACCTTCCACCGACCCTTCAAGACTGGTAGGCGCTGGCCTTAGGTGACGGCGTCTGACACTAAGGGGCAACAGGTCCTCAGTGCATCCGCACCTGGATGGAAACGGCTCAACGAGGTATGACGGCTCCGGACAAAGGGCATGCCGGGGCGGATTGGACTCTTGCGACTATGGCGTTTTCCCCTAGGTATTCGGAGCCGGCTGGGCCGCGATGTTCCTGTAAAGGTCCGAATCGTATGTCGTATGGCCATGGTCGTCGGTGACGTAAACCTCGAAAGTGAAGGTAGTGTCGTTGTGCTCAAGGGTGAACCGGATGGCGGGATTCTGAACGGAAATCGTCCCTTCTGAGATGATGCGCCCGTACTTCTGCTCCGGGACGGAAAGTTCGGGCCCTTGCTGGGATGGGTCACGGATGAAGTATCGGACTGTGTACGGGGCGGACGGCAGCGACGGTAGAGTCGGGAAGAAGGTGAAGTTTCTCGTTCCTGGCTGGAACTCGCTGGCACGCCACTGGTAGCCGGTTACTGCTGGTGTGAGGTGGTCGTCGAGGTCCCGGATCCCGGTGCGATTCGTTTGGGCGTCGGCGCTGTGGCTTAGCCCCAAAGCCTTGGACGCTGGGGCAAGCCCGAAGCCAAGGCCCAGTCCGAGCCCGATGGAGACGAGGGGGACGAGGATCGCGACGAGGCGCGCGCGTCGCAGCAGACCGGTCCGCACGGATTGACGGTGCATCTCAAGGACGGCCGGCAGAGCCCCGGTGGTGACAGCTCTCGAATAGGGGCTGCTGACCGAGCGTGCCCACGCCTCGATGAACGCGGCTCGGGGCGCCAGGTCCGCTTCCGTGCCGCCGGCCGGGTTCCAGTAGGACAGGAACTGCAGCGGAACGTCCCGGAGCCTGTCGCGGGTGTCCCTTACGGTGAAGGTTGGCACCATCCGATATTGGGGACCTCCGCGGCCGGGGTAACGGTGCAGGTAGGGATGGAAGTCTTCAAGCTGGGCCCGGTCGACTCGAGTACATGCGAAGAACGCAGTTGTCACAATTGCCGCATCCGTGGTGAGAGTCACCCATTCCCCGGCGTACCACAGCAGGAAGGCGCCGAAAACCGCTGAGACGATCGCCGCGCCCAGAATGAGACCTTCGGTCCGCGACGAGATGATCGTGCTGTCGCTCTCGTTTACCAGGATCGAGCCCGCGATCGCGGCAACGGCGAGTACCAGGAGCCCCAGGGCCAGGGTCGCGGCCGCCCAGCGCGGCATCCGCATGGCACGGATCCGCGCCGGCAGCTTATCCTCGCGGAACTGGTCGCCGACTTTTGGAACAAACATCCCATACCCCCATGTTTCGCTCGCCCTCCCACAGGAGACGGAGGAGCCGAACTACATCGCCGCGTAGCCCATACGACTCTCCTTCGACCAGGGCAGTGGCGACTTGCTAATCGTAGGGTCAGGAAGACCTAGAGTGGGCGTCTTGAGGCTTTCTTTATCGAAAACTTCAGCACCGCGCTCTTTGTGAGATTCCCCCAAGAACCACTGCAGGCTATTCATGAAGGCGCGCCGCCAGGGACAGCAGGCTCACAACTTCCCGCAGGGGAATGCTGGTGTCCAGATCGGACGGACCAGGAAGGCCAGGGCGAAGGACGCCAGGGCCAGGACTTTCCTGATGGTGGGTTCGTTGGACGGGAAGAACAAGGAACCGAACACCAGCCCTGACATGCTTCTATAGAGGAGGAAGCAGCCGCCTTTCGATTGTGCTGCCGACTGCACGGCCCCGGAAGGCGCCTTTCCGGTATCTGTCCGGGACCACGACCTGTGGAGCGGTGACAGTTGCGGGTTGTCTCCTGGGTGAAGACCTTCGGCGGTGAAGGTATGGATTAGTTGCTGCCCATCAGAACCACCGAACGACCGATGTTTCCGTCGGTCAGGGATTCGAATGCTTCGTTGATCCGGTCCAGGCTGAACTTCTCCCCGATGAGGGCATCGAGCGGCAAGCGGCCCGCCAGGTACATGTCGAGGATCTGGGGGATCTGCACTGAGAGGTTTGAAGAGCCGTACAGGCTTCCGCGTACCGATTTTTCCTGCTGGACCAACTGGTTCAGAGGCACCTTGATCTCCGCTTCGGCGTTGGACAGTCCCACCACGAACACCGTGCCCCGGGGACGAAGTGCCACCACTGCCTGGCGAATGGTCTCGGGCCGGCCGATGGCCTCGGCAGCCCAATGGGCGCCTCCGCCGGTGATCTCGTGCACGCGCGCCGCGAGGTCGTGTTCGCTCGTGTTGATCGTGTGGGTCGCTCCGAGCTCGCGCGCCTTCGCGAGCTTTTCGTGGTCAATGTCCGCAACGATTACGGGGTAGGCCCCGACTGCTGCGGCGCCGATGACCGCCGATAGCCCCACTCCGCCGGCTCCGACGATGAGGACAGACTCCCCGGCAGGGGCCCCCATTCCGTTCAGCACCACGCCCATCCCAGTGATCACTGCACAACCCATGATGGCTGCGACATCGACGGGAACCTCTTGCGGGATCTTGATGACGGACTCGCCGGATACGACGCATTCCTCCGCGTAGCAGGACACCCCCATCAAGTGGTGGACGGGCTGCCCGTCGTGTGACAGCCGCGTTCCGCCGCGCAGCAGTTCGTTATGGGTGGCGTGCACCGCGCCAAGGCGGCAGAGCGCGGGCGAGCCGCTGGTGCAGTACTCGCACCTGCCGCAACTTGGCCGCCAGGTCAGAATGACCTTGTCGCCGGGCTGGACATGGGAGACCCCGGCTCCGATTTCCTGGACGATGCCCGCACCCTCATGGCCCAGCACGATGGGTGTCCGGCACGCCAGGTCCTGGACCATGTAGTGGTAATCGCTGTGGCAGATGCCCGCCGCGTCGACGCGCACGCGGACTTCGCCGGGGCCAGGTGCCTGAAGATCAAGATCGACGACTGCAAGCGGTGCGCCTGCTTGGTTCATGATTGCGGCCTTCACCGATCACTCCTTGTTGCTTAGCTCTCATAGTCCCGTGCTTCGGATCACGGGGGACCGGCATAAGCATGCGACCCGGGGCGCCGTCGTCAAAATCTTCCTCTCACTGAGTGAGACGTCCTATAGTTTGGCCCAATGTGGCGCTGCCGCCATTTGGCGGTTCAATCCCAGTGTGGCTGCATGGACAGCTGGACCGACCAGCCTCATTTCCACCACCCCTACCGGAGCGGTGATGGAGATGGCGGCCACGGCCGTGCCGTCACCACGCAGGATGGGACTCGCCGCGCAGGCCAGGCCGGTATGGGATTCTTCCCGCTCGTAGGCGATACCCTCACGCCGGGCCAGGTCCAGTTCGGCGCGTAGCTCATGGGGGTCGGTGATGGTGCTTGGCCCGATCTTTTCCAGCTGGCCTTTCAGGAGGTCCTCGACCAAATGGCCAGGAGAGTGGGCAAGCAGGGCCTTGCCACCAGCGGTGGCGTAGGACGGTACGCGTCCACCAACGCGGGACGGGATGGTGAGGTCCCGATACTGGCCCCGCAAAATCTCGATATAGACGACGTCGTTACCCTCGAGGACGCCCAGTTGGACCGTCAGGCCAGTGGCCCGCCGGAGGTCGAACATTGTTGCCAGGGCCAGGTGCCGGAGATCCTTGGGTTGCTGTGCCATCTGCCCCAGTTCAAAACAACGGATGCCAATCTGGTATCCGGACGGAACCCGGTTGATGAAGTCGTGCCTGGCGAGTTCTGTAAGTATCCGGGCCGTGGTGGCCCGGGAAAGGCCCACCCTGCGTGCGATTTCCCCTCCCGTCAGCACCGGTTCTTCGGGTGTGAACACCTCGAGGATCAGGGAAACGCGTTCGATCATGCTGGCGGCGGGTGCCGGTTGGGTTGAAGTCACACCGAGAATTGTTGTCTCGGTGAGTGGGACGTGTAAAGCCGGGCTCCCACCGCACGAATGGTTGCGCGCCTTGGGCGAGAAGGCATAGCACCCGCCTGGTGAAGACGACGACACCTACACCAGACGGGTGCCCGGGGGACTTTTAACGACTCCTGCCGGCCATTTCCTAGCTCAACCGGGAAAGGTAATTCGTGAAATCCCGGATTCCATAGGTCCACGGAGCCAGGTCCTCGGTTTTGCCCGTCGTGTTGACGAGAGCTCCCAGGTGCCCGCTGCGGATGGTCACCGTGTCACCTTCTTTATGGGTAAAGCCCAGGCCGGGGGCTTCGCGGTCCTGCGTGGGTGCGAAGAGGGTCCCGGTGAACAGGGCAAAGCCATCGGGATACTGGTGGTGGCCCCCGAAAGCCGCGCCGATGAGCTCTTCGAAGGACCGGCTGATGCGGGAGAGGCTGTTGTTCCCTTCAAGCCGGTAGCCGTCCGCTCCTTCCACCGTGAGGGTGATGTCCTCACCCCGCAGTGTTTCGAGTGAGAAGTCCTTGTGGAAGAGGCGTATGAACGGGCCAATGGAGCAGGAGGCATTGTTGTCCTTCGCCATGCCCAGGAGCAAGGCGCTGCGGCCTTCCACATCCCGCAGGTTGACATCATTGCCCAGGGTTGCACCGCGAGCCCGGCCACGTGCGTCGACAACGAGCACCAGTTCCGGCTCCGGGTTGTTCCAGTTCGAGAACGAGGGGATGCCGATGTGCGATCCGAACCCGACGCTGGAGAGGACGGGGGACTTGGTGAAGACCTCGGGGTCCGGACCCAGGCCGACCTCGAGGTACTGGGACCACATTCCCTGTGCCGTGAGGACGTCCTTTACCTGCCGGGCCTCCGGGGATCCGGGTCGGACGGAGGCGATGTCAGCGCCAAGAACCGAGAGGACGGACTCCCGCACGGTTGCGGCCTGCTGGATGTCGCCCCCGCAGCGTTCCTCGATCACGCGCTCGATCATGCTGTCAACGAAGGTCACACCGCAGGCTTTGATGACCTGGAGGTCAACCGGGGCCAGGAAATGGGCCTTGGTCGGCTTTGGGGCGAGCGATGCCTCAACGAGGGTCGCGAGGCTCCATCTGGGGGAGTTCTGCGCCGCTGTGATGAGTTCGGCAGGGTCCTCGAGGTCCATGAGTTCCGAGACGGTACGTACCTGAGTGGTATGGTCAAAGACCTCCTGGCCCCGGATGGACACGATCCGGGGGCCGCCAAACTCTGGGTCCCAAATACGGCCTACGAGGAGTGCTTCATCGGCGTCCGCGGGCAGGATCTGATCTGCGGTAACAGGGGTCATCGTGCTTCTGCTTTCTGTCCGGCAGGTTCATGGATTCCGTCCACGCGCCGTGCAATGTTCCAGGGGTTGTCCTCACGCAGCGCAGGCGGAAGCTGTCCGGGCGCGAACGAGTCATACGCCACCGGGCGCATGAACCGTCCGATGGCTGCCGTGCCGACCGAGGTGGTGGAGGCGGCCGTGGTGGCGGGGTAGGGGCCGCCGTGCTGCTGCGCGTAAGTCACGCTTACCCCTGTTGGCCAGGCGTTCCACACCAGGCGTCCGCTCCGTTCGCGCAGCACGGTCAGCAGGTCATCGAGCTGTTCCTCCGGCTGGCCCTGGACGGTGGCCGTGAGCTGGCCCTCCAGCAGCCGGGCCAGTTCGGCGAGGTTGGTTCCGGGACGGTAGCGGATCAGGAGGGTGGCGGGGCCGAACATCTCCTGCTCCAGCAGCTCCGGTTGTGCCAGAACCGCCTCCGCTGTGGTGGCCAGGACCGTGGGCCGGGGTGCTTCGGCGCTGTCGCCCCGCACCAGCACGTCCACGCTGTGGGCGGACCGCACCTTTTCCAGCGCGGCGTCGAAGCCCTCGCGCAGCTTCGGGCTCAGGAGCGGTGCCACGCTCTTGCCATCGAGTTCCCGCTGAAGAAAGCCGGCCACACCGTCGGAATCCTGCGCGGGTGCGAACAACAACCCCGGTTTGGTGCAGAACTGGCCCATGCCTGCGGTGAAAGAGGCAGCGTAGCCGGAAAGAATGGCGTTCCTGCGCGTAGCCCAGGCCTGCTCCGTGACGAACACCGGGTTGATGCTGCCCAGTTCTCCATAGAAGGGAATGGGGGTGGGGCGGCGGCAGGCCCGGTCGAAAAGGGCGCGGCCGCCGCCCGTGGAACCCGTGAAGCCGATCGCCTTGGTCAGCGGGTGGTCCACGAGTGCTTCCGCTGCCTGCCGTCCCACCACGGCGGAAAAGATTCCCTGCGGCGCTCCGGCTGCGGCAAGGGCTTCCTCGACGATAGCCGCGGTCCGCAGGGCCAGCTGCAAATGTCCTTCATGGATCTTGTGCACCACGGCGCAGCCGGCGGCCAAAGCGGAGGCGGTGTCGCCTCCCATCACGCTGAAGGCAAAGGGGAAGTTGGAGGCACCGAAGACGCCCACGACGCCGAGGGGCACGTTGACCTTGCGCAGGTCCGGCCGGGGACCCATGCCCCAGTCCGGGTCGGCGTGGTCAATGACGGCGTCCAGGTGCTCGCCTGCAAGAATTTCGCTGCGAAAGAGGCGCAGTTGAAAGACCGAGCGCTTCAGTTCGAAGCGCAGCCGGCCCTCATCCAAATGCGTTTCCTGTGCTCCGAGGCCCACAAGCTCCTCAGCGTTTGCTTCCAACGCCGAGGCGATGGACTCGAGCCAGGAGCCGCGGACATCCGGTTCCACCTCGCGGGCTCTTTCGTAGGCCGCATGCGCCGCCACAATCTGGTGTTCGACCTGCTCGGGAGTTGATTTCATCTGGTTTTCTCCTGAATCTGTTTCTTGTGCACCCACATCATTCCTCCTTCTCGAACGACGTGCGATATTTCGAACGATATGCGTAGACTGGAAGCTGCATTGAAGCCGTGGCTCCCTACCGAAAGGACACAAAGTGCCCCGTTTGACCCCTGCCGTCGTCAGGAGCCTTGACGTGTTGGAGCTGTTCATGGATGCCCGCCATGGGCTCTCTGCGCCGGAAGTCGTGCAACGAACCGGGCTTCCACGGACCACTGTCCATGAGCTGCTCACCACCCTGACGGAGCGCAAATACCTCCGCCGGGACGATTCCACTGCCACCTACCATCTCGGACTGAGCGTTTTCCGGTTGGGCAACGCGTTCGCCGAGCGACTGGACCTGCACGCCGTCGGGCTGCGCGTTGCCAAGTCCGTGGGCAGGGAGTGTGACGAGACCGTCCACGTGGGAATCCTCGACGGTGCCGACGTGGTGTACATCTGCAAGGTGGACAGCACGCAGTCCGTCCGCATGGTGTCGCGCATGGGCGGCCGCGTTCCGGCGAGCTGCACTGCCGTGGGCAAGGCCCTCCTGGCGTACCTGCCCGATGCCGAACGCAAACGTGTCTTCAAAAAGGGCCTTGCCAAACTGACCCCTAAAAGCATCACCGAGCCCCACGCGTTGGCCAACGTACTGGACGAAATCCGCGCCTCCGGGCTGGCCTTCGAGTCCGGGGAATCCAACCCGGACGTTTCCTGCGTGGCTGCGCCGGTGCGGGACCACACCGGCGCGGTCGTGGCGGCCCTGAGCATTTCCGTTCCGGACATGCGCTGGGAGCAGCGCCCGGTGGAGGAGTGGTCGGCGCTGGCGGCCGACGGCGCTGCCCGCTTGAGCGCGGAGCTCGGCTACCGCTGAGGGCCGGGACAGCCGGGGGCACCCCCGGCTGTCAGCCTGCCAGTGCCACATGATCGCCAGAGATGCCTGCAGTGGTCTTGACGCCCAGCAGCTGCATGGAGCGCACGTACTGGGAGCGGAGGATCTTCACGGCATGGGCGGCGCCGCGCTCGCCTCCGGCCATCAGGCCGTAAAGGTAGGCCCGGCCCACCATTGCCGCGTCCGCACCGAGGCCGACGGCGGCCAGCACGTCACTGCCGGACATGATTCCGCTGTCGATCAGCACTGTGGGGTCGGATCCTAGGGCCTCCCGGACCTGCGGGAGGATGCGCAGGATGGTAGGCGAGCGGTCCAGCTGCCGCCCTCCGTGGTTGGACAGGACGACGCCGTCGCACCCCAACTCCACAACACGTTCGGCATCCCTGACGGTCTGGATGCCCTTGACCAGCAGCTTGTGCGGCCACACCCTCCGCAGCCAGGCGATGTCGTCGAACGTCAGGGCGGGATCGAAGACCTGGTCCGCAACCTCTGCGGAATTACCGCCGAAGCCCCGGAGTGAAGCGAACTCGATGGGCGGGGTGGTGAGCTTGTCGAACCACCAGGAAGGGTGCAGTGCCATGTCAGCGAAGGTCTTCGGCGACAACGTGGGCGGAATGGTCAGCCCGTCACGCAACTCCCTCACGCGGGCGCCACCCACTTGGGTGTCCACGGTGACCATCAGCACGTCGTAGCCGCTGGTGAGCACACGCTCCAGCAGGCCCTCGGTCTTGCTTCGGTCCTTGGCGATGTAGAGCTGGAACCAGTTGTTCCCCTCGGGCACCGCTTTGGCGAGGTCCTCGACGGTGGTGGTGCCCACCGTCGAGAGGGTGTACGGGATGTTGTTCCGGGCCGCTACCCGAGCCACTGCCTTTTCGCCGTCGTTGTGCATCATCCGTGTGTAGCCGGTAGGCGCCAGGACCAAGGGGAAGTCGATGGTCCGGCCAAAAAGCTTCGTGGATGGATCGGGATCCGAGACATCGCGAAGGACCGCCGGGGAGAACTCCACGTCCCGGTAAGCCTGCCGGCACCTGGCGAGGGTGATCTCTTCTTCGGCCGCGCCGTCCGTGTAATTGAAGACAGCCTTCGGAGTGGTCTTCTGGGCCATGGCGCGCAGGTCGGCGATGGTGAACGCCCGGGCAAGCCTTCGCTGCACGGGATCCATCTCAAAGCTGCGGAACTGGAGAAGTTCGCGGATCTCGGACCACTTGGGCAGTTGACGGTCCTCCATGTGGAGCACCCCTTTCATGTTCGAAATTTAGCACAAAGGTCGGCAAGTGGAAGCCGCTGAACTGGCCCGGCAATGCAATCAGTTAGGCCTTGGATAGCTCCTGCATCGCCTCTGTTACGGGTGTATACATCCATTTTCCGGTCCAGCGCTTGACGGTCCGGGGCGGTATCCCTAGACTCCTTTGTGTTCCCGATCACCCTACCGCAGCAACTGCTTGATCGCCACTTCGACCAACGTTCGAAATATCGAACACTCTAGAATCGCAAAGACGAGACCCACAAAGCAGTGGGCTTTCGAAAGGACCCCCAATGTCAGCAGTCCCCAACGCCGCTGCCCCCAGCGGCGGACGGATCGTCCTGCGCTCCGCCCAGGACGTCACAGACCTCATCAACAGCGGTGCCCTCCAGAAGGGCAAATCCTTCGCCATTACCCTCATCGCCCTGGGCGGCATCTTCCTGGACGCCTACGATTTCACCTCGGTGGCGTTCGGCCTGCCTTACATCTCCAAAGACTTCCATCTGACACCTGAGATGCTGGCCGTGGTGTCCGCCTCGATCATGGTGGGCGCCCTCGTCGGATCAGTCTTCGGCGGGTACTTTGTGGACAAGCTGGGCCGGTTCAAGGTGTTCATGGCGGACATGGTGTTCTTCGTTGTCGCAGCCATCGCCTGCGCCCTGGCCCCGGACGTCTGGACCCTTATTGTTGCCCGCTTCATTATGGGCGTGGGCATCGGCGTCGACTTCCCGGTCGCCTTCAGCTTCCTGGCCGAATATGCCTCACGGAAGACGAAGGGGGGCACCGTTTCCCTCTGGCAGCCCATGTGGTACGCCGCTGTCGCATCCACTTTCGCGCTGTTGATTCCCGTGTACTTCCTCTTCCAGGGGCTGCAATGGTCCGAAAACCAGATGTGGCGCATCGTTGTGGGTTTCGGTGCCGTCCCTGCCGTCCTGATCATGATCTTCCGCCAGAAGTACATGGCTGAGTCTCCCTCCTGGGCGGCACAAAACCTTGGTCTGCATGAAGCGGCCAAAATTCTAAAGCGGACCTACAACGTGGACGCGGAGGTGGCGGAGGACGCCGTCGACCCCCGTGCCGAGCGCAAGCAGTTCCAGATGACCCTGACCCAGGCCTGGGGCAAGCTCGTCGGCAAGAAGTACCGCGGCCGCACTGTCCTGTCCCTCGTCATCAATGCCGGCCAGTCGATGGAGTACTACGCTGTCGGCTTCTTCGTCGGGCAGATCGTGCTCGCCATGCTGCATACCCAGAACGTCATGACCAACATCGTTTCCTCGCTCATCCTCAACCTTTGCTTCGGTGTTACCGGCGGCTTCATCGGGGCCCGCCTTTCGGGCAAGATCGGCCCCCGCAAGCTGTCGCTGATCGGGTTCTGCGGCACCTTTACCTGCATGATCATCGCGGGCACCCTCAGCAATGTCGAAGGCGCCTGGTCCTTCGTGGGTGCCGTGGTCATCGGCCTCCTGATCTTCTGCCACGCAGCAGGTCCCGGAGCTCAGGGCATGACCATGGCCACCATGTCCTACCCCACCTCCCTGCGCGGAGCCGGCACCGGCTTTACCCAGATCGGCATCCGCCTCGGAGCGATTGCCGGGCTTGTGTTCTGGCCCCTGGCCACGGCAGCCTGGGGAACCCGGGCGCTGCTGGTACTCGCCGTTGTTCCCGCCATAGCCATCGTGGTGATCCTGATCAACAAGTGGGACCCACACGGCCGCGACATCGACGCCGAAGACTATGTGGACCAAACCGCCCCGGTTCTGGCCGGTGACCGCTGAACCCAGCGGCTGCCCCTTCTCTCCAACCTATTAAGGACAAACCTATGAGTGCCATCACTGGCGTAATGCCGGTAGCGCCCACCATTTTCGCCGATGACGAGGAGCTGGACCTGGACGGCCAGCGCCGCGTGCTGGACTACCTGGTGGACGGCAAGTCGGACGCCGTCTGCATCCTGGCCAACTACTCCGAGCAGTTCTCTTTGACTGACGAGGAACGCGAGCAGGTGCTCCGGACCACCATGGAGCACCTGGACGGACGGCTGCCGGTTTGCGTCACCACCAGCCACTTCAGCTCGCGGATCGCCCGGGAACGCAGCCTCCGTGCCCAGGAGCTGGGGGCGGAGATGGTCATGCTCATGCCGCCGTTCTTCGGGGCCACCATGAAAGTGGACGACGAGGCCGTGCTGGAGTACTTCAAGCGGGTGGCCGACGGCTTGGACGTGGACATCATGATCCAGGATGCACCGATGAGCACCACGCCCCTGTCCGTAGGCCTGCTCACCCGCATTGCCAAGGAGGTGCCGAACGTGAACTACGCCAAGATCGAAATGCCCCAGGCGGCCGAGAAACTCCGTGCCCTAGGCACCTGCGCCGGATCGTCCCTGCCCGGACTATTCGACGGCGAAGAGGCCATCACCCTCATTCCCGATCTCGAAGCCGGTGCGCGGGGCACCATGAGCAGCTGCATGGTGCCCGACCAATTGGGCCAGATCGTTCGCGACTTCCACGCCGGGGAGCGGGACAAAGCCATCACCGCCTGGGAAAACCTTCTTCCATTCATCCACTTCGAAAACCGGCAGTGCGGGCTGCGGGCAACCAAGGTACTGATGAAGGAAGGGAACATCATTGCCAGCGACAGGACACGGCAGCCGGTGGGGGAGCTGCAGCCCGACACGCGTGCACAGCTCGTGGAGATGGCCAAGCGCAAGGACCCGTTGATCCTCCGCTGGGCCTGAAAATCACATGATCCTGGGAAGAAAGAAAGAAAGAAAGAAAGAAAGGAAGGACGGACATGCCACGCATACTGATCACTGACTACGAATTCGAATCGATCAGCCAAGAGCAGGCGGTCGCTGACGCCAATGGCGTGGAGCTGGTGCGGGCCGACTGCAGGACCGAGGATGACGTCCTGAAGGCTGCGGCCGATGCGGACGGGCTCATCGTTCAGTACGCACCCATCACAGAACGCGTCATCACGGGCCTGCCCAGGCTGAAAGCCGTCAGCCGGTACGGGGTGGGTGTGGACACGGTTGACGTTCAGGCCGCAACGGAACGCGGTGTCGTTGTCTCCAACGTGCCCGATTACGGCGTGGAAGACGTCAGCGATCACGCCATTGCCCTTGCCCTGACATTGGCCCGCGGCATTCCGGACCTGGACAGGGGAGTCCGGTCCGGACAGAACCTGCTCGACTCGGTCAAACCGCTGCGCCGTTTCTCCTCACAGACATTCGGCGTGATCGGACTCGGCCTGATCGGCGCGGCCACGGCGGCCAAGGCCAAGGCGCTCGGCTTCCGCGCCCTGGGCTACGATCCCCTCCACACCCCGGGGACCACCACTAAAGAAGGCATCCAGGTGGTTGGCTTCGACGAGCTGCTGGCCCAGTCCGACGTCGTATCCCTGCACGTGCCGTTGAACAAGCACACCCATCACTTGATCAACCCCCGCACCCTGGAACAGTTCAAGGCGGGGGCCACCATCGTGAACACCTGCCGCGGCGGGGTGATCGACACCGAGGCTCTGGTTGATGCCCTGAAGAACGGCAGGGTCCGGGCAGCAGGGCTGGACGTCTTCGAAGAAGAACCCCTTCCCCTCAACAGTGGTTTGCTCGACCTTGACCGCGTGGTGCTTACACCGCATACCGCGTGGTACACGGAGGAATCCAGCGACGAACTGAAACGGCGGACCGCGGAGAACGTAGTGGACGCCTGCCTGGGCCGGCGGCCCCGCAATATCGTCAACCCCGAGGTCCTCGACCTGGGCCAGGACAAGTAGGAAAGTCTAGCCCTTGCTATCGAAGGCGGCGTCGAAGGAGGCTTTCCATGGGACATCGCCCCGCGCGGCAGAGACGACGTCCCAGCCGCGGCGCGGGTCGCCCCAGGGCAGCTGGAGCCCATGACGGTGTTCCCGCACCGTCCGTCAATTCGGGACGGCGTGGGTTATCCGCCCTTGTTTGTGAGTGTGGTGTAAATGCCGACGGCGCCGGCGGCGGTCATGATCGCCGCGCTGCTCCAGCCTATTGTGGAAGCGAGTTTGCCGTTGGTGTAGCGGCCCATGATTTTTCGGTCTCCGGAGATGAGCATGGTGACGATCAGGAAGGGTGCGGCAGCGATTCCATTGACTACGGCGCTGAGGACCAGCAGGCCGATCGGGTTGCCGACGAATGTAGCGATCATGACTCCGCCAACTACGCCGACGCCTAGGAGGATGTAGAAGAACCGCGCCGTGCGGGGGTTCCGGTCAAAGCCCCACCTGGTTCCCATCAGCCCGGCCAACCCCACCGAAGCGGACCCCGCCAAAACAGGGATACCAAGAAAACCAGAGCCGATGAACCCGATCGAGAAGAGCATTTTTGCGGCCGGTCCTGCAACCGGTTCAAGAGCCTTGGCAGCATCTGCCGCAGTCTTGATCTCGGTCCCGTTCTTGCCGAGGGTAGCGGCGGTCGCTGCGATAATCGCGAACATAACCAGCACGGAGAAGAACATGCCGATAAACACGTCGGCCCGGGCATGCCGAAGTTTCCGGCCTGCGGCGTCGCCGTCCCGGTCCGGTAATGCCACCGCATGCTTGCCGCCCAGGTCCTCGGCGCGCATCTCCTCAACCCGGTGGGCCGACTGCCAAAAGAACAGGTACGGCGAAATCGACGTGCCGAGAACCGCGACGATCAGGCCCAAGTAGTCCCAGTCCCACCGGAACTGCAGCCCGAGCAGACCAGCAGATACGTCCTTCCAGTCGACACTTGCGACGAAGAGTACCCCGACGTAGGCCAGCAGGACCAGGCACAGCCATTTGAACACTTTCGCAATCACGCTGAAAGAACCCGTCATCAGGGTCGCGACGATGGCTATGCCGGAGACAGCGCTCCACACATGGTTCGGACCGGCGCCCAGCAATTCCATGCCCTGACCGACCGCCATCAGGTCTGCAGCGATGTTAAGCGTGTTGGCCACGAGTAAAGCCACCATCAGGACGCCGATGATGATTTTGGGTTTACGGGAGAATTTCCGACGGATCAAGGCGCCGAGGCTTTCACCTGTCGCCAGAGCGGTACGGTCGCTGATTTCCTGCACTGCGATCATCATCGGCAGTGTCAACGGTGCGGCCCACAACATCCCGTTGCCGAAACTCGCACCGGCCTGGGCATAGGTCGCGATCCCTGACGGATCATCATCGGCTGCCCCGGTAATCAGGCCGGGCCCCAGTAAACCCATGAGACGGCGGAGCCGTCCGTCCACCGCCGTCCCGCGCCCCCGGCCGCTCTTGGCGGCAGTACCTTCTTGGCCCGTGCCGACTGTCTCCGAATCGGTCATCTGCTTTCCTCCGATTCCCACCCGCCGCCATTCGTGGGTTCCACGATCAGTTCCGTTCATGGGCCAGAGGCACGAGCATGTTATCGAGGGGCAGAAACTCGTTGAGGCCCGTTGCTTGTGGCTCGGGCTCGGCTCGACTTTCCCAGTAAAAGCGCCGCTGCTTGAAGTGTCCCGCCATTCCTGAGACCTGAACCGATGCCCCGAGTCGCAGCCCCTTTTTATGCGGGCAGGTCTGCACGGCAACACCCGGCACAGGAACTCCAGCCGCGGCGCCCATTTTGCCTGGGCCACCGCGGCAGGAATCGCGGCGCACCTTGGTTGCTGTTACAGCCGGCATTCCTCCTACGTGGCGGAACGGTAGTCAGGTTATGTGCGCTCCTTTCGCAAGGTCTTGTAGGCCGCTGTGAGCCCGATGGCGGCCATCACCCAGGGGCCGGCCACGATGATGGGGTCGATCCACTGGTGGTTTACGTCTGCGCGGTTTTGCCCGAAGCGTGAGCGGAAGCCGCCCCGGCGGAACTCGCTGACTACCCCGGTTTCGGTGATGGGGTTGTCGGGGTGCGAGGTGGCGAGGGATTTCAGGTGGTGTTCCCAGGCATCCACGCGGTCAGCGCCGATGAGTAACAGCCAGTGCGCGGCCCGGCCCTCGCTGTACTTGTAGGCGTACCTCCGGATGGCTCCGGAGAGCCCGGCCGGAGGGGTGGAGGTTCCGAAGACAGGGGGGAGGAAGGCGTGCTCGACGGAGCGTTCCCGGGGCCATTTCTCCGGTTGGCGCTCGGGAAAGTCCCAGCGCGCGCCTGTCTCGATCCCGGGTTGCTCCCGTGGGTAGGAGGGCCGGTCGGCCGGATCGAGGTCGGCGCCCCATCCCGGGATCTGCGCCCGCAGGTCTTCCGCGGACTTCCGGGGTGTGCGTTTGTCGGCAATATAAGGTGTGGCTATCTCGGTCATGATGCGCGCTCCCTTCAGGACTGGCCGGCAACAACGAGCGGCTTGATGATGTTGTCCAGCTTGGCGGAGAACATGTGGTAGCCCTCCGCGATGTGCTCCAGCGGGATACGGTGCGTGACCAGTTCGCTGGGTTTCAGGTACCCGTTTTGGATGTGCTCGAACAGGCGCGGCCACTGCCGTTTGACCGGGCATTGGTTCATCCGCAGCGTGAGGCCCTTGTTCATGGCGTCACCGAACTTCACGGCGCTGAAGATGGGCCCGTACGCGCCCACGACGGACACCGTGCCGCCCTTGCGTACCGAGTCGATGGCCCAGTTCAGCGCGACGGGGGAGCCGCCCTGCAATTTGAGTTTCGACGCGGTGACGTGCTGGAGGAAGTTGCCGTCCGCTTCGGCTCCCACGGCGTCAATGACGACGTCGGCACCCAGGTAGTCGGTTTCTTTTTTCAGATGCACCACGATGTCGTCGTACTCGGCAAAGTTGAACGTCTCGGCCTGGGCGAAGCTGCGGGCCTTCTCCAGCCGGTACTCCAGGTGGTCGACCACGATCACCCGCCCAGCCCCCATCAGCCAGGAGGACTTGGCCGCGAACAGGCCTACCGGGCCTGCGCCGAACACAACCACGGTATCGCCTTCGGCAATGTCCCCGAGCTGGGCACCGAAATAGCCCGTGGGGCAGGCGTCGGTGAGCAGCACCGCGTCCTCCTCATCCATCCAGTCCGGGATCCTGCTTGGCCCCACGTCAGCAAACGGGACCCGCACGAACTCCGCCTGGCCGCCGTCGTACCCTCCGCAGGTGTGGGAGTAGCCGTAGATGCCGCCCACCGCCGTCGCATTGGGGTTGACGTTATGGCAGTCGGAGTAGAGGCCCCGGGCGCAAAAGTAGCAGGAGCCGCAATAGACGTTGAAAGGCACCATCACCCGGTCACCCACCGCCACGTTCTGTACGGAGGAGCCCACCTCGTGAACGGTCCCCACGAACTCGTGCCCGAACGTCATCCCCACCCGCGTATCCGGCATCATGCCGTGATAAAGGTGCAGGTCGGACCCGCAAATGGCACCCCTGCTGACCCGCACGATCGCGTCATTGGGGTGTTCGATTTTTGGAATGTCCTTTTCTTCGACCCGTACCTTGTACGGGCCGCGGTAAACCATTGCGCGCATTAGTGCCACATCCCGGGAATTTTTCGTTTCGACATCGAACGTTTCCTCTCTGTGCCTCGCTCAGGCGCCGGCCGGGTGGAGGACGACCTTTGTCCAGCCGTCTTCACGGCTGTCGAAGTTCTTATAGCCCTCAGCAGCCTGGTCCAGCGGCAGTTCGTGGCTGACGATGAAGGACGGGCTGGCCTTGCCGCCGGCGATGAGGTCGCGCAAGGCCCGGTTGTACTTCTTGACAGGGCACTGGCCTGAGCCCATCGTCTGTCCTTTGAACCAATAGTTTCCGTAGTCGAAGGCCACCTGGCCCTGCTGCTCAAGTTTGTCCGGCCCGCCGGGGTCCTGGGGCAGGAACACCCCGACCACGCCCAGGCCGCCGACGAAGCGCACGGAGTCCACGAGCCGGTTCAGGGTCATGTTGGGGTGTTCGGTTCCGCCGGGATCGTGCGCCTGGTAGCCCACGCATTCACAGCCCCGGTCTGCGCCGAAGCCCATGGTCTGGTCCTTCACGAACTCGACAGGGTCCACTTCGGCATCATTGACAGGGATGGCGCCGATCTCTTCGGCCAGCTTCAGGCGGTCGTTTTGGCGGTCCACCACCATGACTTTGCCGGCGCCTTTGATGATGGCTGAGTAGGCGGCCATGATTCCTACCGGTCCGGCACCGTAGATGACAACGGAGTCTCCCGGGTATACCCCGGCCATCTCTGTGGCGTGCCAGCCCGTGGGGAAGATGTCCGCGAGCATGACATAGTCGAGTTCTTTCTCGGCCGCGTCCTCGCCAAGGCGCAGGCAGTTGAAGTCCCCGTATGGCACGCGCAGGTATTCCGCCTGTCCGCCTTGGTAGGGCCCCATGTCTGCGAAGCCGTAGGCGGCGCCTGCGAGCTTTGGTTCGGGCTGCATGGTCAGGCAGTAGTTGGTGAAGCCGCGTTCGCAGTTTTTGCAGAATCCGCAGGCAATGTTGAACGGCAGCACCACGCGGTCCCCGACTTTGACCTTGCTCACGGCAGGGCCGGTCTCCACCACCTCCCCAAGGTTTTCGTGTCCGAATGAACGGCCGGTTTCAAAGCTGGTTCGCCCTTCGTACATGTGAAGGTCGGAGCCGCAGATGTTTGCTGAGGTGATGCGCACCAGCACGTCGGCGGGGTGCTCAATTTCGGCGTCGGGGATGTCCTCGACGCTGACGTCGTTCGGTCCTTTGTAAACTACTGCCTTCATTGTTCGCTCTCTTCCTGGGTCCCCGCTGCCGCGCACAAGCGCGCTCAAGGCGCGCGCCATCCTGGTACGCGTGCGTCAGTCACGAGGGAGTGGGATATGTAGAGGACCTCTGGGTCCACCCAAATGGCCGGGAGGTCTAAGGAGTTAAGGTGGAAGGCTGCTTCGGAGAACCGGCTGGCCGACCCCTTCACGAAATGGTAGATACCGGTCCTTAATACTAAGTACCCTTATTAAGGAAGTCGAGAGCTACCCGGCCGTAACATTGCAGCAGGGGGCAGCAGGGGTCTGCTTGCACTCTCACCGTGACCCGCAATTGCGCCGAGAGGACCGGGAACCGGTCCGAAGAAGATGGCTGCCGCCCAGGTATTAGAGCCCCTCCGGCACGAGCCGCCCACTCTCAAGCACCACTGCAAAGGCCACGGTCGAGCATGAAGATTCGTCAATCCGTCTTAGCTGCAAAGACCGTCCGACTGCCGGACCCGTAACGCGGACGACGAAGATTCCGTCAGCGAATCACGGGGAGCGGCGTCGAACCAACTATTCAGTCCGGAGACTGGCTAACCCAGCCCGCGTGCTCGAGCGCTGCCGCGGCGGCCCGGTCAGGCGTAAGGGTGCTGTCCCAGCGCGCCGCATCCAGGCGCATGCCCGTGACATTTGCCGAGGACTCTGAGGCCAGCCAGAGCAGCGGCTCGACCATTACCTCGGGCCGGAGCAATTGGCTGCGCAATGCTTCGGATACACCGTCGGGGATCATGCCCGTATCGGTGGCACCCCCAGGCAGCAGGCCGTTGACAGTGATGCCCGATCCGGCCAGGTCCTGTGCCCAGATTACGGTTTCGGATTCGAGCGCGGCTTTGGATGGGCCGTAGGGCGAAAAGCCGGCGCGGCGCATGGTCTGATGGTTCATGGTGATGTTGATAATGCGGCCCCATTGCTGATGCAACATCTGCGGCACGGCCGCCTTCGCCATCAGGAACGGACCGTTGACGTTGGTGTCGATAATAGTCCGCCAGGTGTCACTGTCGACTTCCCAGAACCGCGTAGGTTCGGTCAGGAAGGTCGGGCTGACGTACTTCATACCGCGCCCGGCGTTGTTGACCAGGACGTGAAGACCACCGAAGGTAGCGAGTGCTTCATCGACCAAGCGCCGGCAATCGGCTTCCTGGGTTACGTCCGCTTGCACGGCCAGCACGCGGCGAACTCCGAGCATCACGTTGATCTCATCGGCGACCCTGTCGATCTCGTGCCCCTCGCGCGCGGCCGAGATGACGACGCTGGCGCCGGCGCGGACCAGGCCGAGCGTCATTGCATGCCCGAGTCCGCGTCCGCCGCCAGTAACGATGGCGACCTTGCCCGCTAACGATGCCGTGTTCATCCTGCCTCCCTGTATTTACTGTCGCGCTTGGGGTGCGGGCTACATCGTACATCCCGGGTGTGATGCGCCTCGGCGCCGCGTGTCCCCAAAATGAAGCACTCGGCGAGCACATGGTCTACGTGGCGAACATTGACTCCCGCGTCGGTCATGAGCACTGTTCCGGGGACATGGAGGGATCCGCTTGCCATGGCGTGCGGATTCAGCATGCCGCAGAGGGACCATAAGCGGGGTGACGCCGTTGCCGTGGCCGCGTTGCCCTTGCAGTCTCTCCAGGAGCAGCAAGGGCTCATGAGGACGACGTCGCCGACGATCCGAAAGGGCTGTCCTAAAATGGCCCGAAGGCTTGATCCAGCATCATTGATCGGAAGGGTCATTACCGTGAGTCATGAAAATGTAACGCCGGCAGCCACTACCGCGGCCCGTACCCTGTTCCGTGCCGCGCTTGGCGGTGTCCTCGTCGCACATGGGTCGCAGAAACTCTTCGGATGGTTCGGCGGCGGCGGTATTGAGGAGACCAGCAAGGGCATGGATGCCATGGGCTTCCACCCTGCAAAGACCAGTGCCATGTTGGCCGGTCTCGGTGAAGCGGGTGCCGGACTGGCGCTTGCTCTGGGCTTCGCCACGCCGGCGGCCGGAGCAGCCGCAGCCACGACGATGGGGGTCGCTGCCAGCGTGCACGCGCCTAACGGCTTCTTCGCGATGGACGGAGGCCTGGAATATCCGGCCGTGCTCGGGCTCGCGGCCACGTCTTTCGCGATCGGGGGACCAGGGCGGGTTTCGCTCGATGCCGTCACCGGTCATGTTTTGGACAGGCCCTGGATGCGGGCCGTCGCCGTCACCACCATACCGGTGGCTATCGGTATCCAGATCTACCGCCGGCGCCAGGCGCTTGCCGCAAACCCGACGCCTGCATCGAACACCGCCGCGGTGGACGACGAATCGCCTCTAACGGCCTGACTCGACGTCGGACTGCCCGGACCGCCATCGCATGGGCGTTGCCCGCAACCTGGCCACTACCGTTCGAGGACAGTGGAGCTGAGCGGAAAGGAAGTGTGGACAATGTCCACACTATTGGTCTCGGATTGCCTTGTAGAGCCTTCGAACTTCCCCGGATTCTGCATGTTTTCCGGAGTTCCCTTTGTTTGCAAGGCCTGGAATGCAGGTCGAGTCCCACCTCGGGCACGACGTATTCCTTCGTCAGGGGCGATTTTGCTTTGACGTGTTGACAAAGCTTGCGTTCGCGTCGTCTGACGGGTTGGGTCGCGGGCTGTGGACTGGCCGCCGCGGTGACCTATTCAGGTGTGTGCGTGGCGGGTTCAGGATCCTTGGCTGGGGGCCCTCGGCCCGCTGCAGGTGGGTTCCTGCGTTACCTCCCGTCGATTCTGTCGGTATGCCCGGGTTGGCCTGCACCTATTCATGGGCAGGGGGAGTCGGGACGACATGACCTCCATGATTTCAATGTACAGCCTTTCTGGCGCCGGATCTCAGCGATGCGGGAGAGTGTTGTGGCCATCATTTGTCCAGCCAAAGGGCGTGTGGACATTGTCCACACTTACGCGGCCATGGAATTCGTCGTTGGACTGGAACGTCGTGCACCTCGCATGGCTCCGTCTCTCCGCATCCGGCTACGAGGAAGTATCCGTAAGGCCGATCCGGCAGCATCGTTTCTCGAGATCACGGGACCGTCCCGCAATCGCAGCGCAGCATCACCCTGGTTACCTTCCAGTAACCTTTGGGTGCAACGCTGGAAGCATGGATAGTTCACAGGTCATCGATTCCCGCCATGCACTCATTCGCTCCAACAACGAGCTCACTTCCGGGGAAACCGTTGAGGCCTACTACAAGGGCAGTCTTGTCCACCGGGGAGAGGTATCGGACATCGCTCCCAACCAGGAGCTGTTCTGGATGATGGACGTGCTCACCGGGCACCGGAAGCTCGTGGACATAGCGGAACTTGACGTCGTCCGCGGGAAAGCCCCGGCCCCTCGTGATTCCAGGAGTTACTTCACCCTGCCCAGGTAGCAACTCGACCCACCCAAACCGACAATGGAGATTCCGTCACCGAACGATGGGCTGTGCCTTGGGCATCCAGGACGGGGCCCGGGCCATGACGGCAACTCCGGCCTTGGCCACGAAGCCCGGTCCTCCCTTGTTAGATCGGCTTTTACCTCGGATTTGTGCCACCCATAACGGTGCCGCACCTTCGTGGTCGCCACCCGCCGTCCGCGGCACCTCACGGGAACAGTTGCAGGTTCTCGTCCTCAATAATCGAGCCTGACAGCCGCGGAGGGTGGAACCGGTATGCTCAGCGACGCTTGGGCGAAATGCTCGTATTAGCTCTGATCGCGGTGGTGGTTTGTTAAGCCAGCGGGGTCGACACGTCTCTGGCGTCCAGCGGGGCGAAGGAGGAGAGAACGGGCCTGGTGACTCGGTGGGTCGGGGACTCAGCCTGTGATGAGCATCGCGCAGAAGTACACGACGCCGCCGACTACACAGTAAATGGCGAACGGCATCAACGTTCGGGTTTCGAAAAACCGCAACAGGAACTTCGTGGCGAACCAAGCGGCGACGGCGGCACACAACGCGCCCATGATGAAAGCGCCACGCTCATCCACTATGGCAGGGCCGAACAGCTCCGGGAGTTTCAGGACCGCTGCCGCGCCGATAACGGGGGTCGCCAGCAAAAAACTGAACCGGGCAGCGCTTTCGTTGCTGAGCCCACACAGCAGGCCGCCCACCATCGACGCGCCCGACCGTGAGATGCCCGGCAACAGGGCCGCTGCCTGTGCCGCACCAATCCCCAGCGCCTGCCGCCAGGAAAGGGCCGTGGAGATTTCAGCGTCGGAGGCCCAGTCATCGGCGTGGAAACCCTTGGTCCCGGCCGCGTCCGCCGGGACCTCCCGAACAGTCCCGGCGGACGCGGACAACTGCGCCCCGACTGCGGTCCGCTGCCGCCGTCGGAGGCGCTCGGCAGTGAACAGCACCAGTCCGTTGACAATCAGGAAGACTGCTGCGATCAGAGGCGTGGAGAACAAGGCCCGGATGGGCTTTTCCAACATCAGGCCCAGGATGCCAGCGGGGATAGTTCCCACCACAAGCAGCACGCCGAGTTTGGCATAAGCGTCAGAGGCGTCGATCTTCCGGTCCCGGATGACCCTCCCCAGGCCCTTGAAGACCTGTATCCAGTCTTTAAAGAAAAAGAAGAACAGGACAATTGCCGTGGCCAGGTGTGTGGCAATAAGAAATGCCAGGAATGAGGGCTCGGACTGATCCAGATTCCACCCGAAAAGCTTTGGAAGAATCACGCTGTGACCCAGGCTGGAAATGGGGAAAAGCTCGGTTATACCTTGGAGAGCGCCAAGCACTGCTGCCTGAATCAGACTAATCATGACGGGAGCCTAGGGGGTCAAGGTGAATGGCCGGAAAACGCCGGCTTAGAATCGTGGGCCGTGCCAGCGGCACAGCCCACGATTCTGCAAGGCGATCCCCATGAGCTCCCCGGGCGATGGAGTCATCGGAAAAGCCCACGCCGTCAACGGTTCCCGGATGCGGCGGAATATGTGGAACGGTTCGCAGAGCGTTTGGAACCCATCCGTGTCGCCCTCGTTCTCCCATGACGCCCGGCTCAGCGCCGGGACGTACTCGGCAACGTCCAAAGCAGGCCTCCGAGGCAAGTTTTCACAGCTGGCGCATCCCTGCAGCAGCGGAGTCACTGCATTCCACTGGCTCGCCGATGTCGTGAACGTAGCTTGAGAGCTTGCGCTAGCATCGCACTGATCGGCCTTGCCGCGCTCGGGCACGGGATCACCGGCAACAGCTGGCATCGTCGGTGGGATCTGAGGTACTTCCGGCACCGGCTGGTAGCAGGAGTCCGGAGACTTGGAAGTTTGGGGTGGCTTGGATCAATGAGCGTGTGTAAATGTGCTGAGGCTTCGCGAACACGTCCTCTACGTGCCCAAATTCGACTATCTGGCCGCGTTCGAGCACGGCGACCTGCTGTGCGATGTTGCGTCGAATGAGTTCCTCCACGGTGCGGCGGGGTTCAGGGATTCGTAGGGGTTTTGAAAGATGTATGGGGCGCGCCTGCGCTGTTCCTTGCTTCGTTTGAAGCTGCTGGGGGCCAGTGGTTCGCCGTCGAGGCTCAGTGACCCGCTGAAATCATGATGCAGCCCGGCGATGCATCGGCTCAGTGTGGTCTTGCCGGGGCCTGATTCACCGAGCAGGGCCACGGAGTCACCGGCGTAGACGTCGAGGTTGATGCCTTCAAGTACGGTGTTGGTGCCATAGCCTGCTTTGAGTCCGCGGATGTGGATGACGGGTTTCTCATCCACTGCCCGGGTGCCGCGGGCAGTTTCGGGCCGCGAAGGGATCGCCGGGAACGGGAGGTTTGCTTTGTGGCGGCGAACGGTACGGCGGGGGCCGACGTCGGTACTGCCTGGCGGCGCAGCCCTGCAGGAGTCGTCCGCAAGGAGGGATCGCGGGGCGAATGCGCATCCTTGTGGTCGTGCCAGGGGTGAGGGGGCGTGGCCGGGGAATCAGGGCACCAATGTAGTGCTTATTTACGGAGGCCGTCGACGAGGTGCCCTGCACTCAACGTATTGGCTCCGGAGACGGTCATCACCGGCGCGGGACCGGGGTTGCCCTGGCTCTCACGTAACGGACACGAGAGAGGCCGGGCGCCCGTGAGGGCTACCCGGCCTGGGCCGGCGAGTGTTTTATTCTGTCGGCGCCGGAGAAGTC
Source organism: Pseudarthrobacter phenanthrenivorans (assembly GCF_036455295.1). Lineage (GTDB taxonomy): Bacteria > Actinomycetota > Actinomycetes > Actinomycetales > Micrococcaceae > Arthrobacter > Arthrobacter phenanthrenivorans_C. Next base: position 355,278 of record NZ_JAYXNX010000002.1, on the reverse strand, counting down.
ATGACCTGCTCTTGTTCTTGTCCTCCGCTCCGGCTTCTTGTGGTGAATCCGTGCGGGACCGCTGGAGCGTGAAGGTTTCGAAGGAAGCGAGCTGGCCCTGGGGGCCGGTGACGTTGTAGTAGGTCACTTCAATTTTTGTTGTTCCTCCGGGTTCGGTGCCGGGGTCAACGCTGAAGGATGCGAAGCCGTAGGAGTTGGCGGCGTCGCGCTGTGCTGACCAGGGGGCGTCTTCCTGGACGTAGACCGGAGGCCGCTTATGGGTGGTGGGGTCTGGCTCACCCACCGCGGTGATGACCCGGCAAACGGGAGGGTTGGTAAACAGCTGGTTCGAGGTTACGGAAGTTCCTCCGCCTCCGAGGACCATGTGGACGGTGCCTTTGGTGGTGTCGATGACGTCCTTGCGGGTGTCCGCGGGGATGGGGGTCAGTGTTGCGTTCTTCTGCTGGCCGCGGATCGGGTGGGAGCGTTCGTAGTGGTGCTCGTGGCCGCACACGACGAGGTCGACTCCGTACTTGTCGAAGAGGGGCACCCACTCCTGCCGGATGCCGAGGTCGGCGCCGTTGAAGGATCCAGCGGTGCTGATGACGACCTGGTGCATGCAGATCACCACCCAGTCGATGCTCTTGTCCGATCGTGCCGCGCTGAGCTCCTTCTCCAGCCAGGCCTTCTGTGCGCCCTGCGAGTAGCCCCGGACGTAGCTGTTGCCTCCGTCCTGATAGCAGACATCGTCGTTGGCCAGGCTGATGATCCGGACCGAACCCGCCGTGAATGAGTACCAGAGTCCGCGGGTGGCATCTGTTTGCCCGGGCTGCGGGGGAACGGAGAAGTACGTCTGGTAGGCGGCGTATCCGATCGGCCCGTTGCCGAGTTCGTTTTCGTGGTTCCCGGCTGCGGGCATCCACGGCCGGTGGCGGGCGCTGCGCGAGTTGTTGTCCCAGAAGTCTGTCCAGGTCCGGACGCGGTTCTCGGAGAGGTTGGCGTAGCAGAGGTCACCGTTGAAGAGGTGGAAGAGTGGCTGGACGCGCTCAACCCCGGCCGGCATGTCGCCGGCCGCCGGGGAGCCCAGGTTGTCGTTGACCCATTGCTGTCCACCATTGGCAATGGTGGCCTTCTTTCCAAGGGTGGGGGTGCCTTGGTCGCCGAAGCTGGTGAAGGTGATCTTTCCGCGACCGCGGGGACCTGTCTTGAAGGAGCCGAACTCCGCCTGTGCGCCTTCGTGGATCGCGGCGTAGACGTAGTCGTGGGACGGGGCGAGCCCGGTCAGTTTGGCGTGGTACGCGTAGACCTTTTGCCCGGACTTGGCGTCAACGTAGCTGGTTTCAACGGCCTCCTCGGTCCGGCCGTAGCTTCCATCGGTTTCACCGAGCATTGCCCGCGCGTTCTTGACCGGCTGCAGGGTGTGCCATGAGACGACAACTTCGCTGGAAGCGTCGGCACCGAACTGCAGATGCAGCCCGTTCACTACCGGGGTGGTCAGCGGATCGCCCGCCGAGGAAGGCAGCTTTGCCCTGTCATCGGCCGAAGCCGGTGCTGCCGATGCCCAGGCGGCTGTTACGCCCGCTACTGCCGCGGTGCCGAAAAAGCCGCGGCGTGAGAACCCGGAGCTAAAAATTTCTTTGTCGTCAGTCATGGAGCCAGCTTCACCTTCAGGCGGGACGAGCCGATGAAGTTTGGTGAAGCGGTGGACCGATGGGAGCTGAACGATTGATTAACTGGCTCTACTCGACACAGTGTGCACAACACATCGATTAAATAGCGATAGCTCGGTCTTATCAGGTCTTTGGAACCTCTGCCAAGATTCCTGCAGTAATTGTATTGTTATGGGTACTGTTCCGTACGCCGGGTTGGCATTTCGAACTTCAAGGCGCCGCCGAATCCATGTGGCATCTGTCGGGAATTACTACGGAGCTACGGACTGGATACTAGGGTTCTGGTTGACGCTGAAGGAAGGGTGGGCACCGTCGGCATCGAAGATCTCTTGCCCTACCCATGGCTTCGCGCCACCGAAACGGAGTGGGTGAGCGGACCGCCCGTCGCCGCGAATCGCAAACCCTGAATCCCGCCCGCCACTGCTCAAAGCAAACCTGGCGCAGGATTGATTTCCGTACCATCGTCCTGGTCGGATCCGCGACTGTCCTACGCGAGCGCTACCCGGCAGATCGCCGGGTAGCGCTCTTTGCTGGTGCCTAGGTGCCCACTCAAGGGCCGGGTGTTAGTGCGCGGGCGCTCCGTTTCGTCGCCTTGGATCTTGCCAGATGGTTGATCGCTGCCTCCGGGGCGCCTCAACTTTCAGGCTTCTCACTCCAGCGCTGGTAATGAAGACTCTGAAAGGCCGGATCAGTCCGTGAGGTGGGGGTAAGAGGAAATTAGCGCCTGCTGGCATTTGGGTGTGGCAGCTCGGTAAGCCGTTCCAGTCGGGCTTGTTGGGGTGGCAGTCGCTAGGTGGCCGCCTTTGATTGAACTTCCGCTTCGACTGCCGGCAGGGCCAGCGCTGCCGTGGTGCCCTGTCCCGGCGTGCTGGAAAGTGTGATGTTGCCGGGGTGGTTTTCGATGATTGACCGGGTGATGGCAAGGCCCAGACCGGCGCCGGGAATCGTGGAGGAGTGGGCGTTCTCGGCACGGAAGAATCGGGTGAAGGCCTGGTTCAGTTCTTCCTCGCTCATGCCGACTCCGGTGTCGGTGACCTCGCAGTGAAGTTCGTGCCCGGTGGTGCTGACCTTGGCGGTGACCGTGCCGCCGCGAGGGGTGTATTTGATGGCGTTGGAGATGAGGTTGTCGACGGCCTGGCCGAGGCGGTCCGGATCGAAGGAACCGGTGGCGCCCCCGTGGGGGAGCAGCTCCAGAGTGATGCCGCTGGCGGCCGCTTTGGGCTGCGCGGCCTCGACGCTGACGGATCACTTCGGCGAGGTCTGCGTGCTTTGGCTCGATAATCAAAGAGTCTGAAGCGATGGTGAGGAGGTCACCCACCAGGTGCAGGAGCCGTTCGGCGTTGCGTTTGGCGACGGTGAGGTAGAACTCCATCTCGGTGTCTATGCCCTCTTCGTCCAGGGCAAGGTCCAGGTAGCCCAGGATTGAGGTCAGCGGACTCCGGAGCTCATGGGAGACGCTGGAGACGAACGGTCCTTCGTAGAGAGCGCCTCGACCAGTTCAGTGACGTCCGTGAATGCGAGAACCCCTCCGCGGTGTCCGCCCCGGGAGTCCCGGACTAGCCGGGAGGTCGCGGAGTAGGCCCGCTGTGCTGTTCCTTTGCCGGACCAGATCAGCTCATCGGTGAAGGTTTCGCCTCTTGCCGCGCGGGACGCTGGAGGCCGGTCCGCTGGAAGGGGATGCTTACGGTCAGCCCCAAAGACCGGAAGCTCCTTGTGCTCCTCCGGAGTGGGCGTTCCGGTAATGGTCTTCCCCAGATGGCTGCTGAGGTGGTGGTTCATCAGGGAAATTCGGCCCTGGGCGTCGAGGGCGCAGACTCCAACGCTGACGGTATCCAGGACGGTCTGGAGAAGCCGCTCCCGCTCCTCGCTGGCGGCCAGCAGGTCCCGGGCCTCGCGGCTTTGCGCCTCCAGCTGATGCCGCTGCAGAGAAAGGGCATTGGCAATCCCGGCGGTCGAGACAGCCACCGCTCCGAGGATGACGGGCAGGACGGGGCGGCTGCCAGTATGAAGGGCGCGCACATAAACCTGCACAACGTCTTCCACAGTGGTGCTCATGGGCCCAGCCTAATCCTCCCGGTCCCTGTGCACGCTTGAAAGCACCGCGTTTGACGAGGATGCCGATTGTCTCGCCTGCGGCTCCCCGGGTCGGCGTCCCTGTTGGGGGCAAGCGATCGGAGGTGACGAGTCCGTGTGCGGTGCGATCTCGGCTCCAACGTCAGCGCTTCTGTTACGTAATGCGGTAGCTGAGGATTCGGGTTCCCCCGGTGTCGTGGCCGTCGTCTGGCGCCGTGTGGAGGAGTAGCCCGGATTCATCGGCAGTTATCGTCATCGGGTTGCGGGTGATGACGTGCCCGGCGGGGCTGAACACGTTAATGGGGATGTCCCTTTTGATCTTGTGCTGGTAAGGCTCCACGAGGGCCAGTCCGCCGAGCTCAAAGTCCGTTCCGTCGTTTTGCGGCAGAAGGGAGATCCCGCTGCAAAGCAAAAGCCCAGGTTGCAGGAACTGGGCGTCCTGGTAGTCAACGAAGTGGCCAGGGTTCTCCCACTTGTCCACGAAGCGGCCGCCTGTGTCCCATGTGTAGAGATGCCGGGAACCCCAGCTTCCACCGAAGACGAGGTCCGCAGTTGGGTCGCGGAGTACCCACCCGATATGGTCATCGACGCGGAAGCGCTCGCGCACCTCATAGGTATCCGGATCGATCGTGTAGATGATGCTCGAGCCTCCGGCCCGGTACTCCGCTGTCGAGACCCATACGTGTTCGCCGTCGAAGTCGATGCCCCCAGGATGGTAAAGGGTGTCCTCGCCGAGGGCCAGGTCATGGATCATGTCGCCCCCGGTTCCTACCACAAAGACGTGCCCTTTCCCTTGGCCGCGGCTGCGCAGCGCGGGATCGGCCGATGGACGTGGCGCCTGGAGAATCTCCACGGACGACAGGAACGTCAGTTCGTTGACGAATGCCATGCCTTGTGGGTGGTGCGTCGGAAAGCCAAGGTGGATCTCTCCGACCAGTTCGAATTTGCTTCCCCGGTCTAGATTGAAGATTGCCTCGACGTCGAGGCTCGCATCCTCAGCTGCGGGCGCTGTCATGTGCTTGCCTCCAGAGTCCGTATAGCTCGGAGGAGTATTCCGGACGCGCCGCCAACACCCCGCCTTGCTCGGGGAATGTGTCCGTTTCGCCGGCAGCATTCAGGACGACGCCCCCGGCCTCTTGAACGATCAGCGTGGCCGCTAGGTGATCGACCGGGCTGAAGCTGCCGATAATGGCTCCGGCACCGCGCCCTGCGGCGACGCCCACTACCGTCATGGTTGCTGATCCCATGATCCGCATGATGCTGTGCCGTTCACCGAGCTGGGCGAGGAGGTCCAGCATTCCGGGCCACGGCAAGTGCCCGGCGAGTTCGGTCGCCACGACGGTTCCTGCCAGCGACGCGGGGGCCAGGGTGTCGTGGGAAGCGAGCGATAGCGGTTGACCATTCAGGCGGGCGCCCCAGCCGGCCACGGCTTCAAAGATCTCACTGCGCCATGGATCTGCGACGACGGCCACCTTGGGTTTGCGGTCCACTGCCAAGGCAAGCGAAAACGCCGTCCAGGGGAGGTGGTTGACGTAGTTCGTGGTTCCGTCGACAGGATCGAGGTACCAGCATGGTGCCCCGGGCACCGCGGTCCCGCCCATTTCCTCTCCCACCACGGTGTGTCCGGGGAGGCGGGCGCCGATAACTTCGCGGACATGTCGCTCGATGGCGACATCGACTTCCGTGACCAGATCGCCGGGGTTGGCCTTGGTGGAGACCTGACCGCGATCGGCGTCGTGCATGTACCTGACGGCCCATTCGGCAAGTTCCAGGGCTACTTTTCGAGACTCAAGAAGCTCGTCTCCGCCCAGGCGCCCGGGAGCCAGGGCCGAGGCCCATGCTTCGGGGTCTTCGGCGATCGCGCTTTGCAACAGATCCAACCGGTTGCTCGTGATCGAATCCACGCCAAGTGCCAATGCCCAACGCATGGATTCCACGTCGTCTACGGTCCAGCAGGCAACTTTGGCGCCTGTGGCTTGGATCTGTTTCACGATGTCCTTGTTGAGAACCACGTACTCGGAATTGACGTACTCGGGGTTCAGTTCCGTAAGCAGCTCTTTGGGTGGGACGCTCCTCTTGTTCCACGGGAGCCAGATGCTGGCTGCGGGGTCAAGGGCACGGACCGTCCGCATTCCGTCGAGGTTCCCGCACCAGGCCACGTTCGCGCCGCTTTCACGTACGACGGCGGCCGCGGCCTCTGCCGGGCCAGCTTCGTCCATGTCAATGAGCAGCGTTGACCGGCTGCCGCGGAACAGTTCGATGGCTTCGGAAAGCAACGGGATCCGTTCCTCGCCGGCGCCCAGTTGTTTGATGCGGTCATAGTCGACGTCTGAAGCGTCGGCGTCCAGACCCCAAATCCTGAGCAGCGAGGCGTCGTGGAGCAGGATCACCTGCCCGTCCTTTGTCACCCGGACGTCCACCTCCACGAGGTCTGCACCCGCGTCGATGGCAGAGGCGATGGCAGGCAGCGTGTTCTCCAGGTGTTTGCTGGAATCGCCCCGATGTGCCGTTGCGCGGGTCTTTTTGGTGTCGATCATGTTGGTCAAAGTGCCGCACCGGCCTCTGCTACCAGGCGTCCATCCCGGAACGTCATGGCCTTGCGGATCCCCGCATATTTCTGCTGGCCGGGCTGAACGAGTTCACCGCTGACAAAGCTCCGTAGCTGGGTATCTGCCCTGCGGACATACACTTCCTGGAAATGTCCCCGCGGTACGACCCTCTCGACAGTGGCCGGGACTGCACCGGCGAATGGCGAGTCTGCAAGGATGACGTCCTCGGGCCGGATCCCGAGAATGCCGGATCCCGCGCCGATGAGTCCATCGATGAGCGAGCCTTCCACGCGGTTCATGCTGCCGATGAAGGTGGCCACGAACTCGGTCTCCGGGCGTGCGTAGAGCGCTTCCGGGGTGCTGTATTGCTCGATCCGGCCGGCGTTCATGACGGCGATTCGGTCGGACATGGACATCGCCTCTTCCTGGTCATGGGTGACGATGACCGTGGTGATGCCCAGTTCCTGCTGGATCTTGCGGATGTCTTCGCGGACTTTGACCCGCAGTTTCGCGTCCAGGTTGCTCAGCGGCTCGTCGAGGAGCAGGAGTTTCGGCTCCTGGACCAGGGCCCTCGCCAACGCCACGCGCTGCTGCTCGCCACCGGAAATCCGGGCGGGCTTGGAATCCTTGTGGTGCAAAAGGCTGACCAGCTCAAGGACTGCCTCCACCCTGTCCTTGATCTCGGTCTTGGAGACTTTACGGAGCTTCAGCGGGAAACCGACGTTCTTGGCCACGGTCATGTGGGGCCATAGGGCGTAGTTCTGGAACACCATGGCGCTGGGGCGATTCTCCGCGCCAAGGTGTGACACCTCTTGGCCTTCCACCTCGATGGAGCCCGAGTCCGGTTGCAGGAAGCCGGCGATCATTCGGAGCGTCGTTGTCTTGCCGCACCCGGAAGGGCCCAGCAGGGACACCAGTTCGCCCTCGTTTACCGAGAGGTCGAGGTTGTCGATGATGGTGCGGCCGCCGAGGATTTTGTGGAGGCCTCGGATGTTCAGGCCGCAGCCCGAGGCCGCAATTGCGTTGTTTGTTGTGGCGGCGGAGGGTTCAGTCACTGGTTCATGAAGTGTCATGGGGTCTCTGTCTGACGTTGGGCGCGGGCGTGCTGCGGGGTTTGAGTACGGGCCGCTATTTAATCTGGAATCCTTCGGCGAGCTGGCCACCGAGGATGTTTTTGTGCGCCGAAAGCATGAGCGCGACCGACGGGATGGCCAGCAGGATCGAAAAGACTGCCGCCACTTGCGTGGGATAGTTCAGCACCAGGCTGTACATCTGCGTGGGCATGGTCATGAAGTCCGGTGCACCTACCAAGTACGTGCCCTGGGCTTCGTCGAAAGACGCCAGGAACGACATGACCGCGGCAACGATGATCCCGGGCAGCGCCATGGGGAGTGTCACGGAAGCGAACACGCGAAGTTTGGAGGCGCCGGCGTCGCGGGCAGCTTCCTCGAGGTTCCGCGGCACGGCAGCGAACGCTGCCGCCGGGATCCACGTCATGAACACCACAGTGCCCAGCACATGTACCACCAGGATCCCCAACACCGTGTTCATGAGGTTCAACGCGTAGAAAAGCGCCGCAAGGGTGACGAACAGGCCCATCTTCGGAAACGCATTAGTGGCGAACAGGCTGATCAGGAAGAAACGTCGTCCGGGGAAATCGAAGCGGGCGAACGCATAGGCCGCCGGCAGGCAGATGACTGCCGAAACGAGCACCGTAAGCGGAGCAAAAAACAAGGAGTTCTGGACGGCGATACCGAGCGCGCCATCGTTGAAGACGACCTGCCACCAGCGCAGCGTCCAATCATCAGGCAGGAGATTGGGGAACGTCCAGTTACCGGCGAAGGCGCGCACGCCCAGCCAAAGCAAGGGACCCAGAATAAACACGAGCATCAGGATCACGAACAGGCCCACGAGGGCACTGCGGAGAATCGAGTCCAACGACGGCGGCCGGCGAGTGGAGGAGTCTGCGCGGGCACGGGAAACAGGAGTGATAGACATCAGACTTTCCCTTGTTCCTTGGCGGAACGGAAGTTAGCCCATACATACAGCGCGGCAATTCCAGAGGCAATCACGAAAACCGTGAAGGCCATGACGGCCGACTGCTGCGGCTGATTGAAGGAGGAGAAGTAGTTCGACATGTCCACCCCGAGCATGTTGGGCGAGTTAGGCCCCGTGAAGTAAGGAACGGTGAAGGATCCTACGATGCCAATAGCGGTGAACGTCGTCGCGATGATGATCGGAACGGCAGCCATGGGAATGATGACGGAGACAATCGTCCGTAAGGAGCCAGCGCCGGCGTCGCGGGCTGCTTCAATCATGGCGTTCGGTACCGACTGCAACCCGGAGGAGACCATCAGCACCGCGAAAGGCAGCGACGTCCACACCGAGCCGATGATGACCGCCACCATCGTGAACGCCCACACTGGGAAGTCAAGCCCCACGATCGCGAAGACGCTTCGGAGGAAACCCGTCCCGGAATAGAAGGTCAGGATGGCCCAGGAAGCGATCACCACCGGGATGAACAGCGGCACAATCGCCAGCCCGGAGAGCAGTCGGGCCATCCGGCCACCCTTGAGTTTGAGGTACAGGCCGATCCCCAGGGCCAGAAAGAGGACCGTGATCGTGCTCACCAGCGTCACGGTCATCGTTACCAGGAGATCCCCGAGGAAACGCTGGTTCGAGAACATCTCCTCGTATGCGGCCAGGGTTCCCCACCAGGCGTCGGACTCGTGCACGTTTTGGCCAATCGTGGCTATCGTGCGGTTCAACCCACCGTTCAAGCCGATGCTGAACCCGAAGGCGAGCACGATCGGGAAGCCGACAAATAGAGCGATCAGCAGGATCGGCGGCAACGCCATGAAGAACCCGACGCCGCGCTGGCCCAAACGCTTGGGACGCCTGGCGCGGGCCGGCGGAACTGTTTGTTGCCGTTCCGCCGGCTTGTGAAGCGTACTGGTCACTGGCCTGGAACCTTCTGGTCCCAGAGGTTGTTCAGGTCTTTGCCCATCTGGTCAAAGTAGCCCTTGCGCAGATTGTTGGTGTCTGCGTCTTTGAACTTTTCCTTCACGTCCGCAGGCAGTTTGTCCAGGCTGATGGCAGGGAAGCCGGACATTTCCTTGATGATCATGGTCTGCGCGTCCGGCGACAGGACGAAGTTGGCGAGCTTCAGCGCAGCCTCCTGGCGGGGCGAAGATTTGGGGATGCCCAGGTAGGCGGCGCCGCCGGTAAAGGACGGGTCGCTGATCTGCGTGGCCTTAACCGTGGAAGGGATCTGGCCGTTGGTCAGGCCGGTGATGAACTGGTCTGACCAGACCGGGGCCATCGAGATCTGCCCACTGGCGAGAAGGTCAAGGGTCTGCTTGTTGCCGTTGGGGTAGACGCCGTTCTGGAAGACGGACGAGTTGAGGTCCTTCAGCGTTGCGAAGCCCTGGTCCCAGTACGTCTCCAGATCCTTCTCATAACCCACGGCCATCTTCGCACGGGCGTCGGCCGGGACGAACTTGTCCAGGACGGTGGCAACGAAAGCACCCCCGGACCCGCCCGACTTCGGCGAGTTGTAGGTGAACTTGCCCGGGTTTGCCTTAATCCACGCGAGCAAGTCATCCAGGGTCTTAGGCGGGCTGGCTACTGTCTTTGTGTCGTAGGCCAGAAGCACTGCAGAGCCGCGATACGGGATACCACCCGTGCCGCCGGCTTTGATGACATCCTGAGGGACATCGTTCAGGGCCGGAATCGTCTGGGAGCTCACGGGGGTCAACAAGTTCGCGGCTGAGGCCTTGGGAACAAACCCGCCGTCCACCAAGTCAAAGTCAGGTTGCTTGTTCTGCTCCGTCGCGCTGGTCAGTTTCGCCAGGGTCTGGGAATCGTGCTCACCGTGCAGATCCAGAGTCACCTTCACGTCGTAGCCAGGATTGGCTTTCTCGAACGCCGGGACAAGGCTCTTCTCCCACAAGTTCTGAACATTGGTATCCCCGCTGATAAAGACGGTGACCGTCTTGTCCGGAGAAGCGCCGGTCCCATTGTTCTGGGCCGACGAGGTACTGCTTTGGGCGCAGCCGGTCACAGCGGTAGCTGCAACAACGGCGACGGCGGCCGCTGCCAGAAAGCGGTTGGTCATGGGTATTCCTTCATCTTGTCTCGAAAACTCCCCCAATGCACGGACAAGATTCCCGCCGCAACGTGACTAAACAGGGCATTGGGCATGAACCAGCAGTGAACCGGAAACATAATTTGTGCAATAGTCAGGACATATGGACAAGTGTGCGAAAGCGGCGGTGGACGAGGTCGGGCACCGGCAATAACCCCGATCGCTCCTGCCAGCCGCTGGCCCTAGAGTTGGGGGGCGGCTCAATGGGCAAGGTGTCTCTCTGACCTCGCTCCGCGGCACAATTCAAGGGCCGATACGGAACAGGTTCAGGCCGCGGCCGTGAAACTCCAACTGCTCCGGGGTGACGACGAAGCGGATCCAGGGAGTGCCGGCTTGAAACCGGTAGTTGCTGTAGCCCCCGCCGATGAACTCGTATCGCAGTCCCCGAGCGAAGATGCCGTTATCGGTGTCCTCCACGGAGGTCAGCCTAGGCTCTATTCTGGCCTGCCATAAGGGGCTGCGCCTGGCAGACGGCGGCCCCGGGTAGCGCCCGTGCCGCCTCACACATAGGGTCCAGGACGGTGTTCCGGCTCTAAGGAACTGGGACACCCCGCATAGCTCTTCTGATCACCTTGACGGTAGCGGGCCTCAAAATTGGCGCGGCCTGAACTGGAGCCGTTCGCGGGGACCCCTGGCGTGCTGCGCCTCCATGCTCGTTGCCTCCGCGGGGCGCCCCCCCGTGGAGGGTTATGCCTTGCGTGGTTTGATGATCAGGCCGATGACGGCTGCCAGGGCGAGGGCGGAGAGGATGGTCGCGGACCAGAACCCCGCGCGGCCTCCGGTCAGGAAGTCGCCCGGGGCGGCGAAGGCGGCGTAGGTTGAAGCCACGATCGCCAGTCCGACGGCGCCGCCAAGCTGCTGCATCGTCTGGAAGAGCCCGGATGCGGATCCGGCGTGCTCGGGTTCGACGTTGCGAAGCGCGAGCGTCGTGAGGGGCATGAAGGTCAGGCCGGCTGAGATTCCGGTCAGCAGCAGGGCCGCCATGACGACCGTGAAGGGGGTGTCCGGACCCAGCTGGGTGAGCGGCAGGAAGCCGACGACGCGAAGGGCGGCGCCGAGGATGACGAGGCGTACGGCTCCGAAGCGCTCGACCAGTCGGGGGACGATCCGGGACATCGTGAAGATGCTCAGGGGCATCGGCAGGAAGGCCAGTCCGGTCACCAGTGGGCTGAGGCGCAGATCGCCTTGGAGGTACTGGACCATGAGAAAGAACATCGCCAGCATTCCGGCATAGGTGGCGGCCATCGCTGCCAGCGCCGCGACCCGGCTCGGACTGCGGAGCAGTTGCGGGCGGAGCAGGGGATGGGCGACTCTCCGCTCGGTGAAGGTCAGGATAGCGATCAGTATCGCCCCGACCGCAAGGCCGCAGATCGTGCGCGGACTGGACCAGCCGGCGTCGCCCGCCTGAATGAGGGCCCACACGAGGGCGACGGCGCCGCCTGTCGCGGTTACCGCCCCGACGAGGTCGAAGCGGCCGGGCCGCCGTGGTGTCTCGGTGACAAGGCGGGGCACCGCAAGAAGGACCACGACGCCGATGGGCACGTTGATGAATAGGGTCCACCGCCAGCTTGTCAGGTCGGTGAGCAGGCCGCCGAGAATGAGTCCGAGCGCGCCTCCCATCGACGCGATGGCGGAGAACAGAGCGAGGGCCCTGTTGCGCGCACCTTCGTCCCGCGCGCTGGTTGTGATCAGGGCGAGTACGCTCGGGGCGGCGAACGCGGCGCCGAGTCCTTGGAGTGCGCGGGCAATGACGAGCAGAAGGGGCGAGGTGGCCAGGCCCCCGAGCAGGGAGAAGACAGTGAAGGCGCCGACTCCTATGAGGAAGGTCCGACGCCGGCCGAAGACGTCCCCGATCCGTCCGCCGAGCAGCAGGAGGCCGCCGAAGGCGAGGGAGTAGCCATTCAGCACCCAGCTCAGTTCGGCACGGGAGAAGTGGAGGTCGGTGGCGATGTGGGGGAGCGCGACGTTAACTACCGTCGCATCGAGGACAAGCATGAGTTGGGCAAGCATGACCAGCCAGAGGCCGATGCTGCCAACCCGGGATTCAGCCGGCGCGATGCCTGCAGGCGCGCCAGTGACGGTGGTGGAAGTCATTGGAATGGTGTCCTGTTCTAGCCGAAGGGCTGACGTACACTAAGAGGAGAGATGCTCCGCATAGAACTATACGGAGACACTCTCCGTTTGGCAATAGTGGCTTGAGAGGTGTGTTTCTGTGCGTGCTGACGCTCAACGTAACCGCGACCGGATCGTGGAGGTTGCGCGCGAGCTTTTTCGCGCGAGAGGCTTTGACGCCGTATCCATGGACGAGGTCGCCAAAGGTGCCGGAGTAGGCCCTGGCACGCTCTACCGGCACTTCCCGACCAAAGAGTCCTTGTACGATGCAATCATCGAGGCCTGGTCAGAGAAGGTTAATGGCGCAGTCGACCGGGCTCTTGCCCTCGAAGCCCCGGCGCGGGTTCGGCTATTGGCGTGGCTGTCCGACTACGCGGCGATGCTGACCGAACATAAGGGGGCCGCAGCTCGGATCACTGCGGCGCTCGGCGACCCTGGATCTCCGTTCGCAGCGAAGTGCCAGACGTACCTCGGCGCCAACCAGCGCCTGATTGAGGGGATGGACTCGGCCCTGCGTCCAGGCGCGAACGCCATGCAGATCAGCCGGCTGGTGGGCGGCGTCGCTGCCGTTGCAGACAACAGCGAGCTTCCCGCGGACTCGGTGGCAGCAATGCTCGCAGTTATCGCCGACGGACTGCTCGCCTCCGTAAACGCCTAACTGCCGAAAGGAATGGCCCACTTCTCAGGTGGCGGCGACGGCACCGAGGTCCTTGGCAACGCTCATTTTGGTGAGCATGTAGAAGACGCCACGACGAACGACAGAAAACAACCCCCTTTGCACCCCTCCCGCGCATATCTTGAAGAACCGATAAGTGAGATTCCGCAAAGCTGCTCCGTGGGCTTTGGCTATCTTTATGGTTCGGTCGGTGGTGAGGCCGTCAAACGGGGTGCTCCATGGAGGCCTGCCATCCGAGGTTTTCGCGTGGTCGCTGGTTGAGTTCGGTGGCGACAACACTGAGAGGTGTCCGCCCTATGAACGCCGAGGTCTGTTCCTTTAGGAAAGTACCGGCGGCATTGGAGTGGTCCCACTGCATGCCGTCGGTGTTCTCGTTTGATCCGCGTTGCCAAGGTCTTCCGGGGTCGTAGAAGTACACGAAGGTCCCACGCGTGACTTCGCGGTACACCAGCCAATGCCAAATTCCAGGCAAGGCTCACGTTCCGGCGGCAGCGGGGACTGACGCATGAGTTCGCGGGTATTGATATAGATTCGCCAACACCCAGGACCGCCCGGCTTCGGTGTTGAGGCCCGTTTAACCAGAACGGGACCTGATCGAAGAACAGCGCTTTTTGGCAACGAGCGTTCGGCGCCAGGCCGCCTGGACACATGTTGGTGAAGCTGTGATCGATTCCCCGATCGTCCGTGCTCCGTGGTGCGGTATAGCCGGTGGGACGTACCGCATCAATGCCAGCGGCGACTCCCCAGGACCGTCACAGCGGCCGTGATGGCGATGCCGAGGCCGATCGGGACGCTGAAATGGATCCGGAGCAGGAGCACTCCGATGGCGGCCCCGGCGAACATAGCGAGGACAGCGCCCAGCCGTCGGTTGAGTAACCGGGGCCGTTGCTTGCCCACAAGTGACTCTCCGGCGAGGGAAGTCATGGTGGAAGTAATGACCACTGTGGTCATGTCTCGTACGCCCAAATGCCGCGCAATCAGGGCCTGGGAGCCCATGTGCATGGCGATAACGGCGGCAATAATGACACCAATGGACTGCCAGCCGACGTCTTCCAGGATGAGAGAGATGGCGGCGGTTCCCGACAACGCGATACAACCCGCTGTCAGAAGGAGCGTGACCCTCCGGTTCCAGCCTTTCGGGCTTGACTGGAGCGTAAATCCGGCGACCGCCGCACCGAGGAGAAAGGCGCCAAGTGCTACCAGTGGGCCCAAAGTTGGCAGGTTCGCCGCCCCGGCCAACGCCAACGCAAGAATCACCACGTTGCCGGTCATGTTTCCGGTGAAGACGTGATCAAGTCCGAGGTAACCCACCGCGTCAACCACACCTGTAACGAGCGTGAGGGCCATCATGAGCATCAGTCGGAACTTTTCCGGAGACGCATTTTCTTGCGGGGTAGAGGCGGTTTTGGTACCTGGGCTGGCTACGGCTGATGTCATGGTTTAAGGGATCCTTCATCGTGAGGGGGTGGTCTTTATGACCACCCCCTCGGACATGCTTGTTGGTGGTTTTAGATGGGCTGGGTGGCAGCTCCAGGGTGTCATCGTCAATCAGGCGCTCGGCAGGGATGTGGTCGTTGGCCGTCTGTGCGTCCATGCCGCCAACCACGACGCGCGCGAATGGTGGGAGTTATCCTCCCGCCGTCGTGAGCTGTTCGGCTTGCTGCCTCGCATTGTTGGCGCGGCGCTCAGCCCTAAAGCTTGGAATGCTCGCCCAGGCGGTGCCATGAACGGTTGTGGTAGACCAGAGCGTCGCCGGGTTCGCCCGCCTTGACGTCACGCATCACGCGGGACTCCAGGGCGTGAACGGCGATGATTGTGGAAGTCCCCACCTCCATGCGATCGATGACGGCGCAGCGCACCCAGGCGCGGACATCGTCATACACCGCTTCGCCGGTCGCAAGGGCCGACCAGCGGTGCGTCTGGTCAAAGCGGTCGGCGCCAGGGGTCGCTCCAATCTTCGCCAAGCCGACGTCGTGCGCGTCCAGCAGGTGCACGACGACGGTTTCGGCGCGGGAAAGCACCTCGGACGCAGAGGACAGTGCCGAGACCGAGAAGATCAGCAATGGAGGATCCGCACTCACTGACACGACTGACGATACCGTCAGCGCTACCGGTCCTTCGCCGGCATCCGCCGTGACGACGGCGACACCTCCCGGGTGCCCACGGAACAGTGCTTTGAAGTCGTCGGCCGAGAGGGAGGACGGGAAGCTTTGCCTCGGAGCCTCGAGCCAGGTGTCTGCGGGGTAGGCGTGAAACATCGTTATGACGCTTTGGGGGCGGAGGGGGCGAGTTCCTGGCGAATGATGTTTGTCCCTGCGCTGAGAGCACTCAGCTTGGCCAGTGCGACGTCCCGGGGGAACGGTGCCATGCCGCAGTTAGAGCTGGGGATGAGCTTGTCCGCATCGACGAACTGCAGGGCTTGGCGGAGGGTGTTGGCGACGTCCTCCGGGGTCTCGATGGTCTCGCTTGCGACGTCGATAGCCCCCAGCATGACTTTCTTGCCGCGGAGGAGCTCGATGAGGTCCATGGGCACGTGGGAGTTCTGGGATTCCAGCGAGATGATGTCGATGCTGGAGCTCTGCAGCAGCGGGAACGTTTCCTCGTACTGCCGCCACTGAGAGCCGAGCGTCGCCTTCCAGTCATTATTCGCCTTGATCCCGTAGCCGTAGCAGATATGCACGGCGGTCTCCGCACGCAGCCCTTCGGCCGCTCTCTCAAGCGCAGCCACGCCCCAGTCCTTGACCTCATCGAGGAAGACATTGAACGCGGGCTCGTCGAACTGGATGATGTCAACGCCGGCGGCCTCGAGTTCTTTCGCTTCCTGGTTCAGGATTGTGGCGAACTCCCAGGCCAGCTTCTCGCGGCTCTTGTAGTGGTCGTCGTAGAGCGTGTCCACCATCGTCATTGGGCCGGGAAGGGTCCATTTGATCGGCTTGTCGGTGGTTGCGCGGAGGAATTTTGCGTCGTCGACGAAGACCGGCCGTTCGCGGCGCACCGGTCCGACGACGGTCGGTACGCTCGCGTCGTAGCGGTCGCGGATGCGCACGGTCTTGCGCTGTTCAAAATCGACCCCGCTGAGATGCTCGATGAAGGTCGTGACGAAGTGCTGCCGGGTTTGCTCGCCGTCGCTGACGATGTCGATGCCGCGCCGGCTCTGCTCGTGAATGGCGATGCGCAGCGCGTCCTGCTTACCCTCAAGCAGTGCATCCCCCTCCAGCTTCCACGGGGACCAAAGAGTCTCCGGCTGTGCGAGCCACGATGGTTTCGGCAGGCTTCCGACAAGGGTGGTGGGCAAAAGTGTGTTCATGATGGGCGATTCTCCGTGGGTCAGTTGACGAGGGCGGGGTAGTTGGCGGTCCACTGGTCCAACAGATCCTTGTGGGGCGTGATGAAGTGTTCCTCCGTGTATTTCGCCTGCGTGACCGCGAGCTGACCGCGCTCGACGCGGTCGTAGGCGATCTGGGTCCGCGAGTAATCCTGCTCGCCCAGGCTCGGCTGGTAGACGACGGCGGCGGCGGAGTTCGCGTTGTAGACCTCCGGGCGGTAGATCTTCTGGAACGTCTCCATGGTGCTGATGGTGCCGATGAGCTGCAGGTTGGAGTAGTCATTGAGCAGGTCGCCGCGGAAATAGAAGGCGAGGGGAGCCACGCTGCCGCGGGGCATGAAGTAGCGCACCTTCAGCCCCATCTTTGCGAAGTACGCATCCGTCAGCGAGAACTCGTCCTGCTGGTACTCGACGCCAAGGACCGGGTGATGGTTTCCGGTTCGCCGGTACGTCTTGCTCGTGGAGACGCTGATGCAGACCACTGGCGGTTGCGGGAAGCGTTCCCGGCATACCGGGGAATCCAGGAAGTGCTGGAACAGCTTGCCGTGAAGGTCGCCGAAGTCCTCGGGTACGGTGGGCTTGCCCGAGTCAGCTGCTGCCGCCGGAAGTACGACGCTGAAGTCGAAGTCCCGGACGTAGGAGGAGAAGTTGTTGCCGACAATCCCTTGGTGGCGGACCCCGTTCAGCAGGTCGACGATCTGGATGTCGAGAACCTCGAACAGCGGGAACTGCTGATCCATACCGTCCGCGGTGAGCTGTATCTGCACGGAAACGATCTCAAGCTCGAGCGTGTAGCGGTCCCGGTCCGGGTTGTCCCAGTCTGCGAGATCGTTGAAGCGGCGCCGAATCATGGTCAAGGCGTTGCGGAGGTTCTCCTGGCGGTGCTCGCCCCGTGCCAGGTTGGCGAAGTTCGTGGTGATCCGGGAGCCTTCCGACGGGGAGTAGTCCTCGTCGAAGCGGGTGGTGGTAATGCTGAAGGTGAAATCGTCGGCCATGCGCTGCCAATCTTGGAGATGGGCCGGAGACGGCCTTTCAAAAGGGACGTGTCCATGGTGCAGCCTTTCAAGGGGTATCAAGTAACTAGGCTCTACTATGCATTCATATAGACTTTGCCTATGGCTCAGATTTCCAGCGGACTGACCCTGCAGCAGCTCCGCTACTTCATCGAAGTTGCCGCCGAGGGATCAATCTCCGCGGCGGCCGATCTTCTCTATGTCGCGCAGCCGACCATGTCCGCAGCGATGAAGGACCTTGAGGCACGGGTGGGCCGTGCACTCCTGGTTCGCTCCGCCCGCGGGGTCACCCTCACCGCCGACGGGGTGGAGTTCCTCGGCTACGCGAGGCAGGTGGTCGAGCAGTTCGCCCTCCTCGAGCAGCGCTATCTTGGCCGGCCACCGACACGACGTCTGCTCGGAGTGTCCACGCAGCACTACTCGTTCGCGGTGGACGCCTTCGTCCGGATGGTCAAGGCCACCGAGGTGGCCGAATACGAATTCTCGCTCCGCGAGTCCCGCACCTGGGACATCATCGAAGATGTCCGGACACTCCGCAGCGAGATAGGCATCCTCTACCGGAACGATTTCAACCGGAAGGTCATCGACAAGCTGCTCCGCGAATCCGGGCTCGCGTTCTCTCCGCTGTTCCTGGCCGATCCGCACATTTTTATTTCGCGGAAGAACCCGCTCGCCTCAAAAGAGCGAGCGACTCTGGACGATCTTTCCGGCCTGCCGCGGCTGACCTTCGATCAAGGTGCGAACAACTCTTTTTACTTCGCCGAGGAGATTCTCTCCACCTTGTCCAGCAAGCAGGAGATCCGGGTCTCCGACCGTGCGACGATCTTCAACCTCATGATCGGGCTCCACGGCTACACGATCTCGACGGGCATCATCAGCGGTCAGCTCGACCCGGAGATCGTCGCCATCCCACTCGACGTTGATGAACGCATCGAGATCGGCTGGATCGGCCACGCCGCGATTCCGCTCACCGACCAAGCACAGCGCTACCTCAGGGAACTGCGGGCCGTCGTCGCTGAGTTCGGCGTAGCGCTACTCGACTGACTGCAATTGAGCGGGCGGGTCCGTACCCCTTAGGTGATTGGACGTGTTTGTTGCAGCCGAGGGGCTGAAGGTGTCGTACATGCCGGCTGTCTTTGTTGGCATGGCGGGGGCGCGCCAGCGAGCAATCCGGCCTGTTCCGCGTGGTGGCCGCAGCCATTGCTCCCACACGTTTGACCGAAGAGCTCCGGGACACGCCATTGAGGGGCCATGATCTTGCGGATGGACCAAACCTTGGCCGAGTTCGGTCCCGGATTTGCTTTCGTCGGCCAGCAGTACCCGTTGGATGTCGGTGGCGACGAGTTCTGCACTGATCAGAAATTGCTCAACCACATTTGCTACCGGCCTGAGTGCTGGAAAATTGGACGTAGCGATCAAAAATCTGACCAAAGATCACCCCAGACAGCGACCGATGACACCCGGTGATGTCTTCGATAGAAATGTTCAGCTACGAAACGCTTTGGCTCTGGTCACGAGACGGCAGCTCTCGTAGCTACTTCTACTCTTGTGGTTTGAATGCCGAGGCTGGAGATTGCTTCAAGCTGTCTGGGCCCAACCCTCGCCTGCCGATCAGGTGGCCGAACTGTGGCGACGTGCATCCGTCCGGTGGGGTCACCAGATTATCCACGGCTGGAAGCAGGAGTTGTTGGGGTTGTTCTCTGACAACACGTCTTTAAGGACAGCTACAGCTGGCGGAGCCTCCGAGCGCTGTCATTCGGGCGCCGACGGGGGTGTTGACTTAGTGCGGTCTTAGAGTTCGCGCAGGTAGCACAGCATCCGGTAGTCGGCGCCCGGTTGGAGGTTGGTGAAGCCGTGGCGTTCGTAGAAGCGGCGGGCGTCGGTGTCCACTTCATCGACGTTGATGTGCATTTCCGCTCCGCCGCGATTCCGGACTTCGTGGACCGCGGTTGTCATCAGTGCCGTGCCGATGCCTTGGCCGCGCAGGTGGGGCTGGACGTAGAATTCCTCGAGCTGGGCCAGTGATCCGTTGTAGTAAGGGGTGGGCCTCAGGGTCAGGAACGCCAGACCGGCGGGCGCGAGCGGGGCACCGGCGAGAAGGACAAGAACGTCAGCGCGGGCCAGGAGGACCTTGAATCGAGCGGCAAATTCCACGGCGGTCGGACCTGGTGTTTCAAACTCAGCATTAAAGTCACGCAGCAGGCGCCCGACTACGCCCGCGTGCTCGGTCGATGCAATGAAGACATCCGGGGTGGCCATGTACCAATTGTGCACACCAGCTGATCTTGAGGAACGTTGGCATAGTTGATGCGCCTTGTTAGCCGGACGAGGTGGTTCGCATCGGTTTCGAATTGTCCGTGTCCGGGGCAGGGAACCCCGGTGGTGAAGTGCCTTCGGCCACGCCTCACGGGTGTGGGCCGGCGGTGACTGGGGGTCGGCATCCCTGTCTCCTTGATGCCTTTGGCCGCCGGCCCTTCCCCTATATAAGGTCCTGCCCCCAACAGCGGGATCTTGTCTTCAACGGTAGGGACGGTTCGTAAAGGACGGCGCATGTTCGACATAGGCTTCGCTCAAGTCTGGCCCTCTCCGAGTACCTCACGGCTGCTGCGACGGCCACGGGCAGCACGGGCATTACTGTTCCTGACGAAGTTGGCAAGAGGCTCGACAAGGCTGAGGACGAACTTAAAGGCCTGGGGCTCAAGTACGATGCCACTGATACCATCCAGGGAAAGACCATCATCATGGAATCCAACTGGGAGGTCATCGCCCAGGATCCGGGCGGCGGCACGACCGCGCCGAAAGGCACCAAGGTGAAGCTGGGGGTCAAGCACCTGACTTACACACCGTCCCCGACACCCACACCCACTCCCACGCCGACTCCTGTTCCGGTAGTAGGTGGAGGTGTCGGTGGTGACGTTGACGTGAACGTCAATCCTCCTGCTGTCCCGCAAGTCCCTGTCGCGCCGCCAGCTGCTCCAGACGCGCCGAAGTACGGGATCGTTTGCAAGGACGGCTACCCCTGGCCGGGGACCACTCGCCAAGGAGCCTGTCACGGTCACGGCGGAACCGCCAACTAACGGCGCTACCTCTTAGTGCTGTGGGGCGTCGAGCAACCGATGTGGTTCTCGGGGCGCCGCGGCACGGACCTTGGCAGTGCAGGGCTCGGTGCATTCACGTCCAGAAGTCGTCCGCCTTGGCTGTGTCCTCATGCATTTCGAGGACCTCGGTCACTTTGTCGCCGGAGATGCTGAATACCAGGACCGACCTTTGGCCGATCGACTTGCCGTCGCGCTCGGCAGAGTACGTGTGAATTCCGACTGTGTACTTGTCGCCGGCGGTCACGTCCTCAAGGGTGATCTTGAGCGTCCCGTTGGTGCGGGAAGCAAGCTCGCCGAAGTATGCCAGGATCGCATCCTTGCCCTTTTTATCGCCCGACAGGGGGCCGCTTCCGCCGACATGCCACACCGAATCCTCGGTGTACTGGTCCATGAGCGTGTCCATGTCGCCTGCGATGAACGCTTCATAACCACGCCGGATCACTGCTGCGTTTTCCTCTGATCCCATCTCCCACACCTCTGTCATCATCGTCGGGATCTTGCGAGGAAAGAGTAGGCCCGGTCAGTGACCGCGTCGAGGGTGAGTGGCCCCCTATTTCTCCACTTCTTCCGCCCGCGGTTGGGGTGGGCAGTGTCGAGACACAGAAAAGGCGCGCCCCGTTCGCTGAGCGCGCCTTTCCCGGTATGCCTGTCAGTCCTTGAAGGCGTCCTTGACCTTTTCGCCGGCCTGCTTCACGTCGCCCTTGGCCTGATCAGCCTGCGCTGCACGGTTGTCCACTCCGTGCGGGTTGTGGTTCTGTTTGCCGGCACGTGTCCGGTGGATGCGGTCGTGTTCCATCACGGCTTGCTGGGCGCCGACGATCCGACAGGCTTTTCACGCTTCTTAGGGTGTAGCCGGACCGAAGGTCTCGGTCGCGAACGGCCCGAGCTGAAGTGTGACAGCGTGTTAGCTATCAGGATGATGATCTCTCGTCGCCATGCTCAGCTTTTCTTCTCGGTCACGCCGCCGGCGGCATAACTGGCTGACCCTGCTCCAGGGCATTTTCTCGGGGGTCTTCTGCCTCTGGTGGGGAGCGCGGACGAACTGAAACGATGGTGTGCGGGCCTGCCGGTCCCGGCTGCGCTGTCCCGCTGAACGAAAGGATGAATCTATGTCGTCGGGGGCGGCGGAACCGCTTGTGCACATTCAGGACTTCCGGATGGACTTCGGGGACACGACGGTCATCCGGGATCTGTCGTTTGATGTGCATGCGGGGGAGACGTTCGGGTTTCTGGGCAGTAACGGGTCGGGGAAGACCACGACGCTGCGGGCACTGCTGGGTATTTACAGACCTACGGCGGGGGTCCTGCACGTTGGCGGGAAGGTTTTCGAGCCCAGCGATGGGTCACGACTTGGGTATCTGCCGGAGGAACGCGGCCTGTACAAGAAAGAACACGTCCTGGACGTGATGGTCTACTTCGGCAGGCTCAAGGGCCTGTCCAAGACCGCGGCCCGGGCCTGGTCAGCGAGCTATCTTGAGCGCGTCGGGCTTGCCGACAAAGCCAAAGCCAGGCTCGACAAGCTCTCCAGCGGACAGCAGCAGAAGGTCCAGCTAGGTGTGACCATCATGAACGATCCGGAGCTGCTGATCCTGGATGAGCCGACGAAGGGCTTTGACCCGGTGAACCGGCGGCTGCTGATGGACATCATCGAAGAGCACAAGCGGGCCGGCGCCACGGTCATCATGGTCACCCATCAGATGGAGGAAGTCGAGCGGCTCTGCGACCGGGTGATCCTGCTCAAGGACGGGGTCTCCCGAGCCTACGGCACGGTCGAGCAGGTCCAGGAGGAGTTCGGCGGCACCGTGTACCGGGTCACTTACGACGGCGTCCTGCCTGTGTCCCAGTTGTTCGACGTCGTCTCGGACGATGACGGCCGGGCGGAACTCGCCCCACGGCAGAGCGCCAGCGAAGAGAAGGTCCTGCGCGAGCTCGTGGAAGCCGGCGCGGGAATCAGGTCCTTCACCCCGGCGAGGATTTCCCTGGATGAGATCTTCATCCAGGTCTACGGCGAACAGCATGAACTGGCGGAGGGCTAGAGATGGCACTGGCACAGCACAACCTCGGCACCGTGATCGCGTTCGAGTTCACCAGGACGATCAAGAAGCGCGGCTTCGCCATCGCGACCCTGGCGATCCCGGTCCTGCTCATCGTGGTCTTCGCGCTTCTTTACGCATCCAACACGACGACGAAAAGCAGTGCCGACGCGCAGAGGAACGCCCAGTTCTCCTTCACCTACAGCGACGCCTCCGGAATCGTCGCACCGGCAGGGGCACAGGCTGCGGGTGGGACGCGCACCACCGACCCGACGTCCGCCATCGAGGCGGTCAAGAACGGCAGCTCGGAGGCGTACTTCGAATACCCGGCTGACCCGACCAAGGAACCCGTGAAGGTCTACGGCGCGGATGAGGGCATGTTCGAGAACGGCAAGTACGAGGCCGTGGCCAAGCGGCTGCTCGAAGTCTCGGCCCAGAAACAAATCGGTTCACCCCAGCTCACGGCCGCCTTGACCGGGGCCGTTAAGTTCGACTCGGAAACCTTCAAGGACGGCAGGACAGCCGCCGGTGTCGGCGGGGTCATTCCGCCGCTGCTGTTCCTGGTGGTGTTCTACATTTCGATGATCCTGCTCTCGAACCTGATGCTGAACTCCACCCTGGAGGAGAAGGAAAACAGGGTCACAGAGATGATCCTGACCACCCTGAACCCGACCACGCTGATCACCGGAAAAATCATCTCCATGTTCATGGTCGGGCTGCTCCAGGTCCTGGTGTTCCTGGCACCTGTCGGGCTCGCCTACCTGTTCTTCCGCGACCGGCTCGCGCTGCCGGAGATGGATTTGTCTACCCTGGTCTTCGAACCGGGACCCATGATCACCGGCGCCCTGCTGCTGCTGGACGGGTTCACGGTCTTCACTGGCGTGCTGGTCGCCATTGGGGCGATCATGCCGACCGCCAAAGAGGCAGGGACGATCTTCGGGCCTCTCATGGCGATGATGTTCATCCCCTTCTACACATTCAGCCTGGTCATCTCCAACCCTAAAGCGCTGATCGTGCAGATCTTCACCTACTTCCCGCTGACAGCACCTGTCACCGCGCTGCTCCGCAACGGCTTCGGCACCCTGAACCCTGTCGAAGCAGCCATCGTCATCGTTGAACTGTTTGTGGTCGGGATCCTGATCCTGCGGCTGGCAGTTCACCTGTTCCGGTACGGCTCCATCGAATACGGCCGCAAACTTTCCATCGCCCGGACTTTCCGCCGCAGCGAACTCGCTGCCAAATAGAACAAACACTCGGGGGATGGCCCCGGGTTTTGCCCGGGTGGGAAACTGAGGTGTGAACATCCAACAGTGGTGGCCAAAGCTTCAGCCCTCCACACAGCAGTGGCTGGTGGACAACAACGGCGATGTCGTTCCCCGTGGCATCGTCCTGGAAATTGCGGGTGCCGGCGGCCCACCGGCGCGGGATCCCTGGTGGGATGAAAGCGATGAAGCAGGTGGAGTGGTCCTCCCCGACGAAGCCATTGACTGGATCGAAGCGTCCGCCAACGACGAAGACCCAACATAGCAGTCTCTTACAGCTCCGGGGGAAGCCCTGTTGTGTGATTCCCGGCCGGGTGGATGATTGTCGCATGCAGTGAATTCCGGGCTGGGTGGCAGCCGCTCTCCTCGTCACGATTGTCTTCGGAAGTGTGTACCTGACGTTGCAACATATTGGCCGTCAGGCCTTCAACGCCGCGCCGGGAGCTGGCGCCGCGGCCAGGTCCTGAACATTGGCTTCGAAGCGCTACCGGGCCGCGGCTGGTACTGACCAAAGACAGCGGCATGTTTGTCATCGTCTACGGGCAAGACACTAAACCGGTCTCCACGACGGTGACGCTGCACGTGATGTTCCGGATCTTCCGGCCGGCGTCCTGGACACGACCCCGTGCCGCAGGGGCTGAAGCCGTCACCTGGCAGCCGGAGCGTGCCCTCAGGATAGCTGTCGTTATCCGGCAGGAACGGTGTCAGCGTGACGGTGGGCGACCTTCCATTCGCCATCCTCGCGCCGGTAGACCTGCGTTGCCCGAAGCGTGTAGGAGTTCGGTACCCCGTTCGTAGAAACGGAGGAATGTTCCAAGCCCGCCGTGTACGCCATGTCGCCAATTACGTCGCATGCCTGCATCTCGAACTTCCAGGATCTGCAGTCGGAGAAGCTTCTCTCAAGTAAGGAGAAGACTTCTTCCAGTTCTTGCTGTCCGTAGGCATTGCGCCACGCGCCAAGAATGCTGACCGGTTCATTGCGGGACCAGATGGCGCGACGAGGGTTTGCGTCACCGTTATGGAGAGCTACTTCTGCGTCGTGCAAAGTCGTTTCAACCCAACGAATAAACTCGTCCCTTTGGCTCATGCCGACAAGCTACGCGCACCTGGGCTCACGGGCAAGATCCCGCAGCGCTGACGGAAGACGACCTGTCGTGCCACCCGCCGCTCACCGGCGAGGGCACAGAAAAGCGCGCGGCCCCAAGTGACCGGCGCCGGCTGGGGGTGGGCCCTGAGTCTCCAGAGATTTATCTCAACAGGACCCTCTCGACGCCGGTCACAACTATGCCGGCCCCAGACCGGGAAGACTCTCGTGCGACTCCAACCCATACTAGGGGCACCAGGACAGCCAGCCGAGGGCAAGCTGCCCCTAATTGGACATTAGGGGCTACCGAACGGTCACCGGTCCTCGAGACGGCCCATCCGGTCAAATGGCGGCGGTTGCCGCCGCCGTGGCCCTGCGAATTGCCGTCTTCCATCCCCACACAAAGTGCTGAGTTCCCACCGCAAAGTCCCGGTAGTTCGACCCATACCGCTGGTGGACGAAACGCCTTCCGCTGCATCCAAAGGTCTTCCTAAGGTGTCCCAAAGGTACACGTCCGGGAGAACTCCCCGGGAAGGGCCAGGTCAAGAGGGACCTTCATGGGCACATTCCGGTCGCAGCCGACGAGGCAGCAAGCGCGACAGCGTCCAAGAACCGTATGCCTGTTCCAGCTCCACCAAGGTCAGGGGCGGAGAGCCCAGGCTCGTCCAACAGATTTCGTTTTCCGCTCCTAGTCAGCACCAGATGCAGCAGGTGGTCCGCGATCTCGCTGCCCGTGCATCTGCCCGGCGTCTCCGGGTTTCGTAGTCCTCGCTGAGTGAAGGCGGCGACTGACTTGGTCTGCGCCCAAGAACCCTTCAAAGCCCCAAAGGCTCTTTTCAGGCTGTGTCGATGCGCCTAAGCTGCCCCCACCACCATCCACAGGAGGCATCAATGCGGACAGCAAAAGCACCGGCGGAATCCGAGCAGGTTCGTCGTCTTTCCGAGAACCTCATCTCGCAGCTGGCCAAGGGCAGGGAATGGGCCACCCCTGGCGTCCAGGCAGCCCTCCAGAGAGCGGTTGCCGGGCTGGACACAGGCATCGAAACCGCCTCCCCGCGGCTTCAAGCGCTGCTGCGGCGTTTGGCGGATGAACTGGCCGGCGGCGTGGAAACACTCACACCCAGGGTGCATGAACAGCTGATGCGGGTCGGGCCACGCGCCGCTGCGCCAGCCCCGATCCAGACCAGGAAATCCCCGTCCCGGATCTGGTGGCTGATCACCGGAATCGCCGCAGCAGGAGCCGGGGCGGCAGTGTGGCGGACCATGCACGCTTCCAAGCCCTCATCACCATGGGTCGACACCGAGGAACTGAAAGCCAACCGAACTGATCCCAACGTCGACGCAGACCTGAATCCCGGCCGGATGTAGAAGCGTGTTCCGGGGGAGCCGGCACAAAGATCCGGACGCTGCCACGGCGCCCGGACACCCAACATCAGACGCACAGCTTCGCAGAATCATCAGCGATCCCAGAGGTCCTGACGCCGTTGCCGCCAGCCTGTCCAATGAGGAACTGGCGCAGGTGCTGGACGCTCTTTACCGAAGCCTTGACACTCCCGTGCCTGAGCTGGGGATTGTCTATTGGTACGAGGCGTGCCTTGAGGAGAGTCTGCGCAGGCACGGAACGGAACGGACGGGCTCGGATGAGGAGTCATCCCGGAGATGAAACGCCCCCGGAAGGAGAAGTTCACTCCCGGGGGCGCTGTGTTCAGTCGGCCGACCTGCTACTGATTAGCGGCGGGTGTCGTCGATGCCGTCTGTATCGATGTGTTCCTTGCGGACCTCTTCGCTGACGGTCTTCTCGTCGCGGACAACGTCCTTGTCGAGACGGACCCGCTCGACGGGAACAGCTTCCTTCTCGACACGGGCCGTACTCGTGAAGGACCACCTCAAGTTCCTGTTCCCTGGGCGGCAACAACATGCCTGCCCCGGTTCTGGTGCGGAGCTTCAGATAGATGTCGTCTCACGGTCGTCCGGCTGGGCTTGACGACTGATTTTGTTCTGACGTGGATGGTGTGGACACTTTCCACACTTATGTCTGCTTTGTTTTTCATGCCATATGGGCGCGCAGATATCGACCTGTGGCCCGCATGCGGTGCCTAGACGACAGGTGATCAGGTGCTGTCGGGACATCGAGGACGCTCTGCACCCGTTGACTGGGCCGCGCTCCATAGTCCAAGTAGTGGAGCGGATGTCCTACTCACGTGCGCTTAGGTCTCGGAGCAGCTGACTTTGTAGTGGAACCCGGTGCATTCTTCGGTTGCCCAGGCGTTGTAGAAGTCGGCTTTTTCGTAGAGCCGCCGTCCTTCCACGGGGGAGTAGAGCCAGAGAATTCGTCCGTCGTGGGTGACGGCGTCCACGATTCCCCTGCCCACGGTCGTTCCTTGCTGCCGGATTTCAACATGGGCTTCCGTTAAGGTGCACCAGTCGTCGATTCGTCGGGGTGACACGTCCTTGATCGTGCTCATGTCAGTACTCGGCTTTCCATGGTTTGCCCACGACGAAGCCTTCGGGGAAGGGATCAGTTGGGTCGAGGACAAGTTGGTTTATGGATGTGATCCATGCCCGGCCGGAGACGGACGGAATGACCGCCTGGTACCGGCCGAGCGTGGTGGTGCCCTCGATTTGAGCGTGGAACTGGCTGCCGATGATTGATTCGTGCCGGAACAGCTGCCTTGGTTTTAGCTCACCCCGGGCGTGGAGCAGGGCAAGGCGGGCGGACGTGCCCGTGCCGCAGGGAGAACGGTCCAGGCGGCCAGGCGAGACGACGACGGCATTTGTGGAGCGGAGCATTTCTGCGCCGTCCGGGCCGGGCTCGCGAATCAGGGGGCCGGTGAAGGATGTGTTGGTGATGCCGGGTATCCGTGGATCGGACGGATGGCTGATCTCAAGTTGCTCAGCTGCCGCTTTTTTGATGCGTTGGCCAAGGTCGTACAGCGCTGCCTCCTGGCCCACATCCAACGAGACGCCGATGGATTCGGCATCGACGAAGGCGAAGGTCATGCCGCCGTAGGCGACGTCGATGGTGATCTTTCCCAGCCCCGGCACGTCGATTTTTGCGTCCTGGTGGTAGACAAAGGCCGGCTGGTTGACGAGTTTTACGCGCCCGACCTTTCCAGCTTTACAGTCCGCTTCGATGCGGATGAGCCCGGCGGGCGATTCCAGGACCAGGTTGGTGACCGGCTCAGTCATTGGCAGCATTCCGGTTTCCAGGAGCACGGTTGCTACGCACATGGTGTTGGACCCGGACATGGCAGGATATTCGGTGGATTCGAGGATGATGTAACCGAAGTCCGCGTCCGGGTTGTTGGAGGGCAGGACGACGTTGGCGTTATGCCATACGGCACCGCGCGGTTCGGAAAGCAGTAGTTTGCGAAGGTGATCGAGGTGCTCTGAGAAGTGGAGCATCTTGTCGAACATCGACGCGCCCGGGACGGGCCCGACGCCGCCAACCACCACCTTGCCGGATTCGCCCTCGGCGTGTGCATCCACCACGTTGAGCATGCGGCTGAACCTCATTGATACTCCTAATTGCTGCGAATTCGATGCCGACGGCGGGTGCTTAGCGCACGTAGTCGGCGCCGGTGATATCGATCGTGGCCCCGGTGGTGTGGCGGGACCTGCCGGAGGCGAGGAAGGCGATGACTTCCGCGACATCCTCCGGTGGTGTTACCTGACCTAGGGGCAGGGCCGCCAGCAGCGCGGGGTCCGTGGCGAGGTCGCCTGCGATGTCGGTGGCCACCCAGCCGGGCGCGACGGCGTACGCGAGGATGTTCTCCCTCGCGTAGCCGCGCGCGATTCCCTTGGTCAGGGCGAGGAGTCCGCCTTTGGCGGCGCCGTAGGCGAGGTGTTCTGCGTCGTCCCCGCGGTGGGCGGAGCGGCTGGTGGTGTTGATGATGATGCCCCCGCCGCGCTCCCGGAATCCGAGGATGGCCTGCCGGCACAGGTCCGCCGGGGCGAGCAGGTTCAGTTCGTAGTTGGCCTGCCAGCCCTTCTGCCATGCGCGGCCGTCATCCATTGGTGACGCGAGCCAGGCGCCGGCGTTGTTGACCAGCACGTCGACGCCGCCGCGCCAGGCCGAGGCCTCGGCCCAGACCCGCTGACGCTCCGCTGTGTCGCGGAGGTCGCCCTGCACCGGATGGACACGATCGCCCAGCCGGTCGGCGGTGGCTTGGGCGGAGTCCTTGTCGTTCCCGTAGTGCAGGACGACATGCGCGCCGTCCCGGTGCAGGACTTCAACTGTTGCGCGGCCGATGCCGCGCGAAGCGCCAGTGACGAGGACGGTCTTACCGTCCATGGTGCCGGTCATGCGACGGCCTGGGCGCCGGTGATTTCGATGACGGAGCCGCAGATGTAGGGTGCTTCGTCGGAGGCGAGGAAGGCCACCAGGGCGGCGATTTCCTCCCGCTTGCCGATGCGTCCGAACGGGACCAGGGCGTCGAGGTCGGCGACGGTGCGGCCGCTGCGGGCGAGCCCGGCTTCGAGCATGGGTGTGTGCACTTCGCCGGGCGCCACGGCATTGACCCGGATGTTGTTCGGGGCGTAGTCGCGGGCCAGGTTTTTGGTGAAGGCGACGACGGCGGCCTTGGACACGTTGTAGGCGATGTGTCCTGGCGCCGGGTACAGGCCCCATTGGGAAGCGGTGTTCACGATGGCACCGCCACCGGCATGGATCATGTGCGGCAGCACTGCACGGCAGAGGTGGAACAGTGCATCCACGTTGACGGCAAAGGACAGGTCCCAGTCGTACTCCGTCAGGGAGAGCAGGTCACCACGGCGGTTAACGCCCGCGTTGTTGGCCAGCACGTCTATCCCGCCGCGGCCGTCAACAATCAGCTGGACCGCGGCCGCGGAGCCCTCGGGGTCCAGCAGGTCGAAGACCAGCGGCTCGGCGGAGAGACCGTCCCCCGTCAGGGCATCGGCTACGTCCTTCGCGGCTGTTTCGTTGGCATCGGCCACGAACACGTGGGCGCCTTCGGCGGCCAGCCGGCGGCTGATGGCGGATCCGATCCCGCCACCAGCCCCGGTGACCAGCGCGGTCTTGCCGTCGAAGCGGCGCCCACGTCCCGTCGTCGTCATTCTGCCTACCCCTCCAGGGTGAAGATGGTGCGGTGCCACTCCTTGGCCTGCTGGCCGGTGAGGTCAAACATGACGTGCTTGACCACGGTGTATTCGTCGAAGGAGTAGGTGGACATGTCCTTGCCGAAGCCGGACTGCTTGAAGCCGCCGTGGGGCATTTCGCTGATGATCGGGATGTGGTCGTTCACCCAGACGGCCCCGGCACGGATTTCGCGGGTGGCGCGCAGGGCACGGTAGACATCCTTCGTCCAGGCGGAGGCGGCCAGGCCGTAAGGGGTGTCGTTGGCCAGTTCGATGGCTTCGTCGTCAGTGTCGAAGGGGGTGACAGCGAGGACAGGACCGAAGACTTCATCGCGGAAGATTTCGCTGTCCGGGGTGGCGTCGGCGACCAGGGTGGGCCGGTAGTAGGAGCCGCTGGCCAGCTCGCCGTCAGGGATGCCGCCGCCAATCACGCGGGCGTACCCGCGGGCACGGTCCACCATGCCGGCGACGGTTTCCTGGTGCTTACGGGAGACGAGGGGGCCGAGGTCGGTGGCGGGGTCGGCGGTGGGGCCGAGCTTGACCTTGGCGTAAAGGTCGGCGACGCCGTCGATGAACTTCTCGTAGAGGGAGCGGTGGACGATGGCGCGGGTGGCGGCGGTGCAGTCCTGGCCGGTGTTGATCAGGGATCCGGCAACGGCGCCGTGGATGGCGGCTTCAAGGTCGGCATCGTCGAAAACGACGAAGGGGGCCTTGCCGCCGAGTTCGAGGTGGACGCGCTTGGCGGTGGTGGCTGCGGCGTCCAGGACGGTGCGGCCTACGGAGGTGGAACCGGTGAAGGAGAGCATGTCCACGTCAGGGTGGCGCAGCAGTTCGGCGCCGACGGTGGAGCCGCGGCCGGTGAGGACGTTGATGACTCCTGCGGGAACGCCGGCTTCGGTGGCCACTTCTGCGAACAGCAGGCTGGTCAGTGGCGTGATCTCCGCGGGCTTGAGGACGATCGTGTTGCCGGCGGCGATGGCGGGCAGGATCTTCCAGGCGGCCATCTGCAACGGGTAGTTCCACGGCGAGATGGAGCCGATGACGCCGATCGCTTCGCGGCGGATGGAGGAGGTGTGGTCGGGGGAGTATTCACCGGTTGCTTTGCCTTCAAGATTGCGGGCTGCGCCGGCGTAGAAGGCGATGTTGTCGATGGTGCCGGGGACGTCGAATTCGCGGGTGAGGCGGATCGGCTTGCCGGCCTGCCGGGATTCGAGCTGGGCGAATTCCTCGGCGCGTTCTTCCATAAGCGCGGCGAATTTGGTGAGGACTGCGGACCGTTCACCGGGGGTGGCGCGTGACCAGGCCGGGAATGCGTCGCGGGCTGCCTGCACGGCCTGCTTGACGTCGTCGCTGCCGGCCAGGGTGATGGTCCGGATGGTGTCGCCGTTGGACGGGTCGATGACGTCCACGGTTTCGCCGGTGCTTCCGTCGACGAGTTTGCCGTTAATGAACTGGCTCACAACTCCTGCTTTCAGTTGTTTCGGAAAAGTGTCTAAGTGGGTGCTTTAGGCGCCGGGGGCCCAGATGTCGCCGACCGTGTAGCCGGAGGGGAAGGGGTCGGTGGGGTCCAGCAGCCATTGGGTGCGGCCGGTGATCCAGCCGCGGCCCCGGATGGTGGGCAGGACCGCTTCGCGGCCGCCCGCCGTCGTTGTTCCGGTCAGCTGGCCGATGAATTCGCTGCCGATGATGCTGTGGTGGGAGAAGTCTTCGCCGATGGCCAGCTGGCCGCGGGCGTGCAGGGCTGCCATCCGGGCGGACGTGCCGGTCCCGCAGGGGGAGCGGTCCAGCGCCCCGGTCCAGGTGGACGGGTCGGAGGGGACGAGTTTGCCGTTGGACAGCACCACGGTGTTGCGGTCCTGCCGGCCGGGAACGCGGTCACCGGTGTGCAGCATGACCAGGTTGACCCCGGAAATGAGCGGGTTGTCCGGGTGGACACAGGCGATCTGCTCCAGGGCGGCCATCTTGATCAAGGCACCCGCGCGGGCAAGTTCCTTGCCGTTGTCCGGGTGCAGTTCCAGGCCCAGGTCCGCTGCCTTGGCCTGGGCGAAGAACTGGCCGCCGAAGACGACGTCGACGGGCACGGTTCCGTACTCCGGCACCTCGAGCGGGAAATCGAGTTCGACGACGAACGCGGGGACGTTCACGACGGTCACCGAGAGGACCTTGCCGTCGTGGATCTTGGCGACGGCCTGGACGGTGCCAACGGCGGTGTCGATGGTGACCATGGTTTCGGGGCCGCGGACCGGGACGATGCCTTCCTCCAGGGCGGCGGTGACCGCGCAGATGGTGTTGGATCCGGACATCGGGGTGAAGCCGCCCTGTTCCAGGACCACGATGCCGAAGTCGGAGCCTTCGTTGACCGGGGGCAGGAGGATCACCGAGCAGAGGCCCGGGTAGCCGCGCGGCTCATGGAGCATGAGCCGGCGCAGCCAGTCCAGGTTGTCCTTGCAGTACTGCAGGCGCTCCGCCATCGTCTCGCCCTGGACGAGGGACGCGGCGGAGGTGAGGATCCGGCCCGGCTCGCCTTCGGCGTGGACCTCGATGGCGTCGAGGGCGAGTTTGGTGGCGGAGCGCGCGGTCATGCTGCTACTGCCGGGAGGACGCCTGCGTTGCGGAGGATGCCGGCGAAACGCTCGCGTTCCTCGGCGGGCAGCGGCTGGATGGGCAGCCGGGCCGGACCGACGGGTTCGCCGATGAGTTCCAGGCCCGCCTTGATGCCGGCCACGTAGTTGACGGACTCAAGGAAGTCACTGATGGCCCACAGGTGCTTCCACAGTTCACGGGCGCGGACCAGGTCCTTCTCTTCTGCCAGGGCGTTCCAGAATTCGACGGCGAGCTCGGGCACCACGCCGGCGGTGCCCCAGACCGAGGCCTCGGCGCCGGAGGCGATGCCGAAGAAGGTCAGGGTGTCCCAGCCGTTGAAGGCCTTGATGCTGTCGGTGTGGTTGGCCAGGAGTTCGGCCAGGCCCACGGCGTCGTCCGATGTGTTCTTGATGTAGTCCACTCCGTCGATCTGGCCGAGTTCGGCCAGTTCAGCGGCGGTCAACTGGATGCCGGTGGCACCGGGAACGTTGTAGTAGACGATCGGGATGTTGATGGACCCGGCGACGGCGGAGAGGAACGTCTTGAGGGTGCTGAGGTCCAGGGGGTCGTAGAACGGCGGGACCAGCATGATGGCGTCCGCGCCGACCGCTTCGGCGTGCTGGGCCAGGTCGATGGCGCCCTGGGTGGACAGTGCCCCAATGCCGGCGACCACGGGGACACGTCCGTCGGCGCCCTTGACGTACAGCTCGATGACGCGGCGGTATTCCTCGGGGGAGAGGGTGGTGAACTCACCGGTGGTGCCCGTGGGGACGAGGCCGTGGATGCCGGCGGTGACCAGGCGCTCCACCTGGCGCTGCAGGGCCGCTTCGTCGATGGCGGAGCCGTCCTCGGTGAACGGAGTGGTGACGGCGGCGAGGATGCCGCGGAGTTCCTTCTTGGTGCGTGCAGACATGGTGTGGTGCTTCCTTTCCAAAGGTGATCAGGCCGCTGTTTTGCGGCAGGAAATTAGGGGGTCCGGTACTAGTGGGCCGGGACGGGCTGGCGCTGGACGCCGCGGAAACGGTCGGCCCTGAAGGGCTGGAGGGTGGGCGCCATCCGGCCGCGGACGATCAGATCCGTCAGTGCCGAGGCGGTGCCGGGGGCGAGGGTGATGCCCATCATGCCGTGGCCGGTGGACACGTACGTGTTTTGCAGGTGCCCGAGGTGGCCGATGACGGGCAGCCCGTCCGGTGTCATGGGCCGCATGCCGGCCATTGGTGTCGGCTTGGTGGCGGGTGGCTCCCAGTTGCGGAAGTACTTTGCCGGGGCCCGGAGGATGGCATCGACCCGGACCTGGTTGATGTTCTCGTCCAGGCCGCCGAATTCCATGGTGCCGGCCACGCGCAGGCGTTCGTTGAACGGTGTGACCGCGACCTTGGCATCCCAGAGGTTGACGGTGCTGCGCAGGCCCAGGGCGGGAACCTCAACGCTGTATCCCTTGCCGGGGCGGACGGGCAGTGGCACTCCGAACTGCTTGGAGAGGTTGCCGCTCCAGGCACCGGCGGCGAGGATGAAGTTGTCGCCGGTGTAGCGGTTGCCGCGGCTGTGGACCGCGGTGACGCGGTCACCGTTGCGGTCCACGGCATCGATGGGCGAGTTTTCGATGATCTTGACACCCATCGCTATGAGCCGCTGGTGCAGCGCGGTAGCCATTGCTCCCGGGTCCACGTGGCGTTCCTGGGGGAAGTAGATACCGCCCAGGACTTCGTCAGTGAGCAGTGGTTCCTGCTCGTGCACCGCGTCCCGGTCCAGCACGCGTGGCTGGCGTCCGTACTGGGATGCCAGGTCGAGGTTGTCGACGTGGTGGTCGAAGTTGTCCTGCTCCATGAAGGCCATGAGCAGACCGTTCGTGTGCATTTCGAAGTCCATGCCGTCGGCGCGGTACTCGTCAAAGATCTGCAGGGTGTCGGCAGCAAGTCGGAGGTGGCCCTCAAAGCCTGCGCGCTGGTCGCGGGCGTTGGACTTGCGCCACATGCCCAGCATGAATCCCAGGAAGGCCGGGTTCAGGGAGGGCCGGATGTAGAGCGGGCTGTCCGGGCGGAGCATCCACTTCATGGATTTGAGGACGACGCCGGGACCGGGCACGGGTGCCGATTCTGCCGGGCAGATCCATCCGGCGTTGACCTTCGACGCGCCCAGGCCGGTGGCCCGGGCGTCAATGATGGTGACGTCCTCGCCTTCCCGGGCGAGGTGGTAGGCCTGGGTGAGGCCGATGACGCCGCCACCAATCACTACGGTGTGCACAATGGTTCCTTTCTTGGTCCGGTTCAGGGGCCTGTTCCGGATCGGTGTACCTAGAAGCGGACGGCGTCCACGAACTTCTTGAGGTCTTCGTTGTCGCACTTGTCGAACGCAGCTTCCGGGGTGGCGTTGACGGCGATTTCACCGTCGTGGAAGAACACCACCCGGTCTGCGGCCTTGGAGGCGAAGGCCATGTCATGGGTGACCAGGGCGACGGCGATGCCGTCCTCTTCCTTGAGCCGGCGCAGGACGTCGAGTACTTCTGCCGCGACGGGCGGGTCGAGGGCGGAGGTGATCTCGTCGCAGAGCAGGAGCTTGGGCTTCATCATCAGCGCCCGGGCGATGGCGACGCGCTGGCGCTCACCGCCGGAGAGCTGGGTGGGCTTGCTGAGGATATGGTGGGCCATGCCCACTTCGGCCAGGGCGGCTTCGGCGCGGTCGCGGGATTCGGACGCTCCCGCGCCACGTACCTTGCGGGGGGCGAGGACGAGGTTGTCCAGCACGTTCATGTGGGGCCACAGCGTGTAGGCCTGGAAGACCATGCCCACTTCTGAGCGGATGTTGTCCCATTCCTTGGTGCGTTTCTGGTCAGCGAAGACCGTGTGCCCGTCGATCAGGATCTGGCCCTCGTCCGGGTCGGTGAGCCCGGCAAGGGCGCGGAGGAGGGTGGATTTGCCGGAGCCGCTCTTGCCGATGATGACGGTGACGTCGCCTTTGTTTATCTCGAAGTCGACATTCTTGAGGATCTTGCGGGGTCCAAAAGCTTTTTGGAGGCCGCGGGCTTCCACGAGGACCTGCCGGTTCCCGGTGAGGCGGGGGGTGGGCTCGAGCGCTGTCACCTTTTTGCCCTTCTGTTCGGTTCCATCATTGTCCTTCTGCTGCTGGACCGGAGGAAGCCCGGTGCTCAGTGAGTGGCTCATGCCGGCACCACCGGACGGGTCCCGGGCATCATCCGGGAAGCGAGCCTCCTGGGCGCCGGGGCGCCCATGCCGGAGCTGTTCTGCATCCTGCGTTCGATGGAGCTGGTGATCAGTGAAATCGGGAAAGCGATGGCGAAGTAGACGCCTGCTGCCAGGGTGAAGACTTCCAGGGCCCGATAGGTCTGGGAAGAGATCGTGTTGGAGATGAACATCAGATCCGAGACGGCAATCGTGGAGACCAGCGCCGTGTCCTTGAATAGGGAGATGTTCAGGGACAGGATGACCGGCAGCTGCTGGCGCAGGGCCTGCGGGACGATGATGTAGCGGAGCTGCTGGAAGCGGCTCAATTGGAGCATCCTGCCGGCTTCGACCTGTTCAACGGGAACGGACTGGAAGCCGCTGCGGTAGGTTTCGGCCATGAAGGCGGTGAGGTTCGCCGTCAGGGCAATGACAGCCGACGCGTAGCCGGGGAGAGTAACCCCGGTCAGGGCAGGCAGTGCGTAGAAGATCCAGAACAGCTGGACCAGCAGCGGGGTGCAACGGAAGATCTCGATGTATCCCTGGGCGGCCCAGCGGATCACCTCGATCTTTGACATGCGCCCGACTGCCAGGGGCACCGCGAGGATCATGCTGATCACGATGGTGATGACGGTGATCTGGAGGGTGAGGCCCAGACCCTGCATCATTGCAGGGAATGCGTTGGCCACCACGTTCCAGTCGAAGTTGTAGTTCATGATGTCTTGGCTCCTTGGCCGCGTTGTTCCTGGCGGATCACTTCTTGGCGAGGTCGCCGAGGTTGTTGACCTCGAAGTAGTTGACCTTGGCGTAGGCCTGGGCCAGCGTGCCGCTCTTCTGGGCGCGCTCGATGGCGATGTTGACGATCTGCATGGACCGGGCATCGATTCCGGCGGGAACACCGTAGGCGGCGGTGCCGGAGTAGATCTCAGGCTTGGGGACAATGATCTTCAGTGACGAGTCGGCCTGTGCCTGGGACTCTGCGGTGGGAAGGTCGGTGAATTCTGCCACCGCGCGTCCTGCCTGGATGGCGGAGATGGCGTTGGAGTACGAATCCATGGGCATGATGTTGCCTGTCAGGCCCTTCAGTGTCGCCTCGGGTGCTGCACCTTGGGCGGTGGCAATCTGGCTGCCGCTGCTGATGACCTGGTCACTGGTGGTGAAAGGGGCATTGGCCTTGACGACGAACACGCCGGGGTATTCGTAAACCGGGTTGGTAAAGGAGATCGCCAGTGACCGCTCCACCGTGTAGTCAAGGTTTGCGGCGAAGTCGTAGCGGTTAGCCTGCAGGCCGGCCACGATGTTCTTCCACTCCGCGGCCACGGGAACCAGCTTCACGCCCAACTGCTTGGCCAGTTCCTCGAGGGGAATGAGGTTGGGGCCACCGAGAGTCCCGTCCGGCTGCTGGGTGGTCATGGGCGGGGCGATGGCCACACCGACACGGAGCTCACCGCGCTTCTTGATGTCATCGATGAATGAGCCCTGGGCGGATCCGGTGGATGCAGCGGCGCTGTTGCCGCGCATGCCGGCGCCGAGCCAGCCGCCCACCCCGGCAAGGACCATGACGGCCAGGATGGCGAGGACAATCTTGCTTGTTTTGGTCATTTCAAACCCTCTTTATGGGAAATGGGTCGGGGGAAGGCAAGGAAAAGAGTTTTGCCGACTGGATGGAAGATTTTTCTGATTGGACGCGGCCACCATGCTGCCGTGCTGTCCTGGGGGCGAAAGGCGGACGATGTTGCCATTCGGAGGTCGTTTGGTTGTTTTATTGTCTTACAATCAGCGTCGTGCTTCCAGAGTAAACCTGTGACCGGGGCCACGTCCAGTGCCTGCTGCAAAAAAGAAGAGTGTGAAGGAAATAAAGCTGTAACGCGGATTCCGCGTGCTTCCGGGGCCGGGGCCCGCGAGAGGGTGAGGAAGGCGGCAAATGTAAAATCCTGATGACCGCGTCGCGGAGGACTGCTGTTGGAAACAGCAAAAGCCGGCCTTCACGGGCGTGAAGACCGGCCTTTTCCGGGTGTGTGCGCGGGTAAGCTGCCTCCGCGTCTAGTGGTCCAAGGCGTACGTCTGACCCGTCTGGATGCCTTCGACGGACTTTACGTATGCGCGTCCCACCGTTTCCGCGGGAACCTGTTGGAATCCGGGGAAGTAGCCGTGGTAGCCGGTGGCCTCGGCGAGGACCGAAGGGCTCACGGCATTGATGCGGATACGGCGCGGCAGCTCGGCCGCGGCGGCCATGACAAAGGATTCCAGAGCGCCATTGGCCAGGGAGGAAGCGGCACCGGTCAGGATGGGTTCACGGGCAAGTACCCCGCTGGTCAGCGTGAAGGAGCCGCCGTCGTTTACATACTCCACGCCTATCTGGACCAGGTTAACCTGGCCGAGGACCTTGTCCTCGAACCCTGCCCGGAAGTCCTTGTCGGTGAGTTCTGCGAGCGGTTTGAATGGGACAGAGCCGGTGCAGGATATGACGGCGTCCACGCGGCCCACCTGGTCAAACATCCGGCGGACGGAGTCCGGTTCGGTCAGATCGACCGTGACCTGCCCGGAGCGGGAGGCCTCGATGATCTCGTGCCGGTCCCGCAGGGCCGCGGCGGCCGAGGACCCGAGCAGGCCGGTCGAGCCCACGATCAGAATCTTCATGTATTTAGCTCTCTTTCTGTGGAATTGCGCTGCCCAGGAGCGGGATGAGTTCCACCGCGCTGCGCATGGTGTGTTCGCTGAAGGCCTTCCGGATGACTTCGAGGTCCTTGGTCCGGATAGCTTGAACAAGCTTTTCGTGGACCCTGTGCGCACGCACGGGGTCTGCCCTGGCCGCCTGGTCCTGGGCGAGGATGATGGTGAGGTGTGCTTCCGTCACCGGCCAGAGCCGCAGCAGCAGCGCATTCTCGGACGCCGCCCACAGGCTCCGGTGGAATGCCACGTGGCTTTCGTGCCGGATGACAGGGTCCGGATCCATCTCGACGCGGCTGTAGTCTGCCCAACTGTCCTCCACCACTTTCATGCGCCGGCCTGAGGTGTCCTCCACGATCGCGGTGGCGGCCAGCATGTCCAAAGCCATGCGGGTGTTGGCCAGGTCCATGATGGCTGCCGCGTCCAGGGTGGCCACCCTGAGTCCACGGTAGGGCTCCTGGACCAGGAGCCCTTCCTGTGCCATCTGGTTGAGGGCCTCCCGGACCGTGGGGCGGCTGACGTTAAGCCATTCGGAAAGCTGCACCTCGGTGAGCTTCTCGCCGGGTTTGATGGTGCCCAGAACAACGGCGCGCCGGATCTCGTTGACCACGCCATCCCTGCGGGACACCGAGGCCACCGGGGACATCCGCAGAGGAAGTGCCGCAGCTGACATGTTTGATTCCGCCATGAGCTTCCCCAATACGTTAGATGGTCGACTACTGCAGTGGTGCAGATTGTCAGACAAAGTTTAGCGGTTTTCTCGCTCCGCGTACATGGTTACAAAGCAATTCTCCGGATCAGGGCACTTTCCGTGTGGACACTCCGGGGTAGCCACGTGCCCGGAATGCCGTTTATGGACGGCATGACGCTTCCTTCTCCAATGAATCGCGGCTCGCCGGCGATAGTGGTGGAGGCCTTCCCGCCGGCCGGAGCCCACCAGCCGGTCCGGGGGCAGTGCTCCCCGGTGCGCACGCCGTTCGTGGGCGCTGGAAGGAAATTACTGCGTCGTTTCATTGCGGCTCCTCAAGGCTCAATGCTGATGTGGCATTCACGGTAGGGGCGGCCGCCAGTGGCTGGCATGTGTACATCCGTCGAGAGAGCGACCTCTTTAGGTACAAATGGAGTCCCCTCCGACGTTAGCAGTCACCGTACCGTTGCTTCCAAGCCGATTCGGCAATACTCCTGAACGAAAGCGAGCAAAAGCGTGACCTCGAACGAAGAACTTCCCGTCCTGTCCCACTGGATCGACGGCGCCGAGTCCCTTTCCTCCGGGGACCGCACGGCCCCGGTCTACGATCCCGCCCGTGGAATCGAAACCAAGCGCGTCGCCCTTGCGAATGCCTCTGACATCGAAACCGCCATCTCGTCTGCTCACAAAGCCTTCCCTGCCTGGCGTGACCTCTCCATCACCAAGCGCCAGCAGATCCTGTTCCGCGTCCGTGAACTGCTGAACGAGCGCAAGGGCGAACTCGCCCAGATCATCACCGCCGAGCACGGCAAGGTGGTCTCGGATGCACTTGGCGAAATCACCCGAGGCCTGGAGGTCGTCGAACTGGCCACCGGGTTCCCGCACCTCATCAAGGGCGAGCACTCCGAGAACGTCTCCACCGGAGTTGACGTCTACTCCACGAAGTCGCCCCTCGGCGTCGTGGGCATCATCAGCCCCTTCAACTTCCCGGCCATGGTTCCCCTGTGGTTCCTGCCTGTCGCCATCGCCGCCGGCAACACCGTCGTGCTCAAGCCCAGCGAAAAGGACCCCTCCGCTGCGAACTGGCTCGCCGAACTGTTCACGGAAGCAGGCCTCCCCGCAGGCGTTTTCAACGTCCTGCACGGAGACAAAGAGGCCGTCGACGGACTGCTGGAGCACCGGGACGTCAAAGCCATCTCCTTCGTGGGCTCCACCCCGATCGCCCAGTACATCTACGAAACTGCAGCCAGGAACGGCAAGCGGGTCCAGGCCCTGGGCGGGGCGAAGAACCACATGCTGGTCCTGCCCGACGCCGACCTGGACCTCACCGCCGACGCAGCCATCAACGCCGGCTTCGGATCCGCCGGTGAACGCTGCATGGCCATCAGTGTTGTCGTCGCCGTTGAACCCGTCGCCGACGAGCTGATCGAGAAGATCACCTCCCGCATGGCGACACTGAAGATCGGCGACGGCCGCCGCAACTGCGACATGGGCCCGCTGGTCACGCGCCAGCACCGGGACAAGGTGGCGTCCTACATCGACATTGCCATCGA
The DNA here is from genome assembly GCF_036455295.1 of Pseudarthrobacter phenanthrenivorans. Lineage (GTDB taxonomy): Bacteria > Actinomycetota > Actinomycetes > Actinomycetales > Micrococcaceae > Arthrobacter > Arthrobacter phenanthrenivorans_C. Next base: position 314,487 of record NZ_JAYXNX010000002.1, on the reverse strand, counting down.
GGACGGGGCAAAGGTTGTGGTGGACGGCCGCGGCATCAACGTGGACGGTGACGAGAACGGCTTCTGGCTCGGGCCCACGCTGATCGACGAGGTTCCGGTCACTTCCCGCGCCTACACTGAGGAAATTTTCGGCCCTGTCCTGGCCGTGGTCCGCGTCCGCAGCTACGAAGAGGGCCTGGACCTGATCAACTCCGGCGCCTTCGGCAACGGCACGGCGATCTTCACCAACGACGGCGGCGCGGCCCGGCGCTTCCAGAACGAGGTCGAGGTCGGCATGGTGGGCGTCAACGTGCCCATCCCCGTCCCGGTGGCCTACTACTCCTTCGGCGGGTTCAAGGATTCCATCTTCGGCAGTTCGAAGGCCTACGGCCTGCAGGGCTTCCAGTTCTTCACCCGCGAAAAGGCCATCACCTCCCGCTGGCTGGACCCGAGCCACGGCGGCATCAACCTGGGCTTCCCCCAGAACTAGAGGCACCACCGCAAAGATGTCAGGAACCGGCACTGGTCTCTGACAACGAGGACCTCCGGCGTTCCTGCCGGAGGTCCTCGTTTGCGTTTCCGGCCTACTCCAAAAACTGAACAGCCGCGTACAGCTCCAGGCGGTCCTGCATGCTGTCCAGGTTCAATCCAAGGATTCGTCCGGCAGCATCAATCCTGTTGCGGAGCGTGTGCCGGTGCACTCCCACACGGCGTGCCGTCTTGTCCCAGACACAGTTATTGGCAAACCATTCCCGCACGGTCTCCAGCAGCTCCGTCTGCTCCGCGGCGTCGTGCGCGACGAGCGGTTGCAGCAATCCTCGGGCCACCGGCCCGGCCTTCTCCTCGCGGAGCAGGCCCAGCATGCCGCCCTCGGAGAGTTCGGAAAATTCGACGACGGCCCTTCCCAGTTCAGTTGCCCGCCGCAGCGCCCGCGTAGCTTCTTCCAGGGCGCCGGGCAGCGCATCCATTGTTGCCTCGGCGGAGACACCACACATCGCACCGTGGCGGCCCAGCAGTTCCAGGACCTTCTGCTGGTGGGCCCGGCCGGCCAGGATCACCAGCACCTGACCCTGAAGCGCATAGAACACGGCACCCCGGTGGTCGTCCGCGAGCAGCTCCAGGGCCTCCAGCAGGTTTGGTGCCGGACTCTCCTGCCGGGAGACGGTCACCAGCAGTGGATCACGGGGCAGCTGCCCCCATACCTGGCGGGCCGTGCGCAGGGCGACGTCGGTGCTGCCCGCCAGCAGCTGCTCGAAGACCCCCGCGCGCAGATGCCTGCGTGCCGTGTCGAGGGTACGCGCCTGTTCCAGGGCCAGGCTTGCCAGGCCGATAACGCTGTTGACGATATCCGCCCGGGCCGGGTCCAGGGGTTCGATGGCACCCAGCACCAGGGCGCCGCGCAGGTTGTCTTTGCGGCCAAGAGTCTGCAGGGTCACCGACTGGCCGTCAACGTCGAAGTGCGAGGCCGAGCGGGTCCCTAATTCCAGCGCCTGCCGTACCTTTTGACCTACTCCACCCGCGATCTCCGACGGGACGGGACGGTTCCGGGGCATGCGCACATAGTTGCCCGCGGCATCGTACAGGGCCACCCAACTGTGAAGCTGGCGCTCAAGCTCGCCGAGGATTGAGGTCAACCCGTCAGGCCGCAGGGCTGCCCGGGAGATGGCACGCTGGGCCTGCAGCGACCACTCGGCACGTGCGTGCTCTTCCCGCGCCAGATAGTCAGCAACAGTGCGAATAATGGCGATGAACGGTGTCCGGTCCGGTACCTCGACCAACGGAAGGCCCTGGTTCCGGCAGGCTTCCTCCAAGCCGGGAGGCAAGGTGCCATGAACCACCTGCGTCGCAAAGCCCAGTCCCACGATGCCGTGACTCACCAGCCGGCCGACGTACCGCTCATAGCCCTTCCGAAACTCGCCCTCGGCCGGGAACTGGGTACCGTCGGTCAGCAGCAGCTGGCCGGCGTCCAGAAACGGTGTGGGGTCCTCCAGGTCGGAGCTGTGCACCCAACTGATGGGCTCCTCAAGGCCCGGTGCTCCGAGTTCCGGCACCACCAGCCGCAACTTCAACGAGCGGCTGCGGAGCAGGACATTAAGGTTTGGCGGCATGGATTCCCCTGATGTGAAAACGTCGAATGACGACAGTTTGGTTGTACAAACGTATACGGCGCGGAGCCAGACGGAAAGCGGATGATGAAGGAACTTCCCATTCCACTTACCGAGAGGAAACGCCATGGTCGCCAACCAGGCACTCCTGCCCGCAGCAGACGCCAAGACACCGGCCGCTGATGCATCCCTCAGCAACGCCGAGGTCGTAGCCCTGGACCGGGCCAACGTCTTCCATTCCTGGTCGGCCCAGAAGTCACTGAACCCAATGGCGATCGCCGGCGGATCCGGCTGCACCGTCTGGGACCATGACGGCAACACCTACCTGGACTTCTCCAGCCAACTCGTCAACACCAACATCGGCCACCAGCACCCCAAGGTCATAGCCGCCATCGCCCAGCAGGCCACCACCCTGGCCACTGTGGCACCCGCGGCCGCAAACCACGTCAGGGCTACCGCTGCGGCCAAGATCCTGTCCCACGCACCCGCCAACATGGAGAAAGTGTTCTTCACCAACGGCGGCGCCGACGCGAACGAAAACGCCATCCGGATGGCCCGCCTGCACACCGGCCGCGACAAGGTCCTTTCCCGCTACCGTTCCTACCACGGCAACACCGGCTCGGCCATTGTTGCCACCGGTGACTGGCGGCGCATCCCCAACGAATACTCCCGCGGCCACGTCCACGTATTCGGCCCCTACCTCTACCGCTCAGAGTTCTGGGCCGAAACCCCCGAACAGGAAACCGAACGCGCACTGCACCACCTGCGCCGCGTCATCCAAGCCGAAGGGCCGCAGTCCATCGCCGCTATCCTGCTGGAAACCGTGCCGGGCACAGCCGGCATTCTCGTCCCCACCCCCGGCTACCTCGAAGGCGTCCGCGCACTCTGCGACGAATACGGCATCGTGATGATCCTCGACGAGGTCATGGCAGGCTTCGGCCGCACCGGCGACTGGTTCGCCTTCGACGCCTTCAACGTCACACCGGACCTCATTACCTTCGCCAAGGGCGTCAACTCCGGCTACGTCCCCGTAGGCGGCGTCATCATCTCCGGCGAGATCGCCGCGACCTTCGACGAGCAGGTCTTCCCCGGCGGCCTGACCTACTCCGGACACCCCCTCGCAGCAGCATCCGTGGTGGCCTCCATCGAAGCCTTCGAAGAAGAAGACATCGTCGGCAACGCCGCGAGGATCGGCCGGGACCACCTTGAGCCCGGCCTTCGCACCCTCGCAGAGAAACACAGCGTCATCGGAGAAGTCCGCGGCCGCGGCGTGTTCTGGGCCCTGGAACTCGTCCAGGACCGCAGCACGCGCGTGCCCGTAGCCCCCGAGTACATGGGGCGGCTCAAGGCTGAACTGCTCCGCCTGGGTCTGCTGCCGTTCCTGGCCGACAACCGCCTCCACGTAGTGCCGCCAGCCGTCGTCACTGCAGAAGAGGTGAACCAGGCCCTGGCCATCTACGACCAGGCTTTCACCGCCCTGACAGACTGACAAGACCCCGGGCGGCATCCTCAAAGCCCCGCAGGGCGAGTCTTTCGCTGAGGAATGAGGATCCAAATGGTGCTGCCTGTCCGCCCGATAGGCAGCACCATTCTTCTTACCTGGACGAACTGGAAATGTGAGACCAATGCCTGAGCAGGATCAGGACGGATCGAACCTGCCACTCTTCTACGATCCCTTAGCGCACGCCCCGGCCACGGATCTGGCTACGACAGTTGGCGAACGGACCCGCACGCCGGCCGCCGGAAAGCGGCGCGGCTCCTTCCACAATAAGCCCCGAAAAATCCGGGTTAACCAAGTCGTGGACGACCTCACGCAGTTGGCACTCCTCAGCGAAGCCCTCCATGCCGCGTCCCAGGGCCGTCATTTCTCATGAACCCGAGACGTTCCCGGCGCACAGGTCATTCGCATGCCGTGGACCGCGCGACCTGTCCAACCCAGCCGAAAGAACCGGCCGGGTAAGCGCACAGAACAAACCCGCCGGCAAGCAAACACGAAGCCGAATCGGCCGCGAAGGCCCATCCATCGCAGGAGACCAGGAAGCGCTGGATACTGGTACGACGAAGGAGTCACATGGACACTCGAAAGACACCCGCGCCCATAGGGGAGGCTTATGAGGCGAGCGATGCCCAGCTAAAGAAGCAGATCGGGCTTTTCGGCCTGATCGCGCTGGCTGTCAGCCTTCAGATCGGTTCCGGCTGGCTCCTGGCCACCCTCGCCGCAGCAAGTATCGCCGGCCCCTCCTCGATTATCACCTGGGTACTGGGCGCGGTCTTCTTCGGCGTCATTGGAGCGGCATGGATGGAGCTGGGAACCATGCTGCCGCGTTCGGGCGCAGGCGTCCGCTACCCCAGGCTCACCCACGGAGCATTCCTGAGCTGGTTTAACGGGTGGGGTTACCTGATTGCCGCGTTGGCACTGCCGGTTATTGAAGTACAGGCAGTCCTCACGTACGTCGGTGGAAACTGGCCGGACCTCGGACTCCTGACCGAAAGTGACGGGACGATGATCCTGTCATGGCCCCGGGGAATAGTGGCAGGTTTCGGGCTCCTGATAGTCTTCTTCATTCTCAATTCCTTTGGCGCGAAGGTCTTGAGCGAGTCGAACAAATACATCACTATTTGGAAGCTCGTTATCCCACTCGTGACAGCCGGGCTGATGTTCTTCGCCTTTTCTTCCGCGAACTTCACCATCGGCGGCGGGTTCGCCCCTCAAGGTGCAGGAGCTATCCTCGGTGCCCTTGCCAGCGGCGGCATCGTGTTTGCCTACTCCGGTCTCCGCCAGATTCTCGACTTTGGCGGTGAGGCAATCAATCCTCAACGGAATATCCCGATCGCCATCGTGGTCGGAGGGCTCCTGATTCCCCTCGTCATCTATGTACTTCTGCAGATCGGATTCGTAGGAGCCGTGAACTGGAGTGCGGCCAACGTGGCGCCGGGGGACTGGCATGCCCTCCTTGGAAGCCATTGGGCCTCAGCACCGTTGCTCAACGCGGTCACAGCCGCCGGATTCGCGTGGTTCTCCGTGGTCCTCCTTTCGGACGCAGCACTCTCGCCCATGGCGACAGGCTGGGTGTGGCTGGGCATCGGCGCCCGGTCCACCTACTCCATGTCCGTCAACGGGGAGCTGCCCAAAGCGCTCCAACGCATCAACCGGTTCGGCACCCCCATTGTCGCCCTGGCAATATGCACAGCCCTGGGAATGTTCTTCTTCTTCCCGGCCCCAAGCTGGTACTCCTTCGTTGGCCAGGTTTCCATCGCTCTGACACTCAGTTACCTCATGGGCGGACCCGTACTGGTCGTGCTGCGACGCACAGCACCCGAACTCCCACGCCCATTTCGGCTCAAGGCCGCCACCTTCTGGGCCCTCGCCGGATACGTGGCCAGCCTGCTGTTGATCTACTTCGCAGGCTGGGTCTCCCTCATCAACCTCTTCACTGTCGTATTCTTCGCGCTTCCGCTCTACGGCGGCTACGCAAGCGTCCGGAGCGGTTGGAGCCGCCGTCTGCCCAGTTGGCTGCTCTCCGTGGGGTTCACCATTGCGTGGATATGGGTAGCCGCGGCTGGGGGATGGTTGTTCACCCGCAACCAACAACAGACCCAAGGCTCATGGCCTTTCCCCATCTACTTCAGCGCCATGGTCTTAGTCGCCGGTGTATTTCTCGGCGGCCTCTACCTGTCCAGCAACGCGAAGGGGCGGGGACACATTCGCGGCGGTATATGGATAGTCGTCACCTTCCTGGCAACTCTGCTCGTCGCATACTACGGACAGTTCGGACCCCTCAAGGAGCCCGCGCTCGGAAACCAAACCGACATCATGATCATGGCGTTCGTTGCCATCGGTACCTTCATCTGGTCTGTTCGGGCAGGCGGCCCAACAGAGGAACTTGCCGCCCTGTTGACCGCTGAGAATCCAGGCTCCAACAGAAGCCTTCCTCGTCCAGCGGCGCGCTCTGTCCCGCTGCCTTAGCGCCTTGAAAATCCGAGGCAGGCAGCGCTGGGAGAACGTCGTGCATCTCTTAGGGCCAGGATCAATGCTGTCGTGTCCGTTAGTCCCGGAAGTTCAGTCGGCAGGGATATCGTCGTAGGGTATGGAAGCTTTGCTCTTGGGCGGAGAACGTCGAGTAATCCAAACACGGTATGTGACTTCGAATGTGGGGAGAATGTCATAGTCGCCGCCTGCACCGTGATTGAACCCCCCGCGCCCCGTTTCTCATGGACGACCTCAAGAGCATCATGATCACCTGTCTCGACGACTAGGAACATCCCTATGAGCAAGAAAATCCCTGGCCTCATCGGCCTGGCACCCCAGACAAACTGTGTCTACTACCTCGAGATGACCCGTACGGCGATGGATGCGGACCCCACTCAAACCCCCAACTCACTGCTGTGGACGATCGATTTTGAAGCAGCCGCCCGCTCCGTTGGTGCAGGAGACCTCGATGCGCTGAATGCTTTGCTGGTCGATGCCGGCACGCACCTTGCTGCAGGAGGGGCAGACTTTCTGGTGCTGACTTCCAACACAAGCCATAGTGCTGTACATGCTCTGGAAGCGCACACACGTTTGCCCGTCTTGGATATCCGACTCGTAGTGGCCCGTGAGCTGCAGCTTCGTCGGGTGCAGCGTGTGGGGATCCTCAGCACCAGCCTCACACGATCAGCAGGTCTGTATGAGGAAGTGCTGGCATCGGCTGGTTTCAGCATCGAATACCCCGACAGTTTAGCCGCCACGCACATCGACCAGGTGATTTTCAACGAGCTCGTAAAAGGAATCACCGACGGCGAGGCTTCCGCCGTCCTCAAACACGCCGCGGATCAGTTGCGTGACCGCGGCGCGCAGGCCATCCTCCTGGCATGCACTGACATGACTATTGTCGCGGACCAGCTCACAGACTCCGACATCGTCGACACCACAACTCTGCACGCCAAGGCGGCGGGAGCGTATATCTCTAGCGAAGACGCGGATGTAATAACTTCCTGAACTGCCAGGTCCTCACCTAAGACCCGGGCAAGGATGTTTCAAGGCTTAACACCCGTGTCAAGGTAGGCGATGGTAGTGCTTTAGGCATCGGTGCTGCCCTACCGAGTCATTGTCTGGTGGTGCGTTTTCCCAGGGCGGTCGGATGCCCGCTGCCGCAATTCGGATGGTGCGTGCCCATACTCCTGCCGGAACGCGCGGGCGCGCGAACCGTCTTGACGCCCGTACTGATAACAGGCCCTGCTAAAGCTCCGCATTGCTTGGGCAGCGCGGTCCTTTCTGGCTGCCGCTGCCTGATTGGAGAGCGTTCGACTCAGCGAAGTCACCAATGCCGGAGCGCATGAGGTTTCGCAATGGGGCCAGTCGTCGCCGGTGAAGACCAGGCTTTCTTTCACGCACTCGACGCGGAAGCCTCCGCGTGCGAGGCACTGGATGGGTGAGCTACGAAGGTAAGCTCCGGTCCGCGCAACCGGGTCCAGGGAGTGCACTCCACGGACGTCCCCGTCGCGGGCGAACCGCAGCATATCGGCGAGCTGTGGTTGCAAGCGTCCTTGCCGGCCATCGCCTGGACCAACAGGAACTCCTCGGCTGGAAACCGAAGTACCTAGGCTTCTCCAGCGACCCGGCGGGCTTTACGAGGGGACACGAAGACCTCTTAGGCGTCGGCTGTGTGTAACAACCAGCAACCTAAGAGGTCTTCACGTGTTCATTATGGAATCAACGTCCTGACCGATACAGCTAGTGCGCGATCAGCTCAGGGGCGATAACCCGTTACTTCTGCATTCCAAGCTAACTAACCAGCGAGACCGTGCGTAGCCGTGCTTGGGGACACGGTCGCGGCAGTGAGGACGGCGGTCTCCTGCTCGCCTTGCTGCACTTCGTCGAGTTCCTTGAGCGTGTACTTTTTGGTCTCTTTGGCGGTGAGGGCTGAGATTCCTGCCAGGACCATGAAGCCGAGCGCGACCATGGACGGTCCGACCCAATCTTTCAGGTCGGGGCCAGCGAGTGCTGTAGAGAGAACCGGGCCGATGACGCCCGAGATGGCAAAGCCAATCTGGGTGCCAAGGGCGAGCCCGGAGACGCGCAGCCGGCCGGGGAACATCTCTGCGAAGAACGAGGGCCAGGACGCGTTCACCATGGAGTAGAAGAGGGAGTAGTTGATGATGCCAAACAGGAAGATCAGCGACCAGTTGCCGGTCGTAATCGACCAGAGATAGGGCACCATTGTGATGCCTACGCCGCCCGTTGCGACGAGGAACATCGTTTTGCGACCGATCTTGTCCACAAGGAATCCTGCCAGGGGCGTGATTCCGAGGGCGATCACTGCCGAGACGGTGGTCGTCAGGAGCATGGTCGGCTTATCCAGCTTGTATCCTGCGGTACCGAACGCCACCGAGAAGGTCTGCATCATGTAGCTCGTGCCCGCGATGAGCGCGCAGAACACGATCCGCAGCACCGCGCGCCAGTGGAAGCGCAGAAGGTGCCTGAGGGGCGCGACGTTCACCTTGGCAACCTGGAGCTTTACGAACTCCGGCGGCTCCTGGATGTGGCGGCGGATCAGGTAGGCAGCGACGACCACGACGGCGGAGGCCCAGAACGGAAGCCGCCAACCCCAGGTCAACAACTGCTGCGAGGGCATAGCGGCGACAGGGATGAAGACCAGCAGGGTGAGCAGCGTGCCGGAGGAGGAGCCCAACGTGGTGAAGCTCGCAAGGAAACCGCGACGGCCCTCGGAGGCGTGCTCCAGGCTCATGGTGATGGCACTGGGCTGCTCGCCGGAAAGGCACAGTCCTTGGATGACGCGGATCAGCACGAGCAGGATCGGAGCAAGGGGACCGATTTGGGCGTACGTGGGCAGGCACCCGATCAGGAAGGTGCAGCCGCCGATGCCGAACAGTGTGATCATCATGACGAATTTGCGGCCACGGCGGTCACCCAGTGGCCCCAGGATGAGGGAGCCGAGGGGGCGTACCGCGTAGCCGACCGCGAAGGTGATCATGGCGAGCAGCACGCTGATGCCCTGGGGCAGCTCGGGTGAAAAGAAGAGCACGTTCAGAACCAACGCCGACGAGGTGCCATACACCGCGAAGTCGTAGTACTCCAACGTCGTGCCGATCCAGGCCGCGACTGCGGCCCTGACCGGGGTCTTCCTGGGAAGTGAGGTTTCTGTCATTTCGTCTCCATTGGTGATGGGTGAACACCGGTTGCCGCTGCACCTGGGCTCTCGGAAGTGGATCTCAAGTGGAATATCCGGTTAGTCCTGCTGTGAGCTCTTTCGCATGTCGTTTACGGCTCTGCGGACCGGCCCCAGACATCAAGTTAACGTTTGCGGTGTGGGTCACACAAAGTCCCTTTTTATGTACCTACATAGCGATTCGTTATGGACCTTTAACGAAGAGGGTCTGATGTGGGGCGACTATTTCCACGACGCCGTACCGCTTCCGCAACCAGCTCGGACATCCATGGTCGGTGGCCACGGTGAAGAACCATCCCCGGGGGTAGTCCCTTGATGGACGGGACGGAGCCGGCAATGTCGATGGTGATGCGGCCGTTGCCAAGCGGGGCGTTGGAGAGGTGAAGGTCCCCGAAGGACTGGGGGAGGACGGGATCGAGCCAGACTCCACCGGCAGACACGACCGGGTCGTAGCGCATCAGGCTGGACACGATCTGGATGGGTGCGGTGGCTGCCCACGCCTGAGGCGAGCAGGCGGTGGGGTACGGAACGGGAGTGGCGAGGTGGTCCCGGCTGAAGCCGCAGAACAGTTCCGGGAGGCGGCCGTCGGAGAACTCTGCCGCGTCCATTATCCCGGTGGCGATTCTCTGCGCTTCGGCGACGAAGCCGTAGCGGAGGAGCCCGGCGACGATGATGGCGTTGTCGTGGGGCCAGACGGACCCGTTGTGGTAGCTGGCCGGGTTGTAGGCTCCCATGTTGCTGGCCAGAGTGCGTACGCCCCAGCCGCTGAACATTTCCGGTGACATCAGGTGCGCGGCGACGTCCGGGGCCTTGTCTTCGTCGATCAGGCCCTGGAGCAGGCAGTGCCCCATGTTGGAAGCGCAGGCATCGACCTGCCGTTTCCTGCCGTCAAGTGCGACGGCGTAGTACCCGCGCTCGGGGATCCAGAATTGCTCGTTGAACTGCTTCTTCAGCCGGGCCGCGCGGTCTGTGAGGTCGTCGCCCAAGGCCATATCGCCGGCGTCGTAGGCCAGCCATGCCCGTGACAAATAGGCGACGTACACGTAGGCCTGTACCTCGCAGAGCGCGATGGGCGGCTCGGCCAGGGTGCCGTCGGCAAAATTGATGCCGTCCCAGGAGTCCTTCCATCCCTGATTGATCAGCCCCTGGTCGTTTAGCCGCTGGTACTCAACGAAGCCGTCACCGTCCTTGTCGCCGTAGTTCACGATCCAGTCCAGTGCGCGGTCGGCGTGGGGCAGCAGGGCCTTGATGGTGTCCGCCGCGAATCCCCACCGGCTGACCGCCCCAAGCACCATCAGGAACAGGGGAGTGGCATCCACACTGCCGTAGTAGTTCGACTTGCCACCCAGTGACAGGCCGCTGGAGACGTCAAGGCGGACCTCGTGGAGGATCTTGCCCGGTTCCTCTTCCGTCATCGTGTCCACCACGGTGCCCTGGCGGTCGGCGAGGGTCTGGAGTGTGCCCAAGGCGAGCGAGGGGTCCACCGGCATCGCCATCACCGAGGCCCACAATGAGTCCCTTCCGAACAGGGTCATGAACCAGGGCGCGCCGGCGGCGACGACAACGCGCTCCGGATGGTCGGGGTCCTCGATCCGAAGAGCGCCCAGGTCGTCATAACTGCGGCGCAGGGTCCGTTCCACCGAGCGGTTGGCCACCTGCAGTACGGGGATCTTCGCAACCCACTCCCGGCGGCGACGGTCTCGGGGGGACAGGCTATCCCCCTCGGAATGGGCGAAAGCCGGTGCGTGGGCACCATCGTCGGTGGGCAGAACGGTCAGAACTGTGCTCCATTGCCCATGAGCGGGTACGGACACCCGATACTGGACGGTGTTACCGGAAATGTCGGCACCAGGTACGCGGATAGCGGTGCCTTTGCGGACGTCCTGCCAACTGCCCCGAATGCTGAGCATCCCGTCCTCGGCTTCTCGTGTTTCCTCCCACCGTCGCCGGATACGTGCCTCCTTCACCTCGAAGAGGTCCGCGTAGTCGGCCCCCGTTTCCAGAACGATGAGGCACTCAGCCGGCTCCTGGGAGTAGTTGTGGACGGTGAGCTGCTCCTGGAGGCCGGCCCCGACCTCCCGCAGCCGTTCCACTATAAGTGGGCTGTCCGCGTAGCCGTCGGACCGGGGGATCCTTGCAACAAATGCGGCACGGAACGGCTCCTTTGTCTCCGCTGTGAGTGGTTCAAGCCCCTGTCCATCCACTGTGAGTCGCCAGGTTGAAAGGATCCTGACGTCGGCCACGAAGAGGCCGTGCGGACGATCGGCGTGAATGTCCCCGTTGGACGACGAAATACAGAAGGATGAGCCCTCGACCAACGTCACAGAGCCAGCCCCTAGCGGACCGGCCGCCGTATCCGCATTCCACCCCGCCATTCTGGCCTCCTCCGCGACTACCGAAGCGGCGCACAAGCAAACACCATGCTTACGGCGGCCTCTTCGAAAAGACGCTACGCTCGGTTGCCGGTCGCCGCCAGAGCGGAGACGCGAAGCCAAGCCGGAACTCCTCCGCGCCAGTGTCGGCAAGGGACGACTGGTCGGAAGGCGGCCGGCAGCGGATCAGCCGGGAGGATCATTGCGGCTAGGCCACACGCAAGCCGACGCCTCTGGTCACTTTGCGGATCTCGTCGGACTTCAGGCCGCTTGCCCCGGCAAGTTGGTAATCGTCAAGGAGCCGGGATTTCCTGGCCAGGGCCAGTACCTGCGCTCGTTCTTCTTCTGCGGCGCTCCGGGCGCCTTCGGCCACGGCCAACTCGGAAACCAATCCCGCAATGACGTGAAGATGACCGCTCCGGCTTTGGCCGGACGGGTACAGCTCGCCGCGTGCCCGCGCGGCAGACCGGATACTGGCTGCAGGCAGGCCGGCGGCCTTTGCGACGGCGGCAACCTTCACGCCGTCGCACACGGCCTGGGCAACGCAATCACCCAGCTCGGCGGTGAGGGCACGCACCCGGCTGGACCGGAGCGCGATGGACGTCCGCAGCTCGGCCAGCGTGGCGAGGGCTTGTTGGGCGCGTGCAGTGTCGGGGTCCGGCTTCAGGACGCCCCGGTACCGGTACGCTCCTACGCCGGCCCCGCCCCTCCCGGTTCCGCCCGTACGCGCAGGTATTCGTTCCTGAATCTCTCTACCGGGCACCTTTGCTCCTTGTCTCCGTTGGTGGTGTTTCCATGCCGACGCGGCTTCCCGCCGGAAGGGGTACCTTTCCCGCGGTTCGTCCCGGCGGCCTGGAAGGAACGTGCCGGGGGCCGGCCCTGTGCTTTCCTCAGGTGTCTGCACCCTGCAGGCTACGCCGCGGGCAAGCCCGGGAGGCAATACCGAAAGTGCGTGGAGCAATACGCCAAAGTTCTGGCCTGCTCCGTCATAAGGCCTGCTTATCTGTCCACGCACTTTAGGTCTTATCCAAGAGGGCAGCTCCTTCCCTAGGCTCGAATGAACCACCCTCATCCGTACCGGAAGCCTGGAAGAGACCATGCCTGAATTCGTGCCCGCATCACGCGTAACCCGTATCAAATCCTCACCCAGCGTTGCCGCGGCGGCCCGCGTGCGGGAGCTCAAGGCCGAGGGACGCCGGATCCTGGACCTGACGGTCGGCGAGCCGGACTTCGATACACCGCAGCACATCAAGGACGCTGCCATCGCAGCCATCGGCCGCGGTGAAACCAAATACACATCAGTCACCGGAACGCCCGAACTGCAAAAGGCCATCCTGCAGACGCTGCAGCGAAAAACCGGCCAGCAGTACGCGCCCGGCGAGATCACCATCGGCGGCGGCGGCAAGCAGGTCATCTTCACCGCATTCATGGCAACCCTCAATGCAGGTGACGAGGTCGTGATCCCGGCACCGTACTGGGTCTCCTACCCGGACATGGTGCTCGCCAACGAAGGAACCCCCGTCATCGTCTCCTGCGGCGAGGAGACGGGGTTCAAACTCACCCCGGAAGCCTTGGCAGGGGCGCTGACGGAGCGCACCAAGTGGGTCATCCTCAACACGCCCTCCAACCCCACAGGAGCTGTCTACTCCCGCGGGGAACTGGCCGCGTTGGCCGCCGTCATCAAGGACCACCCTGCCGTCCACGTCCTCACCGATGAAATCTACGACGAGATCCACTTCGGCGGCGAACCCATCACCAGCCTGGTAGCCGTCGCCCCTGAGCTCAAGGACCGTGTGCTGGTTACCAATGGCGTCTCCAAGGCCTATGCCATGACCGGATGGCGGCTGGGTTATGCCGGCGGACCGGCGCCCCTGGTGGCCGCCATCAACAAGCTGCAGTCCCAGATGTCCTCCTGCCCGTCCTCCATCAGCCAGGCCGCCGCCGCCGAGGCACTCGGCGGCGACCAGGCATTCGTCCGCGAAAGCGTGGACGTATACCGCGAACGGCGCGATGCGGCAGTCTCCGCGCTGAACGCCGTCGAGGGCCTGCAGTGCACGACGCCGGAAGGCGCCTTTTACGCGTACGTCAACTGCGCCGGGGTTATCGGCAGGTCGACGCCCGATGGCAGGCAGATCGCCAACGACGAGGACTTCACGCTGTACCTGCTGGAAGCGGCGTCTGTTGCCGTCATCCAGGGTTCGGCGTACGGACTGAGCCCCTACTTCCGGATTTCCTACGCCACCGGGCTGCCGGTGATCGAGGAATCCATCGCTGCCATCGAAAAGGCCGTCAACGCACTGGTCTGACAAGCACCCCATCCCGGTTCCCACGCTTTCCAACAACAGGAGCACCCCCATGATCCACGTCAAAACGAAATTCGACCGGCCTTCCGAAGATGCCGTCCAGCGGCTTTCCAAGTTCTCTTCCGCCACAGTGCATGAAGCACAGGGCCGCAAAGGTGCCCTGAGTTCGAAGATCAAGCCGATCGACCGCAGCATGTCCTTCTGTGGCCCCGCCGTCACCGTGGTCTGTGCGCCGCGGGACAACCTGATGCTGCAGGTGGCCATCCATTACGCGCAGAAGGGCGACGTTGTCCTGGTGGCAGCCGGTGAGTACGAGGAAGCCGGAACGTTTGGCGACGTGCTGGGCAACGCCATGAAGGCGAAAGGCCTGGCCGGCATGGTCACGGATTCTGGTGTCCGAGACACCAAAGACCTGATTGAACTTGGGTTGCCGGTCTTCTCCGGCAGTGTCTGCATCAAGGGGACCGTCAAGGAAACCATTGGCCCCATCAACCATCCCCTGGTGTTCGGGGACGAAATTGTCTACCCGGGCGATGTCCTGCTCGGGGATGCCGACGGTGTGGTGGTGGTCCGCAAGGATGAGATCGAGGACGTCATCAAGCTGTCGCAGGCACGCGTGGACGCTGAGGACGACCTCATCCGCCGCTACAAGGAAGGCGGCACCACCATCGAGTTGTGCAAGCTGACCGATGTGCTGAAGGCCAAGGGTCTGCTGGTGGAGGACCCCGAACTGGAGCCTGCGCTCTAGCCCCACACCCATCGATTGCTCCGTACTTGTCAATTTGCGCCCTCATAACGACGAGTACGGAGCAATCGATGGGGTTAAACCACGAGGCCCGGGTTCCTTTCGGAACTCCGGGCCTTCTCGTCGCTGTCTCTTGGACGCCGTCGGGTTGTGCGGTGGTTCAAGCCACCTCAGTTCATCCCGGGAAGAAGGTACGCCGGCGGCCCCACCTGGGCGTCGTCCAGGTACCACATGGTGGACCCCCGTTTGCCCGGCGGCATCATGCTGCCCTCGAAAACAAACACGGGATCCGAGGCAGCGCCCTCTTCGGCCCGCCAAAATCCGTTGGTGGGGCAATGCGAACCGGTGCTGGCCTTCAGCTGGATCCTTCGTTCCGAGGATTTCCGGTATTGCAGGCTGGTGATCTTTTTCATGGCTGGGCTCCAGGGAATTTATTGCCACGGTATCGCCTTCGGCGAAACCTTTATGGCTTTTATCCTAGGACCCTTCCAATTCTGAGGATAAGACTAATGGAGCGTGACCTGATAAGGGCCGCTTATGAAGCATCCGTCGCCGCGGAAGATCCGGTGGATAGCGGCTGGTATTTGCTGCGCAGAATTTCCTGGAGCATTTCTTTCAGTACCAGCAGGACGGCGGAACCGGCCTCGGAGAGGGGCTCGTGGTCCGGGGTGCACAGTGCGATCTTGCACTGGAGGGCCGGTTCGGTGATGCGCAGCACCCGGAAGTCCTCCTCGTGGAACAGGGCATCGGCGGCCGACTTGGGCAGGATGGTCGCACCCAGGTCGCTGCGCAGCAGCCTGGTCAGGGAAGGCACCGATTCCACTTCCCCCACCAGGCGCAGCGTGAGTCCCTTGCTGTCGAAACCGGCCTCCACTACTTGGCGCAGGGTGTGGATCCGTTCTGGCAGGAACAGGCCCAGGGTGGCCGCCGCTTCCAGGGTGATGGTGCCGGCCCCGGGATCCACCGGAAGCTCCCGCGCGGCGTTGACCACCAGGTACAGGTCCTCCACGATCAGCGTGGTGAACTGCACGCCCCGGATGGGCCCGGGCTCGTAGATCAGGGCCATGTCCAGCCGCCCGTTCTTGATGGCCTCGCTGAGCACGCCGCCGTAAATCTCGGTCAGGTGCAGCACGATGTCGGGGTAGCGCCGCCCCACTTCGCGGATAATCCGCGGAGTGAGGCTTGAGGCCATGCTGTAGGGAGCGATTGCGATGGAGACGCGGCCCGACGGCGCCGCTCCTGAAGCAGCCACATCAATCCTGGCCTGCTCCACTTGGCGAAGGATGGTCTGCGCGTGCCGGTACAGGGTATGGCCGGCCGCTGTGGGCTCCACGCCCTGCTTGCTCCGGATCAGGAGCCGCTGCTTCAGCTCCGTTTCCAGGGCCGACACCTGCTGGCTCAGCGCCGGCTGGGCCACGTGGAGGGCGGCGGCCGCCTTGGTAATGCTTCCTGAGTCGACGATCTTCACGAAGTACGCCAGCTTCCGGGTGTCCATAGCGCTCCTCTTTTTCCGGCCGGGACGGCCCAGCATGCGGGGTCATACGTTGGCGCTATGGCGGGACAGGCATTACGTCTTTGTGTGATCCGGGTCCCGGGCATAGGTTAATTGCAGATGACCTTCCAATGATCAGAACATTCTATCCCCGCCCCAGCCATCGCCGTTTTTTATGGCGGCATATGTTTTGTGCATACGCCGGAAGCAGTTTATTGGAAGCGCCATTCGTATCGTCACGCAAATAGGGTCGCGTACATTCTTTGGACCGGAGCAATAGCGCCGGTGAAGGTCATAACTGTTCCCTATGGCGTGATACCGCATTCGTCTTTGTGTGGCTCATATCCCGATGCCACACTGATTTACACCCGCAGTACCAGCAGAGGAAGGCCCGCAATGCCCACAGTCGATCTCGTAGCGGATCTTGGTGAAGGTTTTGGCGCCTACTCGATTGGCGATGACAAAGCCCTGCTGGAGATCGTGTCCAGCGCCAACATCGCCTGTGGCTTCCACGCAGGGGACCCTGACATCATGGACGCCACTGTGGCCGAATGTATCCGAAGGGGAGTCGGCATCGGCGCCCATCCAAGCTTCCCGGATCTCCGCGGCTTCGGCCGCCGGGCCATGGACCTCACCGCTGACGAAGTCCGCACCGACGTCATCTACCAGCTGGGCGCCCTGTCAGCGTTTGCCGCCTACCACGGCGGTTCCGTCTCCCACCTCGCCCCGCATGGCCGCCTGGGCAACCTGGTGGCAACACGCGCCGATTACGCGGGAGCCGTAGCCGACGCCGCCGTGCGCGTGGATCCGGCCCTGATCATCCTGGCGCAGGACGGTGAACTCGCCACCGCCGCGGCCCATCGCGGCCTGCGGGTGGCCATCGTCGGCATCGCGGACCGCGCCTACCAGGATGACGGCACCCTGGTGCCGCGCAGCCAGCCCGGCGCCGTGATCCACGACCCCTCCGTCATCGTCGAGCGCACCGTGCGGATGGTCTGTGAAGGACTGATCAAGACTGCCTCCGGCAGGGACATCGCCATCCAGGCAGACACGGTGCTGCTGCACGGCGACAACCCGGGCGCCGTCGAACTGGCCCGCCTGATCCGCAGCGAACTGATCGCCGCCGGCGTCACCATCGCCCCGCTGGCACAGGTCCTCGGCGCAAAGCAAAAGGTTTCCTGACCATGGCCGCCACAACGACGACCAGCCAGACAACGCTGGACATTTACGAGTCAGGTGATGCTGCCCTGCGCGTGGTGGCACGGTCCGGTGACGCAGAAACCAATTGGGCCACGGTCCACTCCCTGGCCGGCTGGCTGGCCACGGCCGGCGTCGACGGCATTTACGGCGCCGTTCCCACCTACGATTCCGTCCTGGTGGAATTCGACCCCTACCTCACCTCTGCTCGGCAGGTCAGGGCGTTCGTCCTCCTCGGAATGCGCCAGTTGGACTTTGTGGGCACCACCCTGCGCGAGCCGCGCCGCTTCGAAGTTCCCGTGGTGTACGGCGGGGACTACGGGCCAGACCTGGACCGCGTGGCCGAACACCAGGGCCTGGACGTTGAGGACGTCATCGCCCGGCACACCGCCAAGACCTACGTCATCCGCTGCCTCGGAGCGCCGGCAGGATCCCCCATGATGGACGGACCAGACTTCCCGGTCCCCGTCCCCAGGCTCAAGGACCCGCGGCTGTCCGTTCCCGCCGGTGCCGTATCCGTGGCCGGACGCCAAGCAGTGATCGCGCCCGCAGTGGCACCGGGTGGCTGGTGCGTCATCGGCCAGACCCCCCTGACGGTCCTGGACGCAGCACGCGAACCCCTGGTGCCCTACGTCCCCGGCGATGAACTCCGCTTCTACCGCATTCCCGCCGAGGACTTCGGAAACTTCGCGGGGCAGTTCCTGGAGGCACGGCCATGACCGGTTCCCTGATCATCCTGCAGCCCGGACACTCCGTGGTCACGGACCTGGGCCGGACGAAGGGCCCCGCCTACGGCCTCCCCGTCAACGGCGCCCTGGACCAGTTTTCAGCCAAGGCCGCCAACATCCTCGCCGGCAACGAAGATAACGACCCCCTGCTGGAACTCACCGCGCTGGACTTCCGGATGCGCGCCACCACCGACCTGCTGATCGCCGTCACCGGTGCACCCCTGGACCTCACGGTGGGCGGCCGCGAGTGCCCGCAATGGGAGCCGGTGTCCGTCCGGGCCGGCGAAGTGGTGGCCGTTCGCGGAATCCGGACCGGGCTGCGGGCCTACGTCGCCGTTCACGGGTCCTTCACGGTCCCCAGCCTGCTGGGCAGCTGTGCCCCTGACACGGTGGTGGGTTTCGGATTGAAGCTCGTGGAGGGCTTCCGCCTGGAAACACGGAAGACCACGGCGCCCATCACCCAGCCACACTTTGGCCTGCCGCTGTTCCGGCTGGCAATCACCAAACCAGCCTTCACCACCAACCCGGTCATCGATGTCACCGACGGGCCGGACGTGGCGGAATTCGGGGACACGGCGGGCCTGTTGTTCACCACGCAGTACGCCGTGAGCCCGCGCAGCAACCACATCGGACTGAGGCTTGGTGGTGCCCTTCCCGAGCGCCAGCTCACCTCCGAAGTGCTCTCCCGCGGCGTTCCGGTCGGGGCCATCGAGGTCCCGTCCCGGGAGGAACTGCTGGTACTGCACCGCGGACGCGGCGTGACGGCCGGCTACCCTGTCCTGGCTGTGGTCACCAGCCGCTCCCTGGACCTCCTGGCGCAAGCCAGGCCGGGACACACCGTCACCTTCAGGAAGACAACCGTGGCGGAAGCAACAGCCACGCACCGCACAGCCTGCCTGGAACTGGAGAGGCTACGGCAGACCATCAACACAGTCTTCGGTCTCCTCGGGATCGGTGCCGGCCAGCGCTGGCACGAACTCAGCCCAGCGTCAGGGGCGTGAACATCATGAATGTTTATCCCACCGCCCAGGACCGCGCCCACAAACCGCTACTCGATCCCTAACCACTGCCAACCCGGAGCTACTACGTCCAGCCCACCGCCGGAGGTAAGTGCGCGCCCATTCCCACTTTTTGGAGTAACAAATGCCTTTTTCCGACTACACCACCGCCCTCGTCACCGGCGCGTCCACCGGCATGGGCGCCGCCATCGCCGAACGGCTGGCCAAGCGCGGCCTCACCGTCCACGCGGTGGCCCGCAACGAGGGACGCCTCGCTGAGCTGGCGGACCGGACGGGAGCCGTCCCGCACGTGGTGGACCTGACCGACACCGCCGCCCTGGCCGCCGTCGTCAATGACCTGAAAGTGGACGTCCTGGTCAACTGCGCTGGCGTCTCCCGTCCGGGCAACATCCTGGACTCCTCCGAGCAGGACATCGACGAACTGGTGGACGTCAACCTCCGCGGGCTGCTGCAGCTCACCCGGCTGGTCCTGCCCGGCATGGTGGAACGGGACCTCGGGCACGTGGTCAACATCAGCTCCATCGCCGGCACCTACAACTTCTACGGGCACACCGTTTACCACGCCACCAAGGCCGCGGTGCACCAGATCTCCCGGCAGCTCCGCAACGACACCGTGGGCAAGCGCATCCGTGTCACCGAAATTTGCCCCGGCCGCGTGGAAACCGAGATCTTCGGCCGCAACATGGGCGGCAGCCCCGAGGCCATGGAAGAAGCCTGGCAGACCTACTACGAAGGCTACGAGTCGCTTACCACCGACGACATCGTCAACGCCCTGGACTACGCCATTGAAACCCCGCGCCACGTGAATGTTGGCATGCTTGAACTCATGCCCACGTTCCAGGTTCCCGGCGGCCTGACCTTCGACCGCCGCGAGGACTGAATCCCAGTACATCCCGCGATGCCCACCGGGCACCGGACTTCCACACCGCCAACCCGATAGGCCCCACCGATGCAGTTGATACGTACCGTCAGTTTCCCCGAACCCCAGCTCCTGGCCGACCTGTCCCCGCTCCCGGAGGGACTGACGGGAGTGCTGTGGGACATGCAGGGCGCCCCGGACGAGGCCCACGGCAGCATCGACGGGGTCATCCTGCCGTACCTCAACGCCGGTGCGGTCCTGGCGAACCTGGACAAGGTGGCGGACCTGAAGTTCGTCCAGACCCAGTCCACCGGGTTCGACGGCGTCCGCGAGGCAGCAGGAGCGGGCGCCGCGGTGGCAAACGCCTCGGGCGTCCACGCCGCAGCCACCGCCGAACTGGCCGTGGGCCTCATCCTTGCGAAACTGCGGGGCATCGACCAGGCGGTCAAGGACCAGCAGACCGAAAACTGGGCACCGCAGCGCCGCCAGTCCCTGGCGGACCGCCGGGTGCTCCTCCTTGGCATCGGCGGCATCGGGCAGGAACTGGCCCGCAGGCTGGAGCCGTTCGAAGTGACCGTCACCCGGGTGGGTAGCACCGCCCGCACCGACGACCACGGCCAGGTCCATACCTCCGCCGACCTGGAAACCTTGGCACGGGAGCACGACATCCTGGTCTCCGTCCTGCCCCTGAACGACCACACCCACCACTTGGTGGGCACGGAAGTCCTGTCCGCCCTGCCCGACGGTGCGCTGGTGGTGAACGTGGGCCGCGGCGCCGTCGTTGACACCGAAGCGCTCACCCGGGAAGTGGTCTCCGGCCGCCTGCAGTGCGCCATTGACGTGGTCGATCCCGAGCCGCTGCCCGGCGGGCACCCGCTGTGGTCGGCGGAGAACGCCCTGATCACCCCGCACGTGGGCGGCAACGCCTCAGCTTTCGAGCCCCGTATCCTGAAACTCCTTAAACGCCAACTGGAAGCCCTGGCCGCCGGCCAAACCCCGGCGAACCTGGTCCAGCAGGGGCCTTTCGAGCAGGTCCCTTCCCGGCAGGGGCAGTCCGCATGAGCGCGCTGTTCGACCTCACCGGCCGCGTCGCCCTGGTGACCGGATCCAGCCGCGGCATCGGCTCCTCACTGGCCCGGGCACTGGCCGACGCCGGCGCCACGGTGGTCCTGAACGGCGTCAACCCGGAGCGGCTCAAGGAAGCCGAAGCCGCGCTCGCCGCCGACTTCCCGGCCGGCCGCATCGCCAGCGTCGCGTTCGATGTCACCGACGGCGAGGCTGCGGCCCACAGCGTCGCGTGGATCGAAGAGAACGTGGGTCCGCTGGAGATTCTGGTGAACAACGCCGGAATCCAGCACCGGGTCCCGATGCTGGACCTGGACGTGGCGGACTGGGAGCGGGTCATCTCCACGGACCTGACCAGTGCGTTCCTGGTGGGCCGGGAAGCCGCCCGCCACATGATAGGCCGCGGCCGGGGCAAGATCATCAACATCTGCTCGGTGCAGACGGACCTTGCCCGTCCCACCATCGCCCCGTACATTGCAGCCAAGGGCGGGCTGCGGAACCTCACCCGCGCCATGACCGCCGAGTGGGCCGCTTCCGGGCTGCAGATCAACGCCGTGGCCCCCGGCTACATCCACACCGAGATGACGCAGAACCTGGTGGACGATGAGGAGTTCAACTCCTGGATCCTCGGCCGGACACCGGCCCACCGCTGGGGCACCGTGGAGGACCTCGCCGGTCCTGTGGTGTGGCTGGCCTCTGACGGCTCCAACTTCGTGAACGGACAAACCATCTTCATCGATGGTGGAATGACGGTGGTGGTCTGATGCCTGCAATCACAGAAGAACTCCCGGCAACCGGGCCGGCCCTGGTGGCCCATGCCGCCGGGGACCTGCGCATCGACGAGGTCCCGCTGGCCCCGCCGGCCGAGGACCAGGCCGTCGTCGAAGTCCTTTACGGCGGCATCTGCGGATCGGACCTGCACTACTGGCTGCACGGCGCGGCCGGCGAGTCCATCCTGAAGGCACCCCTGGTGCTGGGCCACGAGATCTCCGGCGTGGTGGTCCGCGCCGCCGCCAACGGCCAGGGACCGCAGCCCGGAACCGCCGTCGCCGTCCACCCGGCCACGCCCGGGCCGGGCGAGGCCCGGTACCCCGCAGACCGGCCCAACCTGTCGCCGGGCTGCACCTACCTGGGCAGTGCCGCCCGCTACCCGCACACCGACGGCGCCTTCAGCCGGTACGTCACCCTTCCGGTGCGGATGCTGCGGCCCCTTCCGGACGGCATCGACCTGCGCACGGCCGCGCTGGTGGAACCGGCGTCCGTGGCCTGGCACGCAGTCTCCCGCGCCAGGGACGTCCGTGGAAAGAGCGCGCTGGTCATCGGCTCCGGACCCATTGGTGCCCTGGCCGTCGCCGTCCTCAAGCGTGCCGGCGCAGCGCACATCACCGCCGTCGACCTCCATCCCAAGCCCCTGGAGATCGCCATGGCCGTCGGCGCGGACCACGTGATCAACGCCGCGGACATCGCAGCCATCGCCGCCGTGGAGGCGGACGTGGTGATTGAGTCCTCCGGCAACCACCACGGCCTGGCCTCAGCCATCCGCGGCGCGGTGCGCGGCGGGACCGTGGTGATGGTGGGGTTGCTGCCCACCGGCATGCAGCCGGTGCCCATCTCACTGGCCATCACCCGCGAGCTGGACCTCAAGGGCTCCTTCCGCTTTAACGACGAAATCGACGAGGTCATCGCGGCGCTGGCCGACGGGTCACTGCACATCGGCCCGGTCATCACGCACCAGTTCCCGCTCGCCGACGCCCTGCACGCGTTCGAGGTGGCCAAAGACTCCACCAGCTCCGGCAAGGTCCTGCTGAGCTTCGGCGATGGGGAGGTCCAATGAGCGGGCGGCTACCTCCGCTGGTGGTGATGGGCGTCTCCGGCTGCGGGAAGTCCACCGTCGGCGCCCTCCTGGGGCAGCGACGGGGCATGCCGTTCTTGGACGGGGATGATTTCCATCCAGCAACGAACAAGCAAAAGATGGCCGCCGGGGTTCCACTGACGGACACGGACCGGGAGCCATGGTTGGCCCGGTTGGGGGAGTTGCTTGCAGGGAAGGGCGACGGCGGGGCCGGAGTCCCACCGATTGTTGCCTGTTCCGCGCTGAAGCGCCGGTATCGGGACCTCCTGCGCAGCTATGCACCGGAAGTTGTCTTCGTCCACCTCACCGGCACTGCGGCAACAATCGGCGCCCGGATGGACGCGCGCTCCCACGAATTCATGCCGCGCGCACTGCTGGAGTCCCAGTTCGCCGCCCTTGAGGACCTGGAATCGGACGAAGCTCACGTGCTGGGCGACATCACGCAGCCGCTGGACCTCCTGGTGGAGTCGCTGGAGCTGAAGTTGAAGCCGGCGGATGGGGTTGGGCCGGAGGTAACGCTTCCGATAGCTTCCCTCCCCGGTTCAAGACGCCCAAATCCGCGACGCGGGACAAGCTACCTCTCCCGGGACCGCACAAGCTGACTCGAACGGTTCCCAGCCGATGATCAGTTCGAGCGGCTTCGGTTGGTCAACGGCGAAGTTACGAAACCCCTGAGTGCTCCGCCAGGAATGCAAAAGGCCGAGCCGCTCTCGTTGCCTGTAGACCCCCCGATTATGAAGATTCCGCCAAGGCCGCTTAGTGCGTTGACGAAGCGTTCGCCGCCTGCCCGACGGCGGGGACTCACGCCGCGGTGGCGACGCCGAGGTCCGCGGCGTGGCGGCTGATGGTGCGGGCCAGGTCGATGTCGCGGCTGGTGATCCCGCCGGCATCGTGGCTTGAGAGGGTGACGCGGACCTCGGGGTAGGTGAGCGTGAGGTCGGGGTGGTGGTTGGCCGCCTCGGCGGAGGCGCCGATGCGGTTCACGAGTTCCAGCCCGGTGGAGAACTTCCGGGTCCTGAAGGTGGCGGTGAGGGTCTCGCCGGTCAGGTTCCAGCCGGTGAGCCCGGCTTGGGCGATCTCGGCGGGGGACAGCTTCCGTTGTGGATCAGTCATGGTGTCATCATGGCTCCGGATCCTCGCCGTGGGCTACCCCTGGGAGGCGCCACGCCTTTGCAGCCGTGCCCGATTTATGGACTCCAGGACATTAAATGTCGTTCCCAGTGGACCACGCGTGAAGGTCCCGCCGCTGCCCCGCACCATCCAGCGGCGGGAGTTCAACCAAGCCGCCGCGCCCGCCCTGAACCAAAGGAACCCTTCCTTGGCTGGGCCTGCTGCACCTGAAAAGCTGCTTATGCGGGGATGCTATTAAGAGAGACGTGCAACACTTCGGCGGGGGCGCCGTGCAGCGCCGTCGGAGAACAGCTCCGGTGTGGCTTCCTGGATCCGCTGGACGTCCTCGAAGACCGCGCGGAGATGCAGGCGCAGGCTGCTGTCCGCACGGGAGAGGTTGTTGGCTTCGAGCGCGTCCACCACGGCGGTGTGCTGCTCGATGAGGGTGGACACGGGGCGGGTGTCCAACAGGCTCATTCGGCGCGCCCGGTCCAGGTGTGCCTTGGCAGAGTTAACCGCGGCCCACGCGGACTCGTGCCCTGCCAGGCGCAGGAGTTCCCGGTGGAAGTCCTCGTCCAGCCGGAAGAATTCCTCCACGTCTCCGTGGGCATCCGCGTCGGATTGGGCCTGCAGGATGTCCCGCAGCCCGGTAACTCCCGCGGCGTCGACTGCCAGGTCCCGCAGCGAAGCGCATTCGATGGCCTCACGGACAAATTGGGCTTCGGAAACGCGCCCGAGGTCCACCAGCGAAACGAACGAGCCGATCTGGGGAAAGACCTGGACCAGGCCTTCTTCGCGGAGCAGGATCAGGCTCTCGCGGACGGGCGTCCGGCTGACGCCGAGTTCCTGAGCCAACTCGTTCTCAGAGAGGGGCTCGCCAGGGGGCAGCTGCAGGGAAATGATCCGCCGCCGGAGCGTCTCAAGGGTTTGGTCGCGCACCGAAAGCCGGGGTGAGGCGCCTCTTTTGTCCGTTGCCATGCGTTCAGTCTAACTGGTTGACACACTAGAATGGTAGTGCTTGTATGGTAGTGAAATCGAGGGGCTGCCCGTCGCTTCCGCCCTGTCACGCGGAGGGCCGGGCAGACCACAGGGTTTCCGCTGAACCATCCCCTTCACCGCTCTCCCCTTCGACTGCATCACCTGCAAAGGAGCAACTGATGACCGAAAGCATTGCGCCGCCCACCCCCGGGCAGGCCGAGGCCCGAAGCACCCGCGACCTCGCCAAGGTTGCCGTCTCCGGCTGGCTCGGAACGGCCATGGAGTTCATGGACTTCCAGCTGTACTCCCTGGCGGCGGCCATCGTCTTCAACAAGATCTTCTTCCCGGACGTCAGCCCTGTCATCGGCCTGATCGCAGCCATGGCCACCTACGGCGTGGGCTATGTGGCCCGCCTGTTCGGCGCCGTCTACTTCGGCCGCATGGGCGACAGGATCGGCCGCAAGAAGGTCCTGTACATCACGATCGCCCTGATGGGAGCCTCCACCACCTTGATCGGTGTCCTCCCCACGTACGCCATGGTGGGCATCTTGGCTCCCATCCTTCTGGTGGCCCTGCGTCTCATCCAGGGTTTCGGGGCCGGTGCGGAGATCGCCGGCGCCACCGTGATGCTCGCGGAGTTCGCGTCCGCGCGCCGCCGCGGCGTCATTTCCTCCCTGGTCTGCCTGGGCACCAACTCCGGCACGCTCGGTGCGTCCGCCCTGTGGGCCATCCTGGTCGCGTCCCTGTCGCAGGAGGACCTGCTGAGCTGGGGCTGGCGCATTCCCTTCCTGGCCAGCTTCGTGATCATGCTGTTCGCCATCTGGATCCGGCGCTCCATTAAGGAAAGCCCGGTCTTCGAACAGCGCGCCGACGTCGTCGACGGTGTTGCCCTCACCAAGGACAAGATCAAGACCGCCGCCAAGGCACCCGAACTCAAGGGCACCAGCACCATCGAGGCCGCCCTGCACCAGAAGAAGGGGAAGTCCTTCCTGATCGCCCTCGGCCTGCGCTTCGGGCAGGCCGGCAACTCCGGCCTGGTGCAGACCTTCCTGGTGGGCTACCTCACCACTGTCCTGCTTGCGGACAAGACGGTGGGCACCAACGCGATCATGTACGGCTCCCTCCTGGGCTTCGTCACCATCCCCCTGATCGGGCTCCTCGGCGACCGGTTCGGCCGGCGCCCCCTGTATATCGCCCTCAGCGCCCTGACGGCCCTGTACGCCATCCCCATGATGCTGATGATTACCAGCGGCAACACAGCAATCATCACCATCGCCATGGTGATAGGCCTGAACCTCGGCGTGCTGAGCCTGTTCGCCATGGAGAGCGTCACGATGGCCGAGTTCTTCGGCGCCCGTACCCGCTTTACCCAGCTGGCCCTCGCCAAGGAAATCGGCGGAATCCTGGCCACCGCGATCGGCCCGCTGCTGGCGGCAACGCTGACAGCAGTCACCGGGCACTGGTGGCCGCTGGCCGCGATGGTCATTGGCTACTCGCTGATCACGCTCGTTTCGGCCGCCGTCGGCCCCGAGGTCCGCGGCCGCGACCTGGTCCGCCTCGAGGACGCTGTATGAAAGCCGTCGTAGTCCACGGCCCCAACGACCTGCGCATCGATGACCGGCCGGAACCGGTCGCCGGGCCAGGGGAAGTGGTGCTCGACGTCGAATGGGGCGGCATCTGCGGAAGTGACCTTTCGTACTGGCGCCACGGAGCGTCGGGGACGGCGGCGTTGAAGTCACCGCTGGTCCTGGGGCACGAGGTGGCGGGCCGGATCGCCCAGCTCGGCGCCGGCGTCGACCACCTCGAGGTGGGCCAGCCAGTTACGGTCCACCCGGCCGAACCCGTGGGAGACGGCATCCTGCCGGCGCGCCTGCAGGGCCGGACCAACCTGTACCCGCAGATCCGCTATTTCGGGTCGGCGGCGTTTGATCCGCACACGGATGGAGGCTTCAGCGAACGGAAGCTCGCCAAGGCATTCCAGGTCCGTCCCCTTCCTGACGGCGTGGACACCCTCCGCGGGGCGCTGGCGGAACCGCTCGCCGTCGCCATGCACGCGGTGGGCCGCGCGGGGAGCCTCAAAGGCCGTGACGTGCTGGTCAACGGTGCCGGACCCATCGGGTCGCTGGTCACTGCCGCGGCCAAGTTCGCGGGGGCCAGGACCGTGACCGCCACGGACATCAGCGACGCGTCCCTCCGGATAGCCAAGGCCATGGGCGCAGACGAGGTGCTCAACGTTTCGGACCACCCGCTGCCGGCCGACTTGGAGCTCGTCTTCGAGGCCACCGGAATCCCGGCAGTGCTCGGCGGCGTCCTGCGGGCCACGGCCCGCGGCGGCACCGTCGTCCAGGTGGGCAACCTGCCAGGCGCCCCGGCGGCCTCGGCGCTGGGGGACCTCGTCACCCGGGAGATCACCTGGATCGGCTCCTACCGGTTCGTCGAGGAGATCACCGACGCGCTGCTGGCCATGAAGGACGGGCTGGACGTCTCGCCCGTCATCACCCACAGGTTCGGCATCGACGACGCCGAACAAGCCATGCGGACCGCCGCGGATCCGGCCGCCGGCAGCAGCAAGGTCATGCTCCGCCTCTCCTGACCCAACCGACTGGCAGGAGATGCCGTTTTGAGCGTTCAAGACAGCATCTCCTGCGACCCACATTGAACATCCACCATTTGAAGGACTCCCAGTGAAGATCACCGACGCACGGGTAGTGGTTTCGTCACCCGGACGGAACTACGTCACGCTCGTAATTGAAACCGAGGACGGCATCACCGGCATCGGCGACGCCACCCTGAACGGTCGCGAGCTGGCGGTCGCGTCGTACCTCTCCGAGCACCTCTGCCCGCTGCTGATCGGCCGCGACGCCCGCCGCATCGAGGACGCCTGGCAGTACTTCTACAAGGGCGCCTACTGGCGCCGCGGCCCGGTAACCATGACCGCTATAGCCGCCATCGACGTCGCGCTCTGGGACATTAAAGGCAAAACCGCCGGCATGCCCGTCTACGAACTCCTCGGCGGTGCTGCCCGTGAGGGCGTCATGGTCTACGGCCACGCCAGCGGCACAACACTGGATGACCTCAGCGCCGACTTCCAACACCACCTCGACCTCGGCTATAAGGCCATCCGCGCCCAGGCCGCGGTTCCGGGCCTGGACAAGACCTACGGCATCGCGCCGGTGGACGGGAAGCTCTACGAACCGGCCAGCAGCAACGTGCCACAGGAAGACACCTGGGAAACCACCGCATACCTGGACTTCGCGCCGAAGCTGATGGCCCACGTCCGCGAACAGTTCGGCTATGGCGTCCACGTCCTGCACGACGTCCACCACCGCCTCACGCCCATCGAAGCCGGCCGGCTGGGTGCCTCGCTGGAGCAGTACCGGCCGTTCTGGATCGAGGATCCGACCCCGGCCGAGGACCAGTCGGCATTCCGGCTGATCCGCCAGCACACCACCACCCCCGTCGCCGTGGGCGAGGTCTTCAACTCGATCTGGGACTGCCAGCAGCTCATCACCGAACGCCTCATCGACTACATCCGCACCTCCGTCTCGCACGCGGGCGGTATCACGCACCTGCGCCGCATCTTCTCGCTTGCGGACCTGTACGGCGTCCGCTCCGGCTCACACGGCGCCGGGGACCTGTCCCCGGTTTCCTTCGCCGCCGCCCTGCACGTCGACATGTCCATCCCCAACTTCGGCATCCAGGAATACATGGGCCACCGCGACCCCGCGGGCGAGGTCTTCAAGGCGTCCTACACGTTCAGCGACGGCTACATGCACCCCGGTGACGCGCCCGGCCTGGGCGTAAAGTTCGACGAGGAAGCAGCACTCCGTTTCCCGTTCGAGCCCAGATACCTGCCGGTGAACCGGCGCCTCGACGGATCGGTGCACGACTGGTGAACGCTGCAGCACACAACACCTTCGACGTAGTGGTGATGGGGGAGATCCTCGTCGAGGTCGCCACCGACCTGCCCTTCGGCCACGGCGTGCCGGCACAGCTGGGCATCTCGGGTGACGCCCTCAATGTCGCCGCAGCCGCCGCAGCAGCGGGTGCCCGCGTGGGCCTGCTGTCCGTGCTGACCGACGACGACCTCGGCCAGGCGACAGCCGCCCGGATCGGAGAGCTGGGCGTTTCCACGGCACTCCTGAAGTTCCGCCGCGGCCAGCAGGGCGTGTACCTGGTGCACAGCGACCCCGCAGGCGAACGCGAGTTCTCCTACGCCCGCACCGGAAGTGTGGGCTCCACACTGGGACCGGACGACGTCGACCCCGACGTTTTCGCCGCAGCCGGCGCCGTGGTGGCGGGCGGCATCGCCTGCGCCATTTCGACGACGGCCCGCGCCGCCGTCGTCACAGCCGCCTCCGTTGCCCAGCGCTTCGTCTACGATCCCAACTTCCGGCCCCGCCTCACCACGGTGGAAGATGCGACGGCGGCACTCACCGAGCTTGCCCCGCAGGCGTTCCTGGTGACGCCGTCCTTCCCCGGCGAGACAAGTGCGCTGCTGGGGGTTTCGTCCGCGGAAGAAGCAGCAGCCACGCTCCGGGGCCTGGGAACCGCCAACATCGCCGTCACCTGCGGGGCGAAGGGCGTCCAGCTCGAAACCGACGGGATATCCGCCTGGATTCCGGCAATCCCGGCCCCCTCGGTGGTGGACCAGACCGGCGCCGGAGACGCGTTCGTCGGCACGCTCACCGCGCGCCTGGTGCTCGGTGACGACTTCCGGACCGCGGCCCGTTTCGGTGCTGCCGCATCCTCCCTCGTTGTGGGCGGCAAGGGCGGCACCAGCCTGATCCCGACCTTCAAACAGACCCGGGCCCACGCCGGCGCAGCCGCTACCATCGAAGGAGCCATGTCATCGAACGCCTGACAGCACCCTCGCTGGCCGCCGCCGGCCGGGAGCCCGACCTGCAGCGGGACACGCTGAGTCCGGGCATCGTCCACCTGGGCCTGGGAGCCTTCGCCCGCGCCCACACTGCCGTCTTCACCGAGGACGCCATGCTGTCCACCGTCGATTACGGGTGGGGGATCGTAGGGGTCACCCAGCGCTCGGACACCGTGGCCCGGCAGCTGGCACCGCAGGACGGACTGTTCACCGTCTCCGAGCGAGGAGAAGGTGCCGGGGCAGCCCGCGTGGTCTCCAGCATTGTCGAAGCCATTTCCGGCCATGACAATCCCGGACTGGTGGTGGAGCGGATTGCCGGCCCTGCCACGAAGATCCTCACCCTCACCATCACGGAAAAGGGCTATCGGTTCGATCCCCAAACCAAGACCCTCGACCTGACGGATCCCGACGTCCAGGCAGACCTCGCCGGAAGGCCCCCGCGGACCGCCATCGGGCAGATCGCCCGCGGACTGCAGCAGCGCCTGCGCACCGGAGCTGGCCCCGTCACCGTCGTATCCTGCGACAACCTGCCCGGCAACGGCGAACTCACTGAAACCCTCGTCCGGGACTTCGCATCCGCCCTGCCGGCACCCGAAAGCGGGGAGCTGCGCGCCTGGCTTCAGGAAAACGTGACGTTCCCGTCCACCATGGTGGACCGGATGGTGCCCGCCACCACCGAAGCCGACCTCACCGCCGTCGAACGTGAACTTGGCCTCCGCGACGAAGCCGCCGTCGTGGCCGAACCCTTCAAACAGTGGGTCATCGAGGACAATTTCGCCGCCGGCCGGCCGCGTTGGGAAGACGCCGGCGCCCTGTTCACAGCTGACGTCGCCGCCTGGGAATCCGCCAAGCTGCGGCTGCTCAACGCCAGCCACTCGATGCTGGCCTACCTGGGACTCACCGCCGGCAGGGAGACCATCAGCGACGCCGTTGCGGTGCATGACTTCCGCGCTGCGTGCCGGCGCATGATGCTGGAGGAAGCCCTGCCCAGCATCAGCCTCCCGGCCGAACTGGACGGGGAGCGGTACTGCGAGGACGTCCTGCGCCGGTTCGCGAACCCTGCCCTGGGCCACACCACGGCGAAAGTGGGCAGCGACGGGTCACAGAAGATCGGACTGCGCCTGCTTCCCACCATCCAGGGAACGCTCGACGCCGGCCGCGAACCACGGTGGGCAGCCCTCGCCGTTGCCGCGTGGATGCACCACGTGGCCACCACGGCGGAACAGGACCTGAACGATCCGCTGGCGAAGGACCTGCAGGCCGCCCTTCCCGAAATTCGCACCGCAGAGACCGTGGTACCCGCTCTGCTGGGCTTCCGGTCCGTCTTTGACCCCGACCTGGCGCAGCACACGGGGCTCAGGGAACTGCTGCAGCACTGGTACCGCATCCTGGAAACTGACGGGCCGGCAGGCCTGGGAAATGAGCTCAACCATGGCTGACGCAACAGGCGTCCTGAACATCTCGCCGGTCATCCCGGTGGTCACCATCGATGACCCGCAGGACGCGGTGCCCCTGGCCCGCGCCCTGGTGGCCGGCGGCGTGAAAATCATCGAACTGACCCTCCGCACCGACACGGCACTGACCTCACTGAAGCTGATCGCAGAAGAGGTGCCGGACATCCTGGTCGGCGCCGGCACCATCCTCACGCCCGCGCAGGCCGATGCCGCAGTACAGGCCGGGGCGAAATTCCTGGTCAGCCCCGGCGTCACCCCGGCACTGCTCCGGCACATGCTGTCGCTGGACGTTCCGGTGCTGCCCGGCGTCGCCACCGTGGGCGAGGTGATGGCGGTCCTGGAACAGGGCCTGGACGCCATGAAGTTCTTCCCCGCCGGCCCGGCAGGCGGCCCGAACTATCTGGCGGCGATCGGTGCGCCCATCCCGCATGTGCAGTTCTGCCCCACCGGCGGCATCAGCGTGGCCACCGCCCCAGACTACCTCAAGCTGCCCAACGTGGCATGCGTGGGCGGCAGCTGGCTCACCCCGGCAGACGCCGTCGCGGCCAAGGACTGGGGCCGCGTCAGCAGCTTGGCCGCGGAGGTGGCCTGCAATCTATAACGTCTACTCTGACGGGCTGAAGAAAGAGCTGCCGCTTGCCCGACCGCGATAGGCGGCATCCGTGATTACCTAGCTCTATACCTCGCACTTGAGCGCCGACAATGAAGATTCCGTCATCTGCGGGTCTGTCGCTGGTCGTTGGACTGGGCGTCGTTCTGAAAGGGGACCAGCTGCGGGTTGATGGGCTGAAGTGCAACTCGGGTCCACGAGGCCCGAAACCGTCTGACCTAACGCTACTCGGGCCAAGTTCCAGCAGAATCAGTTCGTGTCGTTCTGAACGGCGGGACGATAACTGGGCATCATGTCGAGTTCCAGTGCGATATACGGTGCGGCGGTCTTTCCTGAAGGGTGATGCCGGGAATGCCTCCTTCCACCTGGCCTTCGCGTTGCAGGCCCACGGGGTGCCAGGTTGCGGCCGCTGTCTTGGGGGACGGAGCTGTACCGCAGCCCGCGCCTCTTATGCGGTGGTGGCTTGGAGTTGCGGGTAGAGGTCTTCGATCCCGGCACTGAGTCCGGCTTTGACATGCACTGATGCCTCGTCGGCGAGCACTTCGTAGTTGCCGGCTTCGAGGGCGTCGAAGACGCGGCTGGCCAGGACTGCAGGCGGGAGCTTGGGCTCGGTGGTGTGCGCGGCCATAGGGGTGTCGACCCACCCCACGTGCACGCCGAGGACGTGAACGCCGTCGGGGGCGAGCTCGAGCCGCAGAGCGTTGGTGGCTGACCAGAGAGCGGCTTTGGAGACGCTGTAGACGCCGGCCGTTGCATACCAGCTCAGTACCGAGTGGATGTTGACCATCGCCGTGCCTTCGTGCTCGCTGAGTATGGGAGCAAAGGCGCGGGCCAGGAGGAGTGGACCGAAGAAGTTGGTTTCCATGGTGGAGCGGATGTCTTCCTCGGGCAGGGTCAGCAGGCTGGCGCTGGCGGGGGAGGCACCGGCGTTGTTGATGAGCACTGTGACGTCGGGTGCTGCCTCCACCGCTGCCCTGATGGAGGCAGGGTCGGTTACGTCCAGGGTGAGGGGCACGATGCGGTCGTCGTCCCAGATGCGGGGATAGCGGGCGGTGGCGTAGACCTTGGCAGCGCCGCGCGTGAGGGCTTCGCGGACGAACTCTGTACCGATCCCGCCGTTTGCGCCGGTGACGAGGAGGACAGCTCCATTGAGGGAAGTCATGATTGATTGCCTTTTCGAGTGGGGTGCCCGGAATTTTGGGCAGCGGGGGAGTGGATATGCCAGTATTCCGCGGGGTTCTCGACGGGAGAAGCGCCCCGCATCGGGCTGTGATCGTCGGGTACCGGGAGGGAGGGGGTTGCCCGACTAGACGATGGCGGCCGGTGTTGCTTGTCAGGCGGGGAGGATGGCTGCTATCTGGTTTCGGATGTCCAGGATGAGGTCGTCTGTGGAGCGGGAAGCGTTGATTGAGGCCGCCATGGTGAGGAACATGATGGCCGAGACGATGTGGGCAAGAGTGGCCGCTGCGTCGGCGGTGGTGCGGCCGCCCCGTGCGAGCACGTCGGCGATGGACGCCTCGGTGCCGGCGGCGAGGGCAAGTGCCTCATGGTGGTGGGGCTCGTTGGGATCACCGAATACCATTTCCCGCAGGTAGGTGCGTCCGTTGTCGATCTGGGTCCGGTTGCATTCCACTACGGGCCGGACGATGGCCATGACGGCATCGAGCGGTGCGGTGGTTTCCGCTGCGCCGGCCGTGCCCTTGGCGAGGGCGTCGGCGTAGGCCGAGTTTTGCACGAGCAACAGCAGTTCACCTTTGCTCTTGGCATAGAGGAACAGGGTGCCCGTGCCAATGTCGGCCTTTTCCGCAATCTGCTGGGTGGTGACGTCGTCAATGCCATGTTCGGCAAGGAGTTCCCGGGCAGCCTCAGTGATCCGGTCAAGCTTGGCCTGCTTGTTCCGTTCCCGCCGGGAGACGGGCTGGGGCGCAAGATGCATGGCGGGGTGTCCTCCGGAAGGGTCATGGTCATGGACTGATTCGAGTCTAGCCAACGGGGGGTCAGCGTTGGAGGAACTCGATGGCAAGGGGAACGAACTGATGATGGAATTGGAAGATGCCGCCGTGGCCGGAATCCGGATAAATGACCAGTTCCGAGCCAGCGATGCGCCGGTGAAGGACCTCTGACAGGACCGAGGGGACCATGCGGTCATTGTCGCCGTTAGCGATCAGCGTGTGATGGCTGATCGTGGACAGGTCGGCCGGCTCGGCGCGGCCCCAGTTCCTGATTGCTTTTAGCTGGGCCTGGAACGCTTGGATCCGGACCGGCCGGTCACGCCCGTCCTTTCGCTCCTGCAGGCTTGCGATGAACGCTTTTGCCGCCCGCGTGCCCACAGCGTTTCTGTTGAAGAAAAGGAATTCCTTGGGGTCAGCCCGGACCAGGGTGGCCCGGAGTATGTCGAAGTACGTGACCCGCGCAACCTTGTCCATGCCTTTCCCGCCCCGGGGCCCCGTTCCGGCGAGGATGAGTTTCCGGACCAGTCCCGGGTGCTTGCCGATGAGGGCCTGCGCCACCATCCCACCAAGGGAGAAGGCGAAAATGTCCACCTGGGACAGGCCCAGGGCACGGATGAAAGTGACGGCATCGTCGGCCATTGCCTCGATGCTGTCCGGCGCCTTCCCGGTGGTGGCGCCGAGACCTCGATTATTGAAGGTGATGACGTGGTGTTCTTTGGCGATGGGGTCGATCACCCGCGGGTCCCAGTTGTCCAGGTTGCCGGCAAGGTGCAGGAAGAAGACCACGGGAACTCCGCCTCGTGGACGCAATTCACGGTATGTATAGGTAACGCCGCCGGCCGTGATGCTCTGCGTTTGTGCATCAGCATACGACACGGCCGCGCTGCCTTGAGCGGCGCTCACGCCCGGTCCCCGCGTTCGTGCTGCCGGGCCGCTTGGGCCGGGACGCCTTCGGTTGGGGGATTGACGACGACGGCCTTGCCGCGCATGCCTCCACGTCCCAGCGCCTGCAACGCATCGGGGAGCTGGGCGAACGGGGTGACGCGTCCGACGACGGGCCGCACCACGCCGTCGTCGACCAGCCTTGCGATTCGGGCCAGCTGATCGCCGCTGGCATACATGAAAAGGAATTCGTAGCGCACTCCCCGGCGGCGTGCGTGGCCGCGGATGCGCCGGCTCAGGCCGGCGATGGCGAGCCGGAGCACAGGGTTGAGGCCGCCTTCCCTTGCGAAGGCCGGGTCCGGCGGTCCTGCAATTCCGATTACCATGCCGCCCGGCCTGAGGATGCGGAGGGATTTTTCCAGGTTCCGGCCGCCGAGGCTGTCGAGGACCAGGTCGTAGCCGCTGAGGATCTCCTCGAAGTCCTGGTCCCGGTAATCGATGACGACATCGGCGCCGAGAGCGCGGACGAACTCCGCGTTCGCAGCGCTGGCCGTGGCAGCCACCGTGGCGCCGAGGTGCTTTGCCAGCTGGATGGCGATGGAACCAACACCGCCTGCGCCGGCGTGGATGAGGACCTTCTGGCCGGCTTGGACGTTGCCGCGTTCAACCAGGGCCTGCCACGCGGTCAAGGCCACCAGCGGAAGGGACCCCGCCTCGGCCATGGTGATGGACACCGGCTTGAGCGCAAGGTCTGCCTGGTTGACGGCAATGCGTTCGGCAAAAGTGCCGATCCGGTCCTTGCCCGGCCTGGCGAACACCTCGTCCCCCGGCCTGAAGGCGGTCACTTTTGTTCCGACCTCAAGCACTGTCCCCGCCATATCGTTTCCGAGCACAAGGGGCAGTGGGTAGGGGAGGATCTGCTTGAACTCGCCGAGCCGGATTTTTTCGTCGAGCTGGTTGAGTCCGGCTGCCTCCACCCGCACCAGGACATCGTGCTCACCGACCACCGGCTCCGGAACCTCGGCCAGGTGAAGTTCGGCCTTGTACTTGTTAACGACAAACGCCTTCATGGTGAGTCCTCCTCATAAGTGACTGTACTCAATTATGATTCCACTCGAGTTTCTTAGTCAAGGTGACGCTTGCCACGACTTTTCCTTGCCCGGCCGTGCTGCCCGTTCATGTGGCAGGCCGGAGATGGAGCATCATCAACATCGGCTCGATTGTAGGTCTCGCGGCCAATCCAGATCACGCTGTAGACGCCGCCT
This sequence comes from Pseudarthrobacter phenanthrenivorans, assembly GCF_036455295.1. Taxonomy (GTDB): domain Bacteria; phylum Actinomycetota; class Actinomycetes; order Actinomycetales; family Micrococcaceae; genus Arthrobacter; species Arthrobacter phenanthrenivorans_C. The sequence continues at coordinate 278,472 of NZ_JAYXNX010000002.1, read as the reverse complement.
CCAAAGCTGGCATCCACGGCATGACCAGGGCGCTGCTGTGGACCTCGGGCCGGACAACATCAGGTGCAAGGCCATTGCACCAGGGTGGATTACCTCGGAAATGAGCGAAAACTACCTGCAGTTTCCAATCGGATCCCGCCGCCGGCAACACACTGCACCGGCTGCATCCCGCGGGCCGCTTGGGCGAGCCCAGAGACGTCGGCGAACTCGCAGTTTTCCTGGCCAGTCACCGCTCGGGCTTCCTGACCGGTGAAGTCATCACGCTCGACGGGGTGCGCGCGCACAGCCAAACTGCCGCTCCCTTTCTAAGCCGCACCGGCCCAACCACCGGTTTGACGTCCAAGCCCCTTCCCCGTAGGAACCTGCCCCTTCCACTCCTACGGCGCTTACCGTGCCGTGGCCGGTGATGAAATGAAGCAGTTTGCTGAAGCCGGCGGTTGTTGCTGCGACCGTTGGTGAGAGTTGTGTTGGCCGTATTCGGTGACACCGGCGACGTGGTGTGCATCGGCGTGGGTAGCAAGGCCAATAGTGACTTTGGGTAGTTCCTCGACCAATATGGCGGCGGCCCTGCTCTTCCTGGTGGTTGTGTGTTGCACGTTGGCCATGCTGATCGAGTACAAGTTGGGGTCCGGCGGTGGTGATACGGGCCGCTAGACTCTCTTCATGCGCAGTACGTCGGCACGAGGCCCCGACGCTGCTGGGAGGGAGCGCGTACTTATCCTGTCAGCGGGGGTAGGAGCGGGGCACAACAGCGCCGCGGCGGCGGTGCAGCAGGCGTGTGCCGCGCGAGCCGACGTCGACGAGGTGCAGGTGCTGGACGTGCTGCAGGTGAGCAGCGTGCTCTACCGCACACTGCTGGGAAAGGGTTACTTCGTCCTGGTCGAGGACTTGCCCTGGCTGGTCGAGTGGGGCTACGACATCAACGACCGTCCGTTCCGGCGGCGGGGCCCGGTAGACCCCTGGACACGGGTGAACGCTCTTCCGGTGATCGGTGCGATCCAGCGATTCCGGCCGACCGCGATCGTCTGCACGCACTTCCTGCCAGCCCAACTGCTGGCGTCACTGCTCCTTCGCGGCGTGATTGACGCGAGGACCGCCGTCGTTACAACGGATTACGACTTCCAGGGCCTATGGCTGACGGGCGCGTTCCACGCGCTCTTCCTGGCCAGGGAGGAAGGGAGGGTGGAACTGATGGCGCTTGGTTTGCCCCCCGACCGCGTCGCGGCCACGGGAATCCCTATCGCTACCCAGCCGAAGGAAGCGCCTGCGCGCGGTGCAAACGAGCCCCCGATGCTGCTGATCTCGGCGGGTGCGACTGGCGGCGACTACGCCGTCTCGGTCGTGCGGCAGACGTTGCACATGCGCTCGTCCTTCACGGCCACGGTCATGTGCGGACGGAACAATGCGCTGCGGCAGCATATCGAGCAGCTGGTGGCGCCCGCTGGCGACCGCTACCGCGTGCTTGGCTTCACGGCGGAGATGCCGCAGCTGCTGCGCCGCGCCGACCTGTTTGTGGGCAAGCCGGGCGGCTTGTCGGCGTCGGAGTGCATGGCTGCAGGACTGCCCATGGTGCTTGTGAACACCATCCCAGGGCAGGAGGTTCGCAACGGCGACTACCTGATGGAACAGGGGGCGGCGGTCCGGTGCAACTCTCCCGCAACGATCGGTTGGAAGATCGACGAGCTGCTGCGGGAGCCCGGTCGCCTGGAGCGGATGCAGGCGGCGGCGCGGAGAACGGGCCGGCCTAACGCTGCAGCGGACGTGCTGACCGGACTGCTGGACGGGCCGTCCCGCCCCCTGGTGGTGACACGCGCAGCGCAGAAAACGATACTCGCCGAGAGCGAGCGGCGCGTTGTTGCGACGGATCTGACGGGACCCTCCTCGCTGGTCCGCGTGGTCGACTTGGCCGGGGCCAGCACAGTCGCGCTGCTGCGAGCCGAGGAGCTGGGAGATCTGCAGAAGCGGTATGCCACCCCGGACGGGGGTCTGGTACTGCGGCGCGGCGACGCGCCCATGTCGCCCAGGGGAGAGGAGCGGCGGCTGCTCCGCGCCATTCTTCGGGGGGACGACGAGCTGCCCGTCCGTGTCGAGGGGCCCTCGCCACTCGACACGGACACGACCCTCAAGGACTGAAGTGCTGCAGTCACCGGAGGATGCCGTCACCGGAGGAGTTATGAAGGACAGTGCGCCCGTCAGGCCGTGCAGGCAGCTATCGGCCATGTGCCCCCCGATGTCGAGCTTGAAGACCTCGCCGGCCGCGTCCGGCTGCGACGGGATCCAGAGCTCGACGCGCTCGACTTTCTCCACCTCGTTGGATGACCAGTGCGGTCCACCATTCCGAGAATGCCTTCTCGCCGGCACGCCGGGCGCGAGGAGTTGTGCGCCGCGTCCCGGTCTGGGCATGGCGGCTCCTCTTGCGCTCGGTGAGCTCACGTGAGCGGACGAGGTTTAGCAGCGAACCCATCACGGAAGTGGACTACGTCCACGACATAAAGTACCTGGGCGACGATGTGCGGGCGCACGACCCGCACGTGCTCACCCCTGCTGCTCCGGCTGTTGACAGCCCTGAGGGGAGAGTCGGGAACCAAAAGTCCTTTCCTGTATACGTCTATGTCCAAGGCGGAGGCTGGACGTCCGGGGACATGTCAGCGCTGCCCTAGTACTGCGCGAACCACCTCCCAAAGCGGCACTTCCAAAGGGTAAGGTGTGCGCTATCCGACAAAGGAGTCACGATGAGCTACAAATATCGAACTGTCCGGGTTCGCGGTACCGAGTTGGTTGGAACAATCGCCAGGAAGCACGGGAGTGCGGCTGAAATCTACGAAACGTCCAAAGATCTGAGCACATCAGTAGTTCCGGTGTTCTTCGAGGCAACGGGCGAGATCCGTTTCTTCGACCGGTCAGTGCTGGAGGACGTTGCGGCACCAGCCACGTAACCCCGCCGAGGCATACCGGGGCAGCCACGCCGGCCTGGCTTGGCGGACCCGTTTCAGGGGTCAACGGGGGTGTGGACAATGTCCACACTTTCGCCGTCGAATCAGGTCGCACATCGGTCGGACTGCTTCGGATTCCGCATGTTTCCGCGGGTCCTCAGCGTTTGTAGCGCTCGGAAGGTAGTTTAGAGAGTCCCACCTCGGGCACAGTGTTTTCGCACGTCAGAGCCTTCTTGGCATGAGTAGTGTTGACAAAGATTGACATTTTCCCGCTTTAGGTGCGCGCCAGTCATTGATAAGTAGCATCAGGCCGCCCCGTGTAGAGCTGCATGCTGCCGCCGACTCCGCAACGTGCCGTAGCTTTTTGGCTGCCGGTCCGATGTGTGGTGTCTGACTAGGGCTCTTCTGGAGGCCTAGAGGTTGCCGGTACAAGCGTGGTGTTGCGACGCGCTTTCAGGCACCTCATGCGCAGACCCCCGTTGCGTTTGAGGTGCGTTCGGTTCCGGGTGCACTGGAGCTTCGCGTCGACGACACGCAGAAGACTGGCAAGGAGAATGATGCGCGTTGAGACCGCGCCCCAAGAGTCTCGAAACCGCGGGAATTAGTACGCTCGGGCGCGAGGCGCGGCAAGTCTTTCGCAACTTTGTTTGTTCGGCACTTGCGCTTCCGCGGGGTGCTGGGTTTCAACGTTTTTGCCAAGAGGTGTCTCTGTGCGGCGGCATCGCAGCCTAGTGTGCCCCTCGCTCAAGATCCGATAGTTCAGATTCCAGTTGCTGGGTCAGGGTCCGAAGGCGCTGGATGTGCTCTTGGGAGACGCGTGCGGGTTGGGTTGTGACTTGTGCGTCGACGTCGAAGACGGTGTTGGGGCTGTGCCAGACGTTGAACCACTCGAGGCCATGGCCGAGAGCGTCGCGGGTAACTCCTTGAAGTAGTAGCAGTGGTTCGCGCGTGTTGATGTTGAGCTTCCCGGCCAGGTCGGCGTCCGATGAGACTGCCTGTACTTGGCGTGGTCCGCCGGCGGGGTGGTAGCCGTGGTCGCGCATCAGGTTCAGGAGTGATGCGTTTTCCAGCAGTTCGGCGGTGAAGTGCGGGAAGAAGTCGCGAGGGACCCAGGTGCGCATGAAGGCTACGGGAAGGTCGTCGAGGTAGCGAATGCGCTCGATCTTCCAGGTGTTCGTGGTGTTGAGAGCCTCGACGCCGGCCCTGGGTGGCTCGGAGGGTTCCACGGTGAGGACGTGGGTGCGCAGGCGCTGGCCGTGTGCTGCGGCTTGTTCGTCCAGACCGCCCGCGCGCTGGACGTGACGGCGGAGGACTGGTGTTGCGGCTACTACGCTGCCGCGGCCGCGCTGGCGGCGAATCAGGCCCAGGTCGGCGAGGCCGGACAACGCCTGGCGGACGACGCTGCGGGAGACGCCGAACTGCCTCGTCAGCTCATCCTCGGTAGGGAGTGAAGAGCCTGGGGAGAGTCGCATGTCGACGATTTGCCGGTGGAGGATGTCCCGGATTTGGGCGTGGAGAGGACCTCCGTCTTCCCGGTTCAGAGGGCTGGTGCGTCCGGCCTGCTCTGCCGCTGTTTCTGTTGGTTCCAAGCTCACGTTGACTCCTCTGCGCTGTTCAAATCCTAGCCCCCACATCGCTGCTCCCGGGGGTGTAGTGATGTGGGCGGCCTTGACGTGACCTATGCCACCCATTATTGTACGTATCAAAGGTACGTACAACTTTGTTTCCCGGATCACAGATGATGCCGTGAACGCGAAGTCCCGAGTCACCTGCTTGAGCCCGCAGCGGCGCGTGAGCGAAGTGAAAGTACCTGCAGGTGACAGTCGGATACGTAAGTTTCAACCCCCACATTGGAGAGTTCCATGCGCGATTCGCGCTCGGTGCGTTGCACCTACTACCTAGAATCTGAAATTGACCCGGAAAAGGCCGCCGCCATCATGGCTGGCGAACAGTCCAGCGGCACCTTCCTGCCGGTACCGGGCGAATCCGCCCGGATCCGGGAGCGGCACGCGGCCCGCATCTCGGATGTCCAGGAACTCGGGTTTTGCCGCCCCTCCCTGCCATCACGGGCGAACCCGGAAAAGGTCCGTGCAGCGTTGGTCACCGTTGACTTCCCGATGGAGAACGTCGGCACCGACCTGGCGACGCTGCAGACAGCCATCGCAGGAAATCTCTTCGAACTCGGCGATCTTTACGCCTGCCGCCTTCAGGACATCCAGTTGCCGGAGGACTTCATCGCCGCCCACCCGGGGCCGGCGTTCGGTATCGCGGGGACCCGCAAACTCATCAGCGACGTCCAGGGCGTCATGGTCGGCACCATCGTCAAGCCCAACGTCGGGCTTTCCGAAGAGGAATTCCGGCTGGTGGTCCGCGACCTCGCGATGGCGTCCATCGACCTGATCAAGGACGATGAACTCATGACTGACCCGGCCTATTTGCCGCTGGAACGCAGGGTCGCCGTCGCCACCGAAGAAATCCGGGCCGCTGAGCAGGTCACCGGCCACTCGACCATGTACGCCTTCAACATCACCGGTGACCTCGCAGGCCTGCAAAAGCGCCACGACCTGGTCGTCGAAGCCGGCGGCCGCTGCGTGATGCTGAACATTCCCGTGATGGGGCTTCCGGCCCTGGCGATGCTGCGCAGCTTCGCAGAGGTTCCCATCCACGGCCACCGGGCCGGTCTCGCTGCCTCGATGAGGTCCAAGGCCCTGGGCATGGATTACCGGGTCTGGCAGCAGATGGCCCGCCTGGCCGGCGCAGACCACCTGCACGCCAGCGGGCTGGGCAGCAAGTTCTACGAACTCGACGAAGAAGTCGCCTCTAACATCCGCAGCCTGCTCGCACCTCTCGGACAATCCATCGCACCGCTTCCCGTGCTGTCGTCCGGGCAGAACGTCACCACCCCGGGCCCCACTTTCGAGGCTGTAGGCTCCGCCGACCTGATGATGCTCGCCGGAGGCGGAGTCGCCGCCCACCCGGACGGACCAGGAGCCGGAGTGCGCAGCCTCCGACAGGCCTGGGAAGCAGCTGTCGACGGAGTGCCCCTGCAGAGCGCAGCGGACACGCTCGCCCACACCGGGGACGATGCTCTCCTGCACGCAGTCCAGACATTCGCGAAAGGTGCCTGACATGCCCGCTTTCGGTTTCGTCGCCGACGACCTCACCGGAGCCGCCGACGTCCTTGCCCAAGCCCACCGCTACGGACTGGAAGCCGCCCTGGTCATCGGAGACGCCCCGCTGCCCACGGACACCGACGTCGTCGGGTTCGCCGGCCCGGCCCGTTCCCTGTCCGGCACCGCCTTCGACAATCTGGTCATACGGGACCTTGCAGGCATCGCCTCACTGAACCTGGAGGTGCTGCTCTACAAGGTCTGCTCCACCTTCGACAGCTCCACCACCATTGGGAGCATCGGCCGCGGTATCCAGCTGCTCCACGAGCAGTTCCCGCTGCACGGACCCATCCCGGTCGTCCCGGCCCAACCCGCTTTCGGCCGATACACCGCCTTCAGCAACCACTACGCAACCTACGCCGGCCAGATCTACCGGCTGGACCGCCACCCGGTCATGTCCCGCCACCCTTCAACGCCCATGTCCGAAGCGGACCTGCGCGAAGTCCTGGCCGAACAGCTCGGCGAGGACCAGGTACCGGGGGCCATCCATCTGCCGGCTTATGACGACGGAACCTTCAAGGACGCTTGGGCGGACCGGAGGGGGGAACTCGGGGCGCAGGCGTTCGTGGTCGACGCCGTCGACGAGCACCACATGGACGCCGTGGCAGAGGCACTCACCCGGGAAGAACACGGTCACGGTCCCTCGATCGTGGTCGGATCCGGCGGCATCATGGCCGCTCTGGCCAGGTCCATCTCGGACCAGGCCGCACGCACCCCCGGCCCACAGAAGCCGTTCGGGCCGGTGCTGGCCGTCAGCGCCTCGGCCTCCAGCACCACAGCGGAGCAGATCAACGACGCAACCTCTAATGGCTGGGAGGACGTCCCGGTGCCCGCCGAGCTGCTGCAGCGCGACGACTCCGCACTGATCGCCGCCCTCGATGAGCGCGTTTCAGCCGCGCTCCGGGCAGGACGCAATGTCGTCGTTCACACCACCCGCGGCGCGGCAGACCCCCGCTACGGCGCGAGCACACCAGTGGACGCCGGTTACGTCGGCACGTTGATTGGCGGCATTGCTGCCCGCATGGCCGATGCCGGGCTCACCCGGGACATCGCCGTCTGTGGCGGCGATACCTCCAGCCACGCACTTATCGCCATGGGCGTAAGGCAGCTCCGGGTATCGGACCAGTTCGTCACCGCCGGCCCCATCCTCCGCGCCGATGGCGCTTCCGCCGTCGGCGGATGCCGGCTGCTGCTCAAAGGCGGACAGGTCGGACCCACCAACATCCTGCGCCGCTTCGCCGGCCAGCTCCCCGCCTAACACTCCACACAATTTCCTCCACGCATCAAGAACCAACGAAAGGCGGCCCCCATGCGGGCAGTAGTCAAGAACGCAGCCGAACGAGGCGTCACATACGTCACCGACGCCGGCGACCCCAAGGCAACGGAAGGTTCCGTCGTCATCGAAGTCGGCGCAGCCTCCTTGTGCGGGACCGACCGTGAACTCTACGAATGGACCCCCTCCGCCCAGGCCTTCAACCTCAACCTCCCGGTCACCCTCGGCCATGAAGGCGCAGGAACCATCGTCGAGGTCGGCCCCGGGGTCACCGGCCTGAACGTCGGCGACCAGGTCGCCCTTGAAAGCCACCTGACCTGCGGCCAGTGCTTTCCCTGCCGCACCGGTGACGCCCACACCTGCGAACGAACCGGCATCCTCGGAATGCACATCGACGGCGTCTTCGCAGAATACGCCGCCGTCCCCCAAGACATCTGCGTCAAGCTCCCCACCGGCCTGTCCCTGGAATCCGGGGCACTGCTCGAAGCCGCCGGCGTGGCCGTCCATGCCATCCAGCGCGCCAACTACTCGGTCGCAGGCCGGGCAGTTCTCGTCAGCGGCGCAGGCCCCGTCGGGCTCGTCGTCGTGAACCTGGCACTGCTCATGGGCGCCTCCCATGTCATCGCCGTCGACCCCAACCCCTACCGCCGCGCCCAAGCCGAAAAGCTCGGCGCGACCGCCCTGCACCCCAACGACGGCATCGTCGAACGCTGCCGCGAACTCACCGGCCGCCGCGGCGGATTCGACGTCGCCTTCGAATGCTCGGGAGCCCCGGGCACCCTGACCACACTCTTCGAAGCCGTCCGCCGCGAAGCGACCGTCATTACCGTCGGACACCCCAGCCGCCCCGCCGAGGTCGACATCGCCGCCTACATCAATAAAAAGGGCATCACCCTGCGCGGCATCTTCGGCCGCAGGCTCTGGGAAACCTGGGAACAGAGCCTGCTGCTGCTGGATTCCGGAAAGCTCGAGCTCGACTGGCTCATCACCCACCGCAAGAAGCTCAGCGAGATCGACGACGCCGTGGAACTGCTCACCGGCGACGCCTGCAAAGTCCTGCTTATCCCTGGCCTCGGCTAACCCCACAAGCAACGGAACTGGCGGGCCGAACCGCAGTTCCCAACCACTCAGCTATTCAATAGGAGAAATCAATGTCGATTCCCATCAAGAAAGCTCTGGATAAGGTCCCCGGTGGCATGATGCTGGTGCCCCTGGGCATCGGTGCCGTCATCCACACGCTGGCCCCGGACGCAGGCAAGTTCTTCGGATCCTTCACAGGAGCCTTCTTCACCGGCCTGGCGCCGCTGCTGGCCGTGTTCTTCGTCTGCCTCGGCGCGACACTCGAGGTCAAATCAACGCCCTACATCCTGAAAAAGGGCGGTGTGCTCCTCGGCTCCAAAATTCTCTTCGCGATCCTCATCGGCGTGATCGCTGGCCGCTTCCTTGGCGAGGCCCCCATCGACTCCGGAATCCTCGCCGGCCTGTCCACCCTCGCATTGGTTGCCGCCCTGAACGACACCAACGGCGGCCTCTACATCTCCCTCATGGGCCAGTTCGGCCGCAAACGCGACGCCGGCGCCTACTCCATCCTGTCGCTCGAATCAGGCCCCTTCCTGACCATGGTCACCCTCGGCATCGCCGGACTCTCAGCCTTCCCCTGGCAAGCACTCGTCGGCGCCATTCTCCCGCTGGCACTCGGCATGCTCCTCGGAAACCTCGATAAAAACATGCGGCGCCTCCTGGCCCCCCTGGTGCCGGCGATGGTGCCGTTCCTGGGCCTGGCCCTGGGCCTGACCATCAACCTCAACGCCGTCGTTGAAGCAGGCCTGCTCGGCATCGCACTCGGCCTGTTCGTGGTCTTCGTCGGGGGAGCAGTGCTGCTCCTCGCCGACAAACTCACTGGCGGCGACGGCATAGCCGGCCTCGCCGCAGCAACCACAGCCGGCAACGCAGCCCTCGTCCCCGCCATCATCGCCACAGCGAACCCCGTCTACGCCCCGGCCGCCGACCACGCCACCGTCCTCGTGGCAGCATCGGTCGTTGTCTCGGCTGTGCTCTGCCCCATCGTGACCTCAGCATGGGCAAAGCGGCTTCAGAAAAAGGCCCGTCTCCAGGACAGCGAAGACAACGCCGCGGAGCAGGAGGCGCCAGCACCCAAGCGTGTAGGTAGTACCCCAGAACTGACCTAGCAGTACTAAAGGAAATGGGCGGGGCGTGCACAATGCACGCCCCGCTTCCTTATATCCACGTTTGTCAGCAATGCCGGCCAGTCAAGGCGGCAGCCAGGACGCAAACCGTCCCTACTGAAGCTGAGTGCCACGCGGAAGACCAGTATGAAAGGAACAACAATGACTGCTGAAGCACAAATGGCCGGCCCCCCTACGGTCACAGTTGGAGCGCGTCCCTTGAGCTATCACAACTGGGTCCACCTAAACCCCGGTGACCGAGTGACTGTGAAACGACGCGGATTCGAGGCCGAACAAGGCACGGTGGACGAAATCAGCGAAGATGCCAGCTACTTCTGGGTCTGGATTGACGGCCAAAGCCGAATCCTGATTTTCCACGGCGACGGATCGGCCATTCACAAGATCCTTCGCTAGCCTCTCAGCCAGCGTTCGCTACCAAAGACGGTCTCAAAACCCTTGGAAATGAGATGTCTCAATACCGCGGAGCGACGTCTGACACGCACCGTCGCTTATTTTCTACGGAATCTTGCGCACGCGCGCCGACGTGAAATCAGCGAGGGCCTCGACTTTGTTATGAGTCATGATGCTGAGTTGCTGAAGCGCCTTGAGGACGCGTGACAGCGTATCTGGACATCGAGGATGCACTTCAAGTAGTAGATCGGTACGGCTTCCATATCCGTGATGTCGGCTTGTTGGCCTCAGCATTAGCTAGACAGGCTACGACCGTCATGGGCGCGGAAGTCTAACCGGAACTCGCGGTGAAAGCGGCCGCGTTGTTGGACTCGGTCCCCCGGTTCCATCCACTCATTGATGGCAACAAACCGACGGCGTGGACGCTCATGGTGCTGCTGCTGTGGATCAACGGTTACCGGCATGGCTTCACCACGGACGAAGGCTTCGACCTCGTCGTCGGAGTCGCCGCGGGCACTACCGACTTGGTGGACTCTGCCGCCCAGATTTCCGGGCATCTTGTGCCGCGGTAGTCCTCCAGCGCCCCCGAAAGGGGGGTGTGGACAATGTCCACACTTTTCGTCTCGTACTGGGCCACACGACCTTCGGACTGGCTAGGATTCCGCATGGTTTCGCGGGTTCGCAGTGTTTTCAAGGCCTAGAAGACAGTTCGAGTCCCACCTCGGGCACAGTGTTTCCGCAGGTCAGGCGATTGATCGCGTGAGTGGTGTTGACAAAGCTTGACACTTCCGGCTTCCGCTGGTGTCCCTCAACCGGTCAGCACCAGGAACGGAGAAAAAGGAGCATTTATGCATAGGTGCCGACTTGGGCGTTCCCGAGGTGACTCATAGCGATTAACGGCGGTCCCTTTTCGACGCTGTTTGTCGCCGTACCCGGGTGCATAGGTCAGGTCCCCTAGTGGGATTGCGTCCACGGTGTTGCGTGAACTACTACAGGCAGCCGAAGGGACACCATGGAAATGGGCGGTAAGTAAGGGACCATTCTGTACCTCCGTAGGCGCGAGCCTACTGTGACTTGGGGTGTTGCTTTCTGAAATTCCGACGGTGAAGAACTGCGGCAATGACAAGTAAAGGAACGTGGATGGCGGGGAGGTTGTGCGCGAACCACCGTGGCAGATAGATGTCTGTAACGGATCCGGTCGGGTCGCCGAGCCGTCGGGCCAAGGGGGTCAGAGGGCAATGGAAGCCGTTGCCTACAAAGATGAGCGTTTCCCCAGTTACAACTGCAGCAGCAGTGGCGGCTCGCTTGTCGGTCTTCCCGCGGAACCCGGTATACAACAGATAGGCCATGCAGGTCTCAATACTGAACCAAGCAAGAGTGTGAAAGGCCTTAACTGCCTGAAGGGCCATCTGATTTCTTCCCATGCCGTCAACAAGAACACAGCCGTGGACAGTTGCCTAGGGCATTCCGGCCCGAAGGCGTTGCCAGCAGCACGATGATCATGTTGGGCGCCAGCACCACTGACGACCAGCCTTATCCCGATTGGCTCAAAAGCCTTGTGACATGAGACGTTCCTAACACACGTTGAACGGACTGGGCCGCCGGAGGGGCTCTAAGGGAGATCACACGGGTGCAGGTGCTGGTGGTGGGGACCTCGCTCCATGTTGAAGCTGTCGTCTTTCCCAGCCGCGCGGCACTTTCCACATACCTGAAAGGCTCAGAGTGGGCCACCCGGGCCAAGGCCATCGAGCCGGCTGTGGTGGTGGACGCCCCGAAAACGCAGCGGAACAATGGCACTGTCACTTGGCGAAAACGGGTTCCTGCATCTTCATGTCGGCCATTTCGGTTCGCGTCCATCCTGGGCAGATTGCATTGGCCCGCACGCCGCAGGGTCCGTAGTTGACGGCTATCGACTGCATGAGCACGGTGGGACCGGTTGCCATTCGTCTCAGTTCGCCGGAAATCGACTTGCTGCCGACCGGGCAGCGGAAGCCATATCACCGCCGAACCAGGTCCGACGACGAACGCCCGGTGGCCGCGGGCGGCCGGCCACGAGCCACGCCGACCCTCCCACTACGCTTCCGAAGACGAGGAGCACCAGCCAGATTGGTCTGCTGAAGGTCCGCATGTCCCGTTCGTCCGTCTGGCTGAAATCGACCAAGCTGTTGCCCCAAATGGCCAGGCAGGGGATGAGGACCAGCCAAGGCAGCAAGAAGGTGGCTTCAGCCATATTCATGGAACCAGTACGGGCCGCTTCCTCCGGGCCGGGGCTGCGGCGTAGGGCTGGTCCGGATTTTTCGCTGAGTCTTCGACTACGGAAACTCAATCCGCCCGGTGTCCTGCAAAGGCTTGGGCCCGTTCCGCTGAGTTGCCCTCTCCGGCGACCCCGAAGACATCCGAGTGGCAAAGGAAGCGACCAAGGAACTCTTACCTGAGAATGAGCACCTGGCGGCACGATCGCTGCCGCCGAGGAGCGCGTAGAGTTCGAGGACCACCGGGCCCGGCATCTGCTCGCTCGGCTTGCCAGGTTCGGGTCTTTCTACCCTGACGGTGACGTCCTGGGGCGCGTATCCTCGCGCCATGGATGAGGCCGCCAGTGAGCAGAACGAACCGGCGAACCACCCGGGCATCTCCAAAGATGCACCCGCCGTCGCGCTGCTCCTCATCCACGGAATGGGCATTGAGAAAGAAGGCGATACGCTCGTCGACATGGGCGACCCATTCCTGGACTGGGCGTCCAAGTGGCTCTCGGGACGCCACGGTGAGGCCCACGTATTTCCCAGCAAACCCAACCAGGCCTCATTCTGTCCCACTTGCGACACCAATACGGGCCCCATGCATGTGCACTGCGAGTGGACGCTGCCGGAGTCGGGCCACGACGGCGGTACCGGAAAGACAGTCCATGTCATCGTCGCCGAGTCCTGGTGGGCAGACTGTTTCAAGCCCCCTTCTGCGTCCGTGATTTCTGAATGGCTGCCATCCCTCATCTGGGGCGTTACATGGAAGGGATTGGTCTGGATCACACTTTTTCTGGCTGCCGTAGCAATGGGCATCGTTACCCTGAACAAAGCCGATCTGCCCAGCGCTGTGCCCGCTGCGATTATCATGGCAGCCCTCACCGGGGTCCTCCTGTTCCTGTTCGCTCCCGCGCTTCTCGCACTCCGCGTAGTCCCGCCCGTCAAGAGCAGCACTGGCGCGCTCCTTGACTTCCTCACACTTTGGGTCGGCGATGTCCTGGTCTACGAGCGGAATCCCATCGCCGCCGCCAATGCCAGAGGCAAGGTCGCCGAGGACCTCAGCTGGCTTATGCAGCAGTCCGACCGGCAGATCATTGCCGCTCATTCCCTCGGCTCGCTTCTGGCCGTTGACGTCCTTGCCCAATCGGGCTCCAGGTCAGTCCAGACACTCGTGACATTTGGAAGTGCCATCAAGTTGATTGAACGCCGTATCGGCCGGTACATCCGGACGCTGGACAAGATGTGCCCGCAACTGGCCTGGGTGAACGTCTACGACCCGGCCGACTTCATTGCGGGCCCCATCGACTACGCCGCCAATTTCCCCCGCAACCTCAGGGTCGACAACTGCCAGTCCATCCTCAAAGCGCACAGTAGCTATCCGGGCAATGCCGAGCAATTCCTGACCGTCCTGTTTCGGGTGGTGACCTCCACCGCCGGCTACCAACCAGACGACGTCGAAGACCGGCTGAAAGAAGCCCTCCTGCAGCGCCACAGGCGGTCCGTCATTCGGTGCGCCCTGATAGCCCTGACGGCGCCGGCTCTCATGGGTGTCACCATGCTGCTCCTGAAGGCGGGCTGGCCCCAATGGCTGGCGGACGCTGTCACAAAAATCCCAGTCCCCCAACTGGTGCGCGATATTGTCGATGCCGCCCAGCCGACTCTCGACGGCACACAGATCACCGGAACAGTCATCCTCTGCTTAACGACTGCGGGCGCGCTCATGATCGCTCTCATGTGGGTCATGCGGCTGTTCTTCGCATGGTGGGAGATGCGGGCGGAGGATGAGCTGTCTTTGAAAGCGGCTAAGCCGCGACCAGGCTGGCTGTGGCTTTTCTTCGCGCTTATGGCCGGAGCGATTGTCATCCCGTTCTTCCTGGAACCTGCCCCAACCACCAAGTTGAAGCAGTTCGAGGTCCTCCCGGAATTAGGGTTCGAAGGTTACCCACTCGCCGCTGCCGCTCTAATCTTCTTCTGGATCCTATTGATCAGATACAAACGCCAGATTAGGGCCAAACCAGAGAAACAGTCCTTGCATCCGGACGTCCAGCTTGGCGCTGCATTCGCAAAACTGAGGCCTTTCAAGATTCGCGATTGGCGAAAGCACCCGTGGCCCTGGGGATGACACCACTGCCCTGATTTGAGGAGTCTTGGATGGCAGGAAGGACTGTTCGTAACTTGGCTGATTTCGGCGTGGGGGATATCGAGGCTGCGGGCGGTAAGGGTGCAGCGCTGGGGGAGATGTTGAGGCACGGGTTTCCGGTCCCTCCCGGGTTCGTTGTCACCACGGAGGTGTACCGATCGCTCTGCGCCGAAACTGAGCTGGGTGAAGCTCTTTCGAATATGGACCCCAACGTGGACGACGGCGGGGCCGTCCGTTCGCTGATTGCCCGCCTGGGCATGCTCCCGGCTTTAGGGGCAGAAGTTGCCGAGGCTTACAGGGCGCTGGGCGGGGGTGCGGTGGCGGTTCGTTCCAGCGCAACCGCCGAAGACCTGCCGGGAGCAGCCTTCGCCGGCCAGCAGGACACCTTCCTCAACGTCGTCGGCGAGGAAGCTGTGATTAGGGCGGTCGTGGATTGCTGGGCGTCGCTATGGACGGACCGGGCTATTGCCTATCGGCGGCGGCAGGGGATCGATCCGCGGGAGGTCGCGATCGCGGTCGTCGTCCAAATCATGGTGCCAGCAGCCGTGGCCGGTGTCTTATTCACGGCGAACCCTGTCACGGGGGAGCGCGGGGAGCTTGTTGTCGATGCGGGTGCGGGGTTGGGCGAATCGGTGGTTTCGGGGAGGGTGACGCCTGAGCACTATGTGCTGGACCGTTCGGGCGCGGTCCGAAGTTTCGTCCCTGGGGGCGGTGAGGTGGTGATGAGCACGGACGTGGGTGGCGGCACGCGCGAGCAGGCCGGGGCCTACAGCGGGGTTCCTTTGGTGAACGCCGACCGGCTGCGGGAGCTTGGCGGGCTGGCTGGACGGGTGCAGGACCATTTTGGCCGGCCGCAGGATATGGAGTGGGCCATGGCCGAGGGACGCATTTATATCCTGCAGTCGAGACCTATGACGGCGTTGCCGCCGCAGCCGCTGCGGCTGAACGCTGTCCAGAGGCGGGTGGCGCCCTTCTTTATCGAGATGTTCCAGGAGCGGCCCTACCCGTTGGACGTGTCCGGGTGGATGAATCAGGGAATCCTGGCCATGCTGCATGTGATGGCCGGTAGCCTTGGGGTTCGTTTCCCCACGGTTGAGGAGCTGCTGCCTGAGGAGGATGGTGTTGTGGTGCAGCTGGTACCGCCAACCCCGCGTCCGACGCTTCGTCTCTTGGGAGCCCCGCTGAGCGTGGCCCGCCGGGCGCGGCAGTTCACGATAGCCGACTGGAAGCAGGATCCCAGGCTCGCTGCTTTTCTGGAGCAGGTGAAGCGGCTCGAGAACCAGGACCCTGAGACCTTGCGGTGGGCAGGGGTGGTGGACATTGCGAGCGATTCCTTCGCCACCATGCGCGGTATCACCGGGCTGCGAAGCTCCTACCTCCCGGGGATCTTCCTGCCGGCGCTGAGGTTGCGGCTGTTGCTGGTTCTGCTGGGGAGGACGCGATTGGCCCCTGCCCTGATCGCGGGTGCGGAGACCATGACGAGCAAGGCCAACCAGGCCCTGGAAGAATTGGCCGGGCTGGTCCGTGCTGATCCGCAGCTGGCCGCCGACTTCTCCGCTTTAGACGGGGCCGCCTTGCTGCAGCGGGTGGAGCAGGACCCGCCGCACGCTGCCTTCCGTGACGCGTTCTCCAGCTTCCTGCGCGAATACGGGAACCGTGAGACCGTGAGCGTGGTGTTGAGCAGCTCGCCGACCTGGTCCGATGTGCCCGAGGTGGTGCTGGGGCTCGTCAAGGCCCTCCAGAGCGAGGAAACCGAGCGGGAAGACCAGACCGGTGCCGCACTGGAGGAGCTGAAACGGCATCCGTTCCTCCGCGTTGGGCCTTTTCGACGCCTGGTGCTCAGCACCGTCGAGGCTGCGCGGGCAGGGATGGCGTTCCGGGAGGACAGCCACTTCTACGCCACCAAGGTCATCCCGCCGATGCGCGCCGCGTATCGTGAGCTCGGCCGCCGACTCGTCGCCGCCGGCGTCCTTGACCATGTCCAGGACGTCTACCATCTGCGGTTCGAGGAGTTGGAGGCCATAACTGATGATGAGGCCGGCGCGCTGTCGGCATCCGTCCGGTTGTGTTATCGAGCGGTTGTTCTGGCCAGGGCGGCCAAGCGGCGGCAGTTGGACGGCGTCCCGCTGCTGGATACTGCCCTGCTGTTCAAGGACCAGCGGCTCAGGACCGGTGTTCTGCTCTCCGGTACCCCAGCCAGCCGGGGCCGCGCCAAAGGCCCGGTGAGGATCATCGGTGGCCCTGACGAGTTCGGCCGGTTACAAAGCGGTGACGTCCTCGTGTGTCCCTACACGAATCCTTCGTGGACACCGCTGTTCCAGCGCGCTGCCGCGGTAGTCGTTGACATGGGAGGCCTTGGCTCACACGCCGCCATTGTGGCCAGGGAGTACGGCATTCCCGCTGTGATGGGGACCGGGAAGGGAACCAGGACCCTGGCCGAGGGACAGAACGTCATCGTGGACGGCAGCACCGGCACAGTTCTCGCCGCCGGCGACGCCGCGGCAGGAACCACCGAACCACTCTCCTCTGACCACAAGCCAGCCGGCACCAGCTGACAGGCAGCAACAGCGACGGCGTACAACCGGGGAACCGGTTTGGGTATAGACCAGGCCCTTAGGACGGACCAAGGGGCCTGGTCTGTACACAGACTTGCCGGGATGTGAGGTGGCGGCAGCACCGTCGTCGTACGCTATTCGAGATCGGCGATAATGCGGCCCGTGCGGTCCGGCGTCAGGACTGAGAAGACGACACCTGCGACGGGACCGATGATGCCGAGCGCCAAGGCGAACGGGACGGTTCCCGCGAGGGTGAGTGCGAACAGGGGAAAGACTCCTGCCCCGAGACCTCGTCCGACGTAGTAGCTGGCGCTCGAACCTGTGGAGCGGATGCGGGTGGGGAAGAATTCGGACATCCACACGCCCAATACACCGAAGCCCCCGGCGGCGCCGGCGCACATCATCAGTGCCCAGAAGCCGGGCGAAGTCCAGAAATTGCTGCTGATTTGGGCGTTTCCGGAGGTGAGGAGTGACAGGAACCAGACGAACCCTACCGTTCCGAAGACGGATGCTGCGGTGAACGCGTATTTGCGGTGGATGCGGTCGGAGATGAAGCCGGTGGCGGAGTACGTGATGATCGTCGAGACGTAGCCGAGCAGGACGATCACGCTGACGTTGTCGAGGGACAGGCCCTGGGTCTTGAGCAGGTAGGTGGACAGGTAGGCGCCAACCGAGTTTGTGGTGAGGAACATCGCCGTCGAAAGGATCATGAACAGAACGGTGCCGTAGACGAAGCGGGGACGGAAGATATCGATTACGGGGACCTTGGAGCGGCGCAGTTCCTCGGGGAGGGTGCCGTTCCTGCGATGCTCCTGGTAGACGAGCCATTGCTTGGACTCGGGGAGCAGCTTCAGCGATGCCACGCCGATGACGAGGCTGATGAGGCCAATCGCGACGTAGCCTGCACGCCAGCCGAGGTCGTGACCCAGGACGGAGAGGAACACGTAGATCAGTCCGGCCGTGAGGATTTCGCCGACGAAGTACATGGACTGGATGACTCCACCCATGGTGCCGCGCTTCTTGGTCTGCCAGCATTCGGTGAACATGGAGAAGGAGAGTCCGAAGAGGCCGCCCATCCCGACACCGGCCAGGACCCGGGTGAGGAGGAAAATTTCGTAGTTGCCGGCGAGACCGCCGAGGGTTGCCGCCACGCCGAAAGCGAGGACCGAGATGGCGAAGGTACGACGACGTCCGAGGGTATCGCCGAGTGTGCCGAAAACAAACCCGCCGAGGATTGAAGCGAAGCCCTGCACCGTGGCCACCGTGACAAGGGCGATGGTGGAGACGTGCAAACTGTCCGATATATACGCGAGCGGGAACCCGATCAGGTTCAACTCGGCGCCGTCGAAGAGCGTGCCCAGCAGGGCGAACGCGAGGATGAACCGGATTTCCTTACGCGTGTAGAACGCGTGGGCGATGCCCGCTGTCTGTTCCGGCAGGTGCACGGAATGCTCCTTGAAGGCGTGTGCGGTGTTGTTCAGCTCGCGCATTGCGAGTCCTCCTTCTCCAGCTTCGGCGCTGGGGGTCTTCGTTGACCAGATGGGAGAGTGAAACTTTGGGGGAGGATGGCGGGAGTTGCTCCCGCCATCCTCAGGATCCGATGGATCAGGCGGAAACGGTGACCTTGCCGATGTTTGCGGCGGCGAAGGCTTCCGCAATTTCGGTCTCGGCGCCCTCGGGCAGGGGCAGGAGCGGGGTGCGCACTGTGGCGTGCTCGAGGATGCCGCGGTTCACGAGGCCCCACTTCAAGGCGACGGTGCCCTCCATGTGGGAGCCGCGGTGGTAAACGTTTTTGGTCACTGGCAGCAGCCGCTCATGAATGGCGTGTGCACGCTGGTAGTCCTGCGCCTTGCCGGCCTCGATCAGTTCGACGAGCAGTTCGGGGGCGATGTTGCCATAGCCGACGAGCAGGCCATCGACGTCGAACATGGTCGGCAGCAGGTACTCGTCATGGCAGGACAGGACCTGCAGCTCGGGGTACGCGGCGCGCAGCGCGGGGATCTCCGTGTACCACCGGCGCATGTTCCGGACACCATTCTTCGTGGCAAAGACGCCCTCCTGGCCGGCGATCTCCAGCTGAGTGTCGAGGTCGTAGCTGGCCTTGGTGTTGTCCGGGTACTGGAAGAGGATCAGCGGCAGACCGGACTCGTCATAGATCTCCCGGTAGCGCGACTGCGGCGCGCCCTTCTGGTATCCGAAGCGCAGCCACCCGTGGGAGGGGTAGACCAGGCCAGCTGACGCGCCGGCCTCGACGGCCTTTCTGGCCTCGAGGGCTGCGGTCTTGTTGCCCTCCTTCGTGATGCCGGCTACAACCGGTACACGGCCGTCGGTCGAGGCCACGAACGCGCGGATAACGTCAAGCTGTTCTTCTTCGGTGAGGAACGTGCCTTCGCCGGCGTGGCCCAGAACGACGAGGCTCTTCACGCCCTCAATCGATCCGAGCCACGAACCCAGACGCTGGATCGCTGCGAAGTCGACAGCGCCATCTTCGGTGAACGGGGTGACAGGTGCGGGGTTGAGTCCGCGGAGATCGAGTGCCATTGCAGCTACCTTCTTGTCTTCTTTGATGGTCGGTAGTCCCGCCATTATGAGAACGTTTGCGGGAACGTTTTCAAGTTTGCACGTGTCGCAGCTCACTGTCAAGAGAACGTTTGCAAGAAGGAGGAATAGAGTGGCTGTTACACCTTTTGCTGAAGAGGAGAACCGCGATGGAACGGGCAGTCCCCGGAATCGTCACCCTGAAAGATGTCGCCGCTGCCAGTGGTGTGAGCATCTCCACGGCCAGCCGCGCCCTTGATGAGCGCACGACCTCCAGGTCAGCGGCCGCAGCCCATGTCCGGAAGGTCGCCGAGGAACTCGGGTACCGCAGGAATTCCTTCGCCTCCAGCCTGCGCCGTGGCGAAACCAGGACGTTGGGTGTCCTCGTTCCACGGCTCAGCGACACGGTCATGGCTCTGATGTTTGAAGAGCTGGAAAAGGCCGCCTCATCCCGGGGCTACTTTGCCATGGTCGCCACCAGCGGGGACGACCCCATGGACGAACGCAGCGCAGCCGAAACACTCCTCGATAGAAACGTCGACGGGTTGATTCTCGCCACGGCCCGCCTCGACGACGAGCTGCCCCGGCTGCTGCGTGAGCGCCGCGTCGCGCATGCGTTGGTGCTCCGCACTGACGGGATCAGCCCCTCCGCTCTTGGCGACGACGAGGTTGGTGGCTACCTCGCTGTACGCCACCTCCTCGACCTCGGCCACCGCGACATCGCCGTTGTCACGGGCCCCGCATTCACCTCCACCGGGACCGCACGCCTGGCAGGAGCACGCAAAGCCCTGGGCGAAGCGGGGATCGAACCCCGGGAAGACTGGCTGATCGCCGCGGGTTACGGCATCGAAAACGGCTACACCGCCGGCGAAACCCTCCTCACAGAAACGCCACGATCCCGCCCCACCGCGATCTTCGCAGCCAATGACAACATCGCCATGGGTGTCATGGCAGCGGCACACCGCAACGGCATCACCATCCCTGGGGACCTTGCACTCGTCGGCTACAACGACATCCCCCTTTCCGCGCGGCTGCCCACCCCACTTAGCTCTGTGCGCGTTCCCCTCGACCAGATCGCGATCACCGCCATCGACCTGATCGTCAACCCGGGTGCGGACCCTGTCATTCGGCGGTCCATGCCGACCCTCATCCCGCGCCAATCCAGCGGACCACCGAAGCACCGCCCTTTACCGCCCGCGGAGTAGGCGTTTGGCCGAAAGTAGAGGGACCCCCGGGGGTGTTCTCCTAGTTTCCGGGAAAGCGTTCCCGCAGATTCCTGTGGACGTCCGCGGCCGACCCTGCCCCAGCCGTTGCCTCCGCTGCGAGTCTGAGAAGCGAAGAGCCTCCGGCGCCGAGCGTTCCCAGGGGTGAGAGGCCTGACAAATCGGCCGCCAGCAGGACCTCTATCGCCAGCAGATCATCGAGCAGGCCCAACGCATGCTCGGTTGTCCGGACGCTGAGCATGGCGCCGGTTGCATGGTCCTCGACGCCGACGTCCAGGACGGTCGAGTCCAAGGTGGCGGGTGCTGCCAGGAGCCGGAGTTCGGTGTAGCAGGCTGAGCCGGCGTAGCGAAGCTGTATTCCCGGGGTCGCCTCCGGCCTACGTTTCCCGGGGGGAGGCCCTGACTTCATCGCCACCATCACGGCATTCCACAAATGGCTCATGCGGCGTTCGCTCAACTGCCCTACATGGACCAGGGCGACGCGCAGAGCGTCGAAGGCCACGGCCAACACCATCGGATGGAAGTTGCCGTTGCTCAGCACCGAGCCGGATTCAACGTCGACCAGAGGATTGTCGCTTGCGGAGTTCAGCTCGGTATCCACCGCTCGCCCGGCTACGGCGAGAAACTCCCGGAACGCCCCGTGGACCTGCGGAACCACCCGGAAGGAGAGAGCATCCTGAACGGACCGCGGGCCGTCCCTTGCCAGGAGTTGGGAGCCTTTCATCAGTTCATGCAGATGGGCCGCCGCCGCCAATTGCCCCGGATACGGCTTGGCCGCCGCCGCGGGCGCCGAGAATCCCGAGGGGTTCCCATGGGTGGCTTCGATGGACAGGACGACAGCCTGGTCCGCTGCCCTGGCTGTCCTCGCCGCGCGGGCCAACACCAGGGCGCCATGGCCAATCGAGACGCCGTTGGCCGAAATCAAGGCCAGCCCATCCCGGCCATGAAGCCGGAGAGGCTCGATCCCGGCCCGGTGCAACGCCTCCGCGCCCGGGAGAACCTCACCCCGGAATTCAGCCGTGCCCGTTCCCACAGCCACCTGGGCAATACCAGCCATTTGGCTGATGTCGGCAGCCCCGACCGACCCCCTGCTGTGCAAGACCGGGTGCACCCCGGCATTCAACATGGCCAGCAGCGTGTCTGCTGCGGCCGGGCTTGCACCGGAACCGCCCCGGGCCATGCCGCAGATGCGGACGGCCATCGCGGCCCGGACCACCGTCCGGTCCAGCAGGGGCCCGAAACCCCCGCCATGGCTCGCCACCAGGAACTGCTGCAGCTGTTCAAGCTCTTCTTGCGGAACCCGGGTGTCCTTGCCGTGGCCGACGCGGGTGCTGAGCCCGTAGATCGGGTTGCCGCTGGACATGGCCACCTCCAACACGGCCCGGCTCGCGGCAATCCGTGCCTTGGCCGGATCGCCAAGGACCAGCGGCGTGCCGTGGGCTACTGAGACGAGTTCCTCCTGCGTCATCGGCAGATCGCTGATGGTTACTGGTTCCATGGGGCAGCCTCCCGTCAACCAGTGTGGTCCCGCGGGCTCCGCCGGGCAAGAGGAGACCCGGTGGCAGTCAGCGGGACGTCCCATGCGGTGCATGAACCTGGTACTGACTCCGGGCGTCCGGCTGCCAACACGTCCTGGCCAACATGCCCCCACAATTCCCGGCCATGCTCCTCCGCAGGACTTCCAACCACATCGTGGCAGAGGACATCGCGCATCCAGCACTCTTCTCAGGGCCCGGGCCAAACCAGTCCGTATTGCCTTCGCCCGTCGTGCCCGCTCCTGCTGGGGCCTTTGTTACCAATGAGATGGTTGTTTCGTGGCAGGTTGGCCTTATGATCAGCCTGTCTTATTACTTTCGCATCTGGGGGAATACCTTTTGAGCTACCCGCAATTTCCGTCGCAGCAGCCCTACCCGCCGCAGCAGTACCCGTCCCAGCAGTCCTGGGGGAGCGGGGAACCGCCGCTGTGGGCCCCCTACTACGGCGCCCCGCTCGCTGCCGCCGTGAAGCGGTTCTTCACGAAGTACGCGACGTTTTCCGGCCGTGCCAGCCGCAGCGAATACTGGTGGTGGTTCCTGGTCTCCACCCTGGTGGGCATCGTCCTGAACATCATTGTCCAGTCCGGCGTCCGTTACACAGCCTACGGATCCACTGCCGGTCCGGGCACGATCATCGGTGGCATCCTGGCGGTGATCTTCCTGCTGGCCACGCTCGTCCCTTCACTGGCCCTGTGCGTCCGGCGTCTGCATGACAGCAACAAGAGCGGCTGGATGGTCCTGCTGGGCCTGATCCCATTTGCCGGCGCCATCATCCTGCTGGTGTTCACCCTCCTGGGACCGGACCCTCGCGGCCAGCAGTACGACCAGCCGACGGCTTAGCCGACAAAGAACCGTCAGGGTCCGGCCGTACAGCCTTGGCCTGCCGTAGGCTGAGCGCACCATACGCACAGCGGCGGGGAGCGAGGGGGGAAGGCCGTTCCGGCCTTCCCCCCTTTTTGCGCTGGCACTCCTCGCCGGTGTTGGTGCGCGCCTGCCTGGGAGGTGCCGTCCCCGCTGCTGTCCTGGTGGCTCAGCTTGCGCGGATGAAAATGAAATTGGTGTTCCGCGTCGGCACGACTTCGGTCCGGGCGAAACCCGCGGCTGTGAGCATGTTGACGAGAGGCTCGGCCATTGCCGCCCCACGGCCGTGACCCAGGACCGAGAACAAGTGTCCCAGCGGCGAATGGCTCTCACGTGCGAAGTCCATGACCGCGAACCGGCCACCGGGTTTGAGCACGCGACGCACCTCGGCGATTCCCGCCCGTTTGAGGTCGGCGGGCAGGTGGTGCAGCACCAAGCTGCTTGTCACCAGGTCGAACGTCCCATCCGGGTATGGAATGTCTTCGATCAAGCCGACCTGAAAGTCGACGTTGCTGCCGGCCTTGGCAGCTTTCCGCCGCGCCAGCCCGATCATCTCCCGGGCGGCGTCGATGCCGCTGACGCGAATCGGACCAGGGCGAGCCGCCACAGCCAATGCCAATGTGCCAGTGCCACACCCGACATCGAGGACGGCTTCACCGGCCGCGGGCGCCGCCAGCTCCAGCAGTGTGCTGCGTCCGCCGGACATCTTCGTACCTAAGAGGTCGTAGAGCCTGGCATGACGGATGACTCGGCCGTCAGTGTGCGGACCGTGCTCTTTCATCCTGTCCACCGGGCCTCTCCTCGGTTCCCTGAGGCCATCGTAACCCCGGACCCCGGGGTTCGCCGGGGAGCTCCGGGACCCGTCAATGCGGTCGGTCTGTCTTGGCCGCGCAGCCCTAAAACTGAGCCGACCGGTGGCAAGGGCACCCACCCGCACCGCCAACCATTAGCGGACGACGACGTCGAGCGCCACGAGCTGCGCGCCGTCACCTTCAACGAAGACCGCCAGCGCAGTGGCCGCCGCTGAGGGGAACACCAGATCCGTCATGGTGGCGAGCCCGTCCTGGGCGAACACCTCTACGGAACAGCGGTCAAGGTAGATCCGGAGTCGCAGGCGGCCTTCCTGCTGTGGCACGGCGACGGATTCCGCGGAGGGGAAGGAGTCATGGAAACGCACGTCCCCCGAGTTCCGCCGGTCCAGCCGCAGGCTGCCTTCCGCCACGTCGTACCGGAGGGCGGTGTGCCCAGTGGCCCCGGCGCGAAGTATCAGTCCGACACTCTTGGCGCTACCAGGCCTAAACTCGGCGTCGATCCGCGCCACGGAGGCCGATGTCGGAAGCTCCATCGTCCCTGGTTCCAGTGCCTGTGCGCCGAGCCGGAGGCACCGCACTTCCATGCTGCCAAAAGGGTCGATGGCCTCCTGCCGGAGCACCACCTTCCCCTCCACACGGGTCAGTGAAACTTCGCGCGGCAACGACATGCCACTCCGCCAGTTTCCGGTGGGCGTCTGGTGGGCGTAGTCCCAGTTGTTCATCCAGCCGATCATGATCCGCCGGCCGTCAGGAACGTTGTTGAAGGACACTGCGGCATAGTAGTCCCGTCCCCAGTCCAGCCAGTCGTACTCACGCATCCTGCTGTCGTCCTGCTGGAGGCCCTCCGTGACGGTCGTTTCGGACCGGAACGCCACGCCGTCGAACGTTCCCAGGAAGTACTGACCTGCTGAGCCGCCGGCGACCCCGCCGGGGTTGATGTTGACGATGAGGACCCAGCGGCTGTCCTGCCGATTGCCGTCCACGGGCAGCTGGAACAGGTCCGGGCACTCCCAGACACCGCCCGTGGCGTTGGCGGGGCCAAAAGTGCTCAGAAACTCCCAGGCCTTGAGATCTGCTGACTTGTAGAGCACGACTTGGCGGTGCACGGCCTCGACGGCGACCATGACCCAGTAACTGCCGGCTTCGCCGTCGTACCAAAAGACTTTCGGGTCGCGGAAGTCCGCGGACGCGCGGTCCAGGACGGGATTGCCGTGGTATTTCGTCCAGGTCCTGCCTTCGTCCAGGCTGTAGGCGAGGGACTGCGCCTGGCGGCCCGCCAGCGGCGATGCTCCTTGGTACGCGCTGGTATAGATCGCCACCAGCGGCGGATCCGCTGTCGTCCCGAGCCCGCTGGTGTTGTGCTGGTCGAACACGGCCGAGCCGGAGAAGATGCCCTCGTCCTCTTCGCACCGGATGGCCACGGGCTGCTCTTCCCAGTGGATCAGGTCCGGTGAGGTTGCGTGGCCCCACGACATGTTGCCCCAGTCCGCGCTGAAGGGGTTGTGCTGGTAGAAAAGGTGGTAGGTGCCGTTCAGGTATACGAGCCCGTTGGGATCGTTGAGCCAGTTCCGTTCGGCGGTGTAGTGGTACGCGGGCCGGAACTGCTCCGTGGAGGAGATTGCGGGGTCACCGGCCGCCGTCGTCAATGAATTCATGCTCAGCCCTTCACGCCGCTGGAGGCGATGCTGTTGACGAAGGAACGCTGGAAGGCGATGAACAGCACCACCACCGGAACAGTGATGAGCGAAGCGTAGGCCATCACCTCGCCCCAGGACACGTTGAGCTGGAAGAAGTACTGGATGCCGATCATAACTGGCCGCAGCTCCTCGGACTGGACCACCATGAGCGGCCACAGGTAGGAGTTCCAGGCCGGCAGGAAGGTCAGGATGGCCACGGTGGCCGTTGCCGGGCCGGCCAGCGGCATAACCACCCGCCGGTAGATCTTGAACCAGCCGGCACCGTCGATGCGTGCGGCCTCGTCCAGTTCCTTGGGGATGGATTCGAAGTACTGATGGTAAAGGTAAATGGAGAAGGCGTTGGCGATGAAGGGGACAATCTGCACCTGGTAGGTGTCCAGCCAGCCCTTCGAGATTTCCAGGCTGAAGCCGTTCAGCTCGAAGTACGGGAGCTGGTTGACCCACCACACCAGTGGCAGGGCCAGGGTCTGGAACGGCACAATCAGGGTGGCCAGGATCGCCGTGAATACAATTCTTTTGCCGCGAACCTGCATGCGGGACAGGGCGAAGGCGCAGAGGCTGTTGACGAAGATCCCCAGGATGACGGTGACGGTGGAGACACCCACAGAGTTGAGCAGGAAGCGTGCGGCGGGGACGCGGTCGAAGACAGCGGCATAGTTATCGAAAGAGATGTTCCCTACCGGCAGGAACGCGGCAAACGAGGACATGTCGCCGAAGATCTGCTGGTCCGGCTTCAGCGAGGACACCAGCATGAAGACGATGGGAAACGCCGCAACGACGGCGAAGAGGACGCGCACCAGCATGGTGCCGGCGTTCTTGAGGAGCAGTTGGTTTTTCATGTCAGTCTTTCTCCCGGGTGAGGTGGCGCTGCACCGCGGAGACGATCAGTACAAGGACAAAGAACACCAGCGAGATGGCGGAGGCGTAGGAAGTTTCCTGCTGCCGGTAGCCGGACCGGACGGCCTCATAAACGATGGTGGTGGTGGAATCCATCGGGCCGCCCTGTGTCATGACGCTGATCTGGTCGAACAGGCCCAGAGCCTGGATGGTGATGGTGACGAGAACCAGGCTGCGGGTGTGGAAGAGCCCGGGCCAGGTGACGTACCGGAACTGCTGCCAGCGGCTGGTGCCGTCCAGCTGCGACGCTTCGTACAGCTCGCCCGAAATACCTTGCAGACCCGCCAGCCAGATGATCATGTGGAAGCCCGCCGCCTGCCAGATGGACAGGATGATGATGGCGGGCATGGCGGTATTGGGCTCACCCAGCCAGTCCGGGCCGTGGATCAGGCCGAAGCTGACGTTGGAGAGTATTTCATTGATCAGGCCATCCTTGCGGTACATGAACAGCCATAGCAGTGAGACCACCACCATGGAGGTGACCACCGGCAGGAAATACACCGTACGGAAGAAGTTCACGCCACGGAATTTCTTATTGATTAGCAGTGCCATCACCAGGGCGAGGCCGGACTGTACCGGGACGATGACAACGGTGAAATAGGCGACGTTGAGCAGTGCCCGGTAGAAGGTGGGGTCCGTAAAGAGCCGGGAGAAGTTGTCCGTTCCCACAAATTCGATGGGACGAGGTGAGATGAGCCGGGCATTCGTAAAGGCGAGTCCGAAGCCGAGGATGGCGGGGATGAAGACGAAAGCCAGCAGCAGCACTGCTGCCGGGGCGATCATGCCCCAGCCGCTGAGTTGCTCGCGGCGGAAGCCGGGGCGGCGCCGTGCGTTGCCTTTGGCGTACGACGGCGGCGGGCCGGCTTTCGAGGTGCCGGGGACTCGGGGACGGGTGGGGAGGGGAACAGTTGCCATGGGAATCTTCCGTTGATCGGGCGCAGGAGGCCTGCCGCGTGCGATGCAGCAGGCCTCTGCCGCTCCGGCTATTTCTTGTAGCCGCCGTTGGACTTGATGTTGGCGTCGATGGCCTTCACCGCCTTGTCCAGTGTGGACTTTGGCTCGGCGCCGTTCAGGATGTCCTGCGTGGCCTTGCCGAATTCAGTGGCGATGAAGGGGTACGCCGGCGTTTCGGGACGCATGACCGCGTACTTGCGGGAAAAGTCCATGAAGATCCGGTCGGCGCCGCCCTGGGCGAACGCCGGGATCTGGGCGGCTGCCTCCTCAGTCGCCGGAATGGCGCCGGTGGCCTTGGCCACGGCAGCGACGTTCTCCGGTTTCAGGGAATACGACAGGTAGTCCATGGCCGCCTGGGAATTGCCGCAGGCGCTGGTAACGCCCCACTGCCACGAGGCTCCGCCGATCTTGGGGCCCGTGCCGAGATCCACTGGTGGCATGACCACCAGATCCTCCCCGATGGCCGCCTTGGCCTTGTCCGCAGCCCATGACCCGGTGTAGATGATCGCGCTCTTGTTGTTCAGGAAGTCCTGGGTGGAGTCCTTCCCGCTCTTCTTTGCCATGAAGCCCTGGTCGGCCAGGCCATGGAACCAGTTGGCCCACTCCACCGCCTTGTCACCGTTCAGCTTGCCCTCGGCGCTCTGGAAGCCGTCCCTGTTCACCAAGTCGCCGCCGAAGGACTGCAGGAAAGGCGAGTAGGCGTATGGAAGCCATTCGCCTGTCCCGGCAGTTCCCAGGTCCAGAGGGTAATCCCACTTGCCCAGCGCCTTGAGTTTGGTGAGGGCATCCTGGAACTCTTCTTTGGTCCAAGGCTGCTCGATGGTGGCAACACGGACCCCGGCAGCCTTCAAGTCCGAGGCCCGGGCCATCATGGCCAGGGCGACGTCGTAGTAGCCGACCGCATAGGCCTTTCCATCCCATTTGGCCACGGTGCTGGGGAGCTGCTTGGAAAGGTCCGTGTTCAGTTCGAGGGGCTTCAGATATCCCGCCCAGGCCCAGTTGGGGACGTTGGGGCCGTCAATGTCAACGATGCAGGGCAGTTTCCCGGCCGCGGCCGCGGAGACCACCGAATCGTTGTAGGAGTCCTGCGGGAAGGCCTGGACCTTGATCTTCACCTTGTCCTGGCTGGCGTTGTAGGAGTCGACGATTTTCTGGACCGCGGCGAGTTCGTCCGGGTTGCCCGCATTGTGGGTCCACAGCGCAATTTCGTTGGATCCTTCCGTGGAGGAGGAGGCGCTGCCCTTGCCGCAGCCGGCGAGGGTGGCAGTGAGGGCGACGGCAGCTATGCTGGTCGCCAGGACCTTGGTGAGCTTCTTGTTCATGGGTCGGTCTTTCTTTTTTGGACAGAGGGGATTGATTCGGGTCCTGCCGGGAACGCGGCCGCTGCAACGGCTGCGTTCCCTCTTTTGGGGTGTGGGTAGCGTGACGGCTGGTTGGGCCGGTTCTACCTTCAGCCTTTGGGTGGGGCGACGGAGTACCGCTCCACGGGCGGGCAGGGTATCTTTTCATGCACCCGCGGGGCCGCGGGGTTCTCAAGCTCGTTGAGGAGTTTCAGGACAGCCCAGCGGCCCATCTCGTAGTGGGGGAGCGCGATGGTGGACAGTCCGGGCCAGAGCGCATCGGCAATGAGTTCCAGGTTGTCCACCCCCACAATCGAGACATCGCCAGGGATGTCCAGCCCAAGGTGCCCGGCCGCCTGGTATGCGCCCATGGCCATTTGGTCGTTGAAGCAGAACAGCGCCGTGGGGCGTTCGGGTGCGGTCAGGAGCCTCAGCGCAGCCTCGCGGCCCCCGGCCGTGCTCGGATGTTCTTCCGCGAGGCGGTGCGCCGGCAGCTCCAGTCCGTGTCGGGCCAGCGCGGCGCGGAAGCCGCCAAGACGTCCGTGTGCGGCGGGGATATCGTCCTCGTTGTTGATCATGGCGATCCGACGGTGGCCTGCCGCGACCAGCAGTTCGGCGGCGGACGCGCCGGCACCGGATTCATCCGGCACGACGGAGGACAAGCCTGCATTGTCGGACGTCGCATCCAGGACGATAGTGGGAATTGCACTGAGCTCTTCTGGAACGGACACCACCTGGTTGAACATCCTGGCGTAGATGACACCGTCCACCTGGTGCTGCTGCAGTGCGCGGATCTCCTGCCTCTCAAGTTCGTTGTCGAGGCCCGAGTTGACCACCATCAGCAGGTGCCCGTGTTCAGAGGCAGCGTCCTGGGCGCCTTGGATCATGGCGCCCGCAAAAGGGGTGGTGGTGATCTCGTCGCTGACCAGGCCAAGGATTTGGGAGCGCTGGTTGCGGAGGCCGCTGGCCAGCCGGTTGGGTGCGTAGCCGAGGTCACCGGCTACCGCTTTGATGTGCTCCACAGTCCGTGCATTGACCCGCGAGCTGTGCGCCTCACTCAGGGCATGCGACACAGTGGTTACTGAGACGCCCGCGGCTTTTGCCACGTCCCGGATGTTTACTTTGGTCGCCATCGACGCTGTTCCTTTGCAAAACGTTTTGTATGTTGCGTGCATCACTATATGCAAAACGTTTTGCAGGAGTCAAGGGATTGGCCGGAGCCTTTCGGAGGGGGCTGCAGGTTCGCCGCCGTTCCCTCCGGACAGGACATGGAAGGCCATGGTCCACGCACCAATAGGAATATCAATCAGAACGGAGTGAAAGTGAAACGGGTGGCGCAGGTACGTGCCGCTGAGGAGGCCGCGGGGGCGTGTCAGGTCGGCTATATGGGCTGCCGTTCAGTGGGGGAGATGGAGGATGAAGCCGAGGATCCCGGCGGCGATCACGACCGGGCCCGGGGTGGTCAGTCCCATCGCGACGGCATCGAGGAACTGGGCCTGGTTGAGCCAGTGGTGCTGGTCCACGACGCCTTCACGCAGCAACGCCACGATCGCCAGGCCCGAGCCGAAGACCAGGGCGCCGGTCTGAAGGAAGAACAGGCCCAGCGGCAGCAGCGCGGTTGCCCCCCTGTCCCGAGCGCCGCCGCCGGTCCGGCGGCAATGACCATGAGGAGGGCGGGGCCGATGAACGCGCCGGCGACGGCGAGGGCGCCCCAGGAGCCGCGTTGGAGGTAGCCGATTGCGCAGGAAGTAGAGCCGAAATTTCCGGAACGGAACATCCTCATGCGTGGCTGCAGGGGTGTCCCCGGCGCCGGCACCGTTTGTGCTGTCGCTCATTTGCTGGGTTCCATGACGCGCAGGACCGGGTGTCCGTCCACGTCCTGGAGGGGGAAGTACACGCGGTGGGTGGCCTGGTCGACGGCCACGGTGTGGGCGTCGTCGGCAAGCTTGCTCGACGCCTTCGGGACGAGAGTAAGGTTTTGTTCATCGAAGACGCTCACCACCCCGGACTTGGTGAAGCTTCCGACCTTGGTTCCGGTGGTATCGAGGAGTAGCAGGCGCCTGACCGGCATGCCTGAGGGCGGCGGGACGTACAGTATGGCAATCAGGAATACATCACCGGGCAGGTCCAAAAGAACCAGTACGGGACCACGGATATCCAAGGAACAGCCATGGCTCATGCCGAGAACGAGACCATCATCAGCCGCTCACCGGAGGACATCTACGCGTTCCTTGCGGACGGACTGAACAACCCCAAGTGGCGCTCCGGGATCCAGCACATTGCCCTGAAAAGCGGCAACCCCGGAGCGATGGGGGCCATCTACACCCAGACCCTTACCGGCCCAGGTGGCCGGCCCATCGCCGGCGACTACGTAATCACCGCGGCGGAGCCGGGAAAGCGCCTAGCCTTCCAGGTCGTGGCCGGCCCCGCCCGCCCCACGGGCGAATACCTAATCAGCGCAGCCCCCAACGGAACGACCCTCCGGTTCATCCTTGACCTTGAACCCAAAGGGCTCCTGAAACTCATGGGCCCGATGATCAACCGCAGCATGCAGACCGAAGCGGCCCAGCTGGCCACCCTCAAATCCGTTCTTGAATCCTCATAGCCCACCCAAGCGGCGTAAAGCCGGCAAGCCACCAGGAGAAATGTACATGCCGCCTCCGGGACGCGCTTCGCCCACGGTGGCGTTCCTGTCAGTCCATTTCGAGCGGACCGAGGTCGGGAGCTGTCCTATACCGCCAGGGATTTGAGGCGCCTGGGTTATGAGACACACGTGGACTGACTGTCCCGTATTAGGTTCCTCAACCGCACGTTCGTGAGAAGCTGGGCAAATGATTCTGGAGCACGCGGTCCTCCCCGTCTGCCGGCACTGGCTCAATCCGCGGTAGCGTCGGCTCCTGGGGCAGCCTAACCAATCCGCTACGACCCCCACACCGGTGGCCCGCTGGCCTCGAAGCGATGGCGTAGGCCGAATCTTTCGGCCAGGAATGGAGTTACAGATGTCTTCCTTCGGAACGGTGCGACAGGACTGGAAACCCGGAACGCTGTCTTCTGCCCAGACCGATTACGAGGGTCTTCGCGTGGTGATTTTTGGCGGTACCGGCGGTCTCGGCCGGGCCATCACCCAGTCCTTGCTGCGCAAAGGGGCCGAGGTCACCGTCGTGGGAAGGACGCTCA
Organism: Pseudarthrobacter phenanthrenivorans; assembly: GCF_036455295.1. Lineage (GTDB taxonomy): Bacteria > Actinomycetota > Actinomycetes > Actinomycetales > Micrococcaceae > Arthrobacter > Arthrobacter phenanthrenivorans_C. The sequence goes on along the minus strand of NZ_JAYXNX010000002.1, from coordinate 246,533 downwards.
AGGACCCTCCTCACCCCAGGAGGTCATTTATCCCGGCAGACCTGTCGTCCTTGAACAGCTCCCGCCAGGTGGCCCGCAATTTGCCGGCCGAAACCTTCGACGCAGTCCTGCTCACCCACGGGATCTTTGCGGGACGCACCCGCGAAGTGACACCGGAAGGAGTAGAGAAAGATCTGGCCACGAGCGCTATGAGCCGGTGGGTCGTTGCCCAGGAACTGGCGCCACGGCTGGGCGAGGGAAGGCCTTCGCCTCGGCAAAAGCCGCGCCTTTTTGTCTGGGGGTTTCCCGGGGGCGAACGCGCGCTGGATCTCACAGATATTCAGTCGAGCCGCAACTACCGCTGGCAGACAGCCCACGGCAACACGGTCGTGTTCAACGAGGCTCTGGTCCACCAGGCTGCCGCTCGTTTTCCGGACATCAACGTGTTCGGTATGAATCCCGGCATCATCAAGACCAACATCATGGCCGGTGCCCTCGGACAAGCGACCTTGAAACTACGAGTACAGCAAACCCTCGTAGGTGTGCTCTTCCAGAGCGCGGAGGCCTACGCCGAAAAAGTTGTGCCACTCGTGGTCCATCCCGCCTTGGAAGACAGATCGGGGGCACTGTTCAATCGGCACGCCCAACCAATAGAACCCAACCCCTGGCTGATTTCCGACGACCACCTTGACCACGTAGTCGCAGCGGCGGAGTCTCTCTCAGCCCCAATCCTTCGTTAGTGCACGTATTCATTCGATGAGCGGTACCAGGAAGACCTGCCGCGTCAGCAGAGATTTCGCCGCAAGAGTCAGTGGATTAGACCCCCAGTCGAGGCCTCACACGTCAGCCGCGTAGTCAGCCAATTCGAAATCCCGGAAAGAGTCCATATGTACTAGCGGGTTGAGGGACGGCGTTGTAGAACCGACCTGACGTTCCTGCCAGCAAGGCGGTCCTCTATCGGTCCGACCGAGGTGCTGACCTGCGGCTTCGTGAAGCGCCCTTAGATGCTTGCCGCCTGACGGTCTGCGGAGACCCTCGTGAGGAAGTCCTCTACTACGGCCGCGAACTCGTCAGGCCGTTCTATCTGCGGCATGTGTCCGGTCCTGGCGAAGACGTGCGACTCGGCGCGGGGCAGCGCGGCGGCGGCCGCTTCAAGGTGGCTGAACGGCAGGATGTGGTCGTGGTCGCCCCACACCACCAGCGCCGGAACGTCGGACTTGGCGAGCGCCCCGATCAGAGCGGTGCGCCACTCGGCCCGGACGCCGGAGATCGTTCCCAGGTCGCGGGCGACGTCGAGCAGCGTCCGGCGGTGCGCATCCCGCAGCGACAGGGCGAGCGCGTGGCCGATTCGGTCCTCCGTGACCAGCGTTTTATCGTAAAAGAGCGACTGGACGGTCCGGCGTGATGCTTTCTCGTCGGGCCGCAGGAGCAGGGCCGCGAGCGGGCGGACCGCTAAGAGGCGAAGGACCAGTGCCACTTCCTTGCCGAATCCGGCGCTGTCGGCCAGCACGAGCGCGGAGACGCGGTCCGGATGGTCGGCGGCCAGCTTCATTGCCACGGCACCGCCGAGCGAGTTGCCCATCACGGGCAGCGGCCCGGAAACCCCGACGGCGTCCAGGAAGGCCGGCAGGATCCCGGCCAGCTTCACGAGCGTCGTCGTGCCGGCGAGCCGTTCGGAGTACGCGAAGCCGGGAAGGTCGACGCTGTAGACCGTGTGGCGGTCCGAGAGCCTCTCGTGCTGTTCGTTCCAGTCCTCGAGGCTCTGGCCGATGCCGTGCAGCAGCAGGACCGGGTCCCCGCTGCCGGTCTTCCGGTAGCGCAGGCGTGTCCCGGCGACGGTGACATGGCCCGTTCCCGGCAGCGCGAGGGGATCCCGGGCCGGGGCCGCGGGTTGCCGTACGGTTTCCCGCACCGGCTGCCCGCGCCGGCCGAACCGGACGTGGTCGGTCAGCCTGCCGGCCCGGAGCAGGGCGAAGTCGCGGAAGTAGTTCTGGTGCAGCCGCCACGGCGAGCTTGCGCCCTGCCGGGGCAGTTGGTCGGCCCCGCGGAAAATGTAGCCGGCCTTCAGGTCGATCAGTGAGGACAGCGTGCCGTTGGCGATGTCGGCGGGTGCCACTGGTACCACCCACTGGAGGTTCCGGCGGTCGAGCTGCTTGATCAGCCTGCAGATGTAGCCGGCCACCAGGTCCGCCTTCAGGGTCCAGGACGCGTTGGTGTAGCCGATGGTGAGGGCGAAGTTCGGGACCCCCTCCAGCATCATGCCCTTATAGGTGAGGGTTTTGCCGACGTCCACGGGCTCGCCGTCGACGGAGAGTTTCATGCCGCCGATCACCAGCAAGTTCAGTCCCGTGGCCGTGACAATGACGTCGGCGGGCAGCGATGTGCCGGAGGCCAGGTCAATTCCGTCCGGGGTGATCCGGGAGATCGTGTCGGTCACGATCTCGGCAGCGCCGGCAGTGATGGCCCGGTACAGGTCCCCGTTGGGGATCGCGCAGACCCGCTGGTCCCACGGCTGGTACGACGGGGCCAGGTGCGTGTCCACCGGGAAGCCGGCCGGTAGTTTGGCTACTGCCGACTTGCGCAGGATCGCCTTCATCGTCTCGGGCCGCCGTCGGCTGAGCTGGTAGGTGAACATGGAGAAGAGAATGTTCTTGGAGCGTACGACGTCGTACGCCAGTTGCGCGGGCAGCTTGCCCCGGAGTCGGTCGGCCAGGTGGTCCCGCGCGGGCACGGGGGCGATGTAGGTGGGGGAGCGCTGCAGCATCGTCACCTTGGCCGCCGACTTTGCCATGGACGGCACCAGCGTCACGGCCGTGGCGCCGCTGCCGATGACCACCACCTGCTTTCCCTCATAGTCGAGGTCGGCCGGCCAGTGCTGCGGGTGGACGATCGTTCCGGCAAAGGTGTCGGCCCCGTCGATGGCCGGGGTGAAGCCCTCGTCATAGCGGTAGTAGCCGGAACAGACGGACAGGAACGAGCAGGTGAAGGTGACCGGTTCGGGGGAGGAAGCGGTGTCGCCGGACCGGAACTCGCCGCCGGAGGTGCGGACCGCCGTCACGGTCCACAGTGCGGTTTCGCTTGACCATGCGGCGGAAATGACCCGGGTGTTCAGCCGGATCCGCGGCGCCAGGCCCTCGTCGGCGACCGTTGCCTCGATGTACTCGCGGATGGACCCGCCATCCGCGATCGCCTTGGCGCCGGCCCAGGGCCGGAAGGAGTAGCCGAGCGTGTACATGTCGCTGTCGGACCGGATCCCGGGGTACCGGAACAGGTCCCAGGTCCCCCCGACGGCGTTCCGAGACTCCAGTACGGTGAAGGTTTTTCCGGGTACCTCCAGCTTCAGCCGGCTGGCGAAACCCACGCCGCTCAGCCCCGCGCCGACAATCAACACATCTAGGTGCTCGCTCATGCCGCCAAGTTATCGACTTAATGTTGACATAGTCAACACTGTGTTGAGAGCCGGGGCTAGGATGGGCGCATGGCTCAAAGAGGAAGACGCATCGCGAGGGTTTCGGGGGATGAGCGGCAGGACGCAATCCTGGTCACCGCGGAGGCCCTCCTGGCCAGCCGTTCCTTTGACGACGTTTCCATCGAGGATCTGGCCCGGGGTGCCGGCATTTCGCGCCCCACGTTCTACTTTTACTTCCCCTCGAAAGATGCCGTGCTGCTGGCCCTGCTGGACCGGGTCATCACCGAGGTCGAGCACCGGGTGGGGCACCTGCCGCGCGATTTCGAGAGCGACCCCGCGGGTGCGTGGACCCGTTCCATCGGAATGTTCGTTGAGGTGTTTGTCTCGCACCGCGCTGTGTCGACCGCCGCCATCGGTGCGCGCGCCCGCAACGACGAGGTGCGCGGGTTGTGGTCCAGATCGATGCAGTCCTGGGTCGACTTCTCAAGCGACGTCATCCGTGCCGAACAGGCCCGCGGGGCCGCGCCGGCGGGCATCGACGCGCACGACCTCGCGGTAAGCCTGAACCTGATGAACGAACGGGTCATTACTGCTGCCCTCAACCGGGAGAGTCCCGCCATCGCGGAGACCGCCGCCCTGGACGTCCTGTCAACCATCTGGATCCGCAGTATTTACGGGTCCGACAACCCCGGCGGCCGCTAAGGCCCGCGCCAAAAGGAAACCATAATGCCCTCCATCAAGACGCTCACCGTGCTCGGCGCCGGAGTGCTCGGCTCACAGATCGCCTTCCAGGCCGCATTCCACGGATTCGCGGTCACCGCCTACGACGTCGACGAGGACGCGCTTGCCAAGGCGCGGGACCGTTTCACCCGCCTCGCCGCCATTTACCGGGCACAGGTAGCCGGCGCCTCCGAGGGCAAAACCGAAGCAGCCCTGGCAAACCTCCGCCTCACCGCAGACCTCGGGGACGCCGTCGTCGACGCGGACCTCGTGATCGAAGCCGTTCCCGAACTGCTGGAACTCAAACGCGACGTCTACCGCAAGCTCGCGGAGCTGGCGCCGGCCGAGGCCATCTTCGCGACCAACTCGTCGACCCTGCTGCCCAGTGACCTGAAAGACTTCACCCGACGCCCGGACCGCTTCCTCGCGCTCCATTACGCCAACAACATCTGGGCGCAGAACGTCGCCGAGGTCATGGGCACCGCGGAGACGGACCCGGCGGTGTACGCCGCTGTCGTCGACTTTGCCCGGTACAGCGGACTGGAACCGATCGAGATCAAGAAGGAGAAGGCCGGCTACGTCCTGAACTCGCTGCTGGTTCCCCTGCTGAACGCGGCTGCCGGCCTGCTCCTGCAGGGCGTCGCCGACCCGCACACCATTGACAAGACCTGGCGCATCGCCACGGGCGCCCCGAGCGGACCGTTCCAGATCTACGACGTCGTCGGCCTCACCACCGTGTACAACATCGCATCGGCCTCGCCGGATGCCGGTTCCCAGGCGTTCGCCCAGTACCTGAAGGAGCACTACATCGACCAGGGCAAGCTGGGCGTCGCCTCGGGGGAGGGCTTCTACAAGTACTGAGCCGCGGACCTTTAGTGCTGCTGCACTACTCTGCCTCGCCTCCATCGCGCTGGATGTCAGCCACGAGGGTCCGCAGTGAATCCTCACGCCGCGCGCCGAGGAACACCCTGTGCCCCCGGGCATTTGATACTCATTCACTTGGGGAGCTTTAGCCTTGTCCCTGGTGCGAACGGTACCAACCACCCGGCTGGCTCCGGTAACCCCTTCCCCGAGGGCGCGGACCGTCCCGGTGACTTCGAGTCCCGGTACATAGGAGGGCTTGGGGACGTAGTCGAGGTCGGGAAATGTTCCTCGGCGGATGATGGCATCGATGAGGCCGACGGCTGCGTATTGGACGTCAATCGTTATTTCCCCCGTGGCCGGCTCGGGGCCGGGAAGGGGGACTTCCTGAATGACTTCGGGGCCGCCGTAGGCGGTGGTCGACATGCTTTTCCTTGTGGTTGTCCTATTGGTGTTGGTTCTCGCCGGCATTGCTTAGACGCGCTCTGGCACGGTGTGGAACGACAGCAGGTTCCTGTAGTCCTGCGCCAGGTCCGCCAGCTGTTCGTCCGTCAGGTCCCGTACCCCGTGCAGGATGAAGGGGCTCAGCCATTGCATGCCGAGCCGGCGGGCTGTGGCCTGCAGCGGGATGAGGATGTCGTTGTAGTCCCATCCGTGGAAGCCGTCGGGAGAGTAAGCCTCTCCGGCGCCGCCGGTGCTGGTGGCAACCCGGAGTGTCTTGCCTGCAAGGGCTCCGGGTGCCCCGGTGCCGTAGGCCCAGCCGCGGACAAGCACCTCGTCGAGCCAGGTTTTGAGGAATGCCGGAGGGGCGTACCAGTGGGTTGGGTATTGCAGGACGATGTTCTCGGCCGCTTCCACCGCGGCCCTCTCGGCGGCGAGGTCGATGTGGCCGTCGGGGTACAGGCGTCTCAGGTCGTGCACCGTCAGATCCGGTGCATCCCCGAGCGCGGTTGCCAAGGCCCTGTTGATACGGGAAGTGGAAAGGTCTGGATGGTCCAGGAGGACCAGCGTCTTGTGATGTATAGGTTTCATGGTCGTGGTTCCATTTCATTGAGGGGAAGCCGCTGCAGGGTGTGGACAGTGTCGGTTCCACACCCTCCTGTCGGGTGGCAGGGCCTGGGTTACTTGTTCAGGAAGCGGAGCAGGATTTCGTTGATCTCGCCACTGTGGGTCCAGAGCATGCCGTGCGGGGCGCCTTCGATCTCCACGTACTCAGCGGTGGGAAGACGCTTGGTGAACTCCCGGCCTGTTGCGCCTATTGGGAGGATTCGGTCCTCCGTTCCGTGGACAATCAGGGCCGGGACGGTGATGTTCCCGACGTCGGCACGGAAGTCCGTCAGCCATGAGTCGACAACGGCGAACGAGGCGTACCAGGAGGAGCCGGCCGCAACGTTCCATGCGCTGCGCAGGGCTTCCTCGCTGAGTCGGTTTCCAAGGAAGGTGTCGGTGTTGAAGAAATCCTCGTAGAAACCGGGCAACCAGGCGTAGCGGTCCTCGATGGCGGCGTTGCGGATGCCGTCGAACACTGAGGAAGGAACGCCGGTGGCGTTGTCCTCGGTTTGCAGGAGGAATGGTTCGAGGGAAGCAAGAAACGCTGCCTTGGCTATCCGTGCCTCGCCGTAGGTGCCGATGTACCGTCCCACTTCGCCGGTGCCCATCGAGAAGCCAACCAGGACGACCTCCTGCAGCTCCAGGGTTTCGAGGACAGTGTTGAGGTCTGCTGCGAAGGTGTCGTAGTCGTAGCCGGCAGTCGGTTTGCTTGACTTGCCGAAACCCCGGCGGTCGTAAGTGATGACGCGGTAGCCGGCGTTCAGGAGGGCTGAGCTTTGCTTCTCCCATGACCCGCCATCCAGCGGGTAGCCATGGATCAGAACAACCGGCTGCCCCGTGCCGTGGTCCTCATAATAAAGCTCGACGTCCGTGCTGTTTTCCGTAGCGACTTTGATGAAAGCCATAATTCTGTTCTTTTCTTGAGGGGAGAACGAGCGGTGGTTCTCCAGCTGTCTGCAGATCGAAGTGCGATGTGGGGACTGGTGTCAGGTTTGATGAGGGCGCACTGCCGGAGAAAAAGCGTCACCGAACCTGCAGGCCGGTTACTTGTCCCGAAGGGGTGCTTTTTCGGCCAGCTCGGTCCGGGTCACTGGATGGCCATCGATGGACTCGTAGAGGCTCTTGGAACGGGCCAGGCCGTCCATCAGGCTGGCTGGTCCCCGGAAGGGAAGGCCGCCAATGTGCCAACCGTCAGTGTGCAGTTCTTCGATGAGGACCCAAACGACCTCACGGAAAGCTTCGGATCCTTCAAACTGAACCATGACGTCGGTCAGCGCCGCGGCCATCTGGTGCTTTTCGTCTTCGGTGAAGACCCCGTCGACGAGCTTGACGTTTACGAAGGGCATTGCCTTCTCCTTTTGTCTGTGGGTTCTCGGGATTGCCCCGGATACGTCAAGCATCGTCCCTGGAAAGAATCAGGGGACCCGCTGATTCCGTCAGGAAACCCACAAATAGCGTCAGGGTAAGAACATCACGCGGGGAGGTGGCCGCCGTCGCCGTGGCGCAGCATGAGTCGCTCGAGATATAGGGAGGGACTCATTCCGACTTTCTGCGTGAATACGCGCCTCAGTGTCTCTGCACTTCCGAATCCGGTTGCGGCTGCCGTGGCTGCAACAGTGGCTCCGCGTTGAAGCATTGCCTGCGCGGCTTCGATCCGCACCTTTTCGACATACCGGGCCGGGCTGGTCCGGGTTGCCTCTTGGAACCTACGGGCCACGCTGCTGGCACTGAGATTTGTCATGGCGGCCATGGCATCGATCGAGTAATCGGCCGCTGGCTCAGCCGTGATCCGGTCCAAAAGTTCCCTCAGGACGTGGTCCCGGGATGTGCTCGCACCGACGGCAACCGAACGCTGTGATTGCCCGCCGGGCCGTTGGTTGAATATGACCATTTGCCGAACGACGGCGCGGGCTACTTCCGCACCATGGTCGTCCTCAACCATGAATAACGCCAGGTCCACGCCGGAACTGATGCCAGCGGAAGTGATGATCGGTTCATCCTGGACAAACAACGCATCGGGGACAACGTTAACCAGGGGATATGACCTTCTGAACCGCTCGACCTGGGTCCAGTGGGTTGTCGCGTTCCGGTAGTTCAACAAACCCGCGTGCGCCAGGAGAAAAGCACCAGTGCAAACGGATGCAATCCTTTTGGCGTCGTTCGTCAGCTGGGCAACGGCGTCGACCAGTTCCTGCTCGAAAGGCTTGGCCACCATGCCGTAGGCCCCCGGAACGAGCACCGTGTCCAGGGCGCCTGCACGCGCCGCGCTCGTTTCCACCATCAGATAGTGGCCGTTTGCAGCCCGTTTTGCTTGGCCGTCCGCTGAAACCATAACCGTCTTATAGTCGGCGCCAAAGGCATTGGCATGATGGAATACGTCAGCGGGCCCGGCGACGTCCATCATCGTGATGTTGTCGTGGACCAGGAATCCGATGATCCTGCCACGTTCACTCACTTCTCACCGCAGTCCTCGCATCCGGCGCTGCACACGCCTCCAAACACTCGGTTGGGCACCTTTCCCATCTTGAATGCTGACACGATAAGTTCGCAACGGCTCGACCAGAGGCTAGAAAGCAGGATTAATCCCTTGGCCGCGGCTTGTGTGCAGGTGAGCCTGAAGCAGGCCACCAGGCCAGGAGGATGGAGGTGCCTTCTCGGGGTTGCGCAGTGCCTGTTCAACGACTGTCTGGCCCAGGCACTGCTCGATCATCAGCCGGGGATACATCCCTTCGACCCCCGAACGGTGCTTGTCCGCGCGAGGCAGCAGGGTGACGTCCCCGAAGTCGGCCCGAACGCCGAGGCGGAGGTACCTTGCCACGGGTCCCCGGCGTTCAGCGATCTGAGGTGAGGTGTGTAGCGCAATCGCTTCCCAGACCGAGTCAACCCGGGCGGCTTCCCATCCGTGTGTGGTCAGGAACGCAGCGGCCGCGTCTGCACCTTCGACTTCAAACCGCTGGGGGCCGTCATACTCATCAGCGGTCCCGGCATCGTGGAAAAGGGAAGCGATCCGCAGAGCTGCCACATCAACAGCGCAGTCCTCGTTTGCAGCGATGGCTCGGGCATACTCGAACACCCGGGCGCTGTGGTTGAAGATGGGCGGCTGCAAGAGCTGACCCAACAAATCCCCGGCAGCAGCAAGTAGGGCGTCCTCGGTATTTATGGGAGTGGACCCTCTTGTGCCTGAGTTCGTCATGTATCTTCCTTTCGTGGCTGCGGGGTCGGCGTTTCACTCATCATCATGGACTTCCCAAACCAAACAGTCTGAAGATCGTCGGACACTTCGGCCAGCGGGGTCCAGGCACTGGAGATCGTCAGGCCTGTTCTTTCGGCCTTCTCTGGGAAGATCACTCACATGGGAGCGACCGGATCCGGTCGAACCGGCAAGGTCATCAACAATGCTCTCCTCATGATGAACCAGAAGAACGTCCAAGACATCCTGGCAGCATGGCTCAGTCTGGACATCGACCCGGACGGTGGTTGAGTGTTTATGGGGCCCCAGTTGGGGAAGGTTGGCATGAGCACATGTACCATCCTTTTAGACGAGCACCTGGAGGACCGTATGGCGGCGGAGCATCAGGATGACCTGCTGACGCAGTCGCTGCTGCTTGATGAGATCGGCCAGTCCGTGATCGGGATGGATAGAACCTGGCGGGTGACGTATTGGAATCGTGCTTCGGAACGGTTGTATGGGTACGCAGCGTCCGAGGCCTTGGGGAGGACGCCTCTTGACCTTGGCATTGTCGGTGATTTCCGCGCGTCCGGTTCAGCTCCCACAGGGGAGGAGATCGCGGCGCGGATTGCCGGCGGCCAGGACTGGTCAGGCGAATTGTGGATGTGTGATCGTGCCGGACGGGAATTCCCGGTCCATGCGACACTGAGCCCGATCAGGGGGCGGCACACCGTGGCGGTGGACATGGTGGCGATTTCCAAGGACATCACCGACCGGAAAAACCAGGAGGCCATCCTGCGCCGGTTGTCGGCCATGGTTGAATCCTCGGGAGATGCCATCATCGGGGCTGACATGGACGGGAAGATCAGCACCTGGAACGCTGGCGCGGTCAGAATGTTCGGATGGAGCCGGTCCGAAGCCATCGGGCGGACCCATGAGCTGTTGACTACCGGGAACGTGGCAGATCTGAACAGTCGTGTCGCTGATCGGGTCCGCGGCGGGACCTTCGTTCCCGGGGTCGAGGCGAGCTGGCGGCGCAAGGACGGGTCCGTCATCGACGTGGAACTGACAATATCCCCGGTCTACGGTCAAGACGGGAAACTCGTCGGGGCCTCCGTGATTGCCAGGGACATCACGGAAATCCGCCGGCTGCGGTCCGAAGCCGAGGCTGAGCGCCGCAGGTTATTGGCGGCCCAGGAAATGGCGCAAGTCGGCAGCGTCGAATACTCGATCGCAACTGGCCAGAGCTGGCATTCGCAGGAGTTCGCCCGAATAGTTGGCCTGAAGCCTGAGGAGTCTCTATCCAGGGAATGGATGCTGGAACGGACCCATCCCGAGGACCGTGACCAGGTCCGCCAGGTATGGCAGAGACTCCTGGCGGGCTCGGACTTCGCTGACGTTGAATATCGGTTCCTTCCGACAGACGGCGGCCAACGATGGCTGCATTCACGGATCCGAAGGGTGGACGACCACGGCGGTGAACCCCTTCAATTCCTCGACACGCTGCTGGATGTCACCGACCGCAAAAACGCAGAACAGGTCCTCGAGTGGCAGGCTCGCCACGACGCCCTGACCGGGCTGCCAAACCGTTACCTGATCACCGAGGTGCTCCAGGGCTACCTGGAGGAAGGCTGCCGCCCAGCGGTCATGTTCATCGACATTGACCGATTCAAGCTGGTCAACGACGGCATAGGCCATGGCGGCGGGGACAGAATCCTGATGCTCCTGAGCGAACGCCTGATGAAGGCAGTCAGGGCAGGTGACACGGTGGGCCGCTTCGGCGGCGATGAATTCATTGTTGTCTGCCAGGACATGGGTTCCCGTGCCGCCAAGGTGTTGGCCGGACGTATCCGGGAAAGTATCAAGGCCCCGTTCGAAGTCGAAGAGCGGCAGATATTCCTGAATGTCAGTGTCGGCATCTCCCTGGCCGGTCCCGAAGACACTGCCCAGTCCCTGCTCGGCGGCGCCGACACTGCAATGTACCGGGCTAAATCCACTGGCGGGGACTCCGCCGTTCTCTACCACTCGAGAATGACCAAACGGGCCAGTGGACGACTGGACCTGGAATCGGACCTGCAGTTGGCCCTGGAGCGGAATGAACTGAGCCTGCATTACCAACCCATCATCGACCTGGACACCGAGGCCCCGCTTGGTTTCGAAGCGCTCCTGCGCTGGCAGCACCCAGAACACGGTCCAATACACCCGGAAACGTTCATCCCGGTCGCCGAAGAGACAGGCCTCATCGTCCCAATCGGCACCTGGGTCCTTCAGCAAACACTTGCCCAAGTACAGCAGTGGCGTCTCCACGTGCAGGGGGCAGCAGACCTCTCCGCTGCGGTGAACATCTCGGGCCGCCAACTGGTCGCCAGAGATTTCCCCGACATCGTCGAGGCGGCAATCATGGCCTCCGGCATGGATCCCGGATCCGTGCACTTGGAGGTCACGGAAACAATACTCATGAACGAACCCGATCTGCCCAGGGAAACCCTGAAGCGACTTTCCCGGCTCGGCGTATGCCTGTCCATCGACGACTTTGGCACTGGCTACTCCTCGCTGAGCTATCTCAAATGGCTCTCCGCGAAAACCTTGAAGATCGACCGGACCTTTATCCGGGACCTCGGAAACGATCCGCACGGGGGCACCGTCATCGAACTTGTCCTCGGGATGGCTAAAAGCCTCAGGCTCGACGTCATCGCCGAAGGCGTCGAAACCATCATCCAGCTCAAGGAACTCCGACAGTTGGGCGTCACCCGCGCCCAAGGCTATCTATGGAGCAAACCGATCCCCGCAGAGCGCGTCCCCGAATGGTTGAACGCCCAGGTACCGAAACCGGCAGCCTGAACAAGCCGCAACGCAGGCCTCGGATGACGATAATTCCGGATGGTGAACGGACACTCCGCATGGGTGGGCTCGGGCCTGGGCGGTCGGGAGCCGATGGGGTCGGGTCCGGCATCAGGATACAGCGTGAGGGCCACGGGCTGTGGTGGACCGGACCCAGCGCGGCGCCCCTTGACGACGGAGGACCGTCGGCAGAGAGTGGCACATGTGAAGCGTGAGGCTCTTCGTGAGTATCTGGCGAGTGCACTGTGGGCGATGCCGACATGCGCCGTCGTACTCGCGCTCATTGCAGGGGCGAGCCTTTCTGCCGTGCAAATCGACAAGACGTCGCCCCTTGCCGTCCTCCTCTTCCAGGGGACATCCGACGATGCGCGGAACCTCCTCGTGAGCATCGCCAGTACGATGGTCACGGTCATCGCCCTCGTCCTGGGACTTACCGTGGTGGCCCTGCAGCTCGCGTCGACGCAGTTCAGCCCTCGGCTCCTGCGGAATTTCCTCCGCGACATCCCCAACCAGCTGACCCTGAGCGCCTTCGTCGCGACCTTCGCGTACAGCACGGCGGGGCTGTACACGGTCGGCATCGCAGCCGGCCAACGCATCGAGGAGTATCCGCGCCTCGCCGTAAGCGGTGCGCTGATGCTGCTGTTCGTGAGCACGGTGATGCTCGTGTTCTTCGTCCACCATCTATCGCATTCGATCCAGGTGGACCAGGTTATGAAGGGCGTCGAGACGGCGACGCTGAAAGTGATCGAGAGGTCATTCGTCCCCGGCGACCTTGCCATCCCCCTGCCTGACGTGCCGCAAGGCGCCACCGCCTTGCCGGCACCGGCATCGGGCTACATCCAGGCCTTCCATGTCGGGCCATTCGTCGGTGCACTCGCGAAGCGCGATCTCAAGGCACTGATGGTGCCCATGGTGGGCCGGCACGTGGTTGCCGGAGCACCCATCGCCTGGGTGTGGAACGTCCCTGACGCCGGAGGGAGACCGTTTGCACCCGACGCCTCCGCCGAGCTTCGCCGTGCACTCACGCAGAGTGTACGGATCGGCTACGAACGGACACTGGAGCAGGACGTTGCGTTCGGGATCCGACAGCTCGCGGACGTCGCTTCCAAGGCGCTCTCGCCTGCTATTAACGACCCCTACACGGCGAACCAGGCAGTCGACCATCTGGGCACGATCCTCGCGGCGCTTACACTCCGGCAGCACGGTCCGCGAGCAGTGACAGACGCCCACGGCACGGTCCGGCTCCACATCCCGGCCCGCGACTTCGCCTATCTCGTCGATCTGGCCCTCGGACAGGTGCGGCGTTACGGATCGAATGAACCCCGCGTCGTCCGGGCCTTGCTTCGGGTGTGCCGCGATCTCGCCTGGTTCGGAGAGAGCGCGCACCGCGCCGTCGTGCGGCAGTATGTCGAGACCCTTATGAACGACGTAACGCGGCTCGTAGCGCAGCCAGCCGATCGCGACCCCCTGCTGGAAGAGGGCGCAGCCGTCCTTGACCTCTTCAACACGAGGGACAGCACGCCGGGCACCTCCTAACTCCATCAGAGGTGTCCTGCAGCGCGTTCTTCGGGCCCAAGGCCCCTGTTTGGACGTCTTGCTTGCCGCCTACCATCATCTCGGGGGAGCCGGGGGATCGGCTCCAGCAGCGACAAGACGACCATGTTCGACGTCGTTGTCATCAGCACAGGCTCCTCGATCAAGCAGCCCCGCCCCTTCGACGCCAGGGCTGCCGCGCTGGCGGACTGCAGAACCATCCAGGCGAACGTCCAGGGCCAAGGCGCGGCCGCCTGGTCGTCGGTTACGCCGATCACGACGGGGATCGACGCGGACTCCGGGTACGCCTTCAAATACTCCCTGGGGGACGGCCAATTCCACTGGTACGTCCGCCTCGGAGCCAGAAGAGGCAATCTCAGCATCGAGGTGAACACTTTCGTCGGGCGGGGCCTGGCAGACGGGAGCGTGCAGTCGGCCACCGACATCGCCGCCGCAATCATTACCCAGACGTTCGCCAGGGCGGGCGACTAGTAGTTGTGCTAACCCGCATGTGGTCCCTGCGAGCCGGGCCAGCCGGGATCTTCTTCTCTGGGGCCCGCCATCCCAGCTACCTAGCGCCGGAGTACGAAGACGGGAGACTGTCCACGTTGAGGGAGGTTAGAGCAGTGGCCACGCTGACAGTCAGCGCGTCGTCGCGCAGGTCCACCGTAGGCAAGCCCATCGAGAAATTGATGGTTAAGGAACACCAGCCCTGCGTGGAGGCGATGCTCGCCGAGCTCAAGACACAATGTGTGCACGGGCGTACCGTTTTTCCTATGGCAAGCAACGCTGCACGCACCAGGAAGGAGGGTTCCAAGTCCTACATAGTGCGCTGGCGGGACCCGAAGACCCGCGCGTCGCAGGGCCTTACCGTCACTACTCTCACAGAGGCAGAGACCCTCCAACGGTTGTTGGACGCCATTGGCCAATCCTTCCAAGTCGCGTCTTCGGGCCGCTGATGGCCATGATGTTCATTTCCTTCTACACATCCAGCATGGTCATCTCCAACCTGGGTGCCCTCATGGTGCAGACATGCGCCTACTTCCCACTTACCGCCCTGCTCTGCCACGCCTTCGGCACCCTCAGCCCGGTGGAGACCGGGATTGTCATCGTCGAGCTCTTCATCGTGGGCGCCGTCATCCTGCGCCTGGCCGTCCACGTGTTCCGGTATGGTTCCATCGAATACGGATTCAAGCTCGGCATCGCCGGCACTTTCCGCCGCAGCGAACCCGGCCACATAAACGGGGGCCGGCAGTGACCAACTCACCCGAAGATGAGATGCTGGACCGCTACGGTCTGCTCCGAAGGGGTGTGATTCTCACCGGCCGGGCGCTCTTCAAAGGCTGGGCGATCACCACCACCTTGTGGCTCATCGGCCTGTACGCCGTCCTCGCGGCAACCTCTGAGGGGTTTTGGTTCAACCTGGTCCTGATGGTGCTGCTTTACGGGTACGGCGTCTCCTTCATTATTGGCCTGCCCGTGGGCTGGATCCTGGGCCGCCTGCTGCGCCCCGTGCGGAACCAATGGATCCATGTGGCCGCGTTCTTCATCGTCCCGGCCCTGGCGTTCTGGGCCCTCGGATCCCTGTTTGGCTTTGGCTGGACCTTGGAATCCCTGGGCCTCTGGGCGACGGTGGGGGTGGCCGCCGCCGCCGGGCGCTTGGCCATCTGGAAGGACGTGGTCGTGCGTTGAGGGCTGACTTTCCAAGAAGCTGGCTGTCGTGTTCTCCTTGCGTTTGTGGCAGCTGGTCACAGTGCTGTGCGTGCTGGGCATGAACTCCGGGAAGGGTCGTTCCTCCCTGCCAGGCACGGTTGCACCATGGCGGGAGTGTCTTGCAGAAGGGGCGATGCCGGTCGGCTACGGTCGAATCTGGACGTTGTCACGGCAGGGGGGACGGCATGAGCACGGTGGACATCAAAGGCAAGGGCACATTGGAGTTGTCCGGCGGAGTTCTGTACCTGCGGTGGAAGCAAGGGGCGTACATCGGCATCGACGTAGCCCGCGCCGCGCTTGAAGCCATCTCCACCCTGGCCCACGGACGCAGGCTGCCGATGCTGGTCGAAATAGGGGGCGTCACCCACTCTGCGGCCGCCAGGACACTCTTCCCCGATGCCTCCTGCATCTCCCGGATGGCGCTTCTAGGCTCATCGCCCTTGGACCGTGTCATCGCCATGTTCCGCCTGCCCGGGCTACCCGTCGGTTTCCCAATCAGGTACTTCACGTCGTCGGACAAGGCCATGGCGTGGCTGCTTGAAGACCCAGGGCACGCGCAGGAGTAGCAGGAGCGGACACGAAGATTTTCGCCGGACCTTGGGCCCGTTCCTGCTACGGCTTGCGGCCGGGCAGTAGCAGGAGGGCGTCACCGATGGGGCGTTCGCCGGTGGGGTCGGAGGGGGAGTTCGTGACCTGGCCGCTCTGGACCATGGTGGTGGATCCGCCGCCGTCCAGGTTCATCGCGTTGACCATGCCGAGCGACTTGGCCACGTGCGCTTCTTCATTCAGGCTCAGCCCCAGGGAGGTGGTTTGGCGGCCGTCGGCGGTGACGAGCAGGGTGCGGCCCTGTGCGTCGACGCCGGCGAAGGTGCGGGGATTGCGCTTGTGGACCCAGCCGTAGAAGAAGCTGTTGCTGTCGTTGCTGCGGACCATGCCGTCGCGCTTGGCCGTCACGTCCAGCTGCCCGTTCTGGACCAGGGTCGGGCCGCCGTTGACGACGTCAGTGGTCGGCGTCGTCGTCAGGATCTTGCCATCTTCGGTGAGCAGGTCCGTGTCGACCTTCAGCTTCTTGCCCGGGATCGCCAGGGCGGCGAGCTTGTCGGCGTCCGTTCCGATGGCCTGCAGGCTCTGGGCGCCGGCGGGCAAGGCGGTGCCTCGGGCGTGGTTGACCGCGGTGACGGTTCCCTGTGCGTCCAGGACGACTTCGAGTCCGGGGCCGGTCGGGGTGGTGGGGCCAAAGTCGGGGGTGAAGTAGACGATTTCGTTGGCGTCCGTGCAGGTGAAGTCGTGCAGCGGCAGGTTGGTCGGGGTGTCGTTGGTGCCGCCGCAGTTGCGGATGAGCCCTGGCACGCGGTCAATCCCGTCCAGGGGGAGGTCTGCCGAGCCCGGCGCGGCGACGGTGCCGTGCCAGTGCAGGCGCTTGATGGAGGTGCTGTTCTTGTCCAGGACCAGGGAGGGGCGGTCGCCGACGGGCTCGCTAAGGACTTTGCCGTCGTGTACTGCCGTCCCAGCTGGGTCTCCGGGAGCGCCTGCTGCAGGGTCCATGGTGAAGAACCCGCCGTTCACGGCTGCCAGCGCCCCGGCGGCAGCCGAGAGCTGGCTTGTCGTTTCGCGGTCTTCGAGGTTGGGCCCGAAGGAGGACGTGAGGTCCCCGTGGAATTCCTTCGGGTCAATGGTGAGGACCTGCAGGTTCCAGGGGCCGCGGTCGTTCTTACTGGAACCGGCGTCGCCGTCCCAACCGGTGTAGATCACCGAAGCTTTGTAGCCGGCGGCCTTGATCTGATCGATCGTGGCAGAGCCGTCAGCCTTGGAGCCGAACTGGCCCACGCGCACCCGATAGCCGAGGTCCCCGCCGGCGTCGGCCAGCTGGGGTGACTGGACGTGCTCCACCCGGGCGGTGAGGCCGGCGTCGTTGAGCTTGTCGGCGACTTTCTGGGCCTGCGCTTGGGTAGACAGCGCGGAGGCCGGGGCGTCGGGGTCCGGCGAGGTTGACGGGACCGCGGCTTCGGCAGTCCAGAAGAAGTCCTGGTTAGGGGTGCCGCGGGTGATCGTGGTCCGGGTCAGGCCCGGGGCCAGGGTAGTCACCTTCCGTGTCTCGGGGAGGTCCTGCGCTCCGAGATCCAGATGGGAGGACTGTGGCGCGGCAGCCTGCTGGTCGGGTGCGGGAGCTGTGGGCGCCGCGGTGGAAACGCCAGCGGGGGTGAGGAAGGCGAAGGGCAGGGACACGGCCAGCGCGGTGATAACCGAGCGGCGGGGACGAAAATAGGAGGTCATGGTTACCGACGCTAAGGCCCGACGAAGTAAGAGTGGGCTCCCACACGCCGCGGTTAGACCTGCTGCCAGCAACTGTTCACCAGCCGTTCGCGAGACCATGTCCAGAAGTTCCTGACTGGGTGCGTAACCCCAACGAATCGTCGGTACAGTGCCGACAGCATCCCGCGGACACCTTCAAGTAACCTTCGAGGTGTCCGCCCCCGGGGAGCGGACTGTGATTAGCCGACCCAGCTGCCGCGTCCGGTGACAAGGTCTTCGCCGGTAAGGCAGGGGTTGCCGTTGTTGCCGGTGAGGATGTCCCGGAACGTCACCGAGGAGCCGTACACGTAGGAAGCGTTGACCAGTGCGCCTGTGTCGGCAGCGCGGGCTGCCCACATCGGAGAGGACGCGCTGGTGCCGCCGACCGTGAACCAGCCCGTCTGTCCGTTGTACGAAGTCGAGTCATAGACGGAGACCCCGGAAGCGGGGTCAGCGTCCAGGGACACATCAGGTGTGGCCCGCTTGCCCGCGCAGTTCAGCTGGGCGTACTGGCTGAAGGCGGCCTGGGCCGCGGTAGCGGTTTCGAAGGCGCTGCAACCGCCGCCTGAGCTGCTCCAGCCGGTTTCGCTGGACAGTGCGCCGGTGCTGTCAAAGTTCAGCCTGGTTCCGCCGACTGAAATCACGTTCGGCGATGAGGACGGGTAAGTTGCCGGTGCGCCCTGGTCCCCAGCGGAAGCAAAGAAGCTCACACCCGAGCGGTTGAAGTGGGTGTCGTAGGATGCTTCTCCGCTGAACTCGGCGCCTCCCCAGCTGTTGGAGACGTACTGGGCGTGTGCGGAGGCGTAGTCCTCGGCGGCCATCAGGTCGGTGAAGCTGCTGCTGTTGGCTTCAACGAGCAGGATCTTCGCGCCCGGTGCGACCGCGTGCGCCCATTCGACGTCCAGCGCGATCTCCAGCGCCCAGCCGGAGTCGGACTTCGGGTACTTGGTTCCGCCCTTCTGGTTGACCTTCGTGAAGCAGCCGTTGGTGCTCGTGCAGGCAGGCAGTCCGAACTGGGTGCTGAAAGCCGACAAGTCGTTGGCGATGGTCGGGTCGTTGTAGGCATCGACGATGGCGATGGTCTTGCCGGCCCCGGCGAGAGTAGAGGTCGGGAAGCTGTAGGCCTGCTTGATTGTTGCGGGCGACAGGCCGGTAGGTGTCGTGTTCGTCACCTGGGGCAGGACCCGCAGCGGGTGGTTGGCGAAGTGTGCGTGCTCAGTCCCCTGGCCCGGGTTGGCGGGGCCCGGAGACGCAGAGGCGGGCAGGGCGGCAGTGAGGAGAAGGCCGGCGGCTGCGACAGCAGTGGCGGCACGGTGAAGCCAGGACATGAGGGACCCCCGGGGTGGGTAGAAGAGACCAAAGGTTTGGCCGCCGCCACGCGCGCCCGAAAGCCCGACAGCGTTGGGCTGAAAGGCTGGGAAATACGAAAGAAGAGACCACGCACAGTCTAGGGCAGGAGCAGTCGGGCATTCTACCGCCCAAGGTGCGTCATTGCCCTCTCCCGCGCCGGCGAGGGCTGGTGAAGCGCCGCACACATGGATGGCACGAGAACCGGACAACACTCCAGATCCTGAATGGCAAACCAGACGTCAGTGGATGAACTGGGGCGGGGAACTGTGCCACCGGCGGAGACCTCGGCTTTCGGCACGCCGATAATGACGTGTCAGTAAGGCTGTAACGGGTGGTTACCGCGGTGATGTGGGCAAATCATCCGGGACAACGTACGCACGGGGTGCTATGACAGAGGGCTTCAAAGTCGAACGGGGGCCGGCCAGGCCTGTCACGAGCGGGTGTCGAGGTAATGCAGTATCGCGCGCGCCGTTTCCTCCGGCGCGCTTACGTGGGGGCAGTGGCCTGTTGCCCGAAGCTGCACCAGGGTGCTGTGTTCGAGGTTCTTGTGCAGGTAGGCGCCCACTTCGGGCGGGGCGAGCCGGTCGTCGGAGCACTGCAGAATGAGGCAGTTGGTGTGCAGCTTTCCCAGTTCAGGGCGGGTGTCGGAGAAGAAGGTTACTTCGGCGAAGTGCCGGGCGATGGCTGGATCTGTCCGGCAGAAGCTGGCCTGCAGGTCTTCCGCTAGGTCCGGCTCTTGCGGGTTGCCCATGATGATGGGTGCCAGGGCCGCGGCCCAGGCGAAATAGTCGCTGTCCAGAGATGCCAGCAGGCCCACGATGTCGTCCCGCGTAAAGCCGCCTACGTAGCCGTCGTAGGGGTCGTTCGTGTGGCGGGGTGAAGGAGCCAGCAGGATCAGGTGGGAAAAGCGGGTGGGTTGCTGGGCTGCGGCGAGCACGGCGATCATTGTGCTGACGCTGTGTCCGACCAGGATGACGTCCTCAAGTTCAAGGGCGGCGCAGATCTCCAGCAGGTCGGTCGCGTATCCATTCAGGGATTCGTATTTTTCCCAGTCGTAGGCGCTGATGTCGGAGTGTCCTGCACCAACATGATCAAAGAGCACCAGCCGGTAGTCATGAACGAAGTAGGGGAGCAGCTTCCGCCATATGTCCTGGTCACAGCCGAAGCCGTGGGCAAACATCAAGACAGGCCCGTCTTCCCGGCCCAAGAGGGTGACATTGTTCCGGGCGATAACCGCAGCAACTGCTTCGATCACATTCTCACTAACGGTCGCGTAGGGTGGCGTTCTTTTCCAGACTATCCACGGGAAATGAAGAAAACCTAGGGTTCCAGCCACTATGACCGGCAAGGTGACGTTGATCCAGCGAACGTCGTGCTTTCCTCAGCGTTTTCATCCTGTCGGTCGCCGGCGCCGCCCACTGCCTGGGGTTGGGACGCATCCACTGCGGGACCTGTCCGGGCAGGTCCGCTCACGTCGCTGACCGGGTTGGGGTTTCGCTCCCAGCTTCCCTCTGTATCGTTTTGCCGGATGGACGTACGACCACAACCCACCGCAGCCACGGATAATGTGGAAAGCTGGCGATTCACCACGAAACGAGCGAAAGCCGAGACCGTGGCCATCGTTGCCGTCTTCGTTCTCTACGCGGCCTTCCTCCTAAGGCTGCTTCTGTTCTCTCGCGCACCGGGTTCGGAGAGATCAATCAATCTCATCCCGTTCGCGACTATCGCGCATTTTGTGACCAGCCACTCTTCCGGGACCGGAAGAGTGGCCTTCGCCAACGTCGTCGGAAACGTCCTGATCTTCATCCCGCTTGGGCTGTATGTGTCGTGGCTCCGACGTAAAGCGGCCGTCTGGTTGACCCTGCTCACGGTCGCCTCGGTCAGCATCGCTGCAGAGATCGTCCAGGGCGTGTTTGCCGTTGGAGCATCAGATATCGACGACGTAATACTGAACTGCGGCGGAGGAATCATCGGGATCTTCACGTTCAGGCTGCTTTCCTCGATCTTCCGTAAGCAATCCTTGGTGCGGACCTCGATGGCCGTGTTGTCCCTGGTTTCGCTGCCTGTCTGGTGCTACTTCCTCTTCCTCGTCCGGCTACACATCTGAGCACAACCCGTGCATTGACGGACTAGCCATCGGCGATCAGCCGCGGCGCGTCACCGGCACCATTGATTAGCGCTGCGCAGTGGAGCGGGGACCGGCGGGGGGATCCACGGGACCTCAGTTCTTGGTGCAGGTAGTCGGTTGTGATTTCGCATTCCCCTGGCACCAGCCGCTCACCGCTTCACCGGCAAACCCCACGCTTGAGAGGTAGAGCTCCAGCTTCAAGCGATTCCGCACCTCCTTCGTTTCTGCTCGAAAGGTTTATCGCGTGGGTCCTAGGGGCGAAACGGTAACTCTGGGGTGTCAGTTGAATGCGGCCGCCAAGTGACCGGCGCCGGCTGGGGGTGTGCCCTGAGTCTCCAGAGACTAACCTCTACAGGACCCTCTCGACGCCGGTCACAACCAGGCCCGCCCCAGACCGGGAAGACTCTCGTGCGGCTGCAATCCCATATTAGGGCCGTCAGGACAGCGGCTGAGGGCAAGGTGCCCCCTGATTGGGGATTTGGGGGCTACGGAACGGTCTCCGTCCAGACCTCGATGAGGAATGAGGTTGGAAGACGACGATGGGCGAGTCTTGAGCTACCAAATCTTTTACGGCCCCGACTTGTCTGCACTCCGTCGCGATGTCAGTTTTCGAGGAACGATTCAGCTTGCTGAGCCTAACCGGGTTCCAAGGAATTCATCAATGTGTTCGAGGGCGGCGCGTGCCATTGACGTCGCGTGTCCGGTAAATCCGTGAGGGGACCCGGGGTAGATGCGCAGATCCACCGGGACGCCAGCGGCCGACAACCGTGTTGCCATGGCGAGGTTGTCTTCCAGAAGGATGTCATCGCTGCCTATCACGAGCAGGATCGGCGGTAGGCCGGTGAGTTCGGCGAAGAGGGGGGAGAGGTCGGGATGGGTGCGATCAGGAGTGTTCCCCGCGTAGGCGTCGAGAAAGTATTCGTCGGCGATTAGGCGTCCCGCGGGCGTCTTCGCGGCTAGGTCATAGGTGCCGAACTGCAAGACGCCGCCGCTGAATGCGGTGAGCCCGCGATCACGCAACCGCACGAGTGTGGAGACCGCCAGCGTGGCTCCGGCGGAGAAGCCACCGATAGCCAGTTTCGCTGTCCCGAAAAGATCGTCGGCGCGGTCCATCAGCCACAGGGCGGCTGTCTCGCAATCGTCGGGTGCGGAAGGCCATGGGTGCTCGGGAGCGAGGCGGTAGTCCACGCTGACGACTGCAATACCCAGCGCGTCTGCGAGTCGCCGGTTTCGAACATCGCTTCCGGCGGCCGAGCCCATGTAGAAGCCGCCACCGTGGATCTCCAGAAAGACGCCCGTTGGCGGCTCGAATACCGGCAAGTGGATCCGGACCGGAACGCTGCGGCCACCGGCACTGGCCAGTTCGACCATTGGTTGTGGATGGCACTGAGCGGGTGCAGGCGTGCCGGCTCTGAACGAGTGGAGCTCTTCCAGGCTGCCCGGACCTCGGCCGGCCTGCCGCTGGGCATAGAACACGGCGGAATCATCGACAAGAGACCATAGTTCAGGATCGATCAGCGAGGGCAAGTCGAAGAACACAAGTCAACTGTACAAAGTGCTGGTCCGGTCGAAGCTAAGGAACTCTATAGGCGCCCGCATAAGCCGGTGGACGAACGGACGCCGGTGCCTCCGATGGAGGTCCCTTTCCTGGCAATTGCCCTGCTTATGCCAGGCAATGCCCAAGCCGCGGGAACACCCATAGTTCGCCTTCCAAGGGCTGTAGTGGCCGGGGTGCTTACTGCATCCGCGCCGTGGAAACTTCCGGTGACAGACTATTTGCTGGCGCCGGCCGTGAGGCCTTCCCGCAGCGTGCGTTGCCCGAAGATGAAGACGACCAGTGCCGGCAGCATGGATAGGATCACGCCGGCGAGGACCACGGATATGCTGCCCGTGCCGAGGTTGCCTTGGAGCGTGACCAGGCCGAGAGGAAGGGTGAAGTTCTGTTCGCTGATGGTGAGGATCAGTGGCCGGAAGAACTCGTTCCAGTGGAAGTTGAAGGCAAGGATCCCGACGATGGCCATGCCGGGGACCGCCAGGGGGACGTAGACCGAACGGAAGATCCGCCACGGTCCGGCACCGTCCAGGGCGGCGGCTTCGGCGAAGTCGTTTGGCAGGCCAAGGAAGTACTGGCGCATCAGGAAGGTGCCGAACGCTGTGGGAACGGCCGGCAGGATCAGGGCCAGCAGCGTGTCGGACAGGCCCATGCCCCGGATCAGCATGAACACCGGGACGATGGTGACCTGCACCGGGACCATCATGGTGGCCAGCACCAGCGAGAAGATGGCGTTCTTGCCGCGGAAGTCCAGGCGGGCGAAGGCGTACCCGGCCAGGGTGGCCGACGCCATCTGGCCAAGCGCGATCAGCCCGGTCACCAGGGCGCTGTTCAGGACCAGGAGGCCGACGTTGATCTGCTTGAACACCTCCTGGTAGGCGGTGAAGTCAGGGTTGATGGGCAGGAACGACGGCGGCAGGTTGAATGATTCCGACGGCGTCCTGAGTGAAGTGGACAAGGTCCACAGGACGGGACCGAGGGTCAGCGCCGCGGCCAAGGCCAAGGCCGCGTACCTGCCGATGGTGCCCGCTGCGGGCAGGCGGCGCACGGGCCGGCCCTTAGGGGAGGCCGGCGTTTCGGTCGTGGAACCGGAATGCTTGTCGGTCCCGGTCTGAAGGATCTGGCTGGACATGTGGGACCTCACTGGTAGAAGACGAAGCGGCGGCTAAGCCGGAACTGCAGGGCGGTGACGGCAAGGATCAGAACGGTGAGGATCAGGCCGATGGCTGAGGCTTTGCCGAACTCCAGTTGCTGGAAGGCTGATTCGAAGATCACCATGACGGCGGTCCGGGTGGAATCGCCCGGGCCCCCGTTCGTCAGGACGTAGGGCTGGTCGAAGACCTGGAGGGCGCTGATGATGGCCATGACAGAGGCGACGAGCACGGTGGGGCTGATCAGTGGAAGCGTCACATTGCTGAACTGCTTCCAGCCGGTGGCGCCATCGAGGTTGGCTGCTTCGTGCAGTTCCTTCGGAATGTTGGTGAGCGCACCGAGGAAGAGCAGGAAGGAGAACCCGAAGTTTTGCCAGACGTAGACCAGTACCACGACGGCGGCGGACGCCACGGGACTTGTCAGCCAGGGCACAGCGGGAATCCCGACCAGCGATAGGAGCCAGTTCACGACGCCGAACTGTTCGTTGAACATGTACCTCATGAAGATGGACACCGACGCGGCGGATAAGACCAGGGGAAAGAAAAAGGTGGAGCGGAGGAACACTCTCAGCCAGGGCGCCATTCTGGCCTGCAGCATGGACGCCATGGTAAGGGCGATGCCCAGCTGCAGGATTACTGCGACCACTACGAACATGATTGTGTTCAGGAAGGACACGCGGACGGTGGGGTCCTGTGCCAGCGCTGCGAAGTTTGCGAATCCGACGAACTGCGGTGCGGAAATGATGTCCCAGCGGAAGAAGGCCAGGACCAGCGAGGCGATGATCGGCAGGAAGGTGAAAAGGGCCATCCCGAGCACTGTGGGGGCCAGGAAAATCCCGACTAACCATCGCTCTATGAACGAGCGGCGCGCGGCCGGCGGTTTCACGATCTGTCGGGGAAAGGTGGACGTGGCGCTCATGAGTTCCTCCTCAGGGCCAGTTCGAGGTCGCGCTGCAGATTGCCCATCGCCGTCCGTACGTCGGCGGAGCTGCCGCTGACAGCGGTTGAGACGTTTTTCATCAGGGCAGTTTCGACGGCGGCCTGTTGTGGTGGGGCGGGGATCGGACCGGAGGTGGGGAACCTGTCCAGGGTGTCGTAGAAAACTTTCCAGTGTCGTGGGCCGGTGGCGGCGTAGAAGGACTCATTTACCATCGAACGGCGGGTGGGGGTGGTGTTCGGTTTGGGAATGGCCAGCTGCATCGCTTCACGGGTGGAGCAGAACTTAACCCATTCCCACGCAGCGTCTTTGTCTTTCGCCGTGCGCATGATTGCGTAGCCGGCAGCGCCGAACTGATGCCGCTGCGTCCGCCAGCGCGGGAAGAACTGCACATCGAATTGGTCGGCGGTCATCCCGGCCTCGTGCAGGCCCTGCGCCCAGTAGCCACCTGCCGGGGTGGTGCCGATGCGATTGTTGCCGAACAGCCCGACCAAGGCGTTGCCGCCCCCGGATTCGGGGCGCACGCCCAGTCCTTCGGCTACCAGTTCGCGCAGATAGTCGAAGGTTTCGACAACACGGCCGTCCTCGGCGTTGGGAGTCAGCCATTGATATCCGCCGCCGCGGGTGGCCCGGGCAGGGTCGTTAGGGTAAAAGCGGTCCCACAGCCAGTCCCCGCCGGGAGCCTTCGTTTCGGACAGGAAGCTGGTGTCGTTGGCGTAAAGCCAAGGCACGACACCGCCAAAAAGACGGTTCGTCCAGTAGTACGGGGTGAAGTCAGTCGGGCGGGCTTTGCGCAGCGCCTTCAGGGTGGCGCTGAAGTCGTCCTTCGTCCAATCGTCTTTGGGTCGATCAAGCCCGGCTTGGGCAAAGGTGGTGGTGTTCAGATACATATTCGCCGCGTTCCAGTCCAATGGGAGCTGGTACAAGCTCCCCTGATACATGAAGGCTTCCAACAGGCTCGGATGAACGTCGCCAAAGTAGTCGCTCACCTCGTCCCCGTCCCGGCGGATGTAAGCATCCAGAGGCTCTGCGAGCTTGTCGGCGAATAACTGGGCGCCCTCGGTGGCGACATACACGACATCCGGCGGCGTTCCCGCGGCGACCATGGTCAGGATTTTGGAGAAGAAATCCTTCCAGTCCGCACCTTGGATAGCCTGCAGCTGCACGGGGATATCGGGGTGCGCGGCGGTGAAGGCCTGAATGAGGCCTTGGCGCCCAGCGGCATCGGCTGCCGTCCCCAGGATGGCGATGTTCAACGCCTTGCTGCCACGGCCCGGAATATCAGTTCCGGTCAATCGCGGCCAGGCCCCCACGGTGGCTCCCGCGACGGCGATTCCCGCCAGGCCCAGCATGGAACGGCGGGTGAGTTGGGAAAGTGTGCTGCTGGACCGCAGCGAATGCGAAGGGGGACGATGCCCCGGTGTCTCTTCAGACGTCATTGTCGGCTCCTCCTAACAGGGTAAACGGGGGTCGGCTGTTTTTGTTGCCCGCGGAATAGCTTTTGCTTATGCGTGATCGCACGCGAAAGCTTTCGGCGCAGACATGGGTGCTTCGACTGCGGATTGCAGTTCGGCCAGGGTGGGAGGGTTTGCTCCGGTCCGTTGAACTGTGATGGCCGCTGCTGTGGCTGCGGTGCGTCCCAGCTGCTCCAGGACGGCAGGAGCGAAGCCTTCAGTCCCCCGGGTGAGAAGACCCAGGATGAGTGCGGCCATGTAGGAGTCACCGGCGCCAATGGTGTCCGCGACCGTGGCCCTGACCGCTGGAATGGTGATGCTTCCCGCGGGAGAGGTGAATCGGGAGCCCTCGGCGCCCTCGGTTATCACAGCCAATCCCGCACCCAATCGGAGGACGTGGTCCGCGGTTTCCTCCAGTGTTTTTCCAGGGTAGAGCCAGCGGGCGTCCTCGTCGCTGAGTTTGACGACATCAGTCAGGGAGGTGAGTTCTTCAAAGATCGCTTTTGCTTCGGCCTGACTGCCAAGCAGGGATGGCCTGATGTTCGGATCGTAGGTGATGATGCAATGCTTGTGGGCTTGTTCGAGCAGGGCTTTGACAGCGCCGGCGCCAGGGTTCAGGAACGTGGCTATGGAACCGGTGTGGAGGATTCTTGGAAAGTAGGCAGGCCTTGTCGGCGGCAGCTCCCAGTGGATGTCGAAGTCGTAGGAGGCGGACCCGTCGCGCCCAAGCGTTGCCGTTGCCGTTGCCGTGCGGGTGAGGGATTTAGATCCCGGCAGGAGAGTCACTCCCGCCCTGTGGAGGTGGTTCTCTATTGATGTTCCCCGTGCATCGGGTGCGATGGCGGTGAGCAGGCCCGTGGGGACACCCAGGAGCCCGAGGCCGAAGGCGACGTTGGCGGGCGACCCGCCGGGGTGCTCCACCCTGCTGTTGGGGGTGGTGACCACATCGATCAGCGCTTCACCGACAACGACGGCGTCCAGGGGCTGTTGGGCGTCTTGTGGTGCTGCTTTGGGGTATTCCATGGTTGTCTCTCGGGCAGTGTTGGTAGGGGAGCGGCATGTCATGCCGCCGGGGGGGGCTGCGGCGGCGGAATGACTCGTCGGAACGTCTCGGGCCGGCCTAAGTCGCCGCATTGATCTCGCTGATTTCGTTGATGATGAGGTTGCCGAACGTGGCCGTTCCTTCGTTGGCGTAGAGCCGGATGTTGTTGTCTCCTTCAAGGGGGAACACCCGGTGTGAGTGCACCACCCGTCCGTCTCCCACGAACATTTCGACGCTGGTCCGGTCTACCAGGAGGCGGAGTGCGAGGCGCCCAGCCGAGGGGTCGATGGGCGTCTGGCTTTCCCCGCCGGTCGGGTTGATGGTGGGTCTCCGGTTGACATAGGCGAAGGGGCCGCGGAGGAATGCCCCGACGGCGACGTGACGGCCTCCGCCGGCTGCACGGCAGATTTCAAACCCGATGTTGGCCGGAGGGGAAGCCGGGTCCCACCTCAGCTCACACTTCAGGTCATAGGCCAGTGAAGTGATATCAAGGTCCCGGGTGCCCGTGACAGTGACGTCACCAAGGCGATGGCTTTTCTTGACGTGGTTGTCCAGGCCAGCGGTGGGGGTTGAGACGAGGTGGTAGCTTCCGCTTCCCTTCTTGAGACGGATGTCGCGCACGATCATGTCGTCGCCGTTGTACTTGTCGGTTGCCAGGGTCGGAGTGTTGTGTGGGTAGTCCCAGAAGTTCGCCCAGCCCAGTGCCCTGCGCAGGGTGGCATCCTCTGCTCCGGAGGAGTCGTGATGGGGATAGGTGACTGTTCCGTAGAAGTCATAGCCGTAGTCCAGCCACTCGGGTTCGGCATGGTCGGGAGCGAAGGTGGTGCCGTCGAAGTTCCCTGTCCAGTATGCGTAGGTGGCCGGAAGGCCCCGGCCTTTACCGTTGGCACTGGTGCCGAGGATCCAGTGGGACGATCCGTCGTCGGCGGTCATGAGGAAAAGGTCCGGGCATTCAAGCAGCCCTAGATCGGTTCGGACGAATTCGCCGACCCGCTGCCAGGACCGGAGGTTGTGGGATGTGTAGAAGCCGAGTTTTTGCCCTTCGGCGTTGACCATGAACCACTGCCCCCGGTCTGCGTCCCAGATCACTTTCGGGTCGCGGAAGTCCTTCACCCCGGGGTTTGGCAGTACCGGGGCGGTGCCACCGGCTTGGAAGGAGCGCCCGCGATCAGTCGAGTACCAGAGGTATTGTGCCTGGCGGCCTTGGGGTGCCTGTGTAACGAGGGCGATAACAGCGTTCTCGCCGTATCCTGCGGTGTTTCGTTCGTCGATGACAAGGCATCCTGACCAGCAGTCGCCGTTGTCATTGCTGAACTTTGGGATGGCGACGCCGCAATCGCGGAAGGAGACATGATCGGTGGTGGTTGCGCGGCGCCATGACGTGCCTCCACCACCCTGAAGGTAATCGGCGTTGTAGAGGTAGTAGTAGTGGTATTCGCCGTCGATGTAGATGGGCCGCTGGGGATCGTTTTTCCAGTTGTCGGGGACGCTGAAGTGATAAGTCGGGCGCATACGGGTTGGTCCTTCAAAGGGCGGCTTGGCTGGAGTGGCGCTTGGGGTGGCTGGTGGTGCTGCTCCTGCCGGCTCGGCCAGGGAAGTTGAGAGTGCGAGGGATCCGGTGAGGGCAACAGCTCCGCTTCCCGTGAGGAGGGCGCGCCGGGAGACAGGGGTTTCATTTTGCATGGGTTCACTTTCGGTAGATAGCTTCGGTGCTTCTACTGCATGGATGTTGATGCTTTTGGGCAGCACAGGGGGGTGCCGTTTTTGGGTTTGGACGTGATGTGGGTCGTGCCAGGACCGGCGGCCCGGGCTGGGCGCTCTTGAAACCGGAATTTCAGTCTGCAGGCTGAGGTTCCGGCAACGGTTCCGTCGCTAGTGCGTGGCCGCCGGCGCCGGCGCTTGGCCGGTAGAGGTGGCAGCGGACCCAGTGGCGGTTCAGGGGGTCGCCCACGTGGTGCCGAACAGGTTCCTCCGCCGAGCAGCGCTGGTCCGGGTCGTTTTCGAAAGCGCAGGTGGTGGAAGCCATGACGGCTTGCCTGAGTTTGGCGCGGTGTACGGGGTCATAGGATCCGGCCCGGGCTGGATCCGGGACGGCTGAGACCAGCAATTGCGTGTAAGGATGGGCCGGGTTGGCCAGCAGGTCCAAGGACTCACCCTCTTCCACGATTTCGCCGGCGAACATCACGGCCGTCCGGTCTGCGAGATATCGGGCGGAGGCGAGGTCGTGGGTGATATAGAGCATTGAGATGCCCTGCTTATCGCGCAGTTTCCGCATCAGGTTCAGCACGCCGATGCGGACCGAAACGTCCAGCATGGACGTCGGTTCGTCGGCGAGGATGACTTGTGGTTCGACGGCGAGTGCGCGTGCGATCGCTACCCGTTGACGTTGCCCGCCGGAGAGTTCGTGGGGGTGGGAGTCGAGCATGTCGGCCTGAAGCCCTACGGTGGTCATGAGCTCTTCGAGGCGGCCCCTGGTCTGCTCTTCGGAACCGTGGCCGCTGCCGCCCTTGCCGTGGATTGCGAGGGACCGCCGGAGGAAGTGCTCGATCCGGTGTGCGGGGTTGAGGGAGCCAAACGGGTCCTGGAAGACCATCTGCAGCTGGGAACGGAACGTGCGTGAGGCCTGGAAACGGTCGCGTTTGAGGACATCGACACCGTCGAGCAGGATAGCGCCTTCGCTGGGTTTCTCGAGCCGGGCGACACAGCGGGCCAGTGTGCTCTTGCCTGACCCGGATTCCCCGACCAGTGCGACGATCTCCCCACGGCCGATGGTCAGGTCGACGCGGTGCAGCGCCCGGACTGCCTGGCTGGAGAACAGGCCGCCGATGTGGAATGACTTACCCAACCCGCGCACCTCCAGGGCCGGGGTCTGGGCCGAAACATCTGGCCGTGTCGGGGAGTGGACGGCGTGGCTCATTGTGCTGCTCCTTCAAAAACGGCCGCTTCGGCGTCGGCATCAAACGGTGCCACGTAGTGGCCCGGCGTAACTTCGGCGAGGTCCGGGATGTTCTGGAACTTCACGCCTTCAGGCAAGCCTTCAAGCGCGATTCGCGGGCCTGTAAGCGGCGGGAACGCTCCCATGAGGGCCTGGGTGTAGGGGTGCATGGGCGTGGTGTAGATGTCGTGTGCTTTGGCGGTTTCCACAATCCGCCCGCCGTACATGACAGCCATGCGGTGGGAGAGTTCCACCATCAGCGACATGTCGTGAGTGATGAACAGGACAGAGAAGCCCAGTTCGCGCTGGAGGTCCTTGATCTGGGCCATGATCTCCTGCTGGACCACCACGTCCAGTGCGGTGGTGGGCTCGTCCAGAATCAGCAGTGACGGCTTCAGCGCTACGGCCATGGCGATGACGGCGCGCTGCCGCATTCCGCCGCTGAGTTGATGCGGATAGGACTTGAGGCGGCCCGGATCGATCCTTACCAACTCCAGCAGCCGGGCTGCACGTCGAAGGGATTCTTTACGCGAGTAGCCGGCATGGGTAGTGAAGATGTCTGCCATCTGCTCCCCGATGGTCAGCACCGGGTTCAGCGAGTTCATGGCGGACTGGAACACCATGGCAACGTCCTGCCAGCGGAAACGCCGCAGCTCGTCCTGGCTCATAGCCAGCACGTCCTTGCCTCCGAAGGAGATGCTCCCGGCGGCGATGTTCGCCGGGTTCTTGAGCAGCCGCATGATCGAATTGGCGATGGTTGATTTTCCGCAACCGGATTCACCGGCCAGCCCGAACACCTCACCGGCGCCGATGCTGAAGGAAACGTCGTCCACGGCCGTGGTCGAGCGGGTGTCGCCGATGTACTTGACGGTGAGGTTCTTGACGTCGAGGACCGGTTCGTGGGAGCCGAAAGACGTTTGGGAGACGGTCACTGTGCGGCGCTCCTTCCGGTGATGGCGGGTTTGCGGATCTTCCGCAGCCGCGGGTTGGTTACTTCGTCGACCGCGTAGTTGATGAGGGCCAGGGCGAACGCCACCAGCGCGATGGAGAGACCGGAGGGGATGAAGACCCACCAGCTTCCGGTGAGCAGGGCGCCTTCGTTTCCTGCCCAGAAGAGGTTGTTGCCCCAGGAGACGGTGCTGGCGTCGCCCAGTCCCAGGAATTCGAGGCCGGCCTGGGCTCCGATGCCGTAAATGACGCAGGCAAGCAGTGTTCCCATCACGATCGAGGCCATGTTCGGCAGAATTTCGCGGAACATAATGCGGCCGGCTCGCTCACCGGAGACAACGGCCGCAGCCACGAAGTCCTTTGAGCGGATGGACATTGCCTGTGACCGGATAACACGCGCTGATCCGGCCCATCCCGTGACGGTGAGTACCAGGATGACGGTACCGAGGCCCGGCGGGAGGAAGGCGGCCAGGATGACAAGAAGCGGCAGGCCGGGAAGGAGGAGGAAAACGTTGGTCAGCAGCGACAGTGCTTCATCGATGAATTTACCGAAATATGCGGATGCCAGGCCGACGAGGATCCCGATAAAGGTGGACGCGAATCCGACGCTAAGGCCTACGAACAGGGAACTTCGGGCGCCATAGACGGTCAGGGCGAGCACGTCCTGTCCTTTGGCGGTGGTTCCGAGCCAGTGCTCGCCGTCCGGTTCGAGTGAGGCCATCCCGGTGATCCGGGAGGGATCACCCGGGAACAGTACGGGCGCGGCCAGCGCCAGGACGATGAAGACGAACATGATGGCCATGCCTGTCATGGCCTTCTTGTTGGTGAGAAGTCCGTGGATAAAGCCTCGGTTGGTTTTGCGGGCAGCTTTTTGTTGGGTTGGCTGCTGGAGGATAACGCTGGTCATGATGGTTTCCTTGGTGACTGGGTACGCAAGGCTCAGTTGCTACGTACGCGAGGGTCGAGGCGGACGTAGAGGATGTCCACCAGGAAGTTCGCCAGCAGCACGGCGGCGGTGATGGTCAGGAAAAGGCCTTGCATCAGCGGGTAGTCAAGGCCCTGGACGGCGTTAAGGAGCTGGTACCCGACGCCGGGGTAGGCAAATACGACCTCGGTGAGAAGGGCGCCGCCCACCACGAATCCGAGTCCCATGCCGAAGCTGGTCACCGAGGGGAGCATCGCGTTCCGGGCGGCGTAGCGGAGCATGATCCGGCCGGGGCGCAGGCCTTTCGCTTCGGCCATGGTGATGTAGTCCTCGGAGTTGGTGGCGATCATGGTGTTCCGCATGCCAAGCATCCAGCCTCCGATGGAGACCAGCACGATGGTCAGCGCCGGGAGCACGAGGTGGGCGGCGACGTCTCCGAGGAACTCGGTGGTGAACGCCGGTTCCAGGCCGTCCGTGAACGCGTGGCGGATCGGGAACCAGCCCAGCACCACGCCGAAGAGATACAGCGCGCCCATCGCGAGCCAGAAGTATGGAAACGAACCGATAAAGACCAGCACGGGAGGCAGGGCCGAGTCGATGGCTCCGCCGCGGCGCCAGGCTGCCAGGATGCCCAGCAGGTTGCCCACGACGGCGGCAATCACCAGTGCTGTCCCGCCGAGCAGGAGGGTCCAACCTATCTGGGCCGAGATAACTTCGGTGACCGGTGTGGGGAAACGCGAGATGGAGACACCCATCTGGCCAGTCAGTATGTTGTGCATGTAGTCGACGTACTGCTCCCAGATGGGCCGTGTATCCACGCCGAGCATCTTGCGCAGGGCTTCGATCTGTTCGGGCTGCATCTTGCCCTGGGTACGGGCGAACATTCGGGAGACAGGGTCCCCGGGCATGAAGCGCGGGAGCAGGAAATTGAGGGTAATGGATGCCCAAAAGGCGATCAGGTAGAAGCCCAGGCGGCGCAGGATGAAGCGCACGGTTGCTCCGTTCGGGAAGGCGGGGTCCGGGGCGACAGTGGTCCCCGCTGGCAAAGATGAAAAGGTTCTCGGCCGGTGGGAACCGGAACATGGCAACGGTGGCCACCGGCCGAGAAGTAACGCCGCTTACTTGCGCGGTTCCAGGGTCGTCAGGACGAGGACCGTGGTAGGCGAACGATCAGAGAGCGTTGCGTATGGGTTGTCCTGATTGGGCCATCCCGTGAAGTGGACGTCCGTGTAGTCTCCCCATTCCGGGCCGGAGAACAGCGGAACCGTCGGGGCCACCGAATCATATTCCGCCTGAAGCTGGTTCGCGGTCTGCTTCTGCGCGGCTTCGTCACCTGCGGCACTAAATTGCTGCAGGAGACCATCGGCCTTTGGATCGCCGAAACGGTGGTAGTTTTCGGAGGCCTTGGCGCCCACCGGCTTGACGGTGGAAGTGCCCATGATGGAGTTGAAGTACTTGAATGGGCTGGGGTCGTTCGCGCTCCAGACGATGCCGGTGTCGAACGTTCCCTGCTCGTAGCTTGAGACGACGGAGGCCCAGTCCGGAGAGTCCACCTTGGCGGTTACCCCGATGGCCTGGAGGTTCTGGGAGATCACGTTGGCCACGGAGAGCCAGTCGGAGGAGCTGGCGCCCACGGAGATCTTGAACTCGAACGGCTTGCCGTCCTTGAGGGTTCGCTTGCCGTCCGGGCCTTTGGGGTAACCGGCAGCATCGAGCATCTTATTCGCTTCGTCGACGTTCAGCTTGGTCCAAGTGCAGTTGTTCGCCACGTCGGCGTTCTTCCAGCCCGCGTAGTTGCCGGAGAGGCCTGTGCAGTCTGCCGGCTGGGCGTAGCCGCTCATGCCGATCTTAGTGACTTGGTCCCGGTCAACTGCCATGCTCAGGGCCTTGCGCACTGACTCGTCGTCGAACGGGGCTTTGCTGGTGTTCAGCTGCCAGTTAATCATGGCGCCCGTGGGCGGGAACCAGAAGTGGCGGTGGTCCTTGTCCTTTGAGATGAAGGTCTTCTCGATGTTCGGGATGAACTGGGTGGACCAGTCCACATCGCCGTTGACGCTGGCCAGGTTGGCGGCATCGTTTCCGGACATTGCCAGCATCTTGATGCCGGCGATCTTCTGCTTGTCAGGCTGCCAGTAGTTGGGGTTCTTCTTTAGCACGAAGGACTGGGACTGGAAGCTGTCCACCTGGGTATAGGGGCCGGTTCCGACGGGGTTGGCGTTGGCATCCTTCGCCGGATCGGCTATGGATGACCAAATGTGCTTGGGGAGGATTGGGACCTGCCCGATTTCGTAAAGTGCAGGGGACCAGGGCTTGTTGAACGTGAATGTGACCTGGTTGGTGCCCACCGGAGTGACGGAATCAAGGTACTCGAAGCCGCCTTTGAGCTTCTTCTGCAGCTGGAAGGTATATACGACGTCATCGGCGGTGAAAGGCTGCCCGTCGGACCACTTCACGCCATCACGCAAGGTGAAGGTGACGGACTTGCCGTCTTTGGCGGCGTCCCAGGAGGTGCCCAGCCAGGGGACGGTGTTGCCTTTGGCCGGGTTAAAGACCAGCAGGGGTTCGTAGATGGCCTGCTGGACCATGGGGTTTACAGTCGGCGCGAAGGGGTTGAAGTTACGGTCGAAGGTGCTCATGTCCTCACGGGGGATGGTGAGGAGCGCGCTGGCGTTGGCAGCGGCGTCGGTGCTGCCGGACTTGTTGCCGGTGGCAGCGCAGCCGGTCAGCAGCATGGCGCCTACCGCCAGTCCGGCCGCGGCAACGCGGGCGGACTTGGAGAACCTTGTTTGTGTCATGATGGGGTTATCTCTTCCTGTCTTCATCAGCAAGGTGAAGGGTGGGTGGGGGATTTGCTCTTCGACGTTGATTTCGCGGTCAGACCGAAGAGCGTTCTAACAGCGGACAGTCGACTAACTGCTGGTTGGCAGTGATCGGCTGTCCGGCTGTAAGTGCGGCGAGCGTCTGGACTCCCAGAGCGCCCATCTTTTCGAACGGCAACGCAACAGTGGTCAGCTTGGGCCTGAGGTAGGCCGCGATGAGTTCCTGGTTGTCGAAGCCGATCACGGCGATGTCACCGGGGATGGCCAGGCCACGTTCCTTGATGGCGTCGTAAGCGCCCATGGCCATGCGGTCGTTGAGGCAAAAAAGGGCGGTTGGCCTGTCCTTGGGCGGGTACCGGTCGAGGATTTGGCAGGCAGCGTCGTAGCCGCCGTCCGCCGTCGCATACCCGGCCACCACGAGCTCCGGATCGAGCTCAAGGCCCGCGGCGGCCAGAGCATCCCGGACGCCCTGCAGTCGCCCGACGGCTGCCGGGATGCGCGGGTCCAGGTTGATCACACCGATCCTGGTATGGCCGGCGCGGAGGAGGCGTTCGACGGCGACCCGTCCGCCGGTCCTTTCGTCAGGGACGATCGAAGGCAGCTTTCCGTCCAGGTCAAAACAGTTGACGAGTACAGTAGGCACTTCGTGCGCGCTTCGGGGCACGTGTACACCACGGTGGTGCGTTGCGGCGTACAGCAAGCCTTCCACCCGCTGTTCCAGCAGCTTCTCAACGGCAGCGTCTTCCATCCCTTGGTTGGGGCCAGGCGTGTCCCCCTGGTCTGACGGGGCGATAAGGAGGAACCGGCGGTCAATCCAGGCTTGGTCCTGCGCGCCTTTGATGATGTCCACAGCGAAGGGTGCGGTGACGATCTCGGTGACAATTCCGTACCAGTCGCTGCGCTGGGATGCCAGCGCCCTCGCTCCGGCGTTTGGACGGTAGCCCAATACTTGAACCGCCTCCGCGATGCGTGCCCGCGTCTCTTCGGAGATGCTGGCGTTTTCGCGGTTGCTCAGCACGAACGAGACAGCAGTCCGGGACACCCCGGCGTGCTTTGCGACGTCACTCATGGTGACACCACGCTGCCGGGCAGCAATGGGCTTGCTTGAGGAGGCGTTTTTCGCCATTGAATGCTCCAGTAGTCTTCGTTGAGCTGGGTGATGCCGTTTTAGCTAGGGAAAGTCAGGCGCAAAGCGAGCCGAGTAACTCGCGTTACCTACAACCTGTGATCTAAGTTACCCGCGTTACTTCCGGGTGTCAACAGGTTTTTCTGCGGTATGGCTAGGGCCCGGCTCCGTCCGGGATGCTGCCGCACAGCGCCCCGGCCGGAGCCCGGCTAAGCGTGACAGCTCAGGGCCGGGTCTTGAAGGATTCGACCTTTCCCGGATCCCTCTCGACCACCGGGCCGAGAATCTCATCGATCCTCAAGAGCAGTTCCGGGTCGAGTTTGACTCCCGATGCCTGCACATTGTCGACGAGCTGCTCGGGCCGCGATGCTCCGACGATGGCTGCTGAGACGTTGGGGTTCTGCAGTACCCATGCGATGGCGAAGGCTGCCATCGACAGCCCGGTCTCCTCGGCCAGGGGCTTCAGCTGCTGGACACGGGTGAGGATGTCCCCGCTGAGAAAACGGTGGTCGTTCTTGAGGTCCCCATTGTCGGCGCCGAACCGGGAACCTTGTGGGGCCGCGGCGCCGGGAGCGTACTTTCCGGTAAGGACGCCCTGGGCCAGTGGCGACCAGCAGATCTGGCCAATGCCCAGCTCCTCGCTGAGGGGCACGATTTCCTGTTCGATGACGCGCCAGAGCAAGGAATACTGCGGCTGGTTGGAGATGAGCTGGACGCCAAGTTCGTTGGCAAGGGTGACGCCGGAGCGTATCTCGTCCGTCGTCCACTCTGACACCCCGATATAGTGCGCCTTGCCCGCCCTGACGATGTCGGCGAAAGCCTGCATGGTCTCTTCCAGCGGCGTCTCGTAGTCGTACCTGTGGGCTTGGTAGAGGTCGACGTAGTCGGTTCGGAGCCTGCGCAGCGATGAGTTGATGGACTCCATGAGATGTTTGCGGGACAGGCCGCGGTCATTACGCCCATCCCCCGTGGGGAAGTAGGCCTTGGTGAAGATCTCGACGCTTTCACGGCGTGTTCCGTTGAGCGCCTCGCCCAACGCTTCTTCGGCGCGGGTTCCGGCGTAGGCATCGGCGGTGTCGAAGGTGGTGATGCCTAGATCCAGCGCCTGCTTGACGCACTGGGTTGCGGCGGCCTGGTCGATCTGCTCACCGTGGGTGAACCAGTTTCCGTAGGCGATTTCGCTGATGTACAGGCCGGAGGATCCCAGCTTGCGGTGTTCCATCAGGCTTTTTCCTTTCCTAAGTCGGTGAGTTGGAGCGCAGCCCCGGCCGTGCCCCCAGTGGAGTACAGAGTGAGGTCTGTTTGGGCACGGTCCGGGAAGATCAGTTCGGTCATGGTGACGAGCCCATCGTTTGCGAAAATTTCCACCGAGCAGCAGTCAACGAAGATCTGCAGGGTGTAGCTGCCGTCCTGTCCGGCAGCAATCGGCGCGCGGCTTATTGACGGGAAGGCGTCATGGAAGCCGGTGTCGCCGGAGCGGGTACGGTCCACGATGAGTTCTCCGCTGCCGGGCCGGATGCCG
This sequence comes from Pseudarthrobacter phenanthrenivorans, assembly GCF_036455295.1. GTDB lineage: Bacteria > Actinomycetota > Actinomycetes > Actinomycetales > Micrococcaceae > Arthrobacter > Arthrobacter phenanthrenivorans_C. The sequence continues at coordinate 209,077 of NZ_JAYXNX010000002.1, read as the reverse complement.
ATCCTTGTCCCGGCCCTGCCGTCTGCTGACCCCCTGACCACAAGGCCAAATTCCTCGGAACAGCCTGGTGTAAAGGCGACGTCAACGCGCTGCACAGCTGCGCCGCCCTCAATCGGGGCGTGGCCGTCTAAGGTTACCCGCTGAACGGGGCGGGGTTTCGAAGCATCACTCACTTCCGGTGCGGGTCGTTGAACGAGCCTGGGTTGACCGTTCACGGAAACGAGGGAAACATCCCGCACCAGGCTCATGGGGCTGCGCCAGGGAGAGGTGGGAATGTGGTTGGCATACTGCCAGTTGTTCATCCAGCCAATCATCAACCGCCGGCCGTCCGGAACATTGCTGAACGAGACGGCGGCGTAGTAGTCCCTGCCCCAGTCGAGCCACTGGTAGTCAGGCACGCGGTCTGGATCCTGCATACCCTCGGTGAGGCTTGTCTCGGAGCTGAACGTGACGCCGTCGAACTCTCCCACAAAATATTGGCCTGCCGACCCGCCGTTCGGGCCTCCGGGGTTCATGTTCACGGTCAGGACCCATTTCATGGCCGCCGAGTCACCGTTCAGCGGCAGCTCAAAGAGGTCCGGGCACTCCCAGATCCCGCCGGTGCCGTTGGCGGGGCCGAAGGTGCTGAGGTATTCCCAGTTTTTGAGGTCTTCTGAGCGGTAGAGCAGGACAGCGAAGTCATGTGCTTCCACCGCCACCATGACCCAGTAGCTGCCGCCCGGCCCGTTGTAGCGGAAGACCTTGGGGTCCCGGAATTCCGGTGAGTTCCGGGTCAGGACCGGGTTGTTGGCGTACTTGATCCAGGTATAGCCGCCGTCAGTGCTCCACGCGATGGACTGGGCCTGCGTGCCTTCGTGAAGCGAACCCGGCTTGTACGCGCTTGTGTAAATGGCCACCAAGGGGTCCTGCCCGTCTGCGCCGAACCCGCTGGTGTTGCCGGTGTCCACCACGATGCTGCCGGAGTAGATTTCTTCGGTTTCATCGCAGGGAATCGCTACGGGTTGTTCCTTCCAGCTGACCAGGTCCGTGGAGGTCGCATGCCCCCAGGACATGTTGCTGTGCACGTTTCCGAAGGGGTTGTTCTGGTAATACAGATGGTAGATGCCCTCATGGAAGACCAGTCCGTTGGGATCGTTGAGCCACGTGTCCTTGGCGGCGTAGTGCATGGTCGGCCTGTAGGCCTCGAGGGTGGGGGCGACGCTGTTCATTGTTCTCTTTTCATGGCCGTGCGTGAAGTCCGGGAACCTGTGGAGGTGGCGCGTGCTTTGCACGCGTTCACTGCATTGGGTGAACGCCAGGGCCAAACTGAAGAAAGAATCTGGTTTGTGTCATGATGAGTTGTCTCTTCCTGTCTTCATCAGCAAGGTGAAGGGTGGGTTGGGGATATGCTCTTCGACGTTGATTTCGCGGTCAGACCGAAGAGCGTTGTAGCAGCGGACAGCCGGTCAATGCCGGATGGCAGTGAGCGGCTGTCCTGCTGTTACAACGGAGGGACTCCCGGCGCGCTTGTTCTTCCAGCACGGCGACGAGGGACTGCCGGACGCCCCACACTGCGGCCATCAGCTGCCTGGTGAGGCGAGGCTGGATTGACTAGGTCCCGGTTTAGGGCGGCGGTTTCCGCCATTGGATACTCCAGAGGTCTTCATTGAACTGGTGTTGCCACTGCTGGGATATTGGAGTGGAACAGTCTCGGTAACTCGCGTTACTTCGACATGTGATCCAAGTTACTCGCGTTACTTGCCTGCTGTCAACGGCGCTCGTCATGTGGATCGGAGAAAGCCGCAGGACTCTTCCCAACCCTCGCTACTCCAACGGTCGCCGAGGCTCTGCCTGACGCCGGCCTTGCGTTTAGCGCCCACCGCTGGTTCCGTACCCGGCTGCTGCCAGGCCACCCGCCGACCCACGCCCCTGGTCATCTTGCGGATTTCGTCGGACTTCAGGCCGCTTGCCGCTGCAAGGTGGTAGTCATCCAGCAGCCGGGACTTTCAGGCCGTCGCAGACGGCCTGGGCAACTCGCTCGTGCAGTTCGTTGGCCAGGCCACGCATCCGGCTGGACCGGAGGGCGATCATCTTTCGCTGCAGGGCCAGCAGGGCCAGGACTTCCCGGGTCCGGGCCGCGGCAGGTTCCGGTGTTGGAGCGCCTCGGTACCGGTAAGCGCGCGGGGCCTCGCTGCCTGTCCTGCTGCGTCCTGAAAGCGGATGCATCCGCCCGCGTGCCCGGCTGCCGTCCACCTCGGCTTCTGGGATCCATAACTGTTCCGTATCCGTCCGCCGGTCCTGCAACCGTTCGCGGGCCTTCTGAAGGCGCGTGCCCGCGGCCCGGTGGATCTGCACAAACGCGCGGGCCGCCGTCGTACTGTGCGCGGCGCTGTTGTCCGCTATGCACGTTAAGCCGCATCAAAGCCGGCCGGGCAATACCGAAAGTGCGTGGTGTTACAGGGCATGTTGTGGCTGGCCGGTCATAAGGGCTGCTTATCTGTCCATGCACTTTAGGTCTTTTCCAAGCCCGTCCTTCCCTAGGCTCGAATAAGGGAGCTCAAGGCGGAAGCCCGGCGGATCCTGGACCTGACGGTCGGAGAACCGGACTTCGATACCCCGCAGCACATCAAGGACGCTGCCATCGACGCCATCGGCCGCGGCGAAACCAAGTGCACGTCCGTCACCGGGACGCCCGAGTTCCGGAAGGCAGCCCCGAAGCCATGGAAGAAGCCTGGCAAACCTACTACGAAGGCTGCGAATCACTCACCACCGATGACATCGTCAACGCCCTTGATTACGCCATCGAGACCCCGCGGCATCGTAAATGTTGGCATGCTAGAACTTATGTCCACCTTCCAAGTGCCCGGCGGCCTCACCTTCGACTGCCGCGAACCCACCACCTAACCAGCCGCCCACGCACTTCAACCACCAACCGACAGGGCCCCACCCCATGCAGCATGTGCATACCGTAAGTTTCCCGGACCCCCAGCTCCTCGCTGACCTCTCGCCTCTCCCCGAAGGACTACAGGGCGTGGTCTGGGACATGAAGGACGCGCCAGGGGAGGAGCTGGGTGGCATTGACGGTGTCATCCTTCCCTACATCGATGCCGGGGCAGTGCTGGGTTCCCTGGGCAAGGTCGCCGACCTTAAGTTCGTGCAGACGCAGTCAACGGGGTTCGACGGCGTCTGCGAGGCTGCCGGGCCGGGCGCCGCGGTAGCAAACGCCTCGGGCGTCCACGCCGCAGCCACCGCCGAACTGGCCGTGGGCCTGATCCTGGCCAAGCTGCGTGGCATCGACCAGGCGGTCAAGGACCAGCAGACCGAAAGTTGGAAGCCGCAGCGCCGCCAGTCCCTGGCGGACCGTAGAGTCCTGCTGCTGGGCATCGGCGGGATCGGCAAGGAACTCGCCCGCCGCCTGGAACCCTTCGAGGTCACCATTACGCGGGTGGGAAGCACGGCCCGCACAGACGCGGACGGACAGGTCCACGGCCCGGAAGAACTGGTGGCCCTGGCCGCCAGCCACGACATCCTGGTCTCCGTCCTGCCCCTGAATGACGACACCCACCACCTGGTGGGCGCCAAGGTCCTGGCTGCCCTACCCGACGGCGCCCTGGTGGTCAACGTGGGCCGCGGCGCCGTCGTTGACACCGAAGCGCTCACCCGGGAAGTGGTCTCCGGGCGCCTGCAGTGCGCCATTGACGTGGTCGATCCCGAGCCGCTGCCGGCCGGCCACCCGCTGTGGGCCGCGGGGAACGCCCTGATCACCCCGCACGTGGGTGGCAACGCCTCCGCTTTCGAGCCCCGCATCCTCAAACTCCTCAAACGCCAGCTGGAAGCCCTGGCCACCGGCCAAACCCCCGCCAACCTCGTCCAGAAGGGACCTTTCGCATGAGCGCGTTGTTCGACCTGACGGGCCGTGTTGCCCTGGTAACGGGTTCCAGCAGGGGCATCGGTTCGGCCCTTGCGCGGGCGCTGGCCGACGCCGGAGCAACAGTGGTGCTCAACGGCGTCAACGAGGAGCGGCTGAAGGATGCCGCCGCGGCCATGGCGGCGGATTTTCCGCCGGGCCGCATCCACAACGTTGCCTTCGACGTGACCAATGGTGACGCCGCCGCCCGGAGCGTTGCGTGGATCGAGGAGAACGTGGGTCCGCTGGAGATTCTGGTGAACAACGCCGGGATCCAGCACCGGGTCCCGATGCTGGACCTGGACGTGGCGGACTGGGAACGCGTCCTCTCCACGGACCTGACCAGTGCCTTCCTGGTGGGCCGGGAGGCCGCCCGCCACATGATAGGCCGCGGCCGGGGCAAGATCATCAACATCTGCTCCGTGCAGACAGACCTTGCCCGTCCCACCATCGCCCCCTACATCGCGGCCAAGGGCGGGCTGCGGAACCTCACCCGCGCCATGACGGCCGAGTGGGCAGGTTCCGGGCTGCAGATCAACGCCGTGGCCCCTGGCTACATCCACACCGAGATGACCCAGAACCTGGTGGACGATGAGGAGTTCAACTCCTGGATCCTCGGCCGGACACCGGCACACCGCTGGGGCACCGTGGAGGACCTCGCCGGTCCTGTGGTGTGGCTGGCCTCTGACGGCTCCAACTTCGTGAACGGACAAACCATCTTCATCGATGGCGGAATGACGGTGGTGGTCTGATGCCTGCAATCACAGAAGAACTCCCGGCAACCGGGCCTGCCCTGGTGGCCCATGCCGCCGGTGACCTGCGCATCGACGAGGTCCCGCTGCCCCTGCCGGGGCCCGACGAAGCGGTGGTGGAGGTCCGGTACGGCGGTATCTGCGGATCGGACCTGCACTACTGGCTGCACGGTGCCGCGGGGGAGTCCATCCTGAAGGCCCCGCTGGTGCTGGGCCACGAGATCTCCGGCGTCGTGGTGCGCGCCGCCGCCAACGGCCAGGGACCGCAGCCCGGAACCGCGGTCGCCGTCCACCCGGCCACGCCCGGGCCGGGCGTGGCCAGGTACCCCGCGGACCGGCCCAACCTGTCCCCGGGGTGCACCTACCTGGGCAGCGCCGCCCGCTACCCGCACACGGACGGCGCCTTCAGCCGGTACGTCACCCTGCCCGTGCGGATGCTGCGGCCCCTCCCAGTGGGCATGAGCCTGCGCACCGCCGCCCTGATCGAGCCGGCGTCCGTGGCCTGGCACGCCGTCTCCCGCGCCGGGGACGTCCGTGGAAAGAGCGCGCTCGTCATCGGCTCCGGACCCATCGGCGCCTTCGCCGTCGCCGTCCTCAAGTGTGCCGGCGCCGCCCGGATCACCGCCGTCGACCTCCATCCCAAGCCCCTGGAGATCGCCATGGCCGTCGGCGCGGACCACGTGATCAACGCCGCTGACACTGAAGCCATCGCCGCCGTGGAGGCCGACGTCGTGATCGAATCCTCCGGCAACCACCACGGCCTGGCCTCAGCCATCCAGGGGGCGGTCCGCGGCGGGACCGTGGTCCTGGTGGGGTTGCTGCCCACCGGCATGCAGCCGGTCCCCATCTCACTGGCCATCACCCGCGAACTGGACCTCAAAGGATCCTTCCGCTTCAACGACGAAATCGATCAGGTAATCGCTGCCCTCGCCGATGGCTCCCTGCACATCGAGCCCGTCATCACGCACCAGTTCCCGCTGGCCGACGCCCTGCACGCCTTCGAAGTAGCGAAGGACTCCACAGCCTCCGGCAAGGTCCTCCTCAGCTTCGGCGGTGGGGAGGTCCAATGACCAAGGTACAGGGACGTGGTGCGCTGCATAAGGCGGCTGGCCAGTTGCCATTGCGCTGCGCCGGTTGCAGAAAAGGCGCGCTCCACTCGCTGAGCCGCCCTTCCACAAGCGTCCTTGACCTTCCCGCCGGCCCGCTTCCCGCCGCCTCTGAGTAGATGAAACGCAAGTCCGGCTACACGGGAGCCGGGGTGAGAGCCTCCATGTCGGCGGCCGGAAGCGTGATCGCCGCCGTGGTCCCGTGTCCCGGGCTACTGGCGAGAACCACGTGGCCACGGTGGTTTTCCATGATGGACTTGGTGATGGCCAGACCCAGGCCGGCGCCGGGGATGGTGGAAGAGTGTGCATTGGCAGCACGGAAGAAACGCGTGAAGGCCTGGTTGAGTTCTTCTTCGGTCATGCCGACCCCTGTGTCAGTGACTTCGCACCGGAGCTCGTGGCCGGTGGCGTGGACCTTGACGGTGACTTTGCCGCCGTGGGGCGTGTATTTGATGGCGTTGGAGATCAGGTTGTCGATGGCCTGACCGAGGCGGTCGGGGTCAAAGTGGCCGGTGGCGGGGCCGTCGACGAGAAGTTCGAGGGTTATGCCTCCGGCTTTGGACCGTGGTAGGGCGGCCTGGACGCTCTGGCTGGCGACGTCGCCGAGGTCAGCGTGCCGCGGGTTGATGGCGATGGCGTCGGATGCGATTGTCAGGAGGTCGCCGACCAGGTGCAGGAGCCGTTCGGCGTTCCGCTTCGCGACGGTCAGGTATATCTCAAGGTCGGGGTCAAGGTCGTCCTCGTCCAGGGCCAGATCCATGTAACCAAGGATCGAGGTCAGCGGTGTCCGCAGTTCGTGGGAGACGCTGGAAACGAACTGATCCTTCGCGGAAAGCGCCTCGACCAACGCTGTGACATCGGTGAACGCAAGGACCGCTCCCCGGTGTACGCCCCGGGAGTCGCGGATCAACCGGCACGTCGCGGAATAGGCCCTCTGGTTGGCTCCGTTGTCGGCCCAGATCAGTTCGTCTGTGAAGGACTCTCCTCGTGCTGCCCGGAACCCGGGGCGTCGCTCCGGAGGAAGTGGCTGCTTCCGGTCAGGGCCGTAGACGACAAAGCTCGGTGGTTCATCGGATAGCTGCCGGCCGGTCAGGGTCCCTTCGAAATGGCGGCTGAAGTGTTGGTTCGTGAGGATGGGCCGCCCTTGGTCGTCGAGGGCGCAGACTCCGACGCTCACTGTGTCCATGACGCTACTGAGTAACCGCTCCCGGTCCTCGCTTGCCGCCAGCAGCTCCCGGACCTCCGCGCCGCGCGCCTCCAGTTGGCGGCGTTGCAGGTAGAGCGCAGTGGTGATCGCGTAAGCCGTGAGCGCGATCGCCCCGAGAATGATGGGCAGGAGCAGGATCCGGATAAAGTCCGGGCCCTCGAAGCCGGTGCCGAGCAATACCGGGGGCAGGACTGTACTGAGGATGGTGGCGAGGACGGCGATCAGAACGCTGCTGCGGCGCCGGTCGGTGGCCAGCCATACGACGGGAAAGACCAGGAGGAAGCCCAGAACGGTGAGGTACTGGTCGGCGGCCTCACGCGAGACCCCGACGGCGATGCAGTCCAGGACAGGGATGACGAGTACGGCCCGTCCTGGCAGGCGTCCCCACGGCACCACCGCGCAGGCGGCAAGGAGCAGCACATGTGCCCCAAGACTCCAAAGAAACGGCCCGGAAGTATCCATCTGTGGATTCAGGATCAACGTGAGGACCGTGACCAGCAGTATGGTCGTCGACAACGGAAGCTGGAACAGCACCGCCCGGCCCCTGGGACCCAACTTCCGGTAGTAGTCATACAACGGCTCAAAAAGCATGGTCTCCCCTACCTGCTCTGAACATTGTAAAGGAGACCTACCCCGCGAGGCCGCAAATCAACACCGGTAGGCGACAATGGCGACCAGCACTGCCCGCGTCCACCCCTTCCCCGTTCCGGCCGCAGCCCGGACTCCCGGGTCAGCTCCCTGAGCCGTCCCTCCCGTCAGACCGGTCAGACCGTGGCGTTGTACACGTCGAGGCCGAACCGGTTCAGTCCGGGCGTCCCGGCGTAGCCCAGGTACGGCAGGCCAAACGTATCCTCGATGCTGGCGAGCAGGCTGTAGTGGTTGTACGGCGTGGTGGACCAGGTGCCTCCCTTCGTGAAAGGGGAGAGGACAAGTGCGCCTACACGGCCGCCGCCCATCCCGGTAATGCCGGGCAGCGCGGCGTTGGGGCCGGGGCCCTCGCCGCAGCAGGCGCTGGCGTCGGACTGCGGCCCGTCGGACTCGTCGAACGTGATCACCAGGACGCCGTCCTGTTTGAAGGCGGGGGAGGAGGTGATTGCCGGGACCCACTTTTTGAGCCACTCATCGGCGCCCGCCAGGCCGCCCGGCTGCCCGTCCACGCAGGGTGAATCGTGCCCGTCATGGCACAGGTTCGGGGTGATCATCGACAGGTTTGGGGTGGTGGAAGCGGAGGCGAGGTCTGTTGTTAAGGCGGTCAGGTCGACGTCGTTCGTGGCACAGTCCGGGGATCCGGTAATTCCCGCGAAGTACACGAAAGGGTTATGCCGGGCAGCGTACTGGTCTCCCACCCTTGCCTTCTGGGTGTCATCGACGGTGCCCAGTGCCGGGTGCCGGCATGCAGTGCCCATGTCCTCCATATAGCCTTTCCACGTTTTGCCGGCATCCTTCAGCTGCCCGGCAACGGTGGGGACTGTGGCCGGGAAGACGCAGCCGTCACCGACTGCCTGTCCGGGGCTCGCGGTGCCGGTGCCCACAAAAGGTGTGTAGGTCTGGCAGTCGGCCTGCATTTGGGGGTTTGGTCCCTGGCCCGAGATCTGCGCTACGTAGTTTGGCTGGGAGTTGTGCGCTGTGCCGTAGTACTGGTTGAGCAGGACGCCCTGGCTGCGGAGGGTCTGGGACAGATACGGCGCGGCCGACGCCGGGCCCCAGGTTTCGTCGTATCCCTTGTTTTCGAGGTTGATGACAAAGACGTGGTTGGCTCCTGGCAGGTAGCCCTGGGCTGCGGTGGCGGCAGCCGCGGAAGTAGCGGCGGCAGGGTTGGAGGTGAGGGCAGCGCCGCCGATGACGGCGGCGGCAAAGAGGGCGATGACTGCACCGGCGGCGCGGAGTTTCATTTTCACGGGAGCTTCCATCCGTCGGCGAGTGCTTTGTCTTTCAACCCGGACCATTCCTCGGCCGGTGGCGGCCCGACCGGCGTGCACGCGGGGCCGGCCACGAAGGGCGGGACCAGGTAGGTGGGAGCAGCCAGGTTTGGGGGTGTTCCGAAGTCCAGGACCTCCGCGATATTGCGGGCGGCCTGGTCCCGGGGAGTCAGGGGCGGCAGGTTCCAGCGCCACTCGATGGCCTTCAAAACAGAGGTGTGGTCGTAGACGTCGTGGGCAACGTACCGGCGGCGTGCGCGGGGTGAGACCACAAGGGAGGGAACACGGAAACCGCGCAGTGCTGTTTGGGAGCTGGTGTCCGGGGCTGTCGCCGGAGGCACGTGGTCGTAGAAGCCGCCCCATTCGTCGTAGTTGACCACCAGCATGGTGCTGGCCCAGCCCGGCCCGGACGTGACCGCGTTGTAGACCTCGGCGAGGAAGGTTTCGCCGGAGCGGATGTCCGCGTGCGGGTGGTCGTCGCCGGAGGTTCCTGAGCCCTCGTCCGTGAAGCGCGGGTCAACGAAGGAAACGGAAGACAGAGTGCCTGCCGAGCAGTCTGTGAGGAACTCCGCGTAAGGGCGGGAGATGCCCTGGTACTTGGTGCCCCACAGTGCAGTGAAGGGGATGTCTCCGTAGTAGTACTTACCGGAGACCCCCGCCGAAGCCAGGCTGTCCCAGATGGTGGGAAGGGTGGAGGTGGTGGAGGAGTTGTGGATCCGGTCGGTGGCGGCGGCGTGCTGGTAGAAGCGGTTGGGGTAGGTTTCGGCCATGGTGGCGGCGAAGTAGCGGTCGCAGACGGTCCAGTCCGGGCCGGCCTGCCGCCAGAAGTCAAGATCCGGTTCGTTGTAGTAGCCCACGGCGAACTCGTCGTTCTCGCCCGCCCGCAGCCAACCGTCGTTTTTGCCGTTGTTGAACTGGATCCGGCCGCCTTCGTAGGAGTGGTCCGGGTCCGGGTGGCCGCAGCCCTGGTAGTCGGTCAAATGGTAGGTGGAGTGGGGGATACCGTAGCGGTCCGTGTAGCTGAGGCCGGACTGCGTGCCGTCAGCACCGGGCATCCAGCCCAGGAAGTGGTCGAAGGAGCGGTTTTCCATCATCACCACGATGATGTGCTCGATGCCCGAGTCAGCGGGCGCCGGAAGCGTGGACGGTGCGGCGGCGGCTGGCTGGAAGGCGCTGCCGGCGGCCAGGGTGGTGGCGGCAGCGGTTCCCGCAGCGCCAAGGAAGCGGCGTCTGGAGAGGTTCACGTCTGGTTCCTTGCAGGTGAGGAGGACAGCGACGCGGGCACGCCCCCACCATGGGCCGGTCACTGGACCTGAAGTTACTGGTCGGTAAGATTTTGCGCTCACCAGTAGATCACAGCCTCGTTGCGGTCGTGGCTGAAAACAGAGGCTGTTCACGGAGAGTTCACTGGACGTTCCCGCTCACGCCGGAACTACATGCCCAGGTCCTTTTCGGCGGTGACCCAGTTGGTGGCGATGGCCTTTTGGGCTGCTGCGAGGGTTATTTTGTGAGCGCAGACTGCCTTGTTCAAATGGGTCTCGATGGCGTCTTTGGGGTTGGTGGTGCCGGTTGCTCCGGCGCGGTTGGGTTCAGGCCAGAGGTTAGAGACAGCGTTGGTGCCCCCGAGTTGGAGCGAGATCAGGTGGTCGTATTCGGTGGTGGACGCGCGGGTCTGGCCATACTGGGCCAGGCTCAGGGCTTTGGTTTTGTCAGTGTCCGAGGCGGGGGCCCGGACCGTGACCGTGTAGCCGGACTTGCAGATGGTAGCGCCCAGATTGTCCTGGGTGACCGCCGGGTCCACCGCGCCGGGGGTGCAGGCCGGGTCCGGCAGGTACAGCCCTGCGGCGGCGTCGATAGTGCGTGCCTTGCACTGTCCTGCGGCCAGGTTCAGGTCGATGGCCACATTGCTGGGGGAGTGGACGGTCTTCACTGCCGGGGCGTTGCCGGGCAGCGGACCTGCGGGGATGGCAGAGACTGTCGGGGCGGTCCCGTCGTCGGCGTCCTGGCCCTCTGTGCTGTCCTCGTCATCACCCTGCGGGGCCGGGGAGGCGTTGGTGCCGGGTGCCGCTGCCTGGTGCTTCTGGGTGATGGCAAAGAGGAAGCCGACAATCACCAGGCCGGCGATGAGCAGGGCGGCGAGAAGGGCCAGGCGGGAGCGGGAGAACGTCATGACTCACTTGTGTACGGCGGGTCAGAAGAACATGCCCGGGCAGCCAGCAGGGAAAAGGGGCGCCGCAGCGTCCCCTTCCCTGTTCTACCCCGCGAGTAGCGTCCGCCTCGGTGCGCCGCGCCGGTCAGCCCACGTGAATGCCGGGCCGGGCCGCCCTATCCGGTTCCGTCTCCCGAAGGATTTCCCGCACCAGGGGAGGGGTGTCGCCCTGGCCAAGGAACAGATAGCGCATCAGGTGGTTGACCGGGCTGCCCTCGGACCATTCGAAGTAGCACTGGGGTTTTACCCCGGTCGAGTCCCGCAGGGCCAGCAGGACCGCGGCGATGGCGTTCGGCACTGCGGGCGATTTCACCCGGAGGACCCGGTAACCCTCGACCTCGATGCCATCGACGCGCAGCGTGTGGCTGAAGTCTGAGGGGTCAGAGATCTCGACTTCAAGGAAGACGACGTCCGCCGGGCCCGGCACGGGGTTTAGTCCGCGCTGCTCAAATTCCTTCTCGGCGTATTCGGCCTTGTCACCGTGCTGCCGTTTGTTGGCGATGATGTGCAGTTGCCCGTCGAAGGCGATGGAGTCGGTGATGAACTGGCGGGCGGCGGCATCGAATTCGATGGCGTCCACCCGCAGCTCCGTGGTCCGGGTAACCCTGGACACCAGGGAGACGGCGATAATGCCACCGATGAAGAAGGCCGAGATGAGGATGCCGTCGGGTTTTTCGATGACGTTGGCGCCCAGGGCGTAGAGCAGGATCAGCGTCAGGATGCTGAAGCCCACGGCCCCTGCCCGACTGCGTCGCCGGATGGCAGAAACGGTCACGGCGACCGCTCCGGAAACCATCATGGCCAGGATTCCGGTGGCATACGCCCCGGCCTGGGCGTTCACGTCCGCGTTGAAGGCAACCGTGATGCCGATGCTCAGCACCGTGTAGACCAGCACCACCGGACGAACGGCACGGCCCCATTCCGGGGCCATGCCGTAGGCGGGCAGGTAGCGGGGCACGATGTTGATCAGCCCGGCCATCGCCGAGGCCCCGGCGAACCAGAGGATCAGCGCGCTGGAGATGTCATAGACGGTGCCAAATCGGGCGCCAAAGAGTTCGTGGGCCAGGAACGCGAGGGCCCGCCCGTTGGCCTGCCCGCCGTCCTGGAATTCCTTGGCAGGAATCATGACGGTGGTCAGGAAGCTGGTCGACATGAGGTAGACGCTCATGATCAGCGCGGCGGTGGTGAGCAACTTGCGGGTGTTGCTGACCCGGGATGCCATGACTTCATCGGGCGTGGATCCGGTTGCCTTGATCAGCGGCATCATTGACACCCCGGTTTCGAACCCTGACAGACCCAGCACGAGCAGGGGGAAGGCAAGGATGGCCGGGCTGACCAGGCCGATCGGCCCGCCGCCGCTGGAGAGCAGCCGGTCCGTCCAGCCGCTCACCAGGGAAGGGTCCGCGGCCAGGTGAACGAAGCCGGCCACCACGACGGCGGCGTTGAGCAGGAGGTAGACCGCCACCAGCGGGATCGCCACCCCCACAGCCTCGTTGAAGCCGAGCAGGAACACCCCGCCCAGGATCAGCAGCAGGACGACCGTGATAATGACGCCCCAGCCTTTGAGTGCTTCGGGAATCAGCGGGTTCTCCAGCAGGTGCACTGTCGCATCCGCTCCAGAGAGGGTGATCGTGATGATCCATGAGGTCGCCACGAACCCGAGGAGCAGGAGGACGAAGAACTTTCCGCGCCAGAACGGCAGAAGCTTCTCCAGCATGGCCACCGACCCCTGGCCGTGCGGGCTTTCCTTGGCGACTCTGCGGTACATGGGCAGCATGCCCAGCAGCGTCAGGGCAACTATCAGCAGGGTGGCCAGGGGTGACAGCGCGCCGGCGGCCAGGGCCGCGATGCCGGGCAGGTAGGAAAGCGTGGAGAAGTAGTCGACGCCGGTCAGGCACATGACCTTCCACCAGGCGTTGGGCTTGTGGTCCTCTTCCGCCTCAGGGCCGGTAGGGGCCACTTGATTGGCGAGCAGCCAGCGGACCAGGGGGTTCCGGTCCGGGCCTGGCTCCTGTTTGAGGTCAACGTGAGCCGGGATGGCGTGGTCAGCAGGGGTGTTCATCGGGTCTTTCTGTTGGGGCGGAGCCACAGACCCGGGGCGGGGCCTGTGGAACCGGGGCAAGTCCGGTCCGGGAGTGCAGGGCCTGTACTGGTCTTACCCAGCATCGGAGCCCGGCAAGCAGGTCGGCGCCGATTTGGAGCCGGAAAGCGGTACTACGGGATGTGTCGGAAGCTCATTTTGGCCATTGTGTGCCGAGCAGTCCGTGCCGGTCCCCGGTCCCCGGACATGACAGCACCCCTCCCTGCAGGGCAGAAAGGGGTGCTGTGGTGGGGCCCGGCCTGGGCCGTCAGTAGGTAATACCGGTTCCGGCAGGTCCCCAATGGATGACGCCGTGCTGGTAGTTCTGGGCCACGTTGCCACCCGGCCCCGTGGAGTACTCGCCGCTGGTGGGGAAACCCAGCGTTCCAGTGGGTCCGCCGGCGTTGCGGTACAGACTGCCGATACCGCCAAAGACGTAGTGCCCCCCGGAGTCCGGCAGCCAAGTGATGAAACCGCCCTGGTAGGTCTGGTAGACACCGCCGTTGGCGGGGATCTCTCCGGATGACGGGTAGCCGAGGACACCGTTTTCGAACCCGGTGGACTGCCAGATGCTGCGGATGCCTCCGACGGAGACCTGCGTCCCGGTAGCCGGTGAGTACAGCAGTGCGCCGCGTTGGAAGTTCTGGTACGAGCCGCCATCGCGGATCGGGGTGATGGCGCTGGTGGCCGCCCCGAGGTAACCACTGTTCTCCAGGTACTTGGCGACCATCACGCCGGAGACAACCTGGGTCCCGGCGGCGCTGTGGGTAATGACGCCGTTCTGGTAGGTCTGGGCGGTGCCGCCGTCGACGTTGTAGATCTCCGAGACCGGGTAGCCGAGGATCCCGGACTCATACCCGGTCGCGCGCCAGGCGTCGCGGATCGGTCCCGTCGAGATGTGGGCGCCGGTGGCCGGAGACCATAGGACCGCCCCGCCCTGGTAGTTCTGGAAGACGCCGCCGTCCTTGATCCCTGCTACCTCGTCCGTGGTCGGGTAGCCCAGGATGCCGTTCTCGAACCCGTAGCCGGCCCACAGGGTCCGGATCGCGCCCCTGGAAATACGGGCACCGGTAGCCGGGGAGTAGAGCAGGGCGCCGTACTGGTAGTTGCGGTACGACCCGCCGTCCTTGAGGCCATAGACCTCAGGGGACACCGGCAGGCCCAGGGCGCCGTTGATGGCCGTGGCCTTCTGAGCCAGCGGCGTCTGGGTTGCAGGTGCAGGTGGGGAGGGGGCCTGGGTCGTGGAGTAGGCCGCCATATTGGACACCATCAGGTGCCAGCCGGCGTATGGTCCGGTCGAGGGGACGACGTAGCCCAAACCTGCGTCGGTGCCGCGCGGATCCAGCATTGCCGCCTTGTGTCCCGGAGAGTTCATCCACCAGTCCACCAGCTGGGCCGGGCTGAAGTTGAAGCCAACGTTCTCCCGGTACCAGGTCGCGCCGGCCGGGATTTCGTTCCCACCCGCGTCAGGGCGGTGGATGTTGGCAAAGCTCCAATTCGGGTCCATCGTGGCGACCCCCAGCTGGTTGGCCCAGTCCTGGGAGACGTCGGCGATCTTCTGGTTCCAGACGAACGGCCGGACACCAGCCTTGACCCGCTCGGCGTTGATCAGGTCGAAGGTCTGCCTGGTGAAGGAGTCAGCGTAGGAAGTGGCCGGGACGACGGCTGGCGCCGTAGCTGGTGACGGAGCCGCATTGGAAACGGCAGCGGTGGTGAGGGTTCCGGTCAGGGCAAGGAGCAGACCAAAGCCTGCTGCGGACATGCGTATGGGACGTGTTTTCATGAGCCTTCAGGGGAGTGCTGGGCGGAGCGCCGGGAGACAGGTCAAGTCTGCACGGGCACCCGCGGCAAAATGGCAGAGTTGGGGTGATGCCGGGAGAAGCCTTCGCAAATCCTGCGGAAACCTCTCTCGAGATGCGCCGACACTCCCCGGGCGGGGTGTAATGATCGATTCATGAGTACAACTGACATTGGCCGCGGACAGTCATCCCGCTTCAACACCTTGGCCCACCATTCCCGCTTGCGGGTTCTTGTGATGCTGGTGGTGGGCCTTGGTGTGGCACTGCTGGTCGGCGCGCTTAAGTCCTGGGCATATGCTCCGGCGATGGGTTGGGCCGCCGCGTCCCTGACCTACCTCATCTGGGTGTGGTCCGTCATCGGGGGATTGCAGGCGGAGGCCACCGCTGCACACGCCCGACGCGAAGACCCGGGCAAGGGCCCTGCCGACGTGCTGGTGCTCACCGCCACTATTGCCAGCTTTGCCGGGGTGGCGTTGATCCTGATGGACGCATCCGATGCCCAGGGAGGAACGAAAGCAGCCGTCATCGCCATGGCCCTGGGCAGCGTCGCGCTTTCCTGGTTCCTTGTCCACACGCTCTTTACTCTCCGCTACGCTTCCATCTATTACAGGGACAAAGCCGGCGTGGATTTCAACGAGGACAAGCAGCCCCGCTACATGGACTTTGCCTACCTGGCCTTCACTGTCGGCATGACCTTCCAGGTCTCAGACACCGACCTGAAAACCGATGCCATCCGCGGGACTGTACTGCGGCAGGCGCTGCTGTCATACCTCCTGGGCACCATCGTCCTTGCCACAACCATCAACCTTGTGGCCGGACTCATCCACTAGCGGAGCAGTCGCCCCCGCGAGGGCGTTCGGGGTGCAACCCAGGAGACTGTGGCCGTGGACAGGCCCGCAGCTGTCGCAGTGGGACGGGGGAGCACGTCCGAACAGTCCCGTTGAGTTTCAGGGACCGGAGCCGGGAATGATCGATGGGCCGTTGTCGGTTGCCGGGCGCCGTGAGGGCGGAGCAGGGGTGCGGGGGAGCCGGATGCAGAAGCAGGCGCCGTTTTCGGTGGGGTCGGGTGGTTCCACCGTGAGGTTGAGATTCATCCGCTGCGCGAGTCGGGCCGCGATGGACAGGCCGAGTCCGCTCCCGGTGGGGCGCTCGCCGTTGTAGCGGCGTGCCAGGGCGCCGCGGTTGAAGGCGACGGCGGCGTCCTCGGGGGTGAGGCCGGGGCCGCTGTCCCGCACCTGGATCGCGACGACGCCGCAGGTGCCGGCCGGCCAGTCACCGGGCGTGGTCGGATCTGCGGGGGAATCCTCCAGTCCGGCGCGGAGGACGAGGGGCTGTCCGGGTGGTGTGATGCGCAGTGCGTTGCCTATGAGTCCGTCGATGATTTGGCGCAGCCTTTGTGGGTCCGTGGTGACAAGCAGGGGTTCCCCGCTTTCTCCGTGCGGCAGTTGAAGCGTGAGTTCCACCCGGGCCTGCGTGGCTGCGGCCTGCCATGCCCGTTGCACCTGTTCCAGGAGTGTGACGACGTCGACAGGCTGGAGGTCAACTGCGAAATCGTCTGCTTCCAGGCGGGCCAAGGCGAGTAGATCCCGGACGAAACCGTCCAGTCGGTCTGTCTCGGCCGACAGGGTCTGCCCCACCCCGACGATATCTTCGGGCGGGATCAGTCCGTCTTCGAGCGCCTCGGCGTAACCTCGCATCGCGGTCAGCGGTGTGCGGATCTCGTGGGATATGGACAAAAGGAACTCACGTTGCCGGCTTTCACTGGCCAGCAGCGCATTTTCCAGGGTATTGATGGCGTCTCCTACGGCGCGAACTTCGGAAACTCCCGCAGGTTCAAGATGCACCGTCCGTTCTCCGGCGGCCATCCGCCGTGCTGCGGCCGCTGTCGTGACAAGCGGCCCGGAAAGCCGGCGCGCCAGCAGCGTACCAGCCAGAACTGCGATCAACAGGCCAGCCGCCAAGGCAAGGACCGTTCGCTGGAGGAGCTGGGCTGAGGCGGCGTTCACCTCATCCAGTGAGCGCGTCAGGACGATTCCGCCGCCCTTGCCCAGGGGGCGCCCCTCCACGAGGAACTGAAAGCCGCCTCGGGTAAGGGTCAGGGAAATCTTTTGCCCGGAGAGCACTTGATGGGCTTCGCCCGGACTCAGAATCTGTGCCGCTGGCCCGCTCACGGCGCCGCCAGGGCTGATGGTCGACAGGTCGTAGGTATCAGGTCCAAGGAGGTGGCGCTCACGCAGGTCCAGCGCCTCCGAGGCAGCCGGGGCTGCGGCAAAAGCATCAGCTTGACGGGCGAGTTGCTGTCTGGCCTGCTCCGCGGCGGCGGACCGGATCAGGGGAAAAGCGGTGGCCCCGGTGACGAGCACCGCCAGAATGGCGACGGCGGCTGTAACGAGAGTGATGCGACCGGCCAGTGAGCGCAACCATGCCCCGGCTGCGTTCGCGCGGTCCTGTCGCTGGCGGGCCACGGGTCTGCCGTTTCCCTGATTTCGGCCGTTCACATTCGATCCCCGGTGGCGGAGTATCCAACGCCGCGGAGGGTGCGGATGGGGTTGCCAGCACCGAGTTTGGAGCGCAGCTGGGCGATATGCACGTCCACGGTGCGCCCGGCCGTATAGCCGGCCTGCCCCCAGACGGCCGAGAGGAGCTGCTCGCGGCTGAATACCCGTCCGGGGGCGGCCATCAGATAGGCGAGCACGTCAAACTCCCTGGCGGTCAGCTCCACGGCGGTGCCGTCCACGCTGACCCTCCGCTTGTCCTGGTCCAGGGCCACGGATCCGACTTGCAGGACCTTGGTATGCGGGACCCCACCGCTGCGGCGAAGGACCGTCTTGAGCCGGGTAACCAGTTCACGCGGTGAAAACGGCTTGGTCATGTAGTCGTCGGCGCCGAGCTCCAGCCCCAGGAGCATATCCACTTCATCGTCCCGGGCCGTGACGAAGATGATCGGTGTCCAGTCATCCCGGGCGCGCATCCGCCGACAGACCTCGATCCCGTCGATGCCGGGCAGGCCGACGTCGAGTACAACCGCGACGGGCTGAAGGCCCCGGATCTGGTCCAGGCCACCTTCGCCGGTCGTCTCGACGTGGACACCGAAACCCGCGCGACTCAGATAGAGGCGCTGCACGTCAGCGATCGCACGCTCGTCTTCGACGATCAGCACCAACCCGCGGGACGGCAGGGCGCCGTCGGCTGTTGATTCTTCCATCTCTCCATTGAACGCTCCGGCGGCCTGGTAAAGAGACAGGCGGCGCGTACTTTACCTTCCTCTTACATTCACCGAACACGTGCCGGACATCGGGCCGCCACAGTAGAAGAGTAAACAAGTCCGGACCGGGACGTGATCTGTCCCGTGTCCCAGGATCAATGAGGAGAAGAAATGAAGAATCCCCATATACCCCGCAGCCGGTCCGGTCGTCTTCGGGGCGTCCGTGCAGGCGTCGCCGCAGGGGCTGTCCTCATCGGGGCAACCGTCCTGGGGGCAACAGCTGCCACAGCGGACAGCCAGAACCCGGCCCCTTCCCCCAGCCCGTCCGCCCCGGTGCAGACCGGGAAAGGGGCACCGCACGCTAAGCACCCGTTTGCCCAGATCCTCCGCACGGAGTTGAGGGTCGACATCCGTTCCGCGACCGGGTTCGGGGACAAAGCCCACGAGATCGCCTACGTCCTGATCCATCACACGGCCGCCTTCAGCAAGCTGCCCGAAAATCTGCAAACGGACCTAAAGACCCTCGAAGCAGCACCAGCCTCAGAGCGTGACAGCGATGCAACGAAGATCAAGGAAACCGCGCTGAACGGCGGCTACGGAAGCCAGATACAAAAGGAAGCAAAAACGGTTCAGGCCAAGGCAACGCAGGCACCCGCCAAGCCCTAGCACCCCCCAGCCTGCCGCCTCTGGGCCAATTTGTCCCCGGCGGCAGGCAGGGCCAGGAACGGTGCCCAGCCCTGTGGACACGGCCGCCGTCTCAATGGCCAATACACGCCCGGTTGGGAGGCACCCGGCCTGGATTCCGGGTGCCCTGTGTGCACCCGACGGTCATAAAATAGCGCGCTTCGCGCGCAGAGTGCGGATCAGGCGCGCGTTGTTCATGGAGGGCGGACCGGCCTTTGCCGGGCCAGAAGAAGTGATCAAACGTGGTGTTGTCCTCACTTCTTAGGCTGGTGGGGTGCCTGATGCCGTCGAATACGTGATGGTCGTAGTTCCAAGGATGTCGCTTATGCGGCCGCCCTGGAAGTCCTGCGCCGTTCCATTGGGCACCGAGTAGATGTCGCTGGTTGGGTAGCCAAGGGCGCCCCGCTCAAAACCCGTGGACATCCAGGCCGTACGGATGGCTCCATATGATTCGTGTGTGCCGGAGGCCGGGGCGGAGACGATCGCACCGCCCTGGTAGTTCTGGTACGAGCCGCCGTTGATCAGGCCGGTTACTACTTCGGTGGTGGGGTAGCCCAGGACGCCGCCTTCGAAGCCCGTGGACGCCCAATCCGAACGGATCGGGCCGATCGATTCGTGTGTGCCGGAGGCCGGGGCGGAGACGATCGCACCGCCCTGGTAGTTCTGGTACGAGCCGCCGGTGATCAGGCCGGTTACTACTTCGGTGGTGGGGTAGCCCAGGACGCCGCCTTCGAAGCCCGTGGACGCCCATTCCGAACGGATCGGGCCGATCGATTCGTGTGTGCCGGAGGCCGGGGCGGACACGATCGCTCCGCGTTGGTAGTTCTGGTATGAGCCGCCGTTGATCAGGCCGGTTACTACTTCGGTGGTGGGGTAGCCCAGGACGCCGCCCTCGAAGCCCAGGGCCTGCCACTCCGAGCGGATGGGGCCGATCGATTCATGTGTGCCGGACGCCGGGGCGGACACGATCGCTCCGCGTTGGTAGTTCTGGTATGAGCCGCCGTTGATCAGGCCGGTTACTACTTCGGTGGTGGGGTAGCCCAGGACGCCGCCCTCGAAGCCCAGGGCCTGCCACTCCGAGCGGATGGGGCCGATCGATTCATGTGTGCCGGACGCCGGGGCGGACACGATCGCTCCGCGTTGGTAGTTCTGGTATGAGCCGCCGTTGATCAGGCCGGTTACTACTTCGGTGGTGGGGTAGCCCAGGACGCCGCCCTCGAAGCCCAGGGCCTGCCACTCCGAGCGGATGGGGCCGATCGATTCATGTGTGCCGGACGCCGGGGCGGACACGATCGCTCCGCCTTGGTAGTTCTGGTATGAGCCGCCGTTGATCAGGCCGGTTACTACTTCGGTGGTGGGGTAGCCCAGGACGCCGCCCTCGAAGCCCAGGGCCTGCCACTCCGAGCGGATGGGGCCGATCGATTCATGTGTGCCGGACGTCGGGGCGGACACGATCGCTCCGCGTTGGTAGTTCTGGTATGAGCCGCCGTTGATCAGGCCGGTTACTACTTCGGTGGTGGGGTAGCCCAGGACGCCGCCCTCGAAGCCCAGGGCCTGCCACTCCGAGCGGATGGGGCCGATCGATTCATGTGTGCCGGACGCCGGGGCGGACACGATCGCTCCGCGTTGGTAGTTCTGGTATGAGCCGCCGTTGATCAGGCCGGTTACTACTTCGGTGGTGGGGTAGCCCAGGACGCCGCCCTCGAAGCCCAGGGCCTGCCACTCCGAACGGATGGGGCCGAAGGACTCGTGAGGGCCGGTGGCCGTGGTCCAGATGATCACCCCGCCTTCGTAGTTTTGTTTTACCCCGCCGTTCACCAGACCACCAAGCTCGTCCGTAGTCGGATATCCCATCAGGCCGTTTTCGAAGTTGAGCGCGGCCCATTCGCTGCGGATGGGGCCCTGGGAGACGAACAGGCTCTGCGTGGGCGTCGAGATTACAGCACCTGACTGGTAGTTGCGGTAGTAGCCACCGTCACGGATTCCCGTCACGTCGCCGGTGGCCGTCCCAAGATTCCATTGGGCGGCCTTGGCATCCATCGCCTGGGCCAGTGTCAGGACTGTGATGGTGGAAGTGGCGGATTGAGTTGTACCTGTCCCGTACGTGGCCGTCAAGGTGGCAGTGTAGGTTCCGGCAGCGGAATACGTGTGAGTCGGGTCTTGCAGCGTGGAGGTCGCCGTGCCGTCGCCAAAGTTCCAGGACCATGAGGTCGGTGTGCCCGTAGAGGTGTCCTGGAATGCGACCGACAGTGGTACTGTCCCGGAGCTTGGGGTGGCAGTAAACGAAGCTACCGGGGTGGGGGTGGCCGGCGTAAGGGGCTCGTCCGAGAACCAGTAGCTCTTGGCGACGTCGTCGCTTGCCAACATGACAATGCCAGTCGTCGCGTTGACGCCCTGTTTGGTGGTGGTGACGTCATTGATGTTCGAGGAGGACGCTGCCTGCATGACGGGGTTTCCACGGCCGGAGGCGAAGACCGGGTTGTCCATGGAGGCAGTCTTCTCGTAGATGCTGCCGGCAACCCCGGAGTACGTGCAGCCACTCACGGAGGTCGGGGGGGCGGTCTGGAAAGCGTGGACGAGGTTGTTTTGGGTGTCCAGCACGATCTGGGGCCGGGTAACGCAGTCACCCGTCGTGGAGATGGTCGATTGCGTGAAGGAACCGGTGCCCGGCTTGAAGACAAGCAGTAGAAGCTGGGGCAATGTGGGATCCGACGATATGTCGTTGAGGCTTGTCTTCACGGCGGCAAAAACCCGTCCGCTGGGATCAGACTGGAGAGATTTGATGTTGAGGTGGTCATCAGCCTGTCCATTGCCCCTGATGGCGGGCTGCAGAGCCCACGATGAGGACGCGGTGGGCGAGGTCCCGTCCGTTCGCGTGGCCCACCAGACACTGCCGGTAAGTTGGTCGCTCCACATCACCCCAACCTTGTTCTTTCCGTAGGAAACCACGGCGGAAATATCATCAGGAGAAGGGTGCGGGTTGGAAACCGGGATGACATAAGGGGTGCCCCAGCCGGTGCCGCCGGGTGCCGAGTTGTTGACGTAGACCGTGTTGGTGAATCCGCTGGTGCTGTTGCCCGCCACCTGCGTCCACGTTGCCCAGACGGCGCCCGTGCTGTCCTCGTCAACGGTCATCGACTCGCTGCTGTTGTTCGTGATGACCACGGGAAATCCAGCGTCCAGGGTGTAATTCCCACCGGAGTAGCTGTACCGGTAAAGGTAAGCGGGCTGCCCTGCCACCGAAGGTACAGGGTTGGCATTCGTCGAAACACCAACAACATGCGACGCGATGTAGAGATGGGCCCCGTCCCAGAGGGCGTCTGCCAGGGTGCTGCCGCGCGCATCATTCAACACTCCTGTGTCCACCCAGCTGTGCGTAGCCCTGTCGAGGCGGTAGATGTGCCAGCCACTTCCGGTGGTCCACATATCCGCCCACCAAGATCCGTCATTCCACCACAACTTGCTCTGGGGCTTATCCGATGTGGGCGGATTGGCGACGCCGGCGTATGAGACGCCCTGGGTGCCGTAGACCGGATCGGCTGAAGCCGGGGGGGAACCAACGATGCCCGCTGCCACGATGAGAGCCGCAAGCACTGTCGAGGCCAACGATGTCAGAAAACGCTTGATCTTCACGGCAGGGCTCCTAGACGCCGGTTTCTGGCTGCTTCTCCGGACTTCCAACCTGAGCTTTCATCCGCCGCCAGGAAAAGCGCAACCAAGTAGCCCCAGACGGTATGCCCCACCGACAAACCAGCGCAAGCACATCCAGGGCTTCCTTTGCAAACCTTGAGCTTCAATCAGACGCACGAAAATCTCCGGCTTCGGCTGGCGGCGTCGCTTGGTTTTTCGGGGCCATCATTCTGAGCGTCCGTCGCCCACACCGGTCGTGCCCCAAAAGAGCGGGGATTTTGTCTCTTCCCAACCAATCGGTCCACGGTATTGGGATAGATGGAACACCTATCCCTACACAGAATTGCCAGCCTGAATCCCTGTACTTACCTACGGGCAACAGGATCAAGCGGTTAAATGCGAGTACTCCCTACTGGTGCCCTACCCTCAAGCGCGACCGTAACCTCGTTCCAAGAGCCCGGGTGGCTTGCGAACGAGCCTGGTGGGGGCCAGACCTCGAAGAACACGGCATAAGTCAGGAGAGGCTTGGAGGTCGGTGGAAAGGTGAGGAACTTGCCCGCTGTCGGTCTCAAACCCGTCACACGGCTAACCTGTGCCCGGCGGCCCGTGAGGGCCGGCCGGGACTATCCCGCGCCATCCCGGAACAATATTCCACTGAACGGTCTGGGCCGGGGCAGAGAGTGATATGGACAATCTACTCAACCTGAACATTCTGCAGCAGCCATTGCTTTACGCCTTCGACGCCACCAGTATTCTGGCGATCCTTTATCTGGTGCTGCGCCCAGTGCTCTTACCCCAGGCCGTCCGGAGGGGGCGTACTGGCGCCGCCAATCTGGGCCCGGTCCTGCGCGGCAAACAACCCTCCCGCCGTACCTGGCTCCTTACTAGCCTGACTGCCCTGGTGGCTGGCGCAGGCGCGGGGATACTTACCCTGGTCATCTGTGAGGGCTGGCTGAACGTCTTTGGCCTTCCGTTGGATGGCGACACCCGGACGTGGGTCATTCTGGCCTTCACCGCCGTCGCGTTGGCCTTGGTAAATTTGTGGCGCTCACGCTGGTGGCGGAAGATCCTGGCCGTCCTTTCCATTGTGGTCTTTCTTGCCACGGCTATCCTGGGAGTGAACGCCGACTACAGGCTCAACCCCACCCTCGGTTCCCTCCTCGGGGTGAACACAGGCCGCTTTCTGGCGCTCCCCAAGCACAATCCAGCCCCTGCAGAGGCGGCCGCGGCGCCGTTATGGCAGACCTGGAAGCCACCAGCCGGGATGCCGGCCATCGGGCGGACAGGCCCGGTCGCCATCCCTGCCACAGTCTCCGGTTTCCAGGCCCGCCATGCTTATCTTTATCTTCCCCCGGCAGCATTGGTCGCCAACCCACCGCCGTTGCCTATCATCGTCATGATGATGGGCCAGCCCGGGGGGCCGGACCAGAACCAATATGCTGTCGCCCGTTTGAATGCCATGGCCGCCAAGAACCATGGTCTCGCCCCCCTCCTGCTCACTGTGGACCAGTTGGGCAGTCCTTACCAAAACCCCGTCTGCGTCGATTCCCCCAGCGGCAACGTTTACTCATACGTCACCACCGACGTCGTCAATTTCATCCGCACGAATCTGAATGTGGCAAGTGGACGGGACAGTTGGGCAGTAGCAGGCTACTCAAATGGCGGCGAGTGCGCCTTGTCCTTCGCTGCTAAGAGACCAGAGCTTTTCGGCTCACTTCTCGACATTTCCGGTGAGCTGGAACCGGTCAGCGGCAGCGTCTAGGACACCGTCAAGACCATCTTTCGCGGCAACCAGGCCAGCTTCGTTGCGGAAGAACCGGCCACCATCCTGAAATCCCACAGCTACACCGACCTGGAAGCCATCTTCACCAGTGGCTCGGCGGACACCACGTATTCGCCGCAGGTAACAGCAGCAGCAGCAGATGCCAAAGCGGCCGGCATGACCACCTACAGGTTCATCGGGGAGTCAGTTGGCCACCGTGGAGATGCCGTCGATTACGGGCTGAAGGCAGGGCTTCCACTGCTGTTCCAACGCTTCGGCCTCACCGCGCGATGAGCAGTCCGGCCAAGTCCAGCGGCCCGGACCGAACGGGGTTTCGTGCCTTACCCGGTCGTTTCGGACTAGGGGCGCGCGGGGGCCAGTTCTTCGTCACCGTCAAACTGTTGTTCCTCAAGCTCCGGGCAGCACCTGTCACGCTCGTCTACCTGGTACTGCTCTGGGCTGTTACTGCTGTGACGCACATCCTGCGCGTCCTGGGCATTCCTTTCCGGGCGGCCCCCGGGGCGCTAGCAGCAGCCCCGTCTTCACTTTTCATTCGGCCCTGGTCCCTGGCGACCTCAGCCTTCTGGCTACCCATGCCCCTCTATTACGTCGCGGCGACAGTTACGGTGCTGCTGGCGGGGCTTCCTTTGGAGCGGCGGTTGGGATCTGCACGTTTTGCCGGCGCGCTGGCTGCCAGCCAGCTCGTGGGCATCATGGGGGCAGCGGGATTGGCTTGGGCGATCCACTCCACGATGGGCTCCTGGTCGTTTGTCCTGATGTCGGACCCCTACTTCGGTCCCACAGCGGCCCTCTGCGGTGCAGCAATGGCTGCGTCCACGACCATGCCGGTACTGTGGCGGCGCCGCCTGCGCATGGCGTTGTCCACCTTGCTCTTGCTTCTGGTGCTCTATGAGGGATCCTATGCCGACCTGGTGAGGATGTTCGCCGCCGCCGCAGGAATGTTCCTGGGTCCATTCTTCTTTGGCCGCCGCCCGGCGTTGGAGTGGCCCCAAATTTCCCGTCGCGAAGTACGGGTTTTGGTCGCCTTAGGGGTTGCTGCCTTCGCGATTGGACCGGTCATTGCGGGGCTGTCGCGGCATGCTCCCGGCCCACTCGCGGTACTCCGTCTTCTGTTCACGGATATTCATCCGGTAGATCCCCAGGCTCTCAAAAATGCGTGTGCCTCGGGCCCAAGGTCCGTCGAGTGCCAAATGCTGCTCCTTCAGCTGCGGGCCGGTGCGGGGGGTATATTCATGGCCATTCTTCCTTGCTTTCTGTTGCTGCTCATCGCCGAAGGGCTCCGGCGTGGACGCCGCTTTGCGTGGGGTTCCGCCCTGGTCGTTCTCGGATGCACGGCGGTTCTGGCTGCCGTGCATGCAGCCGGAGTGATCTGGCCCCATGCCCTGGGGAGTGCGCAGAACGACAACATGGACTTCCAGAGCCTGAGCCACATACACAACAAATTCGGCCTTGTGGCCACCCTGATGCTGCCGGTTGTGATGTTCCTGCTCGTCCTCGGATTACGCAATCTCTTCCCTGGCCGCGCCCCGTTGGGCACATACGCCAGGGTCAGCCGCATGGTCCTTATGCTCGGCACAGGGCTCGCGGTGGTCTACGTTGGGGCCGGGATGGCATTGTCGCCCGGCTTCGCTCCAGTCCCATCCCTCTATCAATTCCTGGCGGACGTGCCCGACCGTTTCCTGCCGCTTGGTTACACCTTGGACGTCCCTCCTGCGTTCTTCCCCCAAAGCACCGCCGCCGTCGTGCTTTATGAAGGCACCGGGATTGTCTTTTGGGCGCTGACCGGCGCCCTGGTGCTCCAGTCCTTCCTGCAGACGGCGCCCGGTCCGCACAGCCCCGACCCTTCGAAAGTGCGGACCATACTTCGCTCCGGGACTGGAACCCCCCTCTCCTGGATGACCACCTGGCCTGGCAACCGCTACTGGTTCACGCCCGAAGGCAATGGATATGTCGCGTACAGGGTCAACGCGGGTGTTGCACTGGCGCTGGGATCACCCGTGGGCCCGGCGGCCGACTACCGGACGTGCGTGGAAGGTTTTTCGCGCTTTTGTGACGAGAACGGCTGGACGCCCTGCTTCTACTCCGCCGACCAGGCCTTCTGCGACGAAGCGGCAGCAGAAGGCTGGGGGGCAGTGGAAGTGGCTCTCCAGACAGTCCTCCCACTGGCCGCGCTCAGCTTCACTGGACGACAATTCCAGCACATCCGTACCAGCATCAACCGAGCCCGGAAAGAAGGAATCCATACCGAATGGGTCAACTACGCTGAAGCGCCTTCGGGGATCCGGCAGCAGATCGACGACATATCCAAGGAATGGGTGGCCGACAAGAAACTCCCCGAACTGGGATTCACCCTGGGCGGGATCAGTGAACTCCGGGATCCGGAGGTCCGATGC
Organism: Pseudarthrobacter phenanthrenivorans; assembly: GCF_036455295.1. Classification (GTDB taxonomy): domain Bacteria; phylum Actinomycetota; class Actinomycetes; order Actinomycetales; family Micrococcaceae; genus Arthrobacter; species Arthrobacter phenanthrenivorans_C. The sequence continues at coordinate 182,424 of NZ_JAYXNX010000002.1, read as the reverse complement.
CTGGTGGCACGGGACGTGGACGGGACGCTGCATGGCGTCACCTCCTGGCTCCCGTCGTACAGTGACGGCAGGATCATCGGTTGGACACTGGATCTCATGCGCCGGCGCCCGAACGGATTCCCGAACAGTATGGAACTGCTCATCGCCACGGCCGCCCTGACACTCCGGGACGAGGGCTACAGCTACATCAGCTTGTCCGGCGCGCCCCTCGCTGGTTCCCTGCAAGACAGCAACTTCGCCCCCCACACCACGGCCGTGGCACGCGTCCTCGACTGGTTGGGAAGCCGACTGGAACCCGTCTATGGGTTCCGCTCTTTGCTCGCCTTCAAAAGTAAATTCGCCCCACACTACGAACCGCTGTACTTGGTCTACAACGACGCTGCCGCACTTCCCAGCATCGCCAACGCAATCGCAACAGCCTACCTCGGCGAGATTTCCGGACTCCGACGGCTGGGCCTGGCTGGACAACTGCTGCTCCCACGCATCCCAGGAACGAATCGCTCTTCCGAATAACCTGCATCCAGGGGTACCTGCCCCAAAGGGCTGCTTCTCCGCGATACGTGCCAAGCATTGGTCGTGGTTTTGCCAAGTTTCCTGAGTCTTTACGCAGGGTTATCCGTGATCCGGCTAAATAGCTTTTTCCGGCTGTTAAAGTCATTCCGTTGGTCCTCTGCACTACCGGCCACCCGGTGTGTGTCGCGCGGCAAGGGCCTGCCGGGGATGTCCCGCTGCCAACCGGGAGAAGGATGCCATGCCCATAGCCGTGCTGACCGCCGTCGCTGCCATGGCCGTCGGTGGCGGCTCCACGTCCACGGCCAGCAAACAGCCGGCCGCCAAGTTCACGGCCGTCCCAGGGCAGTGGGCGGCCTTTCGGTGAGCGCCTGCGCTTGATCCGGACTTTTGCAGGAGACATCATCATCCTTCCCGGCGCAGACTCTAAGGCTGACTGGGGAGTCGGGAAGCCGAGAGGAGCGCACGTGCTCAAGGGAATATTCACATTTGAAACTTGCATGAACAGGGGGGCCGCGGGTCTCCTCCTGGCAGGAGTACTTCTTGGTTCTGCCATGCCGGCAGCCAACGCAGGGGATAAGCCCGTTGCGCCGCCTGGTCCTTCAGCTGTGCAAAAGTCGCCGGCCTCGGCGCAGGCCACTGACCAGTTCATCGTGAAGTTCAAGCCTCCCGCAGCCAGCAGTGCTGTAGAGCGGGGCAAGACCTATTCGAAGGCTGGCCGCGCTGCCTCCATTGATGTCAAGGAGGTAAAGACAGCGGCCGGTGACGCCAAGGTGGTGAAGGCCAGCCACAGGCTCAATGCCGACGAGTCCAAGAGTGTGCTGCAGAGCCTCGCTGCGGACGACAACGTCTTATCCGTCGAGCCCGACATTCTCATGCAGCCAACATCCACTCCCAATGACACCTACTACTCCCGGCAGTGGGGTTTGTCCGATCCCAACGTCGGAATCCGGGTCCCGGCTGTGTGGGACAGGACCACGGGAGCAGGCCAGGTGGTGGCCGTGATCGACACCGGCATTACGGCCCACAGCGACCTCAATGCCAACGTCATTGCCGGGTACGACATGATTGCCGACCCAGCGACTTCAAATGACGGCGACGGCAGGGACCCAGACGCATCTGACCCGGGAGATTACCGGATTTCGGGTGCCTGCGGCTCCGCCTCAACCTCCAATTCTTCCTGGCACGGAACGCATGTCGCCGGAATCATTGCCGCCGTGGCCAACAACGGAGAAGGTGTCAGTGGCGCCGCTCCCGGGGTGAAAATCGAACCCGTCCGCGCACTGGGTGACTGCGGCGGCTACCTCTCCGATATTTCTGATGCCATCACCTGGGCGTCCGGTGGGACCGTGACCGGCGTACCCGCCAATGGCAACCCGGCACAAACCATCAACCTGAGCCTTGGCGGGACGGCAGCCTGCAGCACCACATTACAGGCGGCCATCGACGGCGCCGTGAGCCGTGGTTCGGCTGTTTTTGTGGCTGCCGGCAACGAGAACCAGCTCGCCTCGAACAGCACGCCGGCGAACTGCAACAACGTCATCACCGTCGGCGCCACCAACCAGTCAGGCTCCAGGGCCTCATACTCAAATTTCGGCCCCGCAGTTGACATCATGGCTCCCGGAGGCGACACGGGGGCAGGTATCCTCTCCACGCTCAACGCCGGGACAACGGCTCCAGGGGCAGAGACGTACGGCTACATGATGGGTACGTCGATGGCGACGCCGATGGCCGCGTCGGTTGGCGCGCTCATGAAGGCCGCCGATCACTCCCTGACACCGGCCCAGATCAAGGCGAAGCTTGAAGAAACCGCCCGGCCCCTTCCCGGAACCTGCTCAGGGGGCTGCGGTGCCGGCCTCATCGATGCCTCGGCCGCCGTCGTCTATCCCCCCGCACCCGTGGCACCCCTGTCCCCGATCGCAGCCAAGGCAGCATCGCTGAACGGGGCCCTTGGAGCAGCGACGACGGGAGAGGTCTACGGACTCAAGGACAATGGGGCGTACCAGTGCTTCGAGCACGGATGCATCCTTTACTCGCCCGCATCGGGAGCGCACGTCTCAGCCGGCGCCATCCGTGACCTCTGGGCGGCGACAGGTTTTGAAGGGGGCGCCCTGGGATACCCGCTTACCGACGAAGTAGGCGGACTGCGTGACGGCGGTGTTTATCAGAACTATCAGGGTGGGGCCATCATTTGGTCGCCGGCTACTGGAGCGCACGTCTCCACAGGGGCGATCCGTGCGCTTTGGGGGGCGACAGGTTTTGAAGGCGGCGCCCTGGGATATCCGACCACTGACGTAGTAGGCGGATTGCGTGACGGCGGTGTTTATCAGAACTATCAGGGTGGGGCCATCATTTGGTCGCCGGCTACTGGAGCGCACGTCTCCACAGGGGCGATCCGTGCGCTTTGGGGGGCGACAGGTTTTGAAGGCGGCGCCCTGGGATATCCGACCACTGACGTAGTAGGCGGATTGCGTGACGGCGGTGTTTATCAGAACTATCAGGGTGGGGCCAGCATTTGGTCGCCGGCTACTGGAGCGCACGTCTCCACCGGGGCGATCCGTGCGCTTTGGGGGGCGACAGGGTTTGAAGGCGGCGCCCTGGGATACCCGCTTACCGACGTAGTAGGCGGACTGCGTGACGGCGGTGTTTATCAGAACTATCAGGGTGGGGCCAGCATTTGGTCGCCGGCTACTGGAGCGCACGTCTCCACCGGGGCGATCCGTGCGCTTTGGGGGGCGACAGGGTTTGAAGGCGGCGCCCTGGGATACCCGCTTACCGACGTAGTAGGCGGACTGCGTGACGGCGGTGTTTATCAGAACTATCAGGGTGGGGCCATCATTTGGTCGCCGGCTACTGGAGCGCACGTCTCCACAGGGGCGATCCGTGCGCTTTGGGCGGCGACAGGTTTTGAAGGCGGCGCCCTGGGATACCCGCTTACCGACGTAGTAGGCGGACTGCGTGACGGCGGCGTCTACCAGAACTATCAGGGTGGGGCCATCGTCTGGTCACCGGCGACCGGAGCGCACATCTCTGTCGGGTCAATCCGGGGGGAGTGGGCGGCAACAGGATTCGAGGGCGGACGCCTGGGATACCCGACCACCGATGAAGTCTCTGGACTGCGTGACGGCGGCGTTTATCAGAACTATCAGGGTGGGGCCATTATCTGGTCGCCGGCTACCGGAGCGCACTTCTCTGTCGGGGCAATCCGATCCATCTGGGCCTCGACAGGATTTGAATCGGGCCGGCTCGGCTACCCGACAAGTGATGAGTACCCCACCGGAAACGACGGAAGCGTCGCCCAAAACTACCAGGGTGGCGTTATCCACGTTGGTCCCAACGGCGCCTACATCTCCTGATGTAACCCGCAACAGTGAACTCCCGGCGGATTGGGTCTTCGTTGCCCACGGCAGATCTTCCATGACCCGCTTGCCCTCGGCATTACGCGGGGGAGGTACAACCGGTACGGCAGCCTCGCCGGTCACTCTTGGTCTTATTGCCGGCAGCGACGGTTTTGGGGCTCACCGTTCGCTAGCTCCGGCCCCGGCACCGGCGAGGACTGGAATGCCGCTGGGGTCCCATCTTGGACGTGTGAATAAGTGGCTAAAGGGCCTTCCACCTGCTGTGGGTGGGCTTGTACGGTTCCTGGAAACTGTGGGGCCGAGGGTCAGTAGCCACTGGGGAAGCTGTAGGAACTGGGAATTGTTGCAGGCGCGGGTCCGTGGACCAGCAGGATTTCGTCGTGGGATCGAAGCGGCGTGTCTTTAGGGTCACCTGGCTGCTGGGTCCCGTTGACGTAGACCTGCCAATCGCCGGTGCTGGAGTGGGCGCTTCCCGGGGTGCTGTCTTTCCCGTCCAGGACACCCCACTCGGTAAGAACCTGACCGAGAGTGTAGGTAACACCAGCGGTAGGTGCTTCGATGTGGATAATCCCGGAGGGGTCGTGGGTGTGCAATGCGGAGATCCCGTTGGGCTGTCCGTTGGAACCGAAGCTGAAGCCGATGTCAGCGGGCACGGGTACTGCGTGACCATCGGAGATCACATCCAGGTGGGCGTGGATGTGCTCCGCGCTGCCTTCTGCAGAAAGGACGTCAAGCCCCGCGGCTTTGATGCCGGCTGCCCCGTTGGCCGGCAGAAATGCCCATCCCGAGGTGGCCGTGGGGCTCTGTTGTCCCGGGGTGGATGAGCCCGTGCTGGAACTCTCCTTCGGAGCCTCAGCGGAGCAGGCCGCCAGGCAGAGGGTCAACCCCGTGAGAGCAATCGGCACGGCGGTCTTGATATTCAAGGTTCAGGGCTCCTTCGTCGGGGTTCCAGCTTCACTTTACCGGCCCCTTCATCAACACTTTGTCCTTGTCTGGCACCGGCAATCGGGCAATCATCAAAGGAATGGGCCGCCGATGCTTCGACGGCCCTCGACGAACTCGGAACGAGGACTAAAACTGTGGTTGTTCAATCCAAGCCCCAAAATGAGCGCACTGTCCTGATCACCGGAACTTCGAGCGGGATTGGCCGGGCCACGGCATTCGCCGCTGCAAGGTCTGGTTGGCGGACCATAGCAACGATGCGTGCGCCGGAAGGGGTTGACGCGCTTCGCGCGGAAGCGGCGGATGCTGGAGTTGAGCTGGACATTCGCCTGTTGGACGTCACTGACGCGGCCACCATTGAGCGGGAATCCAATTACTGCCGCAACACCTACGGCAGGCTGGATGCGCTGATCAACAACGCGGGTAGTGCAACCGTCGGATCCCTTGAGAGCCTGGAGATGAAGGACTTCCGTGACGCGATGGAAGTGAACTACTTCGGGGTCGTCGCCACGACACGGGCGTTTATGCCACTGCTCAGGGAGAGTGGCGGCCGGGTTATCACCATCAGTTCCGTGGGGGGAGTTGTTGGGCAGCCGTTCAACGAGGCGTACTGCGCCGCCAAGTTTGCAGTGGAGGGCTTCCTGGAAAGCCTCCAGCCGGTAGCCAAGAGCGCCGGAGTTGGTGTCTACATCATCGAACCCGGCGCGGTGTCCAGTGACTTCGTTGCCAATGCCGGGATGGATACTGGGCGCATGCTCGCTGCCGCAGGCCCCTACGAATCAGCCCTCAAGGCCTACCTTGAGCGCACACGACGTCAGTTCGCCAGTGCCAACGCACAGGTGCCGGAGGACGTCGCCAACGTCGTTCTGGAGACGTTGCAGGCAACGTCTCCAGCCTTCCGGATCCAAACATCCAAATGGGCCCGCGACTTTGTCGCCACAAAGCTCAACGACGTCGACGGCGGCCGGGTCACCTCAATGACAGCAGGATGGGTGGGGCTGCCTGCACCGGCCTCTGAGGAACATGGTGCCCGCGCTCAATGAGGCGGGACGGCTACGGGCAACCTCATGGCGTTGGCACCCACGCAGCCGGGTGCAGGTGGCTCCTGGCGGTAGGTCTGCGGAAAGGGAATCCTAGGAACGGCCCTGCAGCGCTGCCCAGGCCTGGAAGCCGCCGATGAGGTCGGTCGCGCGGGTAAGGCCCAGCCGTTGGAGGGTGTGGGCAGCAAGACTGGAGCTGTAGCCCTCATTGCACACCACCACGATCCGCCGGGCGTAGTCGTCGGCAATAGGGAGCCGGTGGGCGCTGGCGGGATCGAGCCGCCATTCGAGAACGTTGCGGTCAATGACCACCGCTCCCGGGAGGTCGCCGTCGCGGTCGCGCTGGTCGATGGGGCGGGTGTCGACGACAAGGGCGCCGGCTGCCATCTCCGCGCCAAGGTCCGAGGGGTGAACACGCTCGAGTCCCAGTCGGCTCTCAAACAGCAGGTCGTCGATCGTCGGAGTCCTGGGCGAATCGCCCGGATGTGCAGCGTTCTGGTTCACCGCGCCACCGTCGTCAAAGCTGTGATCCTGCTGCAACCTTCGCCTCGCTTTGCTGTTGATTAGTTAGCCGTAACGGCGTGCGGCGTGCGATGCAGAAGGACCTGCACCTGCTCACCGTCCGTCGCTGCCCACCGTGCGCAGTCGGTGGACCAACACCATAACGCCAAGCCCGAGTCCGGACGCAACTCCGAACAGGACCAGCGTGGCCGTGGCGCCCAGCGTTTCAGCGCCCAGGCCAAGAAGCGAGGCACCCACTGGGGTGCTGCCGATCAGCAGAAGGACGAAAAGACTCATAATGCGTCCGCGGAGCCGGTCCGGCACCAGGCTCTGCAGTCGCGCGTTGACTGTGGTGGTAAATGTTGTGCCGCTCAGTCCGGCGAGGAACATCAGGGCAAGACTGAGTGGATAGGACGGAGACATCCCCAGCCCGGTAAGGAAGACCGCCAGCAATGCCCCTGAAACGACGATCCTGTGTTCCGTCGCACCGCCAAAGACCACCAGGCCTAACCCTGCAACCAATGACCCAACACCCAGGGCCGACATGAGGGCCCCAAATCCATCCGGACCGATGCCAAGCAGCCGGTCTGCGATCAGCGGTCCAGCCACGGGCCAGTTGAAACCCAGAGTCCCTACGATGGCCAGGCTTCCGAGGATGAAGAACACAGCCGGCGTCCGGAACGCGAACCCCAGGCCCTCCCGCAGCGCACCCAGACCCTTGGCGTTCTCCCCATGGACCTTGCGGAGCTCTGACCGGCGCATGAGGACAAGGGCCAGCAGGGATGCCCCGAAGCTTGCGCCATTGATGAAGAAAACCGCGTAAGCGGGCAGTTGGGCGACAGCCACTCCACCCAATCCTGAACCGATCATCCGCGTGGCGTTGAACTGGACACTGTTCACGGCCACTGCATCTGCCGTCAGGGAACCACCCACCATTTCGGCAATGAACGCCTGCTGGGCTGGATTATTGAATGCATTGGAAAGACCCAGCGCGCCAGCAAGAACGGCCAATTGCCAAATCTCAGGTGTTCCTCCCAGGAGTAAGAAACCGAGCACAAACGCCTGCAGCGCCGCCAATGACTGGGCAGCCAGAAGGATCTTCCACTTCGATATCCGGTCTGCCACCACCCCCGCCGGAAGCACAAACAGCAACATCGGCAGGAACTGAAGCGTTGTAACCAAGCCCAGAACCGCGGCTGACTTGCTGATCGTCAGCACCAGCCAAGCCATCGCGACTGTCTGCATCCATGTCCCGGTTCCGGACACGAGCTGGCCAGTCCAGAACAACGCGAAGTTCCGCTCGTGCAGGGCACGGAACATGTCGCTGACCCTGCGTCGGCTGCCGACAGCTTCCTCCACGGGCGGGGAACCGGAGACGTCATCGGACACGCCTCCAACTCTCGCATTCCGCAGTCACCCCGGCCAGAGGCCAACGACCTCCCTCCAAAGACCGGGCCAGCACACACATCCCGGGCGGTGTGACCGCACGGGCGCCAATGCTGCTGCGGCACGCACGTGCACAGTTGGCTGGCCTGGTACCCGCCGGTCCGCTGGCGGGTCCGGGAAGGGAAGGACACGCCCACGGTTGACCTGTTGCTTTGGGCAAGCTTCGGGATATGCTCCAGAAATGGCACCGCGAAGTTTTCTTCAATGGCCGGTCGTCCGTCAGCTGAGTACGGGGGATCTGCTGGGCCGTGGGCCCGCAGTCACCTCGGCCAAGACCAAGGCCATCGTCCCGCGCACAGCTACTGCTGACCGCGTCGTCCAGAGCGTGTGTCCGTACTGCGCAGTCGGTTGCGGGCAGCGTGTCTACGTCAAGGACGAAAAAGTCGTCCAGATCGAGGGCGATCCGGATTCGCCCATTTCGCGCGGCCGGCTGTGCCCCAAGGGCTCTGCCAGCGAGCAGCTGGTCAATTCACCCGGCCGCCAGACCAAAGTACTTTACCGCGCGCCGCGCTCCAAGGAGTGGGAGCACCTGGACCTGGCCACCGCCGTTGAGATGGTGGCGGACCGGTTCATCGAGTCGCGCCGCAGGACCTGGCAGCAGGAAGACGACCAGGGCCGGCTTCTTCGCCGCACCATGGGCATCGCCTCGCTTGGCGGCGCCACCCTGGACAACGAAGAAAACTACCTGATCAAGAAGCTCTTTACAGCCGCAGGGGCGGTGCAGACCGAGAACCAGGCCCGCATATGACACTCCGCCACGGTTCCCAGTTTGGGAGCCTCGTTTGGACGCGGTGGTGCAACGCAATCACTGCAGGACATGGCCAACGCCGACTGCATCGTCATCCAGGGGTCCAACATGGCCGAGTGCCATCCCGTGGGATACCAGTGGGTGGCGGAGGCTAAAGCCCGCGGAGCGAAGGTCATCCACGTGGACCCACGGTTCACGCGGACCTCAGCCGTCTCGGATAAGCACATTCCCATCCGTGCAGGCTCTGACGTGGTGCTCCTTGGCGCGCTTATCAACTATGTCCTTACGAATGACCTGTGGTTCAAGGAGTACGTCACCGCGTACACCAACGCTGCCACGCTGGTCCACGAGGACTACCGCGACGCCGAGGACCTTGGCGGGCTGTTCTCCGGGTTCGACCCGGAAAAGGGTGCCTACGACAACTCGTCCTGGGCCTACGACGAAGCCGAGGACGGCGCCATCGGCGAACCGGCCGGCCCGGAACACGGTGCCGAGGCTGGAGCCCGGGCCGCCGGCGATGCTTTCGGCAGCGGCGGGCCGGCCCTGGAACACGCCGAGGTGCTGCGGGACGACTCACTCCAAAACCCCCGGACCGTCTTCCAGATCGTGAAGCGGCACTACGCCCGCTACACCCCGGAGATGGTGCGCGACATGTGCGGCATCAGCGAAGCGGACTTCGCCTACTTGGCGAAGGCCATCACGGAGAACTCCGGCCGCGACCGGACCACCTGCTTCGCCTACGCCGTGGGATGGACGCAGCACTCCCTCGGGGCCCAGTTCATCCGGGCTGCGGCCATCCTCCAGCTACTGCTGGGGAACGTGGGCCGCCCCGGCGGCGGGATCATGGCCCTGCGCGGCCATGCCAGCATCCAGGGCTCCACTGACATTCCGACGCTGTTCAACCTGCTGCCCGGGTACCTGCCCATGCCCAGCGCCGGCCGCCACGACACCCTGGAGGAGTACCTGGCGGCCAACGCCTCGAAGAGCCAAAAGGGGTTCTGGGCCAACGCCGACGCGTACACCATCAGCCTCCTCAAGGCGTGGTGGGGTGACGCGGCGACCGCGGACAACGACTGGGCGTACGACTACCTGCCCCGGCTGACCGGGGCGCACGGGACCTACGAAACCGTGATGAGTATGCTGCGGGACGAGGTGGAAGGCTACTTCCTGCTCGGCCAGAACCCGGCGGTGGGCTCGGCCCACGGGCGGATGCAGCGCCTCGGCATGTCCCACCTGAAGTGGCTGGTGGTCCGCGACCTGAACATGATCGAGTCGGCAACCTGGTGGAAGGACGGTCCGGAGATCGAATCCGGGGAGCTCCGCACCGAGGACATCGAGACCGAGGTCTTTTTCCTGCCGGCGGCGACCCACGTGGAGAAGGCCGGGTCCTTTACCCAGACCCAGCGGCTGCTGCAGTGGCGGCACCAGGCGGTGGCCCCGCCGGGTGAGTGCCAGAGCGAACTGCAGTTCTTCTACGAACTGGGTAAACGGATTCAGGAGAAGCTGGCAGGCTCGGACGACGAACGGGACCGGCCGCTGTTGGACCTGACGTGGGACTACCCCACGGACGAGCACGGCGATCCGGACCCGGAGGCGGTGCTTGCCGAGATCAACGGCCGTCACCTGGCCGGTCCGGATGCCGGCAAGCCACTTTCCGCCTACACCGAACTCCGTGCCGACGGTTCCACGACGGCGGGTTGCTGGATCTACACCGGCGTCTACGCCGAGGGGATCAACCACGCCGCCGACCGGAAGCCGGGCCAGGAACAGGGCCCCGCGGCAACCGAGTGGGGCTGGGCGTGGCCGGCGAACCGACGCATCCTGTACAACCGCGCGTCCGCTGACCCGGCCGGCAAGCCGTGGAGCGAACGCAAGAAATACGTCTGGTGGGACGAAGATCAGGGTAAGTGGGTCGGCGACGACGTCCCCGACTTCCCGCCGAACCTCGCCCCCGGCAGCAAACCCGACCCCTCGGTGGGTGGACCGGCCGCGCTCAGCGGGGATGATCCGTTCATCATGCAGGCCGACGGCAAGGGCTGGCTGTTTGCGCCTAAGGGCCTGGTGGATGGGCCCCTTCCCACCCATTACGAGGCCCAGGAATCACCCGTGGCGAACGCGCTGTATCCGCAGCAGCAGAGCCCGGCACGCCTGATGTTCCCCCGGAAGGACAACCTCAGTGCGCCAAGCGCCGGCACCAATGGCGTGGACGTCTATCCGTACGTCTTCACCACGTATCGGCTCACCGAGCACCACACCGCAGGGGGGATGAGCCGTTGGCTGCCTTACCTGTCGGAGCTGCAACCGGAGATGTTCTGCGAGGTCTCGCCGGAGCTGGCTGCCGAGCGGGGATTGGAGCCCTATGGGTGGGCAACGATCATTTCGCCGCGCTCCGCCATCGAGGCGAAGGTGCTGGTCACTGACCGGATGCGGCCCCTGGCTGTTGGTGGCCACACGGTGCATCAGATCGGGCTGCCCTACCACTGGGGCGTCGGCAGCAATGCCGTGGTCAGCGGCGACGCGGCCAACGATCTGCTGGGTGTGACGCTGGACCCCAACGTCCAGATCCAGGAGTCCAAGGTGGCCTCGTGCGACATCCGTCCGGGCCGAAGGCCGCGCGGGAAGGAACTTCTCGACCTGGTTGCTGAATACCAGGTCCGCGCAGGAGTCACTACCGAGACCGGCAACCAAACGGTCACTGATCCCGCGGCGGAAGGCATCCATCCCGCCCCGGGTGACGCCGGCCCGGCCGATGGCGGTCCGCGCTGATGACCGTCACCGCCACAGCCTCAACCGAAGCACAGACCGCCCCGCCCGGATTCCGGCTGCCCACAGGCAGCGTTCCGGCCGCCGACCAGACGTTGGAGAACTAGATGGGCCAGCTGTCCGGACCGACCGACCCCACCGCAGATGCCCACTGGGAGCACAACCATCCGCGCAAGGGGTTCTTTACTGACACTTCTATCTGCATAGGCTGCAAGGCCTGCGAAGTTGCCTGCAAGGAATGGAACCACAACCCGCAGGACGGAAACCTCGAACTGCTCGGTTCTTCCTACGACAACACTGGATCACTGGGCGCCAGCACCTGGCGGCATGTGGCGTTCGTTGAGCAAGGCCAGGATCGCATTGCCGAGGCCCGCGAGTCCGGAAGGGCCCTGGTCAGTCTGGGCATGCCCCGCATTGGCCCTCCTGCCCCGGCAGGCTCCGCCGCGACAGACCTGGCAGGGGCGGATACGACGCCCCCGGACACGGCGGACTTCCGGTGGCTGATGTCCTCGGACGTCTGCAAGCACTGCACCCACGCCGGCTGCCTGGACGTTTGCCCCACCGGGGCGCTCTTCCGCACCGAGTTCGGCACTGTGGTGGTCCAGGACGATGTCTGCAACGGCTGCGGAACCTGCGTCGCCGGGTGCCCTTTCGGCGTCATCGAGCGCCGGAGCAACGGCACCGTCAAGGTGGCCACCAGCAGGGAGGAACAGCACGCCAAGCACCCTTCCGTTCCCAACGAGGGCATCGCCCAGAAGTGCACCCTGTGCTACGACCGGCTGGTGGCGGACGAGACGCCCGCCTGCGCCAAGGCGTGCCCGACGACGTCCATCAAGTTCGGCGACCACGACGACATGGTGGACACGGCCCGGGAACGGGTGGCCACGCTGCACGCGCAGGGCATGACCGAGGCGAGGCTTTACGGCGCGAACGAGCACGATGGCGTCGGCGGTACCGGATCCGTCTTCCTGCTGCTGGATGAGCCCGAGGTGTACGGGCTTCCGCCGGACCCCCGGGTCCCAACTGCCGACCTGCCGCAAATGTACAAGCGGGCAGGCATGGCGGTGGCGGGCATGGCCGCGGCCGCAGCACTGGTTTTCCTGGGAGGACGGGCGTGACCCTTTCCGAATTCGACAACTTCCGGCCGGCCGAGCCCGCCCGGCGCCGCCGGCAGGGCGGCAAGCCCGGGATGCGCCGCCGCCGTGACAACGGCGACGGTTCGCGTGAAATGCCCATGGTTCCGGAGCCGGAGTTCACCTCGTATTACGGCCGTCCGGTGGTCAAGCCGGCACCGTGGGGCGATGACGTTGCCATCTACCTGTTCCTGGGCGGCGTGGCGGCCGGTTCGGCGCTGCTGGGCCTCGGCGGCCAGCTGACCGGCCGGCCGGTACTCCGCCGGAACGCCCGCCTGGGCGCCTTGGCGGCAGTAAGCGCCGGGGCCGTTGCCCTGGTTAAGGACCTGGGCAGGCCGGAGCGTTTCCTGCACATGCTGCGAACCTTCAAGGTGACCTCGCCGATGAGTGTGGGCTCCTGGATCCTCAGCGCCTTCAGTGCCGGGGCGGGCGTCTCGGCAGTAGCGGAAATCGACCGGATGAGCGGAAACAGGCTGCCGCTGGGACCCTTGCGCAAGGTGCTGCAGGCTGTCGAAGGTCCCGCGGGTGTTGAAGCCGCCGTGTTCGCCGGCCCGCTGGCGGCCTACACGGCGGTGCTGCTCGGCGACACCGCCACACCCACATGGAACGCCGCCCATGAGGAACTGCCTTTTGTCTTCGTGAGTTCCGCGTGCCTCGCTTCGGCAGGGCTCGCCATGGTCACCACACCGGTGCGCGAGACTGGCCCGGCCCAGAAACTGGCCGTACTCGGCGTCATCGGCGACGTGGTGGCCATGAAGGTGATGGAGCGCCGGATGGACCCGATCGCAGCCGAGCCCCTGCACCAGGGCAAGGCAGGCGCCATGCTGAAGTGGAGCGAGCGGCTGGCACTCGCCGGCGGCCTGGGAACCTTGCTGGGCGGCCGCAACCGCGTCGCAGCTGCTGCTTCAGGCCTGGCTTTGCTGACTGCATCCGCACTGACCCGCTTCGGCGTGTTTGAAGCAGGACTGGCTTCCGCCAAGGACCCGCGGTACACGATCGAGCCCCAGAAAAACCGGCTCGCGGCCCGCCGCGCCGCCGGTGTTACCGGCGACGCAATCACCACCGGCAGCTGAGCAGCCGGCGCTTTTCAGCGGATCTGAATGCCCTGCCCCGCAGTGGTGTGGCCGATGACGGGGTGTCCGGGCAGCTCGCCGACCACCAGCAGGCCGCCGGAGGTCTGGGCATCGGCCAGCAGCAGCAGGTCGTCCCCGGTGATGCCCGGCGCCGCCTCCAGGTGCGGACGCACCCAGTCGAAGTTGCGCCGGGTCCCGCCGGACACAAAGCCGTCACGAAGCGCCTCGCGGGCTCCCTCAATCACCGGCACGGCCTTCAGGTCTATCACTGCGCTCACTCCAGAGGCCCGGACCATCTTGTAAAGGTGGCCCAGCAGGCCGAAGCCCGTGACGTCCGTCGCTGCCCGGAGCCCCGCGGCCACCGCCGCCTCGGAGGCGTCGCGGTTGAGGGCCGCCATCGTCTCTATCGCCTCGGCGAAGACCTCACCGGTCGTCTTGTGCCGGTTGTTGAGAAGCCCGACGCCGATCGGCTTGGTGAGCGTTATGGGCAACCCCGGCTGGGCCGCGTCATTGCGCAGCAACCGGTCGGGATGGGCCACGCCGGTGACAGCCATGCCGTACTTTGGCTCCGGATCGTCGATGGAGTGGCCGCCAAGAACGGGGCAACCGGCCTCCAGCGCCACACTCAGCCCGCCCCGGAGGACCTCCGTCATCAGTTCCATCGGCAGGACATCACGGGGCCAGCCGACCAGGTTGATGGCCGTCACCGGCCTGCCGCCCATTGCGTAAATATCCGAGAGCGCATTGGCGGCAGCGATCCGGCCCCAGTCAAAGGCGTCGTCGACAACGGGGGTGAAGAAATCGGCAGTGGTCAAAACCGCGAGGTCATCGCGCACCAGGACGGCGGCGGCGTCATCGCCACTGTCCAGGCCAACAAGCACCTCTGCACCGGGCTGGCCGATCAGCCCGCGGACTGCGTCTTCCAGCTCTCCGGGCGGAATTTTGCAGGCACAACCCCCGCCATGCGCGTAGCCGGTGAGCCGGAGCGTGCCGACGGCGGCCTCTTCGAGTTGCTGGACTGACGACTGTACCTCATTCACCCGCCTAGCGTACCCCTCAAGCCAACCCTGCTATATTGAGGCGCGGTGGCGTCCGGGTCCTGGTGGGCCCCCCGGTCTTCAAAACCGGTGAGGCTGAGCATCTCGGCCTGGCGGGTTCGATTCCCGTCCGCCACCGCCAACTTTCGGCTGCGAATGCCGCGATATGAGGAGGGCTGTGGACCACGTCGATCCCCGGCGCCTGATTCCCCGCACCAACGACCTGCTGGCACTCCCTGCCGTCCGCGATGCCCGTACCCGGCTGAACGAGCGTGTGGTCCGCGAACTTGTCCGGGACATCCAGGGGCAGGCCCGGCGCGGTGACCTGCTTCCGGGCCAGGTTGAGCCCGTCCTGCTGGCCGCCATCGGCCGCCGCACGGCGACCACCCTGCGTCCGGTCGTTAATGCAACCGGTGTCATCGTCCACACCAACCTGGGGCGGGCACCCCTTTCGGCGGCTGCGGTCGACGCTCTCATCGCAGCCAGCGGTTATGTTGACGTGGAACTCGACCTGGCTGACGGAAGCCGCTCCCGCCGGGGCGCCGGGGCCCGCGGGGCGCTGCTCGCCGCCTGTCCCGCCGCCGAGGAAGCGCTGGTGGTCAACAACGGTGCAGCTGCGCTGGTACTGGCCACCACTGCCCTGGCCGCCGGCCGGGAGGTGGTGGTGAGCCGGGGCGAACTCGTTGAGATCGGTGCCGGCTTCAGGCTCACAGACCTGATGGAATCGACCGGGGCAAGGCTTCGGGAGGTGGGCACCACCAACCGCACCCACCTGCACGACTATGCCGGAGCCCTCGGCCCCGACACAGGCTGCGTCCTCAAGGTCCATCCGAGCAACTTCCGGGTTGACGGTTTCACGTCCGCTGTTCCGCTGCACGACCTGGGCCCGCTGGCACAGGCAAACGGGATACCCCTCGTGGCCGACCTTGGCAGCGGACTGCTGGTTCACGACCCGCACCTCCCTGATGAACCCGATGTTGCCACCGCCCTGGCTGCCGGGGCCGACGTCGTCATCGCCAGCGGCGACAAACTGCTGGGCGGACCCCAGGCAGGCCTGCTGCTGGGCCGCAGGGAAGTCATCACCCAACTGGCCCGCCACCCCCTCGCCCGTGCCGTCCGCGCCGACAAACTCGCCCTCGCAGCCCTTGAGGCGACCGTCGCGGGCGGCACACCGCCTGTCGTTCAGGCGCTGCACGCCGACGCCGGTCACTTGCGGCGCCGCACGGAGCGGCTGGCCGGTGAACTGGGAGTACCGGTGGTGCCGCATGACGGCAGGGTAGGCGGCGGGGGAGCCCCCGGTTTTCCCCTGCCCGGTTGGGCGCTGCGGCTCCCCGAAGGGCTGGCGCCGCTCCTGCGCACTGGTGATCCTGCCGTGCTGCCGCGCGTCCACGACGGCTCCTGCCTGATCGATCTGCGCTGTGTTCCCGCCGCGGACGATGACCGGATACTCGAGGCGGTTCGGCGCGCACTGGAAACCCTCGACGTCGCGACTGCAGGCAGGGCGGGCTGAGCGTGCACGTCGTTGCCACCGCCGGGCATGTGGACTCCGGCAAGAGCACCCTTGTTCGCGCCCTCACCGGCATGGAGCCGGACCGTTGGGAAGAAGAACGGCGCCGCGGGCTGACCATCGACCTGGGATACGCCTGGACCACGCTGCCGTCCGGACAGGATGTTGCGTTTGTGGACGTCCCCGGCCACGAGCGGTTCCTGGGCAACATGCTGGCCGGAATCGGGCCCGCGCCCGTGGTCTGTTTCGTCGTTGCCGCCGATGAAGGCTGGCAGGCGCAGTCAAGCGACCACAGGGACGCCGTGGCGGCTCTTGGGATCGAACATGGCGTAGTGGTCCTCAGCCGGGCGGACCGGGCGTCCAGCCGGCGCGTGGCAGAGGTCCTGGCACGGACCCGCGTTGAGCTGGCAGGAACTGGCCTGCGGGATGCCCCCTCCGTTGCCGTGTCCGCCATCGACGGTACCGGGCTGCCTGACCTTCGTTCAGCGCTCGACGGCGTCCTGGCCAGCGTGCCTCATCCCACCACGGAAGGGCGGGTCCGGTTGTGGGTGGACCGCTCGTTCACAATCACCGGTTCCGGCACTGTGGTGACCGGAACGCTGGCAGCGGGAACGATCGTCCAAGGCGACCGGCTGAGCCTGCTGGGGCACTTTGGTTCGCGGCCCGTCGTCGTCCGCGGCCTGCAAAGCCGTGACACCTCATACCCTTCCGTGGCGCCGGTCAGCCGTGTTGCCCTGAACCTGCGGGACGTTTCCGCTGCTGACGTTCGCCGCGGGGACGCGCTTCTCACCCCCGACGCGTGGCCTGCCACCGGCGTCGTGGGCATCCAACGGAGCACCGGCGTGGCCTACACGGATGTGCCGGAGCAGCTCATGGTCCACGTTGGCACCGCGTCAGTGCCGGCCCGGCTGCGTCCGTTCGGCGCCGACCACGCCCGGCTCGTCCTTGACCGCCATCTGCCTCTGGTCCTGGGCGACCGGCTGGTGCTCCGGGACCCCGGCAGCCGCTCGGTGCTGGGCGGAGCACGTATCCTCGACGCCGATCCGCCGGAATTGCGGCGGCGCGGTGACGGCGCCCACTGGGCCCAACGGCTTGCGGGCATGGACCCGGCCGGAGACGTGCTGGGGGAGGTGGCAGCCCGCAAGGCCGTGCAGGTGGAACATCTGCGGCGGCTCGGACTGCTGTCCGGCAATGACTCCGGGGCGCCCCCCGGGGTCAAGGTCATCGATGACTGGTGGGTGCACGCTCCCGTCCTTGAGTCCTGGCAGCACCAGCTCCGCAACGCCGTGCAGGCCCTGCAGGAACGCGACCCCTTGGCTCCAGGCCTGTCCATGGGCGCGGCCCGGGACCTTCTTCGACTGCCCGATGAGAGGCTGCTTGCCCACGTCATCCGCGGGGCTGCCCTGGTACAACAGACAGGTCACATCAGGCTGCCTGGCAGCGAGGGCAACCTTGGCCCCATCGAAGCGGCAATCGCGGAATTGGAGCGTCGGCTCACCGCCCATGCGTTTAAGGCCCCGGAATCCGAGGAGCTGACCGCACTGGGCTTAGGCGTCCGGGAGCTGGCTGCCGCCGAACGGACGGGCCGCCTGCTGCGGCTGCGTGATGGCGTAGTGCTGCTGCCCACGGCTCCAGCCCTTGCCATGCGCACCCTCGCCGCCCTGGAACAGCCCTTCACCACCAGCCAGGCACGCCAGGCACTGGACACAACCCGCCGGACCGCGGTTCCGCTGCTGGAGCACCTCGATTCGCGGGGGTGGACGGAGCGGTTGGACGCCGGCCACCGCAAAGTGGTGCGCTGACAGTACGGTTAGGGGCGGTCACTCCCGGCCTGCCTGCTGGACCCGGCGCAGGATATCGTCGACCACCTGGGGGAGCGGTACGGTGGCATCGATGGCCGTGCCACACGCCGGGATCTCCTCCCGCGTTTCATGCAGGTGTTCAATCAGCTTCCGTTCCGCCTCCCGCCCGCCCCATTCGTCCCGCGGACGCGCGTCAAGGCGGCGCTTCAGGGTCTCCCGGTCCACTTCGAGCACGAAGACGCCATCGAACAGGTCGATGAACTCGGCCAGGTTCCTCGACCCTCCGCAGAAGAACGTCACTGCCTCCTGCCGGTCTGCAGCCAGCGCCCTGACGTCGTCCACCCGCCACAGGTGGTGACGGTGCGCGGAGACGCCGGTGACGTCTGATACTGGTTCACCCGTCAGCGGGTCGCCCTGGTAGGCCAGTTCCCGGTCGCCGTTGACGGCGTGGTAGCCGCGCCGCCGCAACTCGTTGCAGACCGAGGTCTTTCCGGTGCCTGACCCACCTTCGACGAGGTAGTTCTTTCTGCCCATGCCTGATGATAGCCACGCGGGAGGCGTCGCCCCAGGGTGCAGGGACCCGGACAGGCGGGCAGAACTCCCCATGCCCCTTACGGCCTGCCGCCTGGATTTCCGCCTAGGCTGGTGGGCATGTCGACGCCAACACCCGATCCTGCCACGCCCATGAAGTCCCTGCTGTACTGGCGCAAAAGCATGATCAACGGAGCCAGGACGGTGCCCGTAATAGTCAGCATGGATTCCTCAGGGGTGTTCCGCATGGTGGATGCTGCCGGCGTGAGCGTGCTCGCTTTGCCCGTGCAGCAGGCGTCATTCCGGTTCACCAGCATGGGAACGATGGTGGTCACAGCCCAGGGCCGCAAGTATGACCTGCTGGGCGTTGGGGCGTCCCTGTCCCCGGACCCGTCGCCGGAGCAGAAGGCGGAGATGAAGGCGGCCTCCGACGACTACAAGGACCGCACAGCGCTCAACCGTGCCGGTTCGGCTGGTGCTGCCATGAGCCCTGCGGGGGGATTGGGCGGGGTAGCCGGTGTCGCCGGGAGCGCTTTGATGATGTTCTCCTACTACGAGGGGCTGGAAATCATCAAGGCCTGGCAGGCGGTCCTGCCGGAAACGGGCGCGGCTGTCCAGACGAGCCCAATGAAGGCCGGTCTTTACATGATTCTGGCGCTCTCCGCGGCCATCATCATCGGCGTCGTTATTGCCATCAACGTTCTCTAGAGTGGTCATGGAAAGAAACCAATATGGGAGGACGTTGTGCGCGCGATGATCATGGACCGGATAGCCGGCCCACTGTCCGTTCAGGAGGTCGCCGCCCCGGAGGTGCCCGCCGGCGGCGTAGCAATAACTGTTGCCGCGACCGGCCTGTGCCGGAGCGACTGGCATGCCTGGGCGGGCCACGACGACATCGTCCTGCCGCATGTTCCGGGCCACGAGTTCGCGGGCGTCGTTGCCGCCGTCGGTGCGGGCGTGACCAAGTGGGTGGTTGGCGACAGGGTGACCGCGCCCTTTGTCGAAGGGTGCGGAGCCTGTGAGTGGTGCCGTGCGGGCGCCGCCCAGGTTTGCCCGGACCAGCAGCAGCCCGGATTCACCCACTGGGGCTCCTTTGCGGAGCAGGTAGTGGTCCACGCGGCGGATACGAACCTGGTGGCGATCCCTGACGGCGTCAGCTTCGAAGCGGCAGCAAGCCTGGGATGCCGGTTTGCCACTGCGTACCGTGCACTCACCGGCCGCGCCGGCCTGGCCAGCGGTGAGTGGGTCACCATTGTGGGAGCCGGCGGTGTTGGCCTGAGCGCCGTCATGATCGCGAAGGCGCTCGGCGGAAATGTCGTGGCGGTAGACCGGAACCCGGCCGCCCTCGAGGTGGCGGCGTCCCTGGGTGCCGACCATGTCCTGGCCGCGGACGGGTCAGACGTCCCGGAACGCGTACACGCCATCACTGGCGGAAGCCATGTCTCCATTGACGCCGTCGGCAGCGAGCAGACCTGCGCGGACGCACTCCTCAGCCTTCGCCGCCAAGGCAGGCACGTCCAGATCGGACTCCTCCCGCCCGTTGACGGCCACCCCCGGGTTCCGATGGCCCGCGTCATCGCCTGGGAACTCGCGGTCTTCGGAAGCCACGGCATGGCTGCGGCAGACTACCCCGGAATGCTTGCCCTGATCGAGTCCGGGGCGCTTGAACCGCAAAAGCTCATCGAGCGGGTGATCGGGCTGGATGAGGCTGCGGGGATGCTGGCTCGTTTCGACACGGCCAACGTGGCAGGCATGACGATGATCGATCCCACACGGTGACGCGGCCGGTCCGGACTGGGTGGTTTGATTAGTCGGTGCTCCGTGTAAAACGCTTTGTGGTCTTCAGCCTCTTCGTGGCGTGCGTCAGTGCGGCTTTCTCGTTCTGGCTTGTGCGGCAGCCCGGGGCGGAAGCCAGCGCGGTCATGGCCGCGCCGCCGCGGGCAGCGGTCAAGCTCGCTGCGGGGGCGCCGGGCATCACCACCGCCGTGAATGTGACGTCCAGCCCGGATGCGCAGTGGCTTGCCGATGCTGCCGCGCAGACGGACATCCCTCTCCGCGCCCTGCAGGCCTACGTGAACGCGGCAGCCACGGCGAACATTTCCAATCCCGGCTGCGGAATCGGCTGGAACACGGTAGCCGCCGTGGGCTTCGTTGAATCGGGCCACGGAAGCCATGGCGGTGGCTCCCTGAGTCCCACGGGGCAGGCGAGCGGGGCCATTGTGGGTCCCAGCCTCAACGGCGCGGGTTTTGCCGCCATTCCGGATACCGACGGCGGTGCACTCGACGGCGACCCGCGCTGGGACCACGCGGTGGGACCCATGCAGTTCATTCCCTCCACGTGGCGGCTTGCGGGAAGGGACGGGAACGGCGACGGAATAGCCGACCCCTTCAATATCGACGATGCCGCGCTCAGTGCGGCGGACTACCTCTGCGGCCACGCCCGTGACCTCACCACGGCACAAGGGTGGACTGACGCCATCTACTCCTATAACCAGTCCGACGCGTATATCCGCCAGGTGCGTTCCCAGGCCACCACCTACGCCGCCGCAAAGGCAGGATCGGCCCGCTAGGTCCACGGTCCCGCGGGGGCGGCATGCTTACGGACTACCCGCTCCGCGCAGGTCACTCCGGCAGCCAGTTGACGGGCAGTGACTTCAGCCCGTAGACGATGCTGCTTTCCATCCGTTCCAACTGGGCGTCCGGGGCCACCGAAAGCCCGGGAAAGCGGGCCAGCAGGGACTCCAGGGCAATCCTGGCCTCAAGCCGTGCCAGTGGCGCGCCGAGGCAAAAGTGGATTCCGTGGCCGAACGCAAGGTGCCGGTTCGGGTTGCGGTCGACATCGAATTCCGCCGCGCGCTCGAATTGCTGCTCATCGCGGTTGGCTGACCCGATCCAGGCCACAAGGGGCGCGCCCGCCGGGATTCTCTGGCCGCCAAGAACCGTCTCTGCTGCCGCCACCCGGTACATGGACTGGACCGGTGACCGGAAGCGAAGCACTTCTTCCAGGGTCTGGGGAATTAAGCCGGGCTCGTCCAGGAGCCGCGCGTGGATGCCGGGCGACTCCGCAAGGCACAGGACGGCGTTGCCGATCAGGTTGGTGGTGGTCTCGTTGCCGGCCACCAGCAACAGGCTGCAGAAGCCGAGAAGTTCGGGCACCGTCAGTTTTTGGCCCTCGATCTCCGCGGCCAGGAGGCTGCTGATCAGGTCGTTGCCGGGCCGGCTCCTGCGCTGGTCGATCAGGGCCAGAAAGTATTCCACCATTTCCGAGGTGGTGGACTCCTGTCCTTCGCCCGCAGGAGCCGTCCGGGTCTGGCTAACAACCACATCTGACCAGTGCTTGAACCGCTCCCGGTCTTCGGCGGGAATGCCCATCAACTCCGAGATGACAATGACGGGCAACGGGTAGGCCAACTCCCGGATCAGGTCTGCGCTGCCGCCACCCGTCGTCATCGCGTCCAGGAGCTCGCCGGTGAGGGCGGCGATGCGCGGCGCCAGCGCGTCAACGGCCTTGGGGGTGAAAGCTTGCGTGACCAGCGAACGCAATTGCCGGTGCCGTGGCGGATCGGTGGTGATCAGGCTCGCTGAGAACAATTGCCCGGTACCGGAGGGGTTCCCGCCGCCCATGCGCGAGGAAAAGGTTGCGTGCTCGGACAACACCCGCTGAACATCGTCATAGCGGAACACGTGCCAGCTCCCGGATTGGTCATCCTGGAAAACCGGGGCCGCTGCCCGCATCTGTTCATAGTGCGGAAAGGGGTTGAGCGGGTACTGGGCGGACTGGGTGACATCCATGGTGGCCTCTCTGCACACCTGGCGCCTACTGCGGGCATAAAAGGCGCAAGCCCTTGACTGACTGACCGTAGAACCTCGATCCTAGCCAATGCCTGCTGCGGGGTCATTAGTTTCGCAGCCCCAAATCCGGCCCTCTGTGGGCTGCGCTACCGCCGGGCAGGAGCGGCCGGGAGAACCACGCCAGGTTTTGTGCTAGCCAATTTGGGTCCTCTAAGGTTGATGCTCGATGAAAGCCCCTGAAGAGACATCCGATCAGTCGCCCGCCATCTCTCCCCGTGGACCCGTGTTCGTCGATGCGTCAGGCCGGCGGCTCCGGCGGGTCAAGATGATCGGCCTGGGGGTCGTCGGACTTGTGGCGGCGTACGTCATCCTCGTACTGGCCGCATTCATCGGCGGTTCCGGGGTCTCGGCACCATTCCTTCCCCTGCCCGCCGCCGCCGGGCCCCGCGACACTCCATCAAGCACCCCGTCTGTGGATCCACGGGCCGGCTTGACCGGGCCCGCCGTTCCGATCGTTGAGCAGTCCCCGGCGGCCGTCCCGGAGCCTGTCTCTGCTGTTACTGCCGTGCCTCCGGTGGCAGGTACCGCCGTCGCACCCGCTGCGGCCGCCGCCCCGGCGGCGCCTGCCGCTGCTCCTGCCCCGGCCCCGGCCCCGACCGCGGCCCCCGCTGCGACGTCCGGAACCGCCACCGGCTCCAATGCAACTGCCCCCGGCTCCAGCGGAACAGCGCCGGGCGCCAGCGCCACCACCGCCCCCGGCGCGAGCGGCTCCGCCCCGGGCCAAACCATGGAACCGGCGGTCACCGAACCGGCCACCGTGATTGTCCCCGCCTATAACGAGTCCGCAGGCATTGAGGCCGCGGTGCGCTCCATCCTTGCCTCCACCCATCCAGTGGAAATCATCGTGGTGGACGACGGCTCAACAGACGGCACGGCCGACATCGTGGAGGCCCTCGGCCTGCCTGGCGTGACCGTCATCCGCAAGGAGAATGGCGGCAAACCATCGGCCCTGAACGCCGGAATCCAGGCGGCCAGCCACGATCTCGTGGTCATGGTGGACGGTGACACCGTCTTCGAACCCGATACGGTCCGTGCCCTCATCCAGCCCTTCGCGGATCCCAGGGTTGGGGCCATTTCCGGCAACACCAAGGTGGCCAACCGCGGTGGCATCCTGGGCGCCTGGCAGCACATCGAGTACGTGGTGGGCTTCAACCTGGACCGCAGGCTGTTCGACGTTGCCGAATGCATGCCCACCGTCCCCGGGGCAATCGGTGCCTTCCGGCTCCACGCCCTCCGCAACGTCGGGGGCGTCAGCGATGACACGCTCGCCGAGGACACCGACCTGACCATGGCACTGTGCAGGGACGGCTGGCGCGTCGTGTACCAGGAGGACGCCAGGGCCTGGACGGAGGCACCCGCCACCCTGGGCGCACTGTGGCGCCAGCGGTACCGGTGGTGCTACGGCACTTTGCAGGCAATGTGGAAGCACCGCGGTGCCGTTGTGCAGAGTGGGGCGGCGGGCAAGCTGGGCCGCCGCGGGCTCGGTTATCTTCTCGTCCTGCAGGTGCTGCTTCCCCTGTTCGCGCCCATCGTCGACGTCTTTGCCCTGTACGGCCTGATCTTCCTCGACCCGCTGCGGATCGGCGCGTTGTGGCTGCTGTTCCTGGCGGTCCAGCTGCTCATGGCCGCTTATGCCTTCCGGCTCGACAAGGAACGGCTCGGACCGCTCTGGACACTTCCCCTGCAGCAGTTCGTCTACCGGCAGCTCATGTACCTGGTGGTTATCCAGGCAGTTGTCACCGCTGTGGCCGGAGTGCACCTTCGCTGGCACCGGATGGAAAGGTACGGCAGCCTGCGCGTCCCGCAGACCCAGGGCCAGGGCTAGGGTAGGTTCGTTCCTATAGGATTCGTGGCTCCCTGATAGGGCTGCCGCCACCTAGCCGCTTCACCGTGGCGGCAGGCACCCTGACTGCAAAGGAGCTCCGTTGGCTGTCGAACTTACCAGTGGCGCGCTGGAGTGCCTTTTCACCGGCTCGGTATGGGCCGAGGGGCCTGTGTGGGTGCCGTCATCGCAAACCCTCCGGTGGAGTGACATCCCGAACGACCGCATCCTTGAGTTCGACCCGGCCACCGGGAAGACCCGCGAATATGCCGCCGGCGTCGAATACACCAACGGCCGCACACTGGACGCCGATGGCAGCGTGGTGCAGTGCAGCCATGGCCGGCGCCGGGTGGAACGCGACACCGGGGGTTCCGTCACCGGCCTGGTTGACTCGTTCAAGGGCCGGCAGCTCAACTCACCCAACGATGTGGTGGTTGCCCGCGACTCGGGTATTTGGTTCACGGACCCGCCCTACGGCATTCTTCCCGGGACAAAGGAAGGCCATGAGGGGGAGCAGGAATACGGCGGCTGCTATGTCTTCCGCTTCGAGCCGGCGTCCGGAACCCTCACGGCGGTGGTCACAGATTTGGTGCATCCCAACGGGCTGGCCTTCTCACCCGATGAGTCCGTCCTTTACGTGGCTGACACCGCCGGCCGCCGTTACGGGGTGCCGCTGCGGATCGCCACCTACAGCGTGTCCGACAGCCGCTGCGGTCCACGCACCGGCACCCTCGAACTGGAGGACGACCGTCCGGCGGACGGTCTGAGGGTGGACGTTGACGGCAGGATCTGGACCTCCGCCGGCCCGTCGGTCCGGATCTATTCGCCGTCCTTTGAACTCCTGCACACCATGGAAGTGCCGGAAACGGTGGCCAACCTGTGCTTCGGCGGCCCCGACGGACGGGACCTCTACATCACGGCGACCACCAGCCTGTACCGGATCCGCACCACCACCACGGACGCAGCCCGCCGCAACTTTCCGCCCAACCACAACTGATCGCGAGGACAACCATGCAGTACCGAACCCTTGGCCCCAGCGGAACCATCGTCACCAGCTTCGCCCTGGGCACGATGACCTTTGGTGCAGAGGCCACCGAGGAAACGTCCCACGCCATCCTGGACGGCTACTTCGAAGCGGGCGGCAACTTCATTGACACAGCCGACGTCTACAGCGCAGGGGTCTCGGAGGAGATCATTGGCCGGTGGCTGGCCCAGCGCCCGGAGCAAAGGGACAAAGCCGTCATCGCCACCAAGGGGCGCTTCCCCATGGGCACGGCACCGAACGACGTCGGAACGTCCCGCAGGCACCTGGCCCGCGCCTTGGATGATTCCCTCCGCCGCCTTGGCGTGGAACAGATTGATCTGTACCAGATGCACGCGTGGGATCCGATCACCCCTTTGGAGGAGACCCTCCGCTTCCTGGAGGACGCGGTACGAAGCGGCAAGATCGCCTACTACGGCTTCTCCAACTTCCTGGGCTGGCAGCTCACCAAAGCCGTCCAGGTGGCCCGCAGCCAGGGCTGGAACCCGCCTGTCAGCCTGCAGCCGCAGTACAGCCTCCTGGTCCGGGACATCGAATTCGAGATCGTTCCGGCTGCCCTGGACGCCGGAATCGGACTGCTTCCGTGGTCCCCCCTTGGCGGCGGCTGGTTGTCCGGCAAGTACAAGCGGGACCAGCGCCCTTCCGGCGCCACCCGCCTGGGGGAGAATCCCAAGCGCGGCATGGAGGCGTGGCAGGCCCGCAACGACAACCCCCGCACGTGGGCCGTGATCGATGCCGTTGAGGACATTGCCTCGGCCCACGCCGCAAGCCACTCCCAGGTAGCCCTGGCCTGGCTCGCGGACCGGCCGGCGGTGACATCAGTAATCCTGGGCGCCCGGACTACTGAGCAGCTGGCCGACAACCTCGCGGCAGCCGAACTCACCCTGAGCGCGGACGACATCAGCAGGCTCGACAGTGCCAGCGAGCCGGAGACCGGGGTCTATCCCTATGGGCCGATGGCCAGGGAACAGCGCAGCCGCAAAATGGAGGGCGGGCGGTAGGCTCCGCCCTCAAAGTGGCGGGGAGCCGGGCGCCCTACCCGCCGTGCTTCAGGACGTCCGGCAATTCATCCACGAATACCGTCTGCGGTGGGTCGAAGTAGATGACCAGCACCTCGGCACCCACCGGGAACACGCTGGTCTTGTCGTACGGGTGTGCGTGGAAGGCCATGATGCCCCCAAGGTAGGGAAGCATGACCTCGCCGATGGTGCCCGGGCCAACAAGCCCGGTCACCCGGCCGATCTTGCCGGTCAGGCTCCGGTCAACATTCCTGCGCATCCATTGCTCCTGCGTGTCGGCAGCCCGTAAACGTCCGGTTCCTAGGCGTCCGGGGCCTTGGCTGGACGTTTCCCCTCATCGCCCTTCCGGAGCGCTGACCGGAGGGCCGGCAGGTAGTCACCCGCCTGGGCAAGGATTCCACCCAGCATCCTGTTGACGCCCTCGCCGCCGTTCAGGACGGTCATGTTGCCCACGTGGGCGAAAGGCTCCGCGGCCGCCGCGATGATGGCAGGCATGTTCTCGGCGAGCTGCTGGGAAATGACGGCGTCCTGGTTGGTGGCCAGCGCCTCTGCCCGGGCCTTGATGCCCTCGGCCTCCGCCAGGGCCTTGGCCTTGATGGCGGACGCCCCTGCCTCGCCCTTGGCCCGCGTGGCGGCGGCCTCGGCCTCACCGGTGACCTTGGTGGCTCCGGCAGTGGCGGCAGCAGCCGTGGCATTTGCCTGCGCCTGCAGCTCCGTTCTCCGCGCGTTGGCCTGTGCCTCGAGCTCCGTGCGGCGTGCCAGTGCCTCCGCGGCGCTGATGTCCGCTGCCTTCTGGCCTTCCGCTTCCGTGCGCCTGGCGTAGGCCTTGGCGTCCGCAGGCTTCCGGATGCTGGTCTGCAGCTTCTGCTCTTCGCGGTCCGCTTCCAGTTTGGCAACCTCTGTTTCCTGCACCACCACCTGCTGCCTTGCGGTGGCCTCGGCCAACGGTCCGGCCTGGGCGGCGTTGGCCCTGGCGCGTTCTGCGTTGGCCTGCGCCACGGACTGCCTGATCGCCGACACGCTCTGTGCGTCCGCGATCAGGGCGGCGGCTTCCGCTTCCTTTTCCGCCGCTTCCCGGTTGCGGGTGGCCTCGGCGATTCGGGCTTCCATTTTCACCTGGGCGATGTGGGGCTTGGCGATGTTCTGGATGTAGTCCGTGGGGTCCTGCAGGTCCTTGATCTGCAGCGAGTCCACCACCAGGCCCAGCTTCTCCATTTCCACCCCGCTCGCACTGCGGACCTGGGACGCCAGCTTGTCCCGCTCGCGGATGATCTCCTCCATCGTCATGCTGCCGATAATGGACCGCAGGTGGCCTTCGAAAACGTTATAGACCTGGCTCTCCATTTTTGGCTGCTGTCCCAGGAAACGGCGTGCTGCATTGGCAATAAAAGGCGGAGCATCACCGATCTTGTAAATGACCACACCCTCCACAATTACCTGGATGCCCTGCGACGTAACGCAGGAAACTTTAAGTTCGGTTTCATTCAGGGTCAGTGACAGGGGCCTTACCGTCTGGAGTCCTGGAAGGACCAGGGCGCCCTTCCCGGTGACGATCTTGAAATCCATCCCTTCCCGGGTTTCAAGGGTTCCCCGGGTCAGGCCCGAGATGATCAGGGCCTCATTGGGTTCAGCTACCTTCCACATCAGCTTTGTTGCCACCCAGATAAATCCGACGGCAACAAGCACGCCCAGGATAATGGCTAGAAGCGGGAAGAATGGTGCAAAGTCCGGCATGACCAGGTCCTTTCAATGCCGTGAAACCGGCATCACGGTAAAGCCCCAATAAAAGCAGCCGTCCCTTGACCCGGCCAATAAAGTTCATTCAATTCCGACGCGCCAGGCAGGCTGTTGTAGACAGTCTGGTTCCGCGCAGCCCAAGAGTCCAGAGCAGGGGCGGATTCGGGCCCCGGCGCGGGACAAGGAGTACGACGCCGGCACCCAGGCTCCATGACCCGGCGCGGCTTCTGCGCCGTGCGCCACCGTCACGAAGGGAAGATCTTCTCCATGTACCCAAGCGCCGCGCTGGCCGCCTTCGCCGCGTCCGCTACCTCCGGGCCCAGCCGCCCGACGTCGTCCGGGCCCACGCGCTGGGTGGGGAAGCCCACGCCCAGGACAGCCGCCAGGCGCCCCAAATGGTTGAAGACCGGCGCGCTGATGGAGCCCACATCTGAGTTCCGCTCGCCGAAGGCTGCGAAATAGCCGTCCGCCCGGGCACTGCTGACCTGGGCATCCAGCTTGTCCCATGTATCGGGTGTGGTGGGCGTGTAGCGCGTCAGTTCCGCATCCCTGATCGCCTGGCGGGCTTCCGGATCGAAGGCAAGGAAAATCTTCCCCGGTGCGCCGGCGTGGATGGGCATGACCTGTCCCACGAGGAACGGGCGCATCACCACGTGCCGCGTTTCCGCCACGGCGACGACCGTGCGGAAGGCCCCGTCCCGCATATAGAGGCATGCCGTTTCTCCCGTCCGGTCCCGCAGTTCCTGCAGGATCGGATGGACCAGGCGGACCACATCAAGGCCGAAAGTGCCCGGCGCGGCCCATTGGACCAGCCGCAGTCCGATACGGTAGCGGTCACCGTCCCGGTCGAGGAACCCTTCCCGGACCATGTTCTGGACCAGCCGCTGGCAGGTACTCTGCGGCAGCCCGGTTTGCCGGGCGATTTGCTGGAGCGTGGGCTCCGGTGATTCCACGGAAAAACAGTTCAGTATTTCTGTGACCTTGCGCAGCACCAAGAGGGGTGGTGCGGATCCGCTGGTTCTCTCTGCCGCCAACGCCCTTGTCCCTAGTCTCCAGTGAATATTGGTGGGTGCGAGTGGTAATCATATCCGGCACATCGACGGTCGCGCCGCGCTGGGGAAACCGTTGACATAGGCAACCAGGACCCGCACGATGGGTTGGAGAACCGCAATGCGGGTCCAATGCCTGGCTGCACACCGCTTTTTATCCGTTTCAGAGCGGAGCCGGGCGTTCTGCTACATCAGACCAATGGAGTGATGATGAGTCTTCAAGGAGTGACCCGGGAGCAGGCCGTAAGGCGCGCCACCGTCGCGAGTGTGGTCGGGACGACCATCGAGTGGTATGACTTTTTCCTTTACGGAACTGCCGCGGCCCTGGTTTTCCCCCAGTTGTTCTTCCCCGGGCAGGTGGCCTTTGCGGGCGTGCTGGCAGCCTTTGGAACACAGTTCGTTGGTTTCGTCGCCCGGCCCATCGGCGCCGCCATCTTCGGCCACTTCGGCGACCGGATCGGCCGAAAGACAACACTGATGGCCACGCTCTTCCTCATGGCATTCGGAACAGTGCTGATCGGCTGCCTCCCCACGTACCAAAGCATCGGCGTGGCCGCGCCCGTCCTGCTGGTGCTGCTGCGCATCATCCAGGGCATCGGCGTCGGCGGCGAGTGGGGCGGGTCTGTCCTCCTAAGCATGGAGTGGGGTGACCAGAACCGCCGTGGCCTGTCCGCTTCCTGGCCCCAGATCGGCGTGCCGCTGGGCTTGGTCCTGTCCACCGGCGTCGTACGCATCACCACGGCCGCAACCGGTGCTGACGGCTTTGTTGCCTACGGCTGGCGGATCCCCTTCATCCTCAGCATTATCCTGATCGGCGTTGGCCTGTTCGTCCGGCTGCGGGTCATCGAAAGCCCCGAGTTCGACGCAGTCCGCAAGTCCAACAAGGTGGTCAAAACCCCCATCATGGAAGTGATCCGCCGGCAGCCCAGGGAGATCCTCCTGTCCGCCCTGGTCCGCACGTCAGAGCA
This sequence comes from Pseudarthrobacter phenanthrenivorans, assembly GCF_036455295.1. Classification (GTDB taxonomy): domain Bacteria; phylum Actinomycetota; class Actinomycetes; order Actinomycetales; family Micrococcaceae; genus Arthrobacter; species Arthrobacter phenanthrenivorans_C. Next base: position 152,543 of record NZ_JAYXNX010000002.1, on the reverse strand, counting down.
GGCACCGTTCTACCTGTTCATTACATTCGTCATCACCTATGCCACCAAGCAGCTGAAGCTGGACAGCAATTCCATCCTTGACGACACGCTGATCGCAGCGGCCATCGGGCTGGTCACGGTCCCGCTGTTCGGGCGCTTGTCCGACCGTTTTGGCCGGCGGCGCGTATACGGAACCGGCATCGTGCTGACCGCGCTGTTCGCGTTCCCCTACTTCGGTCTGCTGAATACCCGGGACGCCCTCTGGGTGGGCGTAGCGGTAGTGGTCAGCCTGATCCTGCACGACATCCAGTACGGTCCCCAGGCGGCCCTGATTGCCGAGAGCTTCGACACTGACATCCGGTACACCGGCGCAGGACTGGGCTACCAGTTGGCCAGCGTGATCGCCGGCGGTCCTGCACCCCTCATTGCAGCTGCGTTGCTGGCCAACTACGGAAACTCGACGTCCATCTCGCTGTACATCATCCTGTGCTGCATCATCGCAATGCTTGCCCTGATCTTCCTGCCAAGGGGCAAGGGCGCGATGGCCCAGGACAAGGCGGCCACCGCTGCGCCGCGGAGCCTGTAGGACCGGATGCGGACGGACTTCGATCCAGGGCGGCTGGGCCCGCGGGACTTCTACAAATTCCTGACGTCTGTGGTGATCCCGAGGCCCATCGCCTGGGTGTCGAGCACGTCCTTGGCCGGGGTGGACAACCTTGCGCCGCACTCGTTCTTCACCGTCGCCTCCGTGGATCCGCCGGTGGTCCAGTTCACGTCCGTCGGCGAGAAGGATTCGCTGCGGAACATTGAGGCCACGGGGGAGTTCGTGGTCAACCTCGCCCCTGCATCGCTGATCCAGGAGGTCAATGCCACCGGTACCAATTTCAGTGCGGACGTGGATGAGTTTGATGCCGCCGGGCTCAGCCGTGAGCCCAGCACCGTGGTCAGGCCGCCCCGGGTCAAGGAGTCACCCGCGGTCCTTGAATGCACCCTGCACCAAACAATTCGGGTAGGCGATTGCGTCCTGGTGCTTGGCCTGGTGGTGCACGGCTCCGTGTCTTCGCGCGTGCTCAAGGGCAGCCACCCGGATGCGGCCCTGCTCGATCCGCTCTCACGGCTCGGCGGGGATGAGTGGGCCACCCTCGGGCCCATCCAGGACCTGCCCCGGATCCGGGCGTCCCAGTGGCCCGGCTCCTTCAGGCCACAGGGAGGGCACGAAGGAATGGCCGGATGACTACCGTAAGCATTGAAGAAGCGGGACCGGTAGCGACCCTCTCTTTTGGCAGTGGGGAACGGCTGAACGCCCTTGGACGGAACGACTGGCTGGAACTGGGGCAGGCGGTCCAACGGCTGGCGGCTGCACCGTCCCTCCGTGCAGTGGTTGTTCGCGGCAGGGGAGGCGTCTTCTGCGCCGGCTCCGACGTCCGGGAATGGGAGATGTCCCCGGATGCGGACATCAGCCGCACCTTTGTGGTGATCGAAGAAGCGCTGCAGGCACTCGAGGACCTGCCCGTCCCCACCGTTGCCGTTGTTGAGGGCGTGGCAGCCGGCGGCGGCTGCCAGCTCGCCCTCGCCTGCGACCTGCAGTTGCTCACTCCGTCAGCACGCATCGGCATGCCAGTCGGACGCCTGGGACTGCTGGTGCCGGCCTCCTTCGCCAACCGCCTGGCCCTTCGAATCGGCCCCTCCCGGAGCAAGGACCTCCTCTTTGGCGGCCGCATGCTGACAGCCCACCAGGCCCTCGACATCGGGTTGGTCACTACGGTGGCCCCTGACGATCACGCAGACGCGGCGCTCGCAGCGATCCTGGCCGCCTGGGGAGAGGGCTCGGCCGGGTCCCTCAGGGCGTCCAAGGCCGCCGTGAACGAGGGTTTGCGTCCGCTCACGGAAGCCGGCCGCCTGGCGCCCGCGGGTCCGGCAACGGATCCGGTCGAGTTCCGGGGCCGGGTGGCGCGTTTCCTGGCCCGTCACCGCAGCAGGCCCCAGGCGTCATTCGTAGAGGGCGCACCAGGCCGCGTGGCCCCGTAAACCTCTACTGGCCCCGTAAAACCCACGCCGGCGGCCCTACGCCTGCCCGGGCTCCACCACGGTGATGTCCAACCCCATCCGGTTCGCCCTGCGGAGGCGGCCGGCCAGCACGCTGCGCAGCCCGCGGGTCACCAGCCTCCGCTTTGTCAGGAACCTGAACTCCGGAGTATCCGAGGTCACCACATCCACGATCGGCCGGGCGGCATCGCGGGCGGACTGCCCCCACAGGCCCACCACCACCTGCAGGGCGCCGAGGCGCTGCTGGTAGCCCGGCTGGCAGGCCACCTGCCGCAGGAGATCTGTCTCCACCAGCCCTGGATTCATGCCGTGCACCCTGACCCCCGTGCCCTTCGTTTCCAGCCGCAGCGTCTCGGTGAACTGGCGGACCCAGCGCTTACTCGATGCATAGGCGTTCTGCTGCGCCACGGGCCCGGTGTCGCCCTGACCGTACAGGTTGACCAGGTCGCCGTGGCCTTGGCCCAGGAATACCGGCAAGGCTACCCGCGCCCCGTGGAAAGTCCCCAGGATGTTGGTGTGCACCACGTGCTCGAAGTCAGCCACGGGCGTGGACGCCGTGGGCCCGTACACACCCGACACTCCGGCGTTGTTGATCCAGATGTCCAGTGTTCCCTGGCTGAGCGCTTCGTCGCGGAGCGCCTCCACGTCGTGAAGCGTTGCGGTGTCACACCGGCGCCCGGACGCCGTGATTCCCTCCGCCCGCAGGCGTTGGACGGCGGCAGCAACGGCGTCGTCCGACCGGGACGCCAGCACCACCGCGGCACCGTGCAGGCCCAGCTCGCGTGCCATTGCGAAGCCGAGCCCGCGGCTGGAACCTGTCACCACGGCCACGCGGCCGCGAAGCACTTCGGAAGGGACCACGGGCCGCCGGGAACGCATTCCTCAGTGATACCCGCCGTCATGCAGAAGGGCAAGGGTGATACCTACCGGCCCTGGAGCGCCGCCGCCAGATAGGGTGCGGTGCGGCTGTCGCCGGAACGCGCGACGACGGCAGGGTCACCGGCGGCAACGATCCGGCCGCCCGCGTCGCCACCGGCAGGTCCCAGGTCCATGACCCAGTCCGCGGCGGCCACCACGTCCATGGCGTGCTCCACGACGACCACCGTGTTGCCGGCGTCAACCAGGCGGTTCAGCTGCGCCATCAAGAGCAGGACGTCCGCCGGGTGCAGCCCCGTGGTGGGTTCATCCAGCAGGTACAGGGTGTGTCCGCGCCGGGCCCGCTGCAGTTCGGTGGCCAGCTTGATCCGCTGTGCCTCGCCGCCGGAGAGTTCGGTAGCGGGCTGGCCCAGGCGGAGGTAGCCCAGGCCCACGTCCTGCAGGGTCTGCAGGGAGCGTGCGGCTGCGGGCACGCCGGCCAGGAACCCGGCGGCCGCATTGACCGTCATGCCCAGGACCTCCGCGATGTTGCTGCCCAGGTAGGTGACTTCCAGGGTTTCGGGGTTATAGCGTGAGCCCTGGCATTCGGGGCACGGCCCGTAGCTGCCGGGCAGGAAGAGCAGTTCCACCGCCACGAAACCCTCGCCCTGGCAGGTTTCGCACCGTCCCCCGGCCACGTTGAAGGAGAAGCGTCCTGGTCCGAACCCGCGGCGTTTGGCTTCAGGGGTGGCAGCGAAAACCTTGCGGACGGCGTCGAACAGGCCCGTATAGGTGGCCAGGTTGGAGCGCGGGGTGCGGCCGATTGGTTTCTGGTCGACTTTCACCACGCGGTCGATCCGTTCCACACCGGACACATGCCCTACGGTCACCGGCCCGCTGCCCTCCGCGGGGTCCGGTTCGGGCTCTTCGGCACCCGGAAGAGTATCCGGGCCCCCGCGCACTGCGGCCCCTGCAACCTCGGCCAGGACCTGGCTGACCAGGGTTGACTTCCCGGAGCCGGAGACACCGGTGACCGCCGTCAGGACGCCCAGCGGAAAGGCCGCGTCCAGGTCCCGCAGGTTGTGGCGGCTGATGCCCCCAAGTTCCAGCCACCCGCTGGCTTCGCGCCGGGCGCCGCCGGCGTCGTCTGTCTCTGGTTCTTCCGGCTTTGGAAACAGGAACGGCCGCGTCATGGAGCCCGCCACTGACGCAAGGCCCGGTACCGGGCCGCTGTAAAGCACCTCTCCGCCGTCTTCCCCTGCCCGGGGTCCCACATCCACCAGCCAGTCGGCGCGCCGCACCACATCCATGTTGTGTTCCACCACGAAGACCGAGTTCCCCGACGATTTGAGCTGGTCAAGCACGGTGAGGAGGGGTTCGGCGTCGGCCGGGTGCAGCCCGGCTGACGGTTCGTCCAGCACATAGATCACGCCAAACAGGCCCGACCGGAGTTGGGTGGCGATCCGGAGCCGCTGCATTTCGCCGGGCGAAAGCGTGGGCGTGGGCCGGCCCAGCGCCAGGTAGCCCAGGCCGAGTTCCAGCAGCACGTTGATGCGCTGCAGCAGGTCCCGGGTGATGGCCACAGCCACTTCGTTGGCCTCGGAGGCCTGCTTCCGCGATGCAGTTGCCGCGCTGGCCAGGGCAGTGGTGGGACGGATGATCTCCGCCAGTTCGGCCATGGGCACGGCGTTGAGCCCCGAAATGGTGTGCCCGGCGAACGTTACTGCCAGCGCTTCGGGCCGGAGGCCGGTTCCCCCGCAACGGGGGCACGGGCCGGTCTCCATGAAGCCAACCACCTTCTCCCGCATCGCGGGGCTCTTGGAGTCCCGCAGCGTGTGCATGACGTAGCTCCGGGCGCTCCAGAACCGGCCCTTGTACGGTTTGGCCACCCGGTCGCGCTGGGGCGTCACTTCCACCACCGGCTGTTCCTCGGTGAACAAGATCCAGTCCCGCTGGTCGCGCGGCAATTGCTGCCACGGGAGGTCTACGTCGTAGCCCAAATGAGCCAGGATGTCCCGCAGGTTCTTGCCCTGCCAGGCGCCGGGCCATGCGGCAATGGCGCCTTCACGGATGCTGAGGGAAGCGTCCGGAACCAGCGATGCTTCACTGACCGTGTGCGCAGTCCCCAGGCCATGGCACTCCGGGCAGGCGCCGGCCGCGGTGTTGGGGGAGAAAGCGTCGGAGTCCAGCGGTGCGGCCCCGGCAGGGTAGCTGCCGGCGCGGGAGAAGAGCATGCGCAGCGAGTTGGACAGGGTGGTGAGGGTCCCAACGGTGGACCGGGAGGTTGCGGTACCCCTGCGCTGTTGAAGTGCGACGGCGGGTGGCAACCCGGTGATCTGCTCCACCTTGGGATTGTGGCCCTGTTGGATGAGCCGGCGCGCGTAGGGCGCCACGGATTCGAAGAACCGGCGCTGCGCCTCGGCGTAGATGGTGCCGAACGCCAGGGAGGACTTGCCTGAGCCGGAGACCCCGGTGAACGCCACGATCGCATCACGGGGCACGTCCACATCCACGTTCCGCAGGTTGTTTTCGCGGGCTCCGCGTACCCGGACAAAGCCGTCTTCGGCATGGCCGCCGTCCGGGACGGGCAAAATCAGCGCGGTCAGATGGTCGGCGTTCTGTTTGGCATGCACCGCTTCGACTGTACTGGCCATCCGGGCCATGCGGGAACTTGGCGGAACCTGTCCGGACGGCGCGGACGGATCTACACTGAAGCATTCCGCGACGCTGGCAGGCAGGGGAAGCTGACCGGGGTACAGAGGATCAACTACATATTCGGAAGGGCCGGCCATGGGCAACGCGTCACAGGGAGCTAACAGGGCAGTATCCGAGGCAGCGTCGGCCAGCCGCAGCCCGGCGTTCCGCATGCTGGCCCGGGCCGGATTTGTCTTCATCGGCCTGGTCCATATCCTGATCGGTGCCATTGCCCTGCAGCTGGACCGGGGCCAGGGTGGTGAAGCCGACCAGTCCGGCGCGATCGGCAGCCTGGCGTCCAAGCCCGGTGGCGGGATCCTGCTGTGGGTTGGAGCCGTGGCCTGCGCTGCGCTGGCATTGTGGATGCTCAGTGAGGCCGTTTTCGGTGCACGCTCGGAGAGCGATTCCAAGAAGAAACTGAAGGAGGTTGCCACGGCGGTCGGGAAGGCCGTGGTCTTTGGGTTCCTGGCCTTCACCTTCGCCGTTTTCGCCGCCGGCGGCAGCAAGAACTCCAGCCAGTCGGCCAGCGATTTCACGGCAAAGTTGATGGGTGCCCCCGCCGGGGTGGTGCTTTTGGTTGTTGTGGGACTGGCAATCGTCGCGGCCGGCGTCTTCTACGCCTACCGCGGCGTCTCCCGGAAGTTCATGGAGGATTTGCAGGATCCCGGGAACGCCCGGACCGTGGTTGAGTGGATCGGAACCGTAGGCTACGCGGCCAAGGGCGTGGTGCTCGCCGTCGTCGGCATCCTGATCATCGTGGCGGCCGCAACTGCCGACCCGTCCAAGTCCTCGGGCCTGGACGGCGGCCTGAAGGCCCTGGGATCCCAGCCCTACGGCGTGTTCCTCCTCGCCGCCATTGCCGCCGGCCTCATTTGTTACGGCGTCTACTCCATGGCCCGGGCGCGGTACGGAAAGTTCTAGCCTTCGCGGGTGACCGCGGCTGCCAGCGCCTCTGCCAGGGGGACGTGCAGCGCAGGCCCGTGGCCGGGGAGGACAACCGCGGCGTCCACGCCGGCCAGTTCCCGCAGGCTGGCAAGAGCCTCCGCCGGGTCCGTGTGGTACATCGCGTGCAGCATCTGCGGCCCGGAAATCCGGCTGATGGGGTGGCCGCTGACGAACGCGTCGCCCACGGCGATGGCGCCCGCGCCAGGAAAGAGGATTGCGGCATTGCCCGGCGTATGGCCCGGCAGGGGAATGGCAACAGGACTGCCGGGCAGCGCCTGGAGCGTCTCCGCGTCCCACGCCATTGCGCCCAATGCAGGCTTTGCCGCCAGGGCGCCCGCCCTGATGGCGTGCACCATCCAGCGGAAGACGCGGGGGCGCCATGCCCGCCTGAGGACCTGCCCCAGGGTGACCTGGTGTTTCTCCTTGCCCTGCACGTGGGCCAGTTCCGCGGGCGAGCACAGGACCGGGGTTCCAAAAGACTCGGAGAAGAAGGCAGCGGAGCCGGTGTGGTCCACGTGGCCGTGCGTGACCAGTACGGCCCGCGCGTCCGCCGGGTCCAGGCCAAGGAAACGCAGCGACGCAAGCACGTGGCAGCGGTCCTCGGGATATCCGCTGTCCACCAGGATGAATCCTGTTGGGTCGCGGACCACCAGCCAGTTCGACGCCGGCCCTTCAGCGAAGTAGATGCCTGACGCCTGCTCGGAGAGGCTTGTTGCCGGGTTCCATTGGGTGGGTTGCTGCTGCACGGGTCAAGCCTAGCCCGGAGCGGTCCCACCCCGGACCGTGTCCAGAGGGGTACCTAAGCCCCCTAATGTTGCTGTGCAGTTGCTGTGCATCCTATTGATTCTGGTCACGTTCGCCCTACAGTATTCCCACCATTGCCTACGATGGGACACGGAGACAGGACAGATCGACGGCGGACAGCCCCGGCGGTTCCCGACGATTCCAGGCAGGAGGGCGGCACCAATGCACGACAGCAACATGCTGCAGGGCCACCCTGGCCGGGCTATAGCGGCGGCCGCGGCCGGCCTCCTCCTGGTGGTCACATCCGGAAGCGCGGCCCGGACGCAGCCCCCGGCCACGGCCGCGCCGCCGGTCCGCGTCGTTGTGGTGGGGGACTCGCTGAGCACCGGGCACGGAACGTCGCCCCAGCAGGCGTGGCCCGCATTGATGCGCACGGACCCGGACGTGGCGGGACTGGAAATCATCAACGCAGCCGAGGACGGAAGCGGTTACCTCAGCGTGGGTGACTACAACGGGACCTTCGGCACCCAAGTTGATGAATACGTCACCGCGGACACGGGCATCGTGGTGTTCTTCGGTTCCGAAAACGACCTGGGCTACGCACCCTCCGACTTGGGCGACGCGGCCCTGGCCGCCATGGACCGCGCCGAAACCCTGGCCCCGGAGGCGAAACTCATCGTGGTGGGGCCGCCTTCCTACACGGCAACTCCGGACCCCGGGCTGGTCGACATCAGCGGCGAGCTCAAAGCTGCTGCCCGGCAGGCCGGAGCCGAGTTCGTGGACCCCATAGCGGAGGGTTGGATCAGCGGCGATTTCGAGGACCTCATCGGCCCGGACGGTGACCATCCAACCGTCGCCGGCCAGCATTACCTGCTGGAGCATATCGGCGCCCACCTTGAGCAAACGGCCCCGGCCGCGGCCGTTGCGCTGGGACACGCCGAGGCCCAGTAGCGGGCGTCCCCCGGCGTAGTCCCAGGATCAGCGCCCTAGACCAGAGGCCACGGGTAGCGCATCCCGGTCCTGTCGACGGGTAGCACCTTTTCCTGCAGCAGGCGTTGGACCCGGCGCTGCAGCGCAACCGCCTCGGCGTGGTCCAACAGCTCCGCCATCCCGGCGGGAATTTCCGCGGCGAGGGGCGTGATGTCTTCAAGCAGGGCTTCCGGGATGGGTTCGCCGGCGAAGTCCCAGATCACAGTGCGCAGTTTGAACGCCGCGGAGAAACAGAGGCCGTGGTCGATGCCCCATATACGGCCGTCGGCGCCGCGCAGCACGTGCCCGCTTTTCCGGTCCGTGTTGTTCGCCACGTAGTCGAACAGGGCGATCCGCGCCAGCTCCGCGTGTGTTTCGGGCGCATCGGCGTAGAGGGTGAAGTAATGCTCCTGCTGGTCGCCTTCGATGAACCACTGCAGCGATCCCACCCCAAGCGGCGCGTCCGTGCGCACCACCGTCGCCGGTACCAGGCCCCATCCCAGTGTCTCGCTAAGGAGGTAGGCCGCGCGCTCCCGGCGGTACAGGCCGGCGTCGAAATCCGCGAGCGGCCGCTCCCCGGCCTCAGGCTTGTACACCGCCCAGGCGGAATCATCGGCGCAGGAAAGCTCCACCAGGAACGTGGCATTGCTGCCGCTCATGATCCGGCCCAGCAACTCCACGCGGCCCCCATTGAGGAGCGTCAGCTCCCGCGCCGGCACCGTGCGCTCCGAAGCGATCCGTACCGCTTCACGCGGGCCTCAGCCCGCTCAGCGGTTCCGACGTCGAATTCACCGTGAGCACGGCAGGCGCCTGTCCGTCTGCGTAGGAGATGGCAGAGACCGACGCCGGGCTGATCATGATCCGCTGGAAAAGGTCCAGGTGGGTGCCCAGCGCGTGGGCCACGGCCGCTTTGATGGGGTCGGCGTGGGAGAAGCAGACCACCACCCTCCCCGGGTGGGCGGCCCGAAGGGTTTCCAGGGTGCCCACCATCCGGGCCTGCATGCCGGAGAAGCCCTCGCCGTTGGGGAAGCGGAAGACTGACGGGTTGTGCTGGACGGTCTGCCACTCCGGCAGGCCTGCGAGGCCGGCGAGCGCGGCCCCGGTCCAGTCGCCGAAGTCGCATTCCAGGAGGCCGGCTTCTTCCGTCACCGCAGTGCCGGTGCGTGCTGCCGTTGGTTCGGCTGTTTCCCGCGCCCGTTCCAGGGGCGATGAATAGATCGCTTCCACCGGCAGCCCGGACAGCCGGTCCGCAACCGCATCCGCCTGGGCGCGGCCACGCTCGGAGAGATGCAGGCCCGGGGCGCGGCCGGGCAGGACTGTGCCGGTGGTGGGCGTTTCGCCATGGCGCACCAGGAGGATCAATGTGCTCTGTGTCATTAGGTCTAAGCGTAGCCGCGAGCGGACCCCGTGCCGAGCTTGCGAGGCGTGGGGAGCGGCAAGCGGTAGCCGCGAGGGGACCCCGTGCCGAGCTTGCGGGGCGTGGGGAGCGGCAAGCGGTAGGCGCGCAGGAATCTGGAGGAATCTCTCGATTAGCCGCAAGGCGGGGACTACCGTAGAGGAGTGACTGATCGCCCCGATATCTACACCGTTGGTGAACTGCGTGCGGCAGGCTATGTCCAGAAGGACCTGCGCCATGAGATCCGCGACAATCTCCTCGCCGCCCTGGCTTCCGGGCGGGACCCCTGGCCCGGCCTGTTCGGCTTCAGCAGGACCGTCATACCCCAGCTGGAACGGGCCCTGATCGCCGGTCATGACATTGTCCTGCTGGGGGAGCGGGGCCAGGGCAAGACCCGGCTGCTCCGTACCCTGGCCGGACTGCTGGATGAGTGGTCTCCGGTGATCGAGGATTCGGAACTGAACGAGCACCCGTTCGACCCCATCACCGAGCAGTCGAGGGCCCGCGCCCTGACCGAAGGCGACCGGCTGCGGGTCGCATGGCGGCACCGGTCCGAACGCTACGTGGAGAAGCTGGCCACGCCGGACACGTCGGTAGCGGACCTTGTTGGCGACGTTGACCCCATGCGCGTGGCGGAGGGGCGCCGGCTCGGCGATCCTGAAACAATCCACTACGGCCTCATTCCACGCTCCAACCGCGGCATCATCGCCATCAACGAGCTCCCGGACCTGGCGGAACGGATCCAGGTGGCCATGCTCAACGTCATGGAGGAGCGCGACATCCAGATCCGCGGCTACGTGCTGCGGCTGCCGCTGGACGTGCTGGTGGTTGCCTCCGCCAACCCGGAGGACTACACCAACAGGGGGCGGATCATCACGCCGCTGAAGGACCGGTTCGGCGCGGAGATCCGGACGCATTATCCGATCGAACTCGAGGACGAGGTCTCGGTGATCCGCCAGGAGGGCCAGCTGGTGGCGGACGTCCCGCCCTTCATCCTGGAGATCCTGGCCCGCTACACCCGGGCCCTGCGGCAGTCCCCGGCCATCAACCAGACGTCGGGCGTTTCCGCCCGCTTCGCCATTGCGGGGGCGGAGACGGTGGCTGCGGCTGCATTGCGGCGGGCAAGCCTCAGGGGCGAGGACCACGCCGTGGCCAGGATCATCGACCTGGAACCTGCCGTGGAAGTACTGACGGGCAAGATCGAGTTCGAGTCCGGTGAGGAAGGGCGTGAACAGGGCGTCCTGGACCACCTCCTCAGAACTGCCACGGCCGAGGCTGTGAGGGCTCACTTCCAGGGCCTGGACATGGGCCCGCTGGTGGCAGCATTGGACGGGCACCGCACCGTCACCACCGGTGAGCAGGTCACGGCAAAGGAGTTCCTCGGCAACCTTCCGGCGCTGAACGGCTCTGGCCTTTACGACGAAATCGGGCGGCGCCTGGGTGCCGTGAACGACGGACAGCGGGCCGCCGCCGTCGAACTCGCACTGGAAGGCCTGTACCTCGGCCGGCGGATCTCCAAGGAATCCGACGACGAGGAAACGATCTACGGCTAGGGGCAGGACGCAGCATGGCCATCCACAAACGGTCCGCCAAATACGGCCGGTACACCGGCGGTCCGGACCCGCTGGCCCCTCCGGTAGACCTGGCGGAGGCCCTGGACGCCGTCGCGGAAGACGTGATGGCAGGGTACTCGCCGCGGCATGCCCTCCAGGAGTTCCTGCGGCGCGGCGGCCGCAACCGTGACGGGCTGGACGACCTCGCCCGGCGTGTGCAGCAGCGTCGGCGGGACCTGCTTAGCCGGCACCGGCTGGACGGCACCCTGGATGAGGTGAAGAAACTCCTGGACACGGCCGTGCTGGAAGAGCGGAAGCAGCTGGCCCGGGACGCCATGATGGACAACACCGACCGCGCCTTCCGGGAGATGCAGCTGCAGAACCTGCCGCCCTCCACGGCAGCGGCTGTGAACGAACTGGCCTCCTACGACTGGCAGTCAAGCACAGCCCGGGAAGCGTACGACAGGATCAAGGACCTGCTGGGGCGGGAGGTCCTTGAGCAGCGGTTTGCTGGCATGAAGCAGGCGCTGGAAAGCGCCACCGACGAGGACCGGGAAGCCGTCAGCGCCATGCTCCGGGACCTCAATGAACTGCTGGGCAAGCACCGGCGTGGCGAGGACACGGACGCCGATTTCCAGGATTTCATGGCCAAACACGGCCAGTTCTTCCCCGAGAACCCGCAGTCCGTGGAGGAGCTGGTGGACGCCTTGGCCCAGCGGGCCGCTGCAGCCCAGCGGCTCCTGCAGTCCATGTCAGCCGAACAGCGCAATGAGCTGATGCAGCTGTCCGCCCAGGCGTTCGGCTCACCCGAACTGATGGCCCAGCTCAGCGAACTTGATGCGGCCCTCCAGGCGCTGCGGCCGGGAGAGGACTGGACGGGTTCGGAGCGCTTCGAAGGGCAGGAAGGCCTGGGACTCGGTGACGGGACCGGCGTGCTCCAGGACATTGCCGAACTCGACGAACTGTCCGACCAGCTCTCGCAGAACTACAACGGCTCCCGGCTCGATGACCTGGACCTGGATGCGCTGGCCCGCCAGTTGGGCGAGAAGGCCGCCGTGAGCGCGCGCACCCTGGCTGAGATTGAGCGGGCCATGCAGGACGGCGGCTACCTGCGGCGCGGCGCCGACGGCGATCTCAGGCTTTCCCCGCAGGCCATGCGGCGGCTGGGGAAGTCGCTGCTCCGCGACGCCGCGCGCCAGTTGTCCGGGCGGCAGGGCAGCAGGGACACCAGGATGGCAGGCGCGGCGGGTGAACTGACCGGCTCCAGCCGCCAGTGGGAGTTCGGGGACGCGGAGCCCTGGGATGTCACCCGCACCATGACCAACGCCATCCAGCGCACGATGGCAGACGGCGGCGACCCGGCCCGTGGACTGCGCCTCGCCGTGGAGGACATCGAAGTCGCGGAAACGGAGGCCCGGACCCAGGCTGCGGTGGCGCTTTTGGTGGACGTGTCCTTCTCCATGGCTGCCGAGGGGCGCTGGGTGCCCATGAAACGCACCGCCCTTGCACTGCACCACCTGGTATCCACCCGTTTCCGCGGCGACCGGCTGGAACTCATCACTTTTGGCCGCTACGCACAGTCCATGGACATCGGGGAGCTTACGGCGCTGCCTGCGCTGCGGGAACAGGGGACAAACCTGCACCACGGGTTGCTGCTGGCCGGCCGCTTCTTCCGCCGCCACCCGTCAATGCAGCCGGTCCTCCTGGTTGTCACTGATGGCGAACCTACAGCGCATCTGCTCCCGGACGGGGACTCGTGGTTCAACTGGCCGCCGGATGCGGAAACCATCCGCGCCACCATCGGCGAACTTGACCGCGTGGGCCGCATGGGGGCGCAAACCACGTTCTTCCGTCTTGGCAACGACCCCGGCCTGGAGCGGTTCATCCAGCGGATGGCGCGGCGCGTGGACGGCCGGGTGGTGGCATCCGAGGCAGGCGACCTTGGTGCCGCCGTGGTGGGGGAGTACCTCCGGGCCCACGTCCGCAGCGCCTACGCTGACGGCGACTGGTTCTGACCCGCGTCCAGCCCGGCCTGTGAGATGAGTTCGGTCAGCCATGGCCTGTGTTCGCGGTGGAACGTCAGGCCCGCCGGCAGGCCCTGAACCTCAGGTTCTCCGCCTGTGATGTCGATGGTGATCCGGCCACCGGCCAGGGGGGCGTTGGTGATGTGCAGGTTCCCGAACGACTGGGGCAGCGCCGGGTCCATCCAGAAGCCCCCGCGGGAGACGTAGGCGTCGTACCTCATCAGGCAGGTGATCAGCATGATCGGCGTGGTAGCCGCCCAGGCCTGGGGGGAGCAGGCCGTGGGGTACGGCACCGGCTCGGCCACCTGCTCCCGGCTGAACCCGCAGAACAACTCGGGCAGCCGGCCGCCGGAAAAGTCCGCGGCCTCGAGCAGGGCTGTGGCGATGCGCTGGGCCTCACCGACAAGTCCGTACCGCATCAGGCCTGCAGCAATGATTGCATTGTCATGGGGCCAGACCGAGCCGTTGTGGTAGCTGGCCGGGTTGTAGGCCCCCATGTCGGAGGCCAGGGTCCGGATACCCCACCCGCTGAACATCTCCGGCGACATCAGCCGTTCAGCCACCAGCGGCACCTTGTCGTCGTCAACGATGCCGTGCCACAGGCACTGGCCCATATTCGAGGCGCACGCATCAACCGGCCGCTTGTGGCCGTCCAGGGCAATTGCGAAGTACCCGAGGTCCGGCAGCCAGAATTCCTCGTTGAACCTTTTCTTCAACCGTGCGGCCTCGGCGGTGAGCTGCGCAGCCAGCGGCGCGTCCCCGGCGTCGTACGCCATCCATGCGCGGGACAGCAGCGCTGAGTAGACCAGCGCCTGCACCTCGCAAAGTGCGATGGGCGGATCGGCGATGGTTCCGTCCGCGAAATTGATGCCGTCCCAGGAGTCCTTCCACCCCTGGTTGATGAGCCCCTGGTCGTTGAGGCGCTGGTACTCAACGAACCCGTCGCCGTCCTTGTCGCCGTAGGTCCTGACCCAGTCCAGGGCACGGTCGGCGTGGGGCAGGAGGGCGGCAATCCTTTCCTTGCCGAAGCCCCAGCGGCTGACCGAGGCCAGGGTCATTACGAACTGCGGGGTGGCGTCAACGCTGCCGTAGTAAACGGATTTGCCGCCAAGCGCCAGCCCGGAGGACACCCCAAGCCGGACTTCGTGGAGGATCTTGCCGGGTTCCTCCTCGCTCATCGGATCCACCACCCGGCCCTGCCGGTCCGCCAGCGTCTGCAGTGTGCCCAGGGCCAGGGAAGGGTCCACGGGAAGGGCCATTTCCGAAGCCCACAGCGAGTCGCGCCCGAACAGGGTCATGAACCATGGCGCGCCGGCGGCAACGACGATCCGTTCCGGGTGCTCAGGGTCCTCGATCCGGAGCGCGCCGAGGTCGTCGTAGCTGCGCCGCAGCGTGCGTTCAATGGACCGGTTTGTCATCTGGAGCCTGGGAATTTTGGCAACCCATTCCTGATGCCGCCGGTCACTCGGTGACAGCCCGTGCCCGGCGGGACGCGAAATGTTGTGCTGCCCGGCGGGTGCCACGCTCAGCCGTGTGCTCCACTGGCCGTATCCGGGAACCACGGTACGGTAAGTCAGCGCGTCGGCGGAGGCCATGGCGCCGCGCCCCCTGACCAGGACAGCCTTCCGCAGGTCCTGCCAGGCCGCGCTGATGATTAAAGAATCGCCGTCGGCGCCGCGGGTGACGTCCCAGCGGCGCTGGACCCTCGCCTCCTTCACTTCAAACAAATCGGCGAAGTCCGAATCGACGCCCACCGAGATGCTGCACCCGACGGGGTCGCCCGAGTAGTTGCGGATGGTAATCTCCTCAACCACTCCCGCCGCCACTTCCCGCAGGCGCTCCACGATCAGAGGGCTGTCCGCGTACCCGTCGGCCCTGGGAACGCGGCCAATGAACAGGGCCCGGTAGGGTTCCTTCGTCTCCGCCGCCAGCGGCTCAAGGGGCTGGCCGTTCACCGTCATCCTCCAGGCGGACAGGATGCGGGTGTCCTCATGAAAGACGCCATGGGGCAGTTCCGGGTGGATATCCCCGTTCGCTGCGGAGATGCAAAAACACGAGCCCTCCACCAGCGTGACGGTACCGGCCCCCACAGGCCCCGCCGCTGTCTCTGCATTCCATCCAGCCATGTCCGCTCCTTCGACGGCTAAGACGGTCCCGGCGGGATAGACGCTACCCCTCAGGCAGGGCTGGCAAAAGGGGGGGCACACTTGTACCTCCGCCCGGCCGGTCATAACATGCCAGCACATCCACGCCGATCGGTTTAAGGAGCCGGCCATGGGCGCCACACCAGCTGAACCGTCACCAGCACCGCTGATGGTGGACCTGATCATCTCGCTGGACGGGTATGCCTCCGCCGAGGGATGGCCGGGGTGGTGGGGACTGGAGGGGCCCGAATACCTTGCCTGGCTGGACCAGGAATCCGCGAAGAACTACACCTTGCTTCTGGGCGCGAACACGTACCGGCTGATGTACGGCATGTCGGCGCAGGCAGCGGCGGACCGGTCCGGTTTTTCCGAAGAGGAGGGCGCCAGCCTCACGGGGCTGTCCGCCGTACCGAAGATCGTGTTCTCGTCTTCGCTGCAGTCTCCGCTGGGCTGGCCGAACTCGACTTTGGTTGCGGGGGATGCGGTTGAGGCGGTCCGGGAGCTGAAGCGTCGCGGAACAGGGCCGCTGAGTACCCTGGGCAGCATCAGCCTGGCCCGGTCGCTGCTGGTGGCGGGCCTCGTGGACCGGTTCCGGCTGGTCGTCTTCCCCGTGATCACCGGCGCCACCGGGCGGGAGCGGATCTACGACGGTTATCCCGATGTCCGGCTGGAAATGGTGCAGAGCCGGACGTTCGACGGCCGGCTCCAGTTGCTGGAGTACGTTCCTACGGTGCTCACGGGCCCGCCCGACACCGGGCAACCGTGACCGGCTAACTGGTTCGTGGTTCGTGGTTCGTGGTTCGTGGTTCGGGGGGATGGGGTCGGGCGTCCGAGTACATCCCGCACGTGCCAGCCCTGCGGGTCCGCTGGCAGCTCAATACTTGAAGCTTTAACTAACAGCGCGTACGCTTACTTTAATGTTCAAGTAACTCTGCAAGCGAGGACACGTGACCGCTGTTATCCAATCAGTGCCGCTTCCGGCCGGTTTGCCCGCGGCAGCAATCCGCACCCGGGTGAATATTCCCCTGCGCTTCCCGGACGGCTATGCCACTTCCGCTGATGTGATGACCTTCCACGGACTGGCAGACGGGCGGGAACATCTGCTGCTGGCCCTTGGTGGCTGGGAGCAGGCGCTGCTGGCGGGAACCACGGCGCCGCTTGTCCGGATGCACAGTGAGTGCATGACAGGGGACGTCTTCGGCAGCGCGCGCTGCGACTGCGGCCCGCAGTTGCGGAAGCTGTGGAACGGATCGCGTCTGTCGGGGGCTTCCTTCTTTACCTCCGCCAGGAAGGCCGGGGAATCGGTCTCTATCCAAAGCTGGATGCCTACGCGCTGCAGGACCAGGGCCTGGACACGTACGACGCAAACCTGGCGCTGGGACACCGGGACGATGAGCGCGACTACACGCCGGCAGCGCAGATGCTCCATGTCGTCGGTGCCGGCAGCGTCCGGTTGCTGACCAACAATCCGGACAAGGCCGGACAGTTGGCGGCGCTGGGAATCGGCATCGAACAACAGATTCCCACCGGCGTCCACCTTTCAGCCGCCAATGCCCGGTACCTCGCCGCCAAGCGGGATCGTACCGGCCATACGCTGGACCTGGACCAGGCCGCCGCCGGGCGCTCCGTGCAGTCCGCTGCCGGAAGCAATCCGGACCACCGCGGACTGCTTGCCCGCGTGGAAGCCATGATCCCTGGCTTGAGGGCCAGGGCGGAGGAAACCGAGCGGCTCCGCCGCCTGCCGGAACTGACGGTGCGGGAGCTGCAGGATGCCGGAGTGTTCCGGATCCTGCCGCCAGCGGCCGTGGGTGGCTATGCGCTTGGTGCCCGTACCTACGGCGAAGCGGTCAGGGCCCTGGCCAGGGGGTGCGCCTCCACAGCCTGGACCGCCGGGCATCTGGCCGAACACGCCTGGATGCTGGCGCGGTGGCCCCGCGACGTCCAGGACGAGGTGTTTGGAGCGGGGAACATGCCGCTGGCGGCCGCCACAAGCGCGCCGGTGGGTTCGGCGACGAAGGTTGCCGGCGGCTACGCCATTTCCGGCCACTGGGGTTTCGCGTCGGGCGTCATGCATTCCCGTTGGGCGCTGCTGGCCGTCGAGCATCGAGGGGCCCGGTTGCAGGCGCTCGTTCCCGTGGCTGACCTGGAACTCCTGGACGCCTGGCATACCGATGGCCTGAGGGGGACGGGCAGCAATGATCTCCGCGCGGATGGACTTTTCGTGCCCGGGTACCGCGTCCTTGACTGGGCCGAGCTCAGCGGGCCCGGCAACCCCGGAAGCCTGTTCCACAGCGACCCGCTGATCCACTCGCCCATGTCCACCCTGCTGAATCTCGTCGCACCTGCCGTCGCGCTCGGTTCGGCGGAATACGCGCTTGAATTGTTCCGTGCCCAGTTGCTGGTGCCGAAGGACAGGAACGGAGTGCAGACCCGGCAAGGTGAATCGGCCCTGGCCCAGGCACGCTACGCGCGGGCGGCAGGGGCGGTGGCCACCGCCCAGCTGCACTGGCAGCCCGCACTGTCCATCGTGTCCCCGGACGAAGACCCGGCGGCCGGACTGCCGGACCGGCAGCGCGCTTCGCTCCGCCTCTCGCTCGTTCTCAGCGCGGAGTCGGCGCAGGAGGCGGTCCGACTGGCGGTTGCCGGTTCCGGCGGCAGCGTCCACCGGCTGGCCAACCCGTTGCAACGCATCCAGCGGGACGTCGGGGTCCTTCTGAGCCACCCCACCCTGGGCATCGACCCCATCCTGGAGCAGGCAGGCCGCGGCCTGCTGGACCTCGGCTTCACGGTCCGGTCCTTCTAGGCTGCCCGGTCCGGTGCCGCGGCGGCCGGATCCGTGTCAGGATCAAGGTATGCCCCAGCGCCTGATGCTGCTCGACACCGCTTCCCTGTACTTCCGCGCCTTCTACGGACTTCCGGACACCATCCGGCGCCCCGACGGAACGCCGGTCAATGCCGTCCGCGGGCTGCTGGACATGATCGCCCGGCTGAGGCTGGACTACCACCCCACGCACCTGGTGGCCTGCTGGGACGATGACTGGCGGCCGCAATGGCGGGTGGACCTCATCCCCACGTACAAAGCCCACAGGGGCCGAGGCGGTGCCCGGCGGGACCGACGTCGAAGTGGTTCCTGAGGGCCTCCAAGCGCAGCTGCCCATGATCCGCCGGGTGCTGGACCTGGCCGGCATCGCCATAGTGGGCGCTGCCGAACATGAGGCCGACGACGTCGTGGGCACCTATGCGAGCAACGCCCGGTTCCCCGTGGACGTCGTCACAGGCGACCGCGACCTCTTCCAGGTGTGTGATGACGATCGAGCCGTCCGGGTGATCTACACGGCCCGGGGCATGAAGAACCTGGAAGTCATGACGGAAGAGGCTGTGGTGGCCAAATACAAGGTCCTTCCGCAGCAATACGCCGACTACGCCACCCTGCGGGGGGACGCCTCCGACGGCCTGCCCGGCGTGGCCGGGATCGGCGAGAAGACGGCGGCGTCCCTGCTGCTGAAGTTCGGAACCCTCGAAAACCTGCTGGCCGCCGCGGACCAGTCCGGCCCCGGTGTCTCCGCACCCGTCCGGGCCAAACTGTCAGCTGCTGCCGGGTACCTGGCGGCAGCCCCCGCCGTCGTCCGCCTGGTGCGCACCCTGGAGCTGCCTACCCTTGACGAGGCAGGCGCCCTGCTGCAGCCCGTCACCGGTGACCGGCGCGCGGAGCTGGAAACGCTGGCCACCGACTGGAACCTGGGCGGATCGGTGCGCCGGCTGCTTGCTGCCCTGGACCGCAAGGGGTAGCGGCTGCCCGCGGTGGAGGGCAGGAGGACCCGGAGGGCCGGCATGCCACGGTGCTGCGTCATGCAACGTCACGCGCCGCGCCCCGGTGGCCGGAACGGATGACGCCGGATGTACTGCCGTGACGGTTCGTTGCGGTGCGCGTCCGCGGGTTTCGGACGGCTTGAGCCGGCCTTTTTGCTGATGGTTTGGTGGGGTGACGATCCGCACGAGAGGCCATTCCATGACAGTCACTTCAGATCTTGCACACCGCCGGCTTCGGGATATTTTCGGAACCTTCGCCAGCGGCCTGACCGTGATCACCAGCTCCACCCCGGACGGGGCGGCCGGCTTTACCTGCCAGTCCTTCGCGTCCCTGTCCCTGGATCCGGCGCTGGTGACGTTCAGCCCGGCACGCAGTTCCACCACCTGGCCGGCGCTGCGCAAAGTGGGTTCGTTCACCGTCAACATCCTTCCGTCCGAGCACCGGCATCTTGCGGGGCAGTTCGCGCGGTCGAATTCCGACAAATTCGCAGGCGTTGGCCTTACGTCCTCGCCGCTGGGAAACCCCGTGCTGGACGACGCCCTCGCCTGGCTCGACTGCGAACTGCATGCCGAGTACGACGGCGGCGACCACACCATCGTGGTGGCCGCGGTGCGGCATCTCGACGCGAGGCGTGACGGCCAGCCCCTCGTGTTCTTCAGGGGCCGTTATGCCGCGCTCGCCCCGGCGGATCTCCTGCTTGGAGCCGTCGGCTGAGGATCATGCCGGGAGCTCTGCACAGGATCCCGGACGTACTTGCCCTTGCTTCCGGCCCATCCGGTAGTAAGCTTACTGAGCATTGGTAGTAAGCTTGCTGATTAAATGGGATGGGAGCAGGAGCCATGGGCGCAATTTTCAGTACGGCCCTGTCACTGATGCTGACGGTTGGTGGGGCAGCAGTGGCTGCAGAGGGTGGCCCCGGCGCCCCGCGGCAGTACCTGGTGGGGCACGTACTCCTCGGCGTTGGCATCGGTTTATTGATCGCCACCGCTCTGCGCATCGCCCTCAAGATGGTTCTGGCAAGGCCGGCTTCCCGGGTACCGCGGGCCCCCGCGCAGCCCGTGGCCGGTGAACCCGCTGCCGTAACTGTGCTGCCAGTTCGATCCGCCCATGCGGTCTCGCTGCGGGGCAGGCATGCTGCTTGAGATGGAACCGGTGCAGCGGGCTGTGGTGACGGCCCCCGCAGCCGGAAGAGTTCCCCTGCCCCGGCGCCGCGGCACCCGCGCCCTGATGCTGCTGTGCTCCGCCCTTGTTGCCGCCGCAGTGGTGGCCGGTGCATCCGGCATCCAGTCCACGGACACCGACGCCAACGTCCTCCGGGGTTTCCAGATCCGCGTGCTAAGTATCAGCCAGGCAGCGGCAGAGAACAGGATGGACGGGGCCCTGGCAGCCCTGCAGGCACTCGAAAAGGACCTGGGCGACGCGGCAGCCCACGGCCGGCTGTCCGCCGCGCGTTACCGCGGCATCGAAACCGCGCTCTCCGCCGTCAGGGCAGACCTCACCAGGCAGGTTGCCGCCGCCGCCCCGGCGGCACCTCCCGCCGAAAGCCAGGCGGGGACAGCCTCCACTGCCTTGGCCGACACCGCAACCCAACAAGCCCCCGCTTCCACTCCCGTGGACCCTGTGGTTCCTGCCGCCGCGCCTGCACCTGCTCCCGACGTGAAGGCGCCGGGCGCTCAAGGCCAGGACACGGCCAAGGAAGCCAAAGCCAAGGGCAAAGGCCCAGGCAAGCCCTGACCTGACGGGAAGGCGGCCCCCCGCAGGGCAGAATGGAGTGATGATCCCTCCTGTCGGCAACCCCCCTGCCGCTGCCTTCGACCTCGCCACCATCGGTGCTGGCCTGGCCTTCGAAGGTTCCCTTCCCGCCCTGCGGGAGGTGATGGAACGCGGAGCCGCACCGGGAGCCGCAGTTGTGCAGGCGCCCCCGGGAACAGGTAAGACCACCCTCGTCCCGCCGCTGCTGGCCAACCTGTACGGCGGCCACGGCCGCGTCGTCGTCACCCAGCCGCGGCGCGTTGCCGCACGGGCAGCCGCCCGCCGTCTTTCATCCCTGGACGGCCGTCCGGGGGACGGCCGTGTGGGCTACACCGTTCGCGGGGAGCGCCGCGCAGGACCGGGCACCCTGGTCGAATTCGTCACCCCGGGCATCTTGTTGCGCCGCCTGCTGGCGGACCCGGGACTGGACGGGACCGCCGCCGTCGTCCTCGATGAGGTGCACGAACGCGGTCTGGAAACGGACCTTCTCGTCGGCATGCTCGCTGAGGTCCGCGCGCTGCGCGGTGACCTGGCCGTCGTCGCCATGTCCGCAACCCTGGACGCTCCCAGGTTCGCCGCCTTGCTTGGCGATCCCGACGGCGGCGCGCCGGCCCCGATCGTCGACTGTCCCTCCGTGAACCACCCGCTGGAGGTGGAATGGCTCCCGGCTCCCGCAGCCCGGCTGGATACCAGGGGAGTGAGCCGTTCGTTCCTGGCCCATGTCGCCGCCGCGGCTGCCAACGCCCACGCCCTTGCCGCGGATACGGGCCGGCCAGTGGACGCGCTGGTCTTCCTGCCGGGAGCCCGGGAAGTGTCCCATGTTGCCGCGGCGCTCCGGGCCCGGCTGGGTGGCCATGCAGACGTGCTGGAGCTCCACGGCCAGGTGGGCGCAGCGGAGCAGGACAGGGCCGTATCCGGCCGGCGTCCAGGGGACCGGCCGCGGATCATCGTCTCCACGGACCTTGCAGAATCCTCCCTGACTGTGCCCGGGGTCCGGCTGGTCATTGATTCGGGGCTGGCGCGGGAGCCGCGGCGGGACTCAGGCCGCGGGATGAGCGGGCTGGTCACCGTCTCCTGCTCCCGGGCCTCCGCCGACCAAAGGGCCGGCCGCGCCGCCCGCCAGGGCCCCGGCAAGGTGGTGCGCTGCTATTCACAGCAGGCCTACGGGGCGGCCCCCGCGCACGTCACACCCGAGATCAACGTGGCAGACCTGACCGGCGCCGCCCTCACCCTCGCCTGCTGGGGCGCGCCGCGCGGCAATGGCCTTGCCCTGCCGGACGCACCTCCGGCCCTTGCCATGGATGACGCCATGGAGGTGCTCCGGGAACTGGGGGCCGTGTCCGATGGCGGCCAGGTGACGGCGGAGGGACGGGTACTTGCCGGAATACCCGCCGACCCGCGGCTTGCCCGGGCATTGCTCGACGGCGGCGCCGCCATGGGCGGCCAACTGGCCGCCGGTGTGGTGGCCGCCCTTTCCGCCGACCACCGCGCGCCGGGAGCAGACCTGCCCCGCCTTCTGTCACAGCTCAGGGCGGACGCAGGCCCGGCGGGAAGGCGCTGGGCGGAGGAGTCAAAGCGGATGGCCTCCCTGGCCCGACGGCAAAAGGCCGGCGCCCCGGCGCCTGCCCACAGTGCCGCGAATAACGACGAGGCTGTTGGGGCCGTCGTCGCCCTCGCCTTTCCCGACCGCGTGGCCCGGCTCGTGCCAGGCAGCGGGGGAGCAGGACAATACCTGCTGACATCCGGCACCAGGGCAGGCCTGCCGGCGGCCAGCACGTTATCGGGCCATGAATGGCTGGCCGTCGCCGAAGTGTCCCGGGCGGAAGGCCGGGACGCGGGAGGCACCGGCGCCGTGATCCGCGCCGCCGCGCCGCTGTCGGCAGCAACCGCCGAAACTGCAGCCTCGCACCTGTTCTCCGACACCGTGGAGGCAGGGTTCAGCGCGGGCCGGGTAAGCGCACGGCGGACCAAGCGGCTGGGTGCCATCGTGCTGTCCGCAACGCCCGTCCGTCCCACTGCCGAACAGGGAAGGAAAGCGGTGGCGCAGGCGCTGCGGTCCGAAGGGCTGGCCGCCCTGTCATGGTCGACGGCGGCCACCTCCTTCCGGCGGCGCCTTGCCTTCCTCCACCGGGAGCTGGGATCGCCCTGGCCCGATGTGTCTGACAGTGCGCTGCTGACCCGGCTGGAAGAGTGGCTGGGGCCCGGGCTGGAGGAACTCGCAGCCGGGAAGGCGGTCAGTTCGGTAGACCTTGCCCAGCCTTTGCGCCGGCTGCTGCCCTGGCCCGAGGCTGCCCGGCTGGATGAGCTGGCCCCGGAAATGCTCCAGGTGCCCAGCGGTTCAAGCGTCCGGATCGACTACCCGGAACCGGGTGACGACAGTGCTGCGCCGGTAGTGGCGGTCAAACTGCAGGAGTGCTTCGGCCTGGCCGAATCCCCGCGGCTCGTGGGCCGCGTGCCGGTCCTGTTCCACCTGCTGTCTCCGGCCCGGCGCCCCCTCGCCGTGACGGATGACCTGACCTCGTTCTGGTCCGGCCCGTACACGCAGGTCCGCTCGGAAATGCGGGGCCGCTATCCCAAGCATCCGTGGCCTGAAGACCCGTGGTCGGTCCCTGCCACCGCGCGCACCAAACAGCGCATGTAGTGGCGGCAACTGTGCGGCGGGGGCCGGCCTCAGGAGTGGGCGGCAATAAAGGCCGCAACGGGGGCGGCAAGGGAGGCGCCCACTTGGTCGGCGGAACGCTTCTTGCCGGCGACGGCAAACGAGTGGTCACCGCCTTCCACCCACTGCAGCACTGCGTTGGGGCCGATCCGGGACACGACGGTTGACAGGATGTCCGCTGTGGCGAAGGTGTCCCGGGTTCCCTGCAGGAACAGCACGGGCAACGCCAGCCCGTACAGGTGCCCGTCCCGGAGCTTGTCCGGTTTTCCGGGAGCGTGGAGGGGGTAGCCCAGGTACACCAGGCCGGCAGGGTCCATGCCCTCGGCAACGGCCATGGACGCCATCCTGCCGCCGAATGATTTGCCTGCAGCCCATACGGAGCCGCGGTCCCCGTGGGCGTCAGCCTGTCCGCGGGCGGCGGCCATGGCGGCACGCCACGCGGCCATGGCCGCCGGGGGGCGGTCGGGGAACTTCCGCCCTGCCTCCATATAAGGGAAATTGAAGCGCAGGGTGGCCAGCCCCAAGCCATTCAGGGCATCGGTAAATCCCCGGAGGAAGGGGTGGTCCTTGCCGGCCCCCGCACCGTGCGCCACCACCACGGTGGCCGTGGGGTCAGCGGGGCGCGCGTACACGGCGGAAAATGTGGTGTCACCTGCGGTGACGGTGAGTTGCTGGTCGGATGCAGGCATGGCTCCATCATGCCGGAGGCCTGCCGGATGTGCCGCTCCCTGCGCGCTGCCGGGTGTACGTTGTCCCCATGGCGAGCGAACAGACCACCATCACTGTCCCGGGTCCCCACGGCGGACGCGAGATGCGCATTTCCAGTCCCAGCCGGGTCCTCTGGCCGGACCTGGGCCTGACCAAGCTGGATCTGGTCAACTACATCTGCTCGGTGGGAGAGGCGTTCATCGCCGCCAACGGGGACCGCCCCGTATCGCTGCAGCGGTTCTCCGGGAACATTGAGGGCGAGATGTTCTTCTCCAAGAATCCGCCCAAGGGCACGCCTGACTTCATCCGCTCCGTCAAGGTGGTCTACCCCAGTGCCAGGTCCCATCCGCAACTGGTGTTCGACGAGCCCGCGGCCGCCGTCTGGGCCGTCCAGATGAACACAGTGGTGTTCCATCCCTGGCCCTCCCGGGCGGAAAACACTGACAACCCGGACCAGTTGCGCATAGACCTGGACCCGCAGCCCGGAACCGACTTCGACGACGCAATCCCCGCGGCCCTGGTGCTGAAGGAAGTCCTTGCGGAGGCCGGACTGACGTGTTTCATCAAGACGTCCGGGAACCGCGGACTGCACGTCTACGCACCCATCGACGCCACCCGCGAGTTCCTGGACGTCCGGCACGCCGTCATCGCCGCTGCCCGGGAAGTTGAGCGCAGGATCCCGGATAAAGTGACCACGGCCTGGTGGAAGGAAGAGCGGGGCCGGCGCGTGTTCCTGGACTTCAACCAGGCCAACCGGGACCGCACCATCGCCGGTGCCTACAGCCCGCGCGCCCTGCCGCACGCCCCGGTGTCGTGCCCCATCACCTGGGAGGAACTGGAGCAGGCGGACCCCAAGAACTTCACCATCCTCACCGTGCCGGACCGGCTGAAGACCGTGGGCGACCCCTGGGCGGACTTCAGTGCCAGCCCGGGCACCATCGACACGCTGCTGCAGTGGTGGGACCGCGACTGCAAAGCCGGCCTGGGCGAGATGCCTTTCCCGCCCGACTACCCGAAGATGCCCGGTGAGCCTCCCCGGGTCCAGCCGAGCAGGGCACGCAAGCAGGACTGAGTGGCCCCTCGAAAAAGGGGCACTTTGACGCGGACACGCCGGCCGCCGTCGTAATTCACGACGGCGGCCGGCGGCAAAGTGCCCCGGGACGGTTACTCGAAGCGGGACGGGTCGCCCATGCCTCGCCGGACAACCTCGGCAACACCGCTGGAAAAATCGACCACGGTGGTGGGCTCTGCGCCGCAGTCACCGGCGTCGATGACGGCATCCACCTGGTGGTCCAGCCGCTCCTTGATCTCCCAGCCCACGGTCAGTGGTTCCTCTTCGTCCGGCAGCAGCAGCGTGCTGGACAGCAGCGGCTCGCCCAGTTCGGCCAGCAGCGCCTGTACCACCCGGTTGTCCGGGATGCGCACCCCCACCGTCTTCTTCTTGGGATGGAGCAGGCGCTTGGGTACTTCCTTGGTGGCAGGCAGGATGAACGTGTAGCTGCCGGGCGTGACGGCCTTGATGCTGCGGAAGACGTCATTGCCGATGTTCACGAACTGTCCCAACTGCGCGAAGTCACGGCAGACCAGGGTGAAGTGGTGCTTGTCGTCCAGGTGCCGGATGCTCCTGATCCGGTCCAGGGCCTCCCGGTTGCCCATCTGCGCCCCCAAGGCGTAGCAGGAGTCCGTGGGATAGGCGATCAAGCCGCCGTCGCGGATGATTTTCACTGCCTGCGCGATGGCGCGGGGCTGGGGGTCCTGGGGATGAACGTCAAAGAATCGGGCCATGCCCCGAGCCTACGTTCCCTTGGTCCGTACCGCACCCATCCGCGCCGGGCTCTTCGGAGAGTGAACCTCCCGTGGGCCGCGCCGGCTGCCGGTTCCTACCCTGAAACAGGGAACCGGGCAGGGGGACCGTACCCTACCGGCCCGTAGCCGGATGGGGCAGGATGGTTATCTGCCCTGTACCCGCCGGTGCAGTTCCGGCCCGCCTGCCAAGGAGAAGCCCGATGCCCACCATCCTTAATCCGTACCTCAGCTTCCGCGACAATGCCCGTGAGGCAATGAATTTCTACCAGTCCGTATTCGGCGGTGAGCTGACGCTCAGCACCTTCGGTGACTTCCAGGCCAGCGAAGACCCCGCGGAAGCGGAAAAGATCATGCACGCCATGCTGGCTACCGCCCAGGGCCTGGTGCTCATGGGCGCGGACACCCCGAACAGCATGGAGTACCGCCCTGGTTCCGCTATCTCCATCTCGCTCAGCGGCGACGACGAGGTGGAACTGCGTGGCTACTACCAGAAGTTGAGTGCTGACGGGGGCGCAGTCACTGTTCCCATGGAGAAAGCGCCTTGGGGTGACGTTTTCGGCATGTGCACGGACCGGTTTGGCGTCTCCTGGCTGGTCAACGTGAACGCAGCCCAGGCCCCCGCCACCTCCTGAGGCGCGGGGCCGGCACACCGGCGCCAGGACCTTCCCCCTTACGGAATTATTGAGGCCGGACCTCCGGACTGCGAGGATTAATGCGTGAGGTCCCTCATGGAGTCCCTGGTTCCACCAGGGCTTTCCCGCAGGCGGCAGCGTGAAGCGGACGCTTTACCTTGACGTCGATGGCGTGCTCTGCCCGTTCGGCCCGGAAGGAGTCACGGGGTGGGGGTCGGCCTGGCAGTATGCTGACGCCGGCCTGCTGCCGGTCGCCTTCGCGGCCGAACTTGTGGCCGGACTCAATGCCCTGGCCCGGACCCCCGGGCTGCGCTGCGTCTGGCTGACCAGCTGGGAAGAGCTGGCGCCCCGGTACCTGTGTCCCGCCGTCGGCCTGGCCGGCACCACCTGGGCGTTTCTCGCAGCGGACGGGCCTGCCGGCGGGACAGGCTGGTGGAAGCTCCGGGCCATCCAGGAAGACATCGAAAAGACGGGGCCCGATGCCGTGGCGTGGGTGGACGACCAGCTGGCGTTCGAGGGCGAAGCGCAGCGCTGGGCACGCTTCCTGGGCCGGCGCATCCTCACCGTCTCGCCCCATCCCCGCCACGGAATCTCGCCCGCCGAACTCGGCAGGCTCCGGTCTTTCCTGACCCAACCCGTGTTTTGACCTCATGCCGGGGACGCGTACGATCGATAAGGTTTCCCGCCGGTTGTGCCAACACCGCAAGTCATTCCACGCAAACAGCTGGTGAACTATGCTGTCCAAGGCAGCCTGGTTAGAGAAACTGCTGAACGTCGACTCTGCAGATTGGGCAACAGGTGGATATCACCTTCATGGTGGCGCTGGTCATCGGACTGGCACTATTTTTCGACTTCACGAACGGCTTCCACGACACCGCGAACGCCATGGCAACGCCCATCGCGACCGGTGCCATCAAACCCAAGACAGCGGTGGCCCTGGCGGCCGTCCTGAACCTGGTGGGCGCCTTCCTTTCCACCGAGGTGGCCAAGACAGTGTCCGGTGGCATCATCCGCGAGGGATCCGAGGGACTGCAGGTCACGCCGGAAATCATCTTTGCCGGGCTGATGGGCGCCGTTCTGTGGAACATGATCACGTGGTTGAAGGGCCTGCCTTCCAGCTCCTCCCACGCCCTCTTCGGTGGGCTGATCGGCGCGGCAGTGGTCGGGGCAGGATTCGGCTCCGTCAATTTCGAGAGCCTGGTCCAGAAGGTCATCCTCCCGGCCGTCTTCGCCCCCGTGATTGCCGGCCTCGCCGCCTACGTCTGCACCCGCCTGGCCTACGCCCTCACGGCACGCCACGACCCCGAAACGGGCACCAAGCTCACCCAGAAGCGCGGGGGCTTCCGCACCGGCCAGGTCTTCACATCCAGCCTGGTTGCCCTGGCCCACGGAACAAACGACGCCCAGAAAACCATGGGCATCATCACGCTCGTCCTGATCGCAGCCAAAGGTCAGGCACCTGGCTCCGGTCCCCAGCTCTGGGTGATCACCGCCTGCGCCCTGGCCATTGCGGTCGGAACCTACGCGGGCGGGTGGCGCATCATCCGCACCATGGGCTCGGGCCTTACCGAAGTGAAGCCCGCCCAGGGTTTCGCGGCCGAGACCAGCACCGCATCCGCCATCCTTGCGTCCTCGCATTTGGGCTTTGCCCTCTCCACCACCCAGGTTGCCTCCGGCTCCGTCATCGGCTCCGGGATGGGCCGCCGCGGCACCACCGTCCGTTGGAACCTGGTCGGCAAGATCGCGCTGGGCTGGCTCTTCACCCTCCCGGCGGCAGGCGTCGTCGGAGCCCTCACTGCCCTGTTGGTGAAGACCGGAGCCGTGGGCGTGCTCATCGCCGCCGTCGCCGGAAGCGCCGCGGTGCTCTTCATGTTCTTCTATTCACGCAAGTCCTCCGTGGGCCACCAGAACGCCGTCGAGGTCGAGGAAGCCGGCCAGGCCGTCCGGTTCGCAAAGAAAAAGGCCCGGGCCGAAGCAAAAGCCAAAGCCAAGGCAGAAGCGCGAGCCAGGGCTGACGCCCGGGCCAACAACACCAAGGAGAATCGGCGATGAAGTGGTTGGAACTGCTGAACGTTGCGGTTGCAACGCTCGTGGCCGCCGCAACAGTGGTGACCCTTTACTCGCTCGGCGTCCGGCTGACGGCCATCGCCGCAGATGCGGAGCAGACCTCGCCCGGCGTCAAGCGTTCCTTCGCCTACCTCTGCTTCGGCCTGTGCGCCCTGGCGGTCCTGGCTGGCCTATACCTGATCATCCCCTACTTCACCAAGTAGCACACCCGGCCGGCGCTGCCCGGCTGTTGGCCGGCCCACTGCTCCTGGCTAGGCTGGGGCCATGCCGCGTATCCAATACTTTGTGGCCGCCTCCCTGGACGGCTTCATCGCCACCCCCACCGACAACCTGGACTGGCTGCTGCAGTTCGACGGCTTCGAAGGTGGGGCGGACAGCTATAACGTTTTCATGGCCGGTGTGGGCTGCATCGTCATGGGCGGGGAGACGTATGCCTGGCTGTTGGAGCATGAGCCGGGCAGGTGGCCGTATGCCGGCACTCCCAGCTACGTCTTCACCCACCACGAGTACCGTGCCCCGGAGGGCGCGGACGTCACATTCGTGCGCGGGAACGTCCGGGAATTCATTGGCGACTTCCGTCGTGCTGCGGGGGACGGGAACATCTGGGTCGTGGGCGGCGGCAACCTCGCGGCCCAGTTCGCCGACGCCGGACTGCTGGACGAGATCATCCTGTCCGTTATTCCGGTGGTGCTGGGCGCGGGGAAGCGGTTGCTGCCCATGAACGGGCCGACGCCGCCACTTGAGCTGGCGGCCTCCCGCACCTTGGGCCGGGGCATCGTTGAGTTGCGCTACCTGCTGCCAAGTTCCCCGGGCCGGCAGTCCTGACCCGGGTTCGCCCTAGTCGGCGTTGTCCCGGAGCAGGTTGGTGATCCGCGCGGTCGAAAGGCGCCTTCCCCTGGCATCAGTCATAACGATCTCGTGGGTGGTCAGCGTGCGTCCAAGGTGGACTGCCGTGCAGGTGCCCGTGACCACGCCTTCGGCGATCGACCGGTGGTGCGTTGCGTTGACCTCGATGCCCACGGCATGGCGTCCCGGCCCCGCATGCATTCCTGCGGCGAAGGAACCCAGCGTCTCCGCCAGCACCACATGTGCTCCGCCATGCAGGATGCCTGCCACCTGCGTGTTTCCTTCCACCGGCATGGTGGCGACGGTATGTTCAGGGCTCATCTCCAGGAATCGGATCCCCATCTTCACCACCAGGGCCCCGACGCCAAACCTCCCCAGCCAGCCGTGCATGTGGTCGGGAATACCGGCGGCTGTGAGCTCTTCGGCGAAAGCGCCCGGCGTGAAATTGTCTGTCATGGCAACTAGGCTGGCACCTGTGAGTGAAACAACCAAACCGGCCCCTTTCCCGTCCCAGGCCATCGACGAGGGGGCTGCCCGGCAGCGCCCGTCGTCCGCTTCGAGGCCTGCTGTGAAGACCGCCACCCCGGCTGCCGGGGGATCTGTTTCAGCCACGGAGGCACCCGTCATTCCCATCACCGACCAGCCACGGCTTCTGGTCCTTGACGGCCATTCAATGGCCTTCCGCGCATTCTTCGCCCTCCCGGCCGACAAGTTCTCCACGTCCAATGGCCAGCACACCAATGCCATCCACGGCTTCACCTCCATGCTGATCAACCTGATCAAGGAGCAGCAGCCCACGCACATCGCGGTCGCGTTCGACGTCTCCGACGAATCCACGCACCGGAAGGCCGAGTACAGCGAATACAAGGGCGGCCGGAACGAGACCCCCCGCGAAATGAGCGGCCAGATCGACCTCATCGGGCAGGTCATGGAGGCATGGGGCATCAGGACCATCAAGATGCCCGGCTACGAGGCTGACGACATCCTGGCCACGCTCGCCGCGATGGGGGAGAAGGCCGGCTTCGAGGTGTTGCTTGTTTCCGGTGACAGGGACGCCTTCCAGCTCGTCACTGACAACGTCTTCGTGCTCTACCCCAAGAAGGGCGTCAGCGACATTCCCAGGATGGATTCCGCCGCCATCGAAGCGAAGTACTTCGTTCCCCCGTCCCGCTATTCGGACCTCGCCGCGCTGGTGGGGGAGACGGCGGACAACCTGCCCGGCGTGCCGGGCGTGGGACCCAAGACGGCGGCAAAGTGGATCAACCAGTACGGCGGCCTGGAAGGCATCCTGGAACACCTTGATTCCATTGGCGGAAAGGTGGGTGATGCGCTCCGCGAGAACATCGAGAACGTCAAGCGCAACCGGCGGCTCAACCAGTTGCACACGGACCTGGCACTGCCCGTCACCCTGGACGACCTCTACCAGCCGCGCCCTGACCAGGCCGCTATCGAGGACCTCTTCGACCAACTCGAATTCAAAGCCATCCGCGGCCGGTTGTTCGCCCTGTACGGGGACGCCGACACCCCTGCAGCCGAGCGTGAAAGCATCGACACCCCGGAGTACACCGCCCCAGCCAACGCGGCGGAGCTGGCCGCGTTCCTGACCGGGGGCACCGGACAGCGGTCCGCCCTCGCCGTCGACCTCGTGCCGGGCCGGATTGGTGAGGACGCCGCTGCGGTGGCCATCGTCCGTTCCGACGCCGCCGTCTATGTGGACCTCGCAGGCCAGGACGCGGAGACCGAGAACGTGCTGGCCGCGTGGCTGCGCGATCCGGAGGCGCCCAAGGTGATGCACGGGTTCAAGGCTGCGCTCAAGGCCCTGACCGCCCGCGGGCTCGAGCTTGAAGGGGTCGTGGACGACACGTCCATCTCCGGCTACCTCATCCAGCCCGACCGCCGCACCTACGAGCTCGCCGAGCTTGCCCAGCACCACCTCAACGTAGGGCTTCCCGCCGCCACTGCCAAGGCCGGGCAGCTGGAACTGTCGTTCGACGGCGAGGACACCGCCGCTGCCGACGCCCTGGTCCAGGCCGGCGCGGTTGTGCTGGCGTTGAGCCGCTACTTCGAGGACGAACTCAAGGAGCGGAAGGCGGAAGAACTGCTGTCGACCCTCGAACTCCCGGTCAGCCGCGTCCTGGCGGACATGGAACTCGCGGGCATCGCCATCGACATGGACAAGATGGACGAACAGCTCGCGGACCTCGCCCGGGTGATCGACCAGGCACAGGAGCAGGCCTTTGCCGCCATCGGGCATGAGGTCAACCTGGGCTCGCCCAAGCAGCTGCAGACCGTCCTCTTCGACGAACTCCAGCTCCCCAAGACCAAGAAGATCAAGTCCGGCTACACCACGGATGCAGCCTCCCTGAAGAACCTTCTGGAAAAAACCGGGCACGAGTTCCTGGTGCAGCTCATGGCCCACCGCGAGGCCGCCAAGCTGCGCCAGATGATCGAATCGCTGAAGAAGTCGGTGGCGGAGGACGGCCGCATCCACACCACCTACGCCCAGAACGTGGCAGCCACCGGCCGCATCTCGTCCAACAATCCCAACCTGCAGAACATCCCCATCCGCAGCGAGGAAGGCCGCCGCGTCCGTGGCATCTTCGTGGTCAGCGACGGCTATGAATGCCTCCTGTCCGCGGACTACTCCCAGATCGAAATGCGCATCATGGCGCACCTCTCCGGGGACCAGGGGCTGATCCAGGCGTACAAGGACGGCGAGGACCTGCACCGCTTCGTGGGCTCCAACATCTTCCACGTCCCCACGGACCAGGTCACCAGCGCCATGCGCTCCAAAGTCAAGGCGATGTCCTATGGCCTCGCCTACGGGCTGACCTCGTTTGGCCTGTCCAAGCAGCTGGAAATCTCCGTTGACGAGGCCCGGACCCTGATGAAGGACTACTTCGACCGCTTCGGCGCCGTCCGCGATTACCTCCGGGGCGTTGTGGACCAGGCCCGCGTGGACGGGTACACGGCCACCATCGAAGGGCGGCGGCGCTACCTGCCGGACCTCACCAGCACGGACCGGCAGCTGCGGGAAAACGCCGAACGAATTGCGCTCAACAGCCCCATCCAAGGTTCCGCGGCGGACATCATCAAACGCGCCATGCTGGGCGTGCACGCGGAGCTGCAGGCGCAGGGCCTGAAGTCGCGGCTGCTGCTCCAGGTCCACGACGAACTGGTTCTTGAAGTGGCAACGGGGGAGCGGGCAGCCGTGGAAAAGCTGGTGACTGAGCAGATGGCGGCCGCGGCCGAGCTCAGTGTGCCGCTGGAAGTCCAGATCGGCGTCGGTCCCAGCTGGTACGACGCAGGCCACTAGCCCTGGCGGCCCGCTGCGCCCGGCGGAGACAATGTTGTTGCTGGTCAGGCGCCGGATTCGTTACTAGGCTCGGGTAAATGGGGAATCTGAGCGGTAACTATGAGATCCGGCGCTTTCCTGCTGTCTCGGAGGGCAGGGACGGCTACGCCGAAGCCGAAGCATGGGCCCGGGCGGTGGCCTTCGGCTTCCACGATGCCACCCGGGGCGCCGCCCATGTGGCGCGTTCCATGGCCACCTACGAGGCTGACGGCAGGATCTTCACCGGCGCCTACCAGACAGGCGCGGTGGCCCAGTCCTCCCTACCCGCCGAGGTCCCCGTAGCCACCTTCGGGACGTTCCGGAAAACGCTCAACATCGGCTTTGGCCGGATGCTTGAGACCCAGATGGTCACGGCCGTGACCGTCCGGACCCCGCACCGGCGGCGTGGCCTGCTGCGCCGGATGATGACCGAAGACCTGCAGGCCGCCACGGACGACGGCATCGCCGTGGCAGCACTCACCGCTTCAGAGGGCAGCATCTACGGACGCTTTGGATACGGTGTGGCGAGCCTGGAACGCTCGGTGAAAGTGGACACCACGGCGCGGTTCAACGTGCGCCACCAGGCCACCGGCACCGTGGAGGTCGCAGACCCTAAAGTCCTGCTGGAGGTGGCCCCCAAGGTTTTCGGCCGGGTGCACCGCCACACGCCCGGGTCGCTCGGCCGGCAGGAATGGTACTGGCTGCTGGCGTCCGGGTCCCTGAGCCGGGAGGGCAAGGAAGATCCGGCCATCAAGGCGGCGCTGCACTATGGTCCGGAGGGACTTGTGGACGGATACGTCTCCTACAAGTTCGCCGGCTGGGACACCACGCCGGCAACCATGGAAGTGGTGGACCTCCTGGCCGCCACTGACCACGCGTACCTGGAGCTCTGGCAGTACCTGGGCGCCATCGACCTCGTGGAGCGCGTCACCTGGAACGAGGCGCCGGTGGACGATCCCCTTGCCTGGGCGCTGGCTGATGCGCGGTGCATTGACGCCTCGGACAGCCGCGACATGCTGTGGCTCCGGATCCTCGACGTCCCGCAGGCGCTGGCAGCACGCCACTACCCGGCGGACGGACGGTTGGTCCTCGCAGTGGCAGACCCGCTGGGCCTCACGGGCGGCACCTTCGCGCTGGACGTCAAGGGTGGCGGGGCCGCCGTCGAACGCCTGCCCGCTGATGCACCCGCGGACCTCGCACTGGACGTCTCAGCCCTCTCCTCGATCTACCTTGGCGGGGTCAGCCCCGTGACGCTGAAGGCCGCCGGCACCATCAGCGAGGCAACACACGGATCCGTCTTCAAGGCCCAGCAAATGTTTGCGGTGGAACGCGCCACCCACTGCCTGACCCACTTCTAGTTCCCGGACCACCTGGCACGTCCGCTTTGACCCTCATTGCCGGCAGCGACTAGAATGAACAGGCTTGTACCACGTGCACGCGCCCGCGGCCCCTTGAGGGCTGCAAAAAGAAAGAAATCCACAAAATCAGGATGACCCGGAGGATCCGTCGGATTCACCGCGAATCGCGCCTGCGTTCCATAACGCGGGCGCGCCGGTTTGCCTGACCGACTAACTATCCACAACGGAGCCCCTACTACATGACCATCACCTCCACCGAGAAGCCCGGTACCCCCGTAGTCGCCATTAACGACATCGGTACCGCTGAGGACTTCCTCGCAGCTGTCGACGCCACCATCAAGTACTTCAACGACGGAGACCTCGTCGAAGGTACCGTCGTCAAGGTCGACCGCGATGAAGTCCTGCTCGACATCGGTTACAAGACCGAAGGTGTCATCCCCTCCCGCGAGCTGTCCATCAAGCACGACGTTGACCCCGGAGATGTCGTCTCCGTCGGCGATCAGGTCGAAGCCCTGGTGCTCACCAAGGAAGACAAAGAAGGCCGTCTGATCCTCTCCAAGAAGCGCGCTCAGTACGAGCGTGCCTGGGGCGACATCGAGAAGGTCAAGGAAGAAGACGGCGTCGTCACCGGTACCGTCATCGAGGTTGTCAAGGGTGGTCTTATCCTCGACATCGGCCTGCGCGGCTTCCTGCCCGCATCCCTCGTCGAGATGCGCCGCGTGCGCGACCTGGCTCCGTACATCGGCCAGCAGATCGAAGCCAAGATCATCGAGCTGGACAAGAACCGCAACAACGTGGTCCTGTCCCGCCGTGCATGGCTCGAGCAGACCCAGTCCGAGGTCCGCTCCACCTTCCTCAACAAGCTGGAAAAGGGCCAGGTCCGTCCCGGCGTCGTTTCCTCCATCGTCAACTTCGGTGCATTCGTGGACCTGGGCGGCGTAGACGGCCTCGTCCACGTTTCCGAGCTGTCCTGGAAGCACATCGACCACCCGTCCGAGGTTGTCGAGGTTGGCCAGGAAGTCACCGTCGAGGTCCTCGAAGTGGACCTGGACCGCGAGCGTGTCTCCCTGTCCCTCAAGGCTACGCAGGAAGACCCGTGGCAGACCTTCGCCCGCACCCACGCCCTGGGCCAGGTTGTTCCGGGTAAGGTCACCAAGCTGGTTCCGTTCGGTGCGTTCGTCCGCGTCGAAGACGGCATCGAAGGCCTGGTCCACATCTCCGAGCTGGCTGTCCGCCACGTGGAGCTGGCCGAGCAGGTTGTCTCCGTTGGCGACGAACTGTTCGTCAAGGTCATCGACATCGACCTGGAACGCCGCCGCATCTCGCTGTCCCTCAAGCAGGCCAACGAGGGCGTCGACGCCGACAGCACCGAATTCGATCCCGCACTGTACGGCATGGCCGCAGAGTACGACGAAGAGGGCAACTACAAGTACCCCGAGGGCTTCGACCCCGAGTCCAACGAATGGCTCGAGGGCTACGAAGCACAGCGCGCCGCATGGGAGCAGCAGTACGCTGACGCCCAGGCACGTTGGGAAGCCCACAAGAAGCAGGTTGCCCAGCACGCTGCCGACGACGCTGCTGCAGCGACGTCCGGTGACGGCGACTCCGGCGCCACCAGCTACTCCTCCGAGCCTGCTGCCACCGACTCCGGTGCCGGCACCCTGGCTTCGGACGAGGCACTTGCTGCCCTGCGCGAGAAGCTGACCGGCAACTAATTGCCACTGGCCCGGTGCGTCCGGGCTGACCGAACGGGCCCCTGCGAAAGCGGGGGCCCGTTCTGTTTAACGTGGCAGACGCGGCTGGCGCACCGGCGAGGGGCCCGGTTCCCCAGTGGGGTGTGCTCCCCAGCCGAAGGCGATTAAAGGTCGACGACGGCGCTGACTGTCCCTTCGGCGTCGGCCGCCAGTGCCGCCCCGGCTGTCGTGAGCAGCCGCAGGGCGCTGCGGTTGCCGGCCAGTGTCCGGGCGGTGACCCGCCGGAGCCCTGCCCGGCGGGCTTCGCCGAGGACGAGGTGCAGGGCCGCGGCGCCGATTCCCCGGGAACGGAAGCTGCGGCCAAGCCAGATGCCGGTTTCCGCCGATTGCACGTCTTTGTCATTCCGTTTAAGCCGCACTGAGCCGGCAATGTCGCCGCCACAGAAAACTGCCCAGGATTTCTCTGCAGCGGGTCCGTCCAGTCCGGCGGCGGCAGCATGGTGGTAGCCGTAGAACCAGGCCGTGCGCTCCAGGTTCCAGCCGGGGCCGCCCAGAGGGGGAGCCACCTCATCCGGGGAAGCATCCCTCTTGGCCAGCGCCAGCAGTTGGTCAGCCACGGCGTCATCAACGTCCACCAGGGCAACGTCAGCCGAGGGCTTCATCAACCCACTCCGTTCCGTCGGGAGAGAGGAGGGTGGCGCCCGCAGTGAGCTGCAGGATCCGTTCAGTCGCGGCGGCGATGGCGCCGGCATCGTCCGGGACAGCAATCCGCAGCACCGTATGCCGGTCCTGGTACGTGGTACCGGCCATGACCATGCCTGCCGCCCGGAGGTCGTTCTCCAGGCGCCCCGCTGCCGCGTGGGTGACAGGGGCGGAGCAGATGCGCAACCGGCTGCGGCGGACCAGGGGCGCCTCATCCAGCGATGCCGAGATCGATTCCGAGTACGCCCGCACCAGCCCGCCGGCGCCGAGCAGGACGCCGCCGAAGTAACGCGCGACGACGGCGCTGACGTCGCTGAGGTCCGTTACCCCGGGAACGGTTTCCCTCTTCAGCAGGGCTTCGAGCATGGGAATGCCGGCAGTCCCCGCCGGTTCGCCGTCGTCGCTGGAGCGTTGGACAGTCCTGTCGGGTCCGATGACGAACGCGGAGCAGTGGTGCCGGGCGTCATGGAACTCGCGGCGGAGGCCTGCCACCAGGTCCCGGGCCTCGTCCTCGGTGCCGGCGCGGCGGAGGACCGTGATGAACCGGGAGCGCCTAATCTCAAGTTCGTGCCGGAAGTCCTGCCCGGCTCTCAGGGTGGTGTAGGAGGTGGCCCGGCTGTCCGTGTCCTGTGGTGGGTCCGCCGGGTTCAACACCGCTTCAGTCTAGTGGAGAAGCGCATCAGGCCTATCGGCCCATGACAGGGCAGACGGCAGCCTGGAAAATCGACGCATGTCACGCATATTGAAGCGGCTGGCCACGCCGGGAGTGGTGCTGGCTGGCGCGGCAGCATCGGCTGCCTGGTTCCGAAGGTATTACCTGCGCTGGGGTGCAACTGATGCAGAGACGGGCGGCACGCTCCCCGGCGATGACTTCCTGCCCGCACCCGACCTGACGGCAACGCGTGCGGTCAGTATCCAGGCCCCGGCTGAGGCTGTATGGCCGTGGCTGGCGCAGATGGGCCAGGGCCGCGGGGGTTTCTACAGCTACGACTTCCTGGAAAACCTCCTGGGCCTCCGCATCCACAGTGCAGACCGGATCCACCCGGAGTGGCAGGACATCGAGGCCGGGGACCATGTCCACCTGGCGCCGGCTGCGTCCTCGGACCTGGAGATGGCCCTCGTGGACAAAGGAAGCGCCCTGGTCCTGCGGGTTCCACCCGGTTCACCTCCCGGGCCGTTCGACTTCACCTGGGCGTTCGTGCTGCGGCCGGAATCCGACGGCACCACCCGGCTGCTGGTCCGGGAGCGGTATGCCTACCGTCAATGGTGGACAGCCTGGCTGGTCGAAGCAGTGGAGGTGGCGAGCTTCATCATGTCCCGGCGGATGCTCCAGGGAATCAGAAGCCGGGCGGAGGGAAACGCGTAACCGCATGACCGCTGCACAGGGGACCACCCGGCGGTCCGGGAGGCGTGCCCTAGGGTGGGAGGGTGCTGAAAATTGGGTTGACGGGCGGAATCGCCTCAGGGAAGTCAGTGGTTGCCGCCCGCCTGAAGGAACGCGGCGCAGTACTGGTGGATGCGGATGCGCTGGCCCGTGAGGTGGTTGAGCCCGGTACTGAAGGGCTGGAGCGGATCGTCTCGGAGTTCGGTCCCGCGATGCTCGACGACGACGGGCGGCTCAACCGGCCGCGGCTTGGCGATGCGGTGTTCGGCAATCCGGACCGCCTTTCCGCGTTGAATGCGATCGTCCACCCCTTGGTTCGCGCCCGGGCCGCGGCCATCACGGCTGCGGCCGGCCAGGACGCCGTGGTGGTCCAGGACATTCCCCTTCTGGTGGAGACAGGCCAGGGCGCGGCCTTCCACTTGGTGGTTGTGGTGGACGCGCCTGACGATGTGCGGGTGCAGCGCATGCTGGACCTCCGGGGGATGACGGCCGAGGCGGCGCGTTCCCGGATGGCGTCGCAGGCCACGCGCCGTGACCGGCTCGCCGCTGCCGACGTCGTCCTGGATAACTCCAGCACTGTGCAGCACCTTCTGGACCAGGTGGACCGCATGTGGGACGCGCGGCTGGTGCCGTTCGCCCACAACGTGGCTGCGGGGACACGTGCACCCCGCCGTGGGGGACCTGTGCTGGAACCGCACCGCCAGGAGTGGGCCCTCCAGGCAGCCCGGATTGCGGCGCGGATCGTGGCCGCGGCCCCGGAGCTCATCCTGGCGGTGGACCACGTCGGTTCCACCGCCGTTCCCGGGCTGGCAGCCAAGGACGTCATAGACCTGCAGGTCTCGGTGCAGGATCTCGAGGCCGCCGAAAAGCTGGCCCCGTTCCTGGCGGCCGCCGGCTTCCCGGCGGTACGGGGCGCGGAGTCGGACACGCCGAAGCCCGGGGATCCTGACACGTCGGCATGGCAGAAGCGGTTCCACGCCAATGCCGATCCGTGCCGCGCCGTCAACGTGCACGTCCGCGCAGCGGGTTCCGCGGGGTGGCGCTATGCGCTGATGTTCCGGGACTGGCTGCGACACGATCCCTCCGCGCTGCGGGATTACCAGGCGCACAAGGCGGACCTGGGGGCCCGCTTCGCGGATTCGACCACCACCAGGGCTTACGCGGAAGCAAAGGAACCTTGGTTTACGGACATTGCCTGGCCGCGAATGTCGGCCTGGGCTGAGGCAACCGGGTGGGTGCCGCCGTCGTACCCGTCCTGACACGGGAGCTTGTGTGCGGCGCTGTTCGCCTGTAACGGAAGCGGCAGTCCAGTGTCAGCGCCCCGCTGTAAATTAGATTCATGAGCCTTGCGCAGGAGATCAACCGTGTTGTAGCGCCCTTCGAAGTCATCAGCGAGTTCAAACCTGCCGGAGACCAGCCGGCCGCCATCGCGGAACTGACGGAGCGCATCAACAACGGCGAGAAGGACGTGGTGCTGCTTGGCGCCACCGGTACCGGTAAAAGTGCCACCACCGCCTGGCTTATTGAACAGGTGCAGCGCCCCACCCTGGTAATGGTGCAGAACAAGACCCTGGCCGCGCAGCTGGCCAACGAGTTCCGCGAACTCCTGCCCAACAACGCGGTGGAGTACTTCGTTTCCTACTACGACTACTACCAGCCCGAAGCATATGTGGCGCAGACGGACACCTTCATCGAGAAGGATTCCTCAATCAACGAGGAAGTGGAACGGCTCCGCCACTCCGCCACCAATGCGCTGCTGACCCGCCGCGACGTGATCGTCGTGGCAACAGTATCCTGCATCTACGGCCTGGGAACCCCTGAGGAATACATTTCCGGCATGGTTACCCTCCGCCGTGGCGCCGAGATGAACCGGGACGACCTCCTCCGCAAGTTCGTCTCCATGCAGTACTCCCGCAACGACATGGACTTTCACCGTGGAACGTTCCGGGTCCGCGGCGACACCGTGGAAATCATTCCCATGTACGAGGAACTGGCCATTCGGATCGAGTTCTTCGGCGACGAGATCGAGAGCATCCACACGCTCCACCCGCTCACCGGCGAGGTCATCCGCGACGAGGAAGAGATGTACGTCTTCCCGGCTTCCCACTATGTGGCCGGCCCGGAACGGATGGCGCGGGCCATCAAGCGGATTGAGGATGAACTGGCGGACCGGCTGAAGGTGCTGGAAAGCCAGAACAAACTGGTGGAAGCGCAGCGGCTGCGGATGCGCACCACGTATGACCTCGAAATGATGCAGCAGATGGGTTTCTGCAACGGCATCGAGAACTACTCAGCGCACATTGACGGCCGCGGGCCCGGCACCGCGCCGCACTGCCTGCTCGACTACTTCCCGGACGACTTCCTGCTGGTGGTGGATGAGTCCCACGTGACCATTCCCCAGATCGGTGCCATGTACGAAGGCGACATGTCCCGCAAACGGAATCTGGTGGACTTCGGCTTCCGGTTGCCGTCCGCCATGGACAA
The DNA here is from genome assembly GCF_036455295.1 of Pseudarthrobacter phenanthrenivorans. Taxonomy (GTDB): domain Bacteria; phylum Actinomycetota; class Actinomycetes; order Actinomycetales; family Micrococcaceae; genus Arthrobacter; species Arthrobacter phenanthrenivorans_C. The sequence goes on along the minus strand of NZ_JAYXNX010000002.1, from coordinate 111,957 downwards.
CCGGCCGCTCAAGTGGGACGAGTTCCTGGAACGGGTGGGCCAGACCGTCTACCTCTCCGCCACCCCCGGCAAGTATGAACTGGGCAAAGCGGACGGCTTCGTCCAGCAGATCATCCGGCCCACCGGCCTGGTGGATCCCGAGGTGGTGGTCAAGCCCACCAAGGGGCAAATCGATGACCTCCTGGGTGAAATCAAGACCCGCGTCGAGAAGGATGAGCGCGTCCTGGTCACCACCCTGACCAAACGCATGGCGGAGGACCTCACCGACTACCTGCTGGGCCACGGCGTGAAAGTCGAATACCTGCACTCGGACGTCGACACCCTGCGGCGCGTGGAGCTCCTGCGTGAACTGCGGCTGGGATCCTTCGACGTCCTGGTGGGCATCAACCTCCTCCGGGAGGGCCTCGACCTTCCCGAGGTGTCCTTGGTCAGCATCCTGGATGCGGACAAGGAAGGGTTCCTGCGCTCCTCCACCTCGCTGATCCAGACCATCGGACGTGCCGCCCGCAACGTCTCCGGCCAGGTACACATGTATGCGGACCGGATCACCGACTCCATGGCCAACGCCATCGACGAAACCAACCGGCGCCGCGCCATCCAGGTGGCCTACAACACCGAACATGGTGTCGATCCCCAGCCGCTGCGGAAGAAAATCGCCGACATCACGGACCAGTTGGCCAAGGAAGACGCCGATACGGATGCGCTGCTGGGCAGCTTCGACTACGGCAAGGGCAAGCGTGGCATCACGGGGGCCAACAAGGCCGGGGCCAAGAAGGGCGCGGCGCAGGTCCGTTCCGATGGCCTGGCGGCCGCACCGGCCGAGGACCTGGTGGGCCTGATCGCGCAGCTCACGGAACAGATGCACGGCGCCGCCGCCGAACTCCAGTTCGAGGTGGCGGCGCGGATCCGCGACGAAGTCAGCGAACTGAAGAAGGAACTGCGCCAGATGCAGGCGGCGGGCCACGCCTGACGTCTGCGGGGTATTCGGCTGGGGTACAGTTAAAGGCACGTAGGGGAGTATCCCAAGCGCTACGATCGTCAACACGCAGGGCATGGTTGCCCTGCCGGGCGTAGCGGGCCGCCGCATCAGCACCAAGTGCACTGGCAGGCCGGAGAGACTTACACCATTTTGTGTACCCTGCGAAAGGCTTTCCCGTGCCCGATTTGCCTGTTTGGTTTGAGGTTGGCTCCTTTGCCGTCCTCGGCCTGATTCTCCTGACCGATCTTCTCCTGGTGGTCCGGAGGCCGCACGAACCCTCCATGAAGGAAGCCGGTCTCTGGGTGGCCTTCTACGTCACCCTTGCCCTTGTCTTCGCCGGCGCCATGTTCGCCTTCACCGGCGCCGAATTCGGCAGCCAGTTCGTCGCCGGCTGGGTCACGGAGTACAGCCTCAGCATCGACAACCTCTTCGTGTTCATCATCATCATGGCCAGGTTTTCCGTGCCCCGGAAGTACCAGCAGGAAGTGCTGATGGTGGGCATCATCATCGCCCTGATCCTGCGGGGCATCTTCATCATGCTCGGCGCCATCGTCATCGAGCAGTTCAGCTGGGTCTTCTACATCTTCGGCGCGTTCCTGCTGTGGACGGCCTGGAAGCAGGCCCAGGACGAGGGCGAAGAGGAAGAAGACCGGGAGAACCCGCTGATCGCCAGGATCCGCAAGGTCATTCCCATGTCCGAGAAGTTCGACGGCGGCAAGCTGCGGACCACAGTGAACGGCAGGAAGGTGTTCACCCCCATGGTGATCGTCTTCATCACCATCGGCCTCACGGACCTGCTGTTTGCGGTGGACTCCATACCCGCCATCTTTGGCCTGACCCAGAGCCCGTTCATCGTCTTCACCGCCAACCTGTTCGCCCTGATGGGCCTGCGGCAGCTGTACTTCCTGCTGGGCGGGCTGATGAACCGGCTCATCTACCTGAAGCACGCCCTGTCCTTCATTCTCGCCTTTATTGGGATCAAGCTTGTCCTGCACGCCATGCATGTCAATGAGCTGCCCTTCATCAACGGCGGACAGCACATCGAATGGGCACCTGAGATCCCCACCTTCGTGTCACTCGCGGTCATCGTGGGCACCATCATCATCGCCGTTGTCGCCAGCCTCCTCAGCTCCAAGGCCCAGGCGGCCGCGATTGATCCGCGGCTTGAGGAAGACGCCCGGAAGAGCCACAGCGACGCCGAGTAGGCGCCACCATAGCGCAGCAGTCCCCGGCCGCATGAGCGGCCGGGGTCTGCTTTTTTGCAGCCGCAGGCGGATCGTGCTTCACGCCTTCGTCACCCGCGCGGCGCACCGTGGGTCAGCGGCTGCCTGACCGGGCCATACCCAGCAGCCGCGCAAAGATCCGCTCGCCGTCGTCGGCTATACCGTCGTGGTGGAAGTCAGCTGTCTCCCAGACCTGCAGCCCGCGCACGGCGGCGGCGGTTCGGAGGGAGAGGTCGCGGTCCACGTAGATATCGTCCGTGTAGACCGCTGCTGCCGCCGGAACGGTGTTGCCGGCCAGCACCTGGGGATCGTAGAGCGGTTTCCAGTCCTGCTTTGCCGCCAACGCTTGGGCTACTTCCTGCAGCGGCTGGAGGGCAGGGTCCTGTTCGAAGTACCACGGGTAGACCATCTCGCCCGTCAGCAGCAGGGGCTCGGCGTCCGGCCTGAACCAGGGGTTCTCGCCAAGCATCCGCCAGGCTGACCAACCGGTGGCTGCGCCCTGGCCGTAGATGGACTCGTGCATCAGCGCGTACAGGGGGTTGGACCGTCGTGAGACCACACCCTGGAGCTGCTCCAGGAAGGTGTCCGAGAGCCTCGGCCCGGCGGTGGTCTCCACGAAAGCGTCCTCCAGAAGGTAGTGGAGGCTGTCCACACGGGTGTTGCCGCCCAGGAAAGCCCCCGCCATCTGGAAACGCTCCACGGTCAGGGGCGTGCCGTCGGGCATGGATTCGGTCGTGCCCCGCAGGTGGGCGGCGATCCGCTCGACCGTTACCCGGTCTTCGGGATACCAGCCGAAGTACTCATCGTTCCGCGCGGCCACCCGCTGGTAAGTGGCCCTGTACACGTCATCGGGGCTGCCAGTGAGCGGCGCCAGGCCACCGGTGATCAGGACTTCGCGCAGCCCCTCCGGCGCGAATGAGAGGTAAGTCAGGGCGCAGAAGCCGCCGTAGCTCTGGCCGTAGATGGTCCAGGGGTCGGACCCCAGGGCTCTGCGGATCAGCTCGGCGTCCGCCACGATGGAATCGGCGCGGAAGTGCTCCAAATAGGCCGCCTGCTTAGCCGCAGACCCCCGGTCCGCGAGCGTGACACGGTCGAGGGGAGTGGAGAGGCCGGTGCCGCGCTGGTCCAGCATCAGGATGCGGAAGTCCTGCGCCGCTGCCTTGCCCCAGCCGCCCAGGGAACCCCACCTGTTGCCGCGGCCGCCCGGACCGCCCTGCAGGAAGAGGAGCCAGGGCAGCCGGGCGGCGGCCTCCTCGCTGTGCGCCGCGGAGACGTACTCCCGGGCAAAAACCGTGATGGCCTCGCCGGTTGGTTCGGTGTGGTCCAGGGGCACCGTGAAGTAGTGCTCCACGGTACGCATGCCGCGGAATTCATGCGTGGCCCTGATTTCATGCCCGACGGCGGCAGCCGGGCTCTGGTGCACGTCAGCCACGGGCAGCAGCAGGAAGGGAGGCCGGCTGGCCAAAACGGTCGAGTGCCTCACCGGTAAGCCGGAAGGTGGACCAACCGTCCATGGGGCGGGCACCCAGGCGGCGGTAGAAGTTGATGGACGGTTCGTTCCAGTCCAGAACGCTCCATTCCACGCGTGCGTAACCGTTGTCGACGGCGATCGCGGCAAGGTGCTGCAGGAGCGCCTTGCCGTGCCCTTCGCCGCGGGCTTCGGGGCTGACGTAGAGGTCTTCCAGGTAGATCCCGTGCACACCCTCCCACGTGGAGTAGTTCAGGAACCACAGCGCGAAGCCCTGCACATCGCCTGCTTCGTTTTCCGCCATGGCTGCGAAGACGCGCGGGTTTTCCGCGAACAGCACCTGCTCCAGCATCTCCGGCGTGTTGCGGACGGCGTCCGGTTCCTTCTCGTAATGGGCCAGTTCGTGGATCATGCGAAGGATGGCGGGGACGTCGTGCCGTGTTGCGGGGCGGATTACACTCATTCTCCGAGCTTACCGCCGGTGCCGGAGCGCCTCCGGCAGGGTCCGAGCCGGCAACCGCGTCAGAGCCGGTTCACGTCCGTCACCCGCACCACCGCAGTGCCGCCCGCATCGGACTCCGCCAGGTCCACCTCCGCCGAGATGCCCCAGTCGTGGTTGCCGGCGGGGTCGTCGAAAATCTGCCGCACCTTCCAGCGTCCGGGTTCCTCGGTGATGATCAGCAACCCAGGTCCCCGGGCATCAGGCCCTGTCCCAATATCGTCGTGCTCGTCGAAGTAGTCGTCCAGCGCATCTTCCCAGCGGTCGGCCCCCCACCCGGAGCCGCCGTCGAGCTCTCCCAGCGCGGTGGCGTCCTCGTCGGCGAAAAGTTCAACGCGGCGGAACATCTCATTGCGCACCATGACCCGGAAGGCGCGGATGTTGGACGTGAGCGACGGCGGCGGAGGCGGCGGCGCGTCGTGCGGCGTCGGCGCCGCACCGGACGCCAGTTCCTCCCACTCGTCCAGGAGGCTTGAGTCCACCTGCCGCACCAGCTCACCCAGCCACGCGATGAGATCGGCCAGGTCCTCCCGGAGCATGTCCTGCGGGACGGTCTGGCGCAGCGCCTTGAACGCGTCGGCGAGGTACCGCAGCACGATCCCTTCCGACCTCGCCAGCCCGTAGAACTGGACGAACTCGCCAAAGTTCATGGCACGTTCGTACATGTCGCGGACCACCGACTTGGGCGCGAGCTCGAAGTCGCCCACCCACGGCGCGGCCTTCCGGTACACCTCGAACGCCTCGCCCAGGATTTCCGCGAGCGGCTGCGGGTAGGTTACCTCGTCCAGCATGGCCATCCGCTGGTCGTAGTCGATGCCGTCAGCCTTCATGGCCGCCACCGCTTCGCCGCGGGCCTTCTTCTGCTGCGCCGACAGGATCTGTCGCGGTTTCTCCAGGGTGGCCTCGATGACGGACACCACATCCAGGGCGTACGACGGCGACTCCGGGTCAAGGAGGTCCAGTGCGGCAAGTGCGAAGGGGGAGAGCGGCTGGTTCAGGGCGAAGTTCGGCTGAAGGTGGACGGTCAGCCTGACGGTGCGCCCGTCGGGACCCTGCTCCTCCGGCGGAATCCGCTCGATGACCTCGGCGGCCAGCAGCTCCCGGTAGATGCCCAGTGCCTTCTTCATCAGCCGCAGCTGGGACGACCGTGGTTCGTGGTTTTCCGTGAGCAGGCGCCGGGCGGCAGCGAACGGGTCGCCGGGCCGCTCCATGAGGTTCATCAGCATCGCATGGGTCACGGTGAAGCTGGATGTCAACGGATCCGGAACTGACTCCACCAGCCGCTTGAATGTGGGTTCACCCCAGGACACGAAACCCTCAGGCGGTTTCTTCTTCACCACCTGGCGCAGCTTCTTCTGGTCGTCGCCGAATTTGGCGGTGGCCTTGGCAATCGCCTTGACGTTCTCGATCACGTGCTCGGGAGCCTGCACCACCACAGTCCCGGCGGTGTCGTAGCCCGCCCGTCCTGCCCGGCCCGCAATCTGGTGGAACTCACGTGAGTTGAGCAGCCGGGTGCGGACGCCGTCGTACTTGCTCAGGGCGGTGAGCAGCACCGTCCGGATGGGCACGTTGATGCCCACGCCCAGGGTGTCCGTCCCGCAGATGACCTTCAGCAGCCCTGCCTGCGCCAGCTGCTCCACGAGGCGGCGGTATTTGGGCAGCATGCCGGCGTGGTGGACGCCGATTCCGTGGCGCACCAGCCTGTTCAGTGTCTTGCCGAACCCGGCCGCGAACCGGAAGTTGGCAATCAGCTCCGCGATCTTGTCTTTTTCCTCCCTGGTGCACACGTTGATGCTCATGAGGTTCTGGGCGCGGTCGATCGCTTCGAGCTGGCTGAAATGCACCACGTAGACCGGCACCTGCCGGGTGGACAGCAGTTCCTCGAGCGTCTCGTGCACGGGCGTCTGGTGGTAGTAGTAATGCAGCGGAATGGGCCGCTCCGCCGAGCTGACCGTGGTGGTGGGACGGCCCGTCAGCGCGGTCAGCCCCTCTTCGAACCGGGTGACGTCCCCCAGGGTGGCGGACATGAGCAGGAACTGCGCCTGCGGGAGTTCCAGGAGTGGCACCTGCCAGGCCCAGCCACGCTGCGGGTCTGAATAGAAGTGGAACTCGTCCATGATCACTGCGCCCAGCTCGGCCTCGGACCCTTCCCGCAGCGCGATGTTGGCCAGGATTTCCGCGGTGCAGCAGATGATCGGCGCGTCCTGGTTTACGCCCGAGTCGCCGGTGATCATGCCCACGTTCTCGGCTCCGAAGATGTCGCAAAGCGCGAAGAATTTCTCGGACACCAGGGCTTTGATCGGCGCCGTGTAATAGCTGCGGCGGCCCTGGGCCATTGCCTGGAAGTGCGCGGCGATGGCCACCAGCGACTTACCGGAGCCTGTGGGGGTGGCCAGGATGACATTGGCCCCCGTTGCCAGTTCCATGATGGCTTCGTCCTGGGCCGGATACAGCGACAGCCCCCGGCTTTCCGTCCATTCCACAAACCGCGTGTAAAGGTCGTCGGGGTCGACGGCGGCGGGATGGTTGGGGACGGACAGATCGCTCAGCTGGTCAACGAGTTTCATTGACTTCAACCTTAGTGCCACGTGGCATACCGGCAGGGCGGTGCTGCCGGGTTACGCTACGGCTTGCCCGCGTGTGCATCAGAACCTGGAGAGACTCATGAAATGGGACCCCGCAAAATACGTCCAGTTTGGGGACTACCGGAACAGGCCGTTCTTCGATCTCACGGCCCGCATCCAAGCGGAGGATCCCGTGCAGGTGGTGGATCTTGGCTGTGGACCAGGAAACCTCACGGCAACACTGGCGGAACGCTGGCCAGGCGCCCGGGTGGTTGGTGTGGATTCCTCCGCTGAGATGCTGGCAAAGGCTGCCCCGCTGGCGGTGGAAATACCCAACCTGAGCTTTGAACAGGCGGACATCGCCGGCTGGATGCCCACCGCAAGGACGGATGTCGTGGTGAGCAACGCGGCCCTCCAGTGGGTTCCGGGCCACCAGGACATGATGCGGAGGTGGCTCGCAGCCCTCGGGCCGGGGGCCTGGTTCGCCGTGCAGGTGCCCGGGAATTTCAACGCCCCCTCACACGCCCTGCTGCGCGAACTGGCGGCGTCGGACCGCTGGGCTTCGAAGCTGGCCGGCGTGCTGCGGGGCGGCGAGTCGGTGGGGGAGCCCGGGGACTATTTGCGCATCCTGCTGGATGCCGGCTGGGCGGCGGATGTGTGGGAGACCAGCTACCAGCAGGTCCTGACGGGGACGGACCCGGTATTGGAATGGGTCCGGGGCACTGGACTCCGCCCTGTCCTCGCCGCCCTTGAGGAGACTGACGCCAAGCGCTTCGAATCCGAGTATGCAGCCGCTTTGCGGGAAGCCTATCCCCGGGCAGCGCATGGCACCGTCTTTCCTTTCCGCCGAATTTTTGCCGTGGGCCGCAAAGCGGACTGACACCCGCCGCGATGCTTTTCCAGCAAGTCACACGATGTGACAACGAAGAAAAGTGATCTGGCTTACACTGTCCTCTGGTGTAGGGGTCAAGCCGCTGGCCCCCTCTTCGGCCGAAGGCACGTACAGGGGGTATTTTGCTGGTCGGACTCATAAGGCGGCAGCTTGCGGGCCAATACCCGCAAGTATGGGCGATCGTCTTCCTGCAGTTGGTCCAGGCGGCGGCAAACCTGCTGTTGCCCACCGTCAACGCGGACATCATTGATGACGGAATCGTTGCGCGGGAGCCCGGCGTGATCTCAAGGCTCGGCGTGCTCATGGCGGTCATCGCCGCGGTGCAGGCCGCCGCAGCCATCGCGGCGGGCTACCTCGGGGCAGTAGTGGCCATGAGGACCGGGCACCGCCTGCGGGCTGAAGTATTCGGCAGGATCCAGTCGCTCTCGTCGCAGGACGTGGCAATGTTCGGAACCCAAAGCCTGACCACGCGCGCCACCAACGACGTCCAGCAGATCCAGGCGTTTGCGGTTCTCGTCTTCACCATGCTTTTTGCCGGCCCGGCCATGGGTATCGGCGGCGTCGTGCTCGCCGTGCAGCAGGACCCGGCGCTGTCCGTCGTGGTGATCGCCATTGTGCCCATCCTCCTGCTGATCATGTACCTGATCGTCCGCCGGCTGATCCCGCTTTACCGTGAAGGCCAGGACCTGCTGGACCGGTCAGGTGGCATTCTCCGTGAACAGATCATCGGCGTGGACGTCATTCGTGCCTTCGTCCGCCAACGGCACGAAGTGCGCCGGTTCGCGGACACCAACGCCGGCCTCACGGCCAACAACCTGCAGTCCGCGCTGCTGGTGGCCGGGATGCTCCCAATGATCATGCTGGTAGTCAATATCAGTTCGGTTGCCGTCGTGTGGTTCGGTGGCCACCGCATCCAGGCGGGCCTGATGGACATCGGGGCCCTCACCGCTTTCATCGCCTACATCATGCAGATCCTGCTGGCAATCATGATGTCCATGTACGTCCTCATGACTGCGCCACGTGCTGCGGTATGCGCCGAACGCATCCAGGCCGTACTGGATACCGAGCCGTCAGTCCAGGCCGCAGCCGAGCCGGTGAAGTCTCGGCTGGACGCAACCCGGCCGGCAGGACTGACGTTCCAGGACGTTGGCTTTTCCTATCCCGGGGCGGAAGCCCCGGTGCTTGCGGGCATCAGCTTCACCGCGGCTCCCGGCACCATCACCGCAGTCGTCGGATCCACGGGCAGCGGCAAGACCACCCTGCTGAACCTGATACCCCGCCTGCTTGATCCCACGGAAGGCTGCATCACCCTGGGCGGCCAGGACACCCGGAATCTGCCGCTGGATCAACTGCGCGCCGCCATGGCGATCGTGCCCCAGCACTCACACCTGTTCACCGGCACCATCGCGGACAACCTGCGGGTAGCCGCCCCGGAAGCTACTGACGAGGAACTATGGGCCGTGCTCAGGACGGCGCAGACCATGCGCTTCATGGATGACCTCCCGCTGGGGCTCGCCACGCCCGTGGGCCAGGGAGGTGCCAGCCTCTCCGGCGGCCAGCGGCAGCGGCTGTGCATTGCCAGGGCGCTGCTGCGCAAAGCAGCCCTTTACATCTTCGACGACAGCTTCTCAGCCCTTGACTACGAAACGGAGACCCGGCTGCGGCATGCCCTGGACCAGCAGCTCGCCGGCGCAGCGGTGATCATGGTGGCGGAACGGATATCAGCGGTGGAGGACGCGGACCTCATCCTGGTGCTCGACGACGGCCGCGTCGTTGCGCAGGGGACACACCATCATCTCCTCGAAACCTCAGCCACCTACCGGGAAATCGCCGAGTCACAGCTGGCGCTGGACGGCGCGCTGTGACGGGGGAGGACGAAGCCGGGGAAACGGCACACCGCTTCTGGCCAACTGCCGGCAGGCTCCTTGGCCTCCTGCGCCCCTTCCGGCTGCAGATGCTGGGCGCCGTTGCGGCCACCTGTGCGTTCGCGGGACTCAACGTGGCCGCACCCAAGTACCTTGGCGATGCCACCGACGTGGTGGTGGAGGGCATCTTCCAAGGCAGCCTGGACCAGCGCCTGGGAATCCTGCTGGCAGCCGTGGCCACAATGTACCTCTTCGCCTCACTGTTCAACTGGATCCAGGGGGCCCTGACGGCACGCGCGGTGCAGGGACTCATGCACGGCCTCCGCGCCTCGGTCGAGGACAAGCTGCACCGCCTCCCTTCCACCTACTTCCGGGAACGTTCCCGCGGGGACGTCCTGAGCCGTGCCACCAACGACATCGACAACATTGCCCAGGCCCTGAACCAGGTCCTGACCCAGCTGATCGTGTCCGCGCTGATGCTGTGCGGTTCGCTGGCCATGATGCTGTGGATTTCACCGCTGCTCGCGGCGATCGCCATTGCCACCGTGCCGGTTTCCACTTGGATCACCGTCCTGGTGGCCCGGCGGTCCCAGGAGCACTTCGCCAGGCAATGGAAGGAAACCGGCGAACTCAACGGACACGTTGAGGAGTTCATCAGCGGACATGAAGTCATCAAGGCATTCGGCCACCAGGGGCAGGCCACGGAGGTGTTCAGCCGCAGCAACGGACGGCTGGCGCGCGCAGCCGCCAGGGCCCAGTACTCGGCCGGGGTGGTCCAGCCGCTGATGGTGCTGATGTCCAACCTGAATTACATCGCGGTTGCCGTGGTGGGGGCCCTGGAGGTAATCGCGGGAGCAATGACCATTGGCGGTGTTCAGGCCTTCATCCAGTTCGGCCGGCTGTTCACCCAGCCCGTGGGGCAAATCGGAGGGTTGCTCAATGTCATGCAGTCATGTGCAGCGTCCGCGGCCAGGGTCTTCGTGCTCCTGGACGCCGCCGAAGACCCGCAGGATCCCGGCGGTCAGGCCGGCGGCGCTCCGGCAGGAGGCCGCATCGCTTTCCACGACGTCACCTTCGGGTACCCCGGGTCCGTTCCGGCGGTCCGCAACCTCACCTTTGCCGTGGAGCCCGGCCAGTCGGTAGCCATCGTGGGACACACCGGTGCAGGCAAGAGCACCGTGGTGAACCTGCTGATGCGGTTCCTGGAGCCCTCCGCCGGCCGGATCACCATGGGCGGAGTGGACATCGCCGGGATCCCCCGCGACCAGTTGCGTGCCCACTTTGGCGTGGTGCTGCAGGATTCCTGGCTCTTTGCCGGAACCATCCGCGAAAACATCGCGTATGGGCGCCCGGACGCTGCCGATGCTGCCATCGTGGCCGCCGCAGAAGCCACCCACGCGGACCGCTTCATCAGGTCTCTTCCGCACGGCTACGGAACCGAGCTGGACAACGGCGGGGAGCCGCTCAGCCAAGGGCAGAGGCAACTCATCACCATCGCCAGGGCGCAACTGGCCGGCCGTTCCGTTCTGGTCCTGGACGAAGCAACAAGTTCCGTGGATTCCAGGACGGAGCTGCTGATCCGAAAAGCCATGCAGCGGCTCCGCGACGGCCGGACCAGTTTCATGATCGCCCACCGTTTGTCCACCGTCCGCAACGCTGATCTAATTCTCGTCATGGACCACGGACGCATTGTCGAGCAAGGCACCCACGGAAACCTTCTCGCCGCCAACAGCTACTACGCCAGGCTCTACAACGCCCAGTTCGCCGAACGCGATGGGAAGGCAGGCGTCCTGGAGGGAGGGCTGTGAGCACTGTCCGGGAGTTCCCCGGACCGTGGCGGCCCAACCAGAACAGCAGCGTGGCCCTTTTCGAGCAGGTGAGGCTCCAGGTCATCCACCTCGTGGACAGCGGCGAACTGGCCCCTGGCACCCGGCTGCCGGCGGTACGGGCCCTGGCCGAAGCCCTTGACGTCGCTCCGCACACCGTAGCCAGGGCGTACAAGGAGCTGGAGGCCGCCGGTGTCGTAGCCACGCACGGCCGGAACGGTACCGTGGTCTGCGCGGTCGACGACAGGCTGGGAGGCCTGGCCGCTGCCGCTGCCGCCTATGCCGCCGCGGCCAAATCCCAGGGAGCAAGCTTCGCCGAAGCGGTCAAGCTGCTGGCTGCCGCCTACGATGTTCCCTGAGGGCGGAACCGTCCATGTTCGAAAAAGTTTTCGATTAGCATTATGGGGTGCCTAAAGCCTTAGCTGAAGAAACCTCTGCCCCCTCCGCTTCCCTGATGGTCCCCTCCTCTGCCGCCGTCGAGCGGCCGGACCTCTCCCGCCTCGTGGTGAAGGGCGCGCGTGAGCACAACCTGCGCAATGTTGACCTGGACCTCCCGCGCGATGCCATGATCGTCTTCACCGGCCTCTCCGGGTCCGGGAAGTCTTCACTGGCATTCGACACCATCTTCGCCGAAGGGCAGCGGCGCTATGTTGAATCGCTGTCCGCCTACGCACGCCAGTTCCTGGGCCAGGTGGACAAACCCGATGTGGACTTCATCGAGGGACTGTCCCCGGCGGTCTCCATCGACCAGAAATCCACCAGCAAGAACCCGCGCTCCACGGTGGGCACCATCACTGAGATCTACGACTACATGCGCCTCCTGTGGGCGCGGGTGGGCAGGCCGCACTGCCCTGTCTGCGGCGAGCCGGTCTCCAAGCAGACGCCCCAGCAGATCGTGGACCAGCTCCTGGAACTTGACGAAGGCACCCGGTTCCAGGTCCTGGCGCCGGTGGTGCGCGGGCGCAAGGGCGAGTTCGTGGACCTCTTCAAGGAACTCAGCGCCAAGGGCTACTCGCGGGCCCGTGTGGACGGCAACCTGGTCCAGCTGAGCGACCCGCCAAAGCTGGGCAAGCAGTTCAAGCACACCATTGAGGTTGTGGTGGACCGCCTGGTGGTCAAGGAAGGCATCAGCCAGCGGCTTACCGACTCCATCGAGACCGCGCTGGGACTGGCGGAGGGCCGGGTGCTGGCGGAGTTCGTGGATGTTGACGCAGACGCCCCGGAACGGATCCGTGCGTTCTCGGAAAACCTCGCATGCCCTAACGAACACCCCCTGGCCATTGATGAGATCGAGCCGCGCTCGTTCTCGTTCAACAACCCCTTCGGCGCGTGTGCCGCCTGCAGCGGAATCGGTACCCGGCTCGAAGTGGATGAGGAACTGATCGTTCCCAACCCCGAGCTCTCCCTGTCGGAGGGCGCCATCGCCCCCTGGTCCCTGGGCACCGCAACCACGGAATACTGGAACCGGCTCCTGGAGGGCCTGGCGAAGGAAGTGGGCTTCTCCATGACCACGCCGTGGGAGAAGCTGGGCAAGGATGTCCGCCAGACCGTCCTGCACGGCAAGGACCACAAGGTGGTGGTGCAGTACCGCAACCGCTTCGGCCGCGAACGCAAGTACAGCACGGGATTCGAAGGCGCCATCCAGTATGTCCACCGCAAACACGGCGAGACCGATTCCGACTGGGCACGCGACCGCTATGAGGAATACATGCGGCAGGTTCCCTGCCCCGCCTGCAACGGCGCCCGCCTCAATCCGGCGTCCCTGTCCGTCCTGATCAACGGAAAGTCCATCGCGGAAGTTGCAGCGCTGCCCATGCGGGAATGCGCCGACTTCCTCAACAACCTGGTGTTGACCGGCCGTGAAGCACAGATCGCGCACCAGGTCCTCAAGGAGATCCAGGCTCGCCTGACCTTCCTCCTGGACGTGGGCCTGGAGTACCTCAACCTCGAGCGGCCCTCCGCCACCCTTTCCGGCGGCGAAGCCCAGCGCATCCGGCTTGCCACCCAGATCGGATCCGGCCTGGTGGGCGTCCTCTACGTCCTCGACGAGCCGTCCATCGGGCTGCACCAGCGCGACAACCGCCGGCTGATCGAAACCCTCACCCGCCTGCGGGATATGGGGAACACTCTCATCGTCGTGGAACACGACGAGGACACCATCCACGTGGCCGACTGGATTGTCGACATCGGGCCGGGAGCCGGCGAGCACGGCGGCCAAGTGGTGCATTCGGGCACGTACAAGGAGCTGCTGGAGAACACCGAGTCGCTGACGGGCGACTACCTTTCGGGCCGCAAGGCCATCGAGGTCCCGAAGAAACGCCGCAAGTACGACAAAAAGCGCGAGATCAAAGTGGTGGGCGCCCGGGAGAACAACCTCCTGAACGTGGATGCAGCCTTCCCGCTGGGGCTCTTCACTGCGGTGACCGGCGTCAGCGGCTCCGGCAAGTCCACGCTGGTCAACGAGATCCTTTACAAGGTGCTCGCAAACAAGCTCAACGGGGCCAAGCAGGTGGCCGGAAGGCACAAGACAGTCCAGGGCCTGGAGCACCTGGACAAGGTTGTCCACGTTGACCAGAGCCCCATCGGCCGCACCCCCCGCTCCAACCCGGCAACCTACACCGGTGTCTTCGACAACATCCGCAAGCTCTTCGCAGAGACCACCGAGGCGAAGGTACGCGGCTACCTTCCCGGCCGGTTCTCCTTCAACGTCAAGGGCGGCCGCTGCGAGGCATGTTCCGGTGACGGCACCCTGAAGATTGAAATGAACTTCCTGCCGGATGTGTATGTCCCCTGCGAGGTGTGCCACGGGGCCCGTTACAACCGGGAAACCCTGGAGGTGCATTACAAGGGCAAGACCATCGCCGATGTCCTCAACATGCCCATCGAGGAAGGCGCCGAATTCTTCGCCGCGTTCTCACCCATCGCACGCCACCTCAACACCCTGGTGGACGTGGGACTGGGCTACGTCCGGCTGGGGCAGCCAGCCACCACCCTGTCGGGCGGTGAGGCGCAGCGCGTCAAGCTGGCGGCAGAGCTGCAGAAGCGGTCAAACGGCCGCAGCATCTACGTCCTGGACGAGCCCACCACAGGCCTGCACTTCGAAGACATCCGGAAGCTCCTCATGGTCCTGCAGGGGCTGGTGGACAAGGGCAACACCGTGATCACCATCGAGCACAACCTCGACGTCATCAAGAGTGCGGACTGGCTGGTGGACCTTGGCCCCGACGGCGGTTCGGGCGGCGGCCAGATCGTCGCCGCAGGAACGCCGGAGCAGGTGGCCAAGTCGGCCACGAGCCACACCGGGAAGTTCCTCGCCGAAATACTGGGTTGACCTGCAACGGAATCCCGCGGGAAATATTCCCCTGGAGGAATGCGAGTTTCAGGCACTGCTGCTGTCGTGAGAAACTAACCCGGTGACTTCAACAACAGTGCCCGTGATCTTTGACCTGGACGGCACTCTTGTCGACCCGGCCGGTGGAATAACTGAGGGGATTGCCTCGGCCCTTCGCGGGCTGGGGCTCCCGGTTCCCGGCCAGGACCTGCTCGATGCGATGATCGGCCCCAAGTTGAGCGACTCCCTCCTTAATATCGCAAACGTGCCGGCAGACCGCCTCGAAGAAGTAGTCCGCCGGTACCGGGAGCACTACGTCGCCACGGGTATTGCCCAGAGTCGGCTGTACCCCGGCATCCGCGACATCCTTGAGTCCTTCACGGAGGCCGGACGCCCCGTGGCCGTGGCTACCCAGAAGCCGCAGAAGCTGGCGCGGAAAGTACTGGCTTACCATGGCATCGACGGATTCTTCCACGGCATCCATGGCTCCGCGGACGACGAAGCGGCAGTGGACGGAGTCCCGCTGGGCAAGACGGAGATCATCGCCGCCGCCCTGCGGGACCTGGACACCCAACACGCCATCATGGTGGGGGACCGTGCCCAGGATGTCTCCGGAGCCATAGCCAACGGCCTGGACTGCATCGGCGTCATGTGGGGTTTCGCTCCCGACGGTGAACTGGAGGACGCAGGATCCGTCGCAGTCGTCAGGGACGGCGGGGAACTGGTGGCCGTCATCGAGCGGCTGCAGGCCGTCCACACCGCGGCAATGAGCGGGGTGAACAACGATGGAAATGTTTGATGCCGTCCGCTGGACCACCCGGAACCTGATCGCCGGCACCTGCCGGCCCACCGTCGTCGGGCTTAAGAACGTGCCCTCTGACGGTCCTTTCATCGTGGCGCCCAACCATCTGTCCTTCTTCGACAGCGTGATCGTCCAGGCCCTGATGCCCCGGCCTGTCGCCTTCTTTGCCAAGGCTGAGTACTTCACCACCGGCGGCGTCAAAGGCAAAGTCATGAAGGCCTTCTTCGAGTCAGTGGGTTCCATTCCCGTAGAGCGCGGGGAACAGGCTGCCAGCGTCCAGGCGCTCAAGACCCTGCTGGACATCCTGGAAGCCGGCCGCGGCATCGGCATCTACCCAGAAGGCACCCGGTCCCGTGACGGCATTCTCTACCGGGGACGCACCGGCGTCGGCTGGCTGGCCCTCACCACCGGTGCGCCCGTGATTCCCGTGGGCCTGATCGGCACCGAGAAGCTCCAGCGCGCAGGTGAAAAAGGGGTCAGGCCGCAGCACTTCACCATGAAGGTGGGGGAGCCGCTCTACTTCGACAAGACAGGGCCGGACCACTCGCTGCCCGCCCGCCGCGAAGTAACGGACCGGATCATGAATGCCATCGCCGAACTCAGCGGCCAGGAGCGGTCCGCCAGCTACAACCAGAGCAAGTCCGCCGATTAGCCCCGGGCCGGCAGTCATGCCCGGTCCGGCGCGGCAGGGAAGTCCGGCGGAACTCAGTAGACTTGATAGGTGGCAAATCCAGCAAGTTACCGGCCAAAAACCGGTGAAATCCCCACCAACCCGGGCGTCTACCGGTTCCGTGACCCGCATGGCCGGGTCATCTACGTTGGCAAGGCGAAAAGCCTCCGCTCCCGGCTGAACTCCTATTTCGCCAACCCTTCCGGGCTGCTGCCCAAAACCTACGCCATGGTCCACGCGGCCAGCAGTGTTGAATGGACCGTGGTGGGCAGCGAACTGGAGTCGCTCCAGCTGGAGTACACCTGGATCAAGGAATTCAAACCCCGTTTTAACGTCGTGTTCCGGGATGACAAGACCTATCCCTACCTTGCCGTGACCATGAGCGACAAGTACCCCCGGGTGCAGGTGATGCGCGGGGACAAGCGCAAGGGAACCCGCTACTTCGGCCCCTACACTGCCGGTGCCATCCGGGAAACCTTGGACACGCTGCTGCGCGTTTTCCCTGTCCGGAGCTGCAGCCCCGGGGTCTTCAAGCGGGCTGAGGCCAGCGGCCGGCCCTGCCTCCTGGGCTACATCGATAAGTGCTCAGCGCCCTGCGTGGGCCGGATTTCGCCCGGGGACCACCGCGCGCTGGCAGAGGATTTCTGCGCCTTCATGGGTGGGGAGGCCAAGAGGTTCATCAACAAGCTGGAAAAGCAGATGGCCGACGCCGTGGCGAAGCTCGACTACGAGCACGCGGCCCGGCTGCGTGACGACATCACGGCCCTGCGCAAGGTCTTCGAGCGGAACGCCGTGGTGCTGTCCGAGGATACTGATGCGGACGTCTTCGCCCTCCATGAGGATGAACTGGAGGCTGCCGTCCAGGTGTTCCACGTCCGCGGCGGCAGGATCCGCGGCCAGCGCGGCTGGGTGGTGGAAAAGGTGGAGGATTTCACCACGCCGGACCTGGTGGAGCATCTGCTGCAGCAGGTCTACGGCGAGGACGGCGACACCCACGGCAGGCTCCCGCGCGAAGTGCTGGTGCCCGTGGCACCCAGCAACGCCGAGGACCTTGCCAGGTGGCTGGGCGGGATTCGGGGCGCAAAAGTGGACATCCGCGTACCGCAGCGCGGAGACAAGGCGGCGCTGATGTCCACCGTCCGCGAAAATGCCGAGCATGCGCTGAAGCTCCATAAAACACGGCGTGCCGGGGATATCACCGTCAGGTCCCAGGCCCTCCAGGAACTGCAGGAAGCCCTGGACCTGCCCGTCCCCCTGCTGA
Source organism: Pseudarthrobacter phenanthrenivorans (assembly GCF_036455295.1). Lineage (GTDB taxonomy): Bacteria > Actinomycetota > Actinomycetes > Actinomycetales > Micrococcaceae > Arthrobacter > Arthrobacter phenanthrenivorans_C. Next base: position 94,577 of record NZ_JAYXNX010000002.1, on the reverse strand, counting down.
GGATCGAATGCTTTGACGTTTCCCATGTGCAGGGCACCAACGTGGTGGCGTCCATGGTGGTGGTGGAGGACGGGCTGCCCAAGAAGTCCGACTACCGCAAATTCTCCATCACCGGTCCCGCCGCAGCCGATGACACGGCCGCCATGCACGACGTCCTGACCCGCCGGTTCCGCCACTACCTCAACGACAAATCAGCGCAGGTGGACGAAGCCACGCTGGAGGCGGGGGGCGGCGGAGACGCAACGGACGCCGCCGTGCCGGACACCACCACGCCCGCGCCGAAGGCAAAATTCGCCTACCCGCCCAACCTGGTGGTGGTTGACGGCGGCCAGCCGCAGGTCAACGCCGCGGCGCGCGCCCTGGCAGACCTGGGAATCGACGACGTGTACGTGGTGGGGCTCGCCAAGCGGCTGGAGGAGGTGTGGCTTCCGGACAGCGACTTCCCCGTTGTCCTGCCCCGCACTTCGCAGGGGCTGTATCTGCTGCAGCGCATCCGTGACGAGGCCCACCGCTTCGCCATCACCTTCCACCGGCAGAAGCGGGGCAAGGCCATGACGGTTTCCGCCCTGGACGCCGTTCCCGGCCTGGGCGCCTCCAAGCGGAAGGCCCTGCTGGCACACTTTGGCTCAGTCAAGGGCGTCAAGGCTGCCTCCGTGGAAGAGCTGGCCCAGGCGAAAGGCATTGGCCCCGCACTCGCCGGCGCTATTGTGAACCATTTTGCGGCTGACGGGCCCGAGGCTGTGGCCGTACCGGCAATCAACATGACCACCGGCGAAATCATCGAATCTTAGCTAGGGTAAAAGGCGGGCGCCGCCACAGCGGCCGCCCGGGGGACAACAAGGAAACGGGGCAGGCTTCATGGCAGACACGACGGCGGAATCCGGAGCAGGGCACGACGGGCTGGAGCCCGTTAAGCCGCTCGAAGCGGAGCTGCTGGTAGTCACCGGAATGTCCGGCGCCGGACGGAGCACCGCGGCGGACGCCCTGGAGGACCATGGCTGGTACGTGGTGGAGAACCTTCCGCCGCAGATGCTGGGCACGCTCGCCGAGCTTGTCTCCCACGCCCCACAGTCCATCCCCAGGCTGGCCGTGGTAATTGACGTCCGCAGCAAAGGCCTCTTTGCCGACATCCGCTCGGCGCTTGGCGCACTCGCCGCCAGCGGGGTGACCTTCCGGGTCCTCTTCCTCGATGCCAGCGACAACGTCCTGGTGCGGCGGTTCGAACAGGGTCGCCGTCCGCACCCGCTGCAGGGCGGCGGACGGATCCTCGACGGTATCGCGGCCGAACGCGAGCTGCTGCAGGAACTGCGCGACAGCTCCGACGTGGTCCTGGACACCACCAACTACAACGTCCACGGCCTGGCCACTGCCATTACGGAACTCTTCAGCGAAACCGGCCCCGTGGCCCTTCGGCTCAATGTCATGAGCTTCGGCTTCAAGTACGGCCTGCCGGTGGACGCCAACTTCGTGGCCGACGCCCGCTTCATCCCCAACCCGCACTGGGTTCCCCAGCTGCGCCCGCAGACCGGCCTGGACAAGGACGTCAGCGATTACGTCCTTGAAGCCGAAGGCGTCAAGAACTTCGTGGACCGGTACGTCCTGGCCCTGGAGCCGGTGCTGGAGGGCTACCGCCGGGAAAACAAGCACTACGCCACCATCGCCGTCGGCTGCACCGGCGGCAAGCACCGCTCCGTGGCCGTGGCAGTGGAACTCTCCAAGAAGCTCGCGCAGTATCCGCGGGTCACGGTGACCACCGCGCACCGGGATCTGGGCCGCGAATAATGGCCCTTTTCACCGGAGCCCTGCCCCTGGTGCCGCCCGCCGCCGGTAAGGGCTCGGGCCAGCAGGACAAGGGCCCCAACGTTGTGGCGTTGGGCGGCGGCCACGGACTGGCTGCTTCTTTGTCGGCACTGCGGCTGCTTACCTCCGAGCTGACCGCAGTGGTCACCGTAGCGGACGACGGCGGATCTTCCGGGCGTCTGCGCGAAGAGTACGGTGTCCTCCCGCCGGGAGACCTCCGCATGGCCCTGTCAGCGCTTTGTGACGACACCGACTGGGGACGTACCTGGCGCGATGTCATGCAGCACCGGTTCCGCCGCGGCAAGGGTTCCGGCGGCTCATTGGACGAACACGCCATGGGCAATCTTTTGATCGTCACGCTGTGGGAGCTGCTAGGCGACGCCGTGGCGGGACTCAAATGGGCCGGCGCCCTCCTGGGCGCCCGGGGGCAGGTCCTGCCCATGTCCACGGTCCCGCTCACCATCGAAGGCGACATCCGGGTGACCGCCCCGGACGGCGGGACTGCCCTGCAGACCATCCACGGCCAGGCGCGCTGCGCGGTGGCGGGTTCGCTGGAGGAAGTCCGGCTCCTGCCCAAATCCGCACCCGCCTGCACGGAGGCGTTGACAGCCATTGAGCTGGCCGACTGGGTGGTCCTTGGCCCGGGTTCCTGGTACACCTCGGTCCTGCCGCACCTGCTGCTGCCCGAGATGCGGCAGGCCCTCTGCGCCACGCCCGCCAAACGCTGCCTCACCATGAACCTGGCCATGGATACCAAGGAAACCACCGGCATGACGGCGGCGGACCATCTGCACGTGCTCCGGCGCTACGCACCGGAGTTCAGCGTCGACGTGGTCCTGGCCGATCCCGCCTCCGTACCGGACCGGCAGGAGTTCGAGAAGGCCGCCGGCATGATCGGCGCCGAGGTGGTCTTGGGTAAAGTAGGGGCGTCGGGACGCCGCCCCGTCCACGAGCCGCTCCGGCTGGCCACGGCGTACCAGGACATTTTTGGGAACAGTTAGGAAGGTGCCATGGCACTGACAGCATCGGTCAAGGAAGAACTGTCCCGTCTGGACATCAAGAAGTCATCAGTGCGCAAGGCTGAGGTCTCCGCAATGCTCCGGTTCGCCGGGGGACTGCACATCATTTCCGGCCGGATCGTCATCGAGGCGGAAGTGGACCTGGCGTCCACTGCCCGCAGGCTCCGCGCAGCCATCGCCGAGGTGTACGGACACCAAAGCGAGATCATCGTGGTGTCTGCCGGCGGACTCCGGCGCGCCAGCCGCTACGTGGTCCGGGTGGTCCGCGACGGAGAGGCGCTTGCCCGCCAGACCGGCCTCCTGGACGGACGCGGGCGCCCCGTGCGCGGCCTGCCGTCCGCCGTCGTGAATGGATCAGCCGCGGACGCTGAAGCCGTATGGCGCGGCGCGTTCCTGGCCCACGGCTCGCTCACCGAACCCGGCCGGTCGTCGTCGCTTGAAGTCACATGCCCCGGCCCCGAATCCGCCCTGGCCCTGGTGGGTGCGGCCCGCCGGCTGGACATCCAGGCCAAGGCCCGTGAAGTCAGGGGAGTGGACCGGGTGGTCATCCGCGACGGGGACACCATCGCCGCGCTCCTGACCCGCATGGGGGCGCATGATGCGCTGATGGTGTGGGAGGAACGCCGGATGCGCAAGGAGGTCAGAGCCACCGCCAACCGGCTGGCCAACTTCGATGATGCCAACCTGCGCCGCTCCGCGCAGGCAGCCGTGGCCGCCGGCGCCCGTGTGGAACGGGCTCTGGAGATCCTCGGCGACGACGTGCCGGATCACCTGAAGTACGCCGGTGAACTGCGTGTGGCGCACAAGCAGGCAAGCCTTGATGAGCTGGGCCGACTGGCTGATCCGGTGATGACCAAGGACGCGATCGCGGGCAGGATCCGCCGCCTGCTGGCCATGGCGGACAAGCGCGCGCTTGACCTGGGCATTCCCGGAACGGACGCCAATGTGACGCCTGAAATGCTGGACGAGTAAGCGCCCCATAGAATCAAAAAGAATTCCGGGCACCAGCTGCCCGGATGCACAATCCAAGAGTTACCAACCGGGCCTTCGGGTCCACGATATTGGAGGATTTTGTGACCGAGTACGTTTTGCCGGAACTCAGCTACGACTACGCCGCCCTCGAACCGCACATCTCCGCGCGGATCATGGAGCTGCACCACAGCAAGCACCACGCAGCCTACGTGGCAGGCGCCAACAACGCCCTGGCCCAGCTGGCCGAGGCACGTGAAAAGGGCGACTTCGCCAACATCAACCGGCTCTCGAAGGACCTCGCGTTCCACACCGGCGGCCACGTCAACCACTCCGTGTTCTGGAAGAACCTCTCCCCGGACGGCGGCGACAAGCCCGAAGGTGAGCTGGCTGCCGCGATTGACGACGCCTTCGGCTCCTTCGATGCCTTCCGTGCCCAGTTCTCCGCTGCAGCCCTTGGCCTGCAGGGCTCCGGCTGGGGTTTCCTGGCCTACGAGCCCATCGGCGGGAACCTGGTCATCGAGCAGCTTTACGATCAGCAGGGCAACACCGCTCTGGGCACCATCCCGCTGCTGATGCTGGACATGTGGGAGCACGCCTTCTACCTGGACTACGTCAACGTGAAGGCCGACTACGTGAAGGCTTTCTGGAACATCGTGAACTGGGCAGACGTCGCCCAGCGCTTCGAGGCAGCCCGCACCAACGCCACGGGTCTTATCACCCTCCCGTAGTGACGTGCGTTATGCATCGCTGTAACAAACTTCACATTCCGACTTAAACCAGCCGGGATGTGGACGGTCCGCCCCCGCACTTGCGGGGGCGGACCCAGTTAAACGTAAGATAGGTCACGGAAGGCGGTTAGCCTTCAGCAATGAGGCTGGTCGCCCTCCGTGTTAATCATCTCTGCCCAATGGCGTGCGGGATCTGTTAGTTGGCTTGAACGCCCGCTCAACTAGTAGTGCTTCTCAAAGCACCAAGGAGACTGTAAAAGTGACGACCCGTATTGGTATCAACGGCTTCGGCCGCATTGGCCGCAACTACTTCCGCGCAGCACTTGCCCAAGGCGCGGACCTTGAGATCGTTGCAGTCAACGACCTCACCAGCCCCGAAGCCCTGGCACACCTGTTCAAGTACGACTCCGTCGGCGGGCGACTGAAGGAAACCATCGAGGTCAAGGACGGCAACATCGTCGTCAACGGCAACGTGGTCAAGGTCCTGGCGGAGCGCGACCCCGCCAACCTCCCCTGGGGCGAACTGGGCGTGGACATCGTCATCGAATCCACCGGCTTCTTCACCAAGGCAGCCGACGCGCAGAAGCACATCGCAGCCGGTGCCAAGAAGGTTCTGATCTCCGCTCCGGCGTCGGACGAGGACATCACCATCGTGATGGGTGTCAACCACAACCTCTACGACAACGCCAAGCACAACATCATTTCCAACGCCTCCTGCACCACCAACTGCCTCGGCCCGCTGGCCAAGGTGGTCAACGACGAATTCGGCATCGAGCGCGGTCTCATGACCACCGTGCACGCCTACACCGCCGACCAGAACCTCCAGGACGGCCCCCACAAGGACCTGCGCCGTGCCCGCGCTGCAGCCATCAACATGGTTCCCACCTCCACCGGTGCCGCCAAGGCAATCGGCCTGGTCCTGCCGGAGCTCAAGGGCAAGCTGGATGGCTACGCCATCCGCGTCCCCGTGCCCACCGGCTCCGCCACCGACCTCACCGTCACGGTCTCCCGCGAGACCACGGTGGAGGAAGTCAACGCAGCGCTCAAGCGTGCCTCGGAGTCTGACGAACTGCAGGGCTTCCTGACCTACACCGAAGAGCCCATCGTGTCCTCGGACATCGTCGGCGACCCCGCTTCCTCGATCTTTGACGCCGGCCTGACCAAGGTCATCGGCAACCAGGTCAAGGTTGTTTCCTGGTATGACAACGAATGGGGCTACTCCAACCGCCTCGTTGACCTTACGGAGCTTGTGGCATCCAAGCTGGGCTAGGGTTAGAGACATGACATTTCACACCCTCAACGAACTGATCGCTGAAGGTGTCCGCGGGCGGTACATTCTGGTTCGAAGTGACCTGAATGTGCCGCTCGACGGCTCTACAGTCACTGACGACGGCCGCATTAAGGCCTCGCTCCCAGTGCTGGCAAAGCTCACGGACGCCGGTGCCCGCGTGCTGGTAACAGCCCACCTCGGACGCCCCAAGGGCGCCCCGGAGGAGAAGTACTCATTGCGGCCCGCAGTGGACCGCCTGGCCGAGCTGGCGGCCTTCAAGGTAACCCTGGCTGCCGACACCGTCGGCGACGCAGCCAAGGCTGCCGCTGCATCCCTGCAGGACGGTGAAGCACTCGTTCTGGAGAACGTCCGCTTCGACGCCCGGGAGACCAGCAAGGACGACGCCGAACGCGGCGCCTTCGCCGACGAGCTGGTCGCACTCACCGGCAGCAACGGCGCTTACGTGGATGACGCCTTCGGCGCCGTCCACCGCAAGCATGCCAGCGTCTATGACGTCGCTACCCGGCTGCCGTCGTACCAGGGCGACCTGGTGCACACCGAGGTTGAGGTCCTGCGGAAGCTCACCACCGACACGCAGCGCCCCTACGTGGTGGTTCTCGGCGGCTCCAAGGTCTCGGACAAGCTCGCGGTGATCAACAACCTGATTGGCAAGGCCGACACCATCCTGGTGGGCGGAGGCATGCTCTTCACCTTCCTGGCAGCCCGGGGACACAAGGTCGCGTCCAGCCTCCTTGAAGAGGACCAGATCCCGGTCGTCCAGGACTACCTGAAACGGGCCGCGGACGCCGGCACGGAATTCGTGGTTCCCACGGACGTGGTGGTGGCGGAGAAGTTCGCCGCCGACGCCGCCCACGAGACCGTCGCCGCGGACGCCATTGAGGGCAGCAGCTTTGGTGCCCAGGGCATCGGCCTGGACATCGGACCGGAAACCGCTGCCGCCTTCGCTGAGCGGATCAAGGGCGCACGGACCGTCTTTTGGAACGGCCCCATGGGTGTCTTCGAATTCGAGGCTTTCTCGGCAGGCACCCGTGCCATTGCCCAGGCCCTGACTGGTACGGAAGGCTTCACCGTGGTGGGCGGCGGCGATTCCGCTGCCGCTGTACGCACCCTGGGGTTCTCCGACGACCAGTTCGGCCACATTTCCACGGGTGGCGGCGCCAGCCTGGAATACCTCGAAGGCAAGGAACTTCCCGGCCTGAGCGTCCTGGACCGTTAGAAGCAGGCCGGTGGAAGCACACCGGTTAAACACTGCTGCTGTTCCGCAGTCAGCGGACCATGCAGTCCTCCGGCCGGCAGGTTGCCCGCGGCAGCCTGCCGGCCGAACACATATCAAGAACTTTTGGAGATTACGTGACTACCTCAACGAACGGCGCTTTCGACCGCACGCCCTTCATCGCGGGCAACTGGAAAATGAACATGGACCACGTGCAGGGCATTACCCTCCTGCAGAAGCTGGCCTGGACCCTTTCCGACGCGAAGCATGACTACAGCCGCGTTGAGGTTGCCGTCTTCCCGCCGTTCACCGACCTTCGGGGCGTCCAGACCCTGGTGCAGGGCGACGACCTGCACATCGCGTACGGCGGCCAGGACCTGTCCCAGTTCGATTCCGGCGCCTACACCGGTGACATCTCAGGCCAGTTCCTGAACAAGCTCGGATGCAAGTACGTCCTGGTGGGCCACAGCGAACGCCGTACCATCCACAACGAATCCGACGAGGTCCTCAACGCGAAGGTCAAGGCAGCGTTTCGGCACGGCGTGGTTCCCGTCCTCTGCGTAGGGGAGGGCCTTGAAATCCGTCAGGCGGGCACTCACGTTGACCACACCCTGCAGCAGCTCCGGGCAGGGGTGGCCGGACTCACCAATGAGCAGGCCGCAGAACTGGTAGTGGCTTACGAACCGGTGTGGGCCATCGGCACGGGCGAGGTGGCAGGCCCGGAGGACGCACAGGAAATGTGCGCCGCCATCCGCGCAGAGCTGGAAACCTTGTTCGGCGCCGACGTGGCAGCCAAGACCCGGTTGCTGTACGGCGGCTCGGTCAAGGGCAATAACGCTGGTGCCATCCTGCGGGAACGCGACGTGGACGGTGTCCTGGTGGGCGGCGCCAGCCTTGACCCGGCTGAGTTTGCTAATATTGTCAGGTTCGAGAGCCACCTGGTCGCGGACTAGTCCGGAGCCAGCGCACACTCCCGCAATCCCAACTTCTGAAAGGCCGTCGTGGACGTTCTTCATGTCATTCTGCAGATCCTCCTGGGCATCACCAGCCTCCTGCTGACGCTGCTCATCCTCCTGCACAAGGGACGCGGCGGCGGCTTGTCCGATATGTTCGGCGGCGGAATGAGCTCGGGGCTCAGCTCTTCAGGTGTGGCAGAACGCAACCTCAACCGCTTCACCATCATTCTTGGCGTCACCTGGGGCGTCGTGATTATCGCGCTTGGCCTGATCATGCGCTTCAGCGGTGTAGGGGACTCCTGACCGTCACTGCGTGACACAAGGACCTTTCGGCCCTCCCGGCCCCCAGGCCTGCCAACTAGACTGTGGCTGTCGGATTTCCGGCAGCCACAGTCTTATTCTGTTTAACGGCACCGGCAGGCGCGAGGCAGGAGTTTCCCATGGTCCACCCAGCATCCGGTTTTCGGGGTACACGAGCGGGCGTGATCGCAGGCTCGGGATCAACCCTGCAGGGCAATGACTCCTCGTCCCGGCCCCTGCCGCGCATCCGGGTGTCCTACTGGTGCGCGAAGGGGCATGAAACCCAGCCTGTGTTCCTGAAGATGCCCGAGGACCAGATTCCCCGATCGTGGGATTGCCGGCGGTGCGGCGGACCTGCTACCCGGGACGGCCAGGCGGTTGGTCCTGAGGATCTGTTCGACGACGGCTCCAAGAGCCACCTGGAATACGTTAAAGAACGGCGCTCCGGCCAGGACGCCGAAGCTGTCCTGGCCGGAGCGCTGGAAAAACTACGCGCCCGCGGCGTCCTTCCGGACCAGCTGCTGCGGGACACGTGAGGCCGCGTTCTCGTCGATCAGCCACAGGGTCCGGGACGTTCCCCGGGGTCCCGAGGCAGGCACCTGCACAGGGTTTGCTCCGGCAAGTGCCAGTCCCACCGCTCCTGCTTTGTCCTCGCCGGCCACCACCATCCACACCTCAGCTGCCGTGTTGATGGCGGGCAGCGTCAGGGAGACCCGGAGCGGCGGCGGCTTGGGGGAGTTCCGCACGCCCACCACCGTACGCTCCTTTTCGCGGATTCCAGCCTGCTCCGGGAACAGGGACGCTATGTGTGCGTCGGGACCCACACCCAGCAGCACCACGTCGAGCCGGGGGAGTGCGGCGGGCTCCTCAGGCCGGTCGTCGGACATGTCTGCTGCGTGTTCGGCTGCCGCCGCGTCACGCAGCCTGCGGGCGTAGTCGTCCGCTGCTTCCTCAGGGCTCCCGAAATCATCCGTCGAGCCGGGGGAGTGAACCCTGTCCTGGTCCACCGGAATGTGGGACAGCAAGGCGTCGAACGCCTGCTTGGTGTTCCGTTCCGGATCAGCAGAGGCAACAAAACGCTCGTCACCCCACCAGAAGTTGACCTTGGACCAGTCGACGGCAGGTGACGCCGGAGAATCCGCAACGGCCTTCAGCGTGCCGATTCCCACGGTTCCCCCTGTGAGCACCACGGTGGCTTCGCCGTACTTGTCCTGGACATCAACGAGCTTGGTGATCAGGCGTGCCGCGATGGCGGCCATGAGGACGGACGAATCAGGATGGATGCTTACACGTGGGTCAACGCTCACTGGGTCGGACGCTCCTTAGATTGGTACGTGGCAGTCCAATAGTAATCACTTCACCGAACACTTCGTCCGGGTCCAGCCGGCGGAGCTCTTCGGCGAGGCAGTCCCGGAGGCTGCGTCGCGGCAGGGAGATCCGCTGGGCCGGCTGGCCCGGTTGGGTGAGTTCGGCCACGGAGAGCCCCGGCCGGAACAGTTGGACGTCGCCGCCCGGGCGGGTCAGACGAACCCGGCGGATGCCGGTTCCGGCAGGGTCCGCCACGATGGTGACGGGCGCATCCAGGGTCAGGGTGAGCCACGCCGCGAGCAGGATAGTGGAGGGTGAATCCGAGGCACCTTCGACGGCGACAGCCGTCACGGGGGATGAATCCACCTCGTCCAATGCTGCCGCGAGCTGGATGCGCCAGTTGGTCAGGCGGGTCCAGGCGAGGTCGGTGTCGCCTGCTTTGTAGGTGCGGTGGATGCGTTCGAGCGCGGCCTGGGGGTCGGGTTCGTTCGCGGAGTCCGTGATCCGGCGGTGCGCAATGGCGCCGATAGAGGTTTCGCAGGCGTTCTCGGGGGCGCCGTGCGGCCACCAGGCCACGATCGGGGCGTCCGGGAGCAGCAACGCGGCCACCAGGGACTCGGATTCGTGCGCGAGTTGGCCGTAGCCGCGCAGCACGATCACCTCCGAGGCACCTGCGTCCCCGCCCACACGGATCTGTGCGTCCAGCCGGTCCTTGGCGTCTTTCCCCGCGTCCGCGAGCACGATGATGCGGCAGGGGTGTTCCCGGCTGGCATCGTTCGCGGCCTCGATCGCTTCCTCTTCGAGCCCGGACTTGGTGACCACCACGAGGGTGAGGACCCGGCCCAGGGCGATCACACCGCCCTGTTCGCGCAGGGCCATGAGTTTCTTGGACACCTTGGAGGTGGTGGTGTCCGGCAGGTTTACGATCATGGCCTTCTCCAGGTTCGTCCGTCGCGGGCCAGCAGCTCGTCAGCGCTGGCCGGGCCCCAGGAACCGGGGGCGTAGGGTTCGGGCTGTTCGTTGAGGGAGGCCCAGTATTCCTCGAACGGGTCAAGGATCTTCCAGGACAGCTCCACTTCCTCATGCCGCGGGAACAGCGGCGGCTCACCCAGCAGGACATCCAGGATCAGCCGCTCATACGCTTCCGGGCTCGACTCGGTGAAGGAGTGCCCGTAGCCGAAGTCCATGGTCACGTCGCGGACTTCCATCTGGGTGCCGGGAACCTTGGACCCGAACCGGATGGTCACGCCCTCGTCCGGCTGGACGCGGATAACCACGGCATTCTGTCCGAAGTCATCCTCGCCATGATCGGTGAAGAGGAGGTTGGGGGCGCGCTTGAACACCACCGCGATCTCGGTGACGCGGCGGCCCAGGCGCTTGCCGGCCCGCAGGTAGAACGGCACGCCGGACCAGCGGCGGGTGTGGATGTCAACCCGGACCGCCGCATAGGTCTCAGTGGTCGAGTCTGCCGGGATGCCTTCTTCCTCCAGGTAGCCCTGGACCTGTTCCCCGCCCTGCCAGCCGCCGGTGAACTGGCCACGCGCCGAGTGCGTGGACAGATCCTCCGGGAGCTTGACCGCAGCCAGCACCTTTTCCTTTTCGGCGCGCAGGTCATCGGCGTTGAAGGAGATGGGTTCTTCCATCGCCGTCAGCGCCAGCAGCTGCAACAGGTGGTTCTGGATGACGTCGCGGGCAGCGCCGACGCCGTCGTAATACCCGGCCCGTCCGCCGGTGCCGATATCCTCGGCCATGGTGATCTGGACATGGTCCACGTAGTTCGCGTTCCACAGCGGCTCAAACAACTGGTTCGCGAACCGCAGCGCCAGGATGTTCTGGACCGTCTCCTTGCCCAGGTAATGGTCGATCCGGAACACAGCATCCGGCGGGAACACCGACTCGACAATGTCGTTCAGCTGACGGGCCGAGTCGAGGTCGTGACCGAACGGCTTCTCGATCACCACGCGGCGCCACTTGTCCCCGTCGGCCTGTGCCAGGCCGTGCTTGGACAGCTGCCGGCAGACCTGCTCAAAGGCCTTGGGCGGGATCGACAGGTAGAACGCGTGGTTCCCGCGGGTGCCGCGGACGTCGTCGAGTTCCTTGATGGTCTCACCCAGGCGCTCGAACGCGGCGTCGTCGTCGAACTCGCCCTGGACAAACCGGATGCCCTCGGACAGCTGGTTCCAGACCGCCTCGTCAAACGGAGTCCGGGCGTGGGCCTGCACCGAGGCCTTCACCTCGGCAGCGAAATCCTCCTTGTCCCACTCGCGGCGGGCAAACCCCACCAACGCGAAACTCGGCGGCAACAACCCGCGGTTGGCCAGGTCATACACCGCCGGCATGAGCTTCTTCCGGGCGAGGTCACCCGTTACGCCAAACAACACAAGCGATGATGGACCGGCGATCCGGTTCAAACGGCGATCACGCGGATCACGCAGCGGATTACGCCCGCGGCCCGCGCTCTTCCGGCCGTATTCAGTTTCTGGCATGGTGCTTTTGTGCCTTAGCTTTCGGTTGCGGATGCACGGGTGGACAGGGCAGCGACAATGTCCTGCAACTGGGCCACGCCCGCGGCACGGTCAGTGAGGTGGAGGCGCAGCACGGGGCGTCCGTGTTCACCCAGGACCTGGGCGTCGCCTGCGGCCTGCGCGGCGATGAGCTCGCCGAAGGTGAAGGGCCGGTCCGGGATGGCCAGGTCCTCGGCGGGCGCGGCCGTTACCTGGAGGAACACGCCGATGGCAGGGCCACCCTTGTGGAACTGCCCCGTGGAGTGCAGGAAGCGCGGTCCCCAGCCGAAGGTGACAGGACGGCCGCTGGCGGCGGCAAGTTCATCACGGATTCCTTCGAGTCCCGCGAAGGCCAGCCGGTCGAAGTAGGCCTGGACGCTGAGGTAGCTGTCCCCGGCCAGGGTGCCCAGCAGCGCCTTGACTGCGCCCTCTGCCGTAGCAGCATCGCCGAGCCAGTCGCCGCCGCGGACCTCGATGGCACCGTCCACGAAAGCAGCGGGCGTGGGTTCCGGCTGGGCATCCAGCAGGCCGCGGGCCGCCACCTTGGCGGCCTCGACGTCAGGCTGGTCGAAGGGGTTGATGCCCAGCAGGCGCCCGGCCACAGCCGTGGCAAACTCCCACACCATCATCTGCGTGGCGAGGCCCCCCGCGATCGCTACCTGGTTTTCACCGAGTTCGACGTCGGCATCCGCGGCAACGAGGCGCACCACCAGGACATCGGGTGCACCCGAGGTCACCTCAGGTGCGTGCGGACCCGCCACCACCGGAAGGATACCGGTGCCCAGCTTGCCGGTGGATTCGGCAATGAGCTGTTCCGCCCAGTCCGCGAACCCAACGATGCCCGAGCCGTCTTCGGCGATGACGATTTTGTTCCGCAACGGGCTGGTTCCACCCAGGGCGGTGCCCAGGGCCAGTCCGATGTTCTCAGGTGCGTCATCGTTGAGGATCTCCGCTGCTTCCTCTGCTTCGTCGAGGAAAGCCTGGATGTCCACGCCGGCCAGGCCGGACGGCACCAGCCCGAACGCGGTCAGGGCGGAGTAGCGGCCGCCCACGTTGGGGTCGGCGTTGAAGACTGCGCGGTAACCCGCTTCCCTGGAGGCTTTGTCCAGCGGCGAGCCCGGATCCGTCACGATGATGATGCGGCTCTTGGCGTCCACACCTGCCTCCGTAAAGGCCTGTTCGAAGATGCGCCGCTGGGAGTCCGTCTCCAGGGTGGAACCGGACTTGGACGAGACCACGATGGCGGTTGCGGCCAAGCGGTCGGCGAGGGCAGCACGGACCTGGTCCGGGTCCGTGCTGTCCAGCACTGTCAGCTCGACGCCGGCGGTGCCCGCGATGACCTCGGGGGCCAGCGAGGAGCCGCCCATGCCGCAGAGGACGATCCTGCTGACGCCTTCGGCGCGCAGGGCGTCCCGGAGTTCCAGGATGTCCTTGACCAGGGGCTGTGACACGGTGGCGGCCTCTACCCAGCCAAGGCGGATAGCTGACTCGGACTCGGCGTCAGGGCCCCACAGCGTGTGGTCCTTGGCGAAGATCCGGGTTGCGATCCTGTCCTCGATGAGGGCGGGAAGGTGCTGCTCAAGTGCCTGCCGGGCAGCGCCTGTGGCGTCGTAGCTGAGAGTGCTCATGGGTGTTAGGAAGCCTTCCGTGCAGAGGCGAGGGCGCCTTCGACGTCGGCCAGGAGTTCCTTCCAGCTGGCCACGAACTTGTCCAGGCCTTCGGTTTCAAGGAGCGCGACGACGTCGTTGTAGGAAACGCCAAGCTTTTCCAGGGCGTCGAGGGTTGCGTTCGCCTCATCATAGGTGCCCGTGACGGTGTCGCCGGTGACCACGCCGTGGTCGAAGGTGGCGTCCAGGGTTTTCTCCGGCATGGTGTTCACTACGCCCGGTGCCACCAGTTCGGTGACGTAGAGGGTGTCCGGGTAGGCAGGGTCCTTCACGCCGGTGGAGGCCCAGAGGGGGCGCTGGGGGCGTGCGCCGGCATCGGCCAGCAGGGCCCAGCGCTCGGTGGCGAAGAGCTCTTCGTAGACCTGGTAGGCCAGGCGGGCGTTTGCCAGGCCGGCCTTGCCCTTGAGGGCCTTTGCTTCCTCCGTGCCGATCTTGTCCAGGCGCTTGTCGATTTCGGTGTCCACGCGGGAGACAAAGAAGGATGCGACGGAGTGGATCTTCGAGAGGTCGTGGCCGTTTTCCTTGGCCTGCTCCAGTCCGGACTGGAAGGCGTTGATGACCGCGCGGTAGCGCTCGAGGGAGAAGATCAGGGTCACGTTGACGCTGATGCCTTCGGCCAGGGTCGCGGTGATGGCCTCGAGGCCTTCGATGGTGGCCGGGATCTTGATGAGGACGTTGTCCTTGTTCACGCGCTGGTAGAGGTGCTTGGCCTCGGCGATGGTGCCTGCGGTGTCCCAGGCCAGGCGGGGATCGACCTCGATGGAAACACGGCCGTCCACGCCCTTGGTGGCGGCAGCCACGGGTGCGAAGAGGTCGCAGGCGTCGGCGACGTCAGTGGTGGTGATCTCGAAGATCGTGTCCTCCACGCTGGCGCCTTCTGCGGCCTTGCCGGCAATGATGTGGTCATAGTCCGTGCCGGACGTAATGGCGGCGTGGAAGATGGACGGGTTGGTGGTTACGCCTACCACGTTCTTCTCCTCGATGAGCTTCCGGAGGGTGCCCGTTTCCAGGCGTCCGCGGGAAAGGTCGTCGAGCCAGATGGAAACGCCGGCGTCGGAAAGCTGCTGGGTGGGAGTAGTCATTGTTGTATCTCCTGAAAGTTTAGGTTTTAGGCCTGGAGGGCGGAGAGGGAGTCCTTGGCGGCGGCTGCAACTGCTTCAGCCGTGATGCCGAACTCCTGGAAGAGGCGCTTGTAGTCTGCGGAAGCGCCGTAGTGTTCGAGGCTGACCGAACGGCCGGCGTCGCCGACGAATTCGCGCCAGCCCAGTGCCAGTCCTGCTTCCACCGACACGCGTGCCTTGACGGCGGCAGGCAGGACGGATTCGCGGTAGGCGGCGTCCTGCTTCTTGAACCATTCGACGCACGGCATGGACACAACGCGCGCCGCGATGCCTTCGGACTGGAGGGCTTCGCGGGCCTGGACGGCCAGCTGGACCTCGGAACCGGTGGCAATCAGGATCACGTCGGCCGGAACCGTGGCGCCATCCTTAGAAGCCTCGGCCAGGACGTAGCCGCCCTTCGCCACGCCTGCGGTCGACGCGAAGGTGTCGCCGTCGGCGTCGCCCTCGCCGCGTTCCCACGTGGGGATGTTCTGGCGGGTCAGGACGATGCCTGCCGGGTTGGCGTGGTTTTCGAGCATGGTCTTCCATGCGGCGGCCACTTCGTTGGCATCGCCGGGGCGAACCACGTCCAGGCCAACGATGGCGCGCAGGGAGGCGAGCTGTTCCACGGGCTGGTGGGTGGGGCCGTCCTCACCCAGGCCGATGGAGTCATGCGTCCAGACGTACAGCGACGGGACACCCATCAGGGCGCCGAGGCGGATCGCGGGGCGCTGGTAGTCGCTGAAGATCAGGAAGGTGCCGGAGAATGCGCGGGTGTTGCCCGCCAGCGTAATACCGTTCACGATCGACGCCGCTGCGTGTTCGCGGATGCCGAAGTGCAGCACGCGGCCGTACGGGTTGCCTGACCACGCATCGGTCTGCTTGGAGGCAGGCACGAACGAGGGGGAACCCTCAATGGTGGTGTTGTTGGACTCGGCGAGGTCGGCGGAGCCGCCCCAGAGTTCGGGCAGGACCGGGCCCAGGGCGTTGAGGACCTTGCCGGATGCCGCACGGGTGGAAACGTCCTTGCCGGCAGGGAAGAACGGAAGCGCTGCGTCGAGGCCTTCGGGAAGTTCCTGTGCCTCGAGGCGCTGCAGGAGCGCCGCACCCTGGGGGTTGGCTTCCTTCCAGGCGTTGAAGGACTCTTCCCATTGCTTGTGTTCGGCGGCGCCGCGTTCCACTGCCTGGCGGGCGTGGTCCAGGACTTCCTGGTCCACCTCGAAGGACTTGGCAGGGTCAAAGCCAAGTACTTCCTTGAGTGCGGCGACTTCCTCGGCGCCAAGCGCGGAGCCGTGGATCTTGCCGGTGTTCTGCTTTTTCGGTGCCGGGTACCCGATGATGGTGCGCAGCGAGATGATGGACGGCCTGGAGGTTTCGGCCTTGGCGGCAAGCAGGGCGCTGTAGAGCTCCTGGACGTCTTCCTTGTATTCGCCGGTGCGGGTCCAGTCCACACGCTGGGTGTGCCAGCCGTAGGCTTCGTAGCGCTTCAGGACATCCTCGGTGAAGGCGATGTCGGTGTCGTCTTCGATGGAGATGTGGTTCTCGTCGTAGATCACCACCAGGTTGCCCAGTTCCTGGTGGCCTGCCAGCGAGGAAGCCTCGGACGTGACGCCCTCCTGGAGGTCGCCGTCGGATGCGATGACCCAGATGGTGTGGTCGAACGGTGACTCGCCTGCCGGGGCATCGGCGTCGAACAGGCCGCGCTGGCGGCGCTGTGAGTAGGCGAACCCCACGGAGGAGGCCAGGCCCTGGCCCAGCGGGCCCGTGGTGATCTCCACGCCGGCGGTGTGCTTGTACTCCGGGTGGCCCGGGGTCAGCGAACCCCAGGTGCGGAGTGCTTCCAGGTCCTTCAGTTCCAGTCCGTAGCCGGAAAGGAACAGCTGGATGTACAGGGTCAGGGAGGTGTGGCCGGGAGACAGGATGAACCGGTCGCGCCCCAGCCACTGGGGATCACGCGGGTCGTGGCGCATCAGCTTCTGGAAGAGAAGGTACGCGGCCGGGGCCAGGCTCATGGCGGTTCCTGGGTGGCCGTTGCCCACCTTCTCCACCGCATCGGCAGCCAGGACGCGGATGGTGTCCACGGCCTTCTGGTCCAAGCTGGTCCATGACAGTTCTTGCTCTTCCAAATGTGGCACGAAAACCGGGCCCCTCTCTGTGCTGGCGGCGGCCGGTACACCGGTTCCATCAGGGCGCGCTGTGGGCGGCCGCTGCGGTGTGTGTACCAGCCGTTCACCATCGAAACGTTGATCCTTGCCATCAGCCACGAACAGCAGCGGGAATGCGTTTTCCACCGCTTTCTTGCTGCGTGCTGATCTGGTGACAGCTTAGCTCTTATCCATACTCCGGGCGGCCGAAATCTCACGTTGTGGACGCAATTTCCCCTTTTATGAATCAGTGTCACGGAGGGTTGAGTTAATCTGCTCGAATGGGCCCGCGAGCAATCATGTGCGCATATGGCGGGGCAGGGGCGGGGCCCGTGGCGCGGTATGATATTTGGAGGCCAACGCCGGGTGCGCATCACTTTCGCCGCCCGGGGTTCCCCGGCTGTTGCACGCGCCACACGTAATTCCTTCCTTCGTGCCGTGCCCGGGTCCGGGCCGCACGACCGGAGCTGCATTGCCAGCCTCAACCGCCATACAGAACGGGTGACTGCCACCGTGAGCACTACAGATACGCCGCTGAACGCATCCCGGGCCTCCGGTACCGGGTTTGCCCGTAAGGCCAAGGCGTATCTCGCCCTCACCAAGCCGCGCGTGATCGAACTGCTCCTGGTGAGCACGCTGCCCACCATGATCTACGCCCAGCGGGGCTTCCCCTCCATTGGGCTGATCCTTGCCACGCTGGTGGGCGGCGCCTTTGCTGCCGGGAGTGCGGGCGCCTTCAACTGCTACATCGACCGCGATATCGACAAGCTGATGCACCGGACCGAGAACAGGCCGCTGGTCACCGGTGAGGTCACTCCCCGCGAGGCCCTGGTCTTCTCCTGGCTGCTCGGTGCGGCGGCCATCGTGATCCTCTGGTTCGGAGCCAACCCGCTTTCCGCGTGGCTGGGGCTGGGTGCCATCTTCTTCTACGTGGTCATCTACACGATGATCCTCAAGCGCCGCACCGCGCAGAACATCGTGTGGGGAGGCGCCGCCGGCTGTTTCCCGGTGCTGATTGCCTGGGCCGCGGTGACCAACTCTGTCGAGTGGCCCGCCGTCATCCTGTTCATGGTGATCTTTCTGTGGACTCCGCCGCACTACTGGCCGCTGTCCATGCGTTACGGCGAGGATTACCGGAACGCCAACGTCCCTATGCTGGGCGCGATTGCGGGCGCCAAAGTCGTGTCCGTCCAGGTGGTTCTCTATGCGTGGGCCATGGTGGCCTGCTCCCTGCTGATGATTCCGGCGGGCGGTGCCGGCTGGGTCTACACCGTCACCGCCGTCCTTGCGGGTGCCTGGTTCCTGTACGAATCGCATGGCCTTTACGCCCGCGCCCAGCGTGAGGATATTCCGGACAAGCGCGCCATGAAGGTGTTCCACGGCTCCATCAGCTACCTGACGCTGCTCTTCATCGCACTCGCTGTGGACCCGTTCATTGGGCACGCCATTATCCGCTAAAGAATCGAAACGCACCCGGCGGCTCCCACATTCTGTGGGGGCCGCCGCGTTGTTTAAGGGCCAGGTGCGGACCCGGCCATGCGCCGGACGTCCAGCTGTCCTGTGCAAATCGTTGTCCCAGCGAACGATGTGACATCTTTGTCATATCTGTCACCTTTTCTGTCATTTACAGTTATGAGCTGCTTACGGTGGAGCGGACCCTTCCCCCTGTCGAAAAGGAAAATCCAATGGAATCCCGTCCCGCCACAGTCCCCGCTCCCAGCCACAGCCCGCCAGGATCCACGGAAAAGCCCGGCCGCTTCACATTGCGGCGGCCCCGCCAGCCCCGCCATCTGGGTGCGGATGTGCCCGCCTCCCTGGTGGTGTTCCTGGTGGCCCTTCCGCTTTCGCTGGGCATCGCCGCAGCCTCCGGAGCGCCCATCATGGCCGGCCTCATCGCCGCGGCCGTGGGCGGCATCGTGGCAGGCAGCCTTGGCGGCTCGCCGCTCCAGGTGAGCGGACCGGCAGCCGGGCTGACCGTCGTCGTTGCCGGCCTGGTCCAGGAATTCGGGTGGCAGGTGACCTGTGCCGTCACCGCCGCGGCCGGCGTCGTGCAACTCCTGCTGGGCATCAGCCGCGTCGGCAGGGCTGCCCTGGCCGTGTCACCGGTGGTGGTCAAGGCCATGCTGGCCGGCATCGGCGTCACCATCATCCTGCAGCAGCTCCGCGTTCTTCTCGGCTCGAAGCCCGCCGGCTCAGCCTTTGGGAACCTTGCGGCCCTTCCCTCGGCTATCACGGACCTGGACCTGCACGCCGCCCTCCTGGGGCTTGCCGTTGTGGCCATCCTCTTCGGCTGGAAGTTCCTGCCGGCAGCTGTCAGGCGCGTCCCCGGCCCCCTTGCCGCCGTCGCGGCAGGCACCTCACTTGCTGTCGCCTTCGCGCCGGGGGTCGAACGCATCTCGCTGGACGGCTCGATCCTGGATGCCATCGCCCCGCCCCAGCTCCCCGACGGAAACTGGCGGCCCTTCGCCTTCGCCATCCTGACCATGGCGTTGATCGCGAGCATCGAGTCCCTCCTGTCCGCCGTTGCCGTGGACAAAATGCAGACCGGTCCCCGGACCAACCTCAACAGGGAGCTCATCGGCCAGGGCGCCGCAAACATCGTTTCCGGGTCACTGGGCGGCCTGCCGGTAACCGGCGTCATCGTCCGCAGCGCCACCAACGTGGAGGCTGGCGCCGCCACCCGGGCCTCCGCCGTGCTGCATGGTGTCTGGGTCCTTGCCTTCTCGGCCCTCTTCGCCGGCATGATCCAGCTGATCCCGCTTGCTGTCCTGGCCGGCCTGCTGGTGGTGATCGGTGCGTGGCTCATCAAGCTGGCAGATATCAGGACCAGCCTGCGGACCGGGGACTTCCCCATCTACGCGGTGACCCTGCTCTGCGTGGTGTTCCTGAACCTGCTCGAAGGCGTCATGATCGGCCTGGCACTTGCCGCGGCCAGCGTGCTGTGGCGCGTCCTGCGGGCCCCCATCCATGCACACCGGCCCGCCACGCCGTCGTCGCCGTGGCGGGTGACCATTGCCGGGTCATGCAGCTTCTTCGCACTGCCCAAGCTCAGCCGCGTCCTCCAGGCTGTCCCCGGCGGCGCTGACGTTGTAGCGGAGCTGAACGCCGACTACGTCGACCATTCCTTCCGCGAAGCCCTCATCGCCTGGCAGCTGCAGCACCAGTCCACGGGCGGCAGTGTCAACATCGAGGAGCACGGGAACACCGTGTTCAGGGACGCCGCCCAGCGTGCACCCCGCCGTGAAGATGCAACAGAACTGCCCCTTCCGCCAAGAAAGGAGCCGCTGCTTCTGGGCATCAACAAATACCACCGCCGGTTCGCCCACCAGGTCCGTCCGCTGGTGCATGACCTGGCGGAAGAGCAAAATCCGGACAGCCTGTTCGTGGCCTGCGTCGACTCCCGCGTCAATCCGAACCTCATCACCAGCAGTGGTCCGGGGGACTTGCTGACCCTGCGGAACATTGGCAACGTGGTGTGCGGCCATGGTAAGGACGCGTCAGTCGATTCAGCCCTGTCTTTTGCCGTGAATGGCCTGGGAGTACAGTCGCTGGTCATTTGCGGACACTCCAACTGCGGCGCCATGAAGGCGCTCCTCGAGGAAGCCGACGGCGGCGGCAACAGTTCGCTGGGTCCGGCGTTTGGGCAGTGGCTGGACCATGCCCGGCCGTGTTATGCGGAACTGCAGGAGGGTCATCCTGTTGGGATGCAGGCCGCGGCAGCAGGCTACAGCGTGGTTGACCAGCTGGCCATGGTCAACGTGGCGTTGCAGTTGGCAAAGCTGCAGAACCATCCGGTCGCGGGGCCAGCGATTGTCGGGGGCGGGGTACAGGCCACCGGCCTCTTCTACGACATCGCCACGGCGCGCGTCCTCAGGATCACGGCGGACGGGATTGAGGACCTGGACCCGGCGTTCGACGCCGGGGCCCGGGAAAGCGTCCTGGTTGGCCGGTAACTCCACACCGCCAGGGCCTCAAACGAAGAGAGGCGCCCCGCTCCCGGAAGGGGCGGGGCGCCTCTCGGCGTAATGGACGGACGGGGCGCTTACTTCGTGGCGCCGGACCGTTCCGCCGGACTGGAATGGGCGACGTCCCAGGCGTTCGTCGAGGCCGCCATCAGCAGCGCCGCACCGAGCATGTGTGCCGCCACCAGCAGGGCCGGAATTCCGTTGTAGTACTGGGTGAAACCAATGATCGCCTGAAGCACGGTAACGCCCAGCAGCATCAGGGCAGCGGTCCGGAACGGGCCGGTGATGCGGCGCCCGAAGACCAGCACCAGTGCCACCACGGTTCCGGCCGTGACCAGGTAGGCGGGTACCGCGTGGATGTGGGAGAACAGGTCCCAGTCAAGGTTGTTGCGGGGGGCGTCGGCGTCACCGGCATGCGGGCCGGCGCCGGTGACCACCACGCCGAGCATGACGGCGGCGGCGGAAAATAGGGCGACGGCGGACGTCACCGGGCGCAGGACAGCCGGCAGCGGGGCATGCGGGGCAGCCAGGAAACGGCCCGTGCGGCCATAGGCCCGGTTGACCAGGAGGGTGGAGAACACCACAAGGGCCATCGATACGAGGAAGTGCAGGCCCACAACCCAAGGGTTGAGGTTGGTGAGGACGGTGATTCCGCCGATGACTGCCTGTGCCGGGATGCTGGCAAGGAGGCCGATCGCCAACAGGAAGAGGTCCTTGCGTTCCTTGCGGAGGTTCCACAGGAACACCAGCATCAGGACGGCCACCGCGGCCAGGGCAAACGTCAGGAGCCGGTTTCCGAACTCGATGAAGCCGTGGATGCCCATCGCCGGGGTGTTGACCAGCGAGTCCGAGGTGCAACGGGGCCAGGTGGGGCAGCCGAGGCCGGACGCCGTGAGCCGGACCGCGCCGCCGGTGACCACCAGGAGCGTCTGGCCGATCAGGGAGGCGACGGCGAGCCGGCGGATCCGGACGTCCACGGTGCGGGGGAGCCGCGAGGCCAGGCGGCCGGCAATCTGGGGGAGGCGTGAAGCCGTGGTCACGATTTTCTCAATTCCACTTGAACCAACGGATGGCAGCTGCCCCGGCGATGACCGTCCAGAGCAGCAGGATGAGGGCGGCGCCGCCGTTTACGGCCCCGCCCAGGAACGCGGCGCGCATCGACTCGCCCAATGCGCCGGACGGCAGGAAGTGCACGACAGCCTGGGCGGCGGCAGGCAGCCTTTCGGCCGGGAGCACGATGCCGCCCATGGCTCCAAGGAGGATCCACAACAGGTTGGTGATGGCCAGCGTGGCTTCGGGACGCACGGTCCCTGCCACCAGCAGCCCGAGCGCTGTGAAAGCCGCCGCACCCAGTGTGAGGAGCCCCAGTCCCGGAAGCCAGCCCGCCGCGGCCGGCTGCCAGCCCAGGGCCAGGGCGACAAGGCCCACCACCACAACCTGGATGCACAGGACGGCCAGGACCGCAAGGATCTTCCCGGCAATCAGTCCGCCACGCCCCAGGGGCGTGGTGGACAGGAACCGGAGCACCCCGTAGCGGCGGTCGAATCCGGTGGCGATGCCCTGGCCGGTGAAGGCGGTGGACATCGCGCACAGTGCAAGGATCCCTGGGACGGCCACGTTGACGCGGCTGGAGCCCATGCCGTCCAGGATCGGGGTCACCGTCAGCCCCACCAGCGCCAGCAGCGGAAGCACCACTGCGAGGATCAGCTGTTCGCCGTTGCGCAGCATGGTCAGGGCCTCGTACCGGCCCTGCAGCAGGACGCGGCGCAGCAGTGACGCGGGCTGCTGCTGGTCCTGGAGTGCTGCAGTGCTCATCGGATGTCCTTTCCTGAAATGTCCAAAAAGACGTCTTCAAGGCTACGCGCCTCAAGGCTCATCGAGGCAGGCATGATGCCTTTCGCTTCCCACCACTGGGCAAGGGCGGAGAGGTGGCGCGGCGTCAGTGCTCCGGTCACCGTGTAGCTGCCGGAGCGGGCCTCGGAAACCTCGACGTCGCCCGGCAGCACCGCCGCCAGGTCCAGGCCCGACGGGGCTTCAAACACCAGGGTCCGCACGTGGTCGGTGCCATGGTCCGTGACAGGGCTGCGTTGCAGCAGCTCCTGGACCGTGCCCTCCGCAACGTTGCGGCCGCCGTCGATGATGTACACGTAGTCCGCCAGCCGCTGCGCATCATCCATCAGGTGCGTGGTCAGGATGATCCCCATCCCGTTGTCACGCAGCTCGGCGATGAGGTCGAACACCAGCTGCCGCGATTGCGGGTCCAGGCCGGCGCTGGGCTCGTCAAGGAACAGTACTTCGGGCCTGCCGATCAGGGCTGCGGCCAGTGCCAGGCGCTGCTTCTGTCCGCCGGAGAGCCTGCGGACACCCGTCCGGCTGAAGGTGTCGATGCCAAGCCGGCCCACCAGGTCATCCAGCGGCCAGGGATTGGCATACAGGCCGGCGATGTGCCGCAGCAAAGGCAGGGGCCTGGCCGACGGCGGGAGGCCGCCGTCCTGCAGCATCACGCCCACGCGGGACCTCAGGGCGGCACCCGCCGTGTCAGGATCCTGGCCCAGCAGCGAGATGCTGCCGCCGGTGCGCTTCTGCAGGCCCTGAGCGCATTCGAGGGTTGTTGTCTTGCCGGCGCCGTTCGCGCCGAGCAGGGCGGTAACCTGTCCGCGCTCCGCAACGAGGGAAACACCGCTGACAACCCTGAGCATCTTGCCGTCCAGGCTGGACAGGGGGCCAACGTCCTTGATGAGCCCATGGATGGACAAGACGGGGGACTGGGGGGATCGCACCACAGTATTCTACGGGATGTAGTATATGGAGCCGCCCTTCAGGCAGGTGCCTTATCCTAAGGAATTTTGCGATCCCTGGAGTTTGCGCGGCGCCGGGGCCAAGGTCAGCCTGCCCTTACTGGAGTGCGGGACTAAATTACGACATGATTGTGTTGTGTATTCCATGACCGATACCAGTGCTGTGCCTGTGGCAGGGCCGGGTCCTGTCGCCTCCAGCCCTGTGGCTGAGGCCGACGAGCGCACCCGGGACCGGGTCCTCGCCGCCGTTTTGGAGCATGGACCCGTCAGCGCCGCTGAACTGGGGGACATGCTGGGCTTCACCCCGGCGGCTGTCCGCCGGCACCTGGACCACCTTTCGCGCGCCGGCGTCATCGAGGTCAAGCGCGTGGCGAAACCGGGAGCGGGCGCAGGCCGCCCCGCCCGCCGCTACGTCCTCAGCTCCCAGGGCCAGACAAGCCTGGGCAACGACTACCTCGACATTGCAGCCCTGGCGCTCCAGCAGCTGCAGAAAGTTGCCGGCCCGGACGCTGTGCGCGCCTTCGCCGAAGAGCGGTTTGCGGACATGGAGCGGCGCTACGCTCCCGAAATCGAAAAGGCCGGCCCGGACATCCGTGACCGCGCTACGGCACTGTCGGCCGCTTTGAGCCGAGACAACTTCGTGGCTTCCGCCGCCTCCATCGAGGCCAAGGCACCCCTCCCCGCCGCGCTGTCCAGCGTGCAGCTCTGCCAGGGCCATTGCCCCATCCAGCAGCTCGCGGCCCGGTTCCCGGTGTTCTGCGACGTTGAAACCGAAGTCTTCTCAAGACTGGTGGGAGTGGACGTACGCCGGCTCTCCACCTTGGCACGCGGCGGGCACGTCTGCACCACCCACATTCCTACAGGCAGGCTGTCTGCCAAACCGGCCACCGTGCCGGCAGCAGCCCCCGCAGGCCTGGACGAAGTAATCAACCATCAGCAAGAAAGGCCGTGATGACGGACCAACTATCAGAGAAAGCAGTAGCCGAAAACACTGTGATCTCGGAGATTCTGGAAAAGAATCCCGAGCTCCACGGCATCGGCAACTACGAGTACGGCTGGGCTGACAAGAACGACGTCGGCGCCAATGCACGGCGTGGTCTCGATGAAGAGGTAGTCCGGGACATTTCGGCCAAGAAGAGCGAACCGGAATGGATGCTCGACCTCCGCCTCAAGGGCCTGAAGTACTTCGACCGCAAGCCGATGCCCACCTGGGGCGCAGACCTCTCCGGCATCGACTTCGACAACATCAAGTACTTCGTCCGGTCCACGGAGAAGCAGGCTGCCAGCTGGGAAGACCTCCCTGAGGACATCCGCAACACGTACGAGAAGCTGGGCATCCCGGAAGCCGAGCGCAGCCGCCTGGTCTCGGGCGTCGCCGCACAGTACGAATCCGAGGTGGTCTACCACCAGATCCGCGAGGACCTCGAAGCCCAGGGCGTTATCTTCCTGGACACTGACACCGCGCTGAAGGAACACCCGGAGATCTTCCAGGAGTACTTCGGCACCGTGATCCCTGTGGGCGACAACAAGTTCGCTTCGCTCAACACCGCAGTGTGGTCCGGCGGCTCCTTTGTGTACGTGCCCAAGGGCGTCCACGTGGACATCCCGCTGCAGGCCTACTTCCGTATCAACACGGAAAACATGGGCCAGTTCGAGCGGACCCTGATCATCGCCGACGAGGACTCCTACGTCCACTACATCGAAGGCTGCACCGCGCCGATCTACACCTCGGACTCGCTGCACTCCGCCGTCGTGGAAATCATCGTGAAGAAGGGCGCCCGCGTCCGCTACACCACCATCCAGAACTGGTCGAACAACGTCTACAACCTGGTGACCAAGCGCGCAATCTGCGAAGCCGGCGCCACCATGGAATGGGTTGACGGCAACATCGGTTCCAAGGTCACCATGAAGTACCCGGCGGTCTACCTGGTGGGCGAGCACGCCAAGGGTGAGACCCTGTCCATCGCGTTCGCCGGCGAAGGCCAGCACCAGGACACGGGCTCCAAGATGGTCCACATCGCGCCCAACACCAAGAGCTCCATCATCTCCAAGTCGGTGGCCCGCGGCGGCGGCCGTGCTGCCTACCGCGGCCTGGTCCAGGTCCGCGAAGGCGCCAAGCACTCCGCCAACACCGTGCGTTGCGACGCGCTCCTGGTGGACACCATTTCCCGCTCGGACACCTACCCGTACATCGACATCCGCGAGGACGATGTGCAGCTGGGACACGAGGCCACCGTTTCCCGCGTCAGCGAGGAGCAGCTCTTTTACCTCATGTCCCGCGGCATGCCCGAGGACGAGGCCATGGCCATGATCGTGCGCGGCTTCATTGAGCCGATCGCCCGCGAGCTGCCCATGGAATACGCCCTTGAGCTGAACCGCCTCATCGAACTCCAGATGGAAGGATCCGTCGGTTAATGACTGCCGAAGCAACTACCGAAAAGGCGCGCATCGGCGCTCCGTCGATCGCCGGCTTCACCGAGGAAGGCGAACACCTGGTCGCCTCCAAGGTTGACCGCCACCACAGCCATGGCACGCAGGTCATGGCCTCCCGCGCCGAGCGGCTCACCAGCCACGACGTGGCCGACTTCGCCCTGCCCAACGGCAGGGAAGAAGAGTGGCGCTTCACCCCTGTGCGTGAACTGGCCAACCTGCTCTCCGACGCCCCGTCCGACGCCGGCGTCCTCAGCGTCTCGGTCGAGGCGCCGGCCGCCGTCGTGCAGCGTACCCTCGGTGCAGGCGAGGCCCCCCGCGGTGCCACGCTGGTCCCCGCCGACCGCGCCGCTGTGGTGGCCTCCGCCAACGCCGGTGACGCCCAGCTGATCTCCATCCCGGCGAACGCCGAGCTGGACGCCCCTGTGCGCGTTGTCCTGACCGGCAACGGCGCGGGCCGCCGCAGCAACTCCCACGTGGTCATCGAGGCCGGGGCCAACAGCCGCGGCGTGGTAATCCTCGAGCACGGCGGCATCGCCGACCACAACGGCAACGTCGAGGTCCTTGTCCGTGAGGGCGCCCAGCTCACGGTGGTCTCCGTGCAGCTGTGGGAAGACGACGCCAAGCACCTGGCACAGCACGACGCCGAGGTTGCCAAGGACGCCGTCTACAAGCACATCGCCGTTACCCTTGGCGGCAAGATCGTCCGCCTGAACTCCAACGTTCGGTTCGCCGGCGAAGGTGCCGAAGCAGAGCTCCTGGGCCTTTACTTCGCCGACGCCGGCCAGCACCTGGAGCACCGCTCCTTCGTGGACCACAACATGCCCAACTGCAAGTCCAACGTCCTGTACAAGGGCGCGCTGCAGGGCAAGGGTGCACACACGGTCTGGGTTGGCGACGTGCTGATCCAGAAGCAGGCCGAAGGCACCGACTCCTACGAGAAGAACCAGAACCTGGTGCTCACCGACGGCTGCCGCGCGGACTCCGTGCCCAACCTCGAGATCGAGACCGGCCTGATCGAGGGTGCCGGCCACGCCAGCGCCACCGGCCGCTTCGACGACGAGCACCTGTTCTACCTGATGGCCCGCGGCATCCCCGAGGATGTTGCCCGCCGCCTGGTGGTCCGCGGCTTCCTCAACGAGGTCATCCAGCAGATCAAGGTCCCGGCCCTCGAAGAGCGCCTGACCGAGGCTGTTGAGCGCGAACTCGCGGCAACCGAAAACTAGGAACGGGCAGGAATGTATGAGCGGCACACCCAAGGGCGAGCTGGTTTGCAGCGCCAACGACATCCAGGTCAAGCAGGCGCTGCGGATCCTCATTGACGGCTACCCCGTAGCCGTGGTGCGGGACTCGATGGGGGATATCCACGCCATCGGCGACACCTGCTCGCACGCGGACAT
This sequence comes from Pseudarthrobacter phenanthrenivorans, assembly GCF_036455295.1. GTDB lineage: Bacteria > Actinomycetota > Actinomycetes > Actinomycetales > Micrococcaceae > Arthrobacter > Arthrobacter phenanthrenivorans_C. The sequence goes on along the minus strand of NZ_JAYXNX010000002.1, from coordinate 66,982 downwards.
CTCCCTGTCCGAGGGCGACGTGGAAGGCTGCGCCATCGAGTGCTGGGGCCACGGCTCCCAGTTCGATCTGCGCAGCGGCCAGCCGCTGCAGCTGCCCGCCTACGATCCTGTCCCGGTGTTCGCCGTCGAACTCGACGGGGACGACGTCTACGTGGACGTCACCAACGTATTGAACGGCGCAGCAGTAAACAATTACTGAGCGCCCGCAGCACCAGACTTACGAGCGAAAAGAAAGAAGAGCATGTCAACTCTTGAGATCAAGGACCTGCACGTCAGCATTGAGACGGAACAGGGCACCAAGGAGATCCTGAAGGGCGTCAGCCTGACCATCAGGACCGGCGAGACGCACGCCATCATGGGGCCCAACGGCTCCGGCAAGTCCACCCTGGCCTCCACCATCGCGGGCCACCCGCGCTACACCGTGACCAGCGGCACCATCACGCTGGACGGCGAGGACGTGCTGGCCATGAGCGTTGACGAGCGCGCCCGCGCAGGCGTCTTCCTGGCCATGCAGTACCCCGTGGAGGTTCCGGGCGTCACCATGACCAACTTCCTGCGCACTGCCAAGACCGCCATCGACGGCGAAGCACCCAAGCTGCGTACGTGGACCAAGGACGTCAAGGATGCCATGGAGAAGCTGCGCATCGACGCCGACTTTGCCCAGCGCAACGTCAATGAAGGCTTCTCCGGCGGTGAGAAGAAGCGCGTGGAGATCCTGCAGCTGGAACTCTTCAAGCCCAAGTTCGCCGTTTTGGACGAGACCGACTCCGGTCTGGACGTTGACGCGCTGAAGATCGTCTCCGAGGGCGTCAACCGCGCACACGCGGAGGGCAACATGGGCACGCTGCTCATCACCCACTACACCCGCATCCTGCGCTACATCAAGCCTGACTTCGTGCACGTGTTCGTGGACGGCCAGGTTGTGGAGGAAGGCGGCCCGGAGCTGGCCGACCGCCTCGAGGACGAAGGCTACGACCGTTACGCCAAGGGCGCCGGCGCAGCCACCATCGCGGCCCCTGCCGCGGCACAGGCCTAGTAAGGACTATCTGTCATGACCGAAATCAAGCCGGGCCGCACGGCCCTGGAGGACGTCGAAGAGGCGCTCAAGGACGTCATCGACCCTGAGCTTGGCGTCAACGTTGTGGACCTGGGCCTCCTGTACGGCCTGAAGTACTCCGACGACGACGGCGCGCTCCTGATCGACATGACGCTCACCACCGCCGCCTGCCCGCTCACCGACGTGCTCGAGGAGCAGGTCGGCCAGGCCCTGGACGGCGTCGTTGACGACTGGCGCCTCAACTGGGTATGGATGCCGCCATGGGGTCCCGAGCGGATCACCGATGACGGCAAGGACCAGATGCGGGCCCTCGGCTTCAACATCTGATCCCCACCGCCTCCCTAAGGACTACGACGACGGCGGGCCACCTTTCGCAGGAAAGGTGGGCCGCCGTCGTCGTTATCACCACCGATTGCTGCGTACTTGTCGTTATGGACGTCCTTAACGACAAGTACGCAGCAATCGATGGTGTTAAAGGATGGGGTTAGAGGGTTGCGGCGCTGAACGTGTCGCACTGGTTGATGTCCCCGGACTGGTAGCCGCGGGAGAACCAGCGCTGGCGCTCCTCGCTTGAGCCGTGCGTCCAGCCTTCGGGGGAGACCCGTCCGGTGGCGGCTTTCTGGATGCGGTCATCACCCACGGAGGCAGCAGCGGACAGTGCGTCGTTGACGTCCTGCGGAGTGAGGGGTTCCAGGTACGGCTGCCCGGTCTTGGGGTCGGGGGTGGTGGAGGCGTACTTGGCCCACAGGCCGGCGTAGCAGTCGGCCTGGAGCTCCGTGCGGACGGAACCGGATTCGGGCCCTTGCGGATCCTGCTGCGCCCGCTTCAGGTCGCCCAGCAGATTCTGGACGTGGTGGCCGAACTCGTGTGCCACCACGTATTCCTGGGCCAGCGGTCCGCCTGACGAGCCGAACCGGTCCACCAGCTCCTGGAAGAACCCGGGATCAAAGTAGGCGGTGGTGTCTGTGGGGCAGTAGAAGGGGCCCACCTCGGAGGTGGCGGCCCCGCACGCCGTGTTGGTGCCGCCGCTGAAGATGACTGCCTTCGGCTGCGGGTACTGCACGTTGTACTTCTTGAGGTAGCCGGGCCAGAACGCATTGAGGCTGTTGACGGTGCCGGTAATCCGGCAGTCGAGCCGGGTGTCGGCGTCCGCGCCGGTGCTGCAGGCCGGCGCCGTGCCCTGGGACTGGCCCGCCGTGCCGCCACCGGTGAGGCCGCCGAGCATGTTGGGGTTGATGCCGAGGAGGAGCGCAATGAGCAGCACCAGGCCGCCGCCGATTCCGCCGCCGACTTTTACCCCCGTGCCCATGCCCCGGCGGTCCTGGACCTGGGAGGGATCAAGCTGCACATTGTCGTTGAAACTCATAACGTCACATTACCCGCGGGCCGCAGGCTCAATCCGGGCGGCCCGGTAAAGTTGGTGCGTGCCTTTCCTCGACAAGATCCAGCGGTGGGCCGGGCAACGCCCGCACGATACTGCGGTGCTGATAGCCGGGAGGCGCCTTGACTGGGCCGGGCTGCGCGATGCCGCAGCCGGATTGGTGGCCGGGAGCAAATCGGTGACCACGCTCTGCGAAGCCAACTCCGTGGACTTCGCGGTGAAGTTCGCCGCCGCCGTCGCCGGCAGCCGCCAGTGCGCGGTCCTGGATCCCGAATGGCCGGCTTCCCTGCAGGAGGACATTGCCCGGCGGGTGGAGGCCTGCGCCGCTCCGGCCCCGGTATCCCCGGATGATGAACTGGCCGATGGACCCCAGGATGCCGGCTTCCTGATCGGCCTGACCTCCGGAACCACATCGGTGCCGAAGGCCTTCACCCGCTCCCGCCGGTCCTGGCAGGAGTCCTTTGACGCCTCGATCGAATTCTTCGGCCTCCGCCAGGACGACGTCACGCTGGCTCCGGGCCCGCTCGCGGCTAGCCTCAACCTTTATGCGCTTGCCGAGTGCCTCTACGCCGGGTCTGAGTTCCAGACGCTGGAGACCTTCGACGTCGGGGATGTCCACGCCGCGATCACCCACGACCGTGTGACCCGGCTGGTCCTGGTACCCACCATGCTGCGGATGCTCAGCGAACGCGGGATGACAGGATGCGTCGATGCCTCGAACATCCGCACCATCATCTGTGCGGGGTCCAAGCTTGATGCCCGCACGCTGGAAGCAGCCCGGCGCTGGGCGCCCAACGCCACTATCTACGAGTACTACGGCGCTTCCGAACTGAGCTTCGTTTCCGGCCTGGGGCTGGCCCCCGGGCAGCCGGCCACCGCCGGCGGCAGCGGAATCGGACGGCCCTTCCCCGGCGTCGAGGTCCGGATCCTGGAGGACGACGGCGCCCCGGTCCCCGATGGCGGGTACGGGAACATCTGTGTCCGCAGCGGCATGGTGAGCAACGGGTATTTGTGGGGCGACGACGGCGAAGCACTGCGGTCCTTCGGCGACTGGTACACGGTGGGGGACCAGGGCTACCTGGCGGATGGCGAACTGCACATCCTCGGACGGCGTGCCGACATGATCCTCACCGCCGGCCGGAACGTCTACCCGCACGAGGTGGAACTCGCCGTGGCGGCAGTCCCCGGAGTTGCTGCCGCCGTCGCCGCCGGTATGCCGGACGATTTGCGAGGGCAGCGCGTGGTGGCCGGGGTTCTTCCGTCCCATGGCGGCCTTACCGCGACTCAGCTGCGGGCCGGCCTTGAGGACATCCTGTCCCGGCACAAGCGCCCGCTTCAGTATTACCTGCTGGCCGAGCTTCCCATCACCGACCGCGGAAAGGTCAGCCGCAACCTACTCCTCGAGTGGATCGACGCCCGGGACCCGAGAGTGCGTTCCCTTGCCGGCTGACTTCCTGCCGCCCGACCGCCAGCCGGTCATCATCGCCGCCCGCCGCACCCCTGTATGCCCGGTCAACGGTGCACTGCGTTCCCTGCGCGCCCACGAGCTCCTGGCCCCGGTCCTGGCCGCGCTCGTTGCCGACGTTGCCCTTGACCCGGCCTCTGTTGCCGACGTGGTGATCGGCAATGCCGTTGGTGGCGGCGGAAACGTTGCCAGGCTGGCCCTGCTGGAAGCCGGACTCCCGGTCAGCGTCCCCGGGATCACGGTCGACCGCCAGTGCGGTTCGGGCCTGGACACGATCGCCCTTGCGTCCCGGCTGGTGGCGGCCGGGGGCAGCCCGTTGTACCTGGCGGGGGGAGTGGAGAGCACAAGCACCGCGCCCCTGAGAGCGCACAGGAAGGACGACGGCGGCCCCGAGTTCTACCGCCGCGCCCAGTTTGTGCCGCACAGCTTTGGCGACCCGGACATGGGTGTGGCGGCGGAAACGGTCGCAGCGGAATACGGCGTGGGCAGGGAGCGGCAGGATGATTTCGCGCTGGCCAGCCACCGGAAGGCCATTGCGGCCACCCGGGAGGGCCATTTTGCCGGTGAACTCGTGCCGCTGGAGACACCTGCGGGGACAGTAACGTCCGATGGTGGCCCGCGTCGGGGGCTCACCCCTGCCGTCATGGCGCGGTTCCCTGCCGCCTTCGTTCCAGGGGGAACTGTCACCGCTGGAAACTCCTGCTTTGACGCGGATGCCGCGTCCGCCGTCGTCATCACCTCGCTGGCGCGTGCGCGGGAACTGGGGATGGCCGACGCGATGCTGGTGCTCGGTACTGCCACCGCCGGCGTGGCTCCCCAGCTGCTGGGAATCGGCGCCGTCCCGGCTGCAACTGAGGTGCTGGCGGCGGCAGGCGTGGAACCGGACGAGCTGGACCTGGTGGAATTCAACGAGGCGTTCGCGTCCCAGACACTGGCGTGCCTGGACCAGCTGGGCATCGACCCGGAGCGGGCGAACCTCGACGGCGGCGCGCTGGCTTTGGGGCACGCGTACGGTGCGTCGGGAGCCGTCCTGGTCACACGGCTGCTGGCCCAAGCGCGGAGGATGGGGACGCCCGGTGCCCTGGGGCTGGCCATGATCAGCATGGCCGGTGGCATGGGGACGGCCGCGCTGCTGCAGTACCGCGGCCTCCGGCCCTAGTCCTCCGCCTCGCCCAGGCCCCGGGCGGCAAGCGCCTCACCTGTTTGGCGGGCGTAGGCAACCGAGGTGATGAACACCGGCAGGACCAGCGCCCGTGGATTGCGTTCCAGGCCCCTGGCCTTCGCGGAATCGCGGACGTCGGCGAAGGTGCCCGCGATGAAGGGAATGCTGCGGAGCATGATGCCGATGGTCAGGGCGAAGCGCTCAGGATCGGCGCCAAAGCGCTGGAAGGGACGGGCCAGCTGGACTACGCCGTCGAGGAGCTGCTGGATGGGGGTGGTTGCGGTGAGCAGGGACGCGGCCACGACGCAGACCAGAATGTTCAGCACGATCCGCGCTGCCGTGGGGCCGCCCAGCTGCCACCATTGAAACAGTCCGATGACCAGCAGGACGGGGGCCAGCGGCCTTACGGCGCCCCACAACCGCTTGGGTCCGGCGCCGCTGAGCAGGAAGAGCCCGCCAAGGGCCGCGAGTACCGCTGCGGAGATACGCCAATCGACAACGATGAAGGACAGCAGTCCGCAGGCAAGGACCAGGAGGAACTTCAGCGCAAGAGGCGCCCGGTGCAGGAGCGAGTTGCCCGGCACGTAGTTGGCAAGGAGGAACCCGTGGCCCCTCACGGTGAGTCCCGTCCTGCCGGATCCAGGGCCTGCATGCACCATTGGCGGTAGGCTGCCACCGCTTCGGTGGGCGCGCCGTCGAACGCCACCCGGCCCTCCTGGATCACCAGGACCCGGTCCATGTCCAGCGCCAGACCGAGGTCGTGGGTGGACATGATGATTTGCTGGTCCAGGTCTGCCAGGGTACGGCGAAGCAGTTCACGGTTGCGCAGGTCCAGGAGAGTGGAGGGCTCGTCCAGGACAAGCACCTTGGGTTCCACGGCGAGGACGGCGGCGAGCGCCATCAGCTGGCGTTCACCGCCCGACAGTTCGTAGATGCTTTGGTCCGCCAGGTGCAGCAGGCCAAGGCGTTTGAGGGCAGATTCGGCTTTGCTGCGCCGTTCGGTGCCGTTGCGGACGGAGCGGCGCAGGGACAGCTCCACGTCTTCCCGCCCGGTGGGCATCACCAGCTGGGACAGCGGATCGGTGAACACGAACCCTACGTTCCGCCGGACTTTCCTGACGGCGCGGACTGTATCGTCGCCGTCGACCGTCACAGTGCCGCTGGTGGGCTGGATGAGCCCGTTGACCAGGCGCAGCAGCGTGGATTTGCCGGATCCGTTGGCGCCGATGACGCCCACCCGTGCTTCGTCCAGCCTCAGGCTGACGGCGTCAAGGAGGACCTTGGGCTGGAGGGAGTCCTCCGTCTCGACGGCGACGCTCACCTGGTCAAAGGCCACGGCAGGCATGGCGGCCTACGCGCTTTCGGCCGGCAGCCCGCGGCGCCTTACGCGGCGGACCAGGACGTCGGGGAAGGCCCGGTGGAGGGCTACGGCGATGGCGGCGGCGAGGACGTTCTTGACGATGTCCCCGGGGTAGAAGACCAGGTCGCTGACGAAGGCCTGCTCCAGGGTGGCCTTGGAGTTGACGACGATGCCGAGGATGCCCAGCGTGTGCACGATGACGACGCTCGTGGCAGTTGCGGACAGGAAGAACCATAGGGCGCGTGCCTTAGTGGTGCGCCGGATGACCAGGGTGGCCAGCCACCCCACCACGCCTGCGGCAATGGGGAAGGCAATGATGTAGCCGGCGGAGGGACCGGCGAGGATGCCCAGGCCGCTGCGGCCCTGGCTGAAGATGGGCAGGCCCGCGAGGCCCAGGAGCGTGTAGAGCCCGACGGCGGCGAGTCCGCGGGCGGGGCCCAGCACAAGCCCGGTGAGCATCACGGCCAGGGTCTGGAAGGTGATGGGGACGCCGAAGCCGTTGAGGGCGAGTCCCGGCACCAGGGCTGCAGCGGCCACGAGGGCGGCAAAAACGGCGATCAGCCCCAGGTCCGTGCCGTTCCAGCGGCGGCGCTCTGTCCGTTTGCTCGTCTTGGGGGTGGTTTCGGTGTTGCTCATCGGTGGTCCTGTCGGGGTTGTACAAGCGGAATCTAATGTACAGCCGACGCTACCGGGGTGGAACGGGGGCCATTTTGTAGGAGTCCCACTAAGCCCGGCCGTGGGTGTTTCCGGGTGGGCACAACGGCCGCGCCCACACGCCTCATTCTGCATGCCGGACGAAGGTGGGACGTGGGCGGAGCAGCCGGAACCCAACTCCATCTGACGGCTTGAGCCAATTACCTGTGTAGCGTTTAGGGGACCTTCACCGGGCAGTTTTGCGGGCGGGTCATACGGGAAGCTGGGGCAGCCCGAAATCGTGAGGACTTTGATCAGCGCTCCACAGAGCAAAATGGCGGCCGCTGGAGGACCGTCTTACGGGCACCCGAGATAGACACTTCTTGTCGCTATAGTTCGGCCCATGATCGTTTGGCTCAATGGCACCCACGGAGCAGGAAAGACAACGACCGCCGTGCTCGTGCAGCAATTGCTGCCTGGGGCGCGCGTGCTCGACGCCGAGAAAGTTGGTGAGGTGCTTATGGACATCAAGCCAGGGCTTCCTGCGACGGACAACTTCCAGCATTGGGAGCCGTGGCGGCCGCTCGTTATCGAAACCGCCCGGCGCGTTCTCGACTACACCGGAGCCACACTGGTGATGCCCATGACTGTCTTAGTCGAGAGTTATTGGAGGGAGATCAGCGATGGTCTCGCTAGGTACGGCATACCGATCCGGCATTTCGTGCTCCATGCCGACCAGGAGACCCTCCGCCACCGAATACAGAACGACCGGATTCTGGGTCCCTCGACGTTCCGTTTCGCGTACTTGGAGCTCTACGCTGAGGCAGCCCAAAGCTGGCTGCACGACGAAGCCGAAGTCATCGACACCGCACATATAACACCGGAACAAGCAGCTCGGCAGATCGCGAATTCGGTGCTTGGTTTCTGAATGCGCGGAACTTCCCAGATTCTTGTGTCCGGTGCAGGATCGGCCGCTTGCGGGGCTTAGCAGGCCATTGGAAATAGCGTCATTGCATGGCAACCCCACACCCGACCGATCGATTGCAGTTCCATGAGATGGCGGATGCGGACCTCGATAACATGACCGCCTTACTCGGAGATCCTGAGGTGATGCGCTTCTACCCAGCACCCAAGTCTAGGGACGAAGCAGCAAGGTGGATTCACTGGAATTGCGAGAACTACGCGGAGCACGGGTAGGGCCTATGGATTGTCGAAACGCACGACGGAGAGTTCATAGGCGACTGCGGCCTAACCTGGCAGCAGGTGAACGACGCACAGAAGCTTGAGGTCGGATACCACGTGCGCTCCGACCTGCACGGCCAAGGGTATGCGACAGAAGCAGCCGCCGCCCGTCGCGACTACGCCGGAGAAGATCTCGCAGCCAAGGAACTGATAGCCATCATCCATCCGGATAACCGAGCTTCAGAGCGGGTGGCTGAGAAAATCGGAATGCACCGCATTGCTGATGACTTAGGCGGAAATATCCCCGTCCGAGCAGTCCTGAGTATGCAGCTGTAGATACGTCCGAGGCCGCCCGCTGGAGGATCGTTCAACGGGCGCCGGATTCTGCACTAGGCACGCAGCGGGCGGGGGAGTTCGCGGTTCAGGTCGGTGAGTCTGGGTGGATCCTGGTCCCAGACCTCAAACAATGCGTCCAAGCCGTGTTCCTTCACGGTCCGAGCTTCTTCAGGGAAGACCGGCGTGGCGTCCAGGAAGACCACATGGTGCCCGCTGTCGAGCAGAAGGGGCGGGATGAAATCATCAACTCTTTCGAGCATCAGCCATGATCTAAAGTCGCGGCCGTCGAGGATACGCTCCACTGCCGGTGTAACCATATGGCCGGCCTCCAGGACGATTTGCTCGGCGATTACATAGTTAGCCATCAGGCCAAATGACAACCTAACGTCATCTGTTCCTGCCGCCACGCATGTGTAGAGCTCGAACCCATGGTTCTGGTTCAGCGGACCGTGAACTAAGCCATGAAGGCCAAGCGTCGCGTAGAGGTGAAATGGCTTAAGTGATGCTCCTTTGGGCCATTCAAGCACACCGACCATTTCTGGATGCTCATTAAATTTCCAGTACTCCGGCTCGCCGCCGAAATGAATCTCATAGTGAGCATCCACTGCTTTTACGCTGCCCAAGCCTTACCCCCTGTCATACCTGGTCAGCACTAGCCTAGGGCCTGAGACCGAGCTGCATTCACGGAAAGACCACCTGAGCGAAACCTTCGCGTTCAGGAAAGCAACGCCCGGTAGACGATCGGCTTACGGGCAGGGTCTGGACGCCGGACGAGTACGCGGCCCGGCGGTACAGCCAACGTCATCCTCTTTACCTCGGCGGTGGTCCGAAGGGCTGTGGTGAAGTGCTGGTTTAGTCTTGACAGAGCAGGCGCGTATCGATGTTCTGGATCTGCAGCGGGGACAACTTAGAGGATTGTGTGGGGACTTTCATGCGTAAGGGAAATCTGCAAGCTCGGATGATAGGGACCGGCGCCCTTTTGGCGGCATCGGCACTGCTGTTGGCAGCATGTTCTTATTCAGCGCCGACGCCGGCCCCCACTACCTCCAGCGCTTCCCTTGAAGCCGAGTCAGCGGCGGGTGTAACCTCCAGTTCTCCGGCCATTGCCCCCGTCAACGACAAGCGCGACATCCGCTGCTATTACCGCGCCGACCTCACCACCACCTACCCCGTCAAAGCGGACCCTAAAGTGATCATGCCGCCATACCTCAGCACGGGGATCATGATGGCAGGATTCGACGCGAAGAATAACCCGAACCCTGGTGACCCGAACGCAGGAATGCAACAGATCACTGACCCCATTAACCAGTGTGGCGGGCTATGGGACATGGGATCGATGAACCCCCAGGGGATCACTGACGATCTCATTCCCGCCGGTTTCGTCCGAACCACTCCCACGGCCGACCCCGGCAAGTCAAGCGCCAACGGCAGGCCGAGTGATAAGTACGGCAATCCATTGGGCGGGGCCGCCGGGACGAACAAACTCATCGGCCAGTACGTCCCACAGCTGACCGCGTGCGTCGTCGACAACAGCGTTGCCGTCATCCCCGGAGGACCCGAAATCTGCGCCCACCTTGGAATCCCCTCCCTGGAGCAATAGCAAGGCGCTGTCCGGTAAGGGATCCTTTACCGGGCGCTGCCTCACTGCAGCACAGTTGTCATGTATGGCAAGGCTTCCGGGACGCGTTCAAGCCAGTAAAGTGCGATTCATGACATCGGGGGATGCTGTACCAGGCCTTGCTCGCCGGCCATGGGCGTTCGCCGGGGTGTGCGTGATGATCGCTTCGCTGACGCTGCTGGTGTTTGGACTGTCCCAGGTGCCCGTGATGCAGCTACTGCCCTGGTATGTGGACGCATATCTCCTGATCGGTGCGTGCATCTTCGTCCCGACCAGGAGGCTTCCGTCGCTGCGACAGGCCGCGGCATTCCTGCTGCCTGGTGCCCTGCTCGTGGTCCTGGCGTTGTTGAACATCGGCCTCTGGGCCGGCGGCTGGCTGCTTGGACTGCCGGCCTGGGGGCTGCTGCTGAGCCGATGGACACCGGCGAACCCACTCCCCGTGCTGCAGGTCCTGAAGCTCTTGGGCCTGCTGGTGCTCGGCCTGCTCATCTTCGCGTTCAACGTGATCTTCGTGGTCTTCAGCCCTGGATTATTCGTACTGCCTATCATCCCCTTGGTTCGGCTGGTCTACCCCGAGTACCGCGCCCGGCCGTTCCAGGCCGGCATGGAGGTTCTGCTGGGGCTCGCGGTGGTGGTGCTTGCCTTTGCAATTCCCACCCCAGAGGGATCTTGGTCGTCGTCCTGGATTTACGCGGGAGGGGCCGCGACAGCTGGACTCATGATCGCATTTTGGGCCCGCGGGCTCCCGCGCCGCTCCAAGCGCCTACAGCTCAACAACGGAGCCATCGTCTAACCACTGCCCATCCCTATCGGATCTCATCCGCGCCCGGTAAAGGATCCCCCAATGTACGCTGCGGCAATGCGAACCGAGTGGAACGCAAGGAGCCACGGCTCGGAGTTTGCGAGACGCGGCAGCTTGCGTCAGCGACTTTGGGGCTGTCCAGAATCCGAGCTTCAGGGTTAAGCTCGCGGAATGAAGCTCCGGGGGCTACTTCTGATTGCGATTGGTGTTCTGGCGGTTGCCGTGGCCCTGGGTGTGTTGGTACGGGGTGGCGTAAGCGTTGTCTGCCCCGCGGTTGGGTACTCCTACCAAGGCGACCTGGAGTTGGTGTTTACACATGATCCAGCGTTGGTTTCGGCCTGCTTCGGGGAGAGCTGCACCCCGGCCGCAGTAGTGAGGAACCCGGACGGCAGGTGGCTGGTGCCCCAAGCAGGGCCTTACCTCGTGCCGCCCGTCAGTGTCACCTCTGTCTTCGTGGACGCTGTGGACAGTTCAGGCCTCCGTATTGCACGCGTGCTATCGGTAGAAACAGAGACGACGGGCGAGCACCCTTACGGCCCCGAATGTGGCGGCCCCTGGCGGTTCAAACCAGTTCAGGTGCCGCTTGGGTGACAACCCGTGGCCTTACTGGGCTTACAGCGAGTCCAACGAGCGCTGGACAGTGGCCATGCGGCGAGCCGAAGGCGTCCAGGACAACGGTCTCGGTGAGGCCATAAAGACGTATTACATCCGCTACCTCCCGCTTGGACTGGCCCTCTCAGTGGCTGTGGGGGCAGCAATTGGAGCCCTGATTTTTCCCGATACTGCAGACAAAGGACCTATCCTCCTGGCACTTGGGATTTCACTTGCCGCATGCACTGCCTTGATTGGCGGACTGGTCTACAACACGAAGAAGGTTGTACCGGCTGTGCAGTTCGGAAGGATCGACGTACTGCTCTCATTGGAGAGCGACGAACGAAAGCGCATCCGCCAGCAGATCGCGGGAAAAGCATCAATAGATACGGAGCACCTTCCGGTCGTCAGGGCCGCTGCGGTACAACTCCGCAAGAAGGTTGCCACCCAGCTACTGTTGCAACCGATGATCCCGCTCTTCTTCATTCCTCAAGCCGTAAATTTCGCTAGACGTGGAGATGGCCCGTTCGGGTGGTTCATGACCATCGGCGCGGCAGTATTGGTCCTGGGCCTTGGGTTCCTAGCCCGTGACTTTCGACGTGCGGGCCGTTTCTTGGCGACAACTGGCGAGCAAGCCCGGCCAAGCTGACGCGCCGCGCTGACCAGGCCGGGGCGTTCCTGCTACCCGGATCCCTGTTGTTCCTCTTGGCGGTGCTGAACCTGGGTTCTTGGGCAGGCGGGTGGCTGCTTGGCCTGCCGGCATGGGGGCTGCTGCTGAGCCAGTGGTCGCCGGAGAACCCACTCAGGGTGGTCGCGGTTCTCAAATTCCTGGGCCTTCTCGTTCTTCGCGTCGCGATCTTCACTTTCAACGGGATTTACCCGTTCCCCAGCCTGGGACTGTTCCTGCTCCCGGTTATTCCCCTGGTCCGCCTCGTCTACTCTGAGTATCGAGTCAGGCCGCTGCAGATCGCAGTGGAGGTGCTCGTGGGCATCGTCACCGTTGCGGCGGCTTTCGGGATTCCGACCACTGACGGCTCGTGGTCCTCACCTTGGACTCTTGCTGGCGGGGCGCCACCGTCGGACTGATGGTCGTGGCTGCATGGGCATGGCCCTCCATCCCCTCCCGCGGGATTGCTGCGCTGCTTCCGCCGGAACCAGAGCGACGACGACTGAACCTGGGCCGAAACACCCACCCCTAACGGGCCGCAGCCCGATAAGTAGGGGGAATGCAGGGGGCCGGCGCCCCTCGACTGCGCCACCGCCTGGTCCTATTCTGGCCCCGCAAGAACCCGACAAGACGGACGGAGGGTCCGACATGGGAGCACAGGAAGATGCCGCACTGATACGGCGCGGCTACGAGGCGTTCATCGCGGCAGATATGGACACCCTGAAGGATCTGTTCACGGAGGACGCGGTCTGGCATACGGGCGGAACCGGCGCCCTGTCCGGAGACAAGAAGGGCAGGGACGCAATCCTCGGCTACTTCGGCGAGCTCATGTCGCGATCGCAGGGAACTCTCAAGCTGACCCTGGAGGACGTAGCTGTGGGTGAAAGGTACGTCATCGGCCTGCAGTCCAATCAGGCACAGCGCGACGGCAAGTCCCTTGACCAGCACACGGTCATCGCATTTACCGTCTCGGGCGGAAAGGTTGTCGAAGCGCTGGAGATGGCAGAGGACACGGCAAAATCATCCGAGTTCTGGTCGTGACGCCCGGCAGTAGAAGGGGCCCCGCCCATGGTCGCCCCACGTCTTGCGAGCCATAACGTAAGTATCTTTCCTGTCGCTGCAACCGAAGGCGGCCGGGCGCTTCAGGATCGTGGAATGGTCGGCTACCCTTAATTCCTCTTCATCCGAAGTGGTCGGGGCCCCGCTCTTGATAGCGTGTGGGACATGCCGATCAAACTCGAGAACGTAGGCATTGCCGTCAGCGACCTGGAAGCGACGATCGCCTTCTTCACCGATCTGGGGCTTACCGTCCTGGGCAGGGAGACCGTCAGCGGAGGCTGGGCCGACACCGCCGTCGGCCTCGACGGCAACCACGCCAAAATTGCCTTGCTCCAGACCCCGGACGGCAACGGCCGCCTTGAACTCTTCGAGTACATCCACCCTGAGGCAATCCCGACAGAGCCCACCCGTCCCAACGAGATCGGCATGCACCGTGTTGCCTTCTCAGTGGACAACATCGACCAGGCACTGGAGATCGCGGCACGGCACGGCTGCCACCCGCTTCGGGGCGTGGCAACCTACGGGGATGTCTATAAACTCACATACCTCCGCGGCCCGAGCGGCATCATCGTGATGCTCGCCCAAGAGCTGACCAGAGGCTGATACCGTCCTGCCATATACTCCGAAGATGCCACTCTCGCACCCACCCAGCCATACCCAGCGCCCCGCTCCCACCCAGCGCGGAGGCCAAAAATGAGCGGCGGCCTCGTCGCCCTCCTGGATGACGTAGCAGCCCTCGCCCGCATCGCCGCCGCCTCGGTGGACGACGTCGCGGCCGGAGCCGCCAAGGCAGGGGCCAAGGCCGCAGGCGTCGTGATCGACGACGCCGCCGTCACCCCGCAGTACGTATCCGGCTCGGACCCGTCCCGCGAACTGCCGATGATCAAGAAGATCTTCTGGGGCTCCATCCGGAACAAGCTCCTCATCATCCTTCCGGCCCTTCTGCTCATCAGCGCCTTCGTCCCCTGGATCATCCCGTTCATCCTCATGCTCGGGGGCACGTACCTCTGCTACGAGGGCGCAGAGAAGGTCTGGCACAAACTCCGCGGCGGCCACCATGAGCCTGAGGAAGCGCCGGCCGTGGAACGCGGGCACGACGCGGAAGCCAAGGTAGTCAAGGGCGCCATCACCACGGACTTCATCCTGTCCTGCGAGATCATGGTCATATCGATGAACGAGGTGGCTACAGAGTCCATCTGGGTCCGCGCCTTGATCCTGGTCCTGGTGGCCTTCGCCATCACTGTGCTCGTGTACGGCGCCGTCGCACTCATCGTCAAGACGGACGACATCGGCGTCCACCTGGCCGCCAAGGACTCTCCCCGCGCCAAGCGTTTCGGTCATCTGCTGGTCAGGGGAATGCCGGCCGTGCTCGCTGCGATTACGTTCGTGGGGACCATCGCCATGCTGTGGGTGGGCGGCCACATCATGGTGCAGGGGGTTCACGACCTTGGCTGGCACGCACCCTATGACCTGATCCATGCCCTTGAGCACCCGGTGGCCGGCGTTGCGGTGGTGGGCGGCTTCCTGGCCTGGCTGGTCGACACCCTGTGCTCGGCAGTTATCGGGCTCGCCTGGGGACTCGTCGTCCTGGCCATCGTGGGTCCGCTGCTGAAGGTGCTGCCCTTCGGCAAGCCGAAAGGCGCCCCCAAGGAGGCAGCCACTCCGGCAGGGAACGGCGGGCCCCGGCCCGCAAAGACCGACAGCTGACAGCAACCGGCCGCATCCGTTGCGCCTCTCAGAAGGCGTAGCGGATGCGGCAGTACGGCGCGACGTCCTGGATCAGGGCGGTCAGCTGCCGTACATAGGCCGCCTTGGCCCGTGACCGGTAGCGGACATTGTTGAAGCCGTTGGACGAGGTCTTCGACTCCTGAAGGTCGGGGCGCCACAGGACGTTCTCGGCCTGGGGGTGCCATCCCAGGTTGACTTCGTGAAGCTGCTCATTGTGGGTAAGAAAGATAACCTCGGCCGCAAGCTGTTCCTTGGCGGCCGGTGTCAGGGCCGCGTCGAGCTGGCGCAGAAGTTCCTCCCAGTCCGTGAGCCAGGTGTCGGTGATGATGACGGGGGAGAAGTTCACGTGGACCTCGTAACCGGCCTCCACGAAGTCATTGATCGCGTCCATCCGCTCCGCCACGGGGGAGGTCCGCACGTCCACTGTCTTCGCGAGGTCCGCGGGCATGAGCGAGAAGCGGATCCTGGTGTGGCCACCGTGGTTCCACTCCAGCATCGCTGGATTGATGAACTTGGTGGCGAAGGACAGCTTCGCGTTGGGCAGTTCCCGGAACAGCGTGACAAGTTCCTCAACGTTGTCGCTGACCAGGGCGTCCAACGAGCAGTCGCTGTTTTCGCCGATGTCATAGACCCAGAGTTCGGGGTCGCACTGGTTGGGTTCGAGCTTAATCCCCTGCCGGGTGGCGTGCCGCTCCACCGCCCCGGCGATCTGGTCGATGTTGGCGAACACCGTGACCGGGTTGCTGTAGCCCTTGTGCCGGGGAACGTAGCAATAGGCGCAGGCCATGGCGCATCCGTTGGCCGTGGACGGCGCGATGAAGTCCGCGGACCTGCCGTTTGGCTTGACGGTCAGCGATTTCTTGACTCCGAGGACCAGCGCCTCAGTTTTGATGCGGGACCAGCGCGGCACGTTGGTTTCGTCCCCGTGCAGGTCAGGGATGTTCCAGTGGTTTTCCACCGGCACGACGTCGGCGTCCGGCCAGCGTGCCACGATCTCCCGTCCGCGGGGCAGCTCCAGCGCGGCAGGCTGGGCGTAGATGCGCCGGATCTGGAGCAGCCGATCGAATTCCATGCCCTCATTGTCCTTGAACACATGGCGCCGCAGCGCCCAGTTAAGCCCACGGCATCCGCCGAAATCATCCAGGGGTGCCGTTGAAAGATGGGCAGCCTGCCGGACGGTAGACTGGACTGTGCCGTTCTCACGGCCACTCTGCCCCAGCGTCCCTTCGCACACCGTGCGCGGACTGTGGCGTTCCCTGTTGTGAAAGGCCTTACCTGTTGTGATTACTGTCCAGGATCTTGAACTGCGCGCCGGTGCCCGGCTCCTGATGGACCAGGTGAGCTTCCGCATCGACAAAGGGGACAAGATCGGCCTGGTGGGCCGGAACGGAGC
Organism: Pseudarthrobacter phenanthrenivorans; assembly: GCF_036455295.1. Lineage (GTDB taxonomy): Bacteria > Actinomycetota > Actinomycetes > Actinomycetales > Micrococcaceae > Arthrobacter > Arthrobacter phenanthrenivorans_C. The sequence continues at coordinate 50,548 of NZ_JAYXNX010000002.1, read as the reverse complement.
GGGTAAAACCACGCTGACCCGCGTCCTGGCAGGCGAAGGCCTTCCCGCCGCCGGCAAGGTGACCCGCAGCGGGGAAATCGGCTACCTGCCCCAGGACCCGCGTACTCCGGACATGGAGCAGCTCGCACGTGACCGCATCCTGTCCGCCCGCGGCCTGGACGTCGTCGTGGGCAAACTCCGCAAGGCGCACGATGAAATGGCCAGCGAGGACGCGGAAGTCCAGCGCAAGGCCATGGGCCGGTACGACAGGCTCGAATCCGAATTCCTCGCAGCCGGCGGGTACGCGGCAGAGGCCGAGGCTGCCTCCATCTGCTCCAACCTGGCCCTCCCGGACCGCCTGCTGAACCAGCCGCTCAAAACGCTGTCAGGCGGCCAGCGCCGCCGTGTGGAGCTGGCACGCATCCTGTATTCCGATGCCGAGACGATGCTCCTCGACGAGCCCACCAACCACCTCGACGCCGATTCCATCGCCTGGCTGCGTGACTTCCTGAAGAACCACCAGGGCGGGCTGATCGTCATCAGCCACGACACCGACCTGCTGGAAGCCACCGTCAACAAGGTGTTCCTGCTGGACGCCAACCGCGCCCAGATCGACTTCTACAACATGGACTGGAAGCGCTACCTCCAGCAGCGGGAAACCGACGAGCGCGCCCGCAAGCGCGAACGCGCCAACGCCGAAAAGAAGGCCCAGGTCCTCATGGACCAGGCCAACAAGATGCGGGCGAAGGCCACCAAGGCCGTGGCGGCGCAGAACATGGCCAAGCGTGCCGAGCGCCTGCTCAGCGGCCTGGAAGCAGTCCGGGAGCAGGACCGGGTGGCAGCGCTGCGGTTCCCGGACCCTGCGCCCTGCGGCAAGACACCGCTCACCGCGGACGGGCTCAGCAAGTCCTACGGCTCGCTGGAGATCTTTACGGACGTGGACCTGGCCATTGACCGCGGCTCCAAGGTGGTCATCCTGGGACTTAACGGCGCCGGCAAGACCACGCTGCTGCGCATGCTCGCCGGCGTGGACGCCCCTGATACCGGCGAGGTCATCCCCGGCCACGGCCTCAAGGTTGGCTACTACGCCCAGGAACACGAAACCCTGGACCACAACCGCACCGTGCTGGAGAACATGCGCTCCGCAGCGCCCGACATGAAGGACGCCGAGGTCCGCGGCATCCTGGGCTCCTTCCTGTTCTCCGGCGACGACGTGGACAAGCCCGCCGGCGTGCTCTCCGGCGGTGAGAAGACGCGCCTGGCTTTGGCCACCATCGTCGCCTCTAGCGCCAACGTGCTGCTCCTCGACGAGCCCACCAACAACCTGGACCCCGCCAGCCGCGCGGAAATCCTGGGCGCCCTGCGCAACTACACGGGGGCCGTGGTCCTGGTCAGCCACGACGAAGGCGCGGTTGAGGCCCTGAACCCCGAGCGCGTGGTCATGCTTCCCGACGGCGTGGAAGACCTCTGGAACGAGGACTACCTGGACCTGATCACGCTGGCTTAGCGCACCTGCAGTTCCAACGCCCCGGTGATCCTGAGCAGGTCCCGGTACGTGATGCTGAACATCGAGTTGTGGTCACCTGCTCCTGCCCACAGGATCCCGTGGGGCTGCAGGGACTCGTCCAGCAGCGTCCTGATTCTCCTGGGATGCCCTACGGGTGCAACGCCGCCCACCTCCTGGCCGGTGTGTTCCAAAACGAAGGCGGGGCTGGCACGGCGGATCCTGCCGGTGCCGAGCCGTGCCGCCACCAGTGCCGTGTCCACCCGGGCGGCGCCGCTGGCAAGAATCAGCAGGGGCTCGCCGCTAAGGTCGAAGATGAGGCTGTTGGTGATGGCCGCGAGATCGCATTCCAGCGCCTGCGCAGCTGCCGCCGCTGTGGGGACACCGGCCGGAAAAGTCTTCACAGTGTCGCCGATGCCTGCCGCCACCAGGGCAGAACGCACCCGGGCGACCGGGCCGGCGTCGTACTCCATCCCTCAGTACCCCTGCGCGTCCAGGAGGGCGTCTTCCTCTTCCTCAGCCGTCGCCCTTTTGCGCTTGCGCGGGGCAGGCGGCCGACGCCGGGCGGCCGGGACTGCTGAGTGGATGGCGCCGTCCTGCAACTCCTCTTCCTGGTCCTCGGCGTCAATGGCGGCATTGCGTGCCTGTTGCCGGGCAGCGTAGCCGAAACCAACAAACATCAGCACGCCGAAGGCGAACCACTGGAGTGAGTAGGACAGGTGCGTCCCCTCGTCCGTGGACGGCTTGGGGAAGGCGACGGGCATGTCGGCGGCGGGAGGCGTTTCGGAGGCGAGCTGGCCGTAGGCGCCCGTGAGCAGCGGATAGCCCAGCTGCGCGGCGTAGGCAGGGAGGTCAATGGAGGCAAGCTGGCCTTCCGGGGCTCCGCGCTGGAGCTGCGGCTCACCCGGCTTAAGACGCACGACGGCGGTGACCTCACCGGATGGGGGCGCCGGCACGGAGTCGGGGCTGCCGGGGTTCTTGTTGCCGATGGGCAGCCAGCCGCGGTCAATGACCACCGTTTCCCCCGTGTCCAGACGGAAGGGGACCACCACCTCATACCCGGGTTGTCCGTTCAGCGGCCGGTTGCGCACGATCCGGCTGCCGGCAGGATCGTAAGTTCCCTTCAGCTCAACCTGGGTCCACTCCCTGGCCGGATCCATCCGGTTGAACTGGTCGCGTGCCTGCGCGAAAGGGATGGGCGTCGCCGAGTAGTTGGTGACCACGCGGTTGATCTCGGCGAGCGTTTCGGCGCGCCGGTCCATTTGCCACCTGCCAAGGAAGACGCAGGCAGTGGCGAAAATTGCGGCCAGCAGGAGGTAGCCCAGCCACTTGCTGGAAAAAAGGAAACGGTACATTCAGATGTCCTGCTCCAGGCGTTCGCCATCCCCGGCCGCCAGGGGCCGCGTTTCCTTCCAAAGCCCCCGGGTCTGCAGGTAGTCCTCCAGCCACTCGCGGTGGTCGGCGCAGGCCAGCCAGGTCTTGCGCCGCTCGGGCGTGTGGATTTTCGGGTTGTTCCAGAGCAGCTGCCAGGAAGCTGCTGCCCTGCACGCCTTCCGTGAGCAGACGGCCCCGGCTTCAGCTGCGGTGTCTGTTCCTGCCGCGAAGTCAAAAATACTCATGATGCCGGCCGCTCCTCTCCGGGCTTCGCCTCGTCCTCATTCACCAGTTCGCCCTGCAGCACTGCGCTTCCTGCCTCTTCATCTGCCGCCGGGGGAGGCGGGCTTTCAATCTCCGCAAGCGGTGCCGAATCCAGCAGCAGGTCACTGGGCGTCTCCGCCTTGTCGCTGCCGTTGGCAATTACCACGGCGAACCACGGCAGGAAGACAGCGCCCACCACCGGAATGATCTTGAACCACCCATCCACCACGAAAATCAGGATCAGGCACACCATGCGGATACCCATGGCCAGGGCATACTTGATCATCCGCTGCCGCATATCCTCCGAATGCGCGCCCGCGGCGTCCGTGATGCTGTGGACTTCGGTGTCGCCGGAGAACCGGCCCGGTTCTCCAGGCACGGAACGTCCCGCATGGTTTTCAAGGGTCACGGTGAATGATCACGCTCCAAAGGCTTCCCTTAATTCTCGCACCATCGGCAGTGCTGCCCAAACGCGCCGCGGGGCTGCCGCTAAGATCGGAGGCAGCCCACACCACACCCCGCTATCGCGGCGCAGTCCGCCGCAGAATTCCGGAGCCCCTCCATGACTGAAACAGCTTCCGCACCCCGCAGTGTCCTGGTGACCGGCGGCAACCGCGGCATCGGCCTTGCTATTGCCCAGGCGTTCCTGGCCAACGGTGACAAAGTGGCCGTGACCTACCGCAGCGAGAGCCAGCTGCCGGAAGGCATCCTCGGCGTCAAGGCTGACGTCACCGACGAAGCATCGGTGGACGCAGCGTTCAAGGAAGTGGAAGCAGCCCACGGCCCCGTGGAAGTGCTGGTGGCGAACGCCGGCATCACCAAGGACACCCTGCTCCTGCGCATGAGCGAGGACGATTTCACCTCCGTCATCGACACCAACCTCACGGGTGCCTTCCGCGTCATCAAGCGGGCGTCCAAGGGCATGATCCGTCTCCGCAAAGGCCGCGTGGTACTCATCTCCTCGGTCTCGGGCCTGTACGGCGCACCGGGCCAAATCAACTACTCAGCCTCCAAGGCCGGCCTGGTGGGCATCGCCCGGTCACTCACCCGCGAACTTGGTTCCCGCGGCATCACGGCGAACGTGGTGGCTCCCGGCTTCATCAACACGGACATGACCGCCGAACTCCCCGAAGCCACCCAGAAGGACTACCTGGCCAGCATCCCCGCCGGCCGTTTTGCCGAGGCCGCCGAGGTGGCCAGCGTCGTCCGCTGGATCGCCAGCGACGAAGCCGCCTACATCTCCGGTGCCGTCATTCCGGTGGACGGCGGCCTGGGCATGGGCCACTGACCCACCAGGATCCGACCCTGCAGGAAACTAGCCAGGCGGTGCTTATTTGTCGAAGTCGGACAAGGGGTACCCGCGCCGGCCGCTGGCATGATGGATTGCAGACCACAACGTTTTAGATGTTTCGAACAAAGGAAGCTTGCATGGGACTGCTGGACAACAAGACGGCGATCGTCACCGGATCATCGCGGGGCATTGGTGCTGACGTAGCCAGGATCCTGGCCTCGGAGGGTGCCGCCGTCGTAGTCAACTACCGCCAAAAGGCGCCCCGCGCCAACAAGGTGGTGCAGGGGATCGAAGCTGCCGGCGGCCGTGCCGTTGCCGTCGGCGCAGACCTGACCACCCAGGAAGGCGTCCAGGCCCTCGCCAGCGCCGCCATGGAGAACTTCGGGTCCCTGGACCTGCTGGTCCTCAACGCCTCCGGCGGCATGGAGACCGGGATGGGGGAGGACTACGCCCTCAAGCTCAACCGCGACGCCCAGGTGAACATGCTCAACGCTGCCGTGCCCCTGATGAAGGAAGGCTCGCGCGTGGTCTTCGTGACCAGCCACCAGGCCCACTTCATCAACAGCGTCCCCACCATGCCGGCCTACGAGCCGGTGGCCCGCAGCAAGCGCGCCGGCGAGGACGCCCTGCGTGAACTCATCCCCCATCTTGCCGACAAGGGCATCTCCCTGGTGGTCGTCTCCGGCGACATGATCGAGGGCACGGTCACCGCCACTCTGCTGGACCGCTCCACCCCGGGTGCCATCGAGGCGCGCCGCGCCGAGGCAGGAAAGCTCTACTCTGTGGAAGAGTTCGCCCAGGTTGTGGCGGGCATGGCCACGGCCGACGTCGAATCCGGCCACACCGAGTACGCCGGCGGTGCCGACTACTTCGGCAAGGGCGGCCAGGAAGCCTCCAACTAAGCAGCAGCGGGCAACTGGCCCCCTCCGCCGGGAAATCCGGTGGAGGGGGCCAGCTTGTTTTGAGGCGTTGCGGGGGTCAGACCCCGGCGACGTGGCGGACGGCGTCCAGGTACGGCATGTTCAGGGCGGCGTCGGCCACGGCACGGACGGCCGGCTTGGCGTTGAAGGCCACCCCGATGCCTGCAGCACCCAGCATGTCCAGGTCGTTGGCGCCGTCGCCTACAGCCACGGTGTGTTCGAGGGCGATCCCCTCGGCGGCTGCCCACTCGCGCATGTACTTTTCCTTGGCGGCCCTGTCCACGACGGCGCCCAGGACCTTGCCGGTCAGCGCGCCGTCCACGATTTCGAGTTCATTGGCCTGCCAGTAATCCAGGCCCAGCTCCGCGGCGATCGGTTCGAGGATCTGGTTGAAGCCGCCTGACACGACGGCCACGGCGTGGCCGGCGGCCTTGAAGGCGGCCACCAGCTGTCCGGCGCCTTCGCTGAGCTTCACTTCCTTGCGGACGGAATGGACGACGTCGGAAGGCAGCCCCGCGAGCACCGCCACCCGGGCGTGGAGGGACTGGGCGAAGTCCAGTTCACCGCGCATGGCCGCTTCCGTCACGGCCGCGACTTCCTCCCGCTTTCCGGCATACGCGGCCAGGAGTTCGATGACCTCCTGCTGGATCAGGGTGGAGTCCACGTCCATGATCAGCAGCTTCCGCACGGCGGAGCGAAGGCCTGCAGGCACCAGTGCGGTATCAAAACCGCCGACTGCCGCGTCTGCCACGGACCGGCGGAGGGAGGCAAGCCCGGCAGCGGTTGCGTCCGGAAGGGCCAGCTCCAGGACGCGGACCTGGTAACGGTCGTCTCCCGCCTCGGATTCGGACAGCACCTCGGCGCCGTGAGAGGAAAGGACGGAACGCAGCTGCTCCAGGCCGGCGGGGGTTACATTCAGGCCATAGCTGACCGCAGTCACGTTCGAAGTCATGCCTGCAATCTTAGTCAGCAGGGGAGGGCTGGCCTTAATCGATTGCGGGCCCCGGTCGCGATGCCATTAGGGTGCCTTCACACCGGTTATCAGTCATCTTCTGTTTTGTCCTAGTGTCTACTCCTATGAGTGATGTTCTGGAACTGGACTCCGTCAGCGTGGTCCGAGGCAAAAAGACCCTGCTGGACAACGTTGACTGGCAGGTCAATGAGGGTGAACGGTGGGTCATCCTTGGCCCCAACGGCGCAGGCAAGACCACCCTCCTCCAGATCGCGGCGGCCCGGCTGCACCCGAGCAGCGGCACCGCAGGCATCCTCGATGAGGTCCTTGGGCGCGTTGACGTCTTCGAACTTCGGCCGCGGATCGGTCTTTCCTCGGCGGCCCTTGCCACCCAGATTCCCGAACACGAGAACGTCCTCAACGTTGTGGTCACGGCTGCCTACGGTGTCACCGGCCGCTGGCGGGAGGGGTACGAGCGCGACGACGAACGGCGCGCCTTCCGCCTCCTGAACGACTGGGGCATGGGTCCGCTGCTGAACAGGACCTTCGCCACGCTGTCCGAAGGCGAGCGCAAGCGCGTCCAGATTGCCCGCGCGCTCATGACGGACCCGGAACTGCTGCTGCTGGACGAGCCCGGTGCCGGCCTGGACCTGGGCGGCCGTGAAGAACTGGTCCACAAGCTGGGCGAGCTGGCCCGCGACGAGGCGGCCCCGGCCATGGTCCTGGTCACGCACCACCTCGAGGAAGTCCCGCCGGGCTTCACGCACGCCATGCTGCTGCGCGACGGCGGCGTAGTGGCAGCCGGCCCCATCACGGAAGTACTCACCGAGGAACACCTGAGCACCACGTTCGGACTGCCGCTCGCGGTGACCGAGAACGCGGGACGCTATACCGCCACAGCGCGCCGCTAGACCGCGCCCGCACCAGCGCCGTGGAATTCTTCAGCAGCATCATTGTGTTCATCGCCGGCCTGTGGGCCGGCACCATCAACGCGGTGGTGGGTTCAGGGACCCTGGTCACCTTCCCGGTCCTCATCGCCCTGGGCGTCGCCCCCGTTACAGCCTCCATGAGCAACGCCATGGGCCTGGTCTTCGGCACGGGCGCCGGGGCCTTCGGGTATCGCCGCGAGCTGGCCGGCCGGGGGCGGCAGGTCATGCGCCTGCTGCCGGCGTCCGTCCTGGGCGGCATCACCGGCGCGTGGCTGCTGCTGCACCTGCCGGAAAAGGTCTTCCACTATGTGGCGCCCATCCTGCTGGTCCTGGCCATGTTGATGGTCGTGTTCCAGCCGCGGCTGCAGGACTGGGTGCGCAACCGCGAGGCCAACCCCGAACACGCTGTCCGGGACAAGCGCCACGGTGTCCTCCTGGTGGTCCTGGTGTACCTGGCCGGGGTGTACGGCGGCTACTTCGTCGCGGCGCAGGGCATCCTGCTGGTGGGCATCCTGGGGGTATTCCTCACCGGCACCATCCAGAACGCCAATGCCATGAAGAACTTCCTGGTCCTCGGCGTGAATTTGGTCGCCGCCATCTCCTACCTGCTGTTCGCCTTCGACCGTGTCAACTGGCTGGTGGTGCTGCTGATCGCCGTGAGTTCCACCATCGGCGGCCTGATGGGCGCCAAGGTGGGCCGCAAGTTGTCGCCCCGCGTCCTGCGTGCGGTGATCTTCAGCCTGGGCATCGTGGCCCTCGGCGTCATGATCGCCAACCTGCTGCAATAATCACCCGGTGACTTTCCACTACCTCGAATCCGCCGACGACCCCCGGGTCAGCGATTACACCACCCTGACCGACGTGCACCTGCGCAAGCTTCGCGAACCGGCGGAGGGCATGTACATTGCCGAATCGTCGCGGGTACTGCGCCGGGCGCTGGCGGCCGGGCACCAGCCGCGGTCGTTCTTCCTCGCCGAAAAGTGGATGGCAGACCTCGACGACGTCTTCCAGGCGTACCCCGACGTTCCGGCCTTCATCGGTTCGGCTGCCCTGTTGGAGGAAATCACGGGATTCCACCTGCACCGCGGCGCCATGGCGGCCATGCAACGCCCCGCGCCGGTGCCGCTTCCGGACCTCCTGGCCGGGGCCCGCCGCGTGGCGGTGCTGGAGGACATCGTGGACCACACGAACGTGGGCGCCATCTTCCGGTCCGCCGCCGCCTTGGACATCGACGCCGTCCTGGTTTCCCCTCGCTGTGGCGATCCGCTCTACCGCAGGAGCGTCAGGGTCAGCATGGGCACGGTCTTCCAGGTTCCCTGGGCGCGCCTGCAGGACTGGCCGGGCGACCTTAAGGTCCTCAAGGACCACGGCTTCACCGTCGCGGCACTGGAACTGACCCCCGATGCAGAGGATGTCGACGCCGTCGCATCCCGCAACCTGGACAAGCTCGCCTTGGTGCTTGGCACCGAAGGTGCCGGCATGAGTCCGGGGACTCTCGCCGCCGTCGATCTCGCCCTCAAAATCCCCATGCGCAATGGCGTCGATTCACTGAATGTGGCCGCCGCCTCAGCCGTGGCCTTTTGGGAACTGCGGGCGCGCGGCTGACCTGGGCAGGCAGGCGGTAGGCGCCCCGGGTCCGGTTCGTCACGGCACCCCGCATCGGCTATGATTGATAGCTGGTTGTCCTGCTTTTTCAGCTTCGGCTGATGCAACAGCGTCCAGCCATCCCATTCATACCTGGCAGCTGGCAAAATCCAGCTGCGTGAACAAAGGTCCCATTATGAAGTCTGATACCCACCCGAAGTACGAAGCTGTTGTCTTCAACGACCTGGCCTCCGGCACCAAGTTCCTGACCCGCTCCACCGTGTCTTCCTCCAAGACCATCGAGTGGGAAGACGGCAACACCTACCCGGTCATCGACGTCGAAATCTCTTCCGAGTCCCACCCGTTCTACACGGGCAAGCAGCGCATCATGGACTCTGCAGGCCGCGTCGAGCGCTTCAACGCTCGCTTCAAGGGCTTCGGCGGCAAGAAGTAATTCCTTCGCCCAAGCTTGTTACAGAAGGCCCGCACCGTTTCCGGTGCGGGCCTTCTGTGTTAACCGCGCCCGCGCTTTCTGCGGCAGGATGGGAAGCATGACCGAGTCACCCTCTCCTGCCACCAATGCCGCCCGCAACCAGCGCCTCCACGGCGAGTACAAGGTCCCCGGCGGCAAACTGGTGGTGGTGGACCTCGACGTCGTGGACGGCCGCCTGGCGGACGTCTCCCTCAGCGGCGACTTCTTCCTCGAACCGGACGAGGCGCTGGAGGACATCAACGGCGCGCTGGCCGGACTTCCCGAAGGTACGCCGGCCAAGGACCTCGCGGCCGCCGTTACCGCCGCCCTGCCGGCCGGGGCCGTCCTGTTCGGGTTCTCCGCTGACGCCGTGGCCGTCACAGTCCGCCGTGCGCTGGCCAAGGCCACTTCCTGGGCAGACCACGAGTGGAACATCATCGCGCCCACCGTGCTGCCCACGGAAATCAACGTGGCTTTGGACGAGGTGCTCACCGAGGCCGTCGGCGCCGGTGAACGCACCCCCACCCTGCGGTTCTGGGACTGGCAGGAACCTTCGGTGGTGATCGGAAGCTTCCAGTCGGTGCAGAACGAGGTGGATCCCGAGGGCGTGGCCAAGCACGGCATCAACGTGGTGCGGCGCATCAGCGGCGGGGGAGCGATGTTCATGGAGGCCGGCAACTGCATCACCTACTCGCTCTACCTGCCCCAGACCCTCGTGGACGGGCTGAGCTTCGCCGACTCCTACCCGTTCCTCGACGCCTGGGCCATGGCCGCGCTGGAAAAACTCGGCATCAACGCCTTTTACATCCCGCTCAACGACATTGCCACGGACCAGGGAAAGATCGGCGGCGCTGCCCAGAAGCGCCTGGCCAACGGCGGCATGCTGCACCACGTCACCATGAGCTACGACATCGACGCGGACAAAATGGTGGAGGTCCTGCGGATCGGCAAGGAAAAGCTCTCCGACAAAGGCACCCGCAGCGCCAAGAAGCGCGTGGACCCGCTCCGCCGGCAGACCGGCCTGGCCCGCATGGCCATCATCGAAGCGATGATCGAGGTGTTCAGCGAGCGCTACGGGGCAACGCCGTCACAGCTGGCAGGCCACGAGCTGGCTGCCGCCGAGGAACGCGTGGCGGCCAAGTTCGGCACCCGGGAATGGCTCCACCGCGTCCCCTAGTCCCATCGAGTGCTGCGTAATTGTCCTTTTGGCGCCCCAAAACGACGGTTACTCAGCAACCGATGAGTGGGCCCACGCCGGCAGGGTACCCTAGCCGAGCGCAGCGAGGTTAGGGGGCCGGTGGGGAACGACGGCGGCCTGCGCCGTGAGTGCCCGCAGCAGGTGGCTGCGCTGCTCAATGATGATCCGGCGGAGGGCATGCGGGGCGTCCGCGTTGGCGGCAAGCCAGTCATCCGTCCGCAGGACGACGGGGTGGTCCCCGGGGCGGACACCGGGCACCAGGTCCTGGGCGGCAGGGTAGAGGCCCCGGACGATCCGGCTGGCGATTTCGATGCTGCGCGTGTCCCAAACAGTCCGCAGGCAGTCGAAGTAGGGTTCCACGTAGGGCTCCAGGAGCGCCGGCGGGGCTGTGGTGAAGCCGCTGATGGTGGCGGTGAGTAGCTGGTTGGACAATTCGGTCCCGTGGACGGCTGCGTCCCAGGCCGCGGCCTTGACGGCAGGGTCCGGCCGGGATGCCATGGCGGTCGCGTGCCCGGCCCGGCCGGAGGCGGTGGTGTCGCGGGCCAGTTCGGCATCCAGCTCACCAGCGGTGGCCTGGCCATGGGCGGCCAAGGCGTGCCAGAAGTGCCAGCGAAGTTCGGCGTCCACCGCCAGCCCCTCGACGGCGGACGTTCCGTCCAGCAGGCGGCGCAGCCGGGGGAGCAGGGCATCGTCATGCCGGCTCAGGGCGGCAACGGTGCGGGCCCAGGCAAGCTGCTGGTCCGAGCCCGGCGCAGCCTCATCCAGCTGGGCAGCGGCCGCCGCCAGGAAGGATGCACGGACGCTGCCGCGGGTGCCGGCCGCTGTGTAGCGTTCGACGGCGGTCGCAGCGTTGTCGAGGATGTTCAGGAGTACGCCGATGCCCGTCTCCGCCGGGGCGAAGGCGGTCACAGCGTCGACGTACAGGGATGCGGGGCTTTCGCCGTCCCGGGCCGAGTTCCAGAGCGACGTCCAGCAGAGCGCGCGCGCCATGGGGTCTTTGATCCTGTCCAGCGACGACCGGACGGTAGCTTCGGAGACCGGGTCCAGCCGCACCTTGGCGTAGGTGAGGTCGTCGTCGTTGACCAGCAGGAGCGCAGGCCGCGGCTGTCCTGCGAGCTGGGGGAGTTCCGTCCATGCGCCTGCCACGTCGGTTTCGATGCTCCCGGTCCGCACCAGGGCGCCATCGGCGTCGAAACCGTAGGAACCCACCCGCAGGCGGTGGGGGCGCAGTTCGTCCCGTCCAGTGACCGGATCCGTCGCCTCCTGGACGATTGCCGGCCGGCCCAGCACGCCGGCGTCGTCCGCTTCCGTGCTGCCGGAGCCGGTGTCCAGGGACAGCGTTGATATCCCCGAGGTCTGCAGCCACTGGCGGGCCCAGCCTGTCAGCTCCCGGCCGGAGGCGGCATCCAGGGCCGCCAGGAGGTCTGCCAGCGACGTGTTTCCGTAGGCGTGCTTCCGGAAGTACTTCCGTGACCCCGCGATGAAGGCGTCAAAGCCCACGTACGCCACCAGTTGCTTGAGCACCGAGGCACCCTTGGCGTAGGTGATGCCGTCGAAGTTCTGCTTCGCCGCCTCCAGGTCGGGGATGTCGGCCACGATGGGGTGCGTGGTGGGCAGCTGGTCCTGGACGTAGGCCCATGCCTTGCGCTTGTTGGCGAAGTTCACCCACGCGGTGTCCCAGTCCGTGGCCTGGTCCACGCCGAGGGTTCCCATGTAGTCGGCGAACGATTCCTTGAGCCACAGGTCGTCCCACCACTGCATGGTCACGAGGTCCCCGAACCACATATGCGCCATCTCGTGCAGCAGGGTGTTGGCACGCCCCTGGTACTGGGCGTCGGTGGCGCGGGAGGTGAAGACGTAGCTCTCCGTGAAAGTCACCAGTCCCGGGTTCTCCATGGCGCCGAGATTGTATTCGGGCACGAAGGCCTGGTCGTACTTGCCCCACGGGTACGGGAAATCGAAAAGCCGGTTGAAGAAGTCCAGGCCCTTCTTCGTGAGGGTAAACAGCTCTTCTGTGTCGAAGGACGCCGCCATCGACGCCCGGCAGTAGAGGGCCAGCGGCACATCAAGGTGCGTGCCGTCGTCGAGCGTTGCCTGCCAGCGGTCCTCTGCCTTGAAGTAAGGGCCGGCCAGCACCGTGGTGATGTAGGTGGACATGGGCAGCGTTGGGGCGAAGTCCCAGCAGGCCGTGGCGGGGTCGCTGGTGAGCAGGGTGCGCTGCACTTCGGTGCCGTTTGAGGCAACCTGCCAGTGGGCGGGAGCCATGACGTGGAAGGTGAAGGTGGCCTTGAGGTCCGGCTGTTCGAAGTTGGCGAAGACCCGGCGGGCGTCGGCAGGCTCGTACTGGGTGTAGAGGTAGCACTGGCCGTCGGCGGGATCCACGAACCGGTGCATGCCCTCACCGGACCGGCTGTACAGGGCCGTTCCGGTGACGGTGACCTGGTTCTCTGCCCGCAGGTTGTCCAGCCTGATCCGCGCGCCCTCCACCACGTCCTCCACCGGAAGGCCCTTGCCGTTGAGGAACACGCTGTGCACGTCGCTGCCGATGAAGTCCAGGAATGTACTTGCGCCCGGTTCTGCAGTGAAGGTGATGACGCTGCGGCTCGTGTAGCCCGGGACTGCCGGATCCGCAGCCTGCCGCACGTCCAGGGACACGTCGTAGCTGGTGGTGCTGATCAGGGTTGATCGTTCAGCGGCTTCGCGGCGCTGCAGATTCTCATGTGACACCCGGCTATCTAATCACGGTGCCGTTTCATCGGCTCAGCCGGCGATGAGGAACGCCGCGCCCAGGCCCAGTATGGCAATCAGGAGCCAGGAAGCCAGGGCTGCCAGGAGGGCCTGTCCGCCGGTGTGCAGCAGGGTCCGGATCCGCACCGCCGAGCCCAACCCGAACAGCGCGGCACCCAGCAGGATGTCCTGCAGCGTTGCCCCCGCATCGAGCCAGGGCGAGGGCAGCCAGCCCGTGGACCGGAGCGCCACCATGGCCATGAACCCCACGACAAACAGCGGCACTATGGGCGGCATTTTCGATTTGCTTCCATCCGCGGCACCCACGTCACGCGCGCGGACCCGGTGGTGCGCGCCCGCCATCGCGGCCACAGGTGCCAGCAGGAGCACCCGGGTGAGCTTGACGACGACGGCGATCGCCAGGGCGGCGGTTCCGGCGGTTTGCGCCGTGGCCACCACCTGGCCCACGTCATGCACGGACGCCCCGGTCCAGGCGCCGAACACAGCGGTCGAAAGGCCCAGCGGGTGGGCGAGCAGGGGAAGGACCCCGATGGCCAGGGTGCCGCAGAGGGTCACCAGGGCCACGGGCAGGACCGTATCGGCATGCCGGATGCGCCGGACGGCGGCCACGGCGCCGATCGCGGAAGCCCCGCAGATGGAGAACCCGGTGGCCACCAGGAGCGAGGTCACCGGCGGCAGGTGGAAGAGGCGCGAGATGGCGTAGGTCCCCCCGAAACTGGCCGCCACGACGGCCACAATCAGGACAAGGGCCAGCCACCCCAGGTGCAGGACATCCATGATGCTGACCTTCAGGCCCAGAACCACGATCCCGGCACGCATCAAATGTTTCCCCGCGAAATCCAGTCCCGGCCGTGCCCGGCCGCCGGTCCATGTACTGGTGCCGGGGAGGTTGGCCGCAAGGACGCCGAGCACAACGGCAAGGGTCATCGCGGGCAGCGCCGGGACAAGCCCGTGCAGCATGAAGGCGGCCGCGACGGCAGCTGCGGCTGTCACCAGGCCGGGCAGCAGGCGTCCCAACCTGGTCCCGGAACTGCCGGAACCGGGCTCTGGGAGTCTTCTGCTGACGGGCACTCACCTACTGTGCCTGAAAGGCCCAGTAAAGTACGAACCGGGCCATTGGCGCCAACACGCCAGAATGGATGGCAGTAATGAACTCGAAACAAAAAGATGGTTGGCTATTGGACATGTCAGACCTATTCCAGGATTACTCCGAGGCCGCCGGCCGCACCGGAGCCTACGACGAGATGTTCGCCCCGGGGCAACAGGCGAGGGACTCGTACGGGCAGGTGGCGGAGGCACTCCGGAAGCTCTCCTTGGCGGACGTGAGCGCGCGCGCCGATTCCATGGCGCGGACCTTCCTGGACCGCGGCGTCACGTTCGACTACGCGGGCGAGGAGCGGCCCTTTCCGCTCGACATCGTGCCCCGGGTCATCCCCGCAGCTGAATGGGATGTCCTTGAGCGGGGCGTGGCCCAGCGCGTGCGCGCCCTGGAAGCCTTCCTGAACGACGTCTACGACAAGATGACCGTGGTGTCCGACGGCGTGATACCCCGCCAGCTCGTCACCACCAGTGCGCACTTCCACCGGCAGGTCCATGGGTTCGAGCCTGCCGGCGGCGTCCGCGTCCACATCTCGGGCATTGACGTGGTCCGCGACGCAGCAGGGACCTTCCGCGTCCTGGAGGACAACGTCCGCGTCCCCTCAGGAGTCAGCTACGTCCTGGAGAACCGGCGCGCCATGGCCAAGGGCCTTCCTGAAGCCTTCGGCCAGCAGCTCATCCGGCCTGTGGAGGAGTACCCCCGCCGCCTGCTCTCGGCCCTGCGCAAAACCGCACCGGCGGGCGTTGACGATCCCACCGTCGTCGTCCTCACCCCGGGCGTCTTCAACAGCGCCTACTTCGAGCACACCCTCCTTGCCGGCCTCATGGGCGTGGAACTGGTGGAAGGCCGCGACCTCATTTGCCGCGGCAACCGTGTCTACATGCGCACCACCGCCGGTGAGCAGCGCGTGGACGTGATCTACAAGCGGATCGACGACGACTTCCTGGACCCCCTGCAGTTCCGGTCCGACTCCATGCTGGGCTGCCCTGGACTGGTCAACGCCGCCCGCGCCGGCGGAGTCACCATCGCCAACGCGGTGGGCAATGGCGTTGCCGACGACAAACTGGTTTACAGTTACGTCCCTGACCTGATCCGCTACTACCTCAGCGAGGAGCCCATCATCGCCAACGTGGACACCTACCGGCTCGAGGAAAAGGAAGCCCGGGAGTACACCCTGGACAACCTCGCGGAACTGGTGGTCAAACCCGTGGACGGCTCCGGCGGCAAAGGACTGGTCATCGGCCCCGACGCCTCGCCGGACGAACTGGACGCCCTCCGCCAGCGGATCATCGCCGACCCCCGCGGCTGGATCGCCCAGCCCGTCCTGCAGCTGTCCACCGTCCCCACCCTGGCCGGCGACAAGTTCGGCCCCCGGCACGTGGACCTGCGCCCCTTCGCCGTCAACGACGGCGACAACGTCTGGGTGCTCCCCGGCGGCCTCACCCGCGTAGCGCTCAAGGAAGGCTCCCTGATCGTCAACTCCAGCCAGGGCGGTGGCTCCAAAGACACCTGGGTCCTGGCCGATTCGCCGCAGATGCCGGTGGAAACCGTGCCCCGCCAGTCCGTCACGGTCCGCGAGCGGGTCTCCGTGTGGCCGGTGGAAAGCAACTGGCGCGACCGTCAGTCGGAGCAGCAGCAGTGAGCCGCTCCGCCGTCGTGCATGTCTTTTACAACGTTCCGGGCGCGCAGGAGGTAGCCGCGAATGCTTAGCCGAATTGCCGAGTCCCTGTTCTGGATCGGCCGCTACGTGGAGCGGGCGGACGGTACCGCCCGAATCCTCGACGTGCACCTGGAACGCCTGAACCACCTCCCCATGGAGGAGCGCAAAAGCGTGGCCCAGGAACTCCTGGCGGTCATGGGCGCCCGCCCGCAGAGCGAGGACTTTGGGCTGCCCGAACTGCTCCACGCCCTGGCCTACGACAAAACCAGCGCCACGTCCATCGCAGGCTCCCTGGGTGCTGCCCGCGAGAATGCACGCCGTGCGCGTGAGACGGTGTCCTCGGCCCTCTGGGAGAGCCTGAACACCACCTACTACGGCCTGAGCCAGCACCGCAAGGACGTGGTGGGCACTTACCGTTTCTGCAACTGGACCCTGGAGCGTACAGCCATGGTCAGCGGCCTCGCCGACACCACGGTGAGCCACGACGAAAGCTGGCTGTTCCTGGTCCTGGGCCGTTCCCTGGAACGCGCGGACATGACAGCCCGGATGCTCTCCACCCGCGACGTGCTGTCCGCCGGCATGTCCTGGGTCAACATGCTGCGCTGCGCGGGCGCCTACGAATCGTTCCTCCGCACCCGCCGCGCGGCGTTCGGTGACCAGCACGCCGCCGAATTCCTGCTCCTGGACCGGCTGTTTCCGCGGTCCATCGTGTATGCGCTCCGTGACGCCGACGAGTGCCTGGCCAAGCTGGACCCGTCCGCGCAGCGGGTGGGCTTCATCAACGACGCCCGCCGCATTGTGGGACAGGCCAGGACCTTCCTGGAGTTCCACCGGACGGACGACCTCATGTCCGAACTTCCCGAGCACATGGAACGGGTCCAGAAGGCAGTGTCCCAGGCTTCGGACGCCATTTCCCGTAAGTACTTCAATCAGGCGGACGAACTTGCCTGGGTGGGAGAACTGTCATGACCCGGTTGAGCATCGTCCACAGGACGGCCTACAAGTACAACAAGCGGGTGACCCTGTCCTACAACGAGGCGCGGATGACCCCGCTGACCGACTCGCAGCAGGTGGTGTTGGAGTCTGTGGTCAAGGTGTCCCCGTCGCAGGCGGCTGTGAGCACCTACCGGGATTACTGGGGAACCAGGGTCACCGCCTTTGACATGCAGATGCCGCACGAGAACCTTGAGGTGGTCTCCAACATCACCGTGGAGGTGCACCGGGCGGAAAAGATCCCGGCCGAAGCTGACATCGTGGGCTGGGACGACCTGAAGTCCCCGGAGACCCTTGACGCCTTCAGCGACTGGCTGCCGCAGTCCCGGCTCAGCGGCCCGGGCGACGAAGTGCTGGGCATCATCCCGGACGTCGTGGCGGGAAAGAACCCGCACGAGGCAGCCATGGCCATCTTTGCCTGGATGCGCGGTGAAATGACCTACATGTCCGGCTCAACGGCCGTGACCACCAACGCCGAGGAGGCCTGGGGCCAGCGCCAGGGGGTTTGCCAGGACCTGGCGCACCTGGCCATCGGTGCCCTGCGGAGCTGCGGTATCCCGGCGCGCTACGTCTCCGGCTACCTGCACCCGCGGTCAAGCGCCGGAATCGGCGAGACCGTGGCCGGGCAGTCGCACGCGTGGCTTGAGTGGTGGGACGGGGACTGGCGCAGCTGGGACCCCACCAACCACAAGCCCGCCGGCGACTTCCACGTCACGGTGGCCAGGGGCCGGGACTACCGGGATGTATCCCCGCTGAAAGGCATTCTGTCCGGTGGCGGCGGGTCCGCGCTGAAAGTCAGCGTGGAGATCACCCAGCTCGCCTGACACGGCGGCTTCCCCGGCCGTCATGGCCGGGGAAAACGCCAGCCGGCCAGCTGGGGTCCAGGTGCCTACTCCGGGGCCGTCCGGGCTGAGCTGTTGATCTGGGTCCACCAGGTCATGGGATCGGTGACTTTGAAGCGGCGCCCCGTCACCGAGTCCGGGGTGATGCGCACAAATGCGTCTTTCCGTCCGGACTGCCAGGGGAAGAGGTACAGGCGGGAGGTCTCCAGCACCTCTTCGGTGCTCTTGACCAGGGCGGCTGTGCCCTTCACCACCACGCTCCACGCCAGCCCGGTATCGGGGTCCACGCCGTCCGCTTCGATGGCGACGGCGGCATCGCCGCCGGTTGCTGCGGACAGTTTGGTTCCCTGTGCCGTCCGGAAGACCAGCGTGCCGCCGTCCACCGTGTAGTTGACCGGGAAGATATCCGGACGGCCGTCAGCCAGCACGGCCCGTCTCCCCACGGACACCGTCCGAAGCAGGGCCCAGCATTCGTGGTGTTCGAGGTTCTGCACTTGGCTTGATGACTCGTTGCTCATGCCGTGAGCATACGCCCATCACCAGGGGCTGGGCTTGTAATCCTTCAGGAAGACACCGTACTGGTCCTCGCCCTGTTCACCCATGACGATCGGATCGTAGACCCGGGCTGCCCCGTCCACCAGGTCAAGGGGTGCGTGGAAGCCTTCCTCCATGAGGCGGACCTTGGTGAAGTGCGGGCGTTCGTCCGTGATCCAGCCCGTGTCTACGGCGGTCATCAGGATGCCGTCGGTGTCCAGCATCTCCCGGGCGCTGGTGCGGGTCATCATGTTCAGCGCCGCCTTGGCCATGTTGGTGTGCGGGTGCCCCGGGCCCTTGTAGGCCCGGGAGAACTGGCCCTCCATGGCGGAGACGTTCACGATGTACTTGCGCCGGGCAGTGGAGCGCCGCATGGCATCGCGGAGCCGGCTGACCAGCAGGAACGGCGCGGTGACATTGCAAAGCTGGACCTCGAGCATTTCGAGCGGATCGACTTCGTCCACTACCTGGGTCCAGCTGTTGATGGTGGCCAGGTCCGGCACCAGGCCGCCGGCGTCGATCGCAGTGCCCGTGGCGATGCGTTCCAGGGATGCGGACCCGGTGGACAGCGCCAGTGAGGTGATGGCGTCACCGGCCAGGACCGGGTGGTCGGTGACACTGCCGGCAAGGGCCAGCGGGTGCTTGTCGTGCGCGTGGCCGAAGGTCAGGAGCTCGGGGCCGCCGTTGGCCTGTTCCAGTGCCGCGGGGAGGGGTTCGTCCTCCGCGTCCACCAGCGGTTTGTAGGCGTTGCCCGAACGGCGCACGGTCTGCGCGGCGTTGTTGATGATGATGTCCAGGGGGCCGGCCTCATTGAGTGAGTCGGTCAGGGCCATCACCTGGGCGGGGTCACGCAGGTCGATCCCCACGATCCGGAGCCGGTGCAGCCACTCGCCACTGTCCTCCATGGCAGCGAACCGGCGGGCCGCATCTTTGGGGAACCGGGTAGTGATGGTGGTGTGGGCACCGTCCCGCAGTAACCGGAGGGCGATGTACATCCCGATCTTGGCGCGGCCGCCGGTGAGCAGCGCCCGACGCCCCGTCAGGTCGGTCCGGGCATCGCGCTTGCTGTGGCTGAACGCGGCGCATTCCGGGCACAGCTGGTGGTAAAACGCGTCCACCTGGGTGTAATGCTGCTTGCAGATGTAGCAGGGGCGGGAGCGGATGAGGTGGCCGGCGACCTTGCCGGTGGCAGACGGTGCGAGCTTGTTGCCGCGGGTCTCGTCGTCGATCCGGTCCGGCGCGGCGGTGGCTGTCTGGGCGATGACGGCGCGGTCGGCCTCGGCGATGGTATCGCGCTTGGTGACGCGGCGGTGGCGCTTGACGGCCTTGAACATCTTTCCGGTGGCGCGGCGCACCGAGATGTAGTCCGGGTGCTCCTCGTCGTACGCGTGGATGGTGTTCAGGACCTTGAGGCAGGCCTGGATGTCCTCAGGGGTCAGATCGGGGGAGCTCATTGGGAAAATTTTACCGTGAACGCCGCAGGCCGGGACACCATGAGTGGTGTCCCGGCCTGCGGATGCCATAGAGGTCCGTGGTCCGGGTCAGGAGATTCGGGCTCCGGGTGTCGCTTCAGCCGCTGCGGCAGCATGTGTGTCTGCCACCTTGTCCACCGTGTCCCGCACGTCCGGGTACTGGTCCGCGGCAGCCTTTACGGCGGCCGGCAACTGGCTCAGGTGCCGTGCGGCAAGCTGGCGTTCCTCGTCCCCGGGTTCCGGTACTTCCTGCCCCTTGGCAAGGACAGTGATGCCGGACTCGGTGACCTTGAAGCCGCGGGCCCGGTCAAGATCCGCGTCAAGGCCGATGGCCGCACCGGCGGGAACTTTGACGTTTTTGTCCAGGATGGCCCGGTTGACGACGGCGCCTTCGCCGACCTGCACCTTGTCCATCAGGACCGAGTCGATGACCCGGGCACTGGTGGCGACGTAGACGTCGTTGGACAGTACCGAGCCCTCCACAACGCCGCCGGAAATCACCACGCCGTTGGCCACGATGGAGTCCAGGGCCGTGCCCACCGTGTTGTTCTGGCCCCGCACGAACTTGGCCGGCGGCGAGATGCTCTGGCGGGTGTAGATGGGCCACTCGGAGTTGTACAGGTTGAAGACCGGCAGCGGCGAAATGAGGTCCATGTGGGCGTCGTAGAAGGAATCGATGGTGCCTACGTCGCGCCAGTAGGTGCGGTCGCGCTCGGTGGAGCCGGGGATGTCGTTCAGCGTGAAGTCGTAGACGCCTGCCTCGCCGCGGTTCACAAAGTAGGGGATGATGTCCCCGCCCATGTCGTGCTTGGTGTCCAGCCGCTCAGCGTCCACGTGCAGCGCGGCCACCAGGGCGTCGGCGTCGAACACGTAGTTGCCCATGGAGGCAAGGAACTGGGAGGGGTCGGCGGCAAGGCCGGGAGTGCTGGCCGGCTTCTCGACAAAGGCCGCAATTTTCTGGGGATCGTTCTGGTCCACCTCAATGACGCCGAACTGGTCCGCCATGTGCAGCGGCTGCCGGACGGCCGCCACTGTGGCCTTGGCGCCGCTGTTGACGTGCTGCGCCACCATCTGGGCAAAGTCCATGCGGTACACGTGGTCGGCGCCGACCACGACGACGATGTCGGGGTTTGCGTCGTGGATCAGGTTCAGGGACTGGTAGATGGCATTGGCGCTTCCCAGGAACCAGCTCTTGCCCACGCGCTGCTGGGCAGGAACGGACGCGACATAGTTGCCCAGCTGGGTGGACATGCGCCAGGTTTCGGAGATGTGGCGGTCAAGGCTGTGCGACTTGTACTGCGTCAACACGACGATCTGCAGGTAGCGGGAATTCACCAAGTTGGACAGCGCGAAGTCGATAAGGCGGTAACTGCCGGCAAACGGCACAGCGGGCTTGGCCCGGTCTGCCGTCAGTGGCATCAGTCTGTTTCCCTCGCCGCCTGCGAGGACAATGGCCAGGACTTTTTTGGTCAACGGCATAATGGTCGCTCCTGTACGCCTTCGTAACTCCCCAAGACAGTCCGGTAGGCCCGGACTCCTTCACACTAGAACAGTTATCCGTGAACGACTACCTTGGGTCTTGTGCGAATAGACATTGTGACTAAAGAGTTCCCGCCAGAGATCTACGGTGGCGCCGGGGTGCATGTAGCCGAATTGAGCAGGGTGCTTAGTAAGCATGTTGACCTGCAGGTTCGTGCTTTCGGCGCTCCCCGCGATGCCGATTACCACGGAGCAACCGTGACGTCGTACCAGGTTCCCGAGGACCTGGGCGGGGCCAATGCCGCGGTGCAGACCCTGGGTGTGGACCTGCGCATTGTGCCGGATGTACAGGGTGCCGACCTGGTCCATTCGCATACCTGGTACGCCAACATGGCCGGCCATCTGGCCTCCTTGCTGCACGGAATTCCGCACGTTCTCAGCGCCCACAGCCTCGAGCCGCTGCGGCCTTGGAAGGCCGAGCAGCTGGGCGGCGGCTATGCCCTGTCCTCCTGGGTGGAAAAGACGGCCTACGAAGCGGCAGCGGCCATCATCGCCGTGTCCGAGGGCATGCGCCAGGACATCCTGCGCAGCTACCCCAACGTGGACCCGGAAAAGGTCAGGGTGGTCCACAACGGCATCGACGTGGAGCTGTGGCAGCGTGACGAAAACGACGACGCCGTCCGCGCCCTGGGCATCGATCCTGCCAAACCGAGCGTCGTCTTTGTGGGAAGAAACACACGCCAGAAAGGCGTCCCGTACCTCCTTCGGGCAGCCGCGCAACTTCCGGCGGACGTCCAGTTGGTGCTGTGCCTCGGTGCTGCGGACACCCCGGAACTGGCAGCGGAAACCGCCGCTTTGATCGAGGACCTGCAGAAGCAGCGGACCGGCGTGGTGCTCATCGAACGCATGTTGCCGCGCCACGAGCTGATCCAGGTCCTCAGCCACGCCACTGCCTTCGCCTGCCCGTCCATCTACGAACCGCTGGGCATCGTCAACCTCGAAGCCATGGCCTGTGGCGCGGCAGTGGTGGCCAGCGCAACCGGCGGCATCCCCGAGGTTGTCGACCATGGCCGCACCGGCCTTCTGGTTGACCTGGAACAGGTGACTGACGGCACGGGGACGCCCCTGGACCCCGAGAAGTTCGTCCGCGAGTTCGCCGACGCCCTCATTGAGGTGGTGTCCGATCCCGAACGCGCCCGGGCCATGGGGCAGGCGGGCCGGGAACGGGCTGAGAAACACTTCTCCTGGGAGTCCATCACCGAGACCACCCTTGAGGTCTACCGCTCAGTGCTCCCGGCCGGAGCCTGAGCGTCCCGGCAGCGCAACGCACGACGGCGCCGCTTCCCTTGGCAGGGGAGCGGCGCCGTCGTTGTTTCCGTGCTTCGGGGCATGCTGTTTAGGCCCGGGCGACGACTCAGCCCTTCCGGTCCGCCGCGGTCCGGGCGATCAGGACCTTCTCGTCCACCGGCGACTGCCCGCTCGCCCGCGCGTTGCGGAAATACTCGCGGGCTTCATCCTGCCGCACCTTCTCCGCACCGGTGGCGATGGCTGCGCGAACATGGTCATCGCCGTACCCGAAGGCGTCCACCAGATCCAGGGCGTGCGGGCGGATCTTTTCCAGGAGCCGGTTAATGTAGCCGCCCACGGTGCGTGCGCGCTGCATGGAGAGGCGCCCGTTCATGAGGTACCAGGACAGGTTCTTCTCGATCAGCGACAGGCCGAACAGGTCGCGCAACCACGTCAGAACCTTCCGGGTCCCCGGGTCCTCCACTGTCTGGAGTGCGTCCGTGAACGCCTCCCACTGCAGCAGTTCGGCATGGGCCTGCGCAGCGTCGATGAGTTCGTTCTGGTGCCGGTTGAACAAGGCCGCGCCCTTGTCCTGCGGCATTCGCTTGCTGCCCTTGAGGGCGGCTCCCGCCTCTGCCACCATGGTCTGGACCCTGTCAGTCAAGAGCGCGCGCTGGCTGTCCTCATCCCGCAGGGCGATGGCGGCCTTCTGGACCGAGCCGGTGTCCGCCATGAATTGCGCCACCTGCCGCAGGCCGGTCCGGTGGACCGCGGCGCCCGCCGCCTGGGTCACCACGTAGCGGGCCAGGACGCCGAAGTCCACGTTGCGGAACTCCTTGGCGTAGTCGGCAAGCAGTCGCTTGGCCACCAGTTGGAGCAATACGGTGTTGTCGCCTTCGAAGGTGGCGTAGACGTCCAGGTCTGCCCGCAACGAGGCGAACCGGTTCTCAATCAGGAAGCCGGCGCCCCCGCAGGCTTCCCGGCATTCCTGCAGCGTGTCCAGTGCGTGCCAGGTGCTCAGGGGCTTCAATGCCGCCGCCAGGGTCTCCAGGTCCTGCCGGTCCGCGTCGGTGTCATGGGCGCCGGAGAAGACGTCGTCGAATTTCTGCAGGAGCTGCTCGTGGGCGAAACTTGCCGCGTAGGTGGCTGCGAGGCGGGTGAACAGCCTGCGCTGGTGCCGCTGGTAGTCCAGCAGGACCTCCTCTTCGGTATGGGAGGAGGCGTTGAACTGGCGGCGCTCGGTGGCGTACTGGATGGCTGCCTTCAGCGCTACCTTGGAGGCAGCGACGGCGGCTCCGTCCAGGGAGACGCGGCCCTGGACCAGGGTTCCGAGCATGGTGAAGAAGCGCCGGCCCGGGCTGGCGATGGGTGAGGTGTAGGTTCCGTCCGCGTCGACATTGCCGTAGCGGTTCAGGAGGTTGGTCCGGGGAACGCGGACATTGGTGAAGTGCAGCCGGCCGTTGTCGATGCCGTTCAGGCCGCCCTTGATGCCGTCGTCCTCCCCGCCGATCCCGGGCAGGAATTCCTTGGTGTCCGGGTCCCGAAGGTCCACATAGAAGGCATGCACTCCATGGTTGACGCCGCGGGTAACCAGCTGCGCGAAAACGACGGCGCCCAGTCCGTCATTTGCGGCGTTCCCGATGTAGTCCTTCCAGGCGGCGCGGAAGGGGGTGTTGACCACGAATTCTTCGGTGGCGGGGTCATACGTTGCCGTGGTGGCGATGCTGGCCACGTCTGAGCCATGGCCGGTTTCGGTCATGGCAAAGCAGCCGGGGATTTCCAGGTTCATGATGCCGGGCAGCCACTTGGCGTGGTGCTCCTCGGTGCCCAGATGCATCACCGCCGAGCCGAAGAGTCCCCACTGGACGCCCGCTTTGATCTGCAGCGACGGATCAGCCACCACGAGCTCCTCGAACCCGGCAATGTTTCCGCCGTGGTCGTCGGAGCCGCCCAGTTCGGTGGGGAAAGCCCGGTGTACGGCTTCATTGTCCACGAGGTACTTGAGCTGCCCGAAGACGCGTGCACGGTGGTCCGTGTGCGTCAGGCCCTCGACCTTGTGCAGTTCCGGCCTCGCGGCCAGCTCCCTTGCCTGGAGCCGAACGTCAGCCCATTTGCCCAGGAGCTGCCGGCCCAGTGCCTCGACGTCGATGGCGGGTTCAGGGTTTATGGCCGGGATGGTGGCTGCAAAGGTTGCCGCGGGGCGGGGGCCCTTGCCGGCGGGGCGGTCCACTACGTCAGTCATGTCATAGTCCTTCTTTGGCGGATAACTTGGTGGTCGGTGAGGCCAGTGAAACTTCAGGGGCAATTCCCACGCACAGCCAGGCGGTGATTTGGCGGGCCATGCTCTCCTGGCTCGGCTTGGCCGGGGAGTCCGGCGTGCTGAGCCATTGTTCGCCGGCATTGCGCACCAGGCCGATGGCCGCCTTGGGCCAGTAGCCGATGACGGTCTGGTCAACATCGCGCAGATGCGAGCGCATGGGCGTGGCAATCATGTCCGCGATGGCTTCGAAGAAGTGGCCCAGCGGGCCCCCGGCGGCATTATGCGGCGGGTTCGCGGGTTCGCCGGGAGCATAGCTGGTGACGAATGCGTAGACGTTGGGGCTGGTGTCGGCCATCTGGAGATAGGCCGAGACCATCGCCAGCAGGCCCTCCCGCGGCGTGAGCGCGCTTTGTGCTGCTTCCTGGATGCGGTGCTGCATCTGGTTGAGGACCACTTCGCCCACTGCCTGCTGAAGTCCGGCCTTGTCCCCGAAGTAACGGTAGAAGACGGATTTCGAGGTACCCGCGGCTGTGGCGATGTCCTCCATGGACGCGTCACTGCCCAGCGCATGCACGGCACGCCGGGCCTGCTTGATGAGGTCCCTGCGCCGTTCCTCCCTGTGGCTTTGCCAGCGCGAGGAACGGCCGTCAGGGCTGGCGGGAGAAGCCAGTTCGACGGCCAAGGGGATGTTCGTGTCCAGAAAGTTCACGATACCCAGCGTATCAGGTACGCTGGGTATCGGTAACCACATGTGACCAGAGGAGCCATCCATGTCCATAGACGGACAGACAACCCCCGCCCCCGAGGGACCGGCCGCAGCCGCCGTCCCGGCAACCCGCAGGGCAGTGATCGTCGGCGGCAACAGGATTCCGTTCGCCCGTGCGGGCGGCGCCTATGCAAAGTCCTCAAACCAGGACATGCTGACCGCCGCCCTCGACGGCCTGATTGCCCGGTTCGGGCTTCAGGACGAGCGGATCGGCCAGGTCGCCGCGGGTGCGGTACTGAAGCACTCGCGGGACTTCAACCTCACCCGGGAAGCCGTCCTGGGATCAGCGCTCTCCGCCGAGACCCCCGTGTACGACCTCCAGCAGGCCTGTGCCACGGGCCTCGAAACCGTGGTGGGCCTGGCAAACAAGATCAAGCTGGGGCAGATCGAGTCCGGCATTGCCGGCGGCGTGGATTCCGCTTCCGATGCGCCGGTGGTGGTCAGCGAAGGACTTCGCGAGGTCATCCTGGACCTGCACCGCGCCAGGACGCTGCCCCAGCGCCTCCAGATCCTGAGCCGCCTGCGTCCCAAGGACCTGGCACCACTGGCCCCCGGCACGGCAGAGCCCCGCACCGGCCTGACCATGGGTGAGCATCAGGCCCTGACCACTGCGCAGTGGAAGATCTCCCGCGAGGCACAGGACGAACTGGCGTTGAACAGCCACCACAATCTCGCCGCAGCCTACGAGTCAGGGTTCTTTGATGACCTCATGACCCCCTACCGCGGACTGACGCGAGACGCGAACCTTCGTGCGGACACCTCCATGGAGAAGCTTGCCTCCCTGAAGCCCGTCTTCGGCCGCAATCTCGGGGCCGACGCCACAATGACGGCCGGAAACTCCACCCCGCTCACCGACGGTGCGTCGACCGTGCTGCTTGCCTCCGACGAGTGGGCAGATGCCCGCGACCTCCCTAAACTGGCAGCCGTCGTGGACGCCGAGGCCGCGGCCGTGGATTTTGTCCACGGCAAGGACGGGCTGCTGATGGCCCCCGTCTTCGCTGTGCCGCGGCTCCTGGCCCGCCAGGGCCTGACGCTGGCCGACTTTGACTACTTCGAAATCCACGAGGCCTTCGCGGCCACGGTCCTCAGCACCCTGGCCGCATGGGAAGACGAGGAGTTCGGGCGAACCAGGCTCGGCCTGGATGGCGCGTTCGGCAGCATCGACCGGACACGGCTCAACGTCAATGGGTCTTCGCTGGCAGCGGGCCACCCTTTCGCGGCCACCGGTGGCAGGATCGTGGGCACGCTTGCAAAAATGCTCCACGCCAAGGCAGCTTCCACGGGGCGTCCCGCCAGGGGCCTGGTGTCCGTTTGCGCAGCAGGCGGCCAGGGCGTCGTCGCAATTATGGAATCTCTGTAGGGGGCGGCGTGGCAGATACATACACCCAAATGGTCAACAGCAGCCTGGGCCGCAGTGTTGCCAGAAAGCTGGGCCTTCCGCAGCCCGCCGTACTGCGCCGCTACAAGTCCGGCCAACCACTGGTGACCGGACCCGTCGTCGTCGTAGGAGACACGCCGGGCGCAGACAAACTCGCTGCCGAACTGCTGTCCTGGGACCTTGACATCAGGCGGCACGCCGTTCCGGCGGAGAAGCTGGCGGCCATCATCCTGGTCCTCGACGAGGTGGAGCACCCGGGGGAGCTTGAAAGGCCCGTGCTGGCAGCGGCCGGCTCACTCCGCGACCTGCAACCCTATGGGCGGGTCATCACGCTGTCACGGCCGGCCGCAGAGGCGTCTTCGCCCCATGCTGCGGCTGCACGGCAGGGAGTGGATGGCTTCCTGAGGTCGCTTGCCAAAGAACTGCGGGCAGGCGCAACGGGAAACGGGGTGCTTCTCGGCGACGGAACGGCGACCACCAGCACCAGTGTCCTGGGCGCCCTCAGGTTCTTCCTGTCGGCCCGCTCGGCGTTCGTGGATGGCCAGTTCCTGGCGGTCTCCACGGAGGACGGGGCGCTTCCCGCAGATCCCGACCGTCCTCTGGCGGGGAAGGTGGCCGTAGTCACCGGCGCAGCCCGGGGCATTGGGGCTGAAATTGCCCGCACCCTGCACAGGGACGGCGCCACCCTGGTCCTCGTGGACATTCCGGCAGCAGGTGACCAGTTGGCAGCCGTCGCCAATGAGGTGCGGGGGACCGCCCTGCAGCTGGACATCACCGGCGCCGACGCGGGGCAGCGGATCATCGACCATGCCGTGCAACGGCACGGTCGGCTGGACATCGTCGTTCACAACGCCGGCGTCACACGGGACAAGCTCCTGGCCAACATGGACCAGGCGCGCTGGAACATGGTCATCAACATCAACATTGCTGCGCAGCTCCGCATCAACGAGGCCCTGCTGGCCTCCGAATACTTCCGGTCAACTCCGCGTATTGTTTCAGTTGCCTCCACCAGCGGCATCGCTGGGAACCGGGGGCAGACCAACTACGCAGCGTCCAAGGGGGGAGTGATGGGAATGGTGCGCGCCACCGCTCCGCTGCTCGCCTCTGCCGGCGGTACCATCAATGCCGTCGCCCCCGGATTCATCGAAACAGACATGACCGCACGCATCCCCTTTGCCGTCCGTGAAGTGGCGCGGCGCCTGAACTCGCTGCAGCAGGGCGGACTGCCATCCGACGTTGCAGAGACCATAGCGTTCCTCGCCAGTGACGCGGCCGGTGGAATCAACGGGCAGGTGCTGCGTGTATGCGGGCAGAATCTGGTGGGGGCATGACGCTCCAGCAACCGGTGGTCCTGGCAGAGATGCCCTCCCTGTCCAAGCTTTATGTCAATGCCGCCGCGCAGGCGGCCCGCCGCAGGCTGCTGGGAACCCACGACTCCGCCGTGCTTCCGGCTGAAAGCCACGAAGTCCGGGGCGTTAGCGTCGACGTGGGAAACCTTACGGCCTACCAGCACCTGATAGGCGAGACGGCAAGCGACGTCCTGCCGGCAGGCTTCATCCACGCAATCGCCTTCCCGCTGGCCATGAGCGTCCTGAACCGCGACGACTTTCCGCTTCCCCTCTTGGGGATGATCCACCTACGCAACCGGGTGGAGCAAAGGGCGCCCCTGGTCTTCACCGACACTCTGGATATGACGGCGAGGGTTGAGAATCTTCGTGGCCACCGTGCGGGTACGCAGGTGGACGTTGTGGCGGAAGTGCGGCGCTCGGGCTCATCGGACGTCCACTGGCGGGGAGTCTCGACATACCTGGCCAAGGGTGTGTTCCTGCCGGGGATAGACAAACCCACGGCAGTTCCGCCCAGGCCGGACTTCACAACGCCGGACCCAACGGCGCTGTGGCACCTTGGAGTAGATACGGGCCGGGCATACGCAGCAGTGTCGGGAGATTTCAATCCGATCCACCTGAGCGTGCTCTCGGCCAAGGCGCTGGGCATGCGGCGTTCCATAGCGCACGGAATGTACCTGGCATCACGTGCGCTCGCAGATGTGGGGCCGGCCCGCGGAGATTCGTTCACTTGGGACGTCGAGTTTGAGGCCCCGGTCTTCCTTCCCTCACGGGTTGCATTGGAGATCACCTCGGAACAAAGCGGGGCAGGGGCGTGGAAACGGTCCGACTATGTTGCCTGGAGCCCCCGCACCGGACGGCGCCATTTCAGCGGGACGGTCACCGCCGTCTAGCCAGGGCAACAGCCGGACGCGCCTAGCCCCTGGGGCGGATGACCCGCAGGATCCGGTGGAGGCTGAGAAGGACCGACTCAGAGGCAGGCACCGTCCCGTGTGCCGCCTGCCTGCCGGCGGTGGAGGCCATACAGGCCTCCACCGCCGTCCTGGCGGCTTCGTAGGCGTCTTTGTATGCGCGCTCGCCGCTGTCGCTGTGGATCGAGAGCAGTTCTCCCGTTGCGTTGATGGCATCCGCCAGCGGCTCGTTGTCCTGCAGGGGGATCGCGTACGGCACTTCGTCTTCCCAGATCACGTCTGAAAGGACATCGGTCATGTCCTGGATGTGGAAGGTCACGCGCTCCAGGTTCTGCAGGTCGCGGTAGTCCTGGTCCACGTCGCGCGGGTGGAGTTTTCTGCGCGGGTTGGCCCGGCGGCTGGCGTCGGCTTCCTTGACCAGGTGCCGCACTGAACTTGCTGCCTCGGACAGTTCGTCTGACCGGCGCGACCAGTCCTCGTGCTCAGGCGGCCACTTTTCCTTCAGCGCCGCGGCCATGTCCGTCAGTTGGCGCCCGAGGGCCTGCCGCAGGTCCGCGAGGCTGGAGGCGGCCGCACTAAGGTGCAGTGGCGGAAAGATCAGGAAGTTCACAGCGATGCCGACCACCACGCCCGCAGCCATCTGCACCAGGTAGCCGTAGGAGAAATCCTCGGCGTTTCTGCCGCCCACCAGCAGAACCAGGAGGGCCGCCGTCGGAATCCAGTCGCTGCCTGAGCCGATGCCCGGCAGGCCGCCCAGCAGCACGCCTATTCCCATGAACAACGCCACGGTCAGCGGCGAGGGCTCCGCGATGCTGACAAGGATGAAGGAAAGTCCGATGCCAACAGCCAGCCCGGCGAGCGCCTGGAGCCCCTGCCGGACCGACCCGGCCACGTTGTGGTACATCGCCACCAGCGCGCCCAGCGGCGCATAGTATGCGTAGTGCGACGCCGCGCCGGGCATGTGCGGCGCAATGGCAAAAGCCAGCCCGGCTGCCAGTGCGGCTTTAGCCGCAAGTTGCAGCCGCTGCTCCGCGAAGGCAGCGGAAAGTCCAGCCACCGATTGTTTGAGAAGTTGGGTCCCCCGAGCCCACCGTGCGTCCGGCCGTGCTTGAGTATTGCCCATCCGGACAACAGTAGGGCCGGCGGTGCGTCAGGACAAACCTGCTGTTGAGCGGCGTACGGCAGCAGCCAGCCGGTGGGCGCGGCCCTGAGTGCGCCCTTCTTCCGCGCGCCGGGGAATGTAGCCGAAAGCCAAACGGTAGGACGGGTCGGCAAAACCGAGGGCAGCGTTTGCCCCTTCGTGCCCGAAGGCCCGGTGGCTGCCGAAGTTCCGCGAAGGGTGGGGTTTCATGAAGACCACCGCGAACGCGTTGTCCAGCCCGGAAGACCGGTCAAGTCCCCACACCTGCTCCCGCGTCATTGCAGCGACGGTTTCCTCAGTGAGGAAGGGACTGTCGGTTCCAACGCCAGTGGTGGCTGCGGCATACAACCGGGCCAGGCCGTCGGCAGACCCCACACCCCCGGCGGCGGACATCCCGGCGGCCCTGACTGACCGGATGTTGGGCAGTTCCATGATGCTGCTGACCGGGGCGTTGCTGTTCAGGCCCTCAAGGCTGAGCGGGTCGACCCACGGCTGTGCCGCATCTGCCTCATACAGGACATCCCGGTACCGGGACTCCTGGTCTGCCGGCAGCCCAAGGAAGAAATCGACGTCGTGCGGCTCACGAATTCTTCGGTTGTAAATGTCCTGCAACGCCTCGCCCGTGGTCCGGCGGCACAGTTCCTCCATGAGGATGCCGATGGTGAGCGCGTGATAGCCGAACTGCCGGCCCGGTTGCCAGGCAGGTGCAGTCGCGGCGAGCCGCGATGCGGCTCCCGACGTGGTGAACTCGTCCAGGCCGAATCCGCCCTCAACCCCCAGGAGGCCTGCCTGGTGCGACAGCGCCTCCCTGACCAACAGCCGGTCCTTTCCGTGGACGCCGAATTCCGGCCAATAATCCGCGACCGCCTTGCCGAGGTCCAGGACACCGTCCTGCACGAGGAGCCCGATGACCATTGCGGCCACTCCTTTGGAGCAGGAATAGGCGCCCGTGAGGGTATCGGCATCCATGCCAGGGCCACCGGTCAGGCTGAGTACCGGCACACCGTCACGATAGGCGGACACCTGCGCGCTGTAGTGGGGATCTTCGGCGAGGAAGGATTCGAAGAGGGCCAGGACGTCCTGGTAGACGGGAGCCACGAAGCCCAGGGAAGTAAGCATGCCGCCCAGTGTAAGCGGAAAACGATTTCCTGTCCGGTCCGGGAGCCTATGCTCCGTGTCCCGGGGCCACTTCCTCGCCAGCCCGGACCGGTCCCGGCGGTGTTCCGTCCCCAAAGGGGCGGCCGCCCAGGGATTCCCGGCCGTGGTCCTCCAGCCATCCGCTGAGGTCCGGGCCGGCGGGGACGATCCCTGTGGGATTGATGTCCTCATGCACGATGTAGTAGTGCTGCTTGATCTGGACAAAGTCGATGGTGTCGCCGAATCCCGGAGTTTGGAAGAGGTCCCGGGCGTAGCCCCACAGGTTGGGCATCTCGCTCAGCTTCTGCCGGTTGCACTTGAAGTGGCCGTGGTACACGGGATCGAACCGGGCCAGTGTGGTGAACAGCCGGACGTCTGCCTCAGTGATCGTGTCGCCCACCAGGAAGCGCTGCCGGGACAAACGGTCCTCGAGCCAGTCCATGGCGGCCCACAAGCGTGCGTATGCCGCGTCATAGGCTTCCTGCGAACCTGCGAATCCACATCGGTAGACGCCGTTGTTGACCTCGGTGAAAACGCGCCTGTTCACTTGGTCGATTTCCTCCCGGAGGTGCTCGGGGTAGAGCTGCGGTGCACCTGGCCGGTGGAAATCCGTCCACTCCGTGGAGAAGTCCAGGGTGATCTGGGGGAAGTTGTTGGTGACCACTTCACCGCTGCGCACATCAACGATTGCAGGCACCGTAATGCCGCGGGGGTAGCCCGGAAAACGCTTGAAGTACGCTTCCTGCAGGCGTTCAATACCCAGGACCGGATCCACGCCGTCCGGATCGAGGTCGAATGTCCAGGACCGTGCATCATGGGTGGGACCCGGCTGGCCCAGGGAGATGGCTTCTTCCAGTCCGAGCAGCCTGCGGACAATGACGGTGCGGTTCGCCCAAGGGCAGGCCCTGGCCGCAATGAGGCGGTAGCGCCCGGCCTCCACTGGCCACCCCGGCTCGCCGTTGCTGCCCGGGGATGCGTTCCTGGTGATGCGGTCCTCGATGTAGTTGGTATCCCGGGTGAACTCGGCCCCGCCCGTTACATAGGCACCGCGGGTGCTGTGTTCGCTGGTGCTGCCGGTCGCTGCGGTGGTGCTTTCGGATTCCTGGCTCATGCCCCAAGCCTATGCGCCGCCGCTGCCGTCTACCGGCGTTGCAGCAGAATTGCCGAGACTGGCTGCCAGGCCACCAGCCATGCGCCGGCCACCACGAGCGTGAACAAGGCAATCCAGATCCCGGATGGTACAGCGGTGGCACGGTAGAGGAGGTAGGCGTCGGAGGTGCTGAGGCGGTCGCGGCGTCGGAGGTGGACGTTGGTGAGTTTGATCAGGTCCCGGACGGCGGCCACCAGGAGGGCAAGGCCAAGAACGACTGATAGGTGGCCCGCCACGGAACCGGAAGCAAGGAACGCCAGTGCGGCTGCACCCGCTATGGCCCCGATGGTGATGGCTAATCCGGCAAAGTTGCGGAGGAAGACAAGGGATGCAGCGAGAACCAGCGAACTGCCGGCCATGGCAGCGGGGCCCCAGCCAGCGATTCCGCACCACACGAAAGCGGCCCCGACCATGGCGGGTACGGGGTAGCCCCAAAAGCATGACCATGCGGCCGCCAGCCTGCTCCGGCTGTATGTGGTGGTGGTCCCTGAGTGGTCCAGCCGAAGCCGGATTCCGGACAGCCGCTGCCCGGAGGTTACGGCGGCAAACGCGTGGCCCAGTTCGTGCGTGGCGGTGGCAAGGAGGCCGAAGTAGCGCCAACTGCGGCGCGGGATGGAAAGGGCGACGGCGGCCGCCAGGGACAGGAGCATCTCACCCCACGTGACGGTGGGAACGTTTGTTTGGGTGAAGGCTGCGCTGAACGCGCTCCAAAAGTTGGCGGGGATGTCCACCGGTGCCTCCTGGCTGCCGCCCCCCAACGAGGGTGCCGGCGTCGAACGTATTGCGCCCAATGCTACGGACGCGGGCTGGATGAATGCTTAAAGACCGAGAGGCACGCCGCAGGCGTGCCTCTCGAAAGGGATCGTAGTGCCGGCCCCCAGGAAAGCTTGCTGACTAGCCTTCGCACTCGGTGCAGTAGCTGTGGCCGTCTTTTTGCCGGGCGATCTGGGACCGGTGCCGGACCAGGAAACAGGAGTAGCAGGTGAACTCATCCTCAGCCTGCGGGATGACCTGGACTACGAGCTCCTCAGCGACGAATTCGCCGCCAGGGACGCCGGCGCCGTCCAGCCCGTCAGCCTCGTCCAACTCCTGCACAACACTGCGGGCGTCGGGAGCATTTGCTGACTGGAGCTGCTCGAGTGAGTTGTCCTGCGATTCCTTGACGTCGGAACGCAGTTCATCGTAATCGGTTGCCACTTTGGGTGCTTCTCTTTTCTTTGATTGGCTGTCGGGTATGAAACGTACAGCATAAGGCCGGTATTCCCCAATAAGGAGCGTAGATCTGCGGCCGGCTGGGTAAAGGTTCAGGGGAGCAGCCGCGGGTTTTCCCACCGCGTTGCGGCTGCGTTGGTTGTGGAGGGATGGCCGGTGCTTTTCCTCTGCGTGACGGAAGGGGCAGATCGTGGAGCAACTCACCGCAGAGTTCGGCGGTGCGGGACAGGTTGGCGTGGGCGTCGGTCCGGTACTGGAGAAGTTCGACGGCGTGTGCAGGATCGTTGTCCTGCGCGGGGGCGGGCTGGGCGACCTGATTTTTGCCATCCCGGCGATGGCTGCGCTGAAGGCCGCCTACCCCTCTGCAACGATCACCTTGCTGGGTACCCCTGTACACCAGGCGCTGCTGGGGGCGTTGAAGAGCCCGGTGGATGAGGTTGTGGTGCTGCCGTTCGCAGAGGGTGTCAGGCCCGGGGAAGAGGATGCCGGCGAGCTGGACCGCTTCTTTGCGGACATGCGCAGCCGGCACTTTGATTTGGCAGTCCAGCTTCATGGAGGGGGACGGTATTCCAATCCCTTCCTTTTGCGGCTGGGAGCGCGGCACACGGTAGGGACCAGGACGGCTGATGCAGCAAGCCTCGAACGCACCATCCCCTACATCTACTATCAGCATGAACCGTTAAGGGCGCTGGAAGTCGCAGGGTTCGCCGGTGCATTTCCCATAGATCTTGAAGCCCGGCTGGCGCCCGCCGATGACGGGGCCGTGCCCGAAGCGGCGGATGGCGGTGCCGGCCAGCCGCTCGTGGTGATCCATCCCGGCGCCACGGACCCCCGCCGCCGTTGGCCTGCCGAAAAGTTTGCCGAACTTGCCGGCGCTTGCGCATCTGACGGCTCCACCGTGGTGATCATAGGGGACGGCAGCGAGCAGTACCTCGCGGAGGACATCGCCGCGCGGGCCGGGTCAGCCGCGGTCCGTTCCACGGCGGGCCGACTGGATATGGCGGGACTGGTGTCGCTGCTGGCAAAAGCCGATGTGGTGGTGGCAAACGACAGCGGCCCCAGGCACCTTGCGCAAGCGCTTGGCGTGCCCACGGTCGGTATCTTTTGGGCCGGCAATGTGATCAACGCAGGCGCACTGGGCCGGAGCCTCCACCGCATCCACACGTCATGGGTGACGGCCTGCCCCACCTGCGGCATCGATGTCACCCAGGTCGGCTGGACGGCACCGCGCTGCGTCCATGATGACTCTGTAGTGGCAGGCATCGGGGTGTCCGGGGTCTACGAGGACGTCCGGAGCCTGTCGGCCACCACTTTGGCAAAGCAGGACGCATGAGCGGCGTCCACGCTGCGGGGGAGTCCGCCCTCATCCCCGCCGACGGCAAACCGGAACTCCTGGTCCTGCGCGCCCTGAAGCTTGGGGACCTGTTGGTTGCCGTGCCTGCACTGAAGGGCATCCGACATGCCTTTCCGGAGCACCGCCTTCGCTACGCGGCCCAGGGCTGGCTGTCCGAAGCCCTGGGCCTGGTGGGTGGCTACGAACTCCTGCCAACGCACGGCCTGGACGAACCGCTGGCAATGGAACCGGGCGCAGTGGATGTGGCCATCAATCTCCATGGCAGCGGCCCGGAAAGCCAGGGACGCATTGAGGCCCTGAAAGCCCGGCGGACCGTGGGGCACCAAAGCCTGCACCGGGACGGGCCCCCGTGGCGGCCCGAATTGCACGAGCGAGAACGCTGGGTCAGGCTGCTCGAATGGCATGGAATCGAGGCCGATCCCCTGGACGTGAAGCTGAACACCCCCCACATGCCCAGCCCCGTTCCGGGCGCGACCGTACTGCACGTGGGGGCAGCCTACGGAAGCCGGCTGTGGCCGGCCGGCCGGTTCGCGGCAGTGGCATCAGCGCTCGCGGAAGCCGGGCACCAGGTGGTCTTCACCGGCGGCACGTCGGAAAGGGAACGTGCCCAGGAGGTGTGCCGCCTTTCGGGTCTTCCGGACACCGCCATGCTGGCCGGTGTTCTGGGCCTGGGTGAGTTTGCCGCCACGATCGCTGCCGCACGGCTGGTGGTCTCTGCCGATACGGGTGCTGCACACCTGGCGTCGGCGTACGGGACTCCGTCTGTGGTTCTCTTCGGTCCCGCCCCACCCGAAATCTGGGGTCCGCCGCCCGGGCCCCATGTGGTGCTCACCCGCGCCGAACTGCGGCGCGGGGACACGTTCGCCGCCCAACCTGATCCCGCCCTGCTTGCAGTCCAGGTGTCTGACGTGATGGCGGCCGTCAGGGAGCTGGGGCTTCTCTAGGTACTGTGGATTTGCGGCCAATGATGTGGATCCCCAGGGGGTGGAGAACACGCGCCCGGGCCTAACATTGTGGTATGAGCACTGAGCTGGAAATTGCTTTTGTGTTGGGGACGGCGTTCCTTTGGATTAGCGTAACGCTGACCATTTTGTCCGCCATCGACCGTCCCGAGAGGAAGGCCCGGCGGCAGGAACGGCGCGACCTCAGGACGGAAAAGCGGCGGATTGAGTACCGTCCGGTCGCTGCCGGGACCCGTCCGCAGGGACGGAACCGGCATCCCCGCACCAGAAGGCTGCACCCGCACTGACCACCTTGGAACGTGCCCGCCGCCGGTCAGCACCTTCGATGGATGGACGTGCATAGCCAGGCGTCCGCCGTCGTTCGGCGGACCATCGGGGGCGGCACGCAAGGCAATCTGTCAAGCCTTGACGGGCGCTCCCTGAACGCTGACACTTTCCCGATGGGAGTAAGCGAAGAGTTGCGCGCGCTGGCCGACGTGGTGGACCGGCTGGCCGCGAAATTTCCTGGAATGTCGAGGGAACACATCGAAGACGTGGTCCAGCAGGAGCATAGCCTGCTGGACGCAGGCAGGGTCCGCGCGTTCATCCCCGTCCTGGTTGAACACGCTGCAAGGGACCGCCTCTCCGGCTAGGCGGGGCGCGCAGGTCAGGGTGCCGGTGCGACGTCTATGACTACTTTTCCGATCGTCCCCTGTTCCACTGCGTCATGGGCGGCGGCCGTTTCCGCGAGCGGGAACCGCGACAGGGGCAGCCCATGTTCTGCACCAACCCTGAGCGCTCCTGCAGCAAGCGCGTCGCTGACCGCCGCCACCGCTTGCTGCTTTTGGCCGCCCGTAACCGTGTAGGTCAGGATGAACTGGTAGCGGACGTTCCTGGTCATGCTTTCGCGGATGGGAATGTTGAGGGATTCGCCGGGATTTGCTGCATAAATGGAGATGGTCCCGCCAGGTTTCAGCACCTGGAGGTCGGTTTCGATGTTGGCAGGCGCGTTGACCTCCACGATAACGTCCACGCCTTCTGCGGCTGCTTCCCTGACCGCGCGGACGACGTCGTCCTGCCGGTAGTTGATGACTGTTTCCGCGCCCGCCCGGCTGGCAAGTGCAGCCTTCCGGTCGCCGCTGACGGTGGTGATGACAGTGGCGCCGGCCCACCGCGCCAACTGGATGGCGGCATGCCCCACAGCTCCGGCGCCTCCGGTCACCAGCACGGTCTTGCCCGCCAGGGCACCGGGTGCAAGCCTGGCCGGTCCGTCCTCGTTGGATGTCAGGGCCCGGTGGGCCGTCAGGGCAGGGATACCCAGGGAGGCGCCGGTGTCGAAGGATTCCGTGTCAGGAAGTGCTACTACCTTCTGGGCCGGCAGCACCACGTACTCCTGGGCTGTGCCTTCGGTGCCGCCCCAGGCCACATCCCACAGCCACACGCGGTCGCCCACCGCAAACCCTTCCACGCCGGAGCCCAACTGGTCGACGATGCCGGCTCCGTCCTGGTTTGGGACCTTCGGAGCGTCCAGAGTGTGGCTTCCGCTTCCGGACCGCGATTTCCAGTCGGTCGGGTTCACTCCCGATGCCACCAGGCGCACCCGCACTTCCCCGGGGCCCGGGGCAGCCAGCGGTTTGTCCTGGAGCTTCAGCACCGATGAGGGACCTGTTGCTTCATACACGATTGCCTTCACGTCTGCTCCCATGGCCGGATAGAGATTTCCTGTCGCTTCCAACCTATCGGAAGCAGCAAAAGTCGCGGCGGCCGGTGGCGGCGTTCCACTGGGCTCAGTACTGGCAGCGGCCGGGGAGCTTAGCGGGGCTGGTTTCCAACGGCGCTGGTTCTAGCGGCCCAGGATCCAGGAACCATCGGCATCCCGTTCATTCCCGGGACGCCGCAACCTCCGGAACAGAATGATGAACGGCAGCAACAGCAATTGGACGACGCCGGCTGCCACCAGGAGGGCAACGAACAGCGCGAGGACCGGGAGATAGAGGAGAAATACGCCCGCGAGGGTGGCAACGTACCCTGCCATGAACCCGAGTACTGAGCCGGCATCCATGTCCGCTCCCTGGGACATCCCGAGCGGGATGCGATAGGTGGAGGTAGCCAACTGCACGACTTAAGGATGATCCAAGATCTTCCAGCACCTGGTGTCAAGGGGAGGGAATTCCGGGTGCTCGAATACCGGTACCAGCTAAAGCCTGGACGTGTGCTCTCGTTGACTAGAACGTGGAGGTGCCCCGCAGTTTCCGCGGCCGGCCGTCCGGATCGACGATGAACCGGTAGATTGGATCGGCCCAAACGCGCTGGAAGCGCCCTACCGGACTTGGGGTGTGGTGCCGGACTTGTCCGGCCGGGCGGGGGGACCGGCGGCCGCTGCGGTGCCACTGGTCGAGGGCCTCCGCGGTGCTGTTCCAGAGCTCAAGTTGGCCCTGGTCCGACTGGAGCCGGGGATTGTCGTGTTCCAGGCCGAGATGTTCGGCCCAGAGCTGGAGCCGCAATTCCCTGGCGAGAGGTTGGGACGGCTGGGCTTCATTGCCCTCACCCGCAGGCCCGGGGGCCGCGGTGTCCATCACGGCGCAGGTGAGCTCGCTGTCAGTGGTCCAGGACCGGCGGTTGAAGTTGTCTGATCCACAGGTGAACCAGGTGTCGTCGATGATGCAGATTTTGGCGTGGACATAGATGGGCGTTCCCTCACTGTTTTCAAGGTTGAACACACCCACCCTGTCCGGCGCTGCCCGTCGAAGCACGCTGAGGGCGCGCAATTGCCCCAGCCGGCGGGGCGGCCCGCCCACGGCGCCGTCCGAGTCCGGGTACCTGGGCACCACTATGATCACGTGCAGGGCGTGGTTGTTCTCGAGCGCGGCTGCAATTCCGTTTGCCACCTCCCTGGACCACAGATATTGGTCCTCGATGTAGATGAGCGACCGGGCCTGGGCGAAGGCCTTGGCATAGGCCCGGGCGATGCTCCGCTCGCCCTGCGGTGCGAACGGGAAGGGTGGGTGCTTCATCCCGTAGGTGCGCAGCAGTTGCACGGCGTGCGGGCCGGCAGGCGGCGGTGGGGGAGCGGCCTCCGGGAGCGGCCTGGGGTGCCGCGGCATCCGGGCCAGCCGCTGCAACAGCATCCGGTAAGGCGTGTGCCGGTCCAACGGGTGGGGGTCGTTCCACCGTTCCGCGAACACGGCCAGCACGTCAGCCACTACGGGACCACGGAGCTCAAGGGCCGCGTCATGCCACGGTGGTGTCTGCCCGTAGTGCGGATCCATCGTCACCGCCTGGGGGTCACCCAAATGCCGGGAATCGTCCCTGCGGCTGTGTGACAGGTCGACTCCACCCACGAAGGCGACGTCGCGTGAAGGATCGTCGCGACGGCGGATTACCACCAGTTTTTGGTGATGGGAGCCGAAGAGACGCACGCGCTGATCCAGCAATGCCTCACCGCCGGCATCGTTGATCTTCCGGCTGAGGAGCTCGTTGGAGCGACCGCTGATCGGGGCCGAGACGCGTTCGCCGTGGGATCTCCAGACAAGGCCGCGCACTTCCACCCCGGACCTGGCCAGGCCGGCAAGCAAACCGCCGATCGTGGGCCCCCTATCCTCGAGCTTCTCGTCGGCGTCGCCCCGCCAGTCCGTGAACCAGACCCGGTCTCCCGCCTTCAGGTCCCGGAGCTCCTCATGCAACCGGGAGAAGTACGTTGCACCATGAACCAGGGGGCGCACCAGGTTTCCCTCGGACCAGGACGCTGCCCCTGCATCCCGTGACTGGATGGCGGAAGCAGGGTTTCCCCGCTCAGCGTGGTTGAGGAACCATTTGCCTGCCGTGCTGTCCACCCGGTGCTCCTTTCGGGCCCGGAAGTCCGGGCTGCTGGATTTCCAAACTAGCCTATGAAGATGGCGGTCCGGCCGCCCCGGGTGCGCAACACCACCCGACTACCTAGGAAGAACAAGGCGGAAGCATGTCATTGAAGGAAAAGTTGAAGGGCGACGTCGTCGTGCACATGAAAGCCGGCAATAAGGTGGCCCTGACCACGGTGCGCAACGTTTTGGGTGAGATCGAAACGCGCGAGAAGTCCGGCAAGACTCCGGTGGACCTTGATGATCTCCAGGTGACGGCATTGCTGCAGAAGGAGGCCGCCAAGCGGCGCGACACCGCGGCAACCTACTCGGCCGCAGGCCACCAGGACCGGGCGCAGGCCGAAATTGCGGAGGCTGAGGTCATTGAGGCGTACCTGCCCAGGGCCTTGACCCGCCCGGAAGCCGAGGAAATCGTCGATGGGGCCATTGCGGAGCTGGGAGCGGCCGGCGCCGGGCTGACGATGCGCTCCATGGGTGCCGTCATGAAATTGGTGACGCCGAGGATCGGCGGCCGCTTCGACGGCAAAGCCGTCAGCGAGATCGTGAAGTCCCGCCTGGCGTGACCCCCGGGTGGCCGGCCTGGTCTCCGATGGCTGCCGACACTTCGAGGATCTGCTGGTTGTTATTCAGCCGGAAGAGCTTCTTCGAGGATCACTTCGGCAACAACATCGGGGCGGTTGAACAGCATGAAGTGGTCGGTGTCGATGTCCCGGACGTCCGCGACAGCCTCGCGTGCCCACGCCCTCTGTTCCTGCCCCGTCAGGTTGTCCCGCAGACCGAGGAGGACGGTCGTGGGAATTTCTGCCCACGCCTGAGCGGGGACGGGATCGCTGCGGGTCTTTTTGGTGACAAATCTGCGCGGGTGACGTCTCAGGAATGCGCGCACCTCGTCCGGGAGCCTTGACCCGGCTTCATCCTGGCTGAGCCACCAGTCACCGTCCAAAGCGAACCGGCCGTACTCGTCCCGGAGCATATGGTCCATCGCATCCACCCAGCGCACATCACGCACTTCGGGTTGCCCCTTCAAGGGAGGCGAGGAAACATATACGAGGTGGCTCACGTTCGGCTTGCCGTGGGCGGCAATTCCGACAACATCACAGCCATAGGACCAGCCGACGACGACGGTGGGCGCCGGGCTTGCCGCGATGGCCGTCCGGACCTCGTCCGCGTCCTCAAGCAGACCGGCTTCGGGCGAGCGGTGCGAGGGAAGGTCCGGTGCGAGCACCTCCAGATTGGGCTGGTGCTTTTCAAGTTCACGCCGGACCCATGTCCAGTCTTCCGGTACACCCCACATGCCATGTACCAGGACTACGCCCTGCGGCAACAACCCCTGCCTGCCAGCCATGAAGGGACTGTAGGTCCACCGAGGGGAGCGGTCAAGTGGTCCGGATGGGAATGCATGGGAAGGGCGCGCCCCGTTCGCTGAGCGCGCCCTTCCCGCAAATACCCGTCAGTGCTTGAAGGCGTCCTTGACCTTCTCGCCGGCCTGCTTCAAGTCACCCTTGGCCTGGTCCGCCTGACCCTCGGCCCGCAGGTTCTCATCGCCGCTGGCGGCGCCGGCAGCTTCCTTGGCCTTGCCGCCCGCCTTCTCGGCAGCATTGTCAATCTTGTCGCCCAGTCCCATGGTGCTTCCTCCTCTGGTTCGGCAGCCGTTCGTTGTCGGCTTTATCTATAGTAAGCATGCTTAGGTTCCGGATATCAAGTAGTCCGGCAACTTCGCAGCGTTTGCCCGCAGCTCCGCAACTGCCACGCGGCTATCAATTAATCACCGCGGTTCAGTCCCTGTTGGCGACCAGGCCACCTGCCGTTCAGTCCGCATCATGAGACTCGGGCGGTGACTTCACCATGTAAAGCCCACGAGGCTGAAAGTGTCTTTNGTGAAGGCCAGGTAGGCGAAATCGGCGTACCGGGGTGCTGTCTCCTAGTGACGCCCTGAGATCGAACTTTGTCTGCACTTTACCGCTGAGGGCCTCATCGTTCACTCGGCTGAGACACTGGCGTCATGAGGCTGGGACAAGTCAAGGGCCCGAGTAAGACTCGATGCCGGCGGAGGGATTTCATGATCAGCGTCAGCATGTCACGCAATGTCAGTCAGCGCATGGCTATGCTCTGATCACAATCCGTAGGCGCCTGTCAGCTCCAGGCCAGCAAGATCCCCCAAGTTGTTCTCCTCCCTATTAGGGGCGCATGCGAGTTCCCAGATTGCACAGGGAAACCCGAGGCCATAAGCCCCCGTACGCAATCGCGATACCTGTGTACCAGATGCTTTGCGGCTTCTTCCGCGCCGTGTCGCCTGAAGATTACCGGAATATGATGTCGCAAGCCCTGATACTGGCCGCTCCGGGCTCTAGTGGGCGGCACTGCACTCGTGCTTATAGTGCTCACTTGCCCATTTTCAGGAGAGGATTTCCATGGCCGTTGAAGACTACTTCCTTCACCGCCACCGCGACACGTATAACCCCGAGGACACCCTCAATGTGTGGCGCCCGATCCACACCTCGGACGCCTGCATTCAGATCGACCAGGCGGACGGCATCTCTGCAGCGGTGGCATACCCGGCCCGAGCACGCCCCGGCCCTGGCACGGGCGATCCTCGAAGCCGTGGCTCTGGATCCCCGGACCGTTTTCGCAGACGAGCTGCCGGAGCTGACAACCTGGGTCTGATTCGCGGTGGTGGGAGTGTCCTATCGCATGAGGGATGACGTTCCGCTAGCGTCGAAGGCTGGATTCGGTCAACGACGGGGAAGTACATGAGCACGGTGGACATCAAGGGCAAGGGCACGCTGGAGTTGTACGGCGGCGTCCTTCGCCTGCGCTGGAAGCAGGGGACCTACATCGGCATCGACGTCGCCACCGCGGCTCTGGCCGCCATCGAGACACTCTGCCGGGGCAACCAGCTGCCGATGCTGGTCGAGATCGGGGGAGTGACCCACTCCGCGGCCGCCCGCAAGCTCTTTCCCTCCCGCTCCAGCATCTCGCGCATGGCGCTGGTGGGGACTTCCCCCGTGGATCGCGTGATCGCCATGTTCCGGTTGCCCCTGGCGCCGTCCGGGTTCTCGATCGCGTACTTCACCACCAAGGAGAGGGCCCTGGCGTGGCTGCTCCATGACGCGGGCGAGTCGTCTGCGTGACGCTGTCTTCCTAGGCTTCGTCTCGGGTTCCGAACCGAACTCATCGCTATCCCCCGACAGCCGATGCCCCTTGTACGCCGGGGCCGACTAAGCCGGAATCCATTCCGGACCCAGGTGCGGTATGGAGTCGTGCAAAGAGCCCAATGGCCCTATCTGCGACAGGGCTTCGTCTCTAAAATCATGGCGTGACACGCTGGTGGGCGCTGTGCCTGAAAAGCGCCCCTCTAAGCGGAAGTGTTCTGGGCCTTCCGACGGTATAGAGGAACTGTCAAACGGAGCAGAATATGAAAACGTCAGGAACCTTCTCAGCAGGCCGCAAAACAGCCTTGGCACTGTGGGCATCACTCGCGGCAGTGGCTGGCGGTCTAAGCTTGGCCGCTCCGGCCTCAGCCTACGGCGGGAACGCGGCGATGTACCAGATCGAAATCTCGGCCAACATCAGCGGTCACGACGGCGGCGGTGTGTGGCTATGGATCGAACTGGACCAGAATGGGACCGGCGACTACAAGGGATCGGACTGCGGCCACGCTGGGCAGGGCGCTGTCGCCGACTCCGGGGATGTTTGGTGGACCGACAATGGTACGACGCTCACCATCACCGGTGTCGCACTAAACGGTCTGGGAGGGTTCCCGACGACCATCACTGTGCCTGACACCTACGGCCACTACACCGGCACTATCGGCAGCTACATGACACTGCCAGGATTCATCCCGCCGTTCATTGGCAACACCCAACTCCAGGTCGCACCGTGACCTGGAAGCGCCGGGCCTAGGAACGACAGCCGGGAAACCGAAGGAACGACAAGGGCGCGCCCGGAGCGCGCCCTTGTCGTGGATACGCGTGGTCTTAAGCAGCGCCCCGGGCCGGGTAGTCATGCTCCTGGGCGTATTTGACTCCCGCGATCACGTCATCCAGGGACGGACGACCAAAGGGCATGGTTGCGGTGCTGGACCAGAAGAGCGTGCCGTCCTCATCGAGGATGAAGATGCCTGGTTCGTTGAACAGGTCCGGTTCGCCGTCCTTGATCGCGTGGGAGAGGTTTAGGCCCCACGCCCGTGCAGCTTCCTCGGTCAGGCCGTAGGCTGCGGGCAGGTTTGCCACGTGCCACCGGTCCACGACCTGGTGGCTCCGCTCAGCGGTCTCCATGCTGACTGCGACGACGTGGCCTATGCCGGTGCCTTTCAGGTCCTCGATTCGCTTGTCGATCTCGGACAGCTGCTTGCGGCAGATCGGGCAGTGCAGGCCGCGGTAAAAGACGACGAGGCTGAACCGGCCGCCGTCCCCGGTGCCCAGCTTCAGA
Source organism: Pseudarthrobacter phenanthrenivorans (assembly GCF_036455295.1). Classification (GTDB taxonomy): domain Bacteria; phylum Actinomycetota; class Actinomycetes; order Actinomycetales; family Micrococcaceae; genus Arthrobacter; species Arthrobacter phenanthrenivorans_C. The sequence goes on along the minus strand of NZ_JAYXNX010000002.1, from coordinate 6,083 downwards.
TCATCGGTGCTTCCCCCGCCCACGAGGGGCAGGCCAAGGGCGGGTGCACTGTGCGTTGGAATGAGCGTCATGGTTTCCCTCCAGCTGTGAATGACTGATCGGTCAGGGTGTTAGGCGGTGTGTTCGAGTTCCCAGTCTTTGACGTCGGCGACGGGCGCGAAGACGCTGCCGTCCAGTTCCTCCAGGCTCTCGTTACTGCGGGCCCGGCGGGGCCAGTCGCGCGTGGCGAGTGCTGCCTTGCCGAGGGCGATGACGTCGGCTTGCCCGTCAGCGATCAGGGCCGCGGCTGCTTCCGGTTCGTCAAGGCTGCCGTTGGCAATGACGGTCAGTCCGGTGTGTTCCTTGGCCAGGGCCGCGAGGGAGGGCCCTCCCTCGCCGAAGGCCGGTGCGTCGGCCCGATATTCGGTGGTGTGCACGTAGTCGATGCCGGTCGCTGCGAGGGCAGTGAAGATCGCCTCCGCTTCATCGGCTCCGCCGGCCCATTTGTGCCTGTAATCACTGACCTTGCCTTGGGAGATGCGGATACCGACGCTCATGTCGGGTCCGACGGCGTCACGGACGGCACGGCTCACCTCAACGGCCAGCCGGACCCGGTTTTCGGGTGTGCCGCCGTACTGGTCGGTGCGCTGGTTCAGGTAGTCCGTGAGGAACTGGTCCAGCAGGTAGCCGTTCGCGCCGTGGATCTCCACGCCGTCGAAGCCGGCGGCCTTGGCGTTCAGTGCACCGGTCACGAAGCCGTCGCGGACCTCGTTCAGCTTTGCCGGCGTGGCCTCTTCCGGTTCCCGGTAGGGTCCTTCGCCACGGTAGAAGCCGAGCTGTTCCCCTTTGGGCGCCACAGTGGAAGGACCGAGGGTGGAGTCAACAAACCGGTTGCCCTGGGACTGGGCGCCCGCGTGCATCAGCTGGGCGAAGATACGGGAGCCGCGGGCGTGGACGGCATCCACGACCTTGGCCCACGAGTCGGACTGTTCGGTGGTGGCCAGGCCCGGCTGGAACAGGTAGCCCTGGCTGTGGGCGGTGTCGGTGTAGATGCCTTCGGTGATGAGCAGACCGAAGCCGCCGGCCGCGAAACGCGAGTAATAGGAAGCCATCCGCTCGGTTGCGTGGCCGTCTTCGGTGGCGCTGACACGGGTCATCGGCGCCAGCGCGACACGGTTGGGCAGCTCGGTGGACCCGATACGAAGTGAGGTCCAGAGGGATTCGAGATTGGGCATGAAAGTGTCCTTGAAAGTCTCGGGGATTGTTCCTTGGCATGGGCGGTTGACGAAAAGGCCCGTATTAGCGGTAAGACCGAGCGGCGCTATTAAATTCCCTGCCGGGCGACCCTTCCCGCCCGTCGCGATCTTGCTTTAGTGGGGTGCTGCCAAGGCAGGCGCCAGCTCCGTCAGGGCGGAAACGGTGAAGTCAGGGGCCTCAAAATAGGCCGGGTAGCTCTCCCCGGTCCTGTTCAGCCACGCGGTTCGGAGGCCGGCGCGGGCGGCACCCTGGATGTCCCAGGGGTGTACCGCCACGAGCAGCATGCTGCCGAGGTCGGATCCGGTAGTGGCGGCCGCATATTCGTACGAACTGCGGGCAGGCTTCCAGGCGGTCGCTTCCTCGACCGACAGCAGTGACTCAAATTCGTCGCGGATCCCGGCCTCGCTGAACAGCTTTCCCGCGATCTGGGCCGAGCCGTTGCTGAGCGTCACCAGCCGCAGCCCTGCGGCGCTGAGGGCTCTAATCCCGTCGGGCACGTCAGGATGCATCCCCAGGGCTCCCATGCCGCCCATGACATGGTCGACCGCCTCGTCAAGGGGCCGATTGAGATCCGTATTGCTGAACAGTCCCCGGAGGACCTCCGCGCCAATGCTGGAGAACGAACCGTTGTCTCCACTGGCTGCCAGCGCGAAGCCATCACGCAGCAGGGTCGCGAACCATAGCTTCGCCATTTCGGGCGCTACCCCAACCTCGGCGAAACGCTGTGTCATGGGGGACATGTCCGACAGGGTTTCATTCACATCAAAGACAATGACCGAGGTGGTGCGGGTCATGGTTACTCCTTCACTTCGTCGGTTCAAGACGTCCCGCGGTGTGCTCACGGGCCGGTTCCACATTCGTGCGCGCCAACAGTGCTTCCACGACTTCGGCGACCAGGTCTTCCTTCTCCCGGCGCTTGGCGTCCTCCTGCTGCGCGACCTCGACCCGGGCAGCCTGCCAAGCGGACCAGTGGCCGGAGACCAGGGCCCAGAGCGAGAGCGCAGAGACATACACGACTGAGTCCAACCAACCCATCATCAGCGAGAGGGGGATCATGACAATCCAAAAGATGGCAAGCCAACCGTTGATCCTCCGCATGAACACGGGATCGCCCTGGACCATGGCCCAGAGACTCTTGATGGGGCCCACATGCACTCCTTGATTCTTAGGGGCGGAGGATCCGCCGACCGGAACGTACCCACCAACCCTTGGAGAAAGCTGGGAGCAGATAACCTTCGAGTGGACGCTGCCTCCCGGGCGCCCGAGCGGGAGCCGACGCGGTGTCGCCGTTCCCGAATCTGGACACAATGCGAAGCTGCACATATCTTCGGACCAGCAATGTCAGGTGCTGACGCCGATCCCTTGGGAGCGCCCCGTGAGAATCTTTGGTCGATGGCCCCAGACCGGAGACACCATGCACTTCGACGCGTTTCTGCGCGAAGCGGTCAGCGCGGTGCCTGGCAGCGACACAGGGCTGAGCCGTGACGAGCTGTTCGGCGTCTACACGAGCTGGTGCCTGCTGTCGGGACGCCAACCGCTGCCAGACAAGGCCCTGTGGCAGGCGCTCAGCCGGCGGGGGATCACACCCGGCAACAACATGCTGGCGATGAAAGGTGCCGCCGCAGCGGACTACATCATCTGGAGCGCCCCAAGCCTGAACGGGAAGCCTCGCCGTCGACGCCTGGACCGGACATGGGAAAGGGTGCGCCCCGTTCGCTGAAGTCGGCGTGGAGAACTGCATCCGCGGCAGCCGCTGGCTTTTCCCGGGGCCTGTGGCCATCAGGACTGGGCCGGCTCGGCCCATGACCAGGCCTTCACCACTTCCGCTGCGTTGCCCGCGCTGATCGTCTCGATGAGGCTGGCTGCCAGGGTGGGGAGTCTCGTGTTTGTCCGCTGGCTCTGACAGGCAAGGATCCCGAAAGCTCTTTCCGGGCAGACCGTCAGAACAGTCATGACGATGCCTTTGGCCTGCTCGATGACCGCGTTGTTGGCCAAGGCACCGTTGATTGCGTCCCGCGTTGCCTGGCGCGTCTCTTCGTGCATGGTGCGGGTCAGGTCGGCCATGAAGCCTGTAGCCCGTTCAGGGATGCCGCTTGCCATCACGTCGGCTTGCACTGACGAGAAGACCTGGCGTTGGCGTCCCCTGCTGTCGATGACCCTGTGGAGCAGGGCCGCCTGGCCGCCGCTGGCCGACAGCTTGGTCAGCAACGTCTGGAATGGCCCGCGGTCGTCAGGGTGCAGGTGAGTCAGCAGAAGGCTGAAGGTGGGGACAACCTGCCCGGGCTTGAAGCCGTGGATGTCGTACAGGCCCTTGGTCCAGGACATGCGGCCAGTACAGAAGTCCAGTTCGAAGGTTCCGGCCGGGCATGCGCCCTTGGCCACCAGGGGGAACAGGTAAGTGTTCAGCTCAACAGTCATCAGCAGCGTCTCCCATCTCCCGGACGCTCCTGACCATCTCTTGGCTGAACGAACTGGGTTCCCATTATGTGCATCCCGAACCGCCGGCGCAGTAAAACGTCACGACCGCCGGGTGCAGGAAAGCCCCGCCGCGGGGAGCGATCCGGCGGCGGGGCTCGAGGCAATTGCCTGAGTCCTGAGATCGAGGTGCGTCAGCCACATCAGATCCAGGGACGTCGCGTTCTGCTACACAACGGCTACCATCTTGACCCCTTCAAATGCTGGATTCGGGCAATTTTGCTCAAGAAAGCATCAAGCTTCGCGAAGTTCTCTCCCTGCCGCTCTTCGAGGCGCGGCCCAGATGTGCTTAGAGGACGGTGCAAGAGCGACACTCGTTGCACTGTCCTCTTCTCTGCCCAAACGGCAATGAAACAAAGCCGGGGCACTGTCCGGGCGGCCTGCTTGGCGTACTTGCACAACTGCTACGTTGCTACCAATTAATTCCCGTGGTTCAGCTGGTGTTTGCCATCAAGTGGCCTGCTGTTCAGTCCGTATGGTGAGACTCGGGCGGTGAGTTCCCCATGTAAAGCCCACGAGGCTGAAAGTGTTTTCCTGTCCCCTTCCCGCCGCGGATTCCTCGCCGCCGCGCTGGCCGGCGCTGTCGTGACCCTTGCCCCCGTGTCTTTTGCCGCTGCCGATACCGGCGCCAGCAGGACCAAGACGATCAC
>NZ_JAYXNX010000002.1:0-1625 GCF_036455295.1 Pseudarthrobacter phenanthrenivorans | reverse complement strand
CTCAAGAAAGCATCAAGCTTCGCGAAGTTCTCTCCCTGCCGCTCTTCGAGGCGCGGCCCAGATGTGCTTAGAGGACGGTGCAAGAGCGACACTCGTTGCACTGTCCTCTTCTCTGCCCAAACGGCAATGAAACAAAGCCGGGGCACTGTCCGGGCGGCCTGCTTGGCGTACTTGCACAACTGCTACGTTGCTACCAATTAATTCCCGTGGTTCAGCTGGTGTTTGCCATCAAGTGGCCTGCTGTTCAGTCCGTATGGTGAGACTCGGGCGGTGAGTTCCCCATGTAAAGCCCACGAGGCTGAAAGTGTTTTCCTGTCCCCTTCCCGCCGCGGATTCCTCGCCGCCGCGCTGGCCGGCGCTGCCGTGACCCTTGCCCCCGTGTCTTTTGCCGCTGCCGATACCGGCGCCAGCAGGACCAAGACGATCACGGGACATCTGGATCCGGGCGCCGCCGACTTTGTATACCTTCCGGTTGAGATTCCTGCCGGTGTTAACAAGATCAGCGTGTCCTACAGCTACAGCAAGCCGACTGTCCCTCCGGGGCTGCTGTCCAACGCCTGCGACATCGGCGTCTTCGACGAGAAGGGCACCGACCTCGCAGGGAAGGGTTTCCGCGGCTGGTCCGGCGGTTTCCGCACCGAGTTCTTTATCAGTGCCGCCGAAGCCACCCCCGGCTACCTGCCCGGTCCGGTCGGGAAAGGCACCTGGAACATCGCTTTGGGCCCGTACCAGGTGGCCGAACAAGGCATGGACTACACCGTTAATGTCACCCTGGAGTACGGCCCCGACGGCACCCCGTTCCGCCCCCAGTACCCGCCCAAGCAGGTCACCGGCAAGAGCGCCGGCTGGTACCGCGGCGACGCACACCTGCACACCATCTACTCGGACGGCAAGCGCACCCCTGCCGAGGTGGCTGCCGGCGCCAGGGCAGCGAAACTCGACTTCATGATCAGCACCGACCACAACACCCCCGCCTCGCATGGCGTGTGGGGGCCACTGGCTGGCGAGGACCTCCTCATCCTCACGGGCGAGGAGGTCACGACCCGCAACGGCCACTACCTCGCACTGGGTATAGAACCTGGCGACTGGATTGACTGGCGCTACCGGGCCCGTGATAAGGGCTTTGAGCAGGAGGCCCAGCACATCCACGCCTCCGGCGGCCTCGTCGTCCCGGCCCACCCCTACTGCCCGTACGTGGCGTGCCGCTGGAAGTTCGGCTACGACGATGCTGACGCCGTCGAAGTCTGGACCGGACCATGGACGGCTGACGACGAGTATGCCATCAACACCTGGGACTCCATGCTCGCCAATTCGGTGCGCACCGGCGGCCGCTGGGTCCCTGCCATGGGCAACAGCGACGCCCACAGCGAGCCCCAGGTCATCGGCCTGCCGCACAACGTCGTCAACGCCGCGGCCCTGTCGCACGACGCCGTCCTGGATGGGATCCGCAATGGCCGCACCTGGGTCGCGGAGTCCGCCAACATCTCCCTGGACTTCACCGTCGCCGCAGGCGGCCGGAAAGCAGGAGTCGGGGAGCGGCTTGACGTCAAAGCCGACACCCCGGTGACGGTCAGCATCACCGTCAGCGGCGTGCCCAACGGTGTCATCCGGATCATCACCGACGA
>NZ_JAYXNX010000019.1:5039-66233 GCF_036455295.1 Pseudarthrobacter phenanthrenivorans | reverse complement strand
GTGGAGCTCGCACATTTACGAGTCCAACTTTCGGGGACCACTTCACAAGGAGCGGCGGGGCTTTCGCGTTGCCACTTCAGTTCCCCCGGCTGCCTGGGACGCAGAGGCGCGTGGCGGCTGTGACGGGCGGCACAAGCCGTGTTGAATCGGGGCATGGCTAATCAGAATCCGGCGATCCCGGACGAGCAACCACTGACCCCTTTCCACGACCTTGAGCACTACCTGTCCATCCCGCGGGTAAGCGGCCTGGCCCTCGGCCCGGACGGTTCGCGTCTGGTGACCACAGTCGCCACCCTGAACGGCAAGGGCACCGAGTTTGCCACTGCCCTTTGGGAGCTGGACCCGGCCGGGCAGAAGCATGCCCGGCGCATCACCCGCAGCGCCAAGGGCGAGGCGGGTGCGGCTTTCGCCGCTAACGGCGACGTCTACTTCACGTCCGCGCGTCCCGACCCCGACAGCCCGGACGAAGAGCCGGTCAACGCACTGTGGCTCCTACCCGCGGATGGCGGCGAAGCCCGGGTGGTACTCAGCCGTCCGGGTGGCGTCGGCAGGGTGATGACGGCCAGGGATGCCGATGCCGCGTTCGTGACGGCCGAGGTACTGGCCGGATCCGCCGATGAAGAGGACGAGGCCGCGCGGCGCAGGTCCCGGAAGGACATGAAGGTCTCGGCAATCCTGCACAGCGAGTACCCGGTCCGTTTTTGGGACGCCGACCTGGGCCCGGGCCAGCCACGGATTTTTGCGGTGGAACCCGGGGAAGGCAAGGGGCCCGGCAGGCCAGCGACCGTTGACACCACCCCGCCGTTGGTACTGCGCAATCTCACGCCGGACGCCGGCCCGCGGCTGAGGGAGGCAGAGACGGTGGTCAGCCCGGACGGGAAAACGGTTTACAGCAGCTATACGAAACCCCTGGCCAGGGCGGACAGCCGTTCCATCCTGGTGGCGGTTGATGTGGCATCAGGCAGCCGCAAGGTCCTGCTCGACCACGAAGGCGTGAGCTACTTCCCCGGCCCGGTCAGCCCGGACGGCAGGACCTTGGTGGTTGTCAGCGAGAGCGATTCCACGCCCCGGCGGCCCCCTGAGATCAAGATGCACCTGCTGGACGTCTCCGGGGCCAACGGGAAGGCCGGCGGCCTGCAGCCACTGGCCCACGACTGGGACCGCTGGCCAAAGCCGGCGGCGTGGCTTCCGGACGGCTCCGGCATCCTGGTCACAGCGGACGACGACGGCGCGTCGCCGGTTTTCCGGGTCAGCCTTCCGTCGGCTGCCGCTGAAGTGGGCGTCACCCGCCTGACGCAGGACGCCGCGGCATATTCCGACGTCGTGGTCTCCCCTGAGGGACGCTTCGCGTATGCCTTGCGCAGCTCCTACGAATTCCCCGCCGAGGCCGTGAGGATCGACCTCGCCACGGGGGAGACCACCCGCCTTCCTGCCCCCGCTGACCGGCTGTCCTGCCCCGGCCGGTTGGAACGGATCGCGGCCACGGCCCGGGACGGCTCCCGGGTCCCCGCCTACCTTGCCCTCCCCGAGGGCGCATCGGCGGACAATCCGGCGCCCCTGCTCCTGTGGATCCATGGTGGTCCGCTGGGGTCCTGGAACGCCTGGACCTGGCGCTGGAACCCTTGGCTCCTCACAGCAAAGGGATACGCCGTGCTGCTGCCGGATCCAGCGCTGTCCACCGGTTACGGGCAGTCATACATACAGCGCGGCTGGGGCTCCTGGGGCAAGGCGCCGTTCACGGACCTCATGGCCGTTACCGATGCGGCCGTCGCACGGCCGGACGTCGACGAGACCAGGACTGCTGCGATGGGCGGCTCCTTCGGCGGGTACATGGCCAACTGGGTGGCAGGCAACACCGACCGGTTCAAAGCGGTTGTCACCCACGCCAGCCTGTGGGCGTTGGACCAGTTCGGACCCACCACTGATGCCTCGCAGTACTGGCTGAAGGAAATGACCGAGGAAATGGCACTGGAAAACTCACCGCACCTGCACGTCAGGAACATCAGCACCCCCATGCTGGTGATCCATGGGGACAAGGATTACCGCGTCCCCATCGGGGAAGGCCTGCGGCTTTGGTACGAGCTGCTGTCCAAGTCCCGCCTCGCGACTGACCAGGACGGGCAGACGCCACACCGCTTCCTTTATTTCCCCGACGAAAACCACTGGGTCCTGCAGCCACAGCACGCCAAGGTCTGGTACCAGGTGGTGGAGTGGTTCCTGGCCAGGAACGTCCTGGGCCAAGAAACCGAGCTGCCGCCCGAACTAGGCATCTAGATTGGTGGTCTTCGCGCCGTCGGCCGAGACATTTGCCGGCGCCTGCTCGTTCCTCGCTTTGACGGCGCCTACACAAATGCCTGACCGCCGACGCTTGTGGGCGGCCCACCATTAACGCCCCAGCCCGTCCGCAACCAATAGCAGCCGTCGCGCCTCGTAGGATGGCTTTGTGACCGACTCCTTCCACATCCGCCCAGCACGCACCAGCGACGTCCCTGCCATCAAGAGGCTGGTGGCGCCCCTGGCCGAGGAGCGCATCCTGATGGCCAAGGAGACGGTGGCCTATTACGAGAGCCTGCAGGAATTCCGAATCGCAGAAGCCAGCGACGGCGAAATGATCGGTTGCGGGGCGCTGCACGTCATGTGGGAGGACCTCGCCGAAATCCGCACCTTGGCAGCATCCGGGGAGTGGCGCGGCAAGGGCGTGGGACATGTCCTGGTGGAGAGCCTGCTGGAGGAAGCGCGTGCGCTGGGAGTTTCACGGGTCTTCTGCCTCACTTTCGAGGTGGACTTCTTCCGCCGCCACGGGTTCGAAGTGATGGCGGACCAGTCCGCGGTGGACCCCGAGGTCTACTCCGAGCTTCTTCGCTCCCATGACGAAGGCGTGGCGGAATTCCTGGACCTGGCACGGGTCAAACCGAACACCCTCGGCAACACCCGGATGATCCGGACCCTCTAGCAGCCTGCGGGGTCCCCTTCCTGCGGACCCCTCTTGGTTTTATTCGAATTGATGGATAAACTAGTTGCGGCCGATATGTGGGGGGCCTCAGGAAAGGGACAGTCATTGGGGGCTGTCCCTTTGCTGCGTCCGGCCCAGCGCTCCACTGTTGCAGGCGAAGAACCGGGCTGACCGAACCTACCGCGCGTGGTGACCCCGGTAGTAGGGTCGGAAACACATCCTTCAGGAGCACAGCCAGGAGCACCGCCGTGAAGAAACTCATCAACGATCCAAAAGCCGTTGTCCAGGAAACCGTCCAGGGCTTTGCCCTGGCGCACGCCGGACTGGTGAATGTCACTGAAGACCCCATTTACATCACACGCAAGGACGCGCCCGTGGCCGGCAAAGTGGGCCTGGTGTCCGGTGGCGGCAGCGGGCATGAGCCGCTGCATGCCGGTTACGTTGGGCAGGGGATGCTCGACGCCGCCGTGCCGGGGGCGGTATTCACCTCACCTACGCCGGACCAGGTCCTTCCGGCCACCCTCGCGGTGAACTCGGGCGCCGGGGTGGTGCACATCGTCAAGAACTACACCGGGGACGTCCTGAATTTCGAAACGGCCGCCGAGCTGGCGGAGGCGGAAGGCGTCAGCGTCCGCACCGTCCTGGTCAATGATGACGTAGCGGTGGAGGATTCGCTGTACACGGCAGGCCGCCGCGGCGTGGGCGGCACGGTGCTGGTGGAAAAGATCGCCGGCGCCGCCGCCGAGCGCGGTGACGATCTCGACGCCGTTGCCGCCATCGGTGAACGGGTCAACGCCAACGTCAGGACCATGGGCGTCGCCCTGTCTGCCTGCACCGTTCCGCACGCAGGGACGCCGAGTTTTGACCTGGCCGAGGACGAAATCGAGATAGGCATTGGCATCCACGGTGAGCCGGGGAGGCACCGGATCGCCATGGAGAACGCGGACAGCATCACCAACCGCCTGCTGGAACCCGTCCTGGCCGATTTGAAGATCGCATCCGGCGACAAGGTCCTGCTGTTCGTCAACGGCATGGGCGGCACCCCGCTCAGCGAGCTCTACATCGTGTACCGCAGGGCAGCGCAGGTACTCGGCGACGCCGGCGCCACGGTGGTACGTTCGCTGGTGGGCAACTACATCACCGCCCTCGAAATGCAGGGCTGCTCCATCTCGGTCCTCCGGCTCGACGACGAGCTGACGGAACTATGGGATGCGCCCGTGCACACCGCCGCGCTGCGCTGGGGCGTGTAACCATGCCCCTGGACGTTAATTGGGCCGTTAAGTGGCTTACGCTGTGCGCGCAGGCCATGGCTGAGCACCGTGTTGAACTCATTGAGCTGGACCGTGCCATCGGGGATTCGGACCACGGCGAGAATATGGACCGGGGCTTCCAGGCCGTCCTGGCCAAGCTTGGGGAATCTACTCCGGAAACGCCGGGGGCAGCGCTGAAGATGACCGCCATGACGCTGATGTCCAAAGTGGGAGGTGCCGCCGGTCCGCTGTACGGCACAGCGTTCCTTCGCGCCGCCACCGCCCTCGGCGATGCAGCCGAGATCGATGCCCCAGCGCTGGCCGCTGCCCTGGCGGCCGCGCGCGACGGCATCGTGGCGCGCGGAAAAGCGGAGTCAGGGGACAAGACCATGGTGGACGCGTGGACACCCGCCGTTGATGCTGCACGGGCGGCGGCCGACGGCGGCAGCACCAATGTCCTCGGCGTCCTGGTGGCGGCCGCCGAGGCTGCCGAAGCTGGGGCAGTATCAACCGATCCCATGGTGGCCCGTAAGGGCCGCGCCAGCTACCTTGGCGAACGCAGCGCCGGCCACCGGGACCCCGGTGCTGTCTCCAGTGCGCTGATCCTGCGCGCCGCCGTCGGGGCGGCTGCGTGACCGTCAGCATCGTCGTGGTGTCCCACAGCGAAAAAATTGCCGACGGCGCGGTGGAGCTTGCCGCCCAAATGGCGCCCGACGTCGTCATCCTGGCCGCCGGAGGCACCGATGACGGCAGGATCGGCACCAGCCTGGAGAAAGTCCTTGCTGCCCTGGAACAGGGGGGCGCCAGCGGGACCGGGACGACCGGGATGGGTGCAACCGGGACAGTGGTCCTGACCGACCTGGGCTCGGCCGTGATGACCGCCGAATCGGCGCTGGAGTTCCTGGAAAACCCCGCCGGCGTCCTGCTTGCCGACGCGCCGCTGGTGGAGGGGCTGGTGGCCGCGGCCGTCGCCGCGCAGGGCGGCGCGGACGTGCATGCCGTCAGGAAAGCTGCTGAAGCGGCCCGGGGTGCGGCGGCGGCCCAGCCTGGGCCGGGAGGGGCGGACTCGGGGATGGAGTCCGTCAGCAGCGCCGCCCCGGACTGCACGGGGGACTTTGAGCTGGTGAACCAGGCGGGCATGCATGCGCGGCCTGCCGCAAAGGTGGCAGGAGGCCTGGCTTCCCTTGACGCCGAGGTGACCATCAACGGCGTTGACGGCGCCTCCATGACCGGACTGATGACCCTCGGCGCCGGCAAGGGCACGGTGCTGCATGTGGAAGCGTGGGGGCCGGATGCGGAACGTGCCGTGGAGTACGTGGGTGGCCTGGTGGAGGCCGGCTTCGGCGAGCCATAGGCTCCCCGGCCGTTCCTGGGAATAAGCTCGATGGCATGGAACGGCCGTTGACAGAGAACTCCCAGGAAATTGAAGTGCTGGACGGCCAAATCTCCGTGGAGGAACTGCTCGCTGAACTGGGCTTCGACTGGAGTGCCGAACCGGCGGCCGGCGGCGGGGCGCTTGAAAATCCGGACGGCGAAACCTTCACCCAGCCGGCGCTCTTCTAGCCCTGCGTCTTCCGGGACGCCCGGTTTCCTAACCCAGCGGGAAGATGCCGATGAACCAGAGCGAGGCGATGGCAAACACGGCGAAGAACGCAATCAGGCATCCCATGGCCGTGCGCGGCTCGGATGAAACCTGGAGCGACTCGTTGGGGTTGGCGGGGTTGTACGCCACTTCGAACACCGAGCCGGGCAACGGCTGGTTCACGCCGGAAATCTCGGACTTGCCCATGAAGAGGGTGCCTTGTGGATCCGTGAACTGGTAGGTGGGGAAGTAGCGGAGGTTCCGGCCGGCGCCGCCCACGCCACCGGTCCAGCCTGTGGTGCTGCCGGTGACTGTAGCCTGCGCCTTGGGCCACTGAGCCATCAACCGTGCCTGACGCCTGGTCCGCCGCCCCGCATAGACCAGCGAAAAAATCGCGGCAGCAATGAACAGCGCCCACACGATGTACAGAATGGTTTTCATGGTTCCCCCGGTTCCGGTCACCAAGAAGTATGCCATCCCGGCCCGCGCGGCCGGCCGGTCAGGCTGGGAGGCGGAAGCCGCCGTCGTGCATCTCCGCCAACCCGTCCGCCAGCAGCCCCGCCAGCGCCCGCTCCAGCTGCTCCGGGGCGGAGTTGAGCCGGTGCAGCGCGGCGAGGGGCACGCCTATCCCTTCCGCGGCGTAGCCAAGGTCGGCAGGTTCACGCTGGAACATGTCCGGGTGCACCGGTGCCTCAGCCAGCCGCAGCACGGCCATGACCGCGCCCCGCACCTGCCGGTCCGTGCCGTGCCAGGACTGGCCCTTGGGAACGTACGACGGCGGCGGCTCGCCCGCCGCGAGCCAGGCACAGGAATCCTTCACCGGGCAGGCAGCGCACTTGGGTGCCCGGGCAGTGCACACCAGCGCCCCCAGCTCCATGACTGCTGCGTTCCAACGCACTGATGTTTCGTCGTCGTCCGGCAACAGGGCTGCGGCCAGGCGCATCTCCGCCGCCGTCAGGGCCGGAGCGGGAAGCGCGGCGCCGGAAACCAGCCGGGCGTGCACCCGGCGGATGTTGGTGTCCACCACGGTTTCCCGTCGGCCGTAGGCGAAGGCTGCAACGGCCGCCGCCGTGTAACTGCCCACGCCGGGAAGGGCCAGCAACTCCGCATAGGTGTCAGGGACCTTGCCGCCGTGGTCCTGCACGATGGCGGTTGCCGCGGCGTGCAGCCGAAGCGCCCTCCGGGGGTACCCCAGCCTGCCCCAGGAACGGACGGCCTCGCCTGCAGGTTCCCCCGCGAGGGCGGAGGGGGTGGGCCAGCGTTCCAGCCACTGGTGCCAGACGGGAAGCACCCGGACCACAGGGGTCTGCTGCAGCATGATTTCACTGACCAGCACGCCCCAGGGAGAGCAGTCAGGCTCGCGCCAGGGCAGGTCGCGTGCGATGCCGTCGAACCAGGAGTTGATCCGGCGGTGGAGCGCCTGCAGGTCTGCATGGCCCGTCGCGGCGTCCGCGGCAGTGGTGGAGGGGGAGGTTTGAGTGTCGATGCCAACACTGTAATGGAAGGGCTCCGGCGCGCCGAAAACCCGGTGTGACCAGAGCAATGGGCGCGCGGCGGCGTGGTGGCAGTGCAGAACCGGCGGGTTTCCCTAGCCTAGGAGGATGGGCAGGCAAGGCAATTCACCAGCACGCGGCACGGCAACGGGTTCCAGCACCGTTCGGAAGCCCAGCGCCGCGGTCTACCGCCGCCGCCGGCTGGTTGTTGGCGGCGCCCTGTTGCTGGTGATCGTACTGCTGGTCAGCGGTTTTGCGCTGGCGGGTGCCTTCACTGGCGGCTCGCGGCAGGCGTCATCCACGCAGCCCTCCTCGCCCGCCCCTGCTGCCACCGGCGCAGCCACCTCCTCTGCTGCCGCCACCCCTTCCGCTTCAGCATCGGCACCGTCCGCAGCGCCGTCGCCCACCGCTTCCGCAACGCCCACCTGCAACCAGAACCAGGTCACGGTGGCCGCTTCCACGGACAAGCAGGCCTACGGCCCCGGCGAAAACCCCATGCTCACGCTGACGGTGACCAACGGCGGGACCGTCCCCTGCGAAGTCAACATCGGAACGTCGCAGATGGAATTCCTGGTGACCAGCGGCTCGGACCGGATCTTCTCGTCAAAGGACTGCCAGGCCTCCAGCGAGGACCTGGTGAAGGTGATTGCTCCCGGCGCAAGCGAAACCGCAAACTTCCCCTGGAGCCGGAACCGCAGCACGGACGGCTGCAAGGCAGTGGCAGCAGCTCCCGGCGGCGGGGGTGCCTACTACATCTTCACCGCGAAGCTGGGCTCCCGGGCAAGCCCAAAGGCCGTCTTCCAGCTGAACTGACTTTTCCACCCATCGATTGCTCCGTAGTTGTCGTTTTGAGGGGTGAAAACGACAACTACGGAGCAATCGATGGGGTTTAGCCGTGGCGCTGGGGGTAGTGCTGCAGGGGCCGAACCGGCACGGTGCTGGGTTCGGCGGGGCAGGGACTTAGAGGAAGCGGTCCAGGAGGCTGGCCTCGGCCATCCGGCTCAGGCCCTCCCGCACGGTGCGGGCACGTTGGTCGCCGATTCCGTCCACTGTCATGAGGTCGTCGATCGTGGCGGCCATGAGGTACTGCAAACCACCGAAATGGTCCACCAGCCGGTCCGCCACCGCCTTGGGAACTGCCTTGAGGCCGGACAACAGCCGGTAGCCGCGGGGCTGGACCACCGCGTCCAGGTTGGCTTCACCACCAGCGAACCCTACGATCGCCGAGATCTTCCCCAGGTCAATAAGTTCCGTGGGGCCCAGGCTGACCAGTTCGTGGACGGCTTTTTCGATGTCCTCGGCGGAGGCGTGGGGGCTGGCATAGTCGCGGATGATCACGTCACTGCCCGGGCCCCGGCCCACGGTGAGCTCGTCGAGCTGGAGGGAGAGGAGCCGGCCGTCTTCGCCCAGTTCCAGGACGTACTGCGAGATTTCCTCGGAGATGCGGCGGACCATTTCCTGCCGCTGGAGGGTCACGGCCACATCCCGCACCGTCACCATTGCCTCGATTTCGAGGGCAGACAGCGAACTGGTCACCTGGTCCAGGCGGGCGCGGTAGCGCTCCAGCGTGGCGAGAGCCTGGTTGGCGCGGGCAAGGACGTTTTCTGACCCCTCCAGGACGTGCCGCAGGCCGTTGACGTACAGGGCGATGATCTGCATGGACTGGCTTACGGAGATAACGGGGACACCGGTTTGCTTGGCCACCCGTTCGGCGGTGCGGTGGCGGGTTCCGGATTCCTGCGTTTCGATGCTCGAATCAGGCACCAGCTGCACCGCGGCGCGCAGGATGTTGCCCGCGTCCTTGTCGCAAATGATGGCACCGTCCATCTTGGCCAGTTCGCGCAGCCGGGTGGGCGAGAATTCGATGCCGATATCGAACCCGCCGGAGCAAATGGAGTCGATGGTGCGGTCCGAGCCCAGGACGATCAGGGCACCGGTACGTCCCCGGAGGATGCGTTCCAGGCCGTCGCGAAGGGGAGTTCCGGGGGCAACCCTGCCCAGAGTTGCCCTCAGCGATTCTTCGGGGCTCCGCGCCATAGGTGTTTCCCTTCAAAGGTGCGGACCGCCGCCCGCAGGAATGCCGGCTTCTGCAGTTGGCCGGCAGGATCGAAAAATGCTCTGATTCCCGCAAGCTCAATGATAGGGGTAAGAAACCCAAGTTCCGCACGGGCAAGCCCCAAAGTGCCCCATTAGGGGGTACCCGGAACCGCTGGCAAAACGCCGTTTTCACACCGTGCCGGACAGGCACTTTTGTCCCTTTCAGGTCCCGGATGCGGCGGCACGTGCCCGGATGCCCACGGGTGGGTTTACAGCGGAGTGACCGTCCTGGTGCTGCTGTCCCAGAGACGCGCGGCCGTGCACCGTCCTGCCACGCGCAGGTCCAGTAACTCCATGGCTGTTCCCAGTTGCCCGGCCGGGATTCGGCTGGAAAGAGTGACGTGCGGCGTCCAGCCACCCGGAAGCGTCAGCGGCAACGCGCCGGTCAAATTGCAGTGGACCTGCCGGTGCAGTTGCAGCAGGGGAGTGCTCAGCAGTACCGATCTGGCCAGGACGTACTTGCCCGTGCCCGCTGGAAAAACGATCACTCCGGAGAATGCGATGTCCAGGGGAAGCGCCTGCCACGGACCGCCCTCCGCCAATTCCAGCTCCCCGCCGGCGGCAAGCGTGATGTGCGGACTGTTGCTGGGGGAGGTGTGGGCTGCCAGGCTGGGCACGCCCGCTGCCTGGAGCCGCGCCCAGTCCGCCCTGATAAGGGAATCGGTGGGTTCGTCAAAGACCAACTCGACGCTGCGCATGAACCCATCATGCCGTCACCCGGGGTTTAGTACGCCGGAGAAGGTGCCGGCGGCCAGGATCAGCGCCTGCGCTCCCTGAGCATCCGCTCCAGGTCCCTGCTGACTTTCGAAAGGGACGCTGCCCTCAGCGCCCTGTGTTCCGCGGGCGTCTGGACCCCGGGCTTTCCGGTGCCAACTGATGATGCGCCGGAGGGGGAGCCCTGGCTGCCAGACGGGCGGGGACCGTTGGCCAGGTTGGTGGCCAGGGGATCGAAGAAAAGGTTGCCGGAGAAGGTGGCGCCATGGATCATGCGCACACGCTATCCGGCCCGCATTTCGCAGCCTTGAACGTCCCGTTTCGCCCGCGTTAAGCGGAACCGGTCCCGTTTGCGGCCCTGCGATAAACTTGTACTTTGGCCGTTTGCCAATGACATTCCCGCCCTCGAGTCGCACACCGCCCCGGGCAGAAACAACCGCAGCGAAAGTAGCACCGTGTCCCAAGATGTCCTGACCCCCGCCCGGATCTCCGCGATTCACAAGGAAGCGGGCCGCCGCAGGACCTTTGCCGTTATTTCGCACCCGGACGCCGGAAAGTCCACGCTCACCGAAGCGCTGGCCCTGCACGCAAAAGTGATCGGTACGGCGGGTGCTTCCAGCGGCAAGGCCAACCGCAAGGAAACTGTCTCCGACTGGATGCAGATGGAAAAGGACCGCGGCATCTCCATCAGCTCGGCCGCCCTGCAGTTCTCCTACCGCGACACTGTCATCAACCTCCTGGACACCCCTGGCCACGCCGACTTCTCGGAAGACACTTACCGCGTGCTCGCCGCCGTCGACTGCGCAGTGATGCTCGTGGACGCCGCCAAGGGCCTGGAAACCCAGACCATGAAGCTCTTCGAGGTCTGCAAGCAGCGCAACCTGCCCATCATCACCGTCATCAACAAGTGGGACCGCCCGGGCCTGGATGCCTTGGCACTGATGGACGAAATCACCGAACGCACCGGCCTGCAGCCCATGCCGCTGACGTGGGCCGTGGGCATCTCCGGCGACTTCCGCGGCGTCTGGGACCTGCGCAACGACCGCTTCGCCCGGTTCCAGCGCAATAACGCCGGGGCGCAGATCGCCATCACCGAGTACTTCACCCCCGAGGAAGCCGCGGCGGACCAGGGCAGCAACTGGTCCGACGCCGTGGACGAAGCCGGTTTGGTGGTCGAGTCCAACCTCGAGTTCGACGTGGAGGCGTTCCACGCGGGCCAGGCCACCCCCATCCTCTTCAGCTCCGCCGCCCTGAACTTCGGTGTGAAGGAACTGCTGGACGCGCTGGTGGACTTCGCCCCGCCGGCCGCTCCCCGGCCGGACATCGACGGCAACGCCCGCCCGGTCGAGTCCCCGTTCTCCGGCTTCGTGTTCAAGGTCCAGGCCGGCATGAACAAGGCCCACCGTGACCACGTTGCCTTCATCCGGGTTTGCTCCGGCGTCTTCGAACGGGGCATGGTGGTCACCCAGACCCGGACTGGCAAGTCGTTCGCCACCAAATACGCACAGCAGGTGTTCGGCCGCGAACGCGAAGTCATCGACGAGGCCTACCCCGGGGACGTTGTGGGCCTGGTCAACGCGTCATCGCTGCGTGTAGGGGACAGCCTGTTCCTTGACGAAGCCGTGGAGTACCCTGCCATCCCGCTCTTCGCCCCCGAGCACTTCCAGGTGGCACGTTCCAAGGACCCCAGCAAGTTCAAGCAGTTCCGCCGCGGCATCGAGCAGCTGGAACACGAGGGCGTCATCCAGCTGCTCCGCTCCGACCTCCGCGGGGACCAGGCGCCGGTGCTTGCCGCCGTCGGGCCCATGCAGTTCGAAGTGGTGGAGGACCGCATGGCGCATGACTTCAGCGCCCCCATGCGCCTGGAGCGCCTGCCCTACTCCCTGGCCAGGATTACGACGGCGGATGCCATGCCTGCGCTGGCAAACGTACCGGGCGCCGAGGTGCTTTTGCGCTCCGACGGCGAATACCTGGCGTTGTTTAACGACGTGTGGGCGCTGCGCCGGATCGAGAAGAACCATCCGGACCTGACCCTCGTGCCCATCGGCACGCACAACCCTGCGAAGTAAGGCACCGTGAACTCTTCCGCACCCCGCGCCGTCATTACCGGTGCCGGCACCATCAACCCCCTCGGTGCCGGCGTCAAGGAGACCTGGGAGGCCCTGCTTGAGGGGCGTTCCGGCATAGGCAGCCTTGAGCAGGACTGGGCAGCCCAGCTGCCGGTGAAGATCGCCGGGCAGGTCAGGGCGGACCTTTCGGAGCACCTCAGCACCCGCGAAATGAAGCGCATGGACCGCTGCGGTCAACTGGCCCTGATCGCCGCGCGCGAGGCCTGGTCCCAGGCAGGCGCACCGGAAGTGGATCCCGAGCGGTTCGCCGTGGTGATCGGCTCCGCGTACGGCGGCCTCGGGTCCACCATCGAGCAGGACCGCACGCTGAACCAGTCGGGTCCGCGCAAGGTCTCGCCGCACACCCTGACCCGGCTCATGGCCAACGGTCCTGCCGCGTGGGTGTCCATCGACCTTGGAGCCCGCGGCGGTGCCCGAACGCCCGTCAGCGCCTGCGCCTCCGGGGCTGAGGCGATTGTCCAGGCGGCCGAGCTGATCCGCTCGGGCGCTGCCGACGTCGTGATTGCCGGCGGCGTGGATGCCTCAGTGAATGACCTGGTGATCAGCGGGTTCTCACAGATCCGGGCCCTGTCCACCCGCTCCGGCGATCCGCAGCTTGCGTCGCGTCCGTTCGACGCCGGCCGGGACGGCTTTGTGCTGGCCGAGGGCGCCGCCGTGGTGGTGCTGGAGAGCGAAGCGCATGCCCGTGCCCGCGGCGCAGCAGTGCTGGGGGCCGTCGCCGGTGGGGCCGTGACCTCCGACGCCAACGACATCGTCGCTGCCGATCCCGCCATGCAGCGCCGCGTCATGGAGAAGGCGCTGGCCTCTGCGGGCCTGCAGCCGGGGGACGTCGGATTCGTCCATGCGCATGCCACCTCCACGCCCGTGGGGGACCGGCTGGAGGGCCAGGCCATCAGCGACGTCTTCGGGGCTTCCGTTCCGGTGACGTCCACAAAGGGGCATACAGGCCACCTGCTGGGCGGCGCAGGCGCGCTGGCCGCCGTCGTGGTTCTTGAAGCCCTGCGCACGGGCCAACTTCCCGGCACCCTGAACGTTGACACGCTGGACCCGGAGGTGGACCTCAACGTCATTACCGCGGCCACCCACGAGCTTCCGCCGGGTTCTGCCCCCGCAGGCTTGGTGAATGCCTTCGGCTTCGGCGGCCACAGCGTGGCCCTGGTCCTCACCGCCGGTTAGCCAAGACGCCGGAACGCTGCGAATACGCCCCACCGTTCCGGCGATCCGGATGCAGCAGGGCGTTCCAGCGGGTGAACTAGTTGGCCGCCATGTCCTCAACCAGTGCGTCGAGGACGGGCAGCTGGCCTTTCACGAGCTTCAGCCGGGCCTCCTGCTCCGGAAACCAGCGGGCGTCGTCAATCTCGGGGTAGTGCTGGATCCTGCCGGACCCCTTTGGCCACTCCAACGGAAAGGTGTTGCTGCTGATCGTCTCGGGGGCGAAATCGGCCTCCGCCGTGAAGACAGTGATGAGTTTCCCGGAGGATTGCCGGAACTCGCCCAGCAGCCGGTAGGCGGTCTCGGGGGCGGCAGTTCCCATCTCCTCTGCGAACTCGCGCAGTGCTGCGGCCAGTGGGTCCTCACCGTCGGCATACTCGCCCTTGGGAATGGACCAGGCGTGCTCGTCCTTTCGGGCCCAGAAAGGGCCGCCCATGTGCGCTATCCACACCTGCAGCGCGTCCCGTGTGCCCCCGTGCCCGGCCGCGTCCTGCCGGTACAGCAGCAAGCCTGCGCTTCGAACGGGCATCGATCCTCCAAACGGGTCACTTCGCAGACGAAGTGCAGTTGCCTTCCGCCGTTAACGTGGCGTTCACGGCGCTGCTCTAGGTTATTCCCTCAGGCACATTGCCAGGCACTCTCCTCGAAAGGGACGGGACCACCCATGGCCAACATTGCTGAAGTTTTGGGCCGGCTGACGCCGGAAGAAGTGGATGAGCTCCGCAACCTTGGTCCGCAGGGCCACCTGCCGCGGCATCTGGTTGATGCCCTGGACAGGGCGGCAGGGGGAGCCGGCTCGGGCCGCGGGTACTACGTCTCGAACGGAAACGTCAGCGCCACCGGCGGCCCGCTGCTGGTGCTGCGCAGCGACGTCTCCCGCTGGCTGGCGGACCCGGCCTCCTGACTCCAGCCCGACCCGGACCGGGCCTCCTGAATGCCGCCCGACCCGGACCCGGCGCCGGGCCCGCGCTGCTGCAGCGTGGCCAGGCGGGCGCGGTCAGGGCCACAGGCTGCCGAAGACCCCATTACAGCCGGTGGGACACCACCGGCTGTAATGGCTTCCTGCGTCCATGGTGAACCGCGCGGGCGGTTCCCTGCTTTTCCCCGATTACCCACGCTGCCTGCGGCACAGAAGAGTAATCCTCCGTCTGCGAGAAGGTTCTGCGCCTGCATTACCGGGCAGTAACGGGCTTGCCGGGACCGGCTTCCCCTGGCGTCAACACGACACCGCTGCTAGCCGATCAGGAGGCTGAGGGCTTCCGTCAGGTGCTCTACTTCGCGCACGGAAAACCCTGCGGGCACCGGCCCGGGTCCTGCATGGCTGGCGGGAACCACCGCGTGGGTGAATCCCAGCCGGTGGGCTTCCTGGATGCGCTGGTTGATGCCGGGCACGGGGCGGACCTCCCCTGCCAGCCCTACCTCACCGAAGGCAATAAGCCGGATGGGCAGTGGTTTGCGGGCCTTGGCTGAGGCGACCGCAAGGGCAACGGCAAGGTCTGTTGCCGGTTCGCTGAGCTTCACTCCGCCCACGGTGGCAACGTAGGAGTCGTCCTTGTGCAACAGGGTCCCCGCACGCTGCTGCAGCACGGCCAACAACATGGAGACCCGCGAACTGTCCAGGCCGCTGGTGGCCCGCCGGGGCTGGGAGTTTGGGCTTTCGGCAAGCAGAGACTGCACTTCAGCCAGCAGGGGGCGGCGGCCCTCCATGGTGACGGTGATGCAGGTGCCGGAAACCGGGTCCTTGGTACGGCTCACGAACAGCCCGCTGGGATCAGCCAGGCCCTCGATGCCGTTCTCATTGAGGTCGAAGCAGCCGACATCATCGGTGGGCCCGTAGCGGTTCTTGACCGCCCGGAGCAGACGCAGCCGCGAATGCCGTTCACCCTCGAACTGGCACACCACGTCCACCAGGTGCTCCAGCAGCCGCGGGCCGGCGATGGAACCGTCTTTGGTCACATGGCCCACCAGCAGCGTTGTCATGTTGCGCCGCTTGGCCGCGGCAATGATGGAGGCCGCCACCTCCCTGACCTGGGACACGCCTCCTGCGCTGCCGTCCACATCAGCACTGCTGAGCGTCTGCACTGAGTCAACGATCAGCAGCCGCGGTTCGATCTTCTCCACCTGCCCCAGTGCCTGGCCAAGGTCCGTCTCGGCGGACAGGTAGAGGGATTCCGCGACGGCGTCGATCCGCTCCGCGCGCAGCTTCACCTGGGCGGCCGACTCTTCCCCGGTGACGTAGAGGACGTCCTGGGCAGTACGCGCGAACTTGGCTGCCACGTCAAGCAGCAGGGTGGACTTGCCCACGCCGGGCTCGCCTGCCAGCAGGATGACGGCGCCGGGAACCAGGCCGCCGCCCAGCACCCTGTCCAGTTCGTCAACACCGGTGGGGAGGAACGCCGCCGTGGTGGCATCGACGTCCGCGATCTTCCGCGCCGGTTCCGCCACGGTTGTGGCCGCCGTGGTCCGTGCCACTGCCGTGCCTGTTTCTTCCACCGTGCCCCAGGCCTGGCACTCGCCGCAGCGTCCCACCCACTTGGCGGTGGTCCAGCCGCATTCGGCGCATTTGTAGGCGGGCGCCTTGGAGGTCCGGGAAGTCTTTGTTGCCATGGGTTCAACCCTAATGGCGGCCACCGACACTACAGTGCCGGCAGCACGTCCCTGGCCTCGTCCGCGTCCATGCCCGTGGCCTCCAGGAGGTCCACCATCAACGGACGGAACAGCATGACCACCGTTTCGCCTTCAAGCCGCTGCACCTCCAGCAGCTTGGGGTGCAGGCGCAGGGCGATCTCGCTCAGGTCCCGGCGGGCCGTGCGCAGGTGGGCGCGCCGGACGCCGTCGTGCGATTCCGCAAGGCCCAGCGACAACTCGTCAATCGCGGCAGCGGTCTCCTGCAGCACCTCTGCGATGCTGTCCGTCGCCTCGTCCGAGAGGGCCGCATGGTTGATGGCGCTGGTCAGCCGCCGGGCGAAGACGCGGCTGTTGCGCAGCGCCAGGTCGATGAAGTCCAGCGACTGCTTCAGCCGCTCCAGTTCATCGCGGTGCCGCCGGTAGGCAGGTGCCAGGGTGGCCACCTCCCCGGACGCCCGGAGGGACTGGCGCATGGCGTCCACCAGGGGCTGGCAGTTCCTGCCGCGGATCAGCGCGTGCCAGGCCTGGGTGGAGTCGCTGTTGGCCAGGGCTCCGGCACACTCGCGCAGCACCTCTGCCAGCTCATGCAGCAGCTTCTGGACATCGCGGCGCGGTTCCCGGCGAGGATCCTTGGGCATGAGGATGGTGACCAGCAATGCGCACAGGCCGCCCACCACTGCATCGATACTGCGGGTGAACGGGCCGCCCGATGGCGCCGGCAGCAGCACCACCAGCAGCGACTGCAGCGCCAGCTGGGTGGTGAAGATGTTGCCACTGTCCAGGAACCTGGCCAGCAGGATGGAAAAAAGAAGGACGACGGCGGCCACCCAGATATCGCCGCCCAGCCAGTGCAGGAGCAGGTCACCGACGGCAATACCGATGGTGCAGCCCAGTCCCACTTCCATGACGCGCCGCAGCCGGGGCTCACGGGAAAAGCCGAGCGCGATCAGGGACGAGGTGGCGGCGAACAGGGGACCGGAGTGGCCAAGGATGTAATACGCGAAAGCGTAGGCGCCCACCGCGCAGACCGTCATCTGGATGGCGGGGACGATGGAGTTGCGGCTTCGGATCAAGCCGGTCCGGACACGACTGCGCAGGAATCGCTTTGATGCTGAAAGTCCTGCAGGGATGGCCATGGGCTCAAGTCTATTCAGTCCCCGTCGACTCTCTGGTGCATGTCCACTACGGCCGGACATGTGATCCGCGCAATGGTGACCCGGTATTTGTAAGCCAATATCCCGCCGTCGTTAATCCTCCGTTCACCTTCCACCGCCCATCCCGTTACCTGCGGCCCATAACTTTTTGGAAGGTACAAAACGTACGCATCGCGCTGCAGGGGTTCTCCGTCCCTGTCCGCACCTGAATAACCCTGGAAGGGGTACATCTAGTGAAGGCACTCCGCTTCGGCCGCCACGCGGCTATCGCTGTTATCGCAGCCGGCGCACTCGCGCTCAGCGCCTGCGGTTCAGACAACGCCACCGGCACGTCGCCTGCTGCCGGCCAGTCCGCCTCCGGTCCCAAGGTCACCGGCACGCTGACCGGCATCGGCTCCTCCGCCCAGGGCGCAGCCATGGACGCCTGGAAGACCAACTTCGCCTCCGCCAACTCCGGCGCCACCGTGCAGTACTCCCCGGACGGCTCCGGCGCAGGCCGCAAGGCAATCCTGGACGGCTCGGCCCAGTTCGCAGGCTCGGATGCCTACCTCACGGACGCCGAGTACGCCTCCTCCAAGTCCGTCTGCGGTCCCGAGGGCGCCATCAACGTGCCCGTCTACATCTCCCCGATCGCCGTGGCCTTCAACGTTCCCGGCGTCACGGACCTGAAGCTGGACGCCTCCACCGTGGCCAAGATTTTCCGTGGCCAGATCGCAAAGTGGAACGACCCCGCGATCGCCGCCCTGAACGCAGGCGTCTCGCTGCCCGACCTGAAGGTCACCCCGGTGAACCGCTCCGACGACTCGGGCACCACCCAGAACTTCACCGACTACCTGTCCGCCGCAGCGTCCGACGTCTGGACCGACAAGGCAGCCGGCGTCTGGCCCTCCAGCCTCCAGGGCGAAAACGCCAAGGGCACCTCCGGCGTAGTCAAGACCGTGACGGACACCCCCGGCGCCGTGACCTATGCTGACGACTCCGCCGTGAGCGGCAAGCTGGGCGTCGCCCAGATCAAGGTTGGTGACTCCTTCACCAAGATCTCCGCCGATGCCGCTGCCAAGGCAGTGGACGCCGGCAAGCCCGTTGACGGCCGCGCCGCCAACGACCTCTCCATCAAGCTGGACCGCAAGACCACCATCGCCGGTGCCTACCCCATCGTCCTGGTGTCCTTCCACGTCCTGTGCACCACCTACGACAAGCAGGAGACCGTTGACCTGGTGAAGGCCTTCGAGCACTACGTGGTGTCCGCTGACGGCCAGAAGGCTGCCGCGGACTCGGCCAAGTCCGCTCCGCTGTCCTCCGACCTGGCTGCGAAGGCTGCCAAGTCCATCGACTCGATCAAGGTCAAGTCCTAGCAGACACTGTAAAACCGGGTTCCCCGCCTGCCGGAAGGCAGTGCGGGGAACTTGGCTTTGCACCCCGCGTCCTCAACCAAGCAACGAACCGAAGGGCCGTCGAATGACCGCCACCACGCTGACCAGTACCCAGGGCGCCGGGCGCGCCGGGGATAAAGTCTTTTCCGGTGCCGCACTGGCAGCCGGGTGCCTGATCCTCGCCGTCCTCTTCGGCGTCGCGCTTTTCCTGGTAGTCCAGGCAGTACCGGCGCTTACCGCACCCGCCGACAAGATCCAGGGCGGCCAGGGCTTCTTCGCCTACATCTGGCCCATCGTGATCGGCACGCTGATTGCCGCGGTCATTGCGCTGGTCATTGCCACCCCCATCGCCATCGGAGTGGCACTGTTCATCTCCCATTTCGCACCGCGCGGGCTGGCCTCCGGGCTGGGCTACGTGGTGGACCTCCTCGCCGCCATCCCGTCCGTTGTCTACGGCGCGTGGGGCGCAGCCTTCCTGGCCAAGGAGATCTCACCGGCATACGGCTGGCTGGCCGCAAACATGGGCTGGCTGCCCATCTTCGAGGGCCCGGCGTCCACCACCGGCAAGACCATCCTCACCGCGGGCATCGTCCTTGCCGTCATGGTCCTGCCCATCATCACCTCGCTGTCCCGCGAGATCTTCCTGCAGACCCCCAAGCTGCACGAGGAAGCGGCATTGGCCCTTGGTGCCACCCGCTGGGAAATGATCAAGATGGCCGTACTTCCCTTCGCCCGGCCGGGCATCATCAGCGCCATCATGCTGGGCCTGGGCCGCGCGCTGGGCGAGACCATGGCCGTTGCCCTGGTGCTCTCCTCCGGCGCCCTGACCGCCAGCCTCATCCAGTCCGGAAACCAGACCATCGCTGCCGAGATCGCCCTGAACTTCCCGGAAGCCAGCGGCCTTAAGGTCAGCACCCTGATCGCTGCCGGCCTGGTGCTGTTCGTCATCACCCTGGCCGTGAACATGATCGCCCGCTGGGTCATTACCCGGCACAAGGACTTCTCGGGAGCCAACTAAATGACCTCCACCCTTACCCCCGTCCGCAGCAAGCGGTCGGCGCTCACCAAGGGCCAGCTGCCTAAGTACGCGCCCTATGCGGTGCTCGCCGGCGCCCTGATCCTCGGCGCCGCCATCCTCGCCCTGATCGGCTTCAATCCGTTTGGCTGGGGCCTGGTCTCCGCGATCCTGTTCGCCGTGGGCCTGGTTTCCTGGAGTGCCGCCGTGGAAGGCTCCCGCAGGGCCAAGGACAAGCTGGCCACCTGCCTGGTGGTCGGCTCATTCCTGGTGGCGCTGCTGCCCCTGGTCTCGGTCATCTGGACGGTCATGGTCAACGGCATTCCCGGTCTCCTCGACCCCGGTTTCCTTACCACCTCCATGAACGGCGTGACAGGCGCCTTCGACAACAAGGCCGTGGAGAACGGCGCCCCCGTCATGGGCGGCATCTACCACGCCCTCCTGGGCACGGTGCAGATCACCCTTCTGGCCACCGTGATCTCCGTGCCCGTGGGGCTGCTCACCGCCATCTACTTGGTGGAGTACGGCCACCACGGACGCCTCGCCAAGGCCATCACGTTCTTCGTGGACGTCATGACCGGGATCCCTTCCATCGTGGCCGGCCTTTTCGCTGCCGCGTTCTTCTTCGCGGTGGTGGGCCCGGGCACCAAGACCGGCGCCGTGGCCGCCGTCGCGCTCTCAGTGCTGATGATCCCCGTGGTGGTCCGTTCCAGCGAGGAAATGCTCAAGATCGTCCCCAACGAACTCCGCGAGGCCGCTTATGCCCTGGGCGTCCGCAAGTGGCGGACCATCCTTAAGGTGGTCATTCCGACGGCGATTTCCGGCATCGCGTCCGGCGTCACCCTGGCGATCGCCCGGGTCATCGGCGAGACGGCGCCCATCCTGGTCACCGCCGGCTTTGCCACCAGCATCAACAACAACGTGTTCGGCGGCTGGATGGCCTCGCTGCCCACCTTCATCTACACCCAGATCCTCAACCCCACCTCGCCCTCCAACCCAGGTCCGTCGTCACAGCGGGCATGGGGTGCGGCGCTGGTGCTGATCATCCTGGTCATGGTCCTGAACCTGGTGGCACGGCTGATCGCACGGATCTTCGCCCCCAAAAAGGGCCGGTAACCCGCAAGCCCGCGGAACCTCCTTCCGTCCACCCGCGGCGGATCCTAGACTTCATCCCATACCCAGTAAGTGAAGGAACACCATGTCTAAGCGCATCGACGTCAAGGACCTGAACGTGTACTACGGCGACTTCCTCGCCGTGGAGGACGTCAGCATCAACATCGAGGCCAAGTCCGTCACCGCGTTCATCGGCCCGTCCGGCTGCGGAAAGTCCACCTTCCTCCGCACCCTGAACCGCATGCACGAGGTCATCCCCGGCGCCCGCGTGGAGGGGGAGGTCCTGCTCGACGGCGACAACCTGTACGGCCCCGGGGTTGACCCCGTGNGAACCGCATGCACGAGGTCATCCCCGGCGCCCGCGTGGAGGGGGAGGTCCTGCTCGACGGCGACAACCTGTACGGCCCCGGGGTTGACCCCGTGACCGTCCGCTCGCAGATCGGCATGGTCTTCCAGCGCCCCAACCCGTTCCCCACCATGTCCATCCGGGACAACGTGCTGGCAGGCGTGAAGCTGAACAACAAGAAGATCTCCAAGGGCGAGGCCGATGTCCTGGTGGAGCGCTCGCTCAAGGGTGCCAACCTGTGGAACGAAGTCAAGGACCGGCTGGCGAAGCCCGGCTCCGGGCTCTCCGGCGGACAGCAGCAGCGGCTCTGCATTGCGCGTGCCATTGCCGTGGAGCCGCAGGTGATCCTCATGGACGAGCCCTGCTCTGCCCTGGACCCCATCTCCACCCTGGCCATCGAGGACCTGATCAATGAGCTCAAGGACCAGTACACGGTGGTCATCGTGACCCACAACATGCAGCAGGCGGCGCGCGTGTCGGACAAGACCGCGTTCTTCAACATCGCCGGCACGGGCAAGCCCGGCAAGCTGATCGAATACGGCGATACCCACACCATCTTCAGCAACCCGGTCCAGAAGGCCACCGAAGACTACGTCTCCGGACGCTTCGGATAGACGCCGCTCCCGTTGGCTATCTGCCAACCCGTTTAGTACGCTGAACTAGATACTTTCGGGACTAGTAGTAAGCCAGCTTAAGGAGTTTTGCCATGACGCAGACGGCCAGCAGCCCCCTGGGCACCCAGCTTACGGTTTCCCTGCCTGCGGCGGGCGCAGGCGCAGCGGCGCAGGATGCCGTACTGCAGGACTCAGTGCTGTCGGATCCCGTGCTGCCGGCGGAGGGTTTCGCCGCAGCAGCCAGTTTGACGGGACCCCTTGCGGCAGGCCCCCTGGCCCCGGAACTCGAACCCCACCTGGCGGTGGCGGCGGCCGCTGCCGAGGAGGATGTCCTGTCAGTGGTCTGGCGGGCCAGCTCGCTCCTTGAAAGCATGCAGTGGGAACTGGACAACGCCCAGGAGTCCCTCCGCCAGGCGGTCCGCAAGGCCTCCGCTTCCGGAATCGCGCACGCTGAGCTCTGCGCGGCCGCGAACCTGTCACCTGAAGAGCTGGCAACCGTCCTCATGGCCGCACAGGGTGGGACAGAGGCCATCCAGCTGTAGCTGGGCCGGGCGGTTCACTCCGGTACGGCGTGTTCACTCCGGCACTTCGAGCTGGAACCCGCAGTGGCAGCGCAGGACCCGGGTGGGCAGGGACACCGCGTTGAGCCCGCTGCCCGTGTTGCTGCTGCGGTAGCAGAGCCGCTCCACCTCGAACTCCGCTTCCTCCATGGGGAAGCCGCAGTGGATGTAGTCGTCCCCGAAGAGGACCACCTTGGCCATCCAGCGGACCTGGTTCAGGGCAGCTGCCACGTCCGTGGCGTAGGCGGTGTGTTCCTGGAAGAGGCTGCAGTCGTTGCAGGTGTAGGAGACGGTGACCAAATCCCCTCCGGCAGCACCGATCGCCGTGATGGCGTGGATGGTCAGCTGGTTCTCGGTTCCGCAGGCCTCGCACTGGAGCTGCCGGGGCTGGGGCAGCGGACCTCGGGAATACGGGAGAGACATGGCGCCTGCTCTTTTCCGCGATGTGCATCCAAGCCGCCGTGTTGCTGCAGCGGCGCCCGTCCAGAGCCCTGCACACGGCGCGGACGGCCAGGTCCCCGGCACCGTGACCGGGACGCACTTTCGAATCTACGTCACGGCTTTTGGCCTGTATAGGGGAACTGCGCCCCCGGTTGCAGGACTAGATGGAGATGGGGGACAGCGCCAGCGCCAGCACGAAGGCCAGCGCGCACGTGGCCAGGGGCGTGAGGGCCCAGTACCACAGGATCCGGATGACAAGCTTGCGGTTGGTCACCGAAAAATGCTGGTTCTCTCCGGCGCCCAGCGCTCCCGCCGTAACGGTGTGCGTGGTGGACAGCGGCCAATGGAGCCCGATGGCGCCCACGAAGAGCATCAGCGCGCTGAAGGTCTGGGCCACGGAGCCGCGGAGGGGATCAATCCTGGTGATCTTGTAGCCGATGGTGTGCGAAATGCGCCAGCCGCCGAACAGGGTGCCGGCCGTCATCATCACGGCGGAGAGCGCTGCCACCCATGGCGGGATCCCGCCGTCGGAATGCCCGGCCGCCAGGAGAGCCAGCAGGAGCACCGCGCTGACACGCTGTCCGTCCTGGAGGCCGTGGCCGAAGGCCACCGCACCTGCCGCAACCGCCTGGCCCCGGCGGAAGCGCTGGTTCACCACGTTGGGTTGCGTGTAGCGGGCCACCCACGTGGCCGGGTACACGAGGAGGAACGAACCGCTGTAGGCCACGAGCGGAGACAGCACCAGCGGCAACACCACCTGGAACAGGAGCGACTGGTCGACGCCGGCCACTCCCGGACCGCCGATGGCCAGGCTGGCCAGGCCTGCTCCGGCAAGGCCGCCCACCAGGGCATGGGTGGAGGACGCCGGGATGCCCCGGTGCCATGTCAGCAAGCCCCAGGCGCAGGCGCTCGCCAGCCCCGCCACCAGGATGGAGAGCCCGTCACTTCCGGCCGGAAGACTGATCCAGGTCTGGCTGGCGGCGACGGCCAGCATGGCGCTCAGGAGGGCGCCGACGAAGTTGAAGAACGTGGCGAGCAGTATGCCCACGCTGGGAGTGAGGGCCCTGTTCCGCACGGCAAGGGCAACGGAGGTGGACGCGTCCCGGAAGCCGTTCAGGAAGGCAAAGACCGCCGCCAGCAGGACCACCGCGGCGAAGATGACCGCCGACACCTCAGGATTCCTTGACGATGATGCTGCCTACCTGGGTGGCCACCCGGCGCATGTCCTTGGTGACCTCCACCAGCTGGTTGGCGATGTCCCTGTTGCGGGAGTACTGGGCCCACTTCATGTCCGCGATCATGTCCGCCACCCAAACGCGGTGGGTCCGTTCGGCCCGCTTGGCAAGGCGCAGGATCTCGATCCAGTAGTCCTCGAGGTCATCGAGGTCATTGAGCCGGCGCATGGCATCGACCGTAAGTTCGGCCTGGCGGCTGATGATTTCCAGCTGGTCCGCCGCGCGCCTGGGCAAGCGGTCAAGCTTGTACAGGGCCACCAGTTCCGCAGCGGCGTCCATCTTTTCCATGGCCTCGTTGAGATACCGCGACAGGGCGTACATGTCTTCGCGGGGGAGGGGGTTCACGAAGCTGGTGCGCATGTGGGTCAGGAGAGCGAAGTGCAGCTCGGCGGACTTGGCCTCGATGTTGTGCATGTCTTCCACGAGGCCGCCGTGCTCGTCCGCGGGTACGCCAAGGATCTCGGCGAGGGTGGCGCTGGCCAGCACGATCTGTTGTGCCATCTGAGAGAGCAGGTTCAGCCCTGCGGGCTCCTGGGGAAAAAGGCGCAGCTTCACGTGTTTACCGGTCTCCGGGGACTTATCAGGGCGGGGGCTGCTGCCGTGTGACTTGACTCCGGCGGGCAGCTGTCGCCTACTCTACCGGCCCTTAACTGCACCCTCTGAATCGGCCCCTGGAAGAGGGCAGAAAAATGGTGCCGAACCGGATACGCCTCTCGGCGGTAGGCCGCTCTAGGCGGCTAATTGTTGAAGCCCGGGGGTTTCGCGGCTCGGCACCGGTTTCAGTCTTCTACTTCACCCCGTGCAAGTCAATCTTGACAGCGGGGGCCCGGTTTGTCCCGGAAAGAAGCGGCCTTTGCCCCGGCCGGCTCAGTCCAGTTCGCCAAGACGCCACGCGTTGGCAGCGTGCTCCAGGTCCTCCGCGGTCTTCACCAGCTGGTGGGAGTTGCGCGTGAGTTTGCTGGCGTGGGCTTCGTTGGCGTGCTCGGCGCCGTCGGCGAGGGTGGCCTGGCCGAGCGCCACCACGCGGCAGAACGCGGCGGAACGTTCCAGCGCGACGTCGAAGTCGCCGTCGAACGCGCCGGAGAGGATGGCGTCCGCCATGCTGCGCATTTCGTCGGCCCCCGGGGGCTCCGCAGCCCCGGCCACCACGTTGGAGACCTGCGCTGTGTCCTTGCCGGCGCGGAAATAGACCGAGATGCGTTCGGGGTCCTGGACGGTGGCCGCGCGCAGGGCGTACAGGCGCCACAGTGCCCCGGGAAGGGAGCGGGCGGGGCTTTCGGCCCACATCTCGGCAATGGCCTCCAGGCCCTGCTCGTCGGCAAGCCGCACCAGGCGTTCGGTCACCTGGGGATCGTCGCTGTCACGGCCATGGCGCACCAGGGCCTGGGCGGCAAGGTGGGCGGCCTCCGAGACCCGGGCGGGGTCGGCACCGCCTGCGAAGGGCTCGAAGTCCATCGGCGCGAATGGCTTGGGCTTGTGGTGCCGGTTGCTGCCGCCGTACGGACTGGTTCCTGCTTGCTCGCTCATGCCCCCACGCTACTCCTGTGCGGCAACGGAAATCGAGCATCCGGACTGCCGCCAACACCTGCGCAGGGAGCCGCGGCAGGGTGGCCTGAAGCGGCCGACGGCGGCGTCCGGAGCATGTGCGAAGACGCCGGAACCATGGGTTAGAGTATTAACGTCCAGAAATGGATTGGGCCGGACGGGCGGACACAGCGTGTTTGACTGACCGGCAGGGGCCTTTAGCTCAGTTGGTAGAGCATCGGACTTTTAATCCGTGGGTCGTGGGTTCGAGCCCCACAGGGCCCACCCACAGTTACTTCGGAAGTCCGCCGCGTACGACGGCGGACTTTCCGCTTTAAGCGGTTAGACGCGGGTTGTCATGAAATCCCCTTCTCAGGCGGAGACAATCGTCCCGTTCCGCGGCAGTCCACCGGGGAATGAGATGGGAATAGCGGAAGCCCGCCCCGGATCCATCGAATCCATGGCCTGGACGTGCAGATGAGGCTCGGTGCTGTTGCCGGAATTGCCGCAGGCG
Organism: Pseudarthrobacter phenanthrenivorans; assembly: GCF_036455295.1. Classification (GTDB taxonomy): domain Bacteria; phylum Actinomycetota; class Actinomycetes; order Actinomycetales; family Micrococcaceae; genus Arthrobacter; species Arthrobacter phenanthrenivorans_C. The sequence continues at coordinate 40,286 of NZ_JAYXNX010000019.1, read as the reverse complement.
CCGATGGCGTCACCAACCCCGACGGGGTGCCCGGGCCGCACGCAGACGCTCCCACGCTTCAGGTGGCACAGGGCAATGAACGCCCCCGTGCCTTCGATGATCACGTGGTTGCCGGCCAGCCCCAGCCACCCCTCCCGCGAAGTCGATGGCCCAGCGTGCGCCAAACAGCTCTGTTCCGTGGCTGGGCACCCGGTCCGCAGGGGAGTTCTGCACCAGCCAGCGGCCGGCAAACGGATACTCCAGGTCCACCTGCCCCGCTTCCACTAGCTGGCGGGATCATACTGGAAGGCGCGCACCTCCTGCGCGCAGCGGCAGGCGGCGGCGATCTTGGCGGCCCAGTGCAGTGCGGCGTCGTAGCTGGGCAGTTCCAGCACGGTGTAACCACCCTCGATGTGCGCCGTCTGGGGATAGGTCCCTTCACTTACGGTTCCGTTGCCGCTGACCATGACGGGCGGGACGCTCTCGTCAATGCCGCCGCCGAAGACCCAGACGCCGGCGTCCTTTGCCTCCCGGACCACTGCGTGCGCTGCGTCGGCAACCTCCTGCAGCCCGCCGTCGGGAATGTCCATGGCTGCGCTGGGAAAAGAGATCAGGTACTTGGTCATTCCACCGGCTCCTTCTCTGCAAACGGGGGGTGCCTTCATCCTTCTCCGGGTGCCCGTGCCGCGCAAGGATTCCGCCGCATTCCGGCCGCCGCCATTTACCACGGGAGAAGCGCCGCCGAGCAGGCACAATAGGCACATGGCAAATACCAGCAAGGGCCGGATGCCGCGCCTGGAAGACGTGGCCAAAATAGCGGGCGTCTCCCACCAGACCGTCTCCCGCGTGGTGAACAACCACCCCAACGTCAGCAAGGCGACACGGGAAAAGGTAGAGGCCGCCATTGCGGAACTGGGGTACCGGCGCAACACCGCGGCCCGGAGCCTGGTCACCCGGCGCTCGCAGACCATCGGGGTGCTGGCCAGCGAACTTTCCCAGTACGGCCCGGCCAACACCCTGCTGGGGGTTGAACATGCCGCCCGCAACGCGGGCTACTTTGTCAGCATCGCTGCCCTGCGGGAGGTCAGCAGGGACGCGATCTCCAACGCCGTGGGCCACTTCATGGACCAGGCGGTGGACGGGATCGCGGTGCTGGTGCCGCACTCGGACACCCTCGCCGTGCTGGAGCAGATGAACCTTCCCGTCCCCGTGGTGGCTGTGGGCTCCGCCGGGAGCGCGAAGGTCAGCGGGGCCATGGTGGACCAGCGCGCGGGTGCCAGGCTCGCCGTCGAACACCTTGTCAGGGAGGGCCACCGGCAGATCGGACATATTGCAGGTCCGCCCGACTGGACGGACGGTGCCGAGCGTGCGGAGGGATGGCGTGCGGTGCTGCGCGAGGCGGGCCTGGACGAATCCCTGCTGGTGGAAGGGGACTGGAGTGCGGGCAGCGGCTACGCGATCGGCCGCAGGCTTGCTTCCAGGCTCACTGCCACGGCCATTTTCGTGGGGAACGACCAGATGGCCCTGGGCGTGCTGCGCGCGTTCACCGAGGCGGGCGTCAGGGTGCCCGACGACGTCTCCGTGGTGGGCTTCGACGACCAGCCTGAAGCGGGGTACTTCACGCCCCCGCTGACCACCGTCCGCCAGGACTTCGAGGAATTGGGCCGCCGCTGCATGGACATCATGCTCAAGGAGATCGAGTCCGGCGCCCCGGTGAGCTCCACGGTGGTGGCGCCGGAACTCGTGGTCCGTGCCAGTACTGCGCCGCCAGCTTCCCCCCGGGCCGGATAGGCCGACGCCACGCGGAGTAGCCCCAACGGGCCCGGCGGTCAGTGGCCGAAGTGTGAGCGCGGCGCACCTTCCGGCAGCTTGTCCAAGAGGTCTTCGGCCACCTTGCGCACCTTGATGTTCCGGTGGCTCGACGCCTTGGCGAGGATGGAAAACGCCTCCTGGTAGGAGCACCGGTTCTGCGCCATGATCACCCCGCACGCCACGTTGATGGAGGTTCGGCTGTCCAGGGCCGAGCGCAGGTCGGTGGCCAGCGAGCGGGCGGTGTGCATATTGATGGCCATCTGAAGGCTCTTGGTTGCCAGGACCGCGAAGCTGCGGGCTTCGGCAATGACCTGGAGGGGGAAGGCTTTTGCTTCATGCGCAAAGAAAGCAAGGGCGGCGCTGGACTGGCCCAGCTCGCTGTGTCCGGGAAGGCCGTCGTCCACCGGCGCCCCGGCATCCAGGCGGAGCCGCACAGCCAGGGAACTGCCGTAGCCGGACGACTGCAGCTGGTCCGAATAGCGCTGCCAGCGGAAATCGCCGTTCCTCTGGAGCACCGCCACGGGGTGGCCGCCGGCCATGACATCTGTGGCCGGCCCCTCGGCCGTGCCCCGTTCCCACTCCAGCAGTCGGACCACGTCACCGGTGGTACCCGCAATGGCCGGACCCCGCTTGGGCTGGTGCAGCACCAGGCCGCAGCCAACCTCCAGGCCCGCGGTCCGCATTACATGTCCTGCCGCAGCAGCAACCAGAAGGTCCAGCGAGTCGGCCAGTGAGTGGGCGCCGTTGACAAGGTCCAGCAAAAGCGCCGGGTTCCCGGCTGCGGCCTGCCCGTGGGCGGCGGCTTGCAGGGGTGGGTGGCCGGCGCGGGTTCCGGGGCGGTCAAAAGGGCCGGCGACGGCTGGGGGAGAGTCCTTGGTCTCGAAGGACTCCTCGTCGCCGGCCCCGCCTGTTACCCGCGTCCGATGGACCGGGAAGCCTGGGCCTACCTGTCGTACGTGCATATCCAGTCTCACACCCCCTAGTGAGCCAAGTACCGAGAGCCAGAACAGGTCTTCTTGTCTCTGGGAAAAACCTAGTTGGCGCAGAGGCCCCGGCGAATGCGTAACCGGTACCTGTTTTTCCCGGCAGCCGGTACTTGGAAACCCCGGCACGGACGCCGTCCGCGGCATCAGCGCAGGCCAGGCCCCGGAGCCTGTCCCGGCCGCTGCAAATAATGGGCTGGAGGATGCCGGAAAAAGTTCTTGACGCTTGGAACGGAGCACCCAAGAATAGATTTCTATAACGTTGTAAAAACTGAAGCCGAGGATATTCCGTGACCCACTCTGGACCTGCCGCAGCAAAAATCACCGTCGATCCCTCCTTCACTGTTGGGCCCGTCCGCCGTCGTACTTTCGGTGCCTTCGTGGAGCATCTTGGCCGGTGCGTCTACACCGGCATCTTCGAGCCGGGCCACCCGGACGCCGACGGGGACGGCTTCCGCAAGGACGTCCTGGAGTTGACCCGCGAACTGGGCGTCTCCACGGTCCGCTACCCGGGCGGCAACTTCGTGTCCGGGTACCGGTGGGAGGACGGCGTGGGTCCGGCAGGCCAGCGTCCCGTGCGACTGGACCTTGCCTGGCACTCCACCGAACCCAACCAGGTGGGCGTGGACGAGTTCGCCAAGTGGTCGGCCAAGGCCGGTGCGGAGCCCATGATGGCCGTCAACCTCGGTACGCGGGGACTCCAGGAGGCGCTGGACCTCGTGGAGTACTGCAACATCGACGGCGGCACGGCCCTTTCGGAGCAGCGCCGGGCCAACGGGGCTGCTGACGGATACGGGATCAGGATGTGGTGCCTGGGCAATGAGATGGACGGTCCCTGGCAGATCGGGCACAAGGACGCCCTGGAGTACGGCCGCCTTGCCGCTGATACGGCGCGGGGGATGCGCATGATCGATCCCGGCCTGGAACTGGTGGCCTGCGGCAGCTCCGGACCCACCATGCCAACTTTTGGCGAGTGGGAGCGCGTTGTCCTGTCCGAAACCTATGAGCTGGTGGACCTGGTCTCGGCGCACCAGTACTTCGAGGACTCCGGCGACCTGCAGGAACACCTCACCGCCGGGCACAGGATGGAGGCCTTTATCCGCGACCTCGTGAGCCACATCGACCATGTGAAGTCCGTGAAGAAGTCGGCCAAGCAGGTGAACATCTCCTTCGACGAATGGAACGTGTGGCACATGAGCCGCGACGAATCCAAGGTGCCCACGGGCAATGACTGGCCCGTAGCCCCCGTCCTGCTGGAGGACACCTATACCGTGGCGGACGCCGTGGTGGTGGGGGACCTCCTGGTCACGCTGCTCCGGAACACCGGCCGCGTCCATTCGGCAAGCCTGGCGCAGCTGGTCAACGTCATCGCGCCTATCATGACCGAGCCCGGCGGCAGGTCCTGGAAACAAACCACTTTCCACCCGTTCGCGCTTACGTCCCGCCACGCCTCCGGTACCGTCCTGCAGCTCGCCGTCGAATCCCCGCTGGTCAGCGGCGGCACGACGGCGGACGTCACGGCGCTCTCCGCCGTCGCCACCTTTGACGCGGAAAAGGGGGAGGCGGTGGTGTTCGCCGTGAACCGATCCGCCACCGACGCCCTCACCCTGGATGCCGCCGTGGCCGCGCTGGGCAAGGTCCGGGTGGTGGAGGCCCTCACCTATGCCAGCAAGGATCCGTACTGGCAGGCCAGTGCCGATGATTCAACCTCCGTCCTGCCGTCCGGAAACGGCACCGCCCACGTTGACGGCGGCCGGCTCACAGCGGAGCTCCCCGCCGTGTCCTGGTCCATGATCCGGCTGGCTGTGGACGCCTGATCCGGGAGTAAGACGACGGCGGCCCCCAGGTGGGAGGATGGACGGCATGGAACTGCACATCACAGGGGACCCTGCCGCGGACAAGTTGCTGAGTGAGGACGCCTTCGCCCTGCTGACCGGCATGCTGCTGGACCAGCAGGTCACCATGGAGTCCGCGTTCGCCGGGCCTGAGAAGATCAGGTCCAGGATCGGCTCACTGAAGCCGGAAGCCATCGCTGGGCAGGACCCCGCTGCGTTCGTCGAAGTGTTCAAGGAACGGCCCGCCGTCCACCGTTTCCCCGGTTCCATGGCTGCCCGCGTGCAGGCGCTCGCCGAGGCGGTGCAGAACGAGTGGGACGGCGATGCCGCCGCGATCTGGACCAAGGGTTCGCCTGACGGCGCGGAGGTGCTGCGCAGGCTCAAGGCCCTGCCCGGCTTCGGGGACCAGAAGGCCAAAATCTTCCTGGCGCTCCTGGGCAAGCAGCGCGGCCTCGACGCGCCGGGGTGGCGTGAAGCCGCCGGCCACTACGGTGACGAGGGCAGCTACCTGTCGGTGGCGGACATCGTCGACCCGGAATCCCTGGCCAGGGTACGCGCCAGCAAGCAGGCCGCCAAGGCAGCCGCGAAGGCTGGAAAAGAGCGTTAATGGCCGTCACCATGAACGATGTGGCGAGGGCGGCAGGCGTTTCACTCAAGACGGTTTCCAACGTCCTGAACGACTACGAATTCATCCGTCCGGCCACCAAGCAACGGGTGCAGGACGCCATCGCCGAGTTGGGTTACGAAGCCAACCTCACCGCCCGCAGCCTCCGGTCCGGCAAGACGTCCATGCTGGGCCTTGTCCTCTCCGACCTCTCCGCGCCCTACTACGCGGAGTTGGCGTCCAAGCTGATGAAGGCCGCTTCCCGTCGCGGTTACCGCGTGATCGTGGAGCAGTCCGATGCGGGGGTTGCCGCCGAGCTCGGCGCCCTGCAGGGGACTTTCCGGCAGCTCACGGATGGTCTGCTGTTCACGCCACTGGTGGCGGATGCGGATGCCATCGCGGCCCGGGCGGGCAAGAAACCGCTGGTGATGCTGGGCGAGCACATCATGGATCTGCGCTTCGACCTGGTGACCATGAAGAACGGGGAAGCCGCGGCTGCCCTCACCCGGCACCTGCTGGCCGGCGGCCGTCGTCGGATTGCCGTGATCGGCGCCCGGCCGGACGAGTCCGCCGGAAGCGCCGGGCTTCGCCTGAACGGGTACCGGAAGGCGCTGGAAGATGCAGGCATCGCGTTCGACGCCGGACTGGTCGCCCCCGCCGAATGGCGCCGTGACGCCGGTGCCGCCGCCGTTGCCGGCCTCCTGGAAGCGGGGGTTGAGTTCGACGCCGTCTTTGGGCTGAACGACGTCCTGGCCCTGGGTGCTCTGCACGAACTGCTGATCCGCGGCGTCAAGGTGCCGGGGGAGGTTGCAGTGGCCGGCTTCGACGACATCGATGAGGCCCGCTTCGCTTCACCCCCGCTGACCACAGTGTCCCCGGGAATGGAGGAGATCGCCGAGCGGTCCATCGGCCTGCTGCTGGACCGGATCGCCGCCCGGGAAACATCCGCGCAGGGCGTGCACGTGGAGGCCGGATTCGAGTTGAAGATCCGGGAATCGGCACCCTGAAACCGCCTTCCGGAGCCCCCGTGTTCCGGTAGGTGCACGTTTTGTCCGGACGCGGAGGGGTACCTTTCCGAAACCGGCTCAACGAGGAAAGGTGCCCACATGATTGCCCTCCTGGTCATCGACATGCAGAACGCATTCTTCGAAACGCCCGAACTGGCGGCCCAGCAGGAACGGGTGGTCAGTGAGTGCAACCGGCTGCTCGAAGGGTTCAAGGCCGCCGGACACAAAACCCTCCTGGTGGGAACCGAACACGAGCGGGACAAGTCCACCTGGACGCTCAGCATGCTCGAAGATGACCAGGGGTTCATCTTCCGCGGCAGCGAGCAGGCCCAATCGGTACCGGGCCTCATCACCGAGGACCTTCCACAGCTGAACAAAACCAGGGACAGCGGCTTTGTGGGCACCAACCTGTTGGCACGGCTGCGGAACTGGGGCGCCGGGGAAGTGGTACTCGCCGGCGTGTCGACCCACAACTGCATCGCCCAAACCGCCGCGGACGCGTTCGCGCACAACATCCGGGTCACGTACGCCAAGGACGCCATGGCCTCCGAAGCCGACCAGGACGCCGCCGATATGCTCCGCATCCTCTCCGCCACCTACCGCCAGCCCATCCAGTCCAGCGACGAAATCCTGGGCCGCCTCAGCGAGGCGAACCAGCAGGCGGGCGGCCTTCACTGATACTCCTGAAACCTGGTGGAAACGTGACCCGCCTACTCTGGCAGCACGCCCCAGGCCGTCGAAGGGAACCCCATGCATCTGATGCCGCGTGAGCAGGAAAAACTCCTGATCGTGGTGGCCGCCGACCTTGCCCGGCGCAGGCAGTCGCGCGGCCTCAAGCTCAACTACCCCGAAGCCGTGGCCATCATCAGCTACGAGCTGATCGAGGGCGCCCGGGACGGCAGGAGCGTTGCCGACCTGATGAGCTACGGCACCACGCTGCTCACCCGCGAGGATGTGATGGAAGGCGTCCCGGAGATGATCCACGACGTCCAGATCGAAGCAACCTTCCCGGACGGCACCAAGCTGGTCACCGTCCACAACCCCATCCGCTGAGGAGCGCAGCCATGATTCCAGGCGAATACGTCCTGCGGCCGGATCCCGTGACCGCGAACGCCGGCAGGGAGGCAATCGAGGTTGCCGTGACCAACACCGGCGACCGGCCCGTCCAGGTGGGCTCCCACTTCCACTTCGCCGAGGCCAACGCCGCCCTGTCCTTTGACCGGCAGGCTGCGTACGGCCGGCGGCTGGACATCCCGGCAGGAACGGCAGCCCGGTTCGAGCCCGGCGACTCCCGCAGCGTCCGGCTCATCGAACTGGCAGGCGCGCGCGAGGTGTACGGACTCAGCAACGCGGTCAACGGAAAGCTCGACGGCGGTACCCACCAGTCCGGGTCCGCTGCGGAAGGGAATGGCAAGTGACTTTCGAGATTCCGCGCCGACAGTACGCAGACCTCTACGGGCCCACCACCGGTGACAAAATCCGCCTGGCGGACACCGACCTGTTCCTCGAGATTGAGCAGGACCGCACCGTGTACGGCGAGGAAGTGGTGTTCGGCGGCGGGAAGGTCATCCGCGACGGCATGGGCCAAAACGGCCAGGCCACCCGCGAAGAGGACATTCCGGACACCGTCATCACCAACGCAGTGATCCTCGACTACACGGGGATCTACAAAGCCGACGTAGCCCTGAAGGACGGCCACGTCTTCAAAATCGGCAAGGCCGGCAACCCGCAGATCACCGACGGCGTGGACATCGTGATCGGCTCCGGCACGGAGATCATCGCGGGGGAGCGGAAGATCCTCACTGCCGGGGGCATCGACACCCACATCCACTTCATCTCCCCGGACCAGGTCCCCACCGCCCTTGCCAGCGGCGTCACCACCATGATCGGCGGCGGCACCGGCCCCGCCGAGGGCACGAAAGCCACCACTGTCACCCCCGGGAAGTGGCACATCCAACGGATGCTGCAGGCGGCCGAGGGGCTGCCCATGAACATCGGCCTGTTCGGCAAAGGCCACGCGTCCGCCGTCGAACCCCTCGCCGAGCAGATCCGCGCCGGCGCCATCGGGCTCAAAGTCCATGAAGACTGGGGCGCCACCACCTCCTCCATCGACACCTCGCTGAGGGTGGCCGACGAGTACGACGTCCAGGTGGCCATCCACACCGACACCCTGAATGAGTGCGGGTTTGTGGAGGACACCATCCGCGCCATCGACGGCCGCGTGATCCACACCTTCCACACGGAGGGCGCGGGCGGCGGGCACGCCCCGGACATCATCAGGATCGCGGGCATGCCCAACGTCCTGCCCGCCTCCACCAACCCCACGCTGCCGTACACACGCAACACCATCGAAGAGCACCTGGACATGCTGATGGTGTGCCACCACCTCAACCCGGACATTCCCGAGGACGTGGCCTTCGCCGATTCCCGCATCCGTGCCGAGACCATTGCCGCCGAGGATGTCCTGCAGGACCTGGGCATTTTCTCCATTACGTCCTCCGACTCCCAGGCCATGGGCCGGGTGGGCGAAGTGATCACCCGGACCTGGCAGGTGGCGGACAAGATGAAGAAGCAGCGCGGGGTTCTGGAAGACAACGACGGCGGCATGCACGGCAGCGCGGACAGCGACAACTTCCGCCTCAAGCGCTACGTGGCCAAGTACACCATCAACCCCGCCGTCGCCCAGGGCATCGCGGACTCCGTGGGGTCCGTGGAAGTGGGCAAGTTCGCCGACCTGGTGCTGTGGGATCCTGCGTTCTTCGGCGTTAAACCTGAACTGGTGCTCAAGGGCGGCCAGATCGCCTACGCGCTGATGGGGGACTCCAACGGGTCCATCCCCACCCCGCAGCCGCGGACCATGCGCCCCATGTTCGCCACCTTCGGCAAGGCCGTGCAGCAGTCCTCCATCACCTTCCTGTCCAAAGCCGCAATCGAGGCCGGCGTGCCCCAGGAACTGGGGCTGGAGAAGGTCATCCGGCCCGTCGCCGGCATCCGGAACCTCTCCAAGGCCGACCTCAAGTACAACGACGCCACCCCTGACATCCAGGTGGATCCGGAAACCTACCAAGTGACGGTCGACGGCGAGGACGTCACCTGCGAACCGTCGGACGTGCTGCCCATGGCACAGCGGTACTTCCTGTTCTAGAGCCCGGGAGAAACAACATGATCATCGACAAAGTCCTCGGCAACCTGCACGAACTGTCCCAGGCCGAAGCCGCCGCCTTCGCAGGCCTGCACCGCGAGAAGGTGGTGCTGCCCAACGCCTCACTGGTCAAACGCATCCAGCGCGCCACCACCGACCACGGCAAGGAAATCGGCATCCGGCTCCACTCCGGCTCTGGGGACCTCCGCGATGGAGACATCCTCCACGTGGAGGAAACCAACATGATCGTCGTCTCGGTGCTTCCCACCGACGTCCTGGTCATCGCGCCCCGCACCATCCACGAAATGGGCGTCACCGCACACTCCCTGGGCAACCGGCACCTCCAGGCACAGTTCTTTGATGAGTCGAGCGAGTACAAAGCTGACGTCATGGTGTGCGCCTACGACCACACCGTCGAGGACTACCTCCGCCACAACTCCGTGCCCTACACCCGCCAGGAACGCGTCCTCCCTGTGCCTTTCCGCCATGCTGAGCACTCGCACTAGTAACCCTGTCGCCGCGCTGCGCGCTCCACGGGAGGTGTCACTTGGGTGCGCCGCCCCGGTTTGGGGGCCGTGCCCGCTTCGCGGTGCCCGCCACGCCGCGGCCCCCAAACCGGGCCGTCGCGATGCTCCGTCCCGTTGGGCGGCAGTGCGGTGAGCAGTTACCAGCTTGCTCTTCAACAGTTGGTCGATTCTGCTTTGCCTACTGGGGCTTTTGCGCACTCCCTTGGGTTTGAGACGTACATCGACTGGGAGCTCGTTTTTGATGAACGGTCCTTTGGAAACTGGCTCTCTGCTTTTGTCTCGCAGTCGCTGACCTACTCGGATGGGTTGGCTATTCGGCTGTTCTATGAGGGTGCGGAGCTGGGGGAGTTGGACGCTCTTCTTTCTGCTTCGCTTTTGCCTCGGCAGGTTCGGGAGGCCAGCGTGAAAATGGGGTCGCGGCTGCTGGAGATCGGGGCGGAGGTGTTTCCTTCGCCTGCGCTGGACCTGTACCGGGACCTGGTGGCCACCGGCCGGGCCGCCGGGCACCAGCCGCTGGCGTTCGCCGTCGTCGCCCGTTCACTCAGGGTGCCGCTGCAGGAAGCTCTCGCCGCCTACCTCTTCGCCACCGTGACATCCCTGACGCAGAACGCCGTCCGTGCCATCCCGCTCGGCCAGAACGCCGGGCAGCGGGTGCTGCGGAAGGCGCACGACGACGTCGCTGCCGCCACCGACACGATCGGCCGCCTCACGCTGGACGACCTTGGGGCCGTCAGCCCCGGACTGGAAATTTCGCAAATGCGGCACGAACGCCAGCGTGCCCGCATGTTCATGAGCTAGCAGGAGGAACACCATGACTGAACCCATCAAAATCGGCATCGGCGGGCCCGTCGGCGCCGGCAAGACCCAGCTCGTGGAACGGCTCACCCGGCACATGAGCGGCGGGATCTCCATGGCCGCCATCACCAACGACATCTACACCATCGAGGACGCCAAAATCCTCGCCGCCAACGGCATCCTCCCCGTGGACCGGATCATCGGCGTCGAAACCGGCGGCTGCCCCCACACCGCCATCCGCGAAGACACCTCCATGAACACTGCCGCCATCGAGGAACTCAAGGCCCGGCACCCGGACCTGCAGGTCATCTTCGTCGAATCCGGCGGCGACAACCTTTCCGCCACCTTCAGCCCCGAACTCGTCGACTTCTCCATCTACATCATCGACGTGGCCCAGGGCGAGAAAATCCCCCGCAAAGCCGGCCAGGGCATGATCAAGTCCGACCTCTTCATCATCAACAAAACCGATCTCGCCCCCCACGTCGGCGCGGATCTCGCCGTCATGGAACGGGACTCCAAAGAGTTCCGCGGAAACAAGCCTTTCTGCTTCACCAACCTCAAAACTGACGAGGGGCTCGACAAGGTCATCGAATGGATCCGGCACGACGTCCTGATGCTCGACCTGGCATGACGTTCAGCAGTTCCGTCGTCGACTCACCTTGGGCGGCGCCCGCGGATGAAGGGGGCCGTGCCCGCTCCGCGGTGCCCGCCACGCCGCGGCCCCCTTCATCCGCGACCGCTGATCGCCCAGTGCGAGGGCGATTGGCGCTGGGCATCACGGCGCGCGGCTATAGGTCCATCGCTTCACGACAGTTCCATGAGGGTGCTCTCAGGGTTATACGCCCGCATTACCTTGATGACTCCGGGCAGGTTTGTTATGTCCTTGTGAATCCTGGTGGGGCTTATCTGGGGGCGGATCTCTTTCTCCTCGATGTTGAAGTCGGGGACGGCGCTGACCTGCTGCTGACCACCCAGTCCGCTACCAAGGTTTACCGGACCCCCGGGTCTTTTGCCGAGCAGTGCATGACCGTGCGGCTGGGGGAGGGGGCGCGGCTGGAACTTATGCCCGATCAGCTCATCGCCTACCGGGAAGCCAGCTACCGGCAACGGACCTCGGTGACCTTGCGGCCGTCGTCGTCGCTGGTCATGGCAGAGGTGGTAACCCCGGGCTGGTCTCCCGACGGGGCAGCCTTCCGGTACGAGGAAGTGCGGCTGCGCAACGAGATCCGGGTTGAAACAGGCCGTGGCACGCAGCTGCTGGTGTTGGACAACCTGCTGATCCGGCCACCCCTCGGCGACATCACTGGGCTCGGCTTCATGGAAGGCTACAGCCATCTGGGCTCGCTGGTGGTGGTGGACGCAAGGGCGGACCAGGCACTCGCCGACGAACTGCACAGGCTCACCGCGGGCTTCGACGCGCTGACCGGGATCTCGCTGACCCGGGCCGCCGGAGGAACTACCGGGCTGGTGCTGCGAAGCCTCTCCAACAGCACCGGTGGACTGAACCGCCTGCTCGGCACCTGCACCAGCCTCCTCCGGGAACGCTGGCACGGCCAGGGACCGCTGGACCTGAGGAAGCACTGATGACCAGCATCGGCGCCCTCTACCGGAACCGGGACGCCCTGCCGCTGCGGACCCGGGTGCTGTGCACCTTCGGTGCGGTGGCCGCGCTGCACGCTGCCGCCGTCGTCCTCCTGCTCGCAGGCAACGCGGGCGACGACGAACCGCAGGCGCTCACGTGGGGCCTGGTGCTTACCGCCTACCTGGCCGGCGTGAAGCACAGCTACGACTGGGACCATCTGGCAGCGATCGACAACTCGACCCGTACCTTTGTGGCCCAGCGGCAGGACCCTGTCAGCGTGGGCTTCGCGTTCAGCCTGGGGCACAGCTCGGTGGTGACGCTCGCAGGCGTGCTGGTGATCGCCGGTGCCTCCATGGCCGGTGGCCTGATGCAGGACGGTACCGCCGGGAACCTGGTGCTGGGGCTGATCGGCAGCGGAGTGTCCGGTCTGTTCCTGCTGGCCATGGGGCTGTTCAACGGCTCCGCCTTCGCCCGTGCGGCCGCTGCCTTGCGCCGCTCCCGGAACGGCGCCGCCGTCACAGCGCGGGACCTGGAGCCACAGGGACTGGTGGCACGACTCCTGGCGCGTCCGTTGTCCAAGGTCCGGCGGCCGCGCAACATCTACGTCATTGGCTTCCTGTTTGGCTTGGGTTTCGATACCGCCACCACCATCGGACTGCTGATGATGACGACGGCGGCGTCCCTGGCCGGGGTGCCTCCCTTTGCGTTGCTCGCGCTGCCCCTCGCCTTCGCTGCCGCGATGACGCTGTGCGATTCGGTGAACGGCATGGCGATGATGCGCATGTACCGCTCCGCGCTCGATGATCCGCGGCAGAAACTTGGCTTCAATGCTGCCGTCACCGGCATTTCCGCGGTCTCGGCCTTGTTCGTCGCCGTGATGACGCTGGCCGGCTTCTTTCACGCCGCCTTCAGCCTGCATGATCCGGTGACGGCTTGGCTGGCGTCCATTGACCTGGGCGATGCGGGACTGCTTCTGGTGGCGCTGCTGCTGGCCGTGTGGGGCGGCATTGCGTTGCATGGGAAGGCGCTCCGAACCAAGTGACGGGGCTCGGTGCCGGCCGGCCTCCGCCGCCGGCACCGCGCCCCGAATCCTTGGTGGCTGTCCTTAGCTCCTAGCCGAAGTCGGCCACGTAGCTGGGGACTCCGACGGCGTCAGTGGAAACCGGTGCTCCGGTGTTGTTGACGACGTGGTCAATCGTCCCGGCACCCAGGTTGACCGTCAGGAGGCTGTGCAGCTTCACTCCCGGCGTTACCGGCACTTCGAAACCCCTGGTGGCATGGAGGGTGGGGTCCACGTTGGTGTACACGTAACTGCCGCCGCCCCAAAGTTCGTGGTTCCTCACGGAATCCGAGACCTTGTATCCGGCCCAGCCAAGGACCCCGTCATGCTGCCACGCGGCCTGGTTGGGAGCATCGTACGGCAGCTCATTCTGGAAGAAGACCGTCTTGCCGCCTTCGCCGTTCCAGGTGACGTTGTACTCCTGATAGTGCTCCACGAACAAGCCTGTGGCGGTGACGTTGTTGCCGTTGACGATCACGCCGTTCCGGCCGGTATTGGTTGTCCAGCCCACGCCGTTGCCGTGGTCGGCGCGCCAGGCCCAGATGTGGTCCAGGAGGACGTTGTCGCTGTTGACTTCCAGGCTGGCCGAAGCTTTGCCAACGTGGGGGCCGCCGACGCGGAAGAAGACGTCGTGGAGCGTGGTGGGGTTGGCCGGATCGCTGTGCACGGCCGAGTTGGCCGGCCCTTCGCCTGCGCCCATGCGTGCCTTGCCGATTTGCATGAGGGCCGGTGAGTTCACGTCGCCGGCATCCACGGTGACCGCGGCGATATCCACGCCGGGGACATCTGCCACAGTCAGCGGAACGGATCCGTTGACGGCGGTGAGTGTTGTCATGCCGAGACCGAGGACAACTGTTCCCGCCCGCTTGACCTCAATGCTTTGGTCAACGTCGTAGCCGCCAGGGGTCAGCAGGAGGTTCTTTCCCCGTGCCAGCTGCGAATTGATTGTCTGGACCGAATCGCCGGGCTTTGCGAGGTAGAAGTCGCTCAAGGGGATGCTGCGGCCTGCTGTGGGGCCGTTTTCCCAGGTGGTGCCGGCAGAGTCTTGTCGGACGGCGGGGACGAAGACGCTGTACTGCCCCGCGGAGTCCACGGTCAGGTAGGGCTTTTCCCGGCTGATGGGGGTGCTGGGCAGCGTGGTGTACGGCGGGTTGGGGAATGAGTCTGCAGGTGCGCCGCTCACGCCCGAGAACACCTGGTTCCAGACTCCGTTGGACCAGCTTCCAATGTTGCTGTCGCGGACCAGGTACTGCTGCTGGGAGCCGTTGATCACCGCTCCCGTCTTCGAGTCGGCTATGAAGCCGCCACTGGCATACTGCGGGCCGGCTGTGCAGTAATCCATCAGGGAGAGGTTGCCCCCGGTGATGTTGACGCGGCGCATGGGGGAGGCCTGCGACGCCGCCCAGAAATTGGCCGAGCTGCGGCAGCCTTCGAGGCCCGTGACATTGATGGTGAGGTTGGACAGGGACCGCCAGAAGTTGTTCAGGGCGATGCAGTTATTCGCTGCGAGGCAGCGGTTGTAGACGTCCACATGGCCATTGATGGTGACGTCGGTGGGGGCTGCGCCCAGCCCTGCCACCTCGGTGGAGTAGCCCACCTGGACGATCAGGGGCTCTGCCGGGGTGCCGTAGGTGCCGGGCTTGAACAGCAGGGAGTATCGTTTGGTCCCCATTTCGTCGTCCACCTGCTGGGCGGCGATGGAGTCCACGGTGGCCTGGATCTGCGCCACCGGCATGCTGGGATCGAAGACGTAGACGTTGGGCCCGAACGGGTTCTGCGCGGGCTGGGGTGGAGCTTTCGGCGAGGCGGCTGCCTGCTGTGCCGGTACTGCAGACGGCGCTGACGGCGCGGCCTGGGCGGGAGCGGTCCCGCCCGCAGCGAAAAGCCCGAGCAGGAGGGCGGCCCCCACTGCTATGGCAGCGGGGTGGTACCGGCGGGGTGATGGCGCGGGTTGGGATGGATCAGGGCAAGGGGCTAGCGGCATTGCTGGTCCTGTCATTCGGTGAGCTGGACGACCCCTTCGGCCGCAGTGGGCAACGGGGGATCGAATGGTGGGAGCGCTCCCATCGGGGAAGAGTAGCATCGCCCTCCGGTACCGGCAAGGGTTGACGGGAGCGCGCCATGCCCTCCGGGTGTCGTAATGTCTGAGGAGTGAACCGAAAGACCACTCCACCTGCCCCAGCCAGGGAGAGACGGCCCAACCCGACGCTCGAAGACCTGGCCAGGGCGGCCGGAGTTTCCCGCTCCACTGCCTCCCGGGCCATCAACGGTGGGTCAAAGGTAAGCCCGGAGGCCCAGGCCGCGATCGACGCAGCGATCGTGGAGTTGGGCTACACCCCCAACCGCGCAGCACGCACACTGGTCACCAGGCGGGCGGGATCGGTGGCGCTGGTCATCCCGGAGCCGGATGCCCGGGTCATGATGGACCCGTACTTCGCCGCCGTGGTCACGGGCGTCAACCAGGCCCTGCGCGATACCGATCTGCAACTGGTGCTCTTGATGTCGCGGACAGGGGATGATTCTTCGCGGACCCTTCGCTACCTGCGCGGAGGCCATGTTGACGGGGCCATCGTGGTGTCCCACCACCGCGCGGATGACTGGGTGGAAACCCTCGGTTCCACAGGGGTGCCCACCGTCTTCATCGGCAGGCCGTGGGACAGGAAGTCGGAACTTCCGTTTGTGGACGTGGAAAATTTCGAGGGCGGCCGGCTGGCCGCCCGGCACCTTGCCGGCCTCGGCCGCACCCACCTCGGAACGGTTGCCGGCCCCAGCGACATGACGGCCGCCGTCGACCGCCTGGAAGGCTGGAGGCAGGGGCTTAAGGAGGCCGGCCTGCCGCCCGGACCCGTCGCCTACGGGGACTTCACGACGGCGGGCGGCGCGGACGCGGCGAGGAGCCTCCTGGCCCAGTCGCCGGAGCTGGACGGTGTTTTCGCCGCCTCTGACCTGATGGCACTCGGCGTAGTGGACATGGTCCGGGGCATGAAGCGGCAGGTGCCGCAGGACATTGCGGTGGTGGGCTTCGATAACCATGCCATCGTGGCCGCGAACGGCCTGGGGCTCACTACGGTTGCCCACCCGATGACGGACATGGCCGCAGCAGCAGCACAGTTGCTGATCGATGCCATCGGGAACCCCGGGCAGCAGTTGGAGCCGGTGATCTACCCGGCGGAACTGGTGGTTCGCGGAAGCACGGCCGGCTGACCCTCAAGATCCCAGCAGGCCGACCATGCGCAACGGGAGGTGGCTCAGGCGGCCAGGCCGCCCTTTGCCTTGCGGTGCGGCCGGTGCTTTGCCCGCGCCAGGCGTGAATGGAGCCCGGCCAGCACCTCGCTGCCGTCCGGCACCGTGATGTCGGTATCGAGGTGGACGCCATGCTCGATCAGGACGCTGGAGCCGATCCTCGAGTGGCTGCCAATATGCACCCGGTTCCCGATCACTGTGCCCCGGCCGATATGCACGCCGTCGCCAATAACGGTCCGGTCGCCGATGGTGGCATCCCGGTCGATCCAGCTGCCGTGTCCAATCCGGCAGCCTGCGCCCACCTGTGCGCCGTGTTCGATGTAGGTCATGGGGCCGATCCGGGCGCTGTCCGCCACCCTGGCTCCGGGAGCAATGAGGCCGCCGCCGTTGTCATGGCGTGCATACCGGGTGACCTTTCCGGCGTCGTCCTCAACTGACACAAACTTTGCGGTCATACCATCCCTCGTTAAGCGCTGCGGCTATTTACCGCTCAGTAAGTTAACGGGCGGGAGGGCGCAGGGATTCCCGGATGTCAAGAGGGGTCAGGCAACCAGGTTGGCCGCGGCGGTGTCCATGTGCTCCAGGATGGTTTTGCGCGCCAGGGTGGCGTCGCCGGTGTCGATGGCGGCCACGATGTCCTTGTGGCGGTCCACGCTCATGTTGCTGACGCCCTTTTCGAGGCCCGCGAACATGATGGACATGCGAATGGAACCCTCCAGGGATTCCCAGGAGTGCAGGAGGGTTTCGTTGCCGGTGAGGCGGCAGAGGGTGCGGTGGAACTCAAGATCGGATTCAATGCGTTCCTCAAGGGTCCCGCCGGTTGCCTGGGTCATGGCGTCGATGGCCTGGTGCAGCGATTCGGTGACGTGCTGCCGGTCCGGGAGCTCGCACAGGGTCCGGGCGGCGAGGGATTCCAGCGCGGCACGCACGGCGTAGATGTCCCGGATTTCCTTTTCGTCCAGGTGCCTGACGGAGAGGCGGCCGCGGGGACCGGCGGACAGCAGCCCCTCCTGCTCGAGCTGGCGGAGGGCTTCGCGCAGGGTGCCGCGGCTGATCTGGAGCATTTCGGACAGTTCGGTTTCCACCAGGTGCCGGCCGGGTTCGAGTTCCCCGCTGGTGATGGCGGTCCGCAGCGCGGAGAGTGCCTGCTCGCGCAGGCTTTTCTTTTCCAGTCCCAGCAGCGGGGCGGTGAGTCCGGCCATGGCTTCTGTCCTCAATGTCATAAGTCGACTGTTTACAGTCGGTAGTGAATTAGATAGTACGGCAGAAGGCACGGCTCCGGCTTGGGACCGGTGCCGTGCCTTCTCCATGCTTCCCTAGCCGAGTTCCGCGAGGACCTTGGCCACGATGCGGTCCACGGCCAGGCCGTAGCGGTCGTGCAGCGTGGGCAGGGCGCCGGCGTCGAGGAACTGGTCCGGCAGTGCCACGGGCACCACGCGCTTGCCCACGCCGGCGGTGACAACGGCGGAGGCCACGGTCTCGAACAGGCCGCCCACCACGGAGTGGTTTTCCAGGGTCACGGCGAGCCGGTCGGTGTTGACCTCCTTGAGGACGGTTTCGGCGTCGAAGGGCTTGATGGTGGGCGTGTGCACGACGGCGACGTCCACGTTGTGTGCCGCCAGCGCCTTGGCTGCCTGCAGGGCGCGCATGGTCATCAGGCCGGAGGAAATGAACACAACGTCGTTGCCGCCGCGGAGGACCTTGGCCTTGCCGAGTTCGAACGTGTAGTCGTACTCGTCCAGGACCGTGGGCACGTTGCCGCGCAGCAGCCGCAGGTACGTGGGTCCTTCGGAGGCGGCGAGCTGCGGGACGGCCTGTTCGATGTCCACCGAGTCGCAGGGATCCACGATGGTCAGGTTGGGCATGCCGCGGAAGATCGCCATGTCCTCGGTGGCCTGGTGGCTGGGGCCGTACCCGGTGGTCAGGCCGGGCAGGCCGCCCACGATGTTGACGTTCAGGTTCGGCTCGGCAGCGTCCAGGCAGAGGAAGTCGTAGGCGCGGCGGGCCGCGAACACCGAGTAGGTGGACGCGAAGGGCACCAGGCCGGACTCGGCCAGGCCTGCAGCTGCGCCGAAGAGCAACTGTTCGGCCATGCCCATCTGGAAAAACCGCTCGGGGAAGGCCTGGGCGAAGATGTGCATGTCCGTGTACTTGCCCAGGTCCGCGGTCAGGCCCACGATCTTGTCGGTTTCCTGGGCGGCCTTGACCAGTGCGTGCCCAAACGGCGCGGAGGAGGTCTTCTGGCCGGGGTCGGCGAACGATGCGATCATCGCCGAGGTCTTCAGCTTCGGCTTGGCGGGCGTGGCCGCCGCTGCGGTGTCCGGGGCCTCGGTGGTGGTGCTCATGCTGAAGCCTTTCCTTCGTAACCGGCAGTGAGCTGCTCGCGGCAGATCTGCCATTCGTTCTCTTCGATGCGCATGAAGTGCGCCTTTTCGCGGTCTTCCAGCAGCGGAACGCCGCGGCCCACCTTGGTGTCGCACAGGATCACGGACGGACGTCCGACGGCGGCGGCCTGGGCAGCTGCGTTGTCGAACGCTGCCAGCAGCGCGCCGACGTCGTTCCCGTCCACGCGCTGGGTGTACCAGCCGAACGATTCCCACTTTTCGGTGACCGGTTCGGTGCGCAGCACCGTGTCGGTCTTGCCGTCCGCCTGCAGGGCGTTGATGTCCACCATGGCGGTCAGGTTGCCCAGCTGGTGGTGGTGCGCGCCCATCGCCGCCTCCCAGGTGGAGCCCTCGTCGAGCTCGCCGTCGGAGAGGAAGTTGAACACCCGGGCGGATGAGCCCTGGTAGCGCAGCCCCAGCGCCATCCCGACGGCGATGGTCAGGCCGTGGCCCAGCGAACCGCCGGAAATTTCCATGCCGGGCGTGTAGGTGGACATCCCGGACATCGGCAGCCGGGAGTCATCCGAGCCGTAGGTTTCCAGTTCCTCCACCGGGACGATCCCGGCCTCGGCCAGCGCCGCGTAGTGGCCGATGGCGTAGTGGCCGGTGGAGAGCAGGAACCGGTCGCGGGCTTCCCAGTGCGGGTCTTCGGCGCGGAACCGCAGCTGGTCCCCGTACACCGTGGCGAGCATGTCCGCGGCTCCCAGGGCCTGGCCCACATACCCCTGACCCTGCACCTCGCCCATGTTCAGGGCGTGGTGCCGGATCCGGTACGCGGCGGCGCTGATCTTCTCCAGCCGTTCCGGAGTCACCGCACTCTGCAGTGTTTGGCCCCCGGGGGCGGTTTCCTGGACGGTATCTGTAGGCATTACTGGCTCCGTGGTCGTATCGTGCGTGGTGGTCATTCAGGCGTTGACGGTGTTCGGGGTGCTTTTGGTGGCTTCGTCCGCCAGTTCACGTTCGCGCTTGCCCCAGGTCTCCCGGGTGGCGACGGCTGCCCAAAGGCCGATCAGGGCGTAGGCGCCGAAAAGCAGGGCCGGTCCCATCCAGCCGAAGCTGACGAACAGCAGGGTGGTGATGAAGGGGGTGAAGCCGGAGACCATGGCCGAGATCTGGTAGGCCAGGCTGGCGCCGGAGGCGCGGGTCTTGGCCTGGAAGAGCTCCGGGAACCAGGCGCCCTGGGCGCCGGCGAGGGAGTTCTGGCAGACCGCGTAGGAGATCACGATGGTGAGGATGATGGCGATGAAAAGGCCGGTGTTGACCAGCAGGAACATCGGAATGGCGAACAGGGCTGCGAACGCGGTGGACCACACGTAGAGGGGGCGGCGTCCGATGCGGTCGGTGAGGGCGCCCCAGGCCTGAGTGGCGAAGATGCCGATGGCGGAGGCGATGCAGAGTGCGATCAGCGTCTGGGTCTTGTCCGCCAGGTGCTGGCTGTTGATGTAGGAAATCATGTAGGTAATGGACACTGCGTAGCCGGCGGTCTCGGCGATGCGGAGGCCAATGCCCTTGACGATGTTGCGCCAGTCGGTCTTGATGACCTCGACGATGGGGGCCTTCACGATGGCGCCGCTGTCCTTGACCTCGTCGAAGACGGGGGACTCGGGGACCTTGGAACGGATGATCAGGCCCACGATGACCAGCAGGATGCTGGCGAGGAATGGGATGCGCCAGGCGAGTTCGTTGCCGAGCTGGACGCTGAAGAGGAAGACCAGGTTGGCCAGCAGCAGGCCGACGGGGAAACCGGCCTGGACAATGCCGGTGTACTTGCCCTTGGCCTTCCACGGGGCGTGCTCGTAGCTCATGAGGATGGCACCGCCCCACTCCGCGCCGAAGGCCAGGCCCTGGACGATGCGGACGAACACCAGCAGTGCGGGGGCCAGCAGGCCGACCGCCGCATAGGTGGGGAGCAGGCCGATGGCGAAGGTGGCCAGGCCCATCAGGATCAGCGAGGCAACCAGGACGGGCTTGCGGCCCACCTTGTCACCGAGGTGTCCGCCGATGATGCCGCCCAGAGGGCGTGCGGCGAAGCCGACGCCGAGGGTGGCGAAGGAAGCGAGGGTTCCCGTAACGGGATCGGTTCCGGGGAAGAAAGCGGTGCCGAAGTACAGTGCGGCAGCGGTGCCGAAGCCGATGAAGTCATACGTCTCGATTACGGCCCCCACGCCGGATCCGATGGCAACTCGCCTGGCG
This sequence comes from Pseudarthrobacter phenanthrenivorans, assembly GCF_036455295.1. Taxonomy (GTDB): domain Bacteria; phylum Actinomycetota; class Actinomycetes; order Actinomycetales; family Micrococcaceae; genus Arthrobacter; species Arthrobacter phenanthrenivorans_C. Next base: position 19,140 of record NZ_JAYXNX010000019.1, on the reverse strand, counting down.
TCCTTGGTGCCGTGGACCGGACCGCGCATGGTCAGAGCATCTTTGCTCATGGTGGTTCCCTTTCGAAAAGCGGCTGAAGGAAGTCCGCCGCTGTCGACTGTTAACAAATGATACGACCCCAGTGTGACCCAGATCATTTTCACTGTCAACAGTCAACTTTTGGAGTTGACTGTTGACAGTTAACGAAGATACTGTGGTCCCCATCACTAAAGCTCGGCACGAACCAGAGGATCAATGATGTTCCATCCCAGACTCGGGTGCTCATCCATCAGCTTCCGGCACCAGGACTTGGCTTCCGCCCTGCGCACGACGAAGGGACTCGGCTTCGAGGAGATCGACCTGGGCGCCCTTCCCGGAGTGTGTGATCACGTGCCTTACGAGCTCAGCCTGGCGGCCGTGGACGCAGTCTCCGCTGAGGTCAACGCGTCAGGCCTCCGGGTCCGCTCCGTAAACGGCGACATTGGGGACCTGAACAAGGTGCTCGACGGCGACGGCAAGGCTGCGCGGGACCGCCACCTTGAGGCCCTGCTCACCCTGACGACCAAGATCGGGGCGAAGGCATTGGTCCTGCCGTGCGGCGCCCTGGACCACACCCCGGTCCGGAGCGTCGAGGAGGACCTGGACCTCGTTGCCGCCCAGCTCATCGGTGCCGGACGGCGGGCGGCGGAGTTCGGCGTCGAACTTTGGACCGAATCCCTGCACTTCCTTCGGTTCTGCTGGAATCTGGAGCGCGCAGGACTACTGGCCGACCGCCTTGCCGGTTCCGGCGTCGGAATCGTCATGGATTTCAGTCACATTGTGGCGTCCGGTGAGGACCTCCAGGCCTATCTGGACCGGCACCGGGGCCGCATCAGCCATGTCCACCTGCGCGATGCTGTGCCCGGGAACATCAACCTCAGCATTGGCAACGGCGACGCCGACTTCGCCGGTGGCCTTAAGCGGCTCGCAGCGGACGACTACTCCGGCCACTTCTCACTCGAACTGGAAACCCGGGACGTCACCAACGACGAACGTCCCGCGGCGGCCGCCAAGGCCGCCAGCTTCATCACCGACCTCGTCTGACCTGAACCCTCATCGATTGCTCCGAAGATGTCGTTTTGACGCCTCATAACGACAAATGCGGAGCAATCGATACACAAAAACAATTCAAGGAGCACCACCATGACCACCATCCAGCGCACCGCCGTCCTCACCGGAGCAACATCGGACCGCGGCATCGGCATCACCACCGCCCGCCGCTACGCCCGTGACGGCTGGGGCATCGTCATCCTGGACCTCGACGGCGAGAAGTCCGCCAAGGTCGCAGCTGAAATCGGCAACGAATTCAACGTTCCCGCCTTCGGCCACGAGATCGACGTCGCCAACGAAGCCTCCGTCACCGCCGCCCAGGCCGCCGTCGCTGCCGAAGTGGCCGCCGGCAACCTCCCGCCCGTCGGCGCCCTTGCCAACATCGCCGGCATTACCTCACCCATCCCCTTCCTGGAAACCACCCTCGAGCTGTGGCACAAGGTCATGGACGTCAACGCCACCGGCACCTACCTGGTAACCAAGGCTTTCCTGCCGGACATGATTGACAACGGCTGGGGCCGGATCGTGAACATGTCTTCCGTCTCCGCCCAGCGCGGCGGCGGCGTCTTCGGCAAGGTCCCCTACTCCGCCGCCAAGGCAGCCATCCTGGGCTTCACCAAGGCGCTGGCCCGGGAGCTCGGAACCACCGGCGTCACCGTCAACGCCATCACACCCGGCGCCGTGGACACCAACATCCGCGTGGGCAGCACCGAGGAGCAGGAAGCCGCCATCAACGCCGGCATCCCGCTGGGCCGCAATGCCACCACCGAGGAAGTGGCCTCCGTTATCGCCTTCCTGTCCTCCGAGGACTCGGCCTACCTCACCGGCACCACCATCGACATCAACGGCGGCAGCCACATCCACTAGCAGCCACTGACAGCCCCAGCACGGACAGCCCTGCCCTGATACCACCGCGGACGCCGGAGAACCCACCATGACCAAAATCTTCAACGACCCCTTAGAGTTCGCCGAGGAGGCCCTGGCAGGCTTCTGCGACGTCCACTCGGACCTGGTCCGCCAGGTCCCCGGCGGCGCTGTCCGCCGCTACCGGCCAGCGCAGCCCAAAGTTGCCGTCCTGGCCGGCGGTGGCTCCGGCCACTACCCCGCCTTCGCCGGCCTGATCGGCACCGGCTTCGCGGACGGCGCGGTGGTGGGCAACATCTTCACCTCGCCGTCCGCGCAGCAGGCCTACTCGGTGGCCAAGGCCGCCGGGTCCGGTGCCGGGGTGGTTTTCACCTACGGCAACTACGCAGGCGACGTGATGAACTTCGGCATGGCCAGCGAGCGGCTCGCCGCCGAGGGCATCGCGGTGGAGAACGTCCTGGTGACGGACGACATCGCCAGCGCGCCGCCGTCGGAATCCGCCAAGCGGCGCGGCATCGCCGGTGACTTCACGGTGTTCAAAGTGATGGGTGCCGCCGCCGAGAACGGCGCCGACCTGGCCGAGGTGGTCCGCCTGGGCCGCAAGGCCAACGACCTCACCCGCACCATCGGCAGCGCGTTTGCCGGCTGCACGTTCCCGGGCGCCGGCGCCCCGTTGTTCACCCTGCCGGAGGGGCAGATGGGCCTGGGCCTTGGCATTCACGGCGAGCCCGGCCTGCACGACACGGACTTGCCCTCCGCCAAGGAACTGGGCCAGGAGCTGGTGGCCCGGGTGCTCTCCGAAACCCCGCCGAACGCCGGCAGCAGGATCGCCGTCATCCTCAACGGGCTCGGGTCCACCAAGCATGAGGAACTGTTCGTCCTCTGGGGGACCGTGGCGCCGCTGCTGCGCGCCGCCGGCTACACGCTGGTGATGCCTGAGGTCGGCGAGCTGGTCACCAGCCTCGACATGGCCGGCGTCTCGCTGACCGTGACCTGGCTTGATGAAGAACTGGAACCGCTGTGGGCCGCCCCCGCAGAGACCCCCGCGTACCGCCGCGGTGCCGTGTCCACCCAAGCGGGGACGTCCGCTAAAGAAGAAGCGTCCGACGCCGGCGCCTCCGCAGCGGCATTCGTCGCCACCGACGCCTCCCGCGGGTATGCCGCGGCCTGCGTGGCCGCGATCGGGGCCGCCCAGGCTTCGCTGCACGAGGCCGAGGAGCGGCTGGGCCGGATGGACGCCATCGCCGGCGACGGCGACCACGGCCGCGGCATGGTCCGCGGCGTGGACGCCGCAACTGCCGCAGCATCCGCCGCCTTGACCGCCGGTGCAGGTGCCGGCGACGTGCTGGCCGCGGCCGGGGACGCCTGGGCCGACAAGGCAGGCGGCACCTCCGGTGTCCTCTGGGGAGCGGGACTGCGCTCCTTTGGCGAGACGGTAGGGAACTCTTCGGCACCCGGGGCCGCCGTCCTTGCGGCCGCCGTGACGGCGTTCGCGGACCGGATTGTCCAGCTGGGCAAGGCCGAAATCGGCGACAAGACCATGGTGGACGCGCTGCTGCCGTTCGCTTCCACGTTCAGCCGCGCGGTGGCCGACGGCGCCGAGCCGGGCCTGGCCTGGCAGGACGCTGCCCGCGAAGCGGCTGCCGCGGCGGAGGCAACCTCCGATCTGCTGCCCCTCAAGGGCCGCGCCCGCCCGCTGGCGGAGAAGAGCCTGGGAACGCCAGACCCTGGCGCCACATCCCTGGCGATGGTGTTCGGCGTGATGGGACCGCACTTCGCCGGTGCCGCAGCCGCTGCTTGGGCAGGAGCAAAGTAATGACGACGGAAGGAACCACCATGGGGCTGCGGCTCATTGTCGGCGCGGATGAAGCCGGCGTCGACTACAAGGACAAGGTTCTTGCAGACCTGCGCAAGGATCCGCGGGTCAGTGAGGTCATAGACATCGGCGTCAACCGCACCGATGCGCCGGACGACTTCACCCGGCCCTACCCATACGTTGGCATCGCGGCCGGCGAGATGATCCGGGACGGCGCCGCCGACCGGGCCATCCTCTTCTGCGGCACGGGCATCGGGGTGGCCATTGCCGCGAACAAGGTGGAAGGCATCCGCGCTGCCGCCGCGCACGACTCGTTCTCCGTTGAACGGTCCATCCTGTCCAACGACTGCCAGGTCCTCACCATGGGCCAGCGCGTGGTGGGCATCGAACTCGCCCGGCGCCTCGCCAAGGAATGGATCGGGTACACGTTCGATCCATCGTCGGCCTCTGCGGGCAAGGTCAAGGTCCTCACCGACTTCGAGTCCTGCTAGCCGGAAGCATCAGGGGAACGCGATGAAGCCCTACCCCTCCCACGATTGGACCCGGTTGATCGGTGTACCCGTGGAGATCCGCAGGGATTCCGGGGTGGTCCGGGCCGGCGTGGTGGATGACGCCATGCCGCGCCCGGCCGCCCTGTGGCTCGCCGCCGATGCCGGCGGCGGCAGGGAACTGTTCACCGCCGCCGAGGGCTACGAGGCATGGATCCGGCCGCGGGTGCTGGGCGGCACGCTTTGCTACAAAACGGCTGCCGACCAGTTGAAGGGTGCTCCTACACTGGGACCATGATCACAGTCACCGGAAGTGTGGAAACCAATCTGTCCGCGGAGAAGGCCTTTGCCTTCCTGAGTGAGTTTGAAAACACCAGTGAGTGGGACCCCAACACCCCTGTCATGGACAAGATCACGCCGGGACCGGTGGCGGTGGGGCACAAGTACCATGCGGAGTCCGAGTTCCGGGGAAAGCGCCAGTCCCTGGAATACGAGGTCATCGAGCTGACCGCCAACCACATCAAGCTGCGCGGCGAAAACAAGACCGTTACCTCGTTCGATTCCATCGACGTCAGCCCCAACGGGACGGGTTCGGTAGTGAAGTACACGGCCGAGTTCAGCATCCACGGCCCAGCCAGGATCATCCAGCCGCTCCTGAAACCTGCCTTCAATTCCCTGCGCGATCCCGCATTGAACGGGATCAGGGACACGCTCAACGCTCTGGCAGCGGCCTGACGCCCTCGAAGAACTCCCGGATCTCCCGGCGCGGATCGTCTTCAAGGTGCGTGTCGGCGTCGAGCACCATGGTGCTGCGCGCCTCACCGTACTCGGGCCATCCGCGCCTGGCAGTTGCCGGGGTTCCGGTGCCAGCGAAGGCCGCCCAGGCCCCGCTCATCATGTCGCCGAGGGCTTCCGGTGCCTTGCCCCTGGTGAGGAACGCAGCTTCCGGCGCCTCCAAGTGCCGGAAGACGAACGGGATGTCCAACGCGTGGCAGGCGCCGAGCTTTCCGCCCATTGCCGGGCTGGGCCACGTGAACAGGTAGGCGAAGGTCCTTCCGGCCGCGCCACCCAGCGCAGCCAGCTGGCGAGCCGCCAGGAGCCGGTTGCTGGGTTGCCGGTAGACGGAATCGGCAATGGCGGCCTCCAGGAGCTCCTTGCCTGCCGGCTCCCGGTTGAGCATCTGGGCAAGCGCCGCGGCATAGCCGGGTGCTTCGGCGGCCGGAATCCCGGCCCCTGCGAGCACTGAAGCAGCGCGGTCCGGGTAGCCGGGGTCACCGGCAGCAGGCGGGCGCAGCTCCACTGCGAAAGAGCCCTCATTGAGGTTGGTGCCGATCAGCAGGTCCACATTCTTGTTGAGTCCGTTGCGGATGCTCTCCAGCGGCGGCACTGGCAGCGACGGTGTGCCAACCGTGGGCTGGAACGGAAGCGGCACGGCAAACGTTTCCGCCGCGAGGCGCCGTTCCAGCGCGGCCTGGGCCTCCAGCAGCCGCTCCACAGGGAGGGTCAGAAGCTCCTTCGCCGACGGTTCCTCCAGCCCGCACAGCCCCAGGAACCCGGCACTGACACGGGCAGAGTCCGCCGGCAGGCGGTACCGTTCCGCCGTGCCGCTTTGCATGATGGCGCGGCGGAACAACCCCTCCGACGCCGGCATGCCCAGCAGGGTGCCGATTGCCGCTGCGCCGGCGGATTCGCCGAAGATGGTGACGTTGTCCGGGTCGCCGCCAAACGCGCTGATGTTGCGGCGGATCCAGCGCAGTGCCTCCAGTTGGTCCAGCAGGGCGAGATTGGACGAGTCCTCATACCCGGGGCCCAGCAAGTCCACCAGGTGCAGGAAACCCAGGGCGCCAAGGCGGTAGTTAATGGACACCAGCACTACGCCCGCCGCGGCGGCGAGCCGGGCGCCGTCGTACATCCCGTCACTGTTGGCGCCCAAAAGGTAGGCGCCGCCATGGATCCACACCATCACCGGCCTGGCGGCAGCGTCGGTTCCCGGCGTCCAGACGTTGAGGTTTAGGCACCCCTCCTCGCTCCAGGTGCGCGGCCTCGCGCCCGGGGGCGCGGGCGACTCTGGGTTCTGGGGCGCAGCGGGGCCGGGTGCGGTGCAGTCCAGTACTTCGTTCCAGGGCCGCACCGGAACAGGTGGCCGGAAGCGGTTGGCTCCCGACGGCGGCCCGGCGTAGGGAATGCCAAGGAACCGGTGGAGGGTGGTCCCGTCAGTGTCCAGCCAGCTGCCGCGGACAGGACCACTGGGCGTGGAGAGGCACGTCATGGTTGACAGATTACGGCCTCACCACAGGTAGGCTGTCATCACCGTTCGGCAGTGGGCGACCACAGTGTGTGGCTTTAACTACTGTCCGGGAGGCAAGACCGTGCCCAACGCCGGCGTCCCTGAACGCGCGGACTTTGCAGACGTTGCCCTGCGTCTCCAGGAGTCGTTCCTGCAGAACCCTGAGGTTGAGGCATTCCTCCGGGACCTGGCGGCGTATGCAGCGTCCAGGCTGGCCCCGCCGGAGCACGAATGCTCCTGTGAAATTACGGTGCTGCGGCCCAAGAAACCCCCAGTAACTGCCGCGAGCCACCCCGATGCGGTGCTGCTAAGCCCACTGGAGTCCGACAACGGTGACGGCCCGGGCCTGCTGGCGATGCGGACCGACACTACCGTGCTGGTGGCGGACCTGCGGCGGGAGCAGCGTTGGCCGGAGTACGTCCGGGCAGTGCGGAGGCACGGCTTCCTTTCGGTGCTAAGCATCCCCGTTGTGCTGGAGGGGGGAGCCCGGGGCGTGTTGACGTTCTACTGTGTAGAGCCTGTTGACATCACTGACGAAATTCCTGTTGCCGAGGCCTTTGTACGGCAGGCGTCCAAGGGGCTCAAGCTCGCGCTGCGCATGCTGAAGCTGGAGGAGACCCGGGACGGTATGAGCGCCGCCATGCAAACGCGGACCGTGATCGACCTTGCGACCGGTGCCATCATGGCCCAGAACCGCTGCAGCCAGGCTACCGCCTTCAAACTGCTGAAGGACGCGTCCAATAGCCGGAACATGAAGCTGCGGGAGGTTGCCGCCGCCGTGGTGGCATCGGTGGCGGGCGCCGCCGACACCTTCACCTACTTTGACGAGTAGGGGTCCTGGCGCTCCTGGTCCTTGCGTTCCCGGTCCTGCCGCTTCGGGTGGAGAAGGTACAGGGCCGAGCTGCTGAGCGGAGCCCGCAGCGGGAGTCCCTCCTCGGCGCAGTGTTCATTAACGGCCTGCGCCAATGCGTCCCGCTCCTTCGGGGAGAGGGCGGCTTCGCCCGCGCAGTAATCCCTCAGGAGCTGTTCGGAGGCATCACCGCCGAGCCCAACAAATTCCAGCCACAGCTGTGCCAGATCCAGCCGGTGCTCCTTGATGACAGCACCCGTCAGGGCCTGCTGGTCCAAGGCATCCATTGTCCCGTCCTAGCTTTGGTTGAACTCCTTCAATTGGTATTCGAGGCCCGCCGCCGGGCGGATGGGCAGGATCCAAAAGTTTTCCGGGCAACGCCTCCTGCTGCGGGGGTGCCGGCGTGCAATCCAGCTGTCTTGCCCGGCCCCGACGCCGTGGGACCTTCGCCCCTAGGCAGGAAACCCGTCCGCGCAGTCAACTTGAGTGTCTGGAGCAGGCGAGTACAACAGGAGGCAGGACCATGGGCGCATGTGATGTCTGCGGCAGCAGCGAGGGCCGCATGTTCACCGTCAGTATGGGGAACCAGACCGGCACATTCGACAGCTTTGAGTGCGCCATTCATATGATGGCTCCCGCTTGCGAGCACTGCGGCTGCCGAATCCTGGGGCACCCGGTCCAGAGCGAAGCGGGAATCTACTGCTGCCTCCACTGCGCCAGGGAAGCAGGCAACCCCCACAAGGCAGCCACAGCGGAACACTCCACGGTGGCCGTGCCGGCGCAAGGCGCATCAACGGGCCAGGGATAGCCCCGAGCCCATCGGTGCAGGAGGAAAAGGAAAACTGTGGCTGGCAGCGGAAGTTTCAAAATTGTGGTGGGCGTGGACGGCTCCGACCAGTCCAGGGCGGCAATGGATTGGGCGGTGGAGGAGTCCAGGCTGCGCAGGGGTGAGGTGCAGGCAATAACCGCCTGGAGCTTCCCCTATGTCAGCGACGCCATGGGCACAGCCTGGGACTATGAGATCTTCGAAAAGGACGCCCAAGCCATTCTTGAAGCGGAACTGGAACGCGTCAAAGACCAGGGTGTGACCGTTACTGGCCGCATTGTGGAGGGCAATCCGGCCGCGGCGCTCATCGATGCTTCAAAGGACGCCGACCTGGTGGCAGTGGGATCACGAGGCCACGGCGGATTCACCGGGATGCTGCTCGGCTCCGTATCCCACCAGACAATCCACCACGCGCACTGCCCGGTGCTGGTGATCCGGGAGCCAGGCACGGACTAGCTGCGGCATGGGCCTGCGTCTGGAAGGATGGGCGAAAAACCACCCCAGGAGGACCGATGCCGTACACCGTGGATTTCAAAAACGTGTCCACCGCAGGATTGGAATCATCGCCCGTGGCGCCGGCGCTGGCCGGCCTGCGGGCCAACGAGGCGCGGTACTACAAGAACAAGTACGGCCACGATTTCACTGTGGTCCCGGCGGCCAAGGCTATCGAGGTGCTGGACTACGTGAACACCATCCTGTCCACCGAGCGGAACCTGGTCATCGCATCCAAGCCGCTTGAGGTATCCGCCTTCGAAGTGGACGGGCTTCGGATGGCCTACGTTTTCTACGAATCCGGGCTGGCCATCAACGTCATGTACGCGATCGACGAGGGCGGCAAGCGGGCCGTGGGCTTCAAGCTGTCCGATGGGATGGAAGTCCCCGAAGAGCTGGCCGCCAGCTTCAAGTTCGCCCGCCAGAAATCCAAGCTCGCCGGTACCATCCGCGGCTCCTACTTCGTGATCAAGGGCGAGTACTGAAACGTTTGCTTCCGGGTGCAGGCCGGACCTACAGGGGACAGGCCGTCCGCTGCGGTTCAATGACGGCGAGCTGGCCTGTTGACTCGGGCATCCCCGGAAGCTGCACCGGCGCCGTCTCACCAACAGCAGGTACCCTGGCACCCCGCATGCGGAAGAGTGCCGTGGCGGAAATGAGGAACCAGGCGATATTGCTGACCACCGACGGCCACGCCTCGTGGAAGGCGCCGTTGACGATAAAGGCGCAGGACCCCAACAGGTTGGCGGTTTGGAAGCCCTTGCCGGCCTTGAGCCATCCCATCGAAACGGCCAGGTAGGCGCTGAGAATCGCAACCGCACCGGCCCAACCGGAAATTTCCCATACGAGTTCCATGTGTTGCCTCCCAGCGTCAGTTCTCCTTTGGCCTGCAGTCCCAATCCTTGGCAATTATTGGCTCCGCAATTCCTTTAGTTCAATTGCTTTCTTCTGAAGCTGTGGTTTAGAACTACTTAACATGGACATCGATCCGCGCCGCGTGCGCGTCCTTCTCGCGGTTGCCCGGAACGGCGGCGTCCTGGCGGCCGCCGAGGAACTGAGAATCACCCCCTCAGCTGTGTCCCAGCAACTCAGCAAGCTGGAGGACGAAACCGGTCATGCCCTGGTGCTGCGCACGCCGAAGGGCTCAGTGCTGACGCCGGCGGGCGTGGCGATAGCAGAAGCCGGTGAAGAGATCGAACGCGCGCTCAGCGCTGCCCTGGCCCGGATGGAAGGAGGGGCCAAGGTGGCAGGGGTGGTGCGCGTGGGAGGATTTACCAGCTTCGTGCGGACCGTCGTGATCCCGCGCCTGCCAGCATGGCGCACCCAGTATCCGCAGTTACAGATCCATATTGTGGAAGACGACTTTCCCGTCCTCATGCGGCTGCTGCGCCAGCGCGAGCTTGATGCCGTCGTCGTGGAGCTTGATTCGACGGCGGCCGAGCAGCGTGCGCTGGGGGCGGGACTGATTGAGGAGCCACTCCTGGATGAGCCGTGGAAACTGGTGGTGCCGTCCGGCTCCCTGCTCACCACCGAGAACATCGACCTCGGGCGCCTGCCGCTTCCATGGCTGGGAGTGGAACCTTCGGCAGCCAACGTTTCCGTGCTCAGCCGGCTGGGCCGTGCCACGGGAACGCAGATGGAAACGGTCCACCAGTACCTGGACACCCTGACGGCGCTCGCCCTCGTCGCCGCGGGCGAAGGCGTCGCAATCGTCCCCACCCTTGCCCTGACCGGCGTGGTCCAGGACGGGGTGGAGGTCCTGGACGTTCCCGGACTGGGTACCCGGCGCATCGTCCTGCGGCGGTTCGGCGGACGCCGCCGGCGCAGCAGCCTGCCCGTGGATACCGTGGCACGGCTGCTGCGCGAATCAGCGGCGGCGTTCGACACGCGGTCGGCATCCTGACCAGCCTGCAGGCCTGCCGCCCCCGTTGACCGAAGGCGCCGGCGTGAGTACTGTGGCCGCACCGCCGTCCGCCGGGCGCCGGCAAAAAGGAGGCAGGTGTCGTTCTTCCAGCTTTCGCTGATCGCCGCCGTCGCGCTCCTCGGACCCTTGCTGGCATTCCCCCGGACATGGCACCTTCCCATGGTGCTCGGGCAACTGCTGGCCGGCATCGCCATCGGACGGACCGGCCTGGGGCTGGTGGATTCCTCAGATCCGACGTTCACGTTCGTTGCCGACGTCGGGTTCGCCCTCATCATGTTCGTCGCCGGAACGCATGTTCCAGTACGGGACCGGGCCATCCGACCAGCGCTGGGCGGCGGCGCATTGCGTGCTGCGATCGCCGCGGCCCTTGCGGCCGCCGTAGGAACCATCATTGCGTTCGTCTTCGGCACCGGACATGCCCCGCTCTACGTCGTCCTGCTGGCATCCTCGTCAGCGGCACTGGTCCTGCCGATTGTCGACTCCCTGCGCTTGGGGGGACCGAAGGTCCTTACGACGACGGCGCAGGTGGCGGTGGCGGACATCGCCTGCATTGTGGCCCTTCCGCTGGCCGTGGACCCGCCCAACGCTCCGAGGGCAGCAGCAGGGGCGGCCGCCGTCGCGGCATGTTCCGTGGTGTTGTTCTTCGTGCTCCGGTGGCTGGAGCGCAGCGGCACCCGCGGGCGGGTGCATGACGTGTCCGAGGAACGGAAGTTCGCCCTGGAACTGCGCATCCAGCTTGCCTTGCTCTTCGCGCTTTCCGGCATCGCCGTTGCAGGCCACGTGTCCGTCATGCTCGCCGGGTTTTCATTTGGACTGGTAGTGGCGGCAGTGGGTGAGCCCCGGCGCCTGGCGCACCAGCTCTTCGCGGTCAGCGATGGTTTCCTCGGGCCTGTGTTCTTCGTCTGGCTCGGCGCATCGCTGGACCTTCGCGCGCTCGCCGGCACTCCAGGAATGGTGCTTCTCGGCATTTGCCTTGGAGCGGGGACCCTCCTGGTCCACGGAAGCCTGCGCCTCCTCGGCCAACCGCTCCCGCTCGCGGTGCTTGCAGCCTCCCAGCTGGGCGTGCCGGTTGCGGCGGCCGCCATCGGGTCCCAGACGGATCTGCTGAAGCCGGGTGAAGCCTCGGCCTTGATCCTGGGTGCCCTCATCACCATCGGGGCAAGCGCCGCGGCCGGCTCAGGTGCTGCCCGTTCATTCACACGGAAGGCCCCGGCGCCGGCGGGGTAGCAGGTTCCTCCGCGCTATGTGCCTGCGGTGACGCCCTCCGACGGGCCGTCACCAGTATCCGACGCATGGCTGCTTGACCAGATGTCGCCCATTTCCTCCGTGGACTGCTCCACGATCCGGCTCATGGCCGCGTGGGCGGCGCCGGCATCACGGTGTTGGATGGCGCTGGCCACGTCCACATGCATCTGCAGTGCCTCATGGTCCGGAAGATGGGGCATCAGGCCGTGCTGGGTGCGGCCCGCCAGCACTTCGGCCACGAGTTTATGGAGCTGCGAAAACATCAGATTGCCGGAGGCGTTGAGGACTGCGGCGTGGAACTCGATGTCCAGGCGCAGGAATTCATCCTGGTCCCCCCGCTGGCCCGCAGCCCAAAGCCGCGCGGCCATGGACACGAGTTCGCTGGCCTGGTCCAGCGAGGCGCGTTCGGCCGCCAGGCGCGCAGCCTGTGGCTCGATGGCCCCGCGCAGTTCATTCAAGGCCCGCAGCTGCTCGAGCCGTTTGGCCGATGCCAGCCGCCACCGGATCACCTGGGGGTCGTAGAGGTTCCAGCTTGCCTCCGGCCGGACAACCGTTCCGAGGCGCCTGCGGGACTCAAGCATTCCCATGGAGGAGAGGACCCGGGTGGCTTCCCGGATTACGGACCGGGACACCTTGTGCTGCGCCTCCAGCTCGTCCAGCCGCAGGATGGAATTCGGTGCCAGCGTTCCCTCGGCAATGGCGAGCCCCAGGTTCTCGACCAGCGACGAGTGCAGGTCCGGGGCCAATGCCGCCTTTGGGATTGTCATGAATAAATCATATGGTGCTGCGGCAAGCCCTTGTATAAGTCTGCCTTATTTGTTTATGCTCGCAGAACACAGCAGACGTAAAGAGGCGTTTGCATCCGGCCCGCGGAGTTGCGGGCCCTGAAGGCAAAGGGAGTCGTAATGAAGCGGCGTTCGATTGTGAAGTACGCGGCAGTGGCCGCGGCCATGTCGCTGGGGCTGACCGCCTGCGGTGGCGGCGGAGGTGGCAGCGACCAGGCGAAGCAGTCCGGGACTGTCCGCGTGACCCTGGCCAACCATGTCTGGACCGACGGCATCAAGGCCGCCATTCCGGAGTTCGAAAAGTCCACGGGCCTGAAGGTTGAGCTCACCCAGCTGGGCGAGGACCAGCTTTCGGACCAGTACAACGTCAAACTCAACGCAGGCAGCGATGAAATCGACGTGATGATGTACCGCCCTCTGCAGGAAGGCAAAGCCTTCGCCAAGAACGGCTACCTGGCCGACCTGACCAAGAACGTCTCCGCAGACCCCAACTGGGACTGGAAGGACTACCAGGAGGGCCCCGTCAAGGCCACCACGGTTGACGGCAAGGTGGTTGGCGTTCCGATCATCACCGAGCGCGAGGTCCTGTACTACCGCAAGGACCTGCTGCAGGCCGCAGGCCTCCAGGTACCCAAGACCATGGATGAACTGGAAGCGGCAGCGAAGACCATCAAGGCATCGAACCCGGGCACCGCCGGCTTCGTGGCCCGCACCAACAAATCTGCCGCAGTTACCCAGTTTTCCAGCTTCCTGTACAGCTTCGGCGGAGACTTCGTCGACTCCAACGGCAAGGCTTCCGTCAACACCGATGCAGCCAAGAAGGCCTACTCCTTCTACGGCGGCCTGATCCGCAACTACGGCCCCGCCAACGTCAGCACCGACATGAGCTGGCCGGAGGCAATGGCCATCTTCACCCAGGGCGGCGCGGCCTTCTACACCGAGGCTGATTCGCTCTACAAGAACGCCACCGACCCCGCCAAGTCCAAGGTGGCTGACAAGGTGGGCTTCGCCCCGCTGCCCGCCGGCCCAGCCGGTTCCAAGCCGTACAACATCCCGTCCTGGGCCCTCGGCGTGAACCAGAACTCCAGCAACCAGGAGAACGCCTGGAAATTCATCCAGTGGGCAACCAGCAAGGAGCGCACGCTGGAAGCCCAGAAGGCAGGCGTCCCGGGCCCCCGCACATCCGTTTGGGCCAACCCCGACGCAACCTCCACCTACCCGAAGGACCTTGCGGACGCGATTTCCGCCAGCGCCAAGAACGGCGTGGGCCATGACCGCCCTGAGGTTGTCACGGTAGGCAAGGCACGCGAAATCGTGGGAGCTCCGATCGTGTCCACCATCACCGGATCGGACCCGGCCGCCGCTGCCAACGACGCCCAGACTGCTTTCCAGAGCTTCCTGGACAGCGAAAAGAAGTAGGCGACAGGCGCGCCATGCGCCACATCCCCGCGCCGGG
>NZ_JAYXNX010000019.1:0-4914 GCF_036455295.1 Pseudarthrobacter phenanthrenivorans | reverse complement strand
CCCCCCCGCCCCCCCCCCCGCGGCCCACTTCACCCCCAAACTCCTTAGGTGAACCATGTCTGTATTGAACCCGCCCCGCAGCGCCGGTACCCGCCGGACCGGTGGCCCCGCCCGTTCCGGGGGCAGCTTTTCCGCCTGGGCCAACCGGCACCGCAAGTGGCTGTTCGCCGCGCCGGCGATGATCTTTGTCGGCGTCCTGATCATCTTCCCCCTCGCCTGGACCCTGTACCTCAGCCTCACCGATTCCCAGGGCTCCGTCCGGGCCGCCACCGAGTTCATCGGGCTGCAGAACTACCTCACGGTCCTCGGTGACACCGAGCGTTTCTGGCCTGCCGTGGGACGCACCCTCTCCTTCACCGGCGTCGCGCTGGCCTTCGAAGTGGTGCTGGGAATGGGCGTTGCGCTGCTCCTCTGGCGGCCCTTCCGGGGCGAAAAGTGGGTCCGCGTTGCCATCCTGCTGCCGCTGGTGGCCACCCCCGTGGCCGTCGGCATGATGTGGCGCCTGATCTTCGACCCCAACATCGGCTTCGCCAACCAGCTCCTGGGCATGGTGGGCATCCCGCCCCAGCCGTGGCTCTCCGGACAGGACACCGCCCTGGGCACCACCATCTTCATGGACGTGTGGCAGTGGACCCCCATGGTGGTCCTGATCCTCCTGGCCGGCCTGACCTCGCTGTCCGATGAACCGGACGAAGCCGCCCGCGTGGACGGCGCCAACGCCTTCCAGCGGTTCTTCTACATCACCCTGCCGCTCATGATGCCCACCGTGATCGTGGCCATCCTGCTGCGCGGCATCGATGCGCTTAAGACCTTCGACATCCTCTACGCCACCAAGGGCAAGGGCGGCGGCTCCTTCCACGAAGTGGAGACGCTGAACGTCTACGCCTACGGCCTGAGCTTCGACTACAACCAGTACGGGCTCTCCTCAGCGGTGCTGATCCTGTTCTTCATGATCATCATCGGTTCCATGTGGCTGCTCACCATGCGCAAGAAAGCGGTAAGCAAATGACCGTCATGACAGATTCCGCCGCCCCCACCACCAACAGGGCCCCGCGGCGCCGCAAGCCGCTGGGCAGCCGCGCCTACAAGGTCTTCCGCGTGGTGGCCCTGGTTGTCGTGGTGTTGTTCCTGCTCGCCCCGCTGTTCTGGATGCTCCTGGCGTCACTGAAGACCAATGTGGACATCTACGACACTGCCAAGGCCTTCGTGTTCTCGCCCACCTTCGAGAACTACGCCAACGTGCTGCAGCGCAACAACTACTTCGTCTTCGTGCTCAACAGCTTCTGGGTGGCGTTCGTTTCCACCGCGCTGTCCATCGTCCTGGGCGTCCCCGCCGCGTACGCGATGAGCCGGTTCACCATGCACCGCTCCGCGCTGGTGGTCCTCATGGCCCGCGTCATCCCCGGGGTTTCGCTCCTGGTGCCCTGGTACTACGTGTTCTCCAACCTGCGCATGGTGGGCAAGTTCGAGGTCCTGATCCTCAGCCACATGTTCGTGGCGCTGCCGCTGATCGTGTACATCATGATGAGCTATTTCGACTCGCTGCCCCTGGAGCTCGAGGAATCGGCGGAAGTGGATGGCCTCACGCCCATCGGCGCGTTCCGGCTGATCACGCTTCCGCTGGCCGTGTCCGGCATCGCAACCGCCGGAATCCTGTCCTTTATCTTCTCGTGGAACAACTTCATGTTCGCGCTGGTGCTCTCCGGAGCGAAGACCAAGACCCTGCCGGTGGCGATCTTCGACTTCGTCTCCTACGCCAGCATCGACTGGGGCGGGCTGATGGCCGCGGCAACCGTCGTGACCATCCCCATCATGATCATTGCGCTCTTCACGCAGAAGTACATCGTCTCCGGCCTGACCGCCGGCGCCACCAAGGGTTAGGATCCACCGCGTGACCGTCATCAGCCGGATCGAAACATTCCTCGTTCCACCCCGCTGGCTCTTTGTCCGGGTCGAAACCGAAAGCGGCATCGTGGGGTGGGGAGAGGCAACCTGCGAGGGCCGCAGCGAAACGGTGCGCGCCGCCGTCGACCAACTCTCGGAACTGCTCATCGGCAGGGACGCCCTCCGGATCGAAGACCACTGGCAGGTCATGACCAAAGGGTCCTTCTACCGGGGCGGCCCCATCCTGGCCAGCGCCGTCTCCGGGTTGGACCAGGCCTTGTGGGACATCGCGGGCAAGCACTTCAACACGCCCGTGCACCAGCT
This sequence comes from Pseudarthrobacter phenanthrenivorans, assembly GCF_036455295.1. Taxonomy (GTDB): domain Bacteria; phylum Actinomycetota; class Actinomycetes; order Actinomycetales; family Micrococcaceae; genus Arthrobacter; species Arthrobacter phenanthrenivorans_C. The sequence goes on along the minus strand of NZ_JAYXNX010000019.1, from coordinate 2,706 downwards.
CCTGGGCGGCCATGTCCGGGACCGCATCCGGATGTACGGCTGGGTGGGCGGCGACGAGCCGAACGAGGTGGCCGACCAGATCAGCGCACAGCTGGAAGTGGGGCTCACCGCTGTCAAAATGAACGCCAGCGGCAAGATGAGCCCGGTGGCGTCGGTGGCGGAGATCGACGGCGTCATCCGCCGTGTCGCCGCGGCGCGCCAGGTGCTGGGCGACCACCGGGACGTGGCGGTTGACTTCCACGGCCGGTTCAGCCTGGCCAACGCCAGGCGCGTGGCACCGCTGCTGGAACCGTTCCGGCCCTTCTTCCTCGAAGAGCCGGTGGTCCCGGAAAACACCCACCTGCTGCGGGAATTCACCTCCTCCACCACTACCCCGGTGTCCACGGGGGAGCGGCTCTACAGCCGGCAGGAGTTCCTCCCGGCACTACAGGCAGGGATCGCCGTGGCGCAGCCGGACCTCTCCCATGCCGGGGGCATCACCGAGGTCCGCAAGATCGCCGCCCTGGCCGAGGTCTACGAAGTCCAGCTCGCCCCGCACTGCCCGCTCGGCCCCCTGGCCCTCGCGGCCTGCCTGCAGGTCGGCTTTGCCACGCCCAACTTCCTCATTCAGGAACAAAGCATCGGGATCCACTACAACCAGGGCGCCGAAGTCCTGGACTACGTGGTGGACAAGACGCCCTTCAAGTTCGTGAACGGCCACATCGAGCGGCTCACCGGGCCCGGACTCGGCGTCGACATCGACGAAGCCGTGGTCCGCGCAGCGGACAAGCGCGGCCATGCCTGGCGCGGGCCGGTGTGGCGCCACCCCGACGGATCCTTCGCAGAATGGTGAACCCCATGACATCCCAGAATTCAGCTGTTACCCCGGCCGCTCTCCTGGACGGCATCAGGCAGGCCCGGCTTGTGGGCATCGTCCGCGGGAACGACGGCGGTGCTGCCGCCAGGGCGGCGCTGGCGGCGATGGAGGAAGGCTTCCGGTACGTGGAGATCGCCCTCACCACACCCAACGCGCTGGAGGCCATCCGCGAAGTCCGTGCGGCTGCCCCGGCCGGCTGCCTGGTGGGCGCCGGCACCGTCATGAGCCAGGCCGACGTCGAACACGTCACCGCAGCCGGCGGCCAGTTCATCGTCACCCCGTCCCTGGCCCCGTCCATCAGTGAGGCGGCCGGCGCCGGCATCCCGGTCCTGGCAGGCGCGCTGACCCCCAGCGAGGCCTATGAGGCGATGGAGCGCGGCGCCACCGCCATCAAGCTGTTCCCCGCATCCATCGGCGGTCCCGGCTACCTGAAGGCCGTCCGCGATCCCTTTCCCGACATCCCGTTCATCGCCGTTGGCGGCGTGGGCCTCGATGAAGCCGCCGGATACTGGGAAGCCGGGGCCATCGCCGTCGGCCTCGGTGGTCCGCTCTTCGGCAAGGCAGCGTCCGGCGGCGACCTCACGGACATGCGGGACCGGGCGCGGAGCTTCCTTGGCCTCGCTGCCGAATTCGCGGCCCGAACCGGGACCCCTTCATGACTGCGGACCTGCTCACCTTCGGCGAGTCCATGGTCTCGCTCCGGTCCACCGGCCCGTTGGCCTCGGGCGGAACACTGAACATGCAGGTGGCCGGCGCGGAATCCAACGTCGCCATTGGTGTTGCACGCCTTGGCCACGCGGCGTCCTGGGCCGGCTCCGTGGGGGCGGATCCGCACGGCGAATTCGTCCTGAATCAACTGCGCGGTGAAGGCGTCAACCTGCACCACAGCGTCCACCCGGAGCGCAGCACGGGCGTGATGTTCCTGGAACAGCGCACTGCCGATCTCAGCAGGGCCTTTTACTACCGTGCCGGATCCGCCGGAGCCGCCATCGCCCGCAGCCAGGTTGCCGCTGCCATGGACTGCGGCGCCCGGATCCTGCACCTGACCGGCGTCACCGCGGCGCTGAGCGCTGAGGCGCGGGACGCGGTGGTGTACGCGGCCGAACGGGCTGCCGGGGACGGGATGGTGGTCAGCCTCGACGTGAACTACCGCAGCAAGCTTTGGTCCCGGGACCAGGCGCGGGCCGTGCTTGGTCCTTTGGCGCGGCACGCCACCATTGTCATCGCGTCCGACGACGAACTCGACCTGATTGCCCCACCCCGGGCGGGGAGCGGTGCGGCAGGGGCCGCTGTTGACGAAGCCGCCGCTGCGGGCCGGCTGATGGAGGCCGGAGTCCGCGAAGTGGTGGTGAAACGCGGCGCCGCGGGCGCCGCCGTGTACACCGCGGACGCCGTCATTGAGGCCTCCGCCATAGCTGTGACCTGCGTGGACACCGTCGGCGCAGGAGATGCGTTCACCGCCGGCTACCTGTCAGCCCTGCTCGACGGCGACGGTGTTCCCGCCCGCCTGCACCGCGGCGTCCTGGCAGGCGCCTTCGCCGTCAGCACGCGCGGCGACTGGGAGGGGCTGCCCCGTCGCGGGGAGCTTGCCCTGCTTGATGCCGCCCGGGGCAGCACCCTGCGCTGACTCCAGCCATTCCAGACCTTGAGAAATCCCGACCCGAAAGCCAGCCGTGAAAATCATTGCCGCCGATGTGTTTGTGACCAGTCCGTCCCGGAACTTTGTGACGCTCCGGATTACTACCGAGGATGGGGTGACGGGTATTGGTGATGCGACCCTGAACGGCCGTGAGCTCGCCGTCGCGGCGTATTTGAAGGAGCATGTGGCGCAGTTGTTGATCGGGAAGGAT
>NZ_JAYXNX010000018.1:0-69305 GCF_036455295.1 Pseudarthrobacter phenanthrenivorans | reverse complement strand
TACAACCGCCTCGTCGACGGCACCGTCCACGACTGGTAAAACGCGCCACGACGCGTAACCCGCGCCAAGACTGGGAACACCCGACACCATAGGCAGGCGCGATTCCCGTTGACCCTGGCGTAAGCCGATGTGAGGATGGCGCCATGAACCAAGTGTCAGCCTTCTACACCGGCCCCGGGCAACTTTTGGCTGCCATTAGTTCTGCCCTGGACGCGGCGGGCGTGGACCGCGCATCGCTGCAGCCGGCCCACCTCGCTGCTGTTGATGAATTCCACATCCGCGGCCGCAGGGCAACTCTGGAAATCATGGAGAAACTCGCCCTCACTCCCGACTCCCATGTGCTTGACCTTGGGAGCGGATTGGGCGGGCCGGCCCGGACGCTCGCCGAGTTGAGCGGGTGCACGGTCACGGGTATCGACCTCACTCCTGAGTTCTGCCAGGTGGCGACGGCGCTCTCGGAATGGACAGGCCTGTCGGACCTGACCAGCTTCCAGGTTGGCGACGCAACAGCCACCGGTCTTCCCGACGACTCTGTGGATGCAGCGATGACCGTGCACGTGGCGATGAACATCCCCGACAAGCGCGCGCTCTATGCGGAAGCCTTCCGGGTCCTCCGGCCGGGCGGCACGTTCGTGGTTTACGACGTGCTGCAGGGTGAAGGCGGCGAGGTGCACTACCCGGTGCCGTGGGCCGCTGACCCGTCAACAAGTTTCCCCGCGACCCTGGATGACATGCGCGGACTCCTGCCGGCAGCGGGTTTCGATGTCGTCTCGGAGGTCGACTCGTCGGACGAAAGCCTTGCCTGGTTCCAGCACATGCGTGCCAAAATCCGGCGGGAGGGGCCACCACCGGTGACTTTCGCGACCTTCCTTGGCGACAGCTTCGCGCAGATGACTGCGAATCAGGTGGCGAACCTCGCCGAGCGACGCATCAGGACCGTCATGTTTGCCTGCTCAAAGCCGTCCTGATCGCCAGAGTCGTCCCCTGCTCCTCCACGGTCCTGACATGCATGCCGGGCAGGGGCATAGCTCCCGCCTACTCCGCTGCACCCCACAGCGCCTTGCGGAGCAGCCGCTTCAATTCCTGCGATTCCCCGTCCGACAGCGCGGCAAGCTGGTCCAGCTCCGCCGCGTCCAGTGCGGCGCGGGCCTTGGTGTGCATCTTCCGCCCCTCGGCAGTGGAGACGATGATCTTGGCGCGCCGGTCCTGCTTTCCCTGCGCGCGCACCACCAGGCCGCGGCGTTCGAGGTCATCCACCAGGGTGACCACCTGGCTGGGGTCCAGGCTGAGGAAGTCCGCCAGTTCCCGCTGAGTCGGCTCCAGCCCGCTGCACGCCAGCGTCAGGACGGAGAAGGAACGCTCCCGCAGGCCGAAGTCCGCCAGTGCCTTGTTGTTCAGCAGCGAGCCGGCCGCGTGCAGCTTGGCGAGCAGCAGGCCCACGTCGCTGCCGATCCTCGCTGCCGCAAGGCGGGGGGTCTGAACTTCGGTGCCCAAGGTGGCCATCACAACTCCGGTGTAAAAAACAATCGTTGACTTTTTCAATGATCCGTAATTTCATTGAATCCAACAAGGATCTCACACCACCGTGGGGCCACCCCAACGGCTTCGGCCGGCGCATGCGAAGGAGCAGGCCATGAGCTTGAACGGCAAGGTTGCAATCGTCACCGGCAGCGGGCAGGGCCTCGGCCTTGCCTACGCAAGGGAACTGGCCCGCCAAGGCGCCGCCGTGGTCATCAATGACGTCAACGCTGACACTGCCGCGCAGGCCGTCGCGCAGATCGAGGCCGACGGCGGCCGGGCCACCGCCGTGGTGGTCCCGGTGGGAACCACGGACGCAGCCAAGGCCCTGGTGGCCGGAGCCGTGGACGCGTTCGGCGGCCTGGACATCCTGGTCACCAACGCCGGGATCCTCCGCGACAAGTCCCTGCTGAAAATGACAGACGAGGACTTCGACCTGGTCATCAACGTCCACCTCAAGGGCACGTTCACCTGCGTCCGCGAGGCCTACGCCTACTTCAAGGAACACAACATCCAGGGCCGCATCATCACCATCGGTTCGCCCACCGGCCAGCGCGGCAACTTCGGCCAGACCAACTACGCCGCCGCCAAGGCCGGCATCGTGGGCATGGTCCGCACCTGGGCACTGGAAATGAAGAAGGCCGGCGTCACGGTCAACAGCGTCATCCCCGTGGCAGCCACCGCCATGACCAAGACCGTGCCCTACTTCCAGAAAGCCGTTGAGGCCGACGAGCGCGGCGAGGCCATGCCCCCCTTCTTCCGCCACGACCTGGGCTTTGGAACGGCCGACGACGTCTCCGGACTCGTCGCCTTCCTCGCCTCGGACGGGGCAGCCAACATCACCGGCCAGGCCATCGGTGCCGGCGGTGACCGGCTGCAGGTCTGGACCCACCCGGAAGCGGCCACCACCGAGTACCGCGAGGGCGGCTGGAGCTACGAGGCGCTGCAGGAAAATGCCGGCCAGCTGTTCACCGCGGAGACGCTCCAGAGCTATGGCGAGGAATTCCTCCCGCTGCCGGAGGACCTGAAGCCGGCACAGCCTGCCGAGGCCCGCTGACCATGGCAGACCGTTATGAACTGGCCATCGACCCGGCAGAGCTCGATGCCATCGACATGCACGTCCACCTGGAGGTGGACAGCTGCGGCCACGGCTCCCTGCCGGAGGCGCTCACCGAGGCCTCGGCCAAGTACTTCAAGGCCGAGGACCGGACTCCGTCCCTGGACCGCATCGCCGAGGTGTACCGCGAACTGAACATGGCAGCCGTCGTCTTCACCGTGGACGCCCGTATCCAGCTCAAGCACGAGCCCAACAGCATCCCCGAACTCATCGCCGGCGCCGCCCGGAACAACGACGTCCTGATCCCGTTCGGCAGTGTGGACCCGCGCACCGGCGAGGACGCCATCGCCGGGGCCAAGCACCAGGCCATCGAACTCGGCGCCCGCGGCTTCAAGTTCCACCCGTCCCTGCAGGGCTTCGACCCGTCCAACGAGCGCTTCTACCCGCTCTGGGAAACCCTCCAGGAACTGGGCCTGCCGGCCATTTTCCACACCGGCCAGAATGGCATGGGCGCGGGCCTGCCGGGTGGCTTTGGCATCAAGCTCGCCTACTCCAACCCGCTCCTCCTGGACGCCGTGGCCGCCGACTTCCCTGGCCTGCAGATCATCATGGCCCACCCGTCCGTCCCCTGGCAGGACGAGGCCAACTCCATCGCCACGCACAAGGCCAACGTCTTCATCGACCTCTCCGGCTGGTCGCCCAAGTACTTCCCGGAATCCCTGGTGAAGGCTTCCAACTCCTACCTCCAGGACAAGGTGCTGTTCGGCACCGACTTCCCGCTGATCACCCCGCAGAAGTGGCTCGGCGCTTTCGCGGACCTCCCGCTGAAGGACGAGGTCCGGCCCAAAATCCTCAAGGACAACGCCGTCCGCCTCCTCGGGCTGGGTGACTGACATGGGAAGCACGACGGCGGAAGCCGGCCTGGGTGCCCGGCTGTACGAAGCGGCGGACTGGTACGACGCCGAGTCCCTCCTCACGCTCGAAGAGCGCCGGGTGCTCGCCCGGCTGCGGTCCTTCCTGGACGCGGAGGCCAAGCCCCTCCTGGCCGAGTACTGGGAACGCGGCGAGTTTCCGGAGCAGCTCGCCCGGCCGCTGATCGACCTGGACCTGATGGAACCGGCCGAACTCGCGTCGGACGGTCCGGCCCGCGGCATTTACAAGGGCTTCCGGATCTTCGAACTTGCCCGCACCGACGTCTCGCTGGCTACCTGGTACACCGCCCAGGCCGGCCTGTTCCGCACCGCCATCCGGGTGGGAGCATCCGAGGAACAGCAGGCAGAGTGGATGCCCCAGGTCATCGACTTCTCGCTCAAGGGCGTGTTCTCACTGACCGAACCTGAGTCCGGGTCGGACATCGCCGGCGGACTCTCCACCACCGCCCGGCGGCAGGCCGACGGCAGTTGGATCCTTGACGGGGCCAAGCGCTGGATCGGAGGTGCCTCCACCGCGGATGTCCTGGCGGTCTTCGCCAGGGACACCGAAGACGGGCAAGTCAAGGCCTTCCTGGTGGACCGCACCGCGGATGGCGTCACCCTGGAGAAAATCCAGGGCAAGACCTCGCTGCGGATGATGCAAAACGCCCACATCACCCTCACCGGTGTCCGCGTCCCCGAGGCCATGCGCCTGCACAACGTGAACTCCTTCAAGGACGTGGCCGCAATGCTCCGGGCCATGCGCTCGGACGTCGCCTGGATCGCCACCGGCATCGCCGCCGGCGCCTTCGAGGCCGCCCTCGGCTACGTCAACGAACGCCGCCAGTTCGGACGGACCCTGGGCTCCTTCCAGCTGGTCCAGGAGAAACTGGCCCGCATGCTCGGCAACGTCACGGCCAGCCTGTCTCTGGTGGTCCGCCTCACGGAACAGCAAGCCAAAGGCATCTACCGGGACCAGGACTCGGCGCTGGCCAAGATGCAGACGTCCCTGTTCATGCGCGACACCGTAGCCCTGGCCCGCGAAGTGGTGGGCGGCAACGGCATCACCCTCGCGGCCGACGTCGCGCGTTTCCACGCCGACGCCGAGGCCGTCTACTCCTACGAAGGCACCCACGAGATCAACGCCCTCATCATCGGCCGCGCCCTCACCGGCGAAAGCGCCTTCACCCGCTAAACCCAGCACCACGACACGTAACCCCACCCAACAAGACCCGGAGGCAACGATGCCCAATCTCGTCGTCGATTTCGACACCCTGCTCACCCTGTCCGGCAAGGACCTCGGCACCACCGACTACCGCCAGATCACCCAGGAACAGATCAACCTGTTCGCCGACGCCACCGATGACCACCAGTGGATCCACACCGATCCCGAGCGCGCCAAGGACGGCCCGTTCGGTGCACCCATCGCACACGGCTTCCTCACCCTCTCCCTGATCATCCCGTTCTGGGGCGAGCTGTTCGACGTCGAGGGCGTCACCACCAAGGTCAACTACGGCCTGGACAAGGTCCGTTTCACCTCCCCGGTGACGGTGGGCTCCAAGGTCCGCATGCAGGCGGCTATCGCGGAGGTGACCGAGGTCAAGGGCGGCGCCCAGATCAAGGTCAACGCCACCATCGGGATCGAAGGCCAGGAACGCCCGGCCGTCGTCGCCGAATTCCTCGCCCGCTTCTATAAGTAAGCCGCTTCCACCAGTAACAGCAGTTCCACGCCACAGGCGGCGCCCCGGCGGCACCGCCTCCCCAGGCAACCCCAAAAAGCCTTACCTTCACACCCCATTCCTCCGTCTTTAGGAACAGCCATGTCCGGACACACCACGCTCGCACCCGCGGGCACGGCCGCCAAGCGCAAGGAAGCGCGCACGGTCATCCTGTCCAGCTATCTGGGCAGCACCATCGAGTTCTACGACTTCCTGCTGTACGCCACGGCCGCAGCAGTAGCCTTTCCCAAGGTTTTCTTTGCCGGAACCGATGAATGGGTGGGCGTCGTCGCCGCCTATGCCACCTTCGCGGCGGGGTACGTGGCCAGGCCGCTGGGTGGGGTGATCTTCGGCCACTTCGGGGACAAGGTGGGCCGCAAGGGGATGCTGATCATCTCCATGGCCATGATGGGCATTGCCTCCACCCTGATCGGCGTGATTCCGGGTGCGGGCGTGATCGGGCCGTGGGGCGCTGTACTCCTGGTGCTGCTGCGCGTCTGCCAGGGCATCGCCGTCGGCGGTGAATGGGGCGGTGCCGCACTCATGGCCTTGGAGCACGCCGACCCCAAACGGCGCGGCTTCGCAGCCTCCTTCGTCAACGCCGGCGCCCCCACCGGGGCCGTGCTGGGCACCGTGGTGATGGGCATCTTCTCGGCCCTGCCGCAGGACGCCTTCCTGGCCTGGGGCTGGCGCGTGCCGTTCCTGCTGTCCTTCGTGCTCCTGATCGTGGGCATGTTCGTCCGCCTGCGGGTTTCCGAAAGCCCCATCTTCGCCGAGGCCGTGGCCAAGGAAGAAGCACAGGGCGCCAAGCGCAAGATCCCGCTGCTGGACGTGCTCCGCCGGCCCAAGGCGCTGATCATGATCATGTTCGCCGGGGCTGCCGGGTTCGGCCTCCAGGTGGTGCTGCCCACCTTCTCCGTCACCTACGCCGTATCCAAGGGCGCACCGCAGCAGGGCGTGCTCTACGCCTTCGCCGGAGCCTCGGCCATCTCCATCGTCTTCGTCCTCCTGGGCGGCCGCCTTTCGGACCGCTTCGGCCGCAGGCCGGTGATGATCGCCGGCTTGACCCTGTTCATCGCCTACCTGTTCCCGATGTTCGGCATGCTCGGCTCCGGCAATGTGGGCCTGGTGTTCGTGGCCTTCACCGTGGCGCTCATCCTGCACTCGTCCCTCTACGGACCCTTGGCGGCCTTCGTCTCCGAACAGTTCGGCACCACCTCCCGGTACACCGGCGCCGCCGTGGGCTACCAGCTGGCCACCCTCATCGGCGCAGGCTTCACCCCGGGCATCATCGCCGGTCTCTACAAGGACTCCGGCCAGGACATCCTCCCGGTGGTGGTCTTCCTGTCCGTCATGGCGCTGGTCTCGATTGTCTTCATCGCCCTGACGCGGGAATCTAAGAACAACGACCTCACCACGGTCCGTTAGGAGAACCATGGACAACAACGGAGTTGGCTCCTGGCTGCAGCGCCGCCGGCACAAATCAGGCGCCAAGACGGCCCTGCTCTCAGCCGCTGGCACCCTGAGCTACGAAGAGCTGGCCGCGCGCACGGACCGCCTGGCCAACGCGCTCCGGGACAGGGGAGTGGTGAAGGGGGACCGGGTGGCGTACCTGGGGGAGAACCACCCGTCCTTCGTGGAGACGTTCTTCGCCTGCGGCCTCCTCGGCGCCATCTTCGTCCCGCTGAACACCCGGCTCGCACCGCCTGAGCTGCAGTTCCAGCTGCAGGATTCTGGAGCCCGGCTCCTGGTCAACGCCGCCGCCCTGGAGGAGTCCGCCTCCCTCGCGGTGGCGGGCACTGACGTGACCCACCGCCTCGTCGTAGCGGCCGACGGCGGGACGGAACCTTCTGCGCCAAAGTCACCGGCCGCCGTCGGGCACTCCGTCACGGTGGAGCACTACGGGGAGGCGCTGCGGGCAGCTGCCCCCGAACACCCCGATGTTCCGGTGGGGCACGACGACGGCGCCATGATCCTCTACACCTCAGGAACCACCGGCAAGCCCAAGGGCGCCCTCCTGACCCACGGGAACATCACCTGGAACTGCATTAACACCGTGGTGGACATGGACATCAACCGCAACGACGTGGCCCTGATGATCTCGCCGCTGTTCCACGTGGCATCGCTGGACATGGGCTTGCTGCCGATGCTCCTGAAGGGTGCCACGGTAGTGCTCGAGGCCAGGTTCGATCCCGCCCGCGTCCTGGACCTGATCCGGGAGCACAAGGTGACCACCCTCAACGGGGTGCCCACCACGTTCCAGATGCTGTGCGAACATCCCGGCTGGGCGTCCGCTGATCTTGGCTCCCTGGACAAGCTGACGTGCGGCGGTTCCGCCATTCCGCGGCGGGTCCTGGACGCGTACGAGGACCGCGGCATCGGCTTCACCAGCTGCTACGGCATGACCGAAACCGCGCCGGGCGTTACCATGCTCCCTGTGGACCGTTCAGGGGAGAAGGCCGGTTCGGCGGGCCTGCCGCATTTCTTCACCGACGTCCGGATTGCCGACCCGATGGGCGGCACGGTGGCCCCGGGCGAGGTGGGGGAAATCCAGATCTCCGGCCCCAACGTGATCAAGGAGTACTGGAACCGCCCGGAAGCCACCGCGGCCAGCTACTCAGACGGGTCCTGGTTCCGTTCCGGCGACATGGGATACCGGGATGAGGAGGGTTTCCTGTTCGTCTCGGACCGGCTCAAGGACATGATCATTTCCGGCGGAGAAAACATCTATCCGGCGGAGGTGGAGGCGGTCATTTCAGAGCACGCTGCCGTGGGCAGCGTGGCCGTCATCGGCGTCCCGGACGACAAATGGGGCGAGGTTCCCCAGGCGATCGTGACCCTCCGCGAGGGCGGATCGCTGACCGCGGAGCAGTTGCGCGGCTTCCTGGAGGGGCGGCTTGCCCGCTACAAGATCCCCAAGTCGCTGGTGGTGGTTGAAGACATGCCCCGGACGGCCAGCGGCAAGATCCGCAAAATGGAGCTCCGCAAGCAGCTTTGACGTCAGTGACATACAGCTGCCCGCCCCGGTTTCCGGGGCGGGCAGCTGCTCTTAAGGCAACGGGCCCGTCAGGCGGCCTTTCCAAGGGCTGCCACCTGGACGGTGACTCCCAGATCGCGGATGTTCTCCTGCATTTCCTGGGGCAGCTGGTCATCGGTCACAACGCCGTCCAGCTTTTCAAGCGGTGCCACGTTGAAACGCGACACCGTGCCGAATTTGGTACTGTCCGCCAGCAGGAAGCACGACGACGAGGCCTCCAGTGCGGCCAGCTTCACCTCCACCTTGTCCATGACCGGCGTAGTGATGCCCCGGGATACGTTCCATGTCCCTGTGCTGAGGAAGCACAGATCGATGTTGATGGACTTCACCACGTCCGCGGCGATCCGTCCGCAGCTTGAGGCGCTGGACGGGTCCACGGCACCGCCGGTGTGGATGGTCTCGATATGGGGATAGGCGAACAGGCTGGTGACCACGTAAAAGTCGTTGGTGACCACCGTGATGCCCTGCCGCCCGGAGAGATAGGGGACCACCGACTGGCAGGTGGTCCCGGCATCGAGGAAAAGCACCATCCCGTCTTCCACAGATCCCGCAGCAAGCTCCGCGATGGCCTGCTTGCGTGGCAGCTCGAGCTGCGCGCGGAACTCGCGCTCCCGCGGGGGTTCCTGGCTTGTCCAGTCGGCGAGGCGAACGCCGCCCTGGACTGATATCACCTGCCCTTGGTCCTCGAGGGCCGTGATGTCCCGCCGGACGGTCATGTGGGACACGTTCATGTAGTCGGTGAGGCTGCGGATACTCAGGACGCCTTCCCGCCGGAGAAGGCGCAGGATCTCCTGGTGGCGCTGCTCGGGGATCAGGGGCCGGGCTGTTGGGCTCACAGACTTCTCTCCTTTGGCTGAAGTAGATCCAGCTTAACAACTTTTCACAGGCTGTTCCCCTTTGTGAATCTTTGGTCTAATCTATTAAACGATGTTAAATAAATTTGAAACCCTAGAGACCATCATCCGCACGGGCGCATTGCTCATCGCGCGGCTTGATTCTGCCGACGAGGCCTACCGCGTGGCCGAAGCCGCCATCGAAGGTGGCATCCGCGCCGTCGAAGTTCCGCTGACCGTTCCCGGTGCCCTGGGCGTCATCGGACGCCTGGCCGATAAGTACGGCGACCAGGGGATCGTGGTTGGAGCGGGGACCGTGCTCGACGCCGAAGCCGCCTATGCCTCCATCTCCGCCGGTGCGCGGTTGCTGGTCAGCCCGCAGCTGAATCCGAAGATGATCGCCACTGCCAACCGCTACCAGGTGGTCACCGCCAGCGGTGCATTCACCCCGACCGAGGTGCTCAACACCCTCGAAGCCGGTGCCGACATCGTCAAGCTGTTCCCGGCTGAGCTCGGCGGCCCTGCCTACGTCAAGACCATCCTGGCTCCTTTGCCCCAGGCGCCCGTGATGCCCTCCGGAGGCGTGAGTCCGGCCAACGTCGAAGCGTGGTTCGCGGCCGGCGTCACCGCCGTCGGGGTTGGCAGCTTTGTCACCAAGGCCGCCCAGGAGGACGGCGATTACGGTCGGGTTGCGCAGGCCGCCCGCACCTTCCTCACAGCAATAGAAGACGCCCGCCGCTAAGCCGGGCACCCCCCCAGGCCGGCACCCGTGCCGGCAGAACACAAAGGAGTGAGCTGCATGAGCCAAGCTTCAGCAGAAATCGGTACCGCCCCCGACCGGCCGGTCAAGAACGTGCGGATCAGGTGGTACCTGATCGCCCTGCTCGTGATCGGCGGCATCATCAACTACATGGACCGCAATAACCTGAGTATTGCGAACACCACCATCGCCAAGGAGTTCGGCCTCAACGCCCTGCAGATGGGACTGCTGCTGTCCGCGTTCTCCTGGCCCTACGCCATCGCGAATCTTCCCGCCGGCTACCTGGTGGACCGGTTTGGCCCCAAGAAAATGTTTGCCTGGGCCGCCGGTCTCTGGTCGGTTGTGTCCATGCTGTCCTCTTTGGCCAACTCCTTCGGGTTCCTCTACGCTGCCCGGGTTGCACTGGGCGTTGCAGAGTCGCCGTTCTTTACGTCCGGACTCAAGGTCGCGGACAAGTGGTTCAACAAGACCGAACGCGCCCTTCCGGTCTCGATCGTTAACACCGGTTCACAGATTGCCAACGCGATCGCCCCGCCGCTGCTGACCTTCCTCATGCTCACCATGAGCTGGCGCGGGATGTTCCTGGTGATCGGCGCCCTGGGCATTGTCATCGCCCTGGTGTGGCTCCGCGTTTACCGTGATCCCACCCTGAAGGAGCAGTTCATCATCAAGGGCGAGGAGTTCGAGGAGCAGCTTCGGCCCAAGGAAAAACAGGCCGGCTGGGGCGAACTCCTGACGAAGAAGAACACCTGGTTCATGGTCATTGGCGCCTTCGGCATCTTCTACACCGTCTGGGTGTACCTCACCTGGCTGCCCAGCTACCTGCAGACCGCGCGCGGATTCAGCCTCAGCCAGATCGGGTGGCTGGCAGGACTGCCGTTCCTTTGCGGCATCCTCGGTGTCCTCGCGGGCGGCATCTTCTCCGGCAAGGCAATAGCCCGCGGCGTGCCCGTGGTCCGCGCCCGCAAGATTCCCATCGTGGGTGGCGCGCTCCTCGCGGCGGCAGCCGTGCTGCCCGTTGCCTATGTGGAAAACACGGCCCTGGCAATCGTCCTGCTGTCCCTTGGCTACTTCGCAGCCCAGGTGCCCATCGGCGTGCTGTGGACCCTGGCCTCGGACATCGCCGAGCCCAACCAGGTGGCATCCCTGGGTGCCATCCAGAACTTCGGCGGATTCCTCGGAGCGGCAGTAGCCCCGATCGTCACCGGTCTTATCCTTGATTCGACCGGCGGCAACTACACCTTGGTGTTCCTGATTGGCGGGCTGCTCCTGATCGTGGGCGCTGTGTCCTACGGCTTCTTCGTCAAGGACCGCCGCACCCCCGCCTCCACCTAGCCCGACCCCTGGTAACCCAGGACCGTCAGTTCAAGGAAGAACAAGCAGTTGACCAGTACCATCCCCAAAGTGTTCTTTGTGATTGGCCCGGCAGGTTCGGGAAAATCAAGCGTCAGCCGGCACCTCGCGGAGCGGTTTGGCGCGGCCCACATCGACAAGGACACCGCAACCATCCGCTTTACGGAGTTGCTGTTGAAGCTCAACGGCTCGGACCCTAATGAGCGGGACAACAACGAGTTCTACCAGACCACCATCATGCCGCTGGAGTACGGGGCCATCCTTGACCTCACCCGCGACAACCTGAGGGCAGGCAACTCCGTGGTTCTCGACGCCCCCTTCGGCAAGTTCTTCTCCGACGACGACTACCTGGCGAAGGTCAAGGTCCGGCACCAGTGGCCGGAGGCCGAACTCATTGTGGTCCACGTCCGGCTCGCCGGGGACGCATTGCGCCAGCGACTGCTTGCCAGAGGCTACCCGCGGGACGAATGGAAGCTCGCCAACTGGGAAACGTTCTGGGCGGGGGCGCAGGGTGACTCCTGCCGGTGGAAGCAGGCGCGTCACTTGGATTTCGATAACAGCGGCGCTGCCGTGGATGTCACCTCCTTTGCTGCGGCGGTGACCGCCGGGGCTGCCTAAGAGCAGTGAAAGAACAGCGCACAATGGCCGAGGTCCGCCGTCGTGCGCTGTTCTTTTCCCCTCCGGCCGAAGAGGAGTCTCCACGTGGGGATTCCGCTGTTGTTACCGTTCACGGTCATCGATTGGCAGAATCCTATAGGCCGGTGCCACCATTATTGGATGCTTGAGGCAACTAAACCCCAGAATTCCCCCGACGGAACAACACCCGTCAACCCCGCGCTCGAGGCGGAAGGCAGGATTGCCCGCATCGCGGTGACGGTATTCCCCATCCTGGTGGTCGCCGCAGGCATCCTCGGCTTCCTGCTCCCCGGAGCCTTCAAGCCCATGGGACCGGGCGTGCCCTACCTGCTGGGCATCATCATGTTCTGCATGGGCCTGACCCTGACCCCGCCCGACTTCGCCGCCGTGGCCAAGCGCCCGTGGGCCGTGGCACTGGGCATCGTTGCCCACTACGTCATCATGCCCGGCGCCGGCTGGCTTATCGCCGGTGCCCTCAACCTCCCGCCGGAACTGGCCGTCGGCGTAATCCTGGTGGGCTGCGCCCCTTCCGGCACGGCCTCGAACGTGATGGCCTTCCTGGCCAAGGGCGACGTTGCCCTGTCCGTGGCGGTCGCCTCCGTCTCCACCCTGATCGCCCCGGTCGTCACCCCGCTGCTGGTCCTGTTCCTTGCCGGTTCGTACCTGCAAATCGATGCCGCCGGAATGGTCCAGGACATCGTCAAGACCGTGCTGCTGCCGGTGGTTGCCGGCCTGCTCGCCCGGCTCTTCCTCAAGAAGCTCGTGGCCAAGGTGCTCCCGGCACTGCCGTGGGCGTCCGCCGTCGTGATTTCCCTGATTGTGGCCATCGTGGTGGCCGGCAGCGCCAGCAAGATCATCGACGCAGGCGCCATCGTGTTCCTCGCCGTGGTGCTGCACAACGGCTTCGGCCTGGGCCTGGGGTACCTTGCCGGCAAACTGGGCCGCCTGGACGACAAGGCCCGCCGCGCCCTCGCGTTTGAAGTGGGCATGCAGAACTCCGGCCTCGCATCGACGCTCGCCATTGCCCACTTCACGCCGCTGGCCGCACTGCCGTCCGCCGTCTTCTCCCTGTGGCACAACATCTCCGGCGCCATCGTGGCTGCGTGGCTGGCGCGCCGTCCGCTGGAGGACAGGGGGGCCTAAGCTCCCGTTTCCAGCCCTCCATTCCGGGTAAAGGTTCCGGTAGGGACAGCGCCGTCGACGCTGCCCGCCGGTTCCTGTAAGGAGTGGACGGATGACTCGGATTGACCGAATAGCTGAACCATGGGGGACACGGACGCCGTATGAGAGCGGCGGCCAGTGGCCGGTCAGGGTGGATACCCACCTGGCCGAGGGGGTGGCCGCGGAGGACGTGGACCGGTGGGTCCAGACGGCGTCACTCCTGCATTCCAACGGTGACGCCATGGACATCGCCGTCAAGGACAACAGGATCGTTGGCGTGCGGGGACGGGCCGTGGACCGCGTCAACCACGGCCGCCTCGGCCCCAAGGACCTCTTCGGCTGGCAGGCGAACGCCTCCCCCGACCGGCTCACCAAGCCCCTCATCCGGGAGGGCGGGAAGCTGGTGGAAACCGACTGGGACACCGCCATGCAGCGCATTGTGGACCGGTCCAGGGCGCTGCTCGCGGAGCAGGGCCCCAGCGCGCTCGGCTTCTACACCACGGGGCAGCTCTTCTCCGAGGAGTACTACACCCTGGGCACGCTGGCGCACGGCGGCATCGGCACCAACCACGTGGACGGCAACACCCGCCTATGCACGGCAACGGCGGGCGAGGCGCTGAAGGAATCGTTCGGGTGCGACGGCCAGCCCGGCTCGTACACGGACGTGGACCACGCTGATGTGATCGCCCTGTACGGGCACAACGTGGCGGAAACCCAAACCGTCCTCTGGACCAGGATGCTGGACCGGCTGGCCGGCCCCAACCCGCCCCAAATCATCTGCGTGGACCCGCGCATGACGCCCGTGGCCAAGGCGGCCACCGTTCACCTCGCTCCGCGGCCAGGCACCAACGTGGCCCTCATGAACGGCATCCTGCACGAGATCATCACCAACGGCTGGGTGGACCAGGAGTACATCCAGGAGCACACGGTGGGGTTCTCCGAGCTGGAAAAAGAGGTCAAGAACTATCCGCCGGCCCTGGTGGCGCAGATCTGCGGCGTCCCTGCGGAGCAAATCCAGGAAGCCGCCAGCATTATCGGCCACGCCGAGCGGCTGCTGTCCACGGTGCTGCAAGGCTTCTACCAGTCCAACCAGGCCACTGCCGCCGCCGTGCAGGTCAACAACGTCAACATCATCCGCGGCATGCTGGGCAAACCCGGCTGCGGCATCCTGCAGATGAACGGCCAGCCCACGGCGGAAAACACCCGCGAGTGTGGGGCCGACGGCGACCTGGCCGCCTTCCGGAACTGGTCCAACGACGAACACATCCAGGACCTGGCGAAGGTCTGGAACATCGACCCCATGTCCATCCCGCACTACTCCCCGCCCACCCACGTGATGCAGATGATGCGCTACGCGGAGGACGGCTCCATCCGGATGCTGTGGGTCAGCGGAACGAATCCCACCGTATCGCTGCCCGAATTGGCACGCATCCGGGGCATCCTCGAACAGGACCGCCTGTTTTTGGTGGTGCAGGACATCTTCCTGTCCGAGACCGCGCAGCTGGCCGACGTCGTCCTTCCCGCCGCGACCTGGGGCGAAAAGACGGGCACCTTCACGAATGTGGACCGCACCGTCCATCTTTCGGAGAAGGCCGTGGACCCGCCCGGCGAAGCCAAGCCGGACCTGGAAATCTTCATCGACTACGCGCACCGGATGGGCCTGCAGGACAAGGACGGGCAGCCGCTGATCAAGTGGCACGATCCCGAGTCCGCCTTCGAAGCCTGGAAGGAATGCACCCGGGGACGCCCTTGCGACTACACCGGGATCACCTACGACAAACTGCGCGGCGGTTCCGGCATCCAGTGGCCGTGCAACGAGGAGAACCCGGACGGCACCGAACGGATCTACGCCGACGGAAAGTTCTGGGCCCACCCGGAGTACTGCGAAACCTACGGCCGCGACCTCATCACCGGCGCGCCCGTGGAGCCCAAGGAGTACAAGGCGCTGAACCCCGAGGGCAGAGCCATCATCAAGGCCGCCGAGTACATGCCCCCGCACGAGCTGCCCAGCCAGGACTTCCCACTTCAGCTCATCACCGGGCGCACGCTCTACCAGTTCCACACGCGCACCAAGACCGGCCGGGCGCCCGAACTGCAGGCAGCCGCGCCTGACGTCTGGGTTGAGTTGTCGGCGGACGACGCCGGGGCGTATGGGATTGCCGAGGGCGACCTGGCGGAGGTGGAGACGCCCCGCGGTTCCGTCCGCGCCAGGGTGCGGATCAGCGGCATCCGGAACGGTGTGCTGTTCCTGCCGTTCCATTATGGTTACTGGGACACGGACGGCGGACACCAGCCGGACGGTGCAGGCAGGGCGGCGAATGAGCTGACCATCACCGATTGGGATGCCGCGTCCAAGCAGCCCATTTTCAAGACGGCTGCGGCCAAAATTACCAGGGTTTCCAGCGGCGATGGGCCGTCCCCGGCGCCTACCACCACAGCATCCGCTCCGGTGGGCGGCTTCCCGGAGGATGCCAGGACCACGGGCATAGCCACCGCCTTGGCCGATGAAGCCACCGGAACGGCAGGAGGGGAACGATGAAATTCGGGCTGGTACTGGAGGAAATGCACCGTTCCGAAAACGACCTGGCGCACCATCTGCTGGTCATCTCCGAGCGGCACAAGGTGGACCACGAGATCTACCACCTGGCCCGGGACCTGGCGCGCTGGTCCCAGCAGCATGTGCGGGAGATCGCGGACATCGCCGGGAACTACGGGCAGGACCTGGATCCGGAACCCCGGGGCGAAACAGGGCTGATGGAAACTGTCAGGGAGAAAGGCAGCGAGATGGTGGGGCGGCGCCCCGAAACCGGCATGCTGCTGCTCCGTGACCTGCGCGAGCTCTACCTGAAGGCCTGCGGAGTCTCTGCCGACTGGGAACTCCTGGCCCAGGCCGCGCAGGGTATGAAGGACAAGAACCTGCTGGCCCTGGCCGAGAGATGCCATCCGCAGACCATCCGCCAGATGAAGTGGGCGAACGGCAAGTTGAAGGAGTCAGCTACCCAGGTCCTGGTCAGTTAGAACCTCCCTGAAGGGTGGGTTGCCCCGGCCGGGGGTGCGGAGTCCAAGAGGTGGAATCCAAACCCCGCCGGCCCGTAACCCCTGCTATCCCTCACATTCCTTGCAGTACTTCTTCCCATCCTTTTCCCGGGCCAACTGGCTGCGGTGGTGGACCAGGAAGCAGGACATGCAGGTAAATTCGTCCGCCTGCACGGGGACCACCTGGATGAGCAGTTCCTCATTCGAGAGGTCTGCGCCGGGCAGCTCAAAGCTGTCCGCGAGGTCCGTTTCGTCCATGTCGGGAGCAGCTTCCCGGCGGCCGGACTTGTCGGACTTCAGCTCTTCCAGGGCGACATTCGGCTCTTCCTCGGGAGTCACCCGCGGAGCGTCGTAGTCAACTGACATGTGGTGTGTTCTCCTGTCCAGCTGCTGGTGCCCGGATTGTTCCGGACAGATCGACAACGCCGGACGCGGACAACAAATTCCCGCGCCGGGCAGAGTTGTTGCCGCGCAGGGCGGCCCCGCCTGGACCAGGTGCCTGACTGTCAGCCTGGACCTATGCGCCGCACGCTTTGGAGGTGCTTGGATTTCCTCCCGACACGGTAGTAGGTAGAATGGTCTACCTACTACCGCGTCAGGGGTTTAGCGTGCCAGCTGGGAACACCAAAGCTTCCGTCCGCCGCCCGGCCCGCGAGCTGCTGCTCGAGGCTGCTGCGCGTCTTTTCTATGCCAACGGCGTTGCTGCCACCGGAATCGACACGATTACAGCCAGCGCGGGGGTGGCCAAGAAGAGCCTCTACAACAACTTCAGCTCCAAGGCCGAGTTGGTGGCGGCTTACCTGGAAGCCAGGCACCAGGAATGGCTGGGGCTTTACCGGAAGCGGCTGGAATCGGCCCGCACTCCCCGGGACCGGGTCCTGGCGGTTTTCGACGCCTACCTCGACCATGCCAATTCCGCGTACGAGCACGGGTTCCGCGGCTGCGGCCTGCTTAACGCCGCCGCCGAACTGCCTGCGGGGGATCCCGGCAGGGCCGCAGTGCGCCGCCACAAGGAAGAGGTGCAGGAGCTCCTTGGCATCCACGTGGCAGAGCGGCTGCAAGGCAAGGACGAGCGCGCCCGCGGTATCGCAGCGCACCTGGCGTTCCTGCTCGAGGGCGCCATGGCCAGGGCGGGCCTGGAAGGGAACGACGCCCCGCTCCAGGAGGCCCGGGTCATCGCAGCTGAAATCCTGGACGCCTTGTGAACCCCGCCCTAACCCACCGGAACGCGCAACTGCGGGGAGCGCTCGCCGTTGTGGCGGCCTCCGTCCTCTGGGGGACCACCGGAACCGCCGCCACCTTCGCCGCCGCCGTGAGCCCCCTGGCCATCGGCGCCGCCGCGATGGGCCTGGGCGGGTTGTTCCAGGCGCTGTACGCTGCGCGGCACATCGCCATCCAGAGGGGCAGCCTGCTCGAACGGTGGCGCCTGGTCTCGCTCGGCGCCATGGCCGTCGCCGTCTACCCGCTGGCCTTCTACAGCTCGATGCATTTCTCCGGCGTGGCCGTGGGAACCGTGGTCTCCATCGGGTCCGCCCCCGTGGCGGCTGCCCTCATCGAACGCTTCGCGGACAGGAAACCCCTGGGCCGCCGGTGGATGCTCGGGGCACTCCTGGGAGTGGGCGGGGCCGCCCTGCTGTCCTTCGCCGGGCACGCCCCGGCCGCCGGGACGCAAACCGGCGGTCTGCCAGCCGATGGCTGGAGTTCGACGGCGGGAATCCTCCTTGGGCTGCTGGCGGGCACCACCTATGCCCTGTATTCCTGGGCTGCTCACCGCCTCAGCGGGCAGGGCCTCTCTTCCAGGGCTGCCATGGGCGCCGTCTTCGGCGTGGGCGGGCTCATCCTCATGCCGGTCCTTGCCCTGACGGGCGGCCCGCTGCTGGAGTCCTGGGGCAATGCCGCCGTGGGCGCGTACATGGCTGCGGTGCCCATGTTCGCCGGGTATCTCCTGTTTGGCTGGGGCCTGGCCCGGGTGGGAGCGAGTACGGCCACGGGCATCTCCCTGCTGGAAACAGTGATAGCTGCCGTTCTGGCCGTGCTTGTGGTGGGCGAGCGGCTCCCCGCACTTGGCTGGCTTGGCGCCGCCGTCGTGCTGGCCAGCCTTTTCATCCTGACGCCCGGACCGCGGCGGCTGCGCACCGTGCCCGGACGAGCCAGGGCGCAACAGCGGTCAGCCGGTAGGCTGCCGTCCCGCGCTCCGGGCCAGCACAGTGGAGCCCAGCAACAGGCAGGCGCCCAGCCCCAGCAGCAAAATTCCTAGTACCACAGCGCCCGGGGCGGGGAGTCCAGCGCCTGCGACGACGAGCACCAGGCCGATCAGCGCCGCAGCCATCCCGGGAAACATGCCTGCGGGGAAGCGGCGCGCCGGATACCCGGACAGCAGCTCCATGGCCAAGTGGGGGTCGTCCGCAATGAGCCCCAGTTCCAGCTCCTTGAGCAGGCGTCGTTCCTCATCGGACATCGGCATGGCGGGCCCCTGTTTTCCCTGGGAGGCGGTGTTAGGTAAAGACCGTAGGAGTGTTCTACCGGTTAGTCAATAGCGCGGCCACCCACCGGCGGTCACTCCACAACGTCGTAGCGCAGCTCATTCCCCAGCACCCGCACACCCTTGGTGGGAGTGTGGGGGACCGCTTTGTCCGGCGGCATCAGGTGTTCAACCGGCAGGTCGGCCAGCAGGAGGCAGTGGTCCGAGATCAGCCTGCGGTGGCAACGCCACCAGAGGGTTTCGCTGCACATGATGGCCGTCCGGACCGCCTGGGATCCGGCAACGAGGTCCGTAACTGCCGCCGTAAAGTCTTCGCTGCGCATGTACGCGGCATAGGCGCGGAACGATTCGTTGCGAAGGGCCGTGTCCGGCGAGTCCGGAGGCAGTTTCCGGAACCCGCCCAGCTGTTTCTCCCAGCGGTAGTCGACACCCGCCTGGGGCAGCCATTCTGCCATCCGGTCCTTGCCGAAATGCGGATGTTTGCGGCTGCCCGGCCCGATCCGCACGTCCACCAGGGATGTCACGCCCGCGCTCTGCAGCAGCGACGTGAAGTCCTCCTGGGAGGCGGTGCCGTGACCGACCGTGAACAGGGTTTGCATCCCAGCCATCATAAGCACCGGACGGGCAGGCCTGCCGACGCCGGCTACCGCCGTCGCAATTCCGCGAACTCGATGGACGGCACGATGGCGCCCGCGTCCCGCTCCACGAAGTTGGTGCCCGGCGGCACCAGGTCGTCGATGGCGTCGAGGACCGTTTCGCCCAACCGGACGTCCGCCGCCCGTAGGTAGGCCTGGAGGTGTTCGCCGCTGCGGGGCCCGATGATCACGCTGCTGATGGCCGGGTGGGTCAGGGCAAAGCCCACCGCCAGGTCCACGAGTGACAGCTCCAGCTTGTCTGCTAAGCGGGCCAGTGCATCCGCGGCCAGCAGCTTCCGCTCACTGGAAGGCCCGGAGATGTCATAGCGCCCTGGCAGGGAGTGGACCCGTGTGGGTGGCCTGCCGGACTCCAGGACGAAACTGCCGGAGAGCCAGCCGCCCGCCAGCGGACCATAGGCCAGGACGCCCAGGCCGTATTGCTGGGCGATGGGCAGGACGTCGCGTTCGTTGCCGCGGACCAGCATGGAGTACGGGACCTGGTTGCCCACCGGCGGGATGAGGTGGTTGGTGGTGGCAACCCACTGCGCCTCCACCAGCTGCGCCGGGGTGAATACGGAGGTGCCGTAATACAGGATCTTGCCCTGGCGGATCAGGTCGTTGAGGGTGGTGATGGTTTCCAGGAGGTCGGTGTTGTAGTCCGGCCGGTGCGCCTGGTACAGGTCGATGCGGTCGGTCTGCAGCCGGCGGAGGCTGCCCTCCACCGCCTGGGTGATCCAGCGCCGGGAATTCCCGGAGTGTGCCGGATTGGGGCTCATTTGGCCGTGGAACTTGGTGGCCAGGAAGACGTCGTCCCTGCGGGCCTCGCAGCGCACGGCCCACCACCTGCTCGGATTCTCCCTGGGAGTAGACGTCCGCGGTATCGATCGCGGTGATGCCGGAGTCCAGTGCCGCGTGGATGATGCGGATGCTTTCGTCGGCTCCGGTGGGGGCGCCCTGCGGACCGCCGTTTCCCTCGCCGAAATTCATTGTGCCAAGGGTGAGGGGACTGATGGGGGTTCCCGACCGTCCGAACACCCGCAGTTCGCTGAGGCTCATCTCCGGTCTCCTCCATCCAGTTGCCGTGCCCGGGATCGTCACGACGCTACACAGATTTGGCAGCGAGCCACAGATTCCCGCCTTAGTCCTTCGCTTTTCGTCGCATGGAGTAAACCCCGGCGTCGGGCATGACGTTTTATGGCGCGCGCAGGGCGGGCAACAGCGCTTATATTGAGGCATGGGCACCCCCAGCAATGACGGCGATTTCGTTCAATTGCATGACCTCATCATCGGCAGCACCAACGTGGCTGACTTCCTCACCGAGTTGTCCACGGTTGCCGCCTCCACGCTCGGCGATGCCGCCGGCGTCTTCATCGAATGCGGGGTGACGCTGCGCCGCCATAAACGCAACGCCACCATCGCCGGGAGCAGCGGGCGCGCCGCCATGCTGGACAAGCTGGAACAGGAGTTGGGGGACGGGCCCTGCATCGCATCACTGGAAGCCATGAAGCCCGTGGTCCTTTCCAATGTAGGGACTGATACCCGGTGGCCCGCCTACCAAAAGGTGCTGGCAGAGAATGACTGCCGCAGCGTACTCGGCGTTCCCCTCGCCCTGGACGAAAACCAGGCGGCGGCCCTGAACTTCTTCGCCTCCCAAGCGGATGTCTTTTCCGCCGGAGTGATCCACAGGGCGGAGGGATTCGCGGATCTGGCGGGCCGTGCCCTGCGGCTGGCACTGCGGATCGCGGACGCCCAGAACCTGGCGGATGACCTCAAAGCGGCCATGGCCAACCGAACCGCCATCGACGTGGCCTGCGGGGTGATCATGGCTCAGAACCGCTGCACGCAGGATGAGGCCATGGCCCTGCTCACCAAGGCGTCAAGCCACCGCAACCAGAAGCTGCGGGAACTGGCAGGGGAGATCATCGGCCGGGTCAGCGACGGGCCGGTGACCACCCACTTCGACCCCTAGAAAGGGCCGCCGCCTCCAGTCCGGACCTGCCCCGGTTATATGCCGCGCCGGTTTCGTCCCCGCGCCGCCCTGCAATAATCTGAACCAACGGATGTGCACGGGGGTGTCAGCGCCCGGGTACAACAACAGCAGCACTGTAAGTTCCGGGACCATCACAGACGAGGCGGACACCCATGACGGCTTCAGACCAGCAGCACGCACCACGGCCAGCTTTGCCCGCAGACCCTCCCGCCGCTGCCCCTGAGCCGGTGAATTCCCACCTCCTGCACCAGCTTGCCGGCGCGCACGGCGTCGGGACCTCTTTCCAGGGCTGGGACGGGCTGCCGCACTCCGTTGCCCAGGAGACCCTGGTCAAGGTGCTCGCCGCCCTGGGCGTGGACGCACGCACCAACCAGGACATTGAAGCTGCATTGGCAGAGGCGGAACTGGCGCCCTGGCGGCAGGTGCTGCCGCCAGCCGTCGTCATCAAACAGGGCGAGCCCGCCCAGGTGCCGGTCCATGTCCGGGATGGTGCCACTGCCCGCCTGACCATTGCCCTTGAGGGGGGAGCCGCAACCCGGGAGGCCGTCCAGCAGGACGTCTGGGTCCAGCCCCGGGAGGTGGACGGTATCTCCACCGGCCGTGCCACGTTCTCCCTTCCCGCTGACCTGCCGCTGGGCTGGCATACCCTGCACGCGGAGACGGAGGGCCGCGCGGCCACTGCCACCCTGGTGGTGACGCCGGCACGGCTTGCCACAGCCAAGCCGCTGGAAGAGCGCCGCGGCTGGGGGCTGGCTACCCAGCTGTATTCGGTCCGGTCAAAGAGGTCATGGGGCATCGGGGACTTTGCCGACCTGGCCGACCTGGCAGCCATCAGCGGGGACCGCGGCGCCGATTACGTGCTGGTGAACCCGCTGCACGCGGCGGAGCCTGTTCCGCCGGTCCAGCCGTCGCCCTACTCGCCGTCCACCCGCCGGTTCTTCAACCCGCTGTACATCCGCATCGAGGCCATCCCGGAACTGGCCTACCTCCGGCCGCGCAAACGGGCGGCACTGGAAAAGCTGCATGAAGAAGCTGCCGTCCTCAACAAGGAAGGCGGACACCTGGACCGGGACGCCGTGTATGCCGCCAAGCTGCAGGCCCTGGAGATGCTGTACCACACGCGCCGGTCGCCCGCCCGGCAGGCCGCCTTCGAAGAGTTCTGCCGCATCTCCGGCAAGGGGCTGGAGGATTTTGCGCTCTGGTCCGCCATCCGCGAGGACCTGGCCCCCGGCGATCCGCTGTGGAAGGACCCGGCCTATGCTATTGGGACACCGGAGGTGGAGGCGCTCCGGGAGAAGCTGGCTGACCGGATTGGCTTCCACCGCTGGCTGCAGTGGATCTGCGACGAGCAGCTGGAGAACGCCCAGCGGGCTGCCCTGCGGTCCGGGATGCGGCTGGGAGTTGTGCACGACCTCGCCGTCGGCGTGGATCACAGCAGTGCCGACGCCTGGACACTGCGGGGAGTCCTGGCCCCGAACACCAGCGTGGGCGCGCCGCCGGACATGTACAACCAGCAGGGCCAGGACTGGGGCCAGCCGCCATGGCACCCCGGCCGGCTTGCAGAGGCGGGTTACGAGCCGTTCCGCAACATGCTGGCCAACGTCCTCCGCCACGCCGGCGGCATCCGCGTGGACCACATCCTGGGCCTGTTCCGGCTGTGGTGGATCCCCATGGGGAACGCACCGGGAGACGGCGCCTATGTCCGCTACGACCACGAGGCACTCATCGGCATCCTCGCCCTCGAGGCGCACCGTGCCGGGGCAGTGGTGATCGGGGAGGACCTGGGCACCTTCGAGCCGTGGGTGCGCGACTACCTTGCGGCGCGCGGCATCCTGGGCACGTCCATCCTGTGGTTTGAGTACGACGGCGATTCGCCCCTTGCGCCGGAAAAGTACCGGATGCAGGCGCTCGCCAGCGTGAACACCCACGACCTTCCGCCCACGGCCGGCTACCTGGCAGGGGACCACGTGGCGCTGCGGAGCAGGCTGGGCCTGCTGGAGCGGTCCGAGCAGGAGGAACGCGCCGAGCACAACGCATCCCTTGAGAAGATGTTTGCCCTGCTGCGGGAGCGCGGTTACCTCTCCGAGGGGACTGCCGGTGCCGGTACGGCCCAGGCGGCCGAGGAGCACACCATCGAGGCGCTGCACCTGCTCCTGGCCCAGGCGCCGTCCGTGCTGCTTGGTGTGGCCCTGGTGGACGCCGTGGGGGAGCGGCGGGTGCAAAACCAGCCAGGTACCACCGAGGCGCTGTATCCCAATTGGCAGGTTCCGCTGGGCGGACCGGACGGCAAACCCGTCTATCTGGATGACCTCCCCGGCAACAAGCGGTTCAACGCGCTGCTCGCGGCGGTGGAAGGATCCCTGCACGGGTCTTGAGTAACGGCTTAAGCGCCGTGGCCCCGCCGCTCCTGGAAGCGGCGGGGCCACGATGCTTGTCGGGCGGCTAACCTAGCCGGCAGTGATCACATGCGTGAAGTGGTCGTACCGGAAGGTGACCGGCCCGCCGTTGTGCCCAAAGGCGATGTTGGCTCCCGGCGAGGCGCCTCCTGCCCCGTAGCTGACATCCCACGACTTGTTGAGCGCCGCCTTGAATTCATAGCTTCCCGCCGGCAGGTCCGGAACGGTCAGCTTCCAGACGAGGTCAGCCGGGTCCAGCACCAGCTGCGTCTGCCCGCAGGAGGGCTCCCAGTCCGAGGCGCAGCCCAGCTCGCTGTCCATGCTTCCGGCTGCGGCAACCGCGGCAGGCTGCTGGGAGGCGTAGACGGCGCTGAGCAGGTGCGTGCTGTTGTCGTAGCGGAAGGTGACCCGGCCGCCGGGATGGTTGAGCACGATGTTCTGTCCGTTCAGCTGCCCGTCGGCGCCGTAATTTTCGTCCCAGCCGCCGTTGAGCGCAGCCTTGTACTCGTATTTCCCGGCGGGCAGGTCCACGGTCAGCCGCCAGATCCGGTCCGCAGGATCCAGCACCATTTTTGCCTGCGGGCAGGCCGGATCCCACTGGGCGCTGCATCCCATCGCCTGGTTGAGCGATCCGGCAACCGTAACAGAGTCGGGCTGCGGTGCCTGGCCGACGGTGACCGTCCGGGTGTCGCTGGTGACGTTAAAGCCCGTGCCGGCCATGGTGGCCCGGTATTGGACTTTGGTGCCGTCAGCCAGGCCCGAGGCATCATCGGTTGCCGAGTACACGGGCGACGACGAATCGGTGCCCACGGCGGTCCACCCGCCGCCGTTCACGCTCCGTTCGAAAGACACCACGTGGCTGGCCTTCTCGGGATCGGCGGTGGCGCTGAGTTCAACCTTGCCCTCCACGCTGCTGCCCTCGGCGGGTTTCTGCAGGGTCAGGATAGGGGCCGGGACGCTTGCTGAGCGGCTCTGGCTGGTGGCAGTGTGGCCGCCGTTGTCCAGCACGGTGGCCCGGTAGTCCAGCGGGGTGCCGGCGTCGAGGGCAGCGACGTCGTGGAACACCTGGTACGGCGCGGTGTCATCGGTGCCGATCGGCTGCCAGCCGCCGCCTGCCGTGCGCGCCTCAAAGGTGACCTCGTAGAACGAGGAACCGTCGACGTCGGCCGTCACGTTAACGCGTCCGTTGTCAGCGGGGGCCGCGGCGGGCTGCTGAAGGACGACGGCGGGAGCGGACTTTGAGTGCGGAATGCGGCCCGAGGATTCGTAGACTACGGCGGAGAGGGGCGGCACGGTGACCGTCAGCTTGGCGTCCTGGGAGGTTGTGGCCTCCTCTGCCCCTTCGCCGTAGATGCGCGTGTAGCTGCGCTTGGCAATGTAGGTGGGGATTTCGGCCGTCTGCGGCTGGGTGCTGTTGTTCAGCGCCACCACGTATTCGCGCTGGTCCTGCGCGTCCGTCCGGGAGAAGGCGTAGATGCCGGGCCCATCGGAGGCGTAGCGGTGCTGGTGCGCGCCGTTCCGCAGTGCCGGGTGCTCCTTGGTGAGGGCAGCGAGTTCCTGGATCTTGGCGTAGAGCGGGTGGCCCTGGTTGAAGTTGTCCGTGGCGTGGGTGGCGTCCGTGCCCAGCAGGTCGTCGTCGAGGTACTCGGGGACCTTGCTGGCGAACAATGTCTGGCGGGCGTCCTGGTCGCCGCCCGGGCCGGTGAAGCCCTGCTCGTCGCCGTAGTACACCACGGGGTTGCCGCGGGAGAAATACATCAGCTCGTGGGCAAGTTCGTCGCGGGCCACCTTCTCGGCATCGGTGGCGGCGGGGTTGTCCTGGCTGATGAAGCTGCCGATGCGGCCCATGTCGTGGTTGCCCAGGAAGGTGGGCAGTTCGTAGACGTTGGAGTCGGCGTCGGTGTACCAGTCATCACCGGCAAAGAAGGCCTGCAGCGCTTGGGCGTCCTGGCTCTTGGAGGCGAAGTTGCGGGCCGCGTCCTGGAACGGGAAGTCCAGGACTGCCTGCATCTTGTTGCGGGTGGTGAATTGCGACGTGAAGCTCTTGGTGGTGTCGAAGACCTCGCCGAACATGAAGAACTTGTCCTTGCCGTGCTCCTTGGCGTAGCTGAGGACGTTGGGGCCGAATTCCTGCCAGAACTCGTTGTTCACGTGCTTCATGGTGTCGATCCGGAAGCCGTCCACGCCGAAGTCGCCGATCCAGGACTTGTAGATGTCCTCCATCCCGTGCACCACTTTGGGGTTTTCAGTGAACAGGTCATCGAGGCCGAAGAAGTCACCGTACATGGAGTCTTCGCCGCTAAAGGTGGTGTCGCCGCGGTTGTGGTAGAGCGTGGGGTCGTTCAGCCAGGCGGGAACTTTGAGGTTCTCTTCGCCGGGGGCCAGGACGGGTTTGTAGGGAAAGGAGGTGTTGGCGTCCAGCTGGGGGAAGGTCCCGGTGCCTGCGTAGTCCCGGTCATCGAAGGCTTCGCCGGAGGCGGTTTTGTAGGGGACGGCGTCCTTGGAGACGTAGCCTTTGCGGTCGCCCTCCTGGTAGCCGATGACGTCCGCTGTGTGGTTGGTGATGATGTCGAAGTACACCTTCATGCCGCGCGCGTGCGCCTCATCGATGAGGGCCTTGAGTTCGGCGTTGGTGCCCAGGTGCGGATCGATCTGGGTGAAGTCGGTAACCCAGTAGCCGTGGTAACCGGCCGACTTGTCCTCGGGCTGGACTGCCTTGTTCTTGAAGCTGGGGGTCAGCCAGATGGATGTGGTCCCCAGGCCCTGGATGTAGTCGATCTTGTTGCGGAGGCCGGCCAGGTCACCCCCGTTGTAGAAACCTTTCTTCGTGGGATCGAAGCCGGACACCATGGGATCCGGGCCCAGGCCACCTTGATCGTTCGCGGTACTGCCGTTGCTGAACCGATCCGCCATGACGAAGTAGAAGTTCTCGTCCGTCACGGGACCGCGGAGCGAATGAAGGGCGGATGCAGACCCATGGCTCTTGCCGCCGGGGTCTTTGGGATCATTTGTGCCCGGGGCGGCGTAGGCCGGGAGGACTGCGGCGGACATGGCCACCGCGGCTGCCAGGAGGCTGGCCGCGGACCGGTTGACAATGCGTTTCCGGGTCGGCGGGGCGGCGGATGGCTGGGTTGTTCCTGCCGGGCTTGCCGGCAGGTGGGCGCGTGGGGGCGCGCCGGGACGGGTGCGAAATAACAAGGGTGAGACCTTCCTGGGAAGCAGCGCTGCTGGACAGGCTTGCCGTAGACGTGGGATGCGGCAGGAGGGTTCACAAGGACAGCACGCTTTCCTTGTGAACCAAGCCACAACTGTAAGCGCTTGCACTGAATTACTCCAGTGTTTGGGGAATGTCCGGAGTGAGGCCCCCAGTGACGTTCAGGGGGCCGCGACGAGGACGGTGGGGGACGGCGTGGACAGGTTGTGCAGCACCGGGCCGGGAAGGCCGGTGGCAGGGTCCAGTTCGAAAGTGGCAATGGAGTGCGACCGTTCATTGGCCACGTGCAGCCATGGTCCCCGGACCAGGTGGTGCCGCGGCCAATTTCCGCCGCTGTCAAAGTCCTTGACGGGGATGAGCTCGGTGCCGTCCGCGGCAACTTTCAGGACGCTGATGAGGTTGGAGCCGCGGACGCCGGCGTAGGCGAAGCGTCCCTGCGGGCCCAGGCAGATCTCAGCGGCCGAGTCGCCTTCCCGGCTGCCGCCCGCGGTGGCAGGTCCACAGAAGACCAGTTCGTAGGGGCCTGCCTCGGGGCGGACCACGAAGACTTCCACGGAGTACTCGGAAATGATGAAGACATTTCCGTTCGGATGCTCCACAAGGTGCCGTGGGCCGCTGCCGCAGGGGAGGACCACCTCGTGGTCGAGGACCAGTCCGGCGCCCGGCTTGTAGTCCCAGATCCTGAGCGTGTCGTGGCCCAGATCGGTGGTCATGACGCGGCCATCCTGCAGCATCAGGCTGGCATGGGCGCGGCTTTGCCTCGGGCTGCCCGGAGAAGCGGCGGCGTGTGGATCAACCGACGCCGCAGCGGTGTACTGCCGTGCCATGCCGCCGTCGGCATCCAACTCGTAGAGGAAGACCTGCCCGTCACCCCAGCATGCCGCGGTGACGAACCGGCCGGCAGGATCAACGGCCACGTGGCAGGTCGCCCCGCCCGCCGGCTGCGGTTGCCCGGATTTTTCCAGGCCAAAATCCCCCAGGCGCCGGTACGCGTGGACCTTCTTTCGTTGCTCTTCCACCGCATACACCAAGGGCAGCCGCGGGTGGACAGCCAGGAACGACGGTGATGGCGCCTCGGCCGCGGTCCCCAGCCATTCGAGGCTGCCGTCCTCGTGCTCGCGGACAGCACCGATGCCGTCCGCGTGGCCCCCGCCGTCGGCAGTATAGGTGCCGATCCAAAGGATGGTGGGGCCTGCGTTGTTGTGGGCTGCGCGGGTGGTCATGGTCCCATCCTGCCAACATCCTGTCCCTATTCCGGTGCGTCAGGCCACCGATTAGCATGGAATTCCGGCCAAGGCTGAAGGAGGCGGGTGGGATTATTGCTGCACTGGTTTTGACTGACCCTTCCCTCCGCCCTTCCGGGAGCCGGGCGTAGCCGGCGTGGAGATGCCCGTCGGCCACCCGCGAGGCGCTGGTCCGCGTCCACCTGGACTGACCGGTGTCCAGGGCCAGCCTCCGCCGCTGGACTTCGGGAAGATCGTCCCCCTGTTGAGGTCTGCGGGTTGTGTTTTCGCCGAAGAGGAAGCCCGGCTCCTGCTGGCGGAAGGGTCGGGTCCCGCAGAACTTTCCCGCGCTGTCCGGCGCCGGATGGAGGGTGTTCCTCTGGAGCACATCCTGGGGTGGGCGGAGTTTTCCGGGTTGCGTGTTCTGGTTGAGCCCGGCGTCTTCGTGCCCCGGCGCCGCACCGAGCTGCTGGTCAACGAGGCCGTTGCCGTGTTGCAGAACCATTCGCTGCCGGAATCTCCGGTGGTGGTTGACCTCTGCTGCGGATCCGGGGCCGTGGGAGCAGCAATCGTTCAACACGTCCCGCGGGTGGAACTGCATGCGGCGGACGTGGAACCTGCAGCAGTGCGGTGCGCCCGCCGGAACCTTGAACCCCTGGGCGCACACGTCCATGAGGGTGACCTGTTCAGGGCCCTTCCGCCCGCACTCCGAGGCCGGGTAGGGGTCCTTGCCGTCAACGCCCCCTATGTGCCGACCGGGGCCATTCCCACCATGCCGCCGGAGGCGCGGTTGTTCGAACCTCCCGGCTCCCTCGATGGCGGCCGCGATGGTTTGGACTTTCATCGACGGGTTGCCGCAGAAGCGCGGGCATGGCTGGCCCCCGGCGGTTCTCTGCTTATCGAAACCAGCCAGCGGCAGGTGGGCGGCACCTCCGCACTCCTTGCCGCGGCCGGGTTCGCCGTGAAGGCGGTCCACTCAGGGGACCTGGATGGGACTGTGGCCCTGGGGCGTGCGCCGGCAAGCCCGCAGCGCTAGGGTGCCCAACGGCCGTTAAACGTTGCCGGCCGCCGCGTCCCCCAAGGATCGCGTCGGCCGGCAAGGCTGTTCAGTTGTAACACAACGCCGGATCAGGCCGAAGTCATACGGCCGTGCTCCGTCATGAAACGGGATGGGGCGTTATCAGGAGTGGGTTCCCGTTCCGTCCGCCGTGCCAAGGTTGGTGGTTTCGGGATGGGTGCTGTGGGCAGGGATATGGTCTTCGCCCAGGCTCCCGGCGCCAACGTCGGTTCCCTGGGTGGGCGCCGGTGACGTGCCGGCGGCTCCCTTGGCGGCGGAGGTGCTGTCGCGATGCATGGCAGAACCGATCACCGTCCCGGCCCTGCGCGCAGCTTCACCCAGCTGGTCTGCCACGTCAGGAGCCTTTTCCTTCAAGGTTTCCGTGGCCACGGAAACCTTGTCCTGGACCGGCTTGCTGTCCCAGATGCCGGCCGCGCGGGCCTTCAGCTTGTCATAAGCAGCACGGCCCGACCGCGAGCCAAGGACGTAGCCGACGGCAACGCCTACACCCAAAAGAAGCTTGTTTTTCACGATGAACTCCTGCTCTGCGAGAAGGTTGTCAGTCCCGGCTGGGGCGGCGGGCGCCCCGCGCCGGAGAAAATGAAGGCCGGCCTGGGGATGGTGTCCCCAGGCCGGCCTCCTGGCTTGCCCGTGCAGTTATCCGCGGGCGCTGCGCTTGGTGACCATGCCATAGATGGCAAGGACGATCAGCGAACCGACGATCGCCAGCAGCCACGTCTGGATCGAGAAGAACTCCTGCAGTCCACTGCCGAAGATCATCCCGCCCAGCCAGCCGCCGAGCAATGCGCCAACGACGCCCAGGATCAGGGTGATGACCCAGCCGCCACCCTGCCTGCCCGGGAGGATCGCCTTAGCGATCGCACCGGCAATAAGTCCGAGAATCAGAAATGCAATAAATCCCATTTGTCGCTCTCTTCCTAAGTAAAGGAGGCCCCCATGTTCCGGAGGCACTTCGTCCTTCTGGCTCAATAGTAATCATGCTTACTATCTTTTTGCCAACCCCGTTTTTGGAAAAAAGTGCACTTCCGGGCGGGTTCAGTGCCCGGTCCGGTCGGAATCGTTGCCTGCCCCGGGCCCCTCGTCCAGGACCGAAAGTTCCGCTAGATCCTGCGGGTCCAGGGCGAAATCGAAGACGTCCAGGTTCTCTGCCATCCGGCCCGGTGAGGAGGTCTTGGGAATCGTTATCAATCCGTTTTGTACGTGCCACCGCAGGACCAGCTGGGAGGGGGTTTTTCCATGTTTTTCCGCCAATTGGGAAAGGACGGGGGCGCTGAGCAAACCAGCGCCTGAGCCGCCAAGAGGGCTGTAGGATTCCGTGACAATTCCGTGCCGGGAGTGGAATTCACGCTCTGCCGTCCGGGTTATGGCGGGGCTGAGCTGGATCTGGTTCACAGCAGGGACCACATCGGTTTCGGCCATGAGCCTTTCAAGGTGGGCAGGCTTGAAGTTGGACACGCCGATGGACCTGACCTTCCCCTCCGCCTGCAGCCGCTCGAAGGTCTGCCAGGTGGACACATACTGGTCCCTCCCGGGCAGCGGCCAGTGGATCAGCAGCAGGTCCACATAATCCAGCCCCAATCGGTTCAGCGACCCCTCCAGGCCAGCCACCGCCCGGTCATGGCCTTGGAATTCACCGTCCAGCTTCGTGGTGATGAACAGCTCGCTCCGGTCCGCGCCGCTGGCCCGGATGCCGTTGCCCACGCCGCGTTCGTTGCCGTATTTCACAGCGGTATCGATGTGCCGGTAGCCGGCTTCCACGGCCTGGACGACGGCGGCAGCCACCTGTTCGTCGTCCAGTGGCCAGGTGCCGAGCCCCAGCTGCGGAATTCTGTTGCCGTCATTGAGTTCGATGAGCGGTGCAAGTGTCATGCCATCAGTCTGCCCTCTGCCGGCCGTCCCGGCCCAGGGACGCTGGAACAATCTTGCGGGAACGGCCCGGACATTAACGGGAAATGGCGCTCTCCGGGTTCAGCAGCCCGCTGATGACCGCAGCGATCCTTTCCGCGCCGGGCCCGCCCATGGCAATCGTGTAGTGGTTGACGTCCGGCACCAGTTCAGCCCGCAGGCAGGAACGGCCATCCAGGTGGCTGTCCACGAGCTCCTGCGTGTACAGGCCGGGGGCTTCGTCCCGGAGGCCGCGTGGCGCCCACAACAGCACCGCGGGATGCCGCAGCTGTTCCAGGGCGCGGCGAACTGCTTCCCCGGCCAGGAGGTCCGCGGAGTCCTCGCTCATGGCCTCGACGGCGGTGGAGGGGCGAAGTTCCGGCGGGTCACCCAGAAGGTCATATCGGGCATAGGCCTCGACCGCGTCGTTCCAGCCGTCCAGGAAAGCTGGGTGGCGGCGCCAGAATTCCAGGTACGTTTCGTGATCGGGGAAGGTCATGGATAGCCGGGCGGCGGCGGGTCCGAGGATGGCCTGGATGGCCTGGGGGACGGTGATGCCGGGCGGAATGGGGAGCGGCAGGCCGCCGTCGACCAGGACGAGCGCGCTGACCCTGTCCGGGTGCAGGTCCGCGAAGACCTCTGCCACGAAAGCGCCCATGGAGTGTCCCAGTACCAGCACCTGCGGCACATCAAGAGCGTCCAGGAGATCTGCGAGGTCCTGTGCGTGCGTGGCCATCCCGTAGGGGCCCGGCAGTCCGCTGCTGCGGCCCCGGCCGCGCAGGTCCGGAGCGATGATGCGGACGCCCGGAAGGGCGTCGGCCAGGACGGCCCACTGCATGTGCGACGATGTCACGCCGTGCACCGCGAGGACCGTGGGTGCCGCTGGGTCCGCAGGCCCCCAGACGGCGGTTCGGAGGACCCCGCCGCGCACTGGAACGTCGAGGGTGGTGTAGTCAGTACGGCTGGTGGCGGTCAAAGCCGGGTCCTTTCGGCAGAACGAAGGTGATCTTCGAGTGAGGCGCGCTGACGGGGCACCGCTGTCCTAGGCCGGGTCCTCCGCCAGCTTCCGCTTGAGGATCTTGCCGCTGGGACCCAGCGGCAGTTCGGAGAGGATGCGGACCACCCGCGGGTACTTGTAGGCCGCCAGCTGGGCGCTCGCGAAGTCGATCAGCTCGGACTCGCTGACCTTTGCCCCGGCATCCAGCACGATGGCCGCGGCGATCTCCTGTCCGTGCACGTCGTCCGGAATGCCGTAGACGGCAGCGCTGACCACCGCCGGGTGGGTCAGCAGGACTTCCTCGACCTCCCGCGGGTAGACGTTATAGCCGTTGCGGATGATCATGTCCTTCTTGCGGTCCACAATGGTGAGGTACCCGTCGTCGTCCTTGGTGCCAAGGTCCCCCGAACGGAACCAGCCGTCCACCACGGCTTCAGCCGTTGCTTCGGGCCGGTTGAGGTAGCCCTTCATCAGCAGGTGCCCGCGGACGACCAGTTCGCCGAGCTCACCGTTGGGCACCAGTTCGATTCTTTCCACCACCTCCGGCCGGGCGATTTCAATATCCACTCCCCAGATGGGGACTCCGATGGTGCCCGGCCGCGGCGGTGTGCCAACGTGGTTGAAGGCTGCCACCGGGGAGGTCTCGGTCAGGCCGTAGCCTTCATGGATTTCCACACCGTAGACGTCGCGGAACTTGTCCATGACGGCCAGCGGAAGTGACGCACCGCCGGAAACGCCGTACCGCAGGGCTGCCGGCCGGTCCGGCACGGTCTTGGCTGCTTCCAGGAGTGCCACATACATGGTGGGCACTCCAATGAAGATGTTGACGTTGTGCCGCGCCAGGAGCTTCAGGGCGTCCGGGCCGGTGAACCGCGGCATCAGGACGATCGTGGCGCCGGCGCGCAGGCCCGTGTTGAGCACCACCGTCTGGCCGAAGGTATGGAACAGCGGCAGGCCGCCAAAGAGGACGTCCCCGGGGCGGAAGTCCATGACACTGGTCAGCAGGGTGCTGGTCTGTTCCACCAGCGCGAAGTGGGTGCCCAGTGCGCCCTTCGGCTTGCCCGTTGTCCCGGAGGTGTACAGGATGGTTGCCGTGTCGGACGGGCGGCAGGGCTCATACGTCCGGATCGGCTCCGCGGCCGCAGCTTCCGTTTCGAGCCGTGGGAACCCGCCGTCGTCGGCCGCCATCACCGTCAGCACGTCGATTCCGCTGGCCTGGGCACCTGCGGCGCCCTCGCCGAGCAGCGGAGCGGCGCAAATCAGCAGCTTGGCGCCACTGTCCTGCAGGACGTATTCGATCTCGCGGGCCTTGAGCAGGGCGTGCACCGGAACCACGATGGCGCCAAGCGACAGGATGGCGTAGTACACCCTGGCGAAGTCCGGGACGTTGGGAATCAGGACGGCGACGGCGTCCCCCGGGCCGATCCCGCGGGCCCGCAGTGCGCCGGCGTACGAGCGGGTCTGGCGCCAGAGATCGCCGTAGCTCACCTGGTCCTCGCCGACCACCAGGGCGATGCTGTCAGGGGTCCTCTTTGCTGATTCTGCCAGGACGGCAGCGACGGAGATGGTGGCGAAGCCGTCAGCGGAGTTGGTGTTGGTCATGGCCTGCTTCTTCGTTGGGATGGGTCATGCTTTGAGGATCAGGGCGTCGCCCTGGCCGCCGCCACCGCAAAGGGCCACGACGCCGGTGCCTCCACCGCGGCGCTTCAGCGCCAGCGCCTGGTGCAGCACCAGGCGTGCGCCCGAGGCGCCGACGGGATGGCCCAGGGCAATGGCACCGCCTTCCGCGTTCACGGTCTCCGTTTCGATCCCGAGATCGTTGGCGGACTGGATGAGGACCGAGGCGAACGCCTCGTTGATTTCCACCAGGTCCAGTTCCTGCGCGGTGAGACCCTCGTCCTTGAGGGCGCGCTCAATGGCCCGGGCAGGCTGTGAGTGCAGGGACCCGTCGGGCCCGGCTGTCTGCCCGTGCGCCCCGATCTCCGCAATCCACTCCAGCCCCGCGGCCTCTGCCGCCGCCTTGCTGGCAATGACCAGTGCCGCCGCGCCGTCGGAAAGCGGAGAGGATGATCCGGCGGTGATGGTGGCGGCCGCATCCTTCGAAAACGCCGGACGGAGCTGGGCCAGGGATTCGGCCGTTGTTTCCGGGCGGATGCCCTCGTCGTGCTCAAGGACCACGGAGGCTCCCTTGCGCTGCGGCACCTCGATTGGCGCGATCTCCTCGGCCAGCACTCCTGCGGCGCGGGCGGCCTCGGCGCGCTGGTGCGAGCGCGCGGCCACGGCATCCTGCTCCTCGCGGGTGATGCCGCGTTCGGTGTTGCCGGCGTCAGTGGCCTCGCCCATCAGCTTGCCGCTGGCAGGGTCCTGCAGCCCGTCGTGGTTCAGGGAGTCGAGCATGGGGGCGTCGCCGATGACGACGCCGGCGCGGAGTCCGGGGACCAGATGGGGTGCATTGGTCATTGACTCCTGGCCTGCGGCGACGATGAAGTCGGCTTCCCCGGTGCGGATCATCCTGGCGGCGTCGATGACTGCAGTGAGCCCGGACAGGCAGAGCTTGTTGATGGTGATGGTGGGGACGTCCCAGCCGATTCCGGCGGCCAGGCTGGCCTGGCGTGCGGGGCCCTGCCCGGCGCCGGCCTGGATGACCTGGCCGACGATGACGGCGCCGATCTGCTCCGGTGCCACGCCGGTGCGTTCCAGCGCGGCGCGGATGGCATGGGCGCCCAGGTCGCTTGAGGAGAAGGGCGTGAGGCCGCCGCGGAACCTGCCGAACGGAGTGCGGGCGCCGCCCAGGATGACGGGGATGTTGGCGTTCTGGTTCAAGAACGGTCCTTTCGGGGGAGGCCCGGCCAAGGCCAGGCGGGGGAGGTCAGGCGAAGGCGGAGGTGCCGGTGATGCCGCGGCCGATAATGAGGGCCTGCATGGTCTCGGTGCCTTCGTAGGTGTGGATGGCTTCGATGTCCGCCAGGTGCCGCGCTACGCGGTTTTCCAGCAGGATGCCGTTGCCGCCCAAAAGGTCACGGGCATTGGAGGCTATGCCGCGCGCCGTCCGGGTGCAGGTGTACTTGACCAGCGAGGCCTGCTCGGGGGTCAGCGCTCCGGCTTCATCGAGCCGCGTCATCTGCACCACCATGAGTTGCATGGTGGCCAGTTCGCTGAGCATCCGCGCGAGGCGCTCCTGGACGATCTGGGAGGCGGCCAGCGGGCGGCCGAACTGCTTGCGCTGCTTGGCATACTGGACAGCGGTTTCGTAGCAGGCGGTGGCATGCCCCACGGCGGACCAGGCCACGCCCAGTCGGGTGGCCAGCAGGACCCGGGCCGTGTCCTTGAAGGTGCGGGCGCCGGGCAGGACGTTTTCCTCCGGGACGAAGACGTTCTCCAACCGGATGTGCGCCTGCCAGATGGCACGGAGGGCGAGCTTGCCTTCGATCTTGGTGGCGCTGTAGCCGGGGGAGTCCTGTGGAACCAGGTACCCATGGACCTGGCCGTCATCGCCCCGGGCCCAGACGACCGTAAGGCCTCCGACGGAGCCGTTGCCGATCCACTTCTTTTCCCCGTTGAGCAGGAAGCCACCGTCGGTGCGGGTGGCCGTGGTTTCCAGGGCCACCGAGTCCGAACCGTGGGTGGGCTCGGTCAGGGCGAAAGCCGCGTATTCCGTGCCGCCGGCTATTGCCGGAAGCCAGCGCTCCTTCTGGGGGCCGGAGCCGCATTCAGCCACGGACCGCAATGCCAGGCCGCCCTGGACCGCCACCATGGTTGCCACCGAGCCGTCGCCGCGGCTGATTTCCATGTTCACCAGGCCAGCGGCCATGCTGCTCATCGGTGCAGAACCGTCCACCGGTACGCCGTCGCGCAGCAGGTCCAGTTCACCGAGGCGCCGGAGGAGGTGCAGCGGGTACTCGCCCCGCTCCCAATAGCCGTCGATGACAGGAAGGACCTCGTCCTGGACAAAGCGGCGGGCGCGGTCCCAGTAGGCGCGGTCTTCGGCGTTGATGCCGGTGAAGACGGAGGCGGGATCGGTGCCGAGGGCCTCGGTGAGGAGGTACTCGGACTCCACCGTTCCGGCGGGAAACTCTGGCGAACCTCCGGTGAGGGTGGTCGCGGGGCCGGGTGACGTCGTCGTCATGAATATGCATCCTTCGAATCAGCGGCGGCGGGGAGGCGGGGGCCATGTGGCCTGCACCACACGCTCTAAGGATGCATTGAAACGCAGTTCCACGTCAAGAAACTCAGTTTCAAAGGCTGTGGGTAGGGTCAGGGGAGGGCGTCGCGTACGGCCTGGGCCACCGCGTCCTTGTCCGCGGCACCGGAAAGAACGGTGACGACGACGGTCGGGGCGGGAGGAGCGGCGGGCCCGGTGCCAAGGAGTGCGGGCTTGAACGTTTCCGAGAGTGCCTGAAGCTCGGCGGCGAGGGCCGCGGCCCGCTTCCGGTCCGCGGACTGGCTTTGTCCGGCGGCAGGCGCCGCACGAAGCCAGTCCCGAAGGAATGCGTTGTGCACGGCCACCACCGCTGCCGCGAAGGCCACGGCCTTGTACTCACGGCCGCCATCGCGGGGCAGCTTGTCACTGAGGTAGTGCAGGAATGCGCGCTCGTACCGGTGGGATGTCACCAGTTCCCGGTCCCGCAGTGCCGGAACAGCCTGGAGCAGCCCATGCCTGGCCCGGGACGTTGCGGGGTTTTGCAGGTGGTGCTCAAAGACCAGCATGGCTGCGTCTGCAACGGCGGCCAGCGGTTCCAGCCGTGATTCGGCGAGCCGCTGGTTAACTTGGCCCAGGATCCGCTCGTGGTCGGCGAAGACGACGTCTTCCTTGGACCCGAACCTGCGGAAGAACGTGCTGCGGCTCATGCCGGAGGCTTCTGCCAGCTCCTCTACGGATGTCGCATCGAAACCCTTGTTTGCCAGGAGCCCAATGGCCGCCGCGACGGGGCCGTCGGCGGGATGCCCGTCGGCAGGATGGTTCGAAGGGGACGAGGTCATGCGCCGAAATGTAGCACAGCGGTTAAACGCGTCTGGCCTGCCGCTGGATACGGCAGGCCAGTTTCCAGTCCGTGGCCGGGGTTCAGGCGCCCTGGCGGGACCAGGCGGTGAGTTTGTCCGAAAGCTGCATGTAGGCCCCGTTTACCTGCTGCAGCTCCGGGTGGTTGTCGTGCCACTCGACGATCTCGCGGGCGCCGTCCGCGAACGGGATGGTGGCGGTGTAGTCCGGGACCAGGGATTTGATCTTGGTGTTGTCGAACACCACCGAATGGGACCGGTCGCCAAGGAGGTTGGAACCCAGGTCCTGGTCATGGGCGGCGATGCTTTCGGACGCCACATGCACCAGTTCGGGTTCGCGGACGCCGGCCGCCCGGGCGAAGATCTGGTAGATCTGGTTCCACGGCAGGTATTCGTCCGAGGTGATCGTGTAGCTCTCGCCCACGGCCTGGGGGCGTCCGAGCAGCCCGACAAACGCCTTGGCGAAGTCTTTGCTGTGCGTCAGGGTCCACAGCGAGGTGCCATCGCCGTGGACCATGACCGGCAGGCCGCTGCGCATGCGGTGGATGTCCGTCCAGCCGCCCACCATCGCGATCTTGGTGCGGTCATAGGTATGTGACGGCCGGACCACCGTCACCGGGAAGTCCTCCTCCCGGTACGCCTGGAAGAGCAGTTCCTCACAGGCAATCTTGTCGCGCGAATACTGCCAGAACGGATTCTTCAGCGGCGTGGACTCGCGGATGGGAAGCCTGGTGGGCGGCTTCTGGTACGCGGAGGCGGAGCTGATGAAGACGTACTGCCCAACCCGGTCCCGGAACAGGTCCATGCTGGTTTGCGCCTGGTCCGGGGTGTAGGAGATGAAGTCCGCCACGGCGTCGAACTCCCTGCCGCCCAGTACCTCCCGGACGGCCGCCGCGTCACGGACGTCGGCATGCAGCACCTCGGTCCCTTCCGGGACCGGCCTCGTGGACTGGCCCCGGTTGAGGATGGTCAGCCGGTGGCCCAGTGCGACGGCGCGTTCCGCCGCAGCCGTGCTGATGACGCCGGTGCCGCCGATGAACAGGATGTTCGCCGGCGACACCGTACGGGACGGAAGCGTGGTTACCACGCGTAGTCCTCCGGTGCCGTGCGGTGGCCGGGGAAGATGTCGTCCAGCCGCTTGAGCGCGTCTGCGTCGAGTGTGACGTCCAGGGCGCGGATGGCGGCGTCCAGTTGTTCCTGGGTCCTGGGGCCAACGATCGGTGCGGTCACCGCAGGCTGGTGCAGGAGCCAGGCCAGGGCAACGTCGCCGGGTTCGTGGCCCAGCTCGTCGGCGAAGTCCTCATACTGGCGGATCTGGTCTTCATGCTTCTTCAGCGTTTCGGCGGCCCGGCCCTCGGTGCGGCGGACTCCCTGGCGTTCTTTCTTCAGCACGCCGCCCAGCAGTCCGCCCTGCAGCGGCGACCAGGGGATCAGTCCCAGGCCGTACTGCTGCGCAGCCGGAATGACTTCCAGTTCCACCTGGCGCATGAACAGGTTGTAGATGGACTGCTCGCTGACCAGGCCGGTGTAGTTCCGGCGCCGGGCTGCTTCCTGGGCCTGGGCGATGTGCCAGCCGGCAAAGTTGCTGCTGCCCGAGTAGAGGATTTTCCCCTGCTGCACGGCAACCTCGATGGCCTGCCAGATCTCGTCCCACGGGGTGTCACGGTCAATGTGGTGGAACTGGTACACGTCGATGTAGTCGGTCTGCAGGCGCTTGAGGCTGGCATCCAGGGCCCGGCGGATGTTCAGCGCGGACAGCTTCGATTCATTCGGCCGGTCCGTCATGGTGCCGTAGAGCTTGGTGGCCAGGACCGTGTGCTCGCGGCGCTCGCCGCCCTTGGCGAACCACCGCCCGATGATTTCTTCGGTCCAGCCCCGGTGCTCCGCCCCGCCGTAGACGTTGGCAGTATCAAAGAAGTTGATGCCGGCTTCGTGCGCGGAATCCATGATGCTGTGCGCGTCCGCCTCCTCCGTCTGGGGCCCAAAGTTCATGGTGCCCAGGCAGAGGCGGGAGACTTTCAGGCCGGATCGGCCCAAATGGGTGTACTGCATGGAAAATCCTTTCGGTTTCGGTGGCAGCGAGTGCCGGAACCTACATTTGGGTGAAGGCGGCGACGGCGGGATCGGAACCGATGCGGGCCCCCGATTCCAGTGCGGTAATGGCGTCCAGTTCGTCCTGGGACAGGGTCAGGGACGACGCCGCGAAGTTCTCCCGGATGCGGTCCGGGTTTGCCGACTTGGGAATCACGATGTTGCCATTGGCAAGGTGCCAGGCGAG
This sequence comes from Pseudarthrobacter phenanthrenivorans, assembly GCF_036455295.1. Lineage (GTDB taxonomy): Bacteria > Actinomycetota > Actinomycetes > Actinomycetales > Micrococcaceae > Arthrobacter > Arthrobacter phenanthrenivorans_C. The sequence goes on along the minus strand of NZ_JAYXNX010000018.1, from coordinate 30,110 downwards.
CACCACCTGGGCCGTGGTGGCGTTGTGCGCGCCGGCGATTGAGGTGACGGCGTTTCCGTTGAGGTCGCCGCCCTGCCCCAGCGGGCTGTACGCCTCGACGGCGACTCCCAGGCTCCGGCACTTGGCGGCAAGGTCCGCCTGCTGGTAGCTGGGGTGGAGTTCGATCTGGTTGACGGCGGGCACGGTTTCTGCCGACTCCAGCAGGGTGTCCAGATGGCCGGAGAGGAAGTTGGAGACGCCAATGGCGCGGATCTCCTTGTTCTCATACAGCCGCTCCATCTCCTTCCACGCCTGGACGAAGAGGCCCTGCGAAGGAACCGGCCAGTGGATGAGGTAGAGGTCGATGAAGTCCAGCCCCAGTGCCTTGCGGCTGTTCTGGAACGCCTCCTGGGCACGGCCCTGCTCGCCGTTGCGGAGCTTGGTGGTGACGAAAATTTCCTCTCGCGGGATGCCGGTGGCCGCGAGGGCTGCCCCTACCCCGGCTTCGTTGCGGTACGCCGCTGCAGTATCGATGTGGCGGTACCCCGCCTCGAGGGCATCCTCCACGGTGCGCTGCGTGTCTTCCGGCGGGACCTGGAAAACGCCGAAGCCAAGCTGGGGGATGGTGACGCCATTGTTGAGTGTCAGCTCTGACATGGGTGTGTGCTCCTTGGAACGTATGGTGCTGGGATTCGTTGCCGACTGCCCGACGAAGAAGAAAGCGGTTTCCACCGGCTCACTCCCGAGCCTATGTACTTTTCCCGGCCAAGTCAGCAGCGAAGGCTGTTCCTGTTTTTCCTAGGACCGCCAGTCCTACCTTCGTTGTAGAACCGGGCACCTGTCGCAGGCACAATGGTCTGCATGGGTCAAAGCGCCGAGTTCGGAAAATTCCTCAAAGCCATGCGGTCCCGGTTGAGCCCGGAGGTCGCCGGTACCGGCCCCAGCACGGGTGCCCGCCGGGTCCCCGGTCTCCGGCGGGAGGAAGTGGCGCGGCTCGCGGGAGTCAGCACGGACTATTACGTACGGCTGGAGCAGGGCCGCAACATCCACCCGTCGCGCACCGTACTGGATGCGGTGGCCCGGGCGCTGCGCCTGGACAGCAGCGAACACGCGCACATGCTGGACCTGCTCGAAAACTGCGCGGGCGCTCCGCGGGAGCCCGGCGCCAATGCGGCCCAGGGCGTCCGGCCGGCGCTTCGCCAGCTGCTCGACGCGGTGGGGGATGTGCCGGCCCTGGTGCTGGGGCGGCGCAATGATGTCCTGGCGGGGAACAGGATGGCGTTCCTGCTGTTCGCCGATTTTCCGGCGCTGCCGCCCGCCGAGCGGAACCTTACCCGCTGGACCATCCTGGATCCGGCCGCCAGGGAACTGTTCAGGGACTGGAAGACGGTGGCTGCTGAAGCCGCCGGATCCCTGCGCCTGGATGTGGGGAGGCACCCCAACGATCCCCAAGCCAACCATCTGGTGGGCGAATTGGCCGTCCACAGTGAACATTTCCGCCAGTGGTGGGCCGGACACCGGGTTGCCACCCGCGCCGCCGGGACTGTCCGGCTGCACCACCCTTCGGTGGGGGACCTGGAACTGAACTTTGAAAACCTTGTCCTGCCGGAGGATCCGGACCAGACGCTCCGGGTGTACTCCGCCCGCCCGGGATCGCCGTCGTCGGACGCCCTGGCCCTCCTGGGCAGCCTGGGCGCCGCTTTGGAGGCCACCCGGGAGCGGGATGCGGCGGCGGCGGACCGGAGCGACGCCGGGTAAACGTTAGCCAGGGGTGTGAGCCACTGTACATTCGTCCAGTGGAAGGGGGCTTTTCTGGCCAGCCGCCCATTGGTGCGGGGGCGGCGGTTCCGTAGGGTGGGAGTACCAGCTTTCACTGCCCGGATTTTTACCACCCAGGATGGTCTCAACGATGAAACGCATCGCCCTGCTGAAGGAGCGCCAGGCGTCCGCCGGCGCCGCTTCCACCGCTACCGGTTCGCACTGCCCGGCGTCCGGGCTCTGGAGCCCCGACGTGGACCCCCAGACGGTCCTGTCCTTCTTTGAGGGCCACGTATTCCCTGCGTTCGACGGCGTCCCCACGGTCTGGCGGCGGCGCAGCCCGGGCACGGCAAACTGATCCCCGCTTAGACGCACAGCTGACCCGCAGCCAACGGTCGCCGGAACCATGTTCCGCGACGCCGGCTGCGGGTCAGCTGCGTTTAGATCAGTGCTCTTCCAGGCGGAAGCCGATCTTGATGGTGACCTGCCAGTCCGCGACCTTCCCGTCCTCAAGGTGGCCGCGGACCTCCTTGACTTCGAACCAGTCCAGGTTCCGCAGGGTCTGGGATGCCTTGGCGATACCGTTGCGGACGGCGTCGTCCACGCCCTGGGTGGAGGTGCCGACAATTTCAGAAATGCTGTACGTGTGGTTGGACAACTTCGCTCCTCGTGGTCGTCGATGCTCCCGGTTGCGGGCCGTCCCTGAAGCCTAGTAGGACTCCGGGACCGTTGAAAGAGGAACGCGGAAAGCGTTGCAGCCGGCAGATAGCCGCTATTTGGCTTCCAGTACCAGCTGCTTCAGGTCGTCCAGGGTCTGCTGCATGTGGGCGTCCATGGCCTCGCGGGACCTGACGGAATCGCGGGACCGCAGTGCCTCGGCAATGTTCTGGTGGTGGCCGATGGCGTGTTCCTGGATCTGGGGAACGGCAGAGGTCTCCGTCCGGCGCTTTTCCAGGACGCGGTGCAGCGGCTCGAACAGGACCGACACGAAGACGTTCCCGGATGCCCGCAGGATGACGTCGTGGAAAGCAAGGTCCGCTTCGACGAAGGCTGCGACGTCGTTGATGCTGTTGGCGGCCTTCATCGCTGAGACGTAGTTGAAGAGCGCGGTGATGTCCTCTTCCGCAATCCGTCCGGCCGCGAGCTCGCACGCTCCCGTTTCGAGCATCCGGCGGAGCTCGATCAGCTGGATGGAGGCATCGGCGTCGTTCTTGCCCTCCGCTGCCGCGCGCAGGACGGCTTCGAGCGAGGCCCAGCGGCTGAGTGGGTTGACGAAGGTGCCGCGGCCGCGCTCCACGCTCAGGATGCGCTGGGCCTGCAGCGTCTTCATGGCCTCGCGGACCGTCATGCGGCTGACTTCATGCCGGGCGCTGAGCTCGTGTTCCCCGGGGACGGTGGACCCTGGCGGGAACTCGCCGTCGATGATGCGGTCAAGCAGCTCATCGGCCACTACGCCTACCAGCGACTTTCTTGCCATGTTGCCCCCGATTCCTGCTTCCGGCTTCCGCGGCGGATATGTCAGACAAGTGTACTTGCGCGTCCGTATGCCGTGTGCCACACTAACATCAAATGCAAGATGTCAGACATCTTACAGTTACCTTTACATTTGGATCCGCCAGCCCGGATCGCTACACAACGGAGTGCACTGTGACGCTTGAAGCAGACGTTCTGGCCGCCTATCCGGCAGACCTCGAGATCCCGGCCGGCCTGGTTGCCGGCGCGCTGGCCGCGTCCAACGCGGCAGTTCCCCGCGTCCTGGTGGTCCTCGACGACGACCCCACCGGTACGCAGTCCGTGGCGGACCTGCCGGTGCTCACCCGCTGGGACGTGGAGGACTTCACCTGGGCCTTCGGCCAGGGCAAGCCCGCAGTCTACGTCCTCACCAACACGCGCAGCCTGGACCCCGCAGAAGCGGCGGCCCGGAATGAGGAAGTGGTCCGCAACGCCCTGGCGGCAGCAGGATCGCCGGACACGCTGCGCCTGGGCTTCGTCAGCCGCAGCGACTCAACCCTCCGCGGCCACTTCCCCCTGGAGCCTGACGTCATCGCCGCCACTGTTGCCCAGGCCGGCGGGGAAAAGACCGATGGCGTTGTCCTGGTTCCGGCATTCCCCGACGCCGGCCGCCTCACCATTGGCGGCGTCCACTACATGCGCGGCACCGGTGACGCCGCGGGGACCCTGGTCCCGGTGTCTGAAACCGAGTTCGCCAAGGACGCCACCTTCGGCTTCAGCACCTCGGTCATGGCGGACTACATCGCAGAGAAGTCGCAGGGCCGGTTCCCTGCAGACTCCGTGATCGTGCTGGACCTCAACATCATCCGGGCCGGGGCCGCCGCCCAGGACCCTGCCATCTCCGCCAAGGCCATCGCCGACGCCATCGAGCCGGCCGCCGACTCCACGCCCATCGTGGCGGACATCGTCACTGAGAACGACTTCCGCGCCCTGGCCCTGGGCCTGGAGGAAGCTGAACGCCGCGGCAAGAAGCTCCTGTACCGCGTGGGTCCGCCGTTTGTCCGCGGCCGCATCGGCCAGGAAGTCCGCGCGGCGCTGACCGCCGAAGAGGCCTACGCGGGCAACACTCCCTCAGAGGCTGGCGGCCTGATCGTGGTGGGCTCGCACGTTGGCGTCACCACGCGCCAGCTCAACGTCCTCACCGCCGAACACAGCTCCGCCCGCATCATCGAGATCGACGTCGAGAAGCTCCTCGGCGACGAAGACGAAGCCAAGGCCCATCTGGACCAGACCGTTGCCGCCGTCGTCGAGGCCCTCCGCGCCGGCGACGTCATCGTCCACACCAGCCGCCTGCTCATCAAGACCGAGGACCCCGCCGAAAGCCTGCGGATCGCGCGCACCGTCTCCGCCGCCGTCGTGGACGTGGTCAACCGCACGCTGAAGACCTTCCCGCCACGGTTCGTCATTGCCAAGGGCGGCATCACCTCCTCGGACGTCGCCGCCCACGGCCTGGAAATCCGCCACGCCATTGTCCGCGGCCCCATGCTGCCGGGCATCGTCAGCCTGTGGGAACCGGTGGATGGGCCCGCCAAGGGCATTCCGTACATCGTGTTCGCCGGCAACGTGGGCGACGACGACTCCCTGGCCCAGGTCACCCGCAAGCTCAGCAGCACTTTCTAAGCCCGCCGGCTCCCCACAACACCCCAAACATTCAACGGAGAAACACCATGACCAGCAACTACACCGTCACCGTCCTGGGCCTCGGCGCCATGGGCCTGCCCATGGCCACCCGCCTGGCCTCCCAGCTGACCGTCCACGGCTTCGACATTGCCGAGCCCCGCCTGGAACTCGCCCGCGAAGCCGGCATCGCCACCTTCAGCACGGCACGCGAAGCCGCCAAGGGCGCCGACGCAGTGCTTCTCGCCGTCCGCAACGGCGAACAGCTCAACGATGTCCTCTTCGGGGAGAACGGCGTGGCCTCCGTCCTGGAGCCCGGCGCCGTCGTGATTCTGGGCAGCACGGTGGGCACCGACGCCATCCCCGCCACCGTCGCCAAACTCGCCGAATACGGCGTGGACCTGGTGGACGCCCCGCTGTCCGGCGGCCCCAAGCGCGCCGGCGAAGGCGACCTGCTGATCGTCGTCGGCGCATCCCCCGAAGCCCGCGCAAAGGCAGCCCCGGCACTGGACCTGCTGGCCTCCACGCTCACCGTGGTGGGCGACAACCCCGGTGACGGCCAGGCCTTGAAGACCGTTAACCAGCTCCTGTGCGGCGTCCACATCGCCGCCGCCGCTGAAGCCCTGGCCCTCGCCGACGCGCTCGGACTGGACCAGGCCAAGACCCTCGCCGCACTCGAAGCAGGCGCGGCAGGCTCCTTCATGCTCTCCAACCGCGGCCCCCGCATCCTGGAGGCCTACAACGAGGAGGGCGCCGAGGTCCTCTCCCGCCTGGACATCTTCGTCAAGGACATGGGCATCGTTGGCAAGGCCACCCGGGCCGCCGGCCTGGCCGCCCCCGTTGCCGCCGCTGCCGAGCAGCTCTACCTGCTGGGCCAGGCCCAGGGCCTTGCCGCCGCCGACGACTCCGCCGTGATCAAGGTTGTCGCCCCCGCCAAGCGCACCAAGTAACCCGCGCACCAAGTAAGCCACCCTCCTGCCCTTGCGGCACTAAAAGGTACGACGACGGCGGTCCCCCCTCCGCCGTCGTCGTACCTTCCAGCGTTGCCGGCCAGGTCCGGCAACGTTCATCCCCATCCCGCCATTCCGTGATGCCGCCCTGCCCGGGGCCGGCACGCCAAAGGAGACAATCCCCCGTGAACCACCTCATGAGTCCGCTGATACAGCGGGCGGCCGACGCTCCGGCCATCAAGCCCGCCGTGGAGCTGGGTACGCCGGTACTGCTCACCATTGCAGCGGTGGGCATCGCCATCCTGCTGGTGATGATCATCCGCTTCAAGATCCAGGCCTTCGTGGCCCTGCTCACCGTCAGCATCCTGGTGGCCGTGGCGGCAACCATCCCGCTGCAGGACATCTTCACGGTGGTCTCCAGCGGTGTGGGCAGCACCATGGGCAAGGTTGCCATCCTGATCGCGCTCGGCGCCGTGCTGGGCCGGATGATCGAAGTGTCCGGCGGTGTCCAGTCCCTGGCCGACCACTTCACCCGCAAGCTCGGCGCGCGCCGCGTGGCCGTGGCGCTGACCGCCGTCGGCTTCCTGGTAGCCATCCCCGTTTTCTTCGAGGTGGGCATCATCGTACTGGTGCCCATCGTGTACGCCTTCGCCAAGATCGCCAAGGTGCACCCCGTAAAGTTCGGCCTGCCCATGGCCGGCATCATGCTTGCCATCCACGTGGCCGTTCCGCCGCACCCGGGAATCGTGGCCGGCGCCGGCGTGCTCGGCGCCGACATCGGGCTCATCGCCCTGATCTCGCTGCTCATCTGCATCCCGCTGGGCTTCCTGTCCTACTGGGTGGCCTCCATCATGAACCGCAAGGACTACGAACTGCTGCCCGCCGTGAAGGCGCAGGTGGAGGAATTCGGCTCCGATTCCCTGGTCAAGGTGGGCCACGACGGCCCCGGTGCCGCCGCCATCGCTCCGCCGCGGCCGGGCCTGATCATCTTCCTCATCGCAGCACCCATCGTGCAGATCCTGCTCGGCACCGTCGGCACGCTGGTGCTCCCCAAGTCCGATCCGCTGTATGGCCTCGCAGCCTTCATCGGCAACCCCTTCCTCGCCCTGCTGGTCGCCGTGGCGCTCTCCTTCTTCCTGCTGGCCGTCCGCCGCGGCTGGTCCTTCAAGGAAACCGGTGAAATCTTCGAGGGCTCGCTGCCTCCCATTGCCTCCATCCTGATGGTGGTGGCCGCCGGCGGCGTGTTCGGCAACGTGCTGCAGGTCTCTGGCATTGGGTCGGCGCTGTCCAAGACCCTGGACACCCTCGGCGTCCCGCTGCTGCTGCTCGGCTTCATCGTCTCGCTGGCCCTGCGCGCCGCCCAGGGCTCGGCAACCGTGGCCATCGTGACCACCACCGGCCTGCTGTCCGCGGCCGTCAGCGGCGGCGGGTACAGCCCGGCGCAGATCGCCGTGATCGTGATCGCCATCGGTTTCGGCGCCCTGGGCCTGTCCCATGTCACGGACGCCGGCTTCTGGGTGGTGGTCCGCTACTACGGCCTCACCGTTTCCGACGGCCTGAAGACCTGGACGGTCCTCACCACCATCCTGGGCGTGGCCGGCTTCGTGCTGACCTTTATTGCCTGGATCCTGGTGGGAGGCCTGGGGGTCTGATGCGTACCCGACTGGACCACCTGGTCACCTCCGCCCTGCAGCAGGGTTCCGCAGTGCCGGCCTTCACCTGCTACGACTTCACTACCGCGCTGGCCGTGGTGGCCGCCGCCGAGGACTCCGGCAGGGGAGTGATCCTGCTGGTGGCCCCGAAGACGGCCGCCACCGCCAACGGCCTCCGGCTCATCGCGGCGCTGCGCGGACTGGCGGATGCTGCCGCCGTACCGGTCGCGGTGCAGCTTGACCACGCGTCGGACCTCAACGTGATGGCCGACGCCGTTGCGGCAGGGGCGGATTCGGTCCTCGCCGACGGTTCGTCCCTTCCTTACGAGGAGAACATTGCGCTGGTCCGGGACGCCCGGGCGCTGGTGGGCCCCGACGTGGTCCTCGAAGCGGAACTCGGGGGCCTGGCCGGCGACGAGGACCGTGCCTTCTCTGCAGGCCAGTCCGGCACCGACGCGGCAGGCCTGACGGACTCCGCGCAGGTGGAGGACTTCGTGTCCCGCACCGGCGCGCAGCTCCTGGCCGTTGCCGTGGGCAATGTCCACGGCAAGTACAAGGGTGAGCCCCGGCTGCGCTGGGACGTGCTGCAGGACATCGCAGCGCGGGTCCACATTCCGCTGGTGCTGCACGGTGCTTCCGGGATTCCTGCCCAGGAGCTGGTCAAAGCCGCCGCCATGAACGTTGGCAAGGTCAACTTCAACACGGAACTGCGGACCGGCGTGCTGGCCACTCTCCAGGATCAGGTTGCCGGCCACCGCGCCGACGGCGAGAACCTGCAGGGCCTGCTGTCCCTGTGGAACGCCTCGGCCAAGGGCTTTGCCGCCACCACCCTGGCCACCCTGGCGCGGTAGCGGCACCGAACCCGCCACAGACGGGAGGCCAGGATCAAGCAGCCGGTCCTGGCCTCCTCTGTGCCTGTCCGCGGGTGATTCGCGGCTCCGGATGGAGAGTGCCGGCAGCGGATACAGGCTTCCACCGGGAGGCTAGGATCGAGCAATGATCCTGGCCTCCCTTCTCTTTGCCTTCCTTGCCGCCGCACTGCACGTCTTCATCTTCACCATGGAGTCGCTTACCTGGACCCGGCCTGCCACCTGGAAGCGCTTCGGGATCGACTCCCAGGCCGATGCCGAAACCACCCGGTCCCTGGCCTACAACCAGGGCTTCTACAACCTGTTCCTGGCTGTGGGGGCCTTCGTCGGCGTCGGGCTCGTGGCGTACGGCAGGAGCGGATCAGTCCCATCCGTGGCAGGCTGGACCCTCGTCTTCAGCTGCTGCGGCTCCATGCTGCTGGCGGCCGCCGTCCTCGCCCTCACCGGGCGCAAGTACCTCCGCGCCGCGGTGACGCAGGGCAGCACGCCCCTGCTCGCCGTCGTCCTGGCCCTGCCTGCAGTCCTGCAGTAGGGACTCCCAGGGCCTATGGTCCTTAAACCCGCCTGCAACGGGGTGCACAATAGTGCCGTGGGCAGCGTCGAGTCGTTGTAGGCCCCAAGTGCGCACCGGCAGGCAGGGGACAGAAACCGGGCCGGACACGGCAAACCGTGATCCGGTCATCGACCTTGTCCGTTTCGTCTGCCTGGTGCTGGTGTTGGTGGGGCATTCGATGATGGTCAGCCCTGTTCTGCACCCTGACGGTACCGTGACCACGGAAAACACGCTGGCGATCCAGAACTGGTTCGAGCCCATCATCTGGATCTTCATGGTGATGCCGCTGTTCTTCGTTACCGGAGGGGTGACGGGGCTGCAGTCCTGGCGGCGGCTCAAGGAGGCCGGCGGCACAGCTGCCCAGTTCATCCGCGGCCGGCTCCTGCGGCTGGTCCGGCCCGCCACTGCCCTGTTGGCCACGATGGCGTTGGGCCTGGCCGTGGCCGGCGTACTCGGCGTGGACCAGGAGGTGGTCCAGCTCATGGCAACCGGCGCCGCCATGCCGCTGTGGTTCCTGGCCGCCTACCTCGCCGCACAGCTGAACATTCCGGTGCTGGCCGCGCTGCATGCCCGCGCCCCCTGGCTGACCATCGGCCTGCTCACCGCGCTGGTGGTTGCCGTGGACTGCCTCCGCGGCGCACTGCCGGACCTGGCCAATATCAACCTGGTGTTTGTGTGGTGCGCCGTCCAGCAATTGGGCTTCCTGGCCGTGGACGGCCATTTTTCCCGGCTCTCGCGCTCCGGCCTGCTGGGCATGGCCGTTGCGGCGCACCTGCTGCTGGGCGTGGTGACCGGGCTGGGGCTGTACCGGGGGAACATGCTGGTGAACCTCAATCCGCCCAACCTGACCCTCGTAATCCTGGGCGTTGCGCAATTGGCCGCCCTGGAGCTCGCCCGGCCGGTCCTGGCGCCCCTGGCCCGTGTGCGCTGGGTCAGCCGGCTGCTGACGATGGCCGGGTCCAGGTCCCTCACTGTATACCTGTGGCACCTGCCGCTGCTGGTGGCCATGTCCGGGCTGCTGCTCCTCGCGCCCATCCCCAAGCCTGGACCCGGCACCGCCGCCTGGTGGTGGTCGCGGCCCCTGGTGGTTTTTGCGCTGGTCCTGCTGCTCCTGCCGGTGGCAGCGGCCTTTGGACACCTGGAGGAACGGACGACGGCGATGCACACCCTCCGCTGCCGGGCCGCCGCAGCGGGCGCCGCCGTCGTCGTGGTCTTTATCCCGGTGGCCGACGCGGCCCTCAGTGGACTGTCGCTGGGTCTGCTGGCAGCCGGCGCGGTTTGCTTTTACGTGGCGGTGCTTCTGCTGGGCGGCTTCTCGCCAGGGCACCGGAGGGCGGCTGTTTCCCTCGGTCCCCGCAAAGGGAAGGCCCGGGGCAGAACCCGGGGCAAGAAGGGGAGAAGGGGCATTGCCAGCGGGGTGAAGTAGTGCCAGTGTCAGACCATGACCGAGAACACCGCGTCCGCGGAGGACAAATTCACCGCAAACGTCTCGCTGCGGCGCAACGATGCACAGCACCGGTACGAACTCCTGGTGGATGACAGGATTGCCGTGCAGGCCTTCTTCCGCGACCTTCCCGGGCACATCGATTTCACCCACACGGAGACCGGGCAGGACTTCGAGGGCCAGGGGCTCGGCAAAGTCCTGGCCCACTTCGCCTTGGACGACGTGGTGGCCACGGGCAAGCGCATCATCCCGCATTGCCCGTTCATTTCCAGCTATCTGCGGAAGCACGAAGGCTACGAACAGTTCGTCGACTGGCCCCAGGGCTGACAGTTGGCTGCGGCGGCCTTCCGCCGCGCGGCGGAAGGCCCCTTAGCTGGCCAGCGCCTGGTCGCTGACTGCCATGGCGGTTCCAGGGTCATCAATGGTGAACCCGCAGGCGCAGCGGTACGTGACGATGCTTTCCGGCACTGATCCGGGCCGCAGGGCAACGACGGAGTTTCCGTCGACGTACACGGGCTGCCGGAGCGGCATCTCCGCGGGGTCGACGCGCTCCATGGGCGTGCGGCAATGCATGCGGGAGTTGAGGGTCAAAAGCAGCCCTGCGTCGACGGGTACTGTCGTGGCCAAAAGCTGTCCAGCTGCCTCATTGCGCTCCCCAAACGCGGCCGGCTGGTGTTCCATTGCGGTGGTCATTATGTTCTTCCTTGGGCTTCTTCACGGGACCGCCAGCGTTGGCAACCCCGCCGCGAACTGCTTGCGGAGGTTCATCTATCCCCACAAGCAAAGCATGCTTACTAAATGTTGCACAAGTTGCACTTGGGGAAACCTGCCCAAAGCCCGGTCTGCCAAAGGCTTGGCGCCGTCACGCCAGGGCACCCTGGAGAGCTTGCTTGGCGCACGTGCCGGAGCCAACTCTGGCCCCTGTGGCTAGGCTTGCAGCATGACTCCCTCCAGCTCACGGACCACAGCACTCGTCACCGGCGCCAGCGCCGGGCTCGGACGCGAATTCGCCAAGCAGCTCGCCGCGCAGGGGCACGATCTGGTCCTGGTGGCGCGCAACGCGGCGCGGCTCGCGGAAACGGCGGAGGCGCTTCGGCGGCAGTACGGAATCACGGTTGAGGTGCTCCCCTCCGACCTGACGCAGGACGAGGACGTCGCCGCCGTCGTCGAACGCCTTGAGGACGCCACGCGGCCGGTGCGGATCCTGGTGAACAATGCGGGGATCGGGCTGCTGCACAACTTTGAGGACAACCACGCGGACGACGAGAAGAGGCACCTGAAGCTGCACGCCGAGACCTCCATGATGCTTACCCATGCGGCGCTCCGGGGAATGCTGGAGCGCGGGGAGGGCCGGATTATCAATGTTGCCAGCGTGGCCGCGTTCCTGCCCCGAGGCACCTATTCCGCGGCGAAGGCCTGGCTGGTGAGCTTCAGCCGGTGGGCCAACATGGCTTACCGCAAGCGCGGGATCAAGGTGACCGCTGTCTGCCCTGGCTTCACCCATACCGAGTTCCATGACCGGATGGGGATGGACAAGTCGGTGGCGCCGTCCTGGACATGGCTGCGCGCCGAGCGGGTGGTGCGGGAAGGCCTGGCGGACAACGAACGCGGCAAGGCCGTGTCCATTCCGTCCAAGCGCTACAAGGCGGTGGCCGCGGTCGCCAAGGTGGCCCCGGCGCGGCTAATGGCGGGGCCGGCGCGGAAGCCGAAGTAGCGGCGCCTGGCCCGGGAAGGCCGGACGCCTCCGCGAACCGGGCCGGCGGACAGCCACCACCACCAGGATTCCCAACAACGCCCCTACCAGGGTCTCCACGGCACGCTCCAGGATCAGGACCCGCGGCTCGATGGGTGCGGCAAGCTGGGTCATCAGCAGGATGACAGGAGTGAACCAGACCATCGCCAGGCCATAGTGCCTGGTCATGAACAGCTCTGTTGCGAACTGGAAGAGGATCACCAGAAGGGCCAGCACCACGGCATGGTTCCCCGGTTCCTGCCACGCGGGGTAGAGGGCCGGCAGGCTCCAGGGCCCGGGGAGGAGTACGACGGCGGTAACCGCCAGGCCGATCAGCGTGCCCACGATGCGGTGGACACCCCGCCGGACGCTGCTGGGCAGGTCTGCGCCTGCCAGCGGTACTGCAGCGGATGCCATTGCCCAGTGCGGATGGCCGCTGCCGCTGATCACGCCCACCGTCCCGGCAGCGCCCACGGCCAGTACATACCGGGCTGCATGGAGCATGAGTTCACGCCGCCTGGCCGCCGACCGGCGGGGTACCTTCCGGGTGGCTCCGGGCTCCCATGCCCTCCGCCGCACCCAGCCGCTGAATCCGACCAGGATGGAGAACACTGATGATGCCGCCGCAATGGCCACGGCCACGTACCAGGGGACAGCGGCAGGCGCGGAAGCGCACGCGCCCAGCGCAAGGATGCCGAAGAAGGGCCCGTTCGGCTTCAGCCGCACCCGGTCGGAGTAGATCGAGCCCACTCCGGCCAGAGTTGCCTCCACGGCAACCAGCCACCACGAGTGGACGTGGTTGACGGACAGCACCACCCCCACCGCCACGCCAGTGAGCAGCACCAGGGCACCCTGGCCCTGGTGGCGGAGCCGGAGCTGATGCGGCTCGGAACGGCCATACATGCCCGTCAGTGCACCGAAGACGGCGTAGATGATCAGGTCCGTGCGGCCAAGGGCGAGCAGGAACAGGGAGGGGACTGCGACGCTGAGGGCTACCCGGACCGCCGCGAGGTGGTCATTAGTGGCAGGTTCCAAACGGTGGAGCGCACGTACCTGCTCCACTACGCGCTCCATATCCCGACCTGTCCCCCAATGCCTGCTGCGGCCCGCCTCTGCGGCCCCTTGGAAGCTATCACCGGGCGCCGGACCGAGTCATATAGCTGCAGTCACACAGGGACATCTCGCGTGGACCTTCGGCTCCGGCAGCCGGTTTGGCATCCGGGGCCGGGACTTCTTCCCACCAGCGCAAAGGCCCGCCCCGCGTGCTTCCCCCAAGGAAGCACGCGGGGCGGGCCTGCGAGCGTGGGCTACAAGCGTGCCCCGAAGGCCGGAGTCAGGCCCCGGCCGGGACCCCGCGCTGTGCCTGCGGGTCCGTGCCGTCCTGCGTTTCGAACGGCAACTCGTCCAGGTTGATCAGCGGGTTCTCGTCCTGGGTGGCCACCAGTTCCTTCGCCTCTGCCTGGGTGTCAACGCTGGGCATGGATCCCGGGAGGGGGCGATTGGCGGATTCCTTCAGGAAGTAGATGGCGATCGCACCCACCAGGGAAGTGCCCATCAGGTAGTAGGCAGGCATCATGTCGTTGCCGGTGGCGCTGATCAGCGCGGCCACGATGAAGGGCGTGGTGCCGCCGAAGATGGCCACGGCGAAGTTGTACGCGATGCCCATGGCGCCGTACCGGCTGGACGTGGGGAACTGGGCAGGGAGGGCCGAGGCAAGGTTGGCCACGTAGAAGGTAACGGGGAAGGCGACTAGGGCAAGGCCCGCAAGGGTGGACCAGATCTGTCCAATACCAATCAGCATGAAGGCCGGGATGGCCAGGACGATCGTGCTGATGGCACCGATCCAGAGCACGGGACGGCGGCCGATGCGGTCGGAGAGCTTGCCGGTCAGCGGGATGCAGAGGCTCATGACCACCAGGACGGGAATCGTCAGCAACGTGCCGTGCACTTCGTCGTAGCCCTTGGAATCGGTCAGGTAGGTCGGCATGTAGGACGTCAGCGCGTAGCCGGCCGTGTTCGCAGCGGCCACCACAACCATGGCGACGATGATGGGCCGCCAGTAGGCCTTGACGATCCCCACGGGACCCTTGGCCGCGGAAGTGTCATCCGCGGAGGCATTCCGGGCGTTTTCCTCCTGGGCGTCAAGGGTGGCCTGGAACTGCGGCGATTCCTCGATCTTGCTCCGGAAGTAAACAGCGATGAGGCCCAGCGGACCCGCCACCAGGAACGGGATGCGCCATCCCCAGTCCTCCATGGTGCTCTGCCCGAGGGTCAGCTGCAGTACGGAGACCAGGGCGGCGCCGATGGCGAAGCCCAGGTAACTGCCGAGGTCCAGGAAGCTGGCAAAGAAGCCGCGGCGCTTGTCAGCGGCATATTCGCTGACGAACGTGGTGGCGCCGGCGTACTCACCACCCGTGGAGAAGCCCTGGATGACCTTGAGGAGCACCAGCAGCGCGGCTGCCCAGAGTCCGATCTGGGCATAGCCCGGCAGGACGCCGACGAGGAAGGTGCTGGCGGCCATGATCATCAGCGTGGTGGCCAGGATCTTCTGGCGCCCCATCTTGTCGCCCAGCCAGCCGAAGATCACGCCGCCGAGGGGGCGGGCGATGAAGGTGGCGGCAAAGGTTCCGAGGAGGAACAGCGTCTGCGTTGTGGGGTCGGACTCGGGAAGGAATACCGGGCCCATGGTGGTGATGAGGTACCCGAAGACACCTACGTCGTACCATTCCATCGTGTTCCCCACGATGGTTCCGCCGAGCGCCTTTTTAAGCATCGGCTGGTCAACCACGTTGACATCGGATTCCTTCAGGCGGCGGCGTGGCAGCAGCCTGGGCTTCTTGGCAGCCGCAGCGGCTGACGGGTCGGTTCCGCGGGCGTTCCTGGCGCCTGCTGAAGAGTCGGTCGTGCTTCGGTCTGTGGGCATTTGGGCAACTCCTGTGGAGGTCATTTGCTTGCGACTTGTAGCTGCCCCGCTCCGGGCAGGCCTTCAATTTTACTGGATTCCTCTGGCGTCCGGGCAGTCTTATGGCGTAGAGTGCGCATTTTTAGGCCCCTTCCCGCGCTGTTCCGGGGCCTTTTTGCCCCGCCGTTTCCCGCGCCATCACTGGGAAGCAGGCTGATGAACCGCACTGTTACCAAAAATTTTCCAAGTTGCCCCGTTTCAACCCGCCGATTTCCGGGAAACGGGCCGCAAAAGTGACCGCGGCCACCGTCCTTTGAGGGGCTTCCCAGCAGGAGCGGAGGTGCCTATGGTAGAGCGATGAACACACTTCTTTCCGGGCTGTAGCCTGCGCGCCCGGGCGCTTTTCGTTAGCGGTTCGTTTCAAGGAAGAACGAAAGAAAGAAGGGAAGAAACACATGGGTGAACAGTCCAACCAGTTCCACCTCAAGCCTGAGGTGGCGGACCACCTGGCCGCGGCAATGGATGTGCCGGTGGCACCCGGCCCCGCGGCGATCGGCGGCGTCCCGCTGTCCCAGCAAAGCGGGTGGCCCGACGGCTACGGGAAGCGCCGGCATCCGAAAGACGAGGCTGCCGTCCACGGGCGGGTGGGCCATGAGGCAGCCGTGACGGCGGTTCACCGCACCGGCCGGCCGCAGATGCCACACTCCTCGTAGCCACTTCGGGGAAGACCCCTCGACGGCCACCCGCACCTTCAATATCGATTCGCACGCTACTTGGCGCCCACCAAATTCGGTGGGCGCCAAGTAGTGTCCGCGTCATTTCCCGGAATGCGCGTCGAACCTGCGCCCACCGAACGTGGCTCAGCTTTCGCGGACCACTTCCGACGGGTCCTTGTCCACGCGCCATCCCCGCCACCGCGGATGCCGCAGCCTGCCGGGCCCGGTCCACTCGCTGTAGGTCACTTCACCCACAAGCTCCGGCGCCACCCAGTGGGCGTCCGCGGCATCAGGACGGGGAACTTCGTGGAACGGCGAGGTCTTCCGTCCCAGCCGTTCCACGGTCTGCCGCAGTTCGGTGAGTTCGCGGGTGCTGAATCCGGAACCCACGCGGCCCACGTACTGCAGCTTGTCGCCGTCGGGAATCCCCACCAGCAGCGAGCCCACGGTGTCCTGGCGGCCGCCCTTGCCCGGCCGCCAGCCGCCCACCACCACTTCCTGGGTCTGCTCCGTCTTGAGTTTGATCCAGGTCCGGGTGCGCTGGCCGCTGACGTAGCGGCTGTCCGCCCTCTTGGCCATGATTCCTTCGAGTCCCAGTTCCTGGGCGCTTTCCAGGAGGAGCTCCACTGGTTCTTGCAGGACCACGGACAGGTCCACCGGGCATTCCGAGGGGCGGAAGAAATCCTCCAGCCGCTGCCGCCGTTTACCCAGCGGCAGGCGCCGGAGGTCCTTCCCGTTCTCGTAGAGCAAGTCGAACAGCATCAGCTGTACTGGGATCGCGGTCCGGGCGCGGGCAACGTCCGCGGCCCGGGTCAGTTTCATCCGGCCCTGCAGCAGGCCAAAGTCAGGCTTTCCGCCCGGTCCGACGGCGATGATCTCCCCGTCCGCCACGAACGGCTGCGCCGGCCAGCAGGCCCGGTCGGTGAACTCGGGGTAGGTCCGGCTGACGTCATTGCCGTTGCGCGAAAATATCCTGACCCTGTCCGCGTCCGCTACCAGGATGGCCCTCACGCCGTCCCACTTGAGCTCGTACTGCCACGAACTGCCCTGCAGATCCGCGCTGGTCCCCGCCGTAGCCATCATGGGCTGGTATTCCAGGGCGTCGGCGGGAGCACTGCCGGCGGGGTCCGCAGTGGTGGCCGGCTCCGCGGCCTCGGCGGGGCCGGCAGCCTTGGCCGGCGCAGCAGCCGGGGCAGGGTCCATCCCGCCGCCATCCCGCGAAGGCTCTGTTCCCGCCCGGGCCGGCTGCCGCCGTCGTGCGCCCGGCTCCTCCTGGTCCATGAGGTGGATCAGCCACTGGCTTTCGGCGTCCTTGCCCTGGCCTCGCCCGGTGTGGATGAGCGCGATCTTTTTGCTGCCGCCCAGCCCTCCGTCGTCGGACCCGGCCAGGGTGACGATCACCTCCCTCCCGTTGATCCACTTATGCAGTTCATAGGTGCCGGTGTCCCAGATGGTCATTTCACCGGCCCCGTATTGCCCCTTGGGGATGGTGCCGTGGAACGTGAGGTAGTCCATGGGGTGGTCCTCCGTCTGGACGGCGAGGTGGTTCCTGCCGCCGGACTCGGGGACGCCCTTGGGGAGCGCCCAGGATGCCAGGACCCCTTCGTGTTCCAGCCGGAGGTCCCAGTGCAGGCGGCTGGCGTGGTGCTCCTGGATGACAAAGCTGTTGCCGCCGGAGGGGATGCCTGCGAACGGCTCGGGCGTGGCGTTGGGGTCACGCATGGAGCGGTACTTGCCCAGGCGGGCGTCGCCGTCGTGCGCTTCCTCTTGGGCGGCCGCCCCGCTTGACCCGCCAACTGTGGCGTTGACGACGGCGGCGAACGGGTCGTTGCCGTCCCGCACCCTTTTCAGCACCTCCTGGTAGTCAAGATGCGCCAGCCTGGGCGACTCGATTTCCTGCCAGGTCCGGGGTGCGGCCACCAAGGGCGTGGGCCGGCCGCGAAGCGAATAGGGGACCACCGTGGTTTTTGCCGCGTTGTTCTGGCTCCAGTCCACCAGCACCTTGCCGCGGCGCAGGGACTTCTTCATGTCGCTGACAGCCAGGTCCGGGTGGTCTGCCTCCAGCGCGCGGGCCAACTCCCGCGCGAAGGCGGAGATTTGCTCGGAGGTCTGGCCCCCGTCCAGCGCCGCGTAGAGGTGGATGCCCTTGCTGCCGCTGGTTACCGGGACCGGATCCAGGCCCACGTCCTGCAGGATGGCCCGCGCCAGGAGCGCCACTTCGCGGCACTCGGGCAGGCCCGCACCCTCGCCCGGGTCCAGGTCCAGCACCAGCCGGTCCGGGTTCAGCTGGTTGCCGTGCGGGTCCACCCGCCACTGCGGCACGTGGATCTCCAGCGAGTTGATCTGGCCGAACCACGTCAGCGTCGCGGCGTCGTTGACCAAGGGATAGTGGATGGTCCGGTCCTTGTGCGTGATGGCGGCCCGCGGCAGCCAGCCGGGAGCGGAGTCCTCCAACTCCTTCTGGAAGAAGACCTCACCGGGCTTGTCCGCCGTACCCACACCATTGACCCACCGCTTGCGCGTCGCCGGACGGTTGGCGGCCGCCGGGACCAGGACGTGCGCCACCGCGGCGTAGTAGGCCAGGACGTCGGCTTTGGTGGTTCCGGTCTCCGGATAGATGATTTTGTCCAGGTTGGTCAGTGTCAGCTCGCGTCCCGCAACCCGGACACGTTCCCTGCTACCTGCCACGGGGCTTCACCTCCGGCCTGCTCTGATGTTGACTGTATGAATGAGAGCCATCTGGAAAGGTGCCATCGCGTTCGGCCTGGTCAACGTGCCCGTGAAGGTCTACAGCGCCACAGAGGATCATGACATCAGTCTGCACCAGGTTCACAACGCCGACGGCGGCAGGATCCGTTACCAGCGCCGGTGCGAGGTATGCGGGGAGGTGGTGGACTACTCGGACATCGAGAAGGCCTTCGACGAGGACGGCCGCACTGTGGTCCTGTCCAAGGATGAGCTCAAGTCCATTCCCGCCGAGAACAGCCACGAGATCGAAGTGGTGCAGTTCGTCCCGTCCGAGCAGCTCGAGCCCATGATGTTCGAGAAAAGCTACTACCTGGAGCCTGATTCCAAGTCGCCCAAGGCCTACGTGCTGCTGCGCCGGGCGCTGGAGGATACGGACCGGGTGGCCATTGTCCAGTTCGCGCTGCGGGAGAAGACGCGGCTGGGTGCCCTGCGGATCAAGGACGACGTCCTGGTCCTGCAGTCCCTGCTCTGGCCGGATGAGGTGCGGGAGGCGAATTTCCCGTCCCTGGAAGCGGACATCAGGATTTCCGCGCAGGAACGCGACATGTCAGCGGCGCTGGTGGAGTCCATGGCCGCTGACTTCGAGCCCGACTCCTTCACGGACGAGTACCAGGTGCAGCTCCGCCAGCTGATCGACGCGAAGCTCGAGCAGGGTGAATCGCTGGACACCGAGGAAACCTTCGGCGTGGAAGCCGGCGAGGGCGGCAAGGGCGAGGTCATCGACCTCATGGAGGCCTTGAAACGGAGCCTGGACCGGAAACGCGGCGGCGGGGAGCCCGCATCGGCCACCGGAACTGATGACGAAGCGGACGGCGGGAAGGGGGACGCTGAGGAGGAAGCCAAACCGGCCCGCAAGTCGTCAGGCACCAAGGCCGCGGCGGCCAAGTCTTCGGGGACCAGGGCTGCCGCGAAGACCGGCACGGATGATTCCGGGCCTGCCGCCAAATCGGCCACGAGATCCGCCGCCACGAAATCCACGTCCGCAAAGTCTTCAGCCTCCAAGTCCACGGGAAGCAAAGCGGCAGAAACCAAATCCACCGGCTCCAAGACCGCAGCCAAGCCGGCCGCCAAGACCACCAGGGCGCGCAAACCGGCCTGACGTGCGGCGGGCAGCCGCCCAGTCTTTGCCCGGCGCCACCCTTTACAGGTGGCTGCAACGCGCCCACAATGAGTCGCATCACAGCCTCCGCTGTGCCAGCGGCGCTGTCACCATCTTCGGCGGACATGTAAAGGGGCGCGGACATGAGCGATCAGACAGGCGTGGCGGGGGCGGAGGCGGACCGGGAGCTCAAGAGGAAGCACCGGGCCATGTGGGCCTCAGGGGATTACCCGGCCCTTGCCGACGAGATGCTCCTGGAGCTGGGTGCCGTCCTGGTGGAGGCCTGTGGCATCAAGTCCCGCCAGCGGGTCCTGGACGTAGCGGCGGGAACCGGAAACGCCGCCATTCCGGCGGCGATGATGGGCGCCAAGGTGGTGGCCAGCGACCTCACCCCCGAGCTCTTCGAAGCGGGGCGCAAGGAAGCCGCGAACCGGGGCGTCAGCCTTGAGTGGCAGGAAGGCGACGCAGAAGCCCTCCCATTCGGAGAGGCGGAGTTCGACACGGTGATGTCCTGCATTGGCGTGATGTTCGCACCCCACCACCAGGCAGCTGCGGACGAACTGCTCAGGGTCTGTAAACCCGGCGGTTCCATCGGGCTGCTGTGCTGGACCCCCGAAGGATTTACCGGGCAGATGTTTGCCGCCCTGAAGCCCTTCGCTCCGCCGCCCCCGCCCGGCAGCCAGCCTGCGACGTTGTGGGGGAGCGAGGACCACATCCGCGAACTGATGGGCGAAAAAATCACCGATGTCCACAGCCGGAAGAAGCACCTCACGGTGAGGAGCTTCCACCAGCCCGCGGACTTCGTCCGCTATTTCAAGTCCCACTACGGCCCCATCATCTCCGTGTACAAATCCCTCGGCGAGGACCATGACAAGGTCAAGGCCCTGGACGAGGCCCTTACCGGTCTTGCCGATTCCTTTGGCGACGCGCACGGCGATACCCCGTTCCAGATGGAATGGGAGTACCTGCTCTTCACCGCGAAAAAGGCCTGAACCATGGCGGAAAACTACGTGGCCACCTCCGTCACCACCATCGACGCCCCGCCGGAGCGCGTGTGGGAAGTGATGACCGACCCCGCCGCCGTGAAGGAGTTCATGTTTGGAACCATGCTGGAGACGGACTGGAAGGTGGGGAGCCCCATCACCTGGCGGGGTGAGTGGGAAGGGAAGGCCTACCAGGACAAGGGCCGGATCCTGGCGGTCGAACCGGGGCGGAAACTGGTCCACACCCACTACAGCCCCCTGTCCGGGCAGGAAGACAAGCCGGAGAATTACCACACGCTTGACTGGTCGCTTGAGGACCGTGACGGCGCCACCCGGCTGACCCTGGCGCAGGACAACAATCCCAGCGAAGAAGCCGCGAAGCATTCCAAGGGCATGTGGGACATGCTCCTGGCGGACGTGAAACGGATTGCGGAAGGCGGGCCAGGCGCTTAAAGCCAAGCGGCCGCCGTCGGGCTTCTCCATAAAGGGAAAGCGCGACGGCGGCCGACTGGGGCAGTGCCGCTAAGCGGCGAAGCTGCTACTCGGCGTCGTGATCTGTTTCCAGGATCTGCACCAGGCGCTCCAGCGCATCGTCCGCACCGGCACCTTCGGCGCGGAGGACCACCACGTCGCCGTGCGAAGCACCCAGGCTCATCAAGGACAGGATGCTGGCTGCATCCATGGCTTCGTCGGCCGGCTCGCCTTCACGGGCGATGGTGATGTCCAGGTCGAACTCGCCGGCTGCCTCGGCAAAGATAGCGGCCGGGCGGGCGTGCAAGCCCACGCGGCTGGCAACGGTTGCGGTGCGTTCTGGCATTTTTGCTCCTTTTGTCTTTCGGCGTGCTGAGGGTTCAGCGGCCGGTGAAGTTTGTGGCTAAGCCGGCTCAGACGGTTGCGGGAACCGGTTCAACCGTATCAACGCTCTTCTTGACTGCCCAGCGCTTGAGCGCGATGACGGAAAGTGCCGTGATTACCGTGCCGACGATGATCGAGATGACGAACATCAGGAAGTTGTCGATGGCGAAGAAGACGAACAGGCCGCCGTGGGGTGCCTTTGATCCGACGCCCGCCGCCATGGAAATGGCACCGGTCACTGCGCCGCCCAGCATGCTGGCGGGGATGACGCGCAGGGGATCGGCAGCGGCGAACGGGATGGCGCCTTCGGAGATGAAGGACGCGCCCAGCAGCCAGGCTGCCTTGCCGTTTTCCTGCTCAGCGAGGCTGAAGAGCTTCTTGTTCAGGACGGTGGAAGCCAGCGCCATGGCCAGCGGCGGGACCATGCCCGAAGCCATGACTGCTGCCATGATCTGCCACGGGGCCTGGTTGTCGATGCTTGCGGCTCCCAGGCCGGCGACGGCGAAGGAGTAAGCCACCTTGTTGACCGGACCGCCCAGGTCGAAGCACATCATGAGTCCGAGGATCACGCCGAGGGCGATGGCTCCGGCACCGGTGAGTCCGGACAGCCAGTTGTTCAGGCCGGTGGTGATGGCCACGATCGGGGCGCCGAGGATGAGGAACATGAGGCCAGATGCCACCAGCGAAGCCAGCAGCGGGATGATGACCACAGGCATCAGGCCGCGCAGCCAGCGTGCCACCTGGAGGCCGCCGATAACGTGGGCGATGTAACCGGCCAGCAGGCCGCCTACGATGCCGCCGAGGAAGCCGGCGCCCATGAACCCGGCTACGGCACCGGCCACGAAGCCCGGCGCGATGCCCGGACGGTCGGCGATGGCGTAGGCGATGTACCCGGCCAGGGCCGGAACCAGGAATCCGAGCGAGAGGGCGCCGATCTTGAACAGGACCGCACCGAGGTAGGCCCCCAGCGGACCCCACGCGTTCTCCGGGAACTGGGTGGGAAGGTTGAAGATGCTGTTCTGGACCACGATCGTGTCCGCGTACTTGGTGATCAGGTAACCGCCCATGAGGAAGCCAAGGGCGATCAGCAGGCCACCGCCGGCCACGAACGGAATCATGTAGGAGACACCGGTGAGCAGGGCTTTCTTGAGCTTCTGTCCGATGTGCTCGCCCTTTTCAGCGGCCTCCAGCTCAGCCTGTTCCTCCGCGCCGAAGTGCGGGACCCGGTGGGCATTGGGGTTGTCCGCCGCAGCAAGTGCTTCCTGGACCATCTTTTCCGGTTCGTCGATGCCGCGCTTTACGGGGGCATTGATGACGGGCTTGCCGGCAAAGCGCTCCTTGCCGCGCACGTCCACGTCCACGGCGAAGATCACGGCGTCCGCTGCGGCGATGACGGCGGGGTCCAGTGCCTTGGCGCCGGAGGAACCCTGGGTCTCCACCTGCAGGTCAACGCCCACCTCCTTGGCGGCTGCCACGAGGGAATCGGCTGCCATGTACGTGTGGGCAATGCCGGTGGGGCACGCGGTCACGGCCACCAGGCGCTTGGGCCCGCGGGCCGCGCTGCCTGCCGAAGCACCTGCGGGGGCACCGACGGCGCTGGCACCTGCGGCACCGGCTGCGCCGACGCTGGCCCCTACCGGGACTGCATCCACCGGGGCGGCTGCAGCGTGCGCTGCCGGCTTGTCCGCCAGCGCGCCGTCAACGAGTTCCACGATTTCAGCCTGCGAGGAGGCGTTGCGGAGGGCTGCGGTGAAGTCCTTCTTGATCAGGGACCGCGCCAGCTTGGAGAGCAGCTTCAGGTGCTCCTGGTCCGCCCCGTCCGGAGCGGCAATGAAGAACACCAGGTCAGCCGGGCCGTCCTTGGCGCCGAAGTCAACCTTCGGGTTCAGGCGTGCCATGGCCAGGGTGGGCACGGTGACTGCTGCGGAGCGGCAGTGCGGGATGGCGATGCCACCCGGGATGCCCGTGGCGGTCTTCTGTTCGCGGGCAAAGGCGTCGGCGAAGAGGCCTTCAACTTCTGATGCGCGTCCGGTGGCAGCTACCTTGCTTGCCAGATGCCGGATCACCGTCTCGGGGGCGTTGCCCAGGTTCTGGTCGAGCTCGACCAGATCCGTGGTGATGAGCTGGGTCACTGTCAATCCTTTCGAAGGGCCGTGATGGTTACGGCATCCGGGGTGGTTTGGTTTACTGCCGGAACTGTGGAGCCCGGCAGCGAGGCAGCGGCGGCACCGTGGGCCACCGCCTGACGAAGGCAGTCGGCGGGGGCGGCGCCCCGGCCGTGGGCGAGCAGGTAGCCGGCAAGTGCGGAGTCGCCCGCACCCACCGTGCTGACCGCGGCGACCGGCGGGTGCGTGGCCAGCCACGCGCCGTCGGCCGTTACGAGGACAGCTCCCTTGGAACCGAGAGTTGCCAGCACAGCACCCACACCGGAACGTACGACGGCGGCTGCGGCGGCTGCCGCAGCAGCGGGATCCGCTTCCAGCTCGTCACCGGAGGCCGGGGTGAAACCGGCGGCTGCGGCCAGTTCCGCCAGTTCCTCGGCGTTGGGTTTGAGGAGGTCCGGTTTCCCGGAACCTGTGGTTGTTCCTCCGGAGACGGTGCTGTCCCCGGACGTTCCGCTGTCGGTGAGGGCAGCGGCGAGGGGCGCCCCGGAGGAGTCGACGGCGATCAGCGGCGCTGTGCCGTTGCCCGCCTCCCGGATCCGCCGCGCCACCGTGGCGTAGAAGTTGTCCGGGAATCCCGGTGGCAGCGAACCGGCCAGAACCACCCAGCTGGCGCCGCGGGAGCTTTCCAGCAGCAGCTTGATGAGGGCTTCCTGCTGGTCAGCAGCCAGGACGGGCCCGGGTTCGTTGATCTTGGTGGTCACGCCGCCGGGCTCGGTGAGCGCCACGTTGGTGCGCAGCGGCTCATCGATGGGAAGGGACACGAAGGGAACGGCGCTCTCCCGCAGCCCGGCCAGGACGGGGTCACCGTCTGCGCCGGGAAGGACGGCAAGGGATTCCAGCCCGGAGGCCACCAGGGCGCGGGAAACGTTGACACCCTTGCCGCCGGACTCCTGGCGGACGGAGACGGCGCGCTGCACCTCACCGCGGGCCAGCGGGCCGGGGAGGGCCACCGTCCGGTCGAGGCTGGGGTTGGCCGTGAACGTGACGATCATGCGACCACCACGTCTACGCCGGCATCTTCCAGGGCGGCTGCGAGTTCAGGTCCGGGTTCACTGTCTGTGATCAAGGTATCCAGATCTTTCAGGGAGGCGAACTGGACCAGGGTTTCCGTGTCCAGCTTGGAGGAGTCGGCCAGCACCACAATGCGGCGTGCCGACTGGACGAAGGCTGCCTTGACGGCTGCTTCTTCAGGATCGGGAGTGCTGATGCCAAAGGTGGCGTGGATGCCGTTGGTGCCGATGAACGCGATGTCCGGGCGCAGCCTGGCGGCGGCGTCCACGGTGGCCTGGCCCACGGCCACCTGGGTGATGCCGCGTACCCGACCGCCCAGGATCTGCAGGGCTACACCGGGAACATGGGAGAGTTTGCTGGCGATGGGTACTGCGTGGGTGATGACCACCAGTTCGTGCTGCGGCCCGTTTCCATCGGAAGGTTCGGCGGCGGTGCGCCGGGCCAGCATGTCTGCCAGCACTTCGGTGGTGGTGCCGCCGTCCAGCAGGACACTGGCGGTCGAGTTGCGGGGAATCAGTGCGAGGGCGGCTTCGGCGATCCGGATTTTTTGGTCCGGCCGCTGGATGGCCCGTTCGGTGACGCTTTCCTCGGTGGTGCTGAAGCGGTCTGCCGCCACTGCGCCACCGTGGACGCGCCGTACGGTTCCGGCGTTTTCCAGGGCTGCCAGGTCCCGGCGCACGGTTTCGGTGGTGATGCTGAAGCGCTCAGCCAGCAGGGTCACGCTGACCCGGCCGCTGCCGGCGACAAGCTCGGCAATCTTTTGCTGGCGCTCTTCGGCGAACACTTACCCTCCGTTGCGTAGCTGCTCTCGTGACCTGCGTCACTCTCGTGTTGAGTTACTTGACTTTATCTTTGCTTCTGTTGGTTTGTCAATGGAAACCAACATGAAACAAGATTCCTTGTCATTTGCCCTGTCGGGGCGCAAAAAAGCCGGGCTGGACGCCTGTGGTCCAGCCCGGCTCTTCGGCCTGGCGTTACTTATCCGGGGAAATGGCCCCCGTTTCCGCATGAGGTCAGATGCCGCCGTCGCGGGTTTCCTGCCGGGTGATGCGCTCACCGGTGTTGGGGTCGATCACGGACCGGGACTCGCTCACCCGCCGGCTGCGGCCGGGCGAGGCGAGGATAAGTGATGCAATCAGCCCGATCACGCCGACGGCCATCAGGATGTAGCCCACCAGCTGCTGGTCCACAAAGGGAATCAGTCCGGGAGTCACTGCCCAGGCGAGAATAGCGCCGAGGGCGATAAGGAAGATTGACGAACCGATTCTCATGACCTGCTCCTTACGGCCGCTTCCATGTGCGGCGCTGGTATGGCGTTACGGAAGGGTGGTGCGTACTGCAAAAAGCTAAGCCTGCTGTCTGTCAGGCGTCACGCTACCGTCCGCGGGTTCCGGATTCAATGACCCGGCCGGGCAGCTCATCTGCGTCGCTAGTCTTGACCAGTGGAAACAGTTGTGTGGTCCAGGCCGGAAGGCCAACGCGCGGGCACTCCCTTGATGGTGATGATGCACGGGTACGGCACGGACGAGTCGAGGATGGTGCGCCTGTTTGAGCACCTGCCGCAGGAGTTCACCTATGCGGCCCTGCGCGCCCCAATGCCCATCGGCGACCACTGGGGCTGGTTCCTGCTCGATTACTTCCTGGCCAACGACTTTGCGGACGTGATCTCGGCGGCCAATGCCGTGCGGGCGTGGATCAAATCCGTGGAGGACCAGCACAGCAGCGTGAGCCTGATGGGATACTCGCAGGGGATGGCCATGGCCAGCACGCTGCTTCGGCTGCACCCGGGCGACTATAAGGCCGTGGTGGGGCTGTCCGGCTTCGTGCTCAACAATGAGCTCCTCTCCGTAATGGATACCTTCGAGGCCAGGCCGCCCTTCTTCTGGGGGCGGGACAAGGCGGATCTGGTCATTAACGAGGACGCGGTCGCCTACACCGCCGAATGGCTGGAAAAGAACACGCTCCTGACGGCGCGGACCTACCCGGGGATGGGGCATGCGATGTCCAAAACCGAGATGGTGGACGTCAGCGCTTTCCTGCGCCACTACGTGCTGCGGACGCGGCCGGAAATTGCCTAGACAGCGATAAAAAACAGTTGCAAGTCAAATTTGCAAGCGCTTACACTCGTCTACGGCCATGATCGGTCCTGCAGTGGGCGGACAAGGAAGTGATACTGCGCGTCTCTGGCGCAGTGGAGCTTCCTTTCGGCTGCCCGGCAGGGCTACTGTCCACAACCCGAGAGGACATCGCACTGCCGATGACGCAAGAAACTGCAGCTGATACCGCCGCCTGGACCGGCGCCGCAGCAATCCTGTTTGACCTGGATGGAGTGCTGACGCCCACGGCCACCGTGCACGAACGGGCCTGGCAGGAACTGTTCGACGGCTACCTGGCCTCACAGCCCGGCGCGTCCCCATACCGCGAGAGCGACTACTTCGACCACATCGACGGTAAACCCCGCTTCGACGGCGTCCGCGACTTCCTTGCCTCACGCGGGATCACCCTGCCCGAAGGCCCGCTGGATGACGACCCTGCCCACGACACAGTCCAAGGCCTGGGCAACCGGAAGAACGCGGTCTTCAATGACATTGTGAGTGCCGGCGTCGAACCGTTCGAAGGCTCGGTGCGCTTCCTCCAAGCCGCCCTTGACCGCGGACTCAAGGTCGCCGTCGTCTCCTCCTCCCGCAACGCACCCGCCGTATTGAAGGCAGCCGGGCTCAGCCGGCACTTCGACGTGGTGGTGGATGGGGTCGTGGCTGCGGAGCAGGGCCTGCCCGGCAAGCCAAGCCCGGCCACCTACGAGTACGCCGCGAAGCTGCTGGACCTGTCCAGCTCCGAGTGCGTGGTGGTGGAGGACGCCGTGTCCGGTGTGCAGGCCGGACAGGCGGGATCTTTCCACTCCGTCATCGGCGTGGACCGCGGAGCCGGGCGGCAAACGCTGCTTGATGCCGGTGCCACCCTGGTGGTCAGCGACCTTCAGGAACTCATCCCCTGATCCCACTCCCGGAACCGGTGTTGCCTTTCCCCGCGGCAACACTGCTGCTTCCCCCGGCAGCGCCCCATCCGGGTACAGCACTTCCCCCGAATACTCCATGCCGGCCAGCCGGCAGCACCAGCAAGGCCAAAAGGACCCCGACCATGGCATTGATCAGCGCGGACCGCGAACGGTTCCCCGACACCCCCTGGCAACTCGTTGAGACCCGCTACGAAGCCGACAACGCGGGCACACTCGAGACCCTGTTCGCCCTTGGCAACGGACACCTGGGTATCCGCGGCGCACACTGGGCTGCGGTGGACGCAGAACTGCCGGGCAGCTTCATCAACGGGCTGCACGAAATCTGGGACATCAAGCACGCCGAAAACGCCTTCGGATTTGCCCGGACGGGACAGCGCATCCTGTACATTCCGGACGCCAACAACTTCACCATCATGGTGGATGGGGAAAGCCTCAGCCTGGCCGAAACCGAAGTCCTGGACTACCGGCGGACCGTGGATTTCTGCACGGGGATCTATGAATGCCGCATCACCTGGCAGTGCCGGTCCGGCGCAACGGTAACCACCACCGAGCGGCGGGCCGTGGGCTTCGCGTCCCGCGGCAGCCTTGGCATTTCGCTGGAAGTGGCCACGGACCGGCAGGTTTCCCTGGACGTCACCTCATCCGTGATCAACCGCCAGGACCAGCCGGTGGAAGACCACTCCGTGCACGATCCCCGCCGTGCCGGCCGCCACGCCGGCCGGGTGCTGCTGCCCGTGAGGCTCGACGGCGGCGACGGCTCCCTGCGTCTGTCCTGGGAGGCGGCGGAGTCCAAGCAGCGGGTGGGCATCGCCGTTGACCACTGGACCTCCCCCGGGTACCAGCCGTTCGAGACCCTGGTGGACCAGGACGACAGCAGCGTCCGTTACGTCCTTGCGGTTGACGCCGATGAACCGTTCCGCCTGGAGAAAAGCGTCAGCTACGCCGCGGGCCCCGCTATCCAAGACCCGGAGATCGACGCAGCCGCAGTGGCAGAAGAAGCGCTCCGGCCCGTCAATGAGGTCTTTGCTGAAAGTGATGCGCACTTCCGCCGTTACTGGGCCACCTCCGACATTGTGGTCGACGGCGGCCAGCCCGGGTTGCAGCAGGCCATCCGCTGGAACCTCTTCCAGCTGGCCCAGGCCACCGCCCGTGCCGACGTTGCAGGCATCCCCGCCAAGGGCGTTACGGGATCAGGCTATGAGGGTCACTACTTCTGGGACCAGGAGGTGTACCTGCTGCCGTACCTCACCTATACCAATCCTGACGGCGCCCGGCAGGTCCTGGAGTTCCGGCACGGGATGCTCCCCGAGGCCAAGATCCGGGCCAAGGAACTGAGCGTGGATGGAGCCTTGTTCCCGTGGCGCACCATTAACGGACTCGAGGCCAGCGCCTACTATGCTGCGGGCACGGCCCAGTTTCACATTGCCGCCGCCATTGCGTTCGCCACCAACAGGTACCTCTGGGCTACCGGCGATGCCGCCTTCGGAGAGGGCATGGGCGCCGAACTGCTGATCGAAACTGCCCGGATGTGGATTTCCCTGGGCTTCTTCGGCAAGGACGGGCTCTTCCACATCCACGGCGTCACCGGTCCCGATGAATACACCGCCGTGGTCAACGACAACCTGTACACGAACGTGATGGCCCGCTTCAATCTCCGGGCCGCTGCCGCCCTGGAGCACGCCGAAATCACGCCGGAGGAGCGCCAACTCTGGGAAGCCGCCGCCAGCCGGATGCAGCTGCCGTTCGATGACCGCATGCAGGTGCACTCACAGGACAACGATTTCATGACGCTGGAGCCCTGGGACTGGACCACGCCCCGGTCCAAGTACCCGCTGCTCCTGCATTTCCACCCGCTGGTGATCTACCGCCACCAGGTCCTCAAACAGGCGGACACTGTCCTGGCCATGTTCCTGCAGTGGCAGGACTTCACCGCCGAGGAGAAACACCGTGCCTTCGATTTCTATGATCCGCTGACCACCGGTGACTCAACCCTGTCCGCCTGCGTGCAGGGAATCATGGCGGCCGAGGTGGGTTACTCGAAGGAAGCGCTGGACCACTTCACCAACGCGGCCTTCATCGACCTCGATGACACCCACGGCAACACCATCGACGGCGTCCACATTGCCTCGACCGGGGGAGTGTGGAGCTCGCTGGTCAGCGGGTTCGCCGGCCTGCGCGACCAGGGGGAGGTGCCGTTCTTCGACCCGCGCCTCCCTGCCGAATGGACTGGGCTGGCCTTCCACCTGAAGATCCGCGGACGCCTGCTGCTGGTCCGCCTTGCCCCCGGTTCCATAACGCTCGCCGTGCAGGAGGGCGGGCCGCTGGAAGTGGACGTCCGCGGCCACCGGCTGGTGGTGGGCGGCGACCCCGTCCAGGTGCCGCTGGCGCCGGTCCCGCAGCCGGAGCCCACCGTATTCCCCAGCGGCCTGCCAACGGCAAGCATCCCGGTGGTGCGCGGCAACAGCTGACCGGTGGGGGAGCGAAACCCCGTCCCGGATTACCCCGCCAGGAGGGTGGCTGCTTCCTGGCGGGTGGTGCCGGAGTCCTGG
>NZ_JAYXNX010000017.1:0-73419 GCF_036455295.1 Pseudarthrobacter phenanthrenivorans | reverse complement strand
GCGGAGGCAGCATGGCCGGCCACGTTCGAAGCCTCATCCTTGGCTGCCTGCGTCTTGGAAGCATCACCCGAATCCGTGGAGTAGGAGGCCTGGCGGGAATCGACCTCTCTTGCACCGTACGGATCGGCAAGGGCCGGATCGGTGACGGTGTGTGGGGTCTGGGGCCATTGGTTCTCTGTCATCTTCGCTCTCTTTCAGAAAGGGTTAGCTGGGCGATCAAGAACCAGCAGTGCTGGCGACTTAGTAAGCAAGGTTACTAATTAGATACTAAGCACACTTCCCATTTTGATTGCAAGGGGTACTGCTCTCCGGATTTGGTCTTTTCGGGCAACTGGAGGGCTTTAAGGCCATCGGATAGTAAGCCTACTTGCGAATATGTTGCTAAGCATGCTTATTGTAGGGGTGTAGCGACGCAGGGTGACCAGCACTTCGCCAACTACAGGAAGGCCGCGGCCGATGACCAGCAATCTCGATCCGGACGCCCGGAGCAGCTACCGCCTGATCACCTTGGCGGCCCGGCTGATCCAGCGGCGCCAGGACGATGCACTGGCCCCCCTTGGCCTCACCCGTGCCGCCGTTATCGCACTGGAAGGCCTGACGGGGGGACCACTGAACCAGGAACAACTTGCCGAGGCGATCAGGGTCCAAAGCCAGACCCTTGGCCGTGTCCTGACCCGCCTTGAAGCGACGGGACATATCACCAGGACCCGCCACGCCGCGGACCGCCGGCAGCTGAAAGTTGAGCTTACGGATGCCGGCGTTGCCGCCGTGGAGGCAGCACGCCAGGCGGAAGTCAATGCCTACCCGGACGATCCGGACATCGCCTGGAAGGCGCTCCGGGAGGAACTGACGAAATTTGTCCGCGCCGTGCCGCTGAACCGCGACACCGGCGTCGTCCCATTTGCTCCGCCCGAACACCGGACCGGGCACGCGCACCGAACCCAGGCCGGACGGGCAGGCGGTCTCCGGGGCTGGGAGCAGCCGGGCCAGAATTGAGGCCGGCCGATGTCCGGGCGACAGAAAAGGGCATTGCGAAAAAGACGGTGGTCCATTGGGGGCCACCGGCTTTTTCCTAGCCTTTGTCTTCCGGTTCTTCCTCCAGCAGGCCCCGTTGCGCGAGGTCTGCGGCGTCGGCCGCTTCCGGCGGCAGCGGGTCGGTGGCTGGCGGAACGTCGCCGGGAGCATAGTCGGCGAGCCCGGCTGCTACCCGTTCCTGCTCCACTGCCCTCTGGTAATCGTCGTCGTCAACGTCCTCGGGCATCTTCCCGTGCCCCGTGCGGGTGGGGTTCGGAAGAGCATCCTCCTCCGGGACCATCACGCTGTCCAGGACGTCATCCGGGTCTTCATCTGCAGTGCTCATTGGTGCACCTTCCATTCGATAAATTCCTGCAACTGCGGTAAGGCCTACGACGACGGGACGTCAGGTCCGGAGGACCAGCGCAGCAGTGCCGCGATATGGACGCCGTCCGGCAGGACCGCGCCCGGAACCAGGAGGACCCGGGCATCGGTAAGCGCGGCCGCCCGAAGCAGCGCCGCAGGGGCGGGCACCTCGCCCAGGATTCCGGCAGCCAGGGCCTCCTCCTTGGCGGTGGCGATCCACGGCTCCGCGCCGAGTGCCAGCATGGTCCGGCCGGACAGGGCGGCATCATCGAAGACCAGGAGCTCCACCTGGGCCTGCTGGAGGGCGTGCACCACGGCTCCGACCCCATGGGCGGCCTCCGGGTTGGCCTGGCCCTCCCGGACCGCCAACTTGTCCATGACCGCTTGTTGCTCCTCGGCCCACACCTCGGCGACGTGCTTGTTGACCTGGTCCTCCAGGTCGGCACTTTCCGCGCCGGCTGTATGGGTGTGGGAATCCACTTCGGACAGCAGTGCCCTGCTTGCCTCGGAGAGGTTTTCCTTGACGAGGCCACGGGCCCGGATGTCGCCGGCGAGCACGATGAGCCGGGCGCCGCTGGAGCTGGCTACCCTGTCAATTTCACCTGCCACTTCATCGGCGTTCCGGCGCCAGACGTCCTCGGTGTGGTGTTGGAACCGCAACTCGGACCAGCCTCCGCCATGGAACTTGTGAAGGTGCTCGGACTCGCCCTCCACTTCCTGCACGCTGCGGGGAGCGCCGGCACCGGCACGGTACAGCCGGATTTCACCATGGTCGCGGCTGACTTCCGCCACAACGTAGGGAAGCTCTTCGGGCCGGTGCTTGACCAGGGGGAGCAGATCCGGAACGGGTTCCAGTGCCATCCGCTCAGGCAGGACCAGTTCGCCGGGGAGCACCTCGTTGACTTCCGTTTTTCCGGCGTGCACCAGGACAAACCTGGCCACGGGGGAGGGCATTCCCGTAGCCGGTTGAAGTGCCTGTTCCATCGCGTCGATGTCCGCCGCAGCCGCTCCTTGTGCTTCGAGTTGCGCGTGGGTGTTCCCGGGCCGCACGTCGCCGGCTTCCAGGCTGTCAACTGTTCCGGTGCCGGCATCCACGTAGGCGGTGCACCAAGGGCCGGGGAGGCGGTAGAGACCCGCGAACTTCTGCAGGCTGCTGGTCACTGTTCCCCCTCCTCTTTGCTGGAAAGGGTGAAGGGGGCCCTGCCGCGTTCTGCCATGACGATCTCC
Source organism: Pseudarthrobacter phenanthrenivorans (assembly GCF_036455295.1). GTDB lineage: Bacteria > Actinomycetota > Actinomycetes > Actinomycetales > Micrococcaceae > Arthrobacter > Arthrobacter phenanthrenivorans_C. Next base: position 70,812 of record NZ_JAYXNX010000017.1, on the reverse strand, counting down.
TTCGCGCGTGACTCAGCATCACAGGCTTGCCAGTTCGTCACTTCAAGGTAGCACCGGCGACCCGGGGGCTGAAGGGTCTTCCGGCCCCTTGAAGATCAACGCCGGCAGGCGTCCTTCAGGGCCTGGATGGAGTCGGGTGGCACTTGGTCCCCGGACTGCGCAACCTGCCCCAAAGGCGTCGTGATGTCCGCTGGAACCCCTGCCGACTTTGCTGCCGAAACCAGGCCTGCCAGCGCCTTCTTGTCCCCGGGGCTGACCAAGCCGTTCTGGACGACGGCGCAGATTTGCCGGGTGACTTCCTGTGCTGCGGAGGAGGCGGCCCTGGAAGCGGCGTCGCTGGCGGCGGTGCCCGCGGCCTCCCCTGCGGCGCCGCATCCGCTCAGCAGCAGCGCAGCGGCGAGGACGGTGGCGGGAACGACGGCGGGCCGAAAAGTCATGCCTCCAGCGTACCGTCGGCTTCCTACCGTCGCGCAGGGACCCCGAGGATGGTGTCCAGCAGCCCGTTCCGGAATTTGCCCTCCGGATCGAGGCCGTCGGCGAAGGAGCGGAAGTCTGTGAACCGGGGGTACAGGGCCTCCCAGTCATGGCCCTCCGGAGTGAAGAGCTTGCCCCAGTGGGGACGTGCCCCAAACGGCCGTAACGCATCCTCCAGGACCGGGAGGAAGGCTTCCACCTCGGGCTGCATCGGTTTCCAGGTGAAGTGGAGCGCCACGCTCTGCTGTTGATAAAACGGGCTGAGCCAGAACTCATCCGCGGCCCCGGTCCTGATCTCAGAGACGAAGAGCAGGGGTGCCAGCTGTGCCGCAAGCCCGCGGACGGCCTGGAGGGCAGCGGGAGCGTGCTCCAGGGGAAGGATGAATTCGCTTTGGAGTTCGTCCCCGTTGCTCGGAGTGAACTCGTGCCGGAAGTGCGGCAACCGGTCCAGCCACTGCCCGGGTTCATCCAGTTGTGCGGTGCAGTTCTCCGCGGACATGTCCGGCAGTGGGTGCCGCGCCCTCAGGGCTGCCGTTGCCCCGAACAGGCGGGGGAGTGCGGGCTCGTCATCGAGGGCCTTGAGCCACACCTGGTTGATCGTACCCCCGGTGTAGTCGGTGAACAGGCTCACGCTGTACGCGGCGGACACGATGGCGCTGAACTCCTCAAGCGCGTTCTCCCAGGGCAGGTCCTCAAGGACCCGCTGGCGCATCCGGAAGCTGGGGCGGACTGCCAGTTCCAGTCCGGTGACAATCCCCAGGGCTCCTATGCCCACCACGCTGGCCAGGAACTCGTCTCCATCCGCCCGGGTAAGCGTCACCTGTTCTCCGGAGGCCCTGACCAGGTCGACGGATTCTACGGCGCCGGCCAGGGAAGGGTTGTTCACCCCCGAGCCGTGCGTGCCGGTCTGCACTGCGCCGGCGACCGAGATGTGCGGCAGCGAGGCGAGGTTGTGGATGGCGACCCCGGACTCCTCCAGGGTCCGGCACAGCGCCCCGTAGCTCACGCCGCCGCTGACGCGCACCGTTCCGCGGGCCGAATCCAGTTCCACCTGCTGCGGCAGGGCGTCGAGGAGGACATGGACGCCTTCCGTGTCCCCTACCCGGTTGAAGGAGTGCCGGGATCCCAGGGCTTTGACCCGGGGCGACTTTGTGACAATCTCTGCCAGCTCCGCTACGGATTCCGGCCGCCGGATATCCGCGGAGGAGTATTCGAGGTTCCCTGCCCAGTTCTTCATGGAGTGGCCTTCGCTTCGCAATCGGTTTCCTCCCAATGTCAGCGCTAACAATGGAGGCTGTCAAGGCACTTCCGCAGGCTGGTCGCGGAAGGCCTTCACAGCCCATTGCTCCGGCTTAGCCAGCCCCTTGCGGCACCTCCGCGAGCATCATGGTGCGGGGAGGGGGAACCCGCCGGCTGCCAGTTGCTTCGAAGGCCGCGGCCAAGCGGAGCAGGGCCGTGTCGCTGTAGGCCCTGCCGGCCATGGTGAGGCCAACTGGCATGCCGATGTCCGCGGCAATGCCCATGGGAACGGTCACCGTGGGGATGCCCAGGTGGCGCGGCACCAGGTTCCCATTCGCCACCCACACCCCGTTGCGCCAGGCAATGTCCGCCGAAACCGGGTTGGTGTCCGCATCAGCCGGCGCAACATCAGCGGCTGCCGGAAAGACGACCGCGTCCAGCCCCAGCCGGTCCATCCATTCCTCCAGGTCCAGCCGGCGGGTTGCCTCCAGTCCTGCCAGGCCTTCAGCGAGGTGGGGAATATCCGTCAGCCGCGGGACACCGTGGCTGCGGATCCAGGCGGGGTAGTCCGCGATGTCGTCGTCGAACCCGTCATAGCGGTCCGGCAAGGCGCCTTCGGGTGCGGGGAAGATGGCGGAGCCGTCCACGTCGGCAAGCCGGTTCAGCTGGGGGTCACCGTTGGCGTCCAGGAAGTCGTTCCATGCCCAGGCCGACAGGTCCACGATTTCGCGCCGCAGGTATTCCGGGGACACCAGTCCGCGGGTGGAGATGCTGGGTGCGCCGGGCCGGTCACCTTCGTAGTTGGTCACCACTGGGAAGTCGACCTCCACCACCTCAGCTCCGGCGGCCTCGAGGTCGCGGCGCGCCGCCTTCCACAGTTCCAGGATTGATTCCCGCGTTTCGATCCGCCGGCCGGTGGGCCCTCCGATGCCCGGCGCCTCCGCTGTTCCGGCGTCGGAATCGGCGTTGATGTACATCCGGGGGATGCCCAGCCGTTTGCCCGTGAGTACCTGTGCTGCCGCGCCCGGGTTTGTGACGGCGAGGTCAAGGTACGACGCCGGGCGGACAGCAGATGCCTTGGGCACCGGAATCCACGGCTGGGTCCGCCAAAAGTCCCCGCGGGCCTCGGCGTCGTCCGTTACCACTACGTCCAGGACTTCCAGCATGTCTGCCATGGTGCGGGTGTGGGGAACCACCACGTCCATAGTGGGAACCAGTGGCCAGTTGCCGCGCACGGATATGACGCCTCGGGAGGGGGTGTATGCGCACAGGGCGTTGTTCGATGCGGGCGCCCGTCCGGAGGACCATGTTTCTTCTGCCAACCCGAATGCTGCGAAGCTGGCCGCCGTGGCCGTGCCGGAGCCATTGGACGAGCCGGACGCGAATGCTGCGGTCAGGAAATCCGCGCTGTACGGGCTTTCGGCCCGGCCGTATACCCCGCGCTGCATACCTCCATTGGCCATAGGCGGCATGTTGGTCAGCCCGATCAATACGGCGCCGCCGGTCCGGAGGCGCTCGATGGTGAAGGCGTCCCGCTGCGCCACCAGGTCTTTGAACGCCGGAGACCCCGCCGCGACCGTCAGGCCCTTCACCTGGTAGCTGTCCTTGGCGGTATAGGGGATCCCGTCGAGCGGGCCCAGCGTAAAGCCTGCAGCCCGGCGGCGGTCGGACGCCTGCGCCTCGGCAAGGGCTTCGGGATTCATCACGACAAGCGCGTTCAGGTGTATGCCGGAAGAGTCATACTTCTTACTGCGCTTCAGGTACAGGTGGACAAGTTCCTCGCTGCTCACTTCTCCGGACTCGAGGGCTGCCCGGAGTTGGGCGATGCCAGCCTCCACCACCTCGAACATTTCCACGGTGTCCGCCCTTTGGGTCTGCTCGGCCGTTATCATGCGGCACCACCTGTCGGGCCGGCCGGCTGCTGCTGAGTGATGCAGTGGATCCCGCCGCCAAACGCGAAGATGTCCCTGGCGTCAACCAGTTCCACGGTGCGGCCGGGGTAGGCCCGTTCCAGGATGCCGGCCGCGATGGCATCGTTGGGGTCGTCGAAACTGCAGAGCACCACCACGTCATTGGCCACGTAGTGGTTGATGTAGGACCAGTCCACCCATCCCTCGTCGTCTTTGAGTTTGGTGGGAGCGGGGACGTCGATGATGCGGAGCGGCCGGCCCTGTGCGTCCACTTGCCCGCCAAGGACTGCTTTCAACTGAAGGTAGACGGCGTGGTCGGGATGGGCGGGGTCATCCTGGCGGTGCAGCAGGATGGTGCCGGGTCCGGCAAAGGCGGCCACGATGTCCACGTGCCCGCGGGTGCCGAATTCGTCATAGTCCCTGGTGAGCCCGCGCGGAAGCCAGATGGCTTTCGTAGTGCCCAGGGCCCTGTGGATCTCCGCTTCCACGGACTCCCGGGTTTCACGCGGGTTGCGGGCGGGATCCAGTTGGACCGTTTCCGTCAGCAGTACGGTCCCCTGGCCGTCCACGTGGAAGCCGCCGCCCTCGTTCACCAGGGTGGTCTGCAGGAGAGGGGCACCAATGCCTGCTGCCACGGTCTGCGCCACGGCCTGGTCTTTCCCCCATGCGGCCCATTCCTGCGCGCCCCAGCCGTTGAAGGTCCAGTCCACCGCGGCAATTGAACCGTCCGGCACGTGTACGAACGTGGGGCCGCTGTCCCGCAGCCAGGCGTCATCCAGCGGTACTTCCATGACGTCGATGCGGTCCCCGAGCCATTCCCGGGCAGCGGTGGCGTCCCGCGGATCGGCCACGACCGTGACGGGTTCATACCTGGCAATGGTGCGGGCCACCCCCGTCCAGGCGGCGCGTGCGCGGTCCAGGGTGGGGCTTCCGGTTGGGCCAAAGGTGTCGTTGGGGGGCGGGAATGCCATCCACGTGCGCTGGTGGGCGTCCCACTCTGCGGGCATATGGGTGGAGTTGCCGGCGGAAATGTGGCCAGGGGCGGCGCTGTCCCTGACCGCGGTCGAATAAATGAATGCCATTCATTTATTATGGGGACCGAGGTGCCAACGCGCAAGAGTGTGTCTTCCTCAATCCGTGCGGGTGTGATCGACTGCCGACAGGATGGCCTGCGCCAATTCGGCAGGCTTGGTGAACTGCGGCCAGTGGCCGGTGGGCAGGTCGACGAACTCGACATCCCGGATTCGGCTCAGCTCGGCAATCAATGGCTGGCCCGCAGCCATCCACTCGCGGAGCATGGCGGAGGGGAACTCACAGGTGATGACCGTGGCCGGAACGTTGTAGCGGCGCTGGTCATGCAGGTGCAGGCTGCCGTACGCCACACCCCGGGGTTCAGGGATGGCACGTGCCCGGAATTCCTGCCGCAGCCGGTCATCAAGGTCCACCAGGTCGGCGTCATCAAAGCTCTCCCAGGGCGGGAGTGGGACGTCGTCCCCCTCGGCCGGCAACTCATCGTTGATGACGCCGCCATCGGCCAGCGGACCGCTGTCCACGTAGATGGCCTGCTTCACCTTTTCCGGCCGCGCGTCCACCACACCGTGGATGATCGCCCCGCCCCCTGAATGGCCCACCAGCACCACCCCGCCCGGGAGGCCGTCGACGACCTCCACGACGGCGTCGACATGGTCCTGCAGGGTGATGCCCGTGCGGCTTGTGTCCACGGACTCCTTGCCGGGAAGCGTGAGGAGGTGAAGGTGGTGTCCTGCTGCTTCCAAAACCGGGGCCACCTTCTCCCAGGAGGAGGCGTCCAACCAGAAACCGGGAACCAGGATGATGTCCATGGCGAAACCCTACTCCCCACTCCCACCGCGGAATACTTGTGTTCCTGCCGGCGCGAAAGGCAGGGATTCCAACCTTTTACCGGCCCGTTTCCAGCGCCCGCTTCTGGCGTCCACTGATGGACGAGACATAGCCGCAGTTGGTGCATGTAATGCGGAATTTCCGCGAGACGGTGAGCACCGGGATGAAGAACAGCGTGAACTTTGTCGCCTGTTCCTCCAGGAGGTGGTAGATGAATGCCCCGCAGTGCTGGCAGGTCGCCGCGCGGCCCGGCAGGGCCCTGAGGGCAGTCTTGAATCCGAAAAGAAGGAGCATTGCCGGCCTTTCGTCGTCCGGGTGGTACCCACCAGCGTAGGCGGGTTTGGGCATTTACGATCGGGGTAAGGATGCCCATGCACCGTGGGTGGGTGCGATACTGGCGTGGGCAGCACTCGGGTTTTCTGGGGGGACTTCTGGCACATGGTTCTGGATACGGCAACCCTTCGCGCTGCGTTTGGCCTGATGGCCCTGGTGCTGGTGGTCCTTTTCTACTTTTCCGCATACAGGGTGACGCGCTCACCGTACAGTGCGTGGTGGTGCGGCGCGCTGCTGTTCTTCCTGGCCGGATCGGGCTGTTTTCTCCTGGATGGAACGCCGCAGCAGGTGTGGGCCAACCCGGTGGGAAACACGCTGCTGGTCCATGGCGGGGTTGCGGTCTGGGCGGGCGCCCGCTCACTGCGCACTGTCCGGCCGCCTAGGTGGGCCTTCACGGCCATCCCGGTGGTGACCCTCGTGGCATCGGCGCTGGACCACCCGGCCACCAATGTCTGGTCCGGCGGACCCGTGTTCCTTGCGGCGATGAGCCTCACGATTGGGCTGGCCTCCCGGGAGTTGTGGCGGCTGGAGCCTGGCTATTCACGGGTCCGCATCCCCATGGCGGTTGCGGCCGGCGCACTTTCCATCTTCTATTTCTTCCGCTGCGTGGCCCTGCTCCTGGAGGGCCGGGACGGTCCCATCTTCACCACCGTCTTCGGTTCCGCCGTCACCACGCTGGTCACCATGGTGTTGCTGGTAGTGGTGTCTTTCAGCATGGCCGCACTCAGCACCGAACAACAGACCCGTGCTTTGCGCGTGGTGGCGAGCCGGGATGACCTAACGGGGCTGCTGAACCGCAAGGCGTTCATTGAACTGGCAGCGGAGCAACTCGCTGACCGAACCATTACCGGCGGCTCGGGGGCCCTGATCCTGGCGGACCTGGACCACTTCAAAACGGTCAATGACACCTACGGCCACGCAGCGGGTGACCTTGCGTTGCAGGCTTTCGCTGAGGCGTGCCTGGCCACGGTGCGCTCCACGGACCTGACCGGCAGGTACGGCGGGGAGGAGTTCGTCATCCTTGTTCCGGGCGCCAGCGCCGAACGGGCCGAGATCATCGCCGAGGAGATCAGCAGGCGCCTGGCCGGGACTGAAACAGCGCACGGCATGGAGATGCCCACCGCGAGTTATGGCATTTCCACTTACGACGGCGGGACCTCCGACGTGGACGATCTCATCGCTGCCGCAGACGCGGCCCTGTACAGGGCCAAGTCGCTGGGCAGGAACCGCGCCGCCCGCAGCGACGGACTGTACTAGCCCCACCTGCAAGCAGCGGCGCGGTTCCCGTGATCGCATTTCCTGCCCTAGCGCGTCTGGACGGCTTCTTCCTGTTCAGCCAGGACGGTCAGCGGCACGCCCTCCGGCCGCTCCACCGTGCTCTGGATGGAGACCGTCATCCCGCTGTGCGCGGCCTTGAGCACGGATTCCATGACCTCCAGGACGTGATAGGCCAGGGTCCCTCCCGCACGCGGTTCCTTGCCCTGCGGGGTGGAAGCCAGGTCTGCAATGCCGAACCCGCGTCCGGAGTCGATGTAACCTGCGGAGGCGGGAAGTGTTTCCCAGTCCTCGGCGCCCAGGGAGAACAGCTGGACCTCGCCGTCGAAGTGGTTGGGGTCCGGCACCACCAGGGACCCGCGCTCGCCGTGGATTTCGATGTTCGGGGACTTGGACTTCACGGCGTCGAAGCTCATGAACAGGGTGGACAGGGCTCCGGAAGCGTGGACCAGGATGCCGGTGACGTGGGAATCAATGGTGACCGGTACCTTTTCGCCCTGGCGGGGGCCGGAGCCGATGGTGCGTTGGTTGCGGGTGTGGCTTGCTGCGCCGATGACCGACACCACTGGGCCCAGCAGCGTCACCAGGGCGGTGACGTAGTAGGGGCCCATGTCCAGGAGGGGGCCCCCGCCGGGCTGGTAGTAGAAGTCGGGGTTGGGGTGCCAGCGTTCGTGCCCTGGGGTGACCATGGTGGCCGAGGCCGAGATGGCGGCGCCGATCAGGCCGTCGTCGATCGCTTTGCGGGCGGTCTGGATCCCGGTGCCCAGCACGGTGTCAGGGGCACAGCCGACGGTGACGCCTGCGTGGCGTGCTGCGTCCAGCACCTGGCGTGCTTCTTCGGTGGTCGCTGCCAGCGGCTTTTCGCCGTAGACGCTCTTGCCGGCCGCGATTGCCTTCAGCGCAACGTCAGCATGCGCCGCGGGGATGGTCAGGTTCAGGACCAGGTCGATGTCGTCAGCGGCGAGCAGTTCCTCCACGGAGACGGCGCGGACGCCGTCGTAGTCATCCGCCACGGCCTGGGCGCGCGCCGGATCCAGGTCCGCCACGGCCACCAGTTGGATCTGGTCCAGCCGCCGGAAATTGGTGAGGTACTGGGCGATGATGGCTCCACAGCCAATGATTCCGACTTTCAACGGCTTGCCCACAGCAGGCCCCTTTCGATGATGGTGCGTACGTTTTGGTCCTGAAGGATTTCCACCCGGTGCCCGGGGGTGCAGACGAAGATCCGGCCCTTGCCCCACTGCCGGGTCCAGATCGCGGGGGAGGTCACTTCCCGGTGCCAGGGATCCCACTCGCGGACTTTCTGGGTGGTGGTGGCCAGGACATCGATGTAGTCGTCAGCGAGGACCCAGTACTGTTCGGTGACCAGGTCGAAGTCCTTGATGCCCTTGGTGATCGGGTGTTCGGCGGCTGCGGGCAGCATGTTGACGGTGTAGGGCACATAGTTGTCCGACTGCTCGCCCACACATTCGTCCGGGTGCTTGCCGGGGTGGCAGGCGAACTGCCCGCCGATCAGGTGCAGGTAATCGGAGGTGTTCCGGTACGAATCGGCGATCCCGCCGTGCCAGCCGGCCAGGCCGGTGCCGTTTTCCACGGCTGCCCGCAGTCCGGCAAATTCGTCCTTTTCGATGGTGCTCATGGTCATGCACTGCATGATCAGGTCCACCCCTGCCATGTACCCGGCGTCGGCATAGACCTTGGGGGATTCCTCCACCCGGACGTCATAGCCGTTGGCCTTGAGATAGGGAATAAAGAGCTCGGTGGCCTCGTAGGGCTGGTGGCCGTCCCAGCCGCCGCGGACGACCAGCGCATTCTTGCGATCTGTCATTGAAGTTTCCTTTGTCTGGCTGCCGGCTTGTGCCGGCAAGGCTTGGGGTCAGTGGCTGGAGAAGGCGGCGTCGAAGGCGGCTGCGGGCGGCGCAATCCGGGCAAGGTCCTGGACCATGGCCAGCGCCTGGGGGGCGCCGATAAGCCGGTCCATGCCGGCGTCCTCCCATTCGATGCTGGTGGGACCTTCGTACCCGATGGCGTTCAGCGTTCGGAAGATCCTGTTCCACTGCACATCGCCATGCCCTGCCGTGACGAAATCCCAGCCGCGCCGGGGGTCCGCCCAGGCCAGGTGCGAGCCGAGCCGGCCGTTGCGGCCGTCAAGCTGACGGACCGATTCCTTGACGTGGACGTGGAAGATCTTGTCCGCAAAATCCTGCAGGAACATCACAGGGTCCAGGTCCTGCCAGATGAAGTGGGACGGATCGAAGTTCAGGCCGAAGCTCTCCCTGTGGCCGATCGCGTCAAGGGTGCGCTTGGCCGTCCAATAGTCGTAGGCGATTTCGGAGGGGTGGACTTCCAGGGCGAACCGGACACCCTCCTCCTCGAACACATCGAGGATGGGATTCCAGCGGTCGGCGAAGTCCTGGTACCCGGCGTCGATCATGGACTGCGGGGCCGGCGGGAACATGGCCACGGCCTTCCAAATGGAGGAACCGGTGAACCCTGTCACGGTCTTCACACCAAGGCGGGCGGCCGCGCGGGCGGTGTCCTTCATGGCTTCCGCGGCCCGGCGGCGTACCCCTTCGGGTTCGCCGTCGCCCCAGGTCTCTGCCGACAGGATGCCCTGGTGGCGCTCGTCGATGGGGTCGTCACACACAGCCTGCCCGGTCAGGTGGTTGGCGATGGCGAACACCTTGAGGTTGTTCTTCTCAAGGATGTCCAGCCGGCCCTGGAGGTAGTTGTCGTCCTCTGCCGCCCGGCGCGGATCAAGGTGGTCGCCCCAGCAGGCGATCTCCAGCCCGTCAAAGCCCCACTCGCCGGCAAGCCGGGCAACCTCCTCGAATGGCAGGTCGGCCCACTGGCCGGTAAAGAGCGTGATTGGTCGTGTCATGTGTGTTCCTAGATCTGCTTGAAGCGTTCTTGCCTTTGCCGGGCAACTGTTCAGACTTTTTGCCACTGGCTGGAGTTGGCGGCGCTGGATTCGACGGCGGCGAGGACCCGCTGCACCTGAAGGGCGTCGGCAAAGGACGGTTCCGGTTGGCGGCCTTCACCGATGGCGGCGACCAGGTCCACCACCTGGTGGGTGAAGCCGTGCTCGTAGCCCAGGCCGTGGCCCGTGGGCCACCAGTTCCCCACATAGGGGTGTTCGGGTTCGGTGACAAAGATCCGGCGGAAGCCCGCGTCGGGGGACTCCGCCGCATCATAGAAGGACAGGACGTTCATGTCCTCGAAATCGAAGGCAAGGGAACCCTTGGGGCCGTTTACTTCCAGGCGCATGGCGTTCTTCCTGCCCAGCGCATAACGCGTCGCTTCGAACACGCCGATGGGGCCGCCGTCGAACTTTGCACTGAAGATGGCCGCATCATCGACGGTGACCGCACCGCGCGGGGCGTCGCTGCTGAGGTCGCCGTGCCCGCCAAGGCCCACCAGGTCACCGGCCACCGGGCGTTCCCGGACGAAGGTCTCCAGCATTGCCGATACCCCGCTGATGTTCAGGCCGGTAACCCACTGCGCCGCGTCGATGCTGTGCGCCCCGATGTCGCCCAGCGAGCCGGAGCCGGACCTGCTCTTGTCCAGCCGCCACGTCATGGGGGCGTTGGCATCCGAGAGCCAGTCCTGCAGGTATTGGCCACGGACGTGGCGGATTTCGCCGAGCCTGCCCTGATCCACGAACCGCTTGGCCAGGGCAAGCGCCGGGGTACGGCGGTAGCTGAAGCCGCACATGGAGAAGACGCCGTTCTTTGCGGCAGTTTCGGCGGCGAGCGTCATCCGCTCGGCTTCCTCGACGGAGTTGGCCAGCGGCTTTTCGCACAAGACATGCTTTCCGGCCTCAAGGGCGGCGATAGCGATCTCGGCGTGGGTGTTGCCGGGTGTGCAGATATCGATCAGGTCGATGTCGTCGCGCTCGATCAGGCGGCGCCAGTCCGTCTCAACCGAGTCCCAGCCGAGCTTGTCCGCGGCTGCCCGGACGCCGTCGGCATTCCTTCCGGCCACCGCGGTGAGCTGTGGCTCCAGCGGCAGGTCGAAGAACCGGGGTGCGGTGCGCCAGGCGTGGGAGTGGGCTGCGCCCATGAAGGCGTAGCCCACCATTCCGACCCGCAGGGGCTTTGCGGTGGTCATGTTGAAAAGTCCTTTCTGGAAATCCCGGATCTTTATTTGCTGAAGCCGGCGGTCAGGCCTGCCAGCAGCTGGCGGCGGCCGATGACGTACAGCACCAGGATGGGGAGGGTGCTGAGCACCACGGAAGCGAGCACGGCGGGGATGTTGACGCTGAACTCACCCTGGAAGGTCCACAGGCCCAGGGGCAGGACCCGCAGGCTGGGGCTCTGGGTGAGGACCAGCGGAAGCAGGAAGCCGTTCCAGACGTGCAGGCCGTTATAGATGGCAACGGTCACGATGGCCGGGCGGGTCAGGGGGAGGGCCAGCCGCCACATGGTCTGCCACTCGCTGCAGCCGTCCAGCCGCATGGACTCGAACAGTTCGTTTGGGACATCGCGGATGAAGTTGGACAGGATGAGCACCGTCAGCGGGATGGCGAAGGCTATGGAGGGCAGCATCAGGGCCAGCAGGCTGTCGTACAAGTTAAGCCGGATGATCATCAGGTAGATGGGGATGATCGTGGCCTGCAGCGGGATGGCAAGGCCCATCAGGAACATGCCGTTCACCAGCTTGAGGAACCTGCCGGCGCCACGGACGATGGCGAAGGAGGCCATGAAGGAAACCAGCACGGTGGGAATCACTGAACCGAGGGTCACGATGGCGCTGTTAATGAAGTACGTTGCGAAGTCCGCCTCGAGGACCATCTGGTAGTTCTCCAGCGTGGGTGACGTGGGCAGCGCCAGTGGATTCTGGCCGAAGTAGCCCGCCTGGGTCTTAAGGCTGGTGATCACCACGTAGTAGACCGGCAGGATGATGATGGCCAGCCAGAGCCAGCCGCCCAGGCCGCCGGGGACGTTGAGCCGCCGCAACCTTGTGCCGAGGCCCCGATTGGGGGCTGCGGAGTAGCCCACCATTCCGGCGCGGGCCTCCTGGGTATTGCTTTTCAGGACGGTGCTCACCCTACAAACCTTCCAGTTGGCTGCCCTGCTTGTCCTTGCCCCCAAGGCGCTGGAGGAACAAGGCGAGTGCAAGGCCGATGATGACGAGGATGACGGCGATGACGCTGGCCGGCCCCATGAGGTTGGCCCGGAAGCCGCGGAGGTACATGTCCAGCGCCAGGATCCGGGTGGAGTTGCCCGGGCCGCCGCCCGTGAGGACGAAGATCAGGTCGAAGTAGGTCAGCGAACCCACCACCATGAGGGTTGAGGAGGTGATGATGGTGTACTTCAACTGCGGCAGGGTGATGTGGAAGAACTGCTTGATGGTCCCGGCGCCGTCGATCTGCGCTGCCTCATACAGCGACTTGGGGATCTGCCGCACGCCGCCCTGGTAGATGAGCGTGTGGAACGGGACGAACTGCCAGGCGATGACGAAGATGACCAGGCCCAGCGCAAGCTGGGGAACGCCCAGCCAGTCCTGCGCCAGGAACGGCAGCCCCAGGCCTGTTGCCAGGCCGAAGTTAGGGTCCAGCAGCGCCTTGAAGGCAATGGCGACGGCGGCGGAGGACAAGAGCAGCGGCAGGAAGTACAGCACGGCAAGGGCGGCGCGGTAGCGCTGGCTGCCGGCCGTGAAGACACCCAGGAGCAGGCTGATGGGGGTCTGGACCAGCCACGAGACGATCATGATCAGGAAGGTCAGCCCCAATGCGTTGTACAGCCCGGGATCCGCCAGCACTGAGAACCAGTTATCCAGGCCCGCCGCCCCGATGGCACCGATCCCGTCCCAGCTGGCGAAGCTCAGGATGAGCACGCCGGCCAGCGGGACGACGGCGAACACCAGGAAGAAGAACAGCGCCGGCAGCGTCAGCCACGCCAAGGCCGTCTTGCGCTGTTCCGTTGGTTTGGAACTGGCCGGCCGGACTGCAGCCCGGGGGGCAGTGGAGACGGCGTTACTCATTTGCCCAGCGTTGCGTTCATGTTTTCGGCGAACTGCTGCGGCGTGATCGACTTCAGGAACAGCTGGTCGATGTTGTTCAGCAGCGCCTCGGCGGCGGTGGGGCTGAGCGCCTGGTCCCAGGACTGCTGGAAGTTCGGTGCATTCTTGGCCATGCCATAGACGAAGTTGAGGAACTCCTTGTCCTCGGACGTGTTCAGCTTGTTTTCGATGCCGTTGACGATTGGCACCGAGCCGGAGTTGATATAGGCGTCAATGACCGTGTCAGTCAGGATGCCGTCCTTGAAGAATTTCTTGGCGGATTCCTTTTCCTTGTCCGAGGCTTTGGAGGAGATGGACATGTACTGGGCAGGGTTTCCAACACCGTTCTTCGGGTCTCCCTTGCCGCCGGCCACGGTGGGGAACGGCACGAAGCCCAGTTTCCCGTTCTGGACGAAGTTCTGGCCCGCCTTCTTCATTGCCCCGTAGGTCCATGAACCGTGCAGCATCATGGCTGCCTTGCCGGAAAACAGGAGTGCCTGGTCCGCCTGTGAATCCGCGGTGATGGAGGAGAACCCCTTGATGAAGCCGTCGGCGGAGACGAGCTCCTGGATCTTCGTGCCCGTCTGGATGACCGCCGGATCCATCCAGGCATTGGGCTTGCCCTCAAAGATGGCGTTGAACACTTCGGGTCCGCCGATGCGGTCCAGGAGGTATTCCAGCCACATCATGGAGGTCCAGCGTGACTGGCCACCCAGCGAGAAGGGCGCCACGCCCATATCGTTGAAGGTCTTGACGAGGGACATGATGTCGTCCCAGGTCTGGGGCGGCTGCACGCCCGCCTTCTGGAAGAGTTCCTTGTTGTAGAACAGGACAATCGGGGCGATGTACTGGTTGGGCAGGGCATAGATTTTGCCGTTGACGGTGGCGGCGCCGAATACCGACGGGAAGAACTTCTTCTTCAGGTCCGGGTTCTGGTCAAACCAGCCGGTCAGGTCGTCCACCTGGTTGGCCTCGGCGTAGGTTTTGAGGCCGCCACCGCCCCAGCCGTAGATGATGGTGGGTGCCTGGTTGGCCCCGATGGCGGTCTTGATCTTGGTCTTGTAGGCGTCGTTCTGGAAATACGTGACGGTGATCTTGTCCGCTGAGTTGGCCGAGTTGAAGGCATCCACAGCCTTCTGCATGGTGGTCTGGTTCGGTTCGCCGGACAAGTACCACATGCTGGCGCCGCCTCCGCCGCTGGAAGCACCCGGACCCGACGTGCCGCAGGCACTGGTGGCGGCAACGGCAAAGGGAGTAAGGGCAGCGAGGGCGAGGAAAGAGCGCCGGGAGGTCTGGGGTTGCTTCATTGCTTCTCCATTGTGAAATTTGCAGTCGGGTACGGGCTAAGGCTCCGCAGTTAGTTCGAAACATTTCGAACGGTGATATAGGTCACGGTCTAAACTAAAACGCGAAAGAACCGCGGAGTCAAGGGATCGTAGAGGATATTTTCTACCTGCTCCTGCGAGGAAAGCCTGCTTGACGCAAGACCGGCCGGGTCTACAGAATGAACTCACTTCAAAACCTTCGAAAGATTGCGAACCCATGACGACCAGAACGCCGGAGCGGGCCAAGCCAACGCTCGCCACCGTGGCCAGGCAGGCGGGGGTTTCGGCACCTACTGTTTCCAAAGTGGTCAACGGCCGCGATGATGTGGCCCCGGAAACCAGGGCGCGGATTCTGGCTGCCCTGGAGCAGGCGGGGTATCGGTCACCCGTGCAGCGCCGGGCGGCTGCGGAAAGCGGAACAGTGGTCGAAGTGGTCATCGATGTGCTCGACTCCGCCTACACCATCCAGGTGCTGAACGGGATCCTGCAGTTTGCCGCCGGAGCGGACGTGGAAATCCTGGTGAGCGTGACAGGGCAGCCCACCCCGGGAAGGCAAACCCCGGAACGCCGCGCCCAGCGCATGCTTGAGGAGGGCAGGGCCGGGATGATCGTGGTCACTTCGGCCTTCAGCGAGGCGCAACTGCACGCGTTCCGGCGGCGCCAGATCCCGGTTGTGGTGATCGATCCCCTCAATCCGCCCTCTGCCGATGTGGTCAGCGTTGGCGCCACCAACTGGGCAGGCGGCAAGGCCGCCACGGAACATCTGCTGGGGCTGGGCCACCGGCGCATCGCCTACATCGGCGGGATCGAGGACGCTGAATGCAACCAGGCGCGGCTGCACGGCTACATGGCTGCCCTGATGGCTGCCGGAGTACCCGTGGACCCGGCTTACATTGTCTCCGGCGGCAGGTTCCGGACCGAAAGCGGTGTCCGTGGCTTCAAAGAGCTGCTCAGAGTCGCCGCCCTTCCCACCGCCATCTTCGCCGGCAGCGATGCCATTGCCCTGGGTGTCCTCAGCGAAGCGCGGCACCATGGGATCAGGGTGCCGGAGGACATCAGCCTCATCGGCTTTGATGGCACCAACCAGGGTGAGCAGTCGGTCCCCTCGCTGACCTCTGTGGCGCAGCCGCTTGAGGAAATGGGGCGGGCGGCCTTGAGGTCGCTCCTGCGCCAGGCGCAGGGGGAGGTCCTGGATTCCCACCGGGTGGAGCTGGCCACGCATGTCATTGTCCGCGAGTCCACCGCCCCTCCCGCCGGCTGACCGCTGCCGACGATGCGGCGCCGGCGCCCACAAGGAAAAGGCAACGCATGAGAATCACCAAGCTCGACACCGTGGTGGTGGACTTCTACCGGACGAACCTCATCTTCGTCCGGCTGTTCACCGACGAGGGCCTCACCGGCATCGCCGAGGCCACGCTTGAGGGCCAGGAGCACGCAGTCGCCGGCGCCGTTGCCATCCTTGCCGGAGCGGTGGCGGGCAAGGATCCCACCCGGATCAGCCAGACCATCTACGAACTCAACCGTGACGCCTACTGGCGCGGCGGCCCGGTGTCGATGACAGCCCTCAGTGCCCTTGAGATGGCGATGTGGGATGTCTCGGCCCGCGCCTTGGGCGTTCCCGTGCACCGGATGCTGGGCGGCCAGGTCCGCGACCGGGTTCGGGCGTATGCCAACGGTTGGTTCTCGGGGGCCGCGACGCCGGAGGAGTTTGCAGAGGCAGCCGTCCAAACGGTCGCCCAGGGATTCCGTGGACTCAAATGGGATCCGTTCGAAGCTGCCGACCTCACCCTTGGCCCCCGGGACCTGCGCCGCATGCTTGAGCCGGTCGCGGCTGTGCGCGAGGCAGTAGGTGATGACGTCGAGCTGTTCATTGAAGGGCATGGCCGCTTCGATGTCCCCACCGCAATCCGCGTGGCCCGGGAGCTGGAACCGTTCCAGCCGGTCTTCTTCGAGGAGCCCTGCCCGCCGGACGGAATCGACGCGCTCGTCGAAATCCGCTCAAAATCTCCGGTCGCAATTGCCGCGGGGGAGCGGTGGATGGGGCGGAATACGTTCATCCCGGCCCTGTCGCGCAAGGCCGTGGACTACATCCAGCCTGACGTCACCCACGCCGGGGGCCTGCTGGAACTGTCGTTTATTTCTACCCTGGCAGCGGCGCACTACGTTCCCTTCGCGCCACACAATCCGAGCGGACCGCTCAGCACCGCCGCTACCCTGCAACTCGGCGCGACCCTGCCTAATTTCCGCTATCTGGAGATCATGGCAACAGACGTGCCGTGGCGCAGCGAGATCTCAAATGAACGCCTCGAACTGACGGCGGAGGGCGACGTCCTGATCCCCCAGGGGGTGGGCCTGGGAATCGAACTGGACTATGACGCCATCGCCGGGCACCCCTTCACGCCGCATCCCATGCGGATCTTCAGCGACGCCGTGGCTGACATCCGTCCCCCCGACGCCCGTTCCTTCTTCAACCTGGAGAAGGCCGGCATCAGTTGAACCGGGCCGCGAGTTCTTCCCGGTCCGGGTCACCTTCCGTCCGGCAGGGCCCTACCGACCCCCGCCGCACCAGGGTGGCCGTGAACTGCGCGGGAGCGGCGGCCGGCAACCCCTCCATTTGCCGGATCAGCGCCTTGGCTGCCGCCACACCCATGTTGTAGACGGGCTGCGCTATGACTGTGAGGGGCGGGGTTGTCAGCCTGGTCCACGCGAAGTCGTCGTACATCAGGAAGGAAACATCCGCCGGAATGGCCAGACCCAGTTCCTGGATGGCTTCCACCACGCTGAGGGCGATCAGGCCGTCGGAGGCCACGACGGCGGTTGCCCGGTCCGGCCCTCGCAGCACCTCGCGGGTGATGCTGCGGATGGAGTCTTCATCGCCCGCATTCAGCCGGACCAGGTCCTCCGGAAACGGCAGCCCGGACTCCAGGAAGGCCCCCCGCATGCCGTCGATACGGTCGGCGATCTGTGAGGATTCCAGTGTCATCCCGGGTGTGTACGGGGTCTCCGTCCGCAATGTGGAGATGAAGGCGATGCGCCGGTGTCCGGCGTCGAGCACGTACTGCGTGGCCTCCCGCGAGATCCTTGCCATGTCCACGGCCATGGTCTCCACGGGCATCCCGCCGGCGGTGCGGTCGATGAAGACCAGGGGGCGCCCGGACCTGTGCACCTCCTGGAGGTGCCCGGTGTCCACTGAGGACGCGGGAGCGACGATCAGCCCGTCCACCCGCTTGTCCAGCAGGACCCGTACCGCGTCAACTTCCGCAGCGCGGTCCTCGTCCGTATTGACCAAAATGACGTTGTAGCCGGCCTTTTTGGCGGTGTCGGTGATACCCCTTGTGGCGAGGCCGAAGTGGGGGTTTTCAATGTCGCCCACCACCACGCCGATGGTGTGCGATTTGCCCGTGTTCATGCTGCGCGCCAGCTCGTTCGGCCGGTAGGAAAGGGCCTCCGCCGCAGCCAGGACGCGCTCGCGGACGTCATCGCTCACAGCGCCGTAATTGCCCAGTGCGCGGGCGGCCTGGGCCTTGGACACCTGGGCGGCCTTTGCGACGTCGGCAACGGTGACGTCCCGCCGTCGCGCTCCTTCAGCGCTCATCTTCACCTTTCGCAGGGGCTGTTGACGCCCCCTGTGACTTCCGCTACATTTCTATCCATCGATGTGAGTCCGGTCTCAATCCTAGGTTGTGAGACCGGACTCAACAAGAGCATCGGCGACTTTCTTCGGCGGCCCTGACAGCACCGCCTCCCTCCCAACGATTGGACAACGCTGTGAAGAAAAAGAATCTCCGCCCGGCTGGAATTGCAGCCGCAGCACTCGCTGCGGTCCTGGCCCTTTCCGGCTGCAGCTCCACCACCGCGGCCTCCACGACGGAAGACAACCCGTACGGGCTGATCCAGCCCGGCACCATCCGCGTGGCAAGCCTCGGTGACTCCAAGCCGTACACATTCGCGGACGCCTCCGGCAACTTCACCGGCTTCGACGTGGAACTCTTCAAGGACGTGGCCCACCGGGCCGGTGTGGACAATGTGGTCTTCACCGGCCAGGACTTCTCCGGCCTCCTCGCCGCGGTAGCCAATGGGCAGTTCGACGCCGGCGTCGCCGCGATCGGCATCACGGACAAGCGCAAGGAAACCGTGGACTTCTCAGACGGCTACCTGGCCGGCTACCTGACCGTGATCACCACCAAGACGTCGGGCATCACGAATGTGGACAGCCTGGCCGGCAAGCGCCTCGGTGTAGTCCAGGGAACCCTGCAGGAGGCCTATGCGGTGAAGAACTTCACCTCCGCCAGCCTGGTGCGATTCCCGGACAACAACACGGCCATCGCGGCGCTGAACAGCGGAACCGTTGACGCGCACTTCCTCGACTACGAAGCCGCCAAAGCCTACGAAGCCCAGCACGGACTGGTCAGTGCCGCTGACATTCCGTCCTTCGACGCCCCGGCGGGATTCGCCGTGGCCAAGGGCAAGACGGCGTTCAAGGAAGCCCTGAACAAGGGCCTGGCCGCGGCCATGGAGGACGGCACCTGGAAGAGGCTCTACCAGAAGTGGTTCCCGGGTTCGCCGATGCCTGAACAGTACCTGCCCAAGGCCGAACAGACCGCCTCGCCGTCCCCGAGCAAGTAATCCGGCAAATAAGCCTTCGGGCGCAAAGCCGGGCGGGCTGCACCAAGCGGCCTGCCCGGCACCTCCAAACAATCAACGTCTGAGAGCGACCATGGACTGGCTCAACACCATCATCCGAACTTTCTTCGACTTCGGCGCTATGGCCGAGGTCCTGCCCCAACTCCTGGCGGTCGGCCTGCTGAACACGCTGATCATCTCCATCGCCGCAACCGTCCTCGGCACGATGCTGGGAATGATGGTGGCCGTCATGGGCATCTCGCCTTCGAAGTGGCTGCGGGTTCCGGCCAGGATCTACACGGATCTCTTTCGCGGCCTGCCCGCAATCCTCACCATCCTGCTGATCGGCCAGGGCTTCGCCCGGCTCAGCCAATCGGTCTTCGGCCCGTCACCGTACCCGCTGGGCATCATCGCCCTGAGCCTGATCGCCAGCGCCTACATCGGCGAGATCTTCCGCGCCGGGATCCTGAGCGTGGACAAGGGCCAGGGCGAAGCCTGCCGGGCCCTGGGCATGAGTTACGCCAAGTCCATGGCCCTGGTGGTGGTCCCGCAGGGCGTCCGACGGGTGCTGCCGGCCCTGGTGAACCAGTTCATCGCCATCGTCAAGGACTCCTCCCTGGTCTACTTCCTGGGCCTGCTGGTCAGCGAACGCGAATTGTTCCGCGTGGGCCAGGACGCCGCCGTGCTCTCCGGCAACCTCTCACCCCTGGTCGCCGCCGGCGTCTTCTACCTGGTGATCACCGTCCCGTTGACGCACCTGGTGAACCATTTCGACAACAAGTTCCGCACCGGCCGCCGCCGCCCCGCGCCACCGACCAGCGGCCTGAACGAAGTCAAGGACCTCGAAGCGGCCTCGCCGCTGACCACCGGGAGCAACACATGAACACCCCCACCCCCACCAAAAACAGCACCGCGCAGGAAGCCCCGACGTTCCACGGTTCCAGCCTGGAACTGCGCAACCTGACCATGGCCTACGGCGAGATCGAGGTCCTGCGCAACGTCAGCCTCACCGTCGCCCCGGGCACCACCACCTGCATCATCGGCCCCTCCGGTTCGGGTAAATCAACCCTGCTGCGCGGCATCAACCGGCTGCATGAACCCAAAAGCGGGGACGTGCTCCTGGCCGGGGACACCATCCTGGGCACCAATCCGGACACCCTGCGCACCCGCATCGGGATGGTCTTCCAGCACTTCAACCTCTTCCCGGACCACACTGCCGAAGAGAACGTCGCCCTGGCACTCTGGGCCGTGAAGGGCATGCCCAAGGCCCAGGCCATGGCCAAAGCCCGGCAGCGCCTGGCCGAAGTGGGCCTCGCCGAACGCGCTGACCACCGCCCCCGCGACCTCTCCGGCGGCCAGCAGCAACGCGTCGCCATCGCCCGCGCCCTGGCCATGGAACCGGAAGTCATGCTCTTCGATGAAGCCACCAGCGCCCTGGACCCCGAACTGGTCAAAGGCGTCCTGAACCTCATGGCCGGCCTCGGCAGGCGCGGCATGACCATGCTCGTGGTCACCCACGAAATGGGCTTTGCCCGCAAAGTCGCAGACCAGGTGGTCTTCATGGACGAAGGCGAAGTCGTCGAAGCAGGCACTCCCACCCAACTCTTCGACAACCCCAGCAGCGAACGCCTCCAACGCTTCCTCTCCGAGGTGCTCTGATGGCTACCGTTGCAGCGGCACCCATCCGGACCGCCGTCGTCGGCTTCGGCATCTCGGGCAAGGTGTTCCATGCCCCGCTGATCGCCGCGAATCCGGAGTACTCGCTGGACGTGATCGTCACGGCCCAGCCTGCCCGGGCGGCCGAAGCCGCACGGCTGTACCCCCAGGCCCAAATCGTGGCCACGGCGGAGGAGCTCTTCGCCCTGTCCGCAAACCTGGACCTGGTTATCCTGGGTACCCCGCCGCACACCCACTTTGGCCTCGCGGCCACGGCCATCGCCCACGGCCTGCACGTGGTGGTGGACAAGCCGTTCGTGCCCACCTCCGCCCTGGGGGAGGAACTGGTCAACAGGGCGGACGACGCCGGGGTGCAGCTTACGGTCTTCCAGAACCGCCGGTGGGATGCAGACTTCCTGACCCTCCAGAAGGTCCTGGCCTCCGGAGCGCTGGGGCAGGTCACCAGCTTCGAGTCGCGCTTCGAATGGTGGCGGCCGGAAGGGTTCGGGAACTGGCGGGACACCGTGTCCCTTGCCGAAGGCGGCGGCATCCTGCACGATCTCGGCGCCCACCTGATCGACCAGGCCATCCAGTTGTTTGGCCCTGTGGAACGGAGCTACGGCGAGACGGCGAACCGCGGCCCGCATCCGGACGCGGCCGATACCGAAGCCTTCGTGTCACTGCTGCACGCCTCGGGAGTCCGTTCACGCCTGTGGATGAACGGCATGGCTGCACAGGCGGGTGCCCGCTTCCACGTCCTCGGTTCAAAAGCCGGTTACACCACGTGGGGACTGGACGGCCAGGACCCTCCCTCGCGGCCGGGATGCCGCCGTCGGACCCTGCATATGGCCTCGACCCCCAGGAGTCATGGGGGCTCCTGGGCGTCGATGGGGCAACGTCTCCCGTCCCTGCCGAACGCGGCAGCTACCCGGAGTTCTACGTGCAGCTGGCAGCCGCCCTCCGGGGTGATGGTCCGTTGCCCGTCGATCCCGCCGGCCCGCTCGAAGTCCTGAAGGTCATCGAGGGCATCCACGCCCTGGCCTGACGTCCCGCACACCGACCTCTTCTTTGACGCACCGTTCGCGTCCCCCATCACCACGAATTCCACAGAAAGGGACACCAATGTCCACTGTTACAGCCACCAAGCGCGTCGCCATCATCGGTGGCGGCATCCTGGGCGTTTCCACCGCCGTTCACCTGCTCCGTGAAGGCGCCTCCGTGATCCTCCTGACTGAGCGCGGGCTGGCCAGCGAAGCCAGCGGCCGCTCCCTGTCCTGGCTCAACTCAGCGGGCGAACGGTCCACCCCATACCACCAGCTGCGGGTCGCCGGAGTGGACCGCTACCGCACCCTCTTCGCCTCGGACCCCAAGCGGGAGTGGCTCCAGTTCGGCGGCGGACTCATGTGGAACGCCGCGGGACAGAGCGCGGCTACAGAGGCCCGCCACGCTTACGAAAAGTCCATCGGCTACGACTCCAAGCTGCTTGCCCCGGAAGAAGTCGACGCAGCCACCCCCGGCATCGATTCCAGTGCCGTGCCGGACAACGCCATCTTCAACCCCGGCGAAGGCTGGGTCAGCCTGCCGGACCTGATCGACTTCCTGATGGAGGAGTTCCACTCCCGCGGCGGTGAACTGGTCCTCAACGCCGGCAAGGCCTCCGTTATGGTGGCGGGCGGCCGCACTACCGGCGTGGAGACCTCGTCCGGCGGGACCTACCCGGCCGATGCCGTCCTGGTGGCGTGCGGGGCAGCGACGCCCGCCGTCGTCGAACCCCTGGGTGTGCACATCCCCAATGGTTCGCCGGTGTCCATGCTGGTGGTGACCAAGCAGGTGCAGCACGAGGTGACCGCGGTGATGAACACCCCGCGCGCCGCCCTCCGGCCCAACCCCGGCGGCACGTTCGCACTGGACCACGACTGGTACGAGGAACACATCACCGAGCACGCGGACGGCTCCTTCACCATTCCGGACGAGGTGGCGCAGGAACTGGCGGATGAGGCGTCCAGGCTGGTTGCCGGCAACCCGGAGCTGAAGCCCGCTTCCTGGAAGATGGGCTACAAGCCGATCCCGGGCGACGGCGAACCGGTCCTGGGCGAACTGGGCCAGGTGCCCGGCTGCTTCGTGGCGTTCACCCACTCCGGAGCCACGCTGGGCCTCATCGCCGGCGAACTGCTCGCCGGTGAGATCCTGACCGGCAGGAAGCACCCCATGCTGGCCTCTTTCCGGCCCGCGCGCTTCTCCTAGGACACCCATGGCAAAGAAGCGGGGCCGCAGATTGCAGCCCCGCTTCCTCGCGCGTTCCGGAAGTCAGGCACCCAGGTGCCCCGTAAGCCGGCGGTGGAAGCCGGTGCTGCGTTCATCGAGGCCTTCGATTGCCACCGCTGCACCGTGATCCGCGTATTTTGTTTCGATCGAGTCCAGGGCGGCCACGGTTGATGCATCCCAGATCTGCGCACGGCTGAGGTCGATGGTCACTGCGGCCGGATCGTCGGCGTACGCGAACTGCTCCACCAGGTCATTGCTGCTGCCGAAGAACAGCGGCCCCACCACCTCATAACGGACGCTTTCGCCGTCCTCCGCAGGGTGCCGCTCAACGGTGATGACGTGGGCCACCCGGCGCGCGAACAGCACCATCGCCAGGACGACGCCCACCAACACGCCGTAGGCAAGGTTCCCCGTGAGGACCACGACCGCCACCGTGACGCCCATGACCATGGTCTCGGGGATGGGCATCCGCTTAAGGGTGGACGGTTTGAGGCTGTGCCAGTCCACAGTGGTCACCGCGACCACCATCATCACCGCGGCCAGGGCCACCATGGGAATCTGCCCCATGATCGAACTGAGCCCGGTCACCAGGGCCAGCAGGAACAGTCCCGCCACGAACGTGGATATCCGGGTACGGGCCTGGCCGGTCTTCACGTTGAGGACGGTCTGGCCGATCATGGCGCAGCCGGCGATGCCACCGTAAAGGCCTGCCACGATGTTGGAGACGCCCAGCGCCCAGGACTCGCGGCCCTTGTGGGAAGGCGTGTCGGTCATGTCATCGACGAGTTTCGCCGTGAGGAGGGTTTCCATCAGGCCGACGAAGGCCACGCTGAGGGCAGTCGGCAGGACCCGCTGGAAGGTCTCAAGGTTCACGGGGAAGAGGAACGGCGTGATGCCGGGGAGCTTGCCCGTGAGGGGTCCCTCGTCGGCGACGTTGGGCACCGTCAGGCCGGCGATGATGACGATCGCCGTGACGACGACGATGGCCACCAGCGGTGACGGCACCACCTTGGTGAACCGGGGAAGGATGAAGATGATCGCGAAGGTCAGGGCGAACAGGACGTAGGCGAGCCAGGGGGCATTTAGGACATGGGGCACCTGCGCCATGAAGATCAGTACACCCAGCGCGTTGACGAACCCGATCATCACGGAGCGCGGGATGAACCGCATCAGCCGGGCAAGGCCTGCCAGGCCAAAGACCACCTGGATCACCCCGGCCAGGATCACCGCGGGCAGGACGTATTCGACGCCGTGCTGGTGCACCAGCGGGGCGATCACCAGCGCGACGGAGCCGGCAGCGGCAGTCACCACGCCAGGGCGTCCGCCAAGGATGGACATCGCCAAGGCAAGCACGATGGAGGCGACAAGGCTCACCATGGGATCCACCCCCGCCACGATCGAAAACGAGATGACTTCCGGGACCAGGGCAAGGGTGGTGACCATGCCGGCCAGGACCTCGCGGGAAAGCTGCCGGGGAGAGCGCAGGGCCGTGAGGACGGTGACGGGTTGCCGGATGGGGCGGGTGCGGTCGGCGACGGCCAAGGGGCGGCTCCAGGGGGAGTTGGCTCTGCGGAAAGAGCGGTGTGCAACGTTTCTGCGCGCCACGATGCGCACGGGTCCAGCCCTGCCGTGGAAGACAATGGGGTGGAGGAAAGAATGCGCCGGTGACTTTCGGCTGCGCATCCAACACTACCCTAACGTGAGGGTTGAGCCGGATTGGTGACGTGATGGTGAAAGAGATGACCGCTGAAGAAGTGGTGGCGACAATGCACATCGGCGAGCTGGCGGACCGTTCGCAGATGTCCTTGCGGACCATCCGGCACTATGACGAGGTGGGATTGCTGAAGCCCTCCGGCCGCACCGAAGGCGGCTTCCGCCTGTACACCGAACGCGACTTCACCCGTCTGTTGCTGATTCGAAGGATGAAGCCGTTGGGGTTCACGCTCGAAGCCATGGGCGGCCTGCTCCGCGTCATTGACGCCTTGGAGGCAGCCGGCCCCGGCCAGGACGTGACAGACACCAGGGCGGAGTTGGACGGATTCATCGAAGAGGCAGCCAGGCGCCGGGCCAAGCTGGAGGAACAACTGGGCATGGCCGACGAGTTCCTGGCGCTTTTGCGGGCCCGGTAGGGGACTGTCCCGCAACAGGACCGGGTCCCGTACCGAATGCCGTTGCCAAACTGTGCCGTATGCATGCACCGCGTCCCGGGGCAGCAGTAAGCACGGCTGATAAAATGGCGGGGTTGCAGGGCGGCCTTCAGTGCCGGTGCAACCAGTGCCGTATCGAAGTAGGGGACCACACAATCATGACGGCAGGCGGGTCACACCTCAGGACGTCGGAAAGCCGGCCGGGCACACCGGCCGACGCCTCCGCGCCCGCCAGGGGCCGTGCCTACCTGGCTACCGTCGAAGGTTTCGTGGGCGCCCTCATGATGTTTGTTGGCTCCATCGGAACGGGATGGATCGCCAATGGTTCCCCCATGATCCGCCAGCCGGTGGTGATCGCGCTCCGCACCGAAGGCTGGGGCGTGGCCGTGTCCACCGTTCTGCTGACGGCCGGTGCCATGCTGCTGATGCGCTCCTGGCTCCGGCTGGGCCAGCGGCTGGGCGCCTACGGCGGCTCCTCGCTGCGGTCCGTGGTGGTGGCCATTTCCGCCTGGTCCCTGCCGCTGATGTTCTGCGTCCCGGTCTTTTCCCGCGATGTCTATGCCTATACAGGGCAGGGCAGGCTGGTGATGGAAGGCCAGAACCCCTATGAAGTGGGCATCTCCACCCTCAACAACTGGTTCTCGCTGGGCGCAGACCCTGCGTGGGCGGAAAACCGGACCCCCTACGGCCCGTACTTCCTGTGGCTGGCGCGCGGCGTGGTGGGACTGACCGGAGCCCAGCCTGACGCGTCCGTCCTGCTCTTCCGCGTCCTGGCCGGCGTCGGGGTCCTGCTCTGCGTCATTTTCGTGCCCAAGCTCGCGGAACTGCATGGCATCAACGGTGCGCGTGCGCTTTGGATCTCCGTGGCCAACCCGTTGTTCCTCATCAGCTTCATCGCCAGCGCCCACAACGACGCACTCATGGTGGGCCTCGCCGTCGCGGGCGTTTACCTGGCCGCCACCCGGCGGTACTTGCCCGGCATCCTCCTGGTCACGGCCTCCATCGGCATCAAGCCCATCACCGTGCTGCTGCTGCCATTCATCGGGGTCATGTGGGCGGGTCCCTCAGCCTCCTGGCCGCGGAAGTTCCTGATGTGGGCCGCGACGGCCGGCATCAGTTTCGGCGTGCTGGCACTCAGCGGGATTCCCTACAACCTGGGGATCGGCTGGACCTGGGCCATCATGGACCCCACCCCCGGCTACACAGGCTATTCGCCGTCCGGCTTCCTGGGCCAGCAGGTGGAGATGCTGGCCAACGCGCTGGGGCTGCCGGGCGGAACGCTGGCCACCTGGCTCCGGACGGCCATGAAATGGGCAGCCATCGGGCTGGTCCTGCTGCTGATGTTCCGCGGCGACTACTCCCGCGCCGTGCGCCGCATGGCCCTGGCGTTTACCGCTGTCGTGATGCTCTCGCCCATCATCCAGCCCTGGTACATCCTCTGGTTCCTGCCGTTCCTCGCCGTTACCGGCATCCGTGACGACTGGCAGATCCGCTCGCTCTATGTAGGCGTGACGTTCTTTGTGGTGTTCGGTGCCCAGGACCAGCTCTCCGTCTGGTCCTTTGTGGAACTGCCCATCAATGCCTCGTCCCTGGCGTTCTTCACTGCCCTCGCGTTCACGTTCTACCTGCTGGTCCTGGACGTGCACACGCGCAAATTGCTCATCGAAGGCAAGCCGCTGGACCTGGCCCGTCGCGGCTGGGAGTGGGCGATGGAACGCCGGGCCGCGGCAGTCGGCCAACGTGGAAGCGCCGCCGTCGAACGCCGCGAAACCCCCTAAGTTTCTGCGGGCACCTGCGCCGCGGTCTTTCGGCCCAGCTCTGCCGTGCGCTTTACGGACCACCACAGCAGCACTACCAGGAGCACGTTGCGCGTGGTGAGGATGGCCGCCATGACGGGGTGGGCGTGGATCAGCGGTGTGTAGAACAGCGGGTAGATCACGAATGTGGTCATGGCGATGCCCATCAGCAGCGCCGCGGGTACCTTCCAGCGCTCCCAGTCGTGCGTCAGGCCGGCGATGATCACCGGCGCGAGCCAGATGATGAACTGCGGGGAGCCCACCTTGTTGAACACGATGAATGCGGTGACCATCATGAGCGAACCCTCGAGGAACAGTTCCTCCCGCTCCGCGCCGCGGCGCATGGCGCGCACCAGCAGGACGGCGGCCGTGACCGCTGCCAGCACCAGCAGCGGCTGCATCAGGAAGGCCGCGGTACTGGCGCCCGGGCCGTACACCTCGGTGGAGTTGATGGCCGTGTTGTCCGCCATTTTCGAGCCGGCGATGTGCAATACGCTCAGCCAGACCCAGGGGGTGGAGAAGGTGGCCTCAAGCTGCATGCCGCGTTCGCCCTGGTTGAGGAGGAAGTCCATGATGTGCGGCAGGCCGCCGGTCAGCCAGGTGCCCAGACCGACGGCGGCGGTGACGGCGGCGCCGGCGAGGACCACCTGGATGCGCTTGTGGCTGGCGATGACGATGGGGACCAGGACGGCCGCGGGCCACACCTTGATCCAGGTGGCGATGCTGAGCAGGACCCCCGCCACCACGGGCCGTTCGGCCGCGTAGAGCAGCGCGATCAGGACGATCGGCGCCGTGATGCCCTCCACCCGGGCGAAGCTCAGGTAGCCCATGAAGACGGTGAAGAACAGCCACCACCAGGCCGGTGCTATGCCTGTCACTTTCCGGGGGCCGCGGGTGAGATAGAGCAGACCGACGGCGTTGAGCGCCGTGATGATCAGGAACCAGACCAGAAGATAGAGGCGCGGCCCCGCGATATTCGCGAGGAAGATGGGGATCTGCGCCAGCACCGGATAGACCCAGGGGCTGATCTTTCCTGTCAGGTCAGCCGGGTTGTAGCCGGCAGTGGCCCACTGCCGGTACTGCTCGGTGTCGCTGAACGTGTCGCCGTTCAGGAAGAAGGACGCCATCCAGCCCAGGAAGTACAGGTGGACGACGGCGAAGCCCCACCAGACGCTGGAGGGGCGGGCGAACCAGTCCACCACCTTTGCCGGCAGGACCCTGCTGCGGACCGTCACCAGGCGGTCAAAGAACCTCGTTGAAATCTCAGGTCTCCTTGAGCGCAGGGGCAGGTACAGCCGTCTTCTTGCCCAGCGAGTACAGGCGCCGGACGCTCCACAGGAACAGCACCACCAGCAGGACGTTCCGGATGGTCAGCACCAGCGCCATCCAGGGGTTGTTGTGGCTGAGGGCGTCGTAGAAGAGGGGATAGATGAAGTAGGTGGCCACGGCGATGGCGATCAGCATCAGTGCCGGGACCCGCCATTCGCGCCAGCTGTGGGCCAGGCCGACGGCGACGGCAGGCCCGAGCCACACCATGAACTGGGGCGAGCCCACCTTGTTGAACACCACGAACGCGGTGGCGAGGGTCAGGGCGCCGGCCAGGAGCAGTTCGGTGCGGTCCACACCGCCGGCCACCTTGTGCTGCTTGCCGTTGTGCAGTGCCCAGAAGGTCAGCCCGGCCACCAGCAGGGCGGCGAGGACCAGGAGCGGCTGCATCAGGACGGACATGATGGCGGTGCCGGGGCCGTCCACCTGCATGGAGTTGATGTCCGTGTTCATGTACATGCGGGAGCCGCCCACGTTCAGTACGGAAAGCCAGAGCCAGGGGGTGGTGAAAGTGGCCTCGAGCTGCATGCCGCGGTCGCCCTGCTGGGTGAGGAAGTTCAGGAGCTTGGGGACGCTGCCCAGGGCTGCTGCCAGCGCGACGACGCCGGCCGTCGTCGCGATTCCTGCCAGCACCACCAGAAGCCGGTTTTTTACGACGGCGAAGAGGGCCAGCATGATGGCCGCCGGCCATACCTTCGCCCAGGTCCCGATTGCCAGCAGGACTGAGGCGATGAACGGACGCTGCACGCCGTATGCCAGGGCCACCAGGACCAGCGGGGCGGTGAGGCCGTCCACGCGGGCGAAACCGAGCCAGCCCATCAGGAAAGTGAACGCCAGCCACCACCAGCCGGCCGGAATGGCGCTGGTGTTGCGTCCCCGCTCCGTTAGTTTCAGGAGTGCCCAGGCGTTGAGGAGTGTGGTCATGAGGACCCAGAGGAAGAAGAACGGTCCGGGTCCTGCCACGCCTGCGATGGCCATGGGGATGAGCGCCAGGATGGGGTAGACCCAGGGGCTGGGGCCGCCGGTGAGGTTGGCGTCGTTGAAGCCGGCCATCGCCCATTCGCGGTAAATGAAGGTGTCGCTGAAGGCTTCCCCACGGAGCGAGAGCGACGCGGCGAAGACCAGAAAAACGAGGTGGACCACGATGAAGCCGGCCAGCAGGCCGCGTCCGGTGTTCAGCCAGCTCCGTACCGGTGCGGGGAGGATAATGTTGCGGGTCCTGGTCAGATTGCCGAAGAGAGCGTCGGTGGAAATGGCGGAATCCTTGTCAGGTCGTTGCACAGTCAGCGGTCGCGCAAAATGGCTCGGGTCAGGCCGCGAAGCGGGTTTCAGGGGGCACTGGAGGCCGTTAAAAGGGGCTTCCACTCCTGTTCAACTCTAAGTGACGGTGCCCCGCTGCCGAGAATTGTCAGGACAAAGAGAGGACGGCAAGGCGCTGACCTGCGTCATTTATCTAAAGTTGCTGGCCCTTGGATGCTCGGGCACCATGGATCGAGGCGCTCCAGGCGCCCACCGCCTATGCAGCCAGGGGGAAGCGCAGGGCGGCGTCTGACCACCCACCCCGAGAACCATAAGGCAACACCATGAACTTCCCACTGACCCTCACCGTGTCCGACCGCCAGAGCATGGACAGCCAGCTCGATGACGCTGTCGCAGCGGCGAAGGCCCACGCCCTGACCGGCAAGCGCCACGGCATCCTGGTGACGCGCCATGGTGCCGACACGTTCACGGTTGACCTCAGCGAGACAGTTCCCTTCGGCCTTACCCGCGAGTGCCAGGCCTGGTAAAGCCTCTTTTTAGCCGGCTTTCGGCGTAGGCGCGTTCCGCGCCGTCCTGTCCAGCCGCCGTCGTCAGCGTGCTGCTGGGGTGGCTAGCTGCCGCCGCTGTTGTCCCCGTCCCCGCCGGCCACGCGGTTGCTGCGCTGCTGCAGCCGGTCGATGTGCTTCGACGCCTCTGCCTTGCTCAGGTCAGCGGGCAGTTCTTCGCCTGCCTCCCTGGCCAGCGTGTCGAGGTAGCTGCGCTGCGCCGCCGTCATGGGTTCATCCCCGGTGACCCAGTCTTCCGGGTCCCGGTTGAGGCCTGCATTGGGTTCGGGCTCCGGGCTGCCGATTGTCTCCTGGTTGCTGTCGCTCATGGATACGAGTCTAGGTGGGGGCACCGACAATCCACAGGAGCTTGCCGTCCTGATGAATAACCAGCCGAATCCTGGAAACGTTGACTTGGTAGGCAAAGCCAAACATTGACCAGGAGGATGGCGTGAAGGACAGCAAACTCAGCGTAGCGGTGCTGGGGACCGGAATCATGGGGGCAGCCATGGCGCGGAACCTCCTCAAGGCAGGTCACCGGGTTGCGGTGTGGAACCGCGATGGGGCCAAAACCGAGTCCCTGGCCGCCGATGGTGCCAGGCGTGCAGCGAACCCTGCCGAGGCTGTTGACGCCGCCGACGTGGTGCTGACCATGCTCTACGACGCAGAAGCGGTGCAGCAGGTGATGCGCAGTGCGGCCCCCGGCCTCCGGCGCGGAACTGCCTGGGTGCAGTCCACCACGGTGGGGGTGCAGGACGTGGCGGCCCTGGCGGACCTGGCTGCGGAGCTGGGAGTGGAGCTGGTGGAAGCACCCGTTTCCGGGACAAGGGCTCCTGCCGAAGCAGGCAAGCTCCTTGTGCTCGCCGCCGCGCCTGAGCCGCTGCGCGGGCGGGTGGCTCCGGTGCTTGATGCCATTGGCGCCCGCACCATCTGGACCGGCGTAGATCCCTCCAAAGGTTCCGCGGCGCGGCTCAAGCTCGTGGTCAACAGCTGGGTGGTCGCCGCCTCCAACGCAGCCGGCGAGGTGGTTGCCCTCGCCCAGGCGCTGGGGGTGGATCCGCAGCAGTTCCTGGACGTGGTGGACGGCGGCCCGCTCGACCTGCCCTATCTGCGGATGAAGATGGATCTCATTATTAAGGACGCCCTGGAGCCGGCGTCCTTCGCCGTGGACACCGCACGCAAGGACGCCCACCTCATTGTTGATGCCGCCGCTGAATACGGTCTGAAGCTCGATGGCGCCGAGGCCTCCGCGGCCAGGCTGGACCGCGTGGCGGAGCAGGGCCGCAGCAAACAGGACATGGCCGCGGCTTACCACGCCAGCCGGTGACAATGGCAGCTGCCCAGCAGCCGAAGCCTGCGGGATAGCGCTTGCCCATTGACGTTACCTGCGTCACCTTCTATATTGGATGAATCGATTCAAGAGCCGCTGCTTCAGTCCCTTGGGGGCAGCTCCGGGCGCATACAACAGCCTGGAACGCCTGCTGCTCCAGCGGTTCCGGTTCCTTGCCAATGACGACGAAGGACAAGCACATGAGCACCACCCCAACCCGCGTGCCCCTCACCAGCCAGGGTGCTGGAACAGGATCGCGGGACCCGAGGAAAGCGGCGATGAGTGGCTGGATCGGGAGCGCCCTGGAGTACTATGACTTCGCCCTGTACTCCCTGGCGGCAACCCTGGTCTTCCCCACCATTTTCTTCCCGTCGGAGAACCCTGCAGTCGGGATCATCGCTTCCCTTGCCACCTATGCGGTGGGCTACGTCTCCCGCCCGGTAGGCGCCGTGGTCCTCGGTGCCTACGGGGACCGGCACGGGCGCAAGAAGGTGCTGGTCTTCGCCATGCTGCTCATGGGCTTTGCCACTTTCGCTGTCGGACTCCTGCCCACGTATGGCCAGGTGGGCCTCCTGGCCCCGGCACTCCTGGTGGTCCTGCGCCTGATCCAGGGCTTTGCCGTGGCCGGCGAACTTGGCGGCGCGAGCGCGATGATCGTGGAGCATTCCCCCGATGCCAGGCGCGGCTACTTTGCAAGCTTCAGCCTCCAGGGCACCCAGGTGGGCTCCATCCTGGCCACCGCCATCCTGCTCCCGCTCGCCGCGGTCCTCCCGGCTGGCCAGTTCGGCTCCTGGGGCTGGCGGATCCCGTTCCTGCTCAGCGCCGTCGTAATCCTGGCAGGCTACTTCATCCGGCGGCGCGTCCAGGAACCGCCCACGTACGCGGTGAACACCGGGACGCCCGGCGGCCACCGCCGCTTCCCGCTCGTGGAGCTGCTGCGTACCCGGCCGGGTGCCCTGGTCCGGTGCATCCTCATGACCTTCACCAACGTTATCGGCATGGCCACCCTGATTTTCGGCGTCTCCTATGCCACCCAGAAGGGATATGGCAACGGCTTCTCCAGCAGTGAATTCCTCTGGGTGACCCTCGTGGCGAACATTGCCGCCGTCATGACCATTCCCCTGTTCGGCGCCCTGTCCGACCGGATCGGGCGGCGTGTCCTCATGGCGGCCGGCGGCGTCGTCGGCGGCGCGCTGGTCACCCGGTACCTGTGGGCGATCCAGCTGGGCAGCCTGCCCCTGGTCTTCGTCTGCGTGGTGATTGTCCAGGGCATCTTCTTCCAGATGTGGAACGCCACCTTCGCCACATTCTTCCAGGAGCAGTTCCCCATGCGGATCCGCGTGACCGGCTTCGCAGTCTCGCAGAACATCGGCCTCATGATCGCGTCGTTCTTCCCGAGCATCTTCACGGCGATCGCCCCTCCGGGCTCCGCCAATGTCCCGCTCACCATTGGGCTGGCGACGCTGGGCATCTGCCTGGTCTCGGCCGTGGCCACCCTGATGTCCTCCGACACCAGGGGCAAGTCCCTTGAAGACCTGGAGGGGTTGCGCCAGGGGGCTTAGGCTCCGGCGACCGGGTAACCGCATTTGGTCAGGCTTCACGGCGTCACGCGGAGCACGCTTTCAGGGAACGCACGACGGCGGTCGCCCGGGTTTTCCGGGTCCCGCTGCCTCAGGTGGGCCCAAAGCGTGCCGTGCGTGACGCCGTCGTGCGTCCCGCCACTGCAGGCCGGCTAGGGCAGCCGGCTTGGGCGCAGCACGCTGGGCTCCCCGGCCCGGGCCGGATCCAAAGGCACCGGGCTGACCAGCACTGCCGGCCCGCGGTGCAGGAGCCCGCCGGACAGGGCCCGGCACCGGATGCCGCCCCGCCCGCGCATGGCAGGGTGCGCCCCGGGGGCCAGCATTTCGTTCATCCATGCACATGGCTGGGCGTGGCGGCCGCCGTGGAACCGCACCACTGAGCCGCCCGATTCGAGCGCGAAGTCCTGCCCCAGCAGCGGCACCAGCTGGGCTCCCCGCAGCACCACATTGCGGCGGGTGAGCAGGGGATCGAACGGCGCGGAACCCAGGTCCGCGGCAATGGCTTCCAGGGACTCGACGGCAAACAAGGTGACGGCGGCGTCCATGTGGGCGGCTTTGCCGAAGAACCGGTCGCCGACGATGCCCTTGCCCGCCACCACCTCCACCTGCTCCGCGTCCGTGGTGGGGACGTCGGCGGCGCCGTCCCGGGCGCGGCCGAAATAGGCGTGGGCGGGGGAGACCAGCAGGTGCAGGATGTCGACGTCGTACCGGAACTTTTCGGGCATACGGCCAGCGTAGGCCAGCCCGGCATTGAAATCCTGCCGGCGGATGGCAGGATCAGGAACCATGGAGACCTCAGCTGCCGGGCGTGCCGGCGCGCCGCCCACGAAACGGACGGCCCTCTACTGGGTGTCGGCGGCATGCTCCGCCGCGTTGATGGGGGTTGCGCTGTGGATGCTCGCGGGGAACCCGGCCGTCCTGCACGGCCACCCGCTGCTCCCGGGCCTCCTCCTGGCCGCGGCTGCCGCCGGTTCAGTATGGGCAGTCCTGCTCTGGCGCCGCCGCGATATCCCCCGGCCGCGCTCCGCTGTCCGGGCCGTGGGAGCATGGGCCGGCAGGGTGGCCGTCCTGGCATTCGCCGCCGCGCTCGCCTGGCTCAACCCCTTTACGTATGAGCCGGGTCCGACGGCGGAGGCCGGGCCCAGGTCGGACCTCACCGTCACCGAGTCCACCACCGCCATCACCATGTCACCCGACGGAGGCACCACCACCAAGGGACTGGTCTTCTACCCCGGGGCGCGGGTGGATGCCCGGGCCTACCAGGACATCCTGGCGCCTGCCGTCGGCGCCGGGTACCGGGTGGTCATCCTGAAGGAACCCCTGGGGCTCAGCCTCCTGGACGGAAACCAGGCCCGCGCTGCCATCACGGACAACCCGGATATCACAACGTGGACGGTGGGCGGCCACTCCCTGGGCGGGGTGTCCGCGTCGTCATTCGCCCTGAAGAACGCCGACGTCACGGGCCTGGTGCTGTACGCCTCCTACCCGGTGGAATCACTGCGCGGACGGGGCGGTCTCTCCGTCCTGTCCGTCTCCGGCACCCAGGACGGACTCAGCACGCCGGACAAGATCGAAGCCTCGCGGGAACTCCTGCCCCCGGACACGGAATTCGCCGCCGTCCAGGGAGGCGTGCACGCGTTCTTCGGCGACTACGGCGTTC
Source organism: Pseudarthrobacter phenanthrenivorans (assembly GCF_036455295.1). Taxonomy (GTDB): domain Bacteria; phylum Actinomycetota; class Actinomycetes; order Actinomycetales; family Micrococcaceae; genus Arthrobacter; species Arthrobacter phenanthrenivorans_C. The sequence goes on along the minus strand of NZ_JAYXNX010000017.1, from coordinate 36,205 downwards.
AGCCCGGCGATGGCGAACCCGGCATCAGCCGCTCGGCCGCCCAGCAGCAGATCGCGGCAGCCATGGTCAGCTTCCTGGGCCGCCTCTAAGGCCCAGGAGGATCACCGCCCGACGTACGTTGCCAGGTGCTGCCCCGTGAGCGTCGAACGCGCGGCCACCAGCTCGGCCGGCGTACCCTCGAAAACGATCCTGCCGCCGTCGTGTCCTGCTCCCGGGCCAATGTCGATGATCCAGTCACCGTGCGCCATCACCGCCTGGTGATGCTCGATGACGATGACCGACTTGCCGGCGTCCACCAGCCGGTCCAGCAGGCCCAGCAACTGCTCCACGTCGGCCAGGTGCAGGCCTACGGTGGGCTCATCGAGAATGTAGACGTCGCCGGCTTCCGCCATCTGGGTGGCCAGCTTGAGGCGTTGGCGCTCGCCGCCTGACAGGGTGGTCAGCGGCTGGCCCAGGGTGATGTAGCCCAGGCCAACGTCCGCCAGGCGTTCCAGGACTTTGTGCGCCGCGGGTGTCTTTGCCTCCCCGTCCGCAAAGTACGACAGGGCCGCGTCCACGGACAGATCCAGGACGTCCGCGATGTTCATGCCGCCGAGCGTATATTCAAGGACGGCCGGCTGGAAGCGGCGGCCCTCGCAGTTCTCGCAGGTGGACTCCACGGTGGCCATGACGCCGAGTTCGGTGAAGATCACGCCGGCGCCGTTGCACGTGGGGCAGGCGCCCTCGGAGTTGGAGCTGAAGAGCGCCGGTTTCACCCCGTTGGCCTTCGCGAACGCCTTGCGGATGGGCTCCAGCAGGCCGGTGTAGGTGGCCGGATTGCTCCGGCGTGAGCCCTTGATGGCACCTTGGTCAATGACGACCACGCCCTCACGCTTGGCCAGGGAACCATGGATCAGCGAGCTCTTCCCGGACCCGGCTACGCCTGTCACCACGCAGAGCACGCCCAGGGGCACATCGACGTCCACATTCTGCAGGTTGTTCGTCGAGGCCCCGCGCACCTCCAGCGCCCCGGTCCGTTGCCGGAAGGAATCCTTCAGCCGGGCGCGGTCATCCAGGTGGCGGCCGGTAATGGTTCCGCTGGAACGGAGCCCGTCGACGTCGCCTTCGTAGACGATCTCGCCACCGGCGGTGCCTGCTTTGGGGCCGAGGTCGACGACGTGATCGGCGATGGCGATCATCTCGGGCTTATGCTCCACCACCAGGACGGTGTTGCCTTTGTCCCGCAGTTGCAGCAGGAGGGTGTTCATACGCTCGATGTCGTGGGGGTGGAGGCCGATGCTGGGCTCATCGAAGACATAGGTCACGTCAGTCAGTGAGGAGCCGAGGTGCCGGATCATCTTGGTCCGCTGTGCCTCACCGCCCGAGAGGGTGCCGGCGGGGCGGTCAAGGGAGAGGTAGCCCAGGCCGATCTCCGCAAACGAATCCAGCAGGTCCCGGAGCCCGTCGAGCAGCGGCCGGACCGAGGGTTCGTCGAGCTCCCGGATCCACTGGGCCAGGTCACTGATCTGCATGGTGCACAGGTCCGCGATGTTCCTGCCGTTGATCCTTGAATTGAGCACCTCCGGCGTGAGCCGCGTTCCGCCGCAGTCAGGGCAGGTGGCGAAGGTGACGGCGCGCTCCACGAACCGCCTCACGTGCGGCTGCATGGCCTCCACGTCCTTGGAGAGCATGGACTTCTGGATTTTGGGGATGACGCCCTCGAAGGTGAGGTTGACGCCTTCCACCTTGATCTTGGTGGGCTCGGCATACAGCATCGTGTCCAGCTGCTTCTTGGTGAACTTGGCGATCGGCTTGTCCATCGGCAGGCCCATCCCCTCGAACAGGCGGCCGTACCAGCCGTCCATGGAGTATCCGGGGACGGTGAGCGCGCCCTGGGACAAGGACTTGGATTCGTCGTAGAGGGCCGTACGGTCAATGTCGCTGATGTTGCCCATGCCCTCGCAGCGCGGGCACATGCCGCCCAGGTAGGTCACCTGGCGGACCACGCTCTTTTCCACCCGGCCGCCCTTTTCGGTGCTCATGATGCCGCTGGCCTTGCGGGTGGGCACGTTGAAGGAGAAGGCGGTGGGCGGCCCGACGTAGGGTTTGCCAAGCCGGCTGAACAGGATCCGCAGCATTGCGTTGGCGTCCGTGGCGGTTCCCACGGTGGACCGCGGGTTGGCGCCCATGCGCTCCTGGTCCACGATGATCGCCGTGGTCAGTCCCTCCAGCCGGTCCACATCGGGGCGGGCCAGGCTCGGCATGAAACCCTGGACGAAAGCGCTGTAGGTTTCGTTGATCATCCGCTGGGACTCGGCGGCGATGGTGGCGAACACCAGCGAGCTCTTGCCGGAGCCCGACACCCCGGTGAAGGCGGTAAGCCGCCGCTTGGGCAGGTCAAGGCTCACGTCCTTGAGGTTGTTCTCCCGGGCGCCCTGCACGCGGATCAGGTCGTGGCTGTCGGCGATATGGATCCCGGCCTCTGCTGCCGGGCCGGTGCTGGTGTCCGTGCTCAAAATGTCCCCCTCATCGTGGAACGGCACCTGCGGCAGGCTGCCCTGGCAGCCCGGCGCCGGCGTCGTCCCTTATATACGTTGTTGTTTATATGCCTAGGGCTGCTGGTTGATCCGGACTGTGTTGCCGGCGGGATCACGGAAGGCGCAGTCACGGATGCCGTAGGGCTGGTCGATGGGTTCCTGGACCACGTCGGCCCCGCTGGCCTCCACCTTGGCGAAGGCCGCGTCCACGTCAGGGGAGGACAGGACGATAGTGGCGTAGGTGCCCTTGGCCATCATCTCCGTGATGGTGCGCCGCTCGTCCTCGGTGATCCCGGGATCCACCGCCGGCGGGTGCAGGACGATGGAAACGTCCTTCTGGCCGGCGGGGCCGACGGTGATCCAGCGCATGGTCCCCTTGCCTACGTCGTTGCGGATTTCGAAGCCCAGGGCGTCGCGGTAGAAGGCCAGTGAGGCGTCCGGATCGGTGGCGGGGAGGAAGGTCGAGGAAATGTTGATGTCCATGCCAGTCATGCTAGCGACGCCTCCGCCGCGGATGCTTCTCGATTCCTGACCGGTCTGCTCACCTGCTTTTCCACGCACGCGGGAATCCCCGCCGTCGAGTGTTCCGCCTCAGCTTTGTAGACGCTGGGAGGCATGCCCACCAGTTCGCTGAAGCGGGTGCTGAAGGTGCCCAACGACGAGCAGCCGACGGCGAAACACACTTCGGTGACGCTGAGGCCGCCTTTGCGCAGGAGGGCCATGGCACGTTCGATCCGGCGCGTCATGAGGTAGCTGTAGGGCGATTCGCCATACGCCAACTTGAAGCGCCGGCTGAAATGGCCGGCGGACATATGCACGTCCCTGGCAAGGGATTCGACGTCGAGAGGCTGCGCGTATTCGCGGTCCATCCGGTCTTTGACGCGCCGCAGCTGGGTCAGTTCGCGCAGGTAGGGATCGGGGGCAGGACTGCTGGTCACAGCTCCGATCGTGCTACGCCACGGTGGTGTTGTCCAGACGTGGGGAGCGTCACGGTCCGGCGGTAAAAACCGTGCCCGCACGCAGGATATGATTATGCCGCCGGCCAGCATGAGGTCCTCGCCCGAACAAGGCTTGAGGAACCTGGCCCCGGCGACAACCAACCCTGTACCACCCTATTGAGCCCTGCCTGCATACTGCGCCGGGCACCCCTTGAAAGGACGCCATGGAACTGCTGTGGGAAATCGCCGGCTGGGCAGGCGCTGTTGCGATCCTCAGTGCATATCTTGCCGTTTCCATGGGCTGGCTGAAGGCCGGCAAGGGCTTTCAGACGGCAAACCTGTTCGGCTCTGTGGCCTTCATTCTCAACGGCACCCTGCATCAGGCCTGGCCGTCCGTGGTCACCAATGTGGCCTGGTTCCTCATCTCTGCGGTTGCGCTCGTCCGCATGCGCTCGGAGGAGGCAGCCGCCGAGCCTGCCGAAGCTGCGCATGTCCAGTACCCCGGCGTTCCTGATTCCACCGGCCAGTTGGCCGTCGTCGAGGCCCTCACCGAGGCCCTGCCGGCTGTTGGGACCGCTCCCGTCCTCACCGATGGGCCGCGCCTGGCTCTTTAGGGCTGCCGGGCGCCCTTACCCAACCCGGGAAGGAGCCCAGCCAAGGGCCGGCCCCAGCCTGCCGGCGATGTCGGTCAGGATCTGGACGTAGTCCTCCTGGTCGAAGCTGAACGGCAGTGCAAATGCCACCTCGTCCACCTCCTGGAAGCCTGCATGGGCGTACAGCTGCTCCGCGATTTCCCCGCTGGTGCCGATGAGATCAGCCGCGAACATCATGCCCCGCGGCCCCTGCGGAGCAGCAGTGCGGGGAGTCCGCTCGTTCACGTACTGCTGGTACTTCACCCGCTGCGCCGCAGTCGCCGAGTCGGTGGGAATCACCACCAGGCCCTGCGAGACCCGTGCCCCGGAATGCCCGGCGGCAGCAGCCGCCTCACGAAACGCACGGATCTGCGACTGCTGGACGAGGGCGAAGTCCGGTTCCTGGTCCTTGTCCGGAAAGATCACGCTGCTGGAGAGCAGATGGAAGCCGTTGGCGCCGGCCCAGACGGCCGATCTAGTGCTGCCCGCTCCGTACCAGAGCCGGTCCCGCAGCCCGGGCGAGTGCGGCTCAACGCGGTTGGAGAACTCCTCCACCACGCCTTGCTTTCCGGAAAAGTCCCTGACCTTTTCCCCTGCAATCAGGCGGGCAAGCCGTTCCACCCGCGCGTAGCTGAAGTCTTCATGCCCGGCGGTGTCCGGGTACAGCTCATGCTTCACAGTGTCATAGTTCATGGGTTCCCCAACGCTCACCCCTGGGTTGATGCGTCCCCCGGCGAGCAGGTCCACGGTAGCCAGGTCCTCGGCCAGCCGCAGCGGGTTTTCCCAGCCCAGCGGGGTCACCGCGGTCCCGAGCTCGATCCGGGAGGTGCGCTGGCTGGCGGCGGCCATGACCGCCACCGGTGAGGAGATGCCGAACTGCAGGTGCCGGTGGCGCAGCCAGGCGCTGTCAAAGCCGAGCCGCTCGCCGAGCCCAATGACCTCCAGCGTGGATTCGTGGCCGGCGGCAGGATTCGCCGGGTCGAACAAGCCAATGGTGAGGAACCCCAGCTTGCGCAGGGGACGTTCGGGATGGGGCATGGCTTCCTCCGGACGGACTGGATGTGCAACGGGGCGGGGCGCTCGTCCCCAGAATAGGGGTCCGCCCTGTTCGGACGCCCGGGGACATGTCGCAATATGTCACCCGCACGCGCGTCCGCCGGCAGAGACCGTCACCGGCCCTCCCTTACAGGAGCGGATGGTCCCCGTTGGTCGGGTCCCCGGCGCGCGTGGTTGCCCGTTCCACGATGTCACGTGCAATGGCGTAGACCTTGCGGTTGGTGTCCTGGCTCAGCTGGCTCATGAGCGCATAGGCCTTGTCCGCATCAATGCCCGTGCGGCCCATCAGGACACCCTTGGCTTGTTCAATGACCGCCCGGTTGAGGGCCGACGCCGCCACCGCCTCCGTGGCGAGCTGATGCCGGTCGGTGTGGATCGACTGCGTGAGGTCCACCACCACGCCCCAGACGCCGATCGGGGTGTCCCCGTCGAGGATGTGGTCCGCCGAGAAAAGCATCTTGTGCTGGTGGTCCTTGCGGTCCCGGATGGACACGTAGATGGACGAGGGGCCGCCGACGCTCGATACGTGGTCCCAATAGGCCTGGACTCTTGGCCGGTCTTCAGGCTCGAGGTGCGGAAAGACCATTTCCATGGACGGGACCACGTCGCCCCGTTCAAAGCCGTACATACGGTACAGGCTGTCCGACCAGTGGAAAACGCCCTCGTCGAAGTAGTACTCCACGAGCCCGGTGGGGCAGTCGAGGAAGTCATCGCGCGGGATGTTGCCAGAGGCGGGTCTGGAAAGTTCGCTGCTGGGTGTCACTGAGGGGCCATTCGACGTGCTGTGTCCTGCCTTCCCTTGGCCCTGACGGGAAAAGAACAGGATATAGCAGCCGTGCCGCCTTTCGAAGCGACGAAACGGTGTCACGCTGGCCCACTTTAGGACCGCTGACGACGGCGGGACCCCGGGTTTCCGGGGTCCCCCAGCTTAAAGCCGGGCCAGATTGGCAACAGCCTGCCGGACCACAGCCAGGTCCAGGTCCCCCAGGCCCTGCGCCACCAGCTGCCCGTAGAGGTCAACGCCCGCGGAAGCCAATGGCGCGGCGGCTCCGGCGTTGGCCGCCGCTTCCAGCACAAAGGACAGGTCCTTGTGCATGAACTTCGCCGGCCCCGTGGGGGTGTAGTCCTTCGCCGCCAGGCGGGGCCCCACAAGTTCCAGCACCCGGCTTGCCGCGAGGCCGCCGGACAACACCTCGAAGAGGGCCGCCACGTCCAGCCCCGAGCGTTCCGCAAGCTCGGCAGCTTCGGCAAGTGCCGCCGTCGTGGTTCCCACCACCAGCTGGTTACAGGCCTTGGCCAGGGAACCGGCCCCCAGCTCTCCCAGCCGCCGCACCGCCGAGCCCATGGCCGCCAGGACCGGGCGGGCCCGCTCGAAATCTTCCGGCGAGCCGCCCGCCATGATGGCCAGGGATCCCCGCCGCGCACCGTCCGTGCCCCCGCTGACCGGTGCGTCCAGCACCGAGGCGTTCCCGCCGCTTGCGTCGGCCACGAGCCTGCCAAAGGCCTGCACCGCGACGGGTGAGACGCTGCTCATCACCGCCAGCAGTGTTCCCGGCGCGGGTGGTGCGCTCCGCCAGGTCTCGAGGAGTCCCGCCGCTGCCTCCTCGATGAAGGGAAGATCGGGAAGCATGAAGATGATGACGGGTTCGTCACGCAGCTCCGCGACATGCTCGACGCCGGTCCCACCCTGCTGCTCAAGGTCCCGGACGGCGGCGGGGGAACGGTTCCATCCCCTGACCTGCCAGCCTTCCTTGAGCAGGTTTGCCGCCATCGGGGCGCCCATCAGCCCGAGCCCCACGAACCCGGCGCGCCGGGTGGTGGTACCCACCGTGGCAGGGGAGGGACCGGCGTCGCTGGTCACCGGGCGTCCTCAACGACCACCAGGTCGCGGCCGTTCGTTTCCGGGGTGAAGAACGTGGTGACGAACGAGATTGCCGCCAGGACCAGCGAGTAGAGCGCCGGTACCAGCCAGGAATGGTTGGTGGCCGCCAGCAGGGCGACGCCGATCATCGGGGCGAAGCCTCCGGCGAGCACCGCGGAGAGCTCACGGCTCAGGGCCACTCCGGTGAAGCGGTGCTGGGAACCGAACAGTTCCGGCAGCAGGGCGCACTGGGGGCCGAGCATGGCCTGCACGCCCAGGGCGATGCCCACCACCATGACCGCCCAGACCAGGGCGACGTTGCCCAGCGTGACCAGGTAGAAGGCCGGCAGCGCGATGACGGCCTGGAAGAGCGCGCCGTAGCGGTAGACGGGAACCCGGCCGTAGCGGTCGGACAGGGCGCCGAAGGCGACCACCAGCACCGCTGCGAAACCTGCGGCAATCAGCAGGCCGGTGGGGCCGATGAACTTGTCGCCTGGAAAAACGCCGGCCGGCATGCTGATGAAGGACACCAGCAGCGCGGAGTAGATGGACGAGTTGCCGTTTTCCCCCATGCGGAGGCCAATGCCGACCAACACGTTCTTCTTGGAGTGCTTCCAGATCTGGCCTACCGGGTTCTTGACCACGGCCTTGTGCTTCTCCAGTTCCTGGAAGACCGGGGTCTCCTTGAGCCGGAGCCGGATGAAGATGGCAATGGCGATCAGGATGATGCTGGCCAGGAACGGAACGCGCCACAGCCAGCCCTGCAGGACCTGCTTGTCCGCCAGGGCCATCAGGGCGAAAGTCCCCGCACCCAGGAGGGTGCCCAGCTGGATGCCAACGAACGGCAGCGCGGCGAAGAAACCACGACGGCGGCGCGGGGCTACCTCGGAGATGAGGGTGGTGGCGCCTGCCTGCTCGGCGCCGGCACCCAGGCCCTGCAGGATGCGCAGCGTCACCAGGAGTACCGCTCCGAGCATTCCAGCCTGGTCGAAGGTGGGCAGGAGGCCGATGGCGCAGCTGGACAGGCCCATCAGCCCGATGGTCAGGATCAGGACCATCTTGCGGCCGAAGCGGTCCCCGATGTGGCCGAACACCACACCGCCGAAGGGGCGTGCCGCGAACCCGACGCCGTAGGTGGCGAAGGATGCGATGACCGCTCCACTGTCTCCGAGCGGCGCAAAGAACAGCGGGCCGAAGATCAGGGCCGAGGCAAGGCCGTAGATGTAGAAGTCGTAGTACTCCAGGGCTGATCCCACGGAGCTGGCAAGTGTTGCCCTTCGCAGCTGGTCCGGATCGACGACGGCGCCGTCCGTGGTGGCCTGCGGTGAGTTAGTACGAGTTGTCACGAGAACTCCCTCTAATGCGCTCCAGGCCCCCGTTGGCCTGGTGGCATAGTGACAACACCTGTTGGTCGATCACTATGCTGAACACAATACAGCACACTGAACGGCTGGCAACAGTTTTAAGATTTTTGAATGACGGGATGCCGGCCCGGCGTTCGCCTATCCCATGGGATTGCCCAGGGAATGGGCCAGCTCCTGCAGTTCCTTGACCATCTGGGCGCCCTGCTCCGGGGTGTAGGTGGCCTTGAGGGCCGTGACGGAGAGGCCCAGGCTGGGGCCGTGGGCTCCGCGGGTGGGGACGGAGACGGCGAGGCACACCACGCCGGTGGTGGACTCCTCGTCCTCGAAGGCAAAGCCTTGTTCGCGGATTTCCTTCAGCTGTGCCTTCAGTTCCGCGCCGGTGCGCAGGGACTTGGGCGTCAGGACGGGGAGTTCCGCGTCGTCGGGGAACATCTCCTCCAAGTCGTGGTCACGCAGCCGGGCGATCAGCGCCTTGCCCACCGCGCACAGGGATACCGGCATCTTGTCACCGATGTTGGAGGTGAGGCGGACTGCGGGATGACCCTCGTACCGGGCGAGGTAAATGACGTTGGCGCCGTCCAGCATGGCGATCCGGACGGTCTCGCGGGAAAGGACCGAAGCCTGTTCGCAGTACCGGTAGAACTCCTGGACCTCATCCATCCGGCCAAGATAGGCAGCGCCCAGTTCCACCAGCTTGCGGCCCAGGGTGAACTCGGCACCCTGCCTGCTGATCAGGCGGGCCTCCTCCAGGGCCAGCAGGAGGTTGGAGGTGGATGACTTGGGGATCCCCACTTCGCGCGAAAGGTCGCTCAGTGTCAGGCGGCCGGTGGCAGAGGCTGCAAGGGCGTCCAGTACCGCAGCTGCCCGCGTGACTGCCGGCGCAGGCGACGCGGCTCCCGGCTTTTCGGGTGAAGCGGGGGCATGGGAATCGGCCATGATTCTCCTTAGGTCGCCAGGCGGACTTCGCTGATCGTTCAGTCAACTGAACGCAATCCATCATAAGTGCCCCGGGGGCCTCGGCTGCCCGCCGTCAGGCCACCATGCTGCTCAAGGTGCCGATGCCTTCCACCACGACGTCCACCCGGTCCCCGGGTTCGATGGCGACCACGGTGGCGGGCGCTCCGGTCATCACCACGTCGCCGGGTTCAAGCGTCAGCCACGCGGTGACGTAGATAAGGCAGTCCACCACCGTGGAGGGCAGGTTGAACGTCCCGGAGGTGGCCTTGGCCCTCCCGTTGACGTAGACGTCGATGGCCACCTGCTCGGGTTCCGGAAGTCCGGTTTCGATCCAGGGGCCCAGGGGCGTGTAGTTGACCCCCGCCTTGCCTTGGAAGTTCCGCTCATCCACCAGGGTCTGGTCCACGTTGGTGACATCGTTGACGCAGGTGTAGCCCAGGACGTGCTCCAGTGCATTCTCGGCGGTCAGGTTTGCTGATGTCCTGCCGATGACGACGGCGAGCTCACCCTCCGCGTTCACCGTTCCCTGGTCCCGGACCGCGCCGATGGCATCGCCGGGGCCGGCCACGGTGTGAACAGACTTGTGCCATGCCTGGATGGGCAGGGGGTGGTCATTCAGTGTCCGGTTGTGGCCAATGCCGATCACTACTTTGGGTTCAACCGGGGCGAGGAATGTGGCCTCGCTGTCCGCGGTGGTGCCACCGGTGTACTGAAAGGGCTCCTCAAAGGGGTCAACAATGTGGTGCCACATGCCATCCCGCTCCACTGCATGCAGGGCACCTTCCGCGGTCCTGATTCTGGCGATGCGCATCGCTTCTTCGCCCCGTCCTAGTAGAAGTGGACCGTGTCCACGAGGTGGGGGAGGTCCCCGCCGTCGAGGAAAGTGCGGAGATTGCTGCAGAACCGCTCGGTGATCAGGCGGTTTTCCGCGGCGCTGAGGGCAGAGGTGTGGGGCGAGACCATGACCCGGGGGTGGTTCCACAGGGGGCTGTCCTGCGGCAGCGGCTCCACGGCGAAGACGTCCAGGCAGGCGTAGCCCACCTGGCCGTTGTCCAGTGCCTCCAGCAGGGCGTCCTCATCCACTACGGTTCCGCGGCCCACGTTGACGAATGTGGTTCCGGGCTTCATGGCGGCAAACATCCCCCGGTTGAACAGATTTTCCGTGTACGCGGTGCCGGGCAGGGTATTGACGACGGCGTCTGCCGTGGCCAGGAGGGAGGGCAGGCCCGCGTTGTCCACGACGTGGTCGATGCCGTCGATGGGTTCCACGCTGCGTTTGGTGCCGCTCACCTTCATGCCCAGCGCCCGGGCGATCCGGGCGGTTTCCAGTCCGATTTCACCGAGGCCGCTGATGACCAGGTTGGATCCATTGACCAGCCGGGTGGGGACCCGGAGGCTGGGCCAGGCCTTCGCCGCCTGGTCCTGCGCGAGCTCCGCGCTCCGTTTGAAGCCGTTCAGGATTCCCATCGCGGCGAACTCCGCGAGGGGGAGGGCGTGGACCCCGGCTGACGTGGTGATCTTGAACTTCTGCAGGATGTCCTGTTCCAGGCCGGACGCCTTGACGGCTCCGCCCGCTCCGGCGGCCATGGCGTGGACCCACTGGAGCCTGGCGTTTTCCCGGGCGATGCGTGCCAGGCCTGCAGGGCTTTCGTTGGGGAAGCCGTACAGCACTTCAGCGCTGTTGAGCATGGCCCAATAGCGTTCTTCCTGTTCCTCCGTCCGCTGGAAGGCGGGATCCCCCGAATGGTCGGCCGGAAAGCGTTCGGGCGGCAGGAGGTCCGGCTGGTAGAGCACGGTAGCGGAGGGATCAACGGCACGGATCTGGTCCACAAGCTCAGCTTCGAGCGGGACGGCGATGGCCACGGTCTTGGTGGAGGTCATGTGTTCAGCATAGTGGATCCAGTTCGAAATAGTGAACAGCTCTTTTGGTGGTCTACCGAAAGCCGGTCGATTTGGAGGCGCCCAAGTTGAGCACGTCCTTCAGCATTGCCACTGCCGCCCCCTTCGGGCTGGAACGTCCTCCTTGTACGGCGATGTCCCCTGCCTCGGGGCAACTGAAAACCATCGCTTTCTCCGGGCCTGCGATGGAGAAGAGCGGATCCGGAGGTGCCACTTCTTTCAGCCGCACCGTAACCACCATCGGCTGCTCCAGGGAGGCGCTGGCCACGGCGCGGAGGCGCAGTCCCTTGTCAGCCGCGGCAACAGCCCTGGAAGAGGCGGCGGAATCGATGGGCTCCGCCACCACCGAAATCCGGGATACGTCCCAGTCCCACAGGAGGCCTGCGATCAGGCGCACCTTGGTGGCCGAGTCCTTACCGGACAGGTCCGCGGACGGATCAGCCTCCGCGATGCCCCGCCGTTGTGCCTCCAAAAACGCGGTCTCCAGCCCGGCACCGCGGGAAAGCTCGTCCAGGATGAACGTGGAGGTACCGTTCGGGCAGGCCCGCACTGCAGTGCAGCCCATGCCCTGCAGTGCCACGCGCGCCATGTCGGCAGTGGGAAGGGCCGCGCCCGTGGCTCCGGAAATGCGGATCCGGCTCCCGCCTTCCTCCGCCGCACGTTCAAGATCGCGCCAATGGCTGAGGATATGGCTCTTCGTTGCTGTCGCCACGTCCACGCCGCCGGACAATGCGGCCATCGCCTCATGCAGGGCTCGGGCATGGGCTTCAGGCGAGGAAGGCAGTGCCTGGACCAGAACGGCGGCGCCGGTAAGGGCCAGTGTCTCCTCGATCGGCTGAAGCGGAGCCCACGACGAGCGGTCCGGGACAGGGCCGCCCGGCGCGAGGAAAGCTTCGGCTTCATGCCCCCGAATTGCCGCAATTTGCAGCGACGGATCGTGCGGTAATGCCGCATCAATGAACGCCTGCCCCACGGGGCCGAAACCGGACAGGACCACCTGCGTGGGTTTCAACAACAAAGCCCTACTTCGCCGTCATCCTGTACCGCTCGATCTGCCGCAGCCGCCGCAGCAGGCTGTCGCGCCGCGGGTGCGGGACGACGTCGGCCGCCTCGGCGGTCAGGTCCACATGGCTCGTGCCGTACTGCCAGAGCAGGAGGTCGTCCAGCAGCCGGTCCGGGCCGGGGGAGTAGCGGTGGTCCAGGGCCTTGCGCACCTCAGTGATGCGGTTGGCGTTCAGCAGCCCGGCCAGCTGCATGGTCTGGTTCAGCCCGTGGGCGGCGAGGAGCTCAGCGGCCCAGCCCCAGTCGTCATCCACCTTGCGGTCCACGTGGGGGAGCAGCGTGCGCCAAACGTCGCGGATCCGGTTGGGCGTGAGCGGCGCTGCCCCCTCGCCGTCCATGTCCCAGTAGCTGCGGACTTCCTCATACCGCTCGTGCAGGTCCGCGAAGGCCGTCTCCACCGTTTCCAGCATGGCCGCGGTGGCCGTGAACTGCCGGTCGAAGTGCGGCGTCCACGCGCGCGGGTCCTCCGCCTTGAAGCGGATGTCATGCTCAATCTCGCTCCAGGCGTGGGCAAAAATGGTGCGGATCTGGCACTCGAAAAAATAGCTGCCGTTGGGCTGCAGGTCCGGGTTGAAGACCTGCTGGTACTCCTTGACGGCCTCGTTCTGGATGGTGCGCAGGATCAGGTGCCGGCTGGAGTAGCCGTAGGTGCCGGATTCGATGGACCCGATGTCCTTTTCCCGGTCACCCCGGCAGTCGAAGACCTGGCGCTGGCGCTTGATGATGTTGGCCACCACCGCGTTCTCGGTGGGCAGCTTGGTGATCACCCGGATGCCCACCATGTCATTGAGGGTGCGGAAAGGGTCCGGGAACTTCAGGAGCCTGCGTCCACCGGGCTCCAGCGGCTCCTCCGTGCGGGAGATCTTTTCCTTGAAGGATTCCACCGTTTTGGTGCGGCCGGTGACGAAGAGCGGCGTCACCTCGCTGTCCTTCAGCATGTCCCGCAGAGTCAGCAGGACGTCGCGGGTCACCAGTTTCAGGGCGGGCCGGACGCGCTCATAGATCTCCACGTTGTGCTGCACAGAATCACGCAGCGGCGCGTCCAGGCTTTCCCAGTTACTCGGCATAATCCCAGCTTACGGCCGGGGTGCGACACGGGCCGGGCAGGAAGGCCCTAGGTTGCGGCGGCCACGGTGGAGCCGCGTACCACCAGCGAGCTCTCCAGTGTCAGCTCCTCCTGCTCCAGCGCCTGTCCTTCCATCAGCCGGCGCAGCTGCTCGCCGGCCTTCAGTCCCAGCAGCTCCGCGGGCAGGTGCACGCTGGTCAGGCCCGGGCTGCTGGTGGCTGAGTACGGCAGGTCGTCGAAGCCGGCCACCGCGAGCTCCTCCGGAATGCGGACCCCCTCCACGCGGGCTTCCTGCAGTACACCGTAGGCGTGCGTGTCAGTGGCGCAGGCGACGGCGGTGACGCCCGCATGCTGCCAGCCCGGCCACGCCTGGGCGAACGCAGCCGCTGCCTCGCCGACGTCGATGGTGGTGGCGGGAATGTGCCCGGGATCCACTGACATTCCCCGCGCCGCGGCCTCCGCCAGGAACGCCTCCCGGCGGATGGTGAAGGTCTCCGTCCCCGTGACGCTGTCCAGGTAGGCCACCCGCCGGTGGCCGGCCCCCGCCAGGTGGGCAGCCAGCTCCCTGGCCCCGTGGGCGACGTCAAGGTTGACTGCCGGTGCGACGGATTCCAGGCCCGGCGCGTCCAGCAGGACCAGCGGGCCGGCCACCGAAAGGTCGGCCAGAAAGCCTGCGTTGGGGGCGTCAACCAACAACCCGGCGGGCCGGAGGGACATCAGCTTCCGCACGTCGTCGGCCTTGGGGAACTCGCCCGAATCGGTGACGGACAGCAGCAGCTGGTAGTTGGGTCCCAGCGATTCCCGCACCCCGCCGATCACCTTGGCGAAGAACGGGTTGGAGATGTCCGGCGCCACCAGGATCACGATGGAACTCACGCCCCGGGCCAGCGAGCTGCCGATCCCGTCCACCACGTAGCCCAGCTCGGCGATGGCGTTGCGCACCCGGGAAATGTTGTCCTCGGACACCCGGCCCGCCGTTTTGCCGTTTGCCACCAGGGACACGGTAGCCACGGACACCCCGGCCCGCGCGGCCACCATTGCGGCCGTCACCCGCCGCGGCCGCGCCCGCTGCTTTACCTGTTCCCCGGAATCCATACTCCGATCCTAGCCGCCGTGCGGCGCCACCAGTAAGGGCAAGGCATCAAGCGTTTGACGTGCGAAGACGCACGGCCAGCGTTAAGCGCTTGACGCAGCCCACAAAACCCTGCCATGATTCCTCCCGGAATACTCAAAACCCCTGCCCCGGCAGGCCCCAATGACGTGGAGCACCATCGTGGAACCAAATCCCCAAGCGAACCAGCACCGGACGGGTTCACCAGAACCCCGGAAGATCATCCTGGACTGCGACCCCGGCCACGATGACGCCGTGGCCCTGCTGCTGGCCCACGGCAACCCCAACATCGAACTGCTCGCCGTCACCACGGTGGTGGGCAACCAGACACTCGAAAAAGTCACCCGCAACGCCCTGGCCGTCGGCACCATCGCCGGCATCACCGGCGTCCCCTTCGCTGCCGGCTGCCCCCGCCCGCTGGTCCGCAGCATCGAAACCGCGCCTGACATCCACGGCGAGTCCGGCATGGACGGCCCGGCCCTGCCCGAGGCCACCATCGAACTGGACCCCCGCCACGCCGTCGACCTCATTATCGACACCGTCATGGCGCACGAGCCCGGCAGCGTCACCCTGGTCCCCACCGCCGGCCTGACCAACATCGCCCTGGCCGCCCGCAAGGAACCCCGCATCGTGGAACGCGTCAAGGAAGTTGTCCTCATGGGCGGCGGCTACCACGTGGGCAACTGGAGCGCCGTGGCCGAGTTCAACATCGTCATCGACCCCGAGGCCGCCCACATCGTCTTCAACGAAAAGTGGCCCGTGGTCATGGTGGGCCTGGACCTCACCCACCAGGCGCTGGCCACCCCGGACGTGGTGGAGAAGATCGCCGCCATCGGCACCGGCCCCGCCAAGTTCGTCACCGAGCTGATGGACTTCTTCGCCCACACCTACAAGGACGCCCAAGGCTTCGACCACCCGCCCGTCCACGACCCCTGCGCCGTGGCGTACGTGATCGACCCCAGCATCGTCAGCACCCGCAAGGTCCCCGTCAACATTGAGCTGACGGGCACGCTCACCCTTGGTATGACCGTGGCTGACTTCCGCGCACCCGCGCCCGCGGACTGCCACACCAGCGTGGCTGTGGACCTGGACCACGCACGGTTCTGGGACCTGGTCACCGACGCACTGGTGCGCATCGGCGAGCCCGCCACCAATGCCAAAGCGGCCGACGCCGGGAGCAGCGGAGGTGCGGCCGGCACCCCAAGCGGCGCGTCCGACGTCGTGCGCTCGGAAAGTGCCCACCTCACCGCCGGAGGGTCAAGTAAATGACGACCACAACCCTGGCTGGAACCAAGACCGGCCGCGGCAACATCGCCGCCCTCATGACAGCCCTGCTGGCCGCCTGCGTGGCGTTCCAGCTCAACGCCTCCATGCTCAGCCCCGCCCTGGTGACCATGGGCCAGGAACTCAAGGCGGACCAGGCCCTGATCGGCCTCTCCCAGACCTGGTTCTTCACCGCCGCCGCCCTTTTCTCCCTGTTCCTTCCCCGCCTGAGCGACATCGTGGGCCGCAAGAAGGTCCTGGTGGGCATGATGCTGCTCATGGCCGTGGGCTCCGTCATCGCCGCGCTCGCCCCGGACATCACCTGGCTCTTCGTGGGCCGTATCATCCAGGGCGTCAGCGGACCCACCGTCCCGCTGTGCCTCATCATGCTGCGCTCCGCCGTCAGCAACCCCCGCAAGTACGGCACGCTGATGGGCCTTATTACCGCCGTCAATGGCGGCGTGGCCGGCGTGGACTCCTTCGTGGGCGGCTACTTCGCCGAGCACTACGGCTTCCGCAGCATCTTCTGGCTCATGGTGGTCCTCGCCGCCGCAGCCACAGCCCTCATCGTGTTCCTCGCTTCCGAAAGCAAGCCCGCCGC
Organism: Pseudarthrobacter phenanthrenivorans; assembly: GCF_036455295.1. Taxonomy (GTDB): domain Bacteria; phylum Actinomycetota; class Actinomycetes; order Actinomycetales; family Micrococcaceae; genus Arthrobacter; species Arthrobacter phenanthrenivorans_C. The sequence continues at coordinate 19,879 of NZ_JAYXNX010000017.1, read as the reverse complement.
AGGAACCCGCATGGACTGGCTGGGCGTGTTCTTCATCGTGGTGGCCGTCGGCGCCCTGCTGACCGCCCTTAACGAAGGCTCCAAGCTGGTGGCCGGCTTCAACTCCGGCACGCTGATGCTGAGCCTGGCACTGGTGGTCGTCTCCGCCGTCGCGTTCCTTGCCTTCTGGCGGACCGAACAGCGCGCCGCCCAGCCCATGGTGGAAACCGTCCACCTGCGCCAGCGCTCCACCTGGGCCCCGCTGCTGACCACCACGCTGACCATGACCGGTATCTTCGCCGTCATCAACGGCATCGTTCCGGCCTACGTCCAGGCTGCCTCACCCGGGTTCGGTGTTGGCCCCACCGAGATGTCGCTGATCATCCTCACCCCGTACGCCCTGCTGGGCTGGCTGGTGGGTCCGGTCAGCGGCAGGCTGGCCCCGGTCTTCGGCTACACCAAGGTGCTGCGCATCGGGCTCCTGGGCAGCATCGCCGCGCTCGCCGTCATCGCCTTCCTGGGGCTGCACAGCCTGCCGATGATGATCTTGGGTACGGTCTTGCTGGGCATCATGTACGCCGGTACGGTCAACATCATGCTGAACGGACTTGGCGTTGTCCTCTCGCCCGCGGGAAACCCCGGCTTCCTGCCCGGCATGAACGCCGGCGCGTTCAACCTGGGCGCGGGCCTGAGCTTCCTCATCCTGCCCGCCGTGCTGGTGGCGACGTCGGCACTGGGCGATGCGACGGCGTCGTACCTGACCGTCGTGGTGGTCGGCCTGGGCCTGACAGTCGCCGCGTTCGCCGCCTCGCTGCTCATCCCCAAGCCGGTTGAGGCCGAGGTGGGCGCATGAGTGCCGCGGCCGCCGCTTCGGGCCGGATCGTCGTCGTCGGATCCCTCAACGCCGACCTCACCATTTACTGCGACCGCCTGCCGAAGCCCGGCGAGACGGTGCACGGCAACGGGTTCGCCGTGAACCCCGGCGGCAAGAGTGCCAACCAGGCCGTCGCCGCGGCACGCCTGGGCGGGCACGTCAGCCTGGTGGGTGCCGTGGGGGAGGACGCCAACGGCAACATGCTCGAGGCCTCCGTCGCCGGGGCAGGCGTGGACGTCAGCCATGTGCGCACTTCCAGGGAGCCCACCGGCGTTGCCGTGATCGCCGTGGATGCCCGCGGCGAAAACAACATCATCATTTCCGCCGGCGCCAACGGGACGCTGTCCCCTGCCGACGTCACCCGCGCCGCGGACGTCATGGAGGGGGCCGCCGTCGTCAGCCTCTGCCTGGAGTTCAGCATGGAGACGGTGCTGGTGGCCGCGCAGGCAGGGCACGACGCCGGCGCGCAGGTCCTGCTGAACCTCTCGCCCTACGCGGAGATTCCGTCAGCCCTGGCCGGTTTGGCAGACGTCCTGCTGGTGAACGCCCACGAGGCCGCGCTGTTCCTGGGATCGGACGTGCCCGGTGCCGGTGCCCCCGCTGCGGAGTGGGATGCGGTGTGCTCCCGGTTCGCCGCCCGCGGGATCCGGCAGGTTTTGGTGACCCTGGGGTCGAAGGGCTCCGTGGTGCTGGACGCGGGTGCGTCTGCCGGCGCCCGCGTCACCTTTGTCCAGCCCACCGAGGTGCGTGCCGTGGACACCACTGGTGCCGGGGACGCCTTCACCGGAGCGGTTGCGGTGCGGCTCGCCGCGGGGGACGCGCTCGCGGATGCCGCTGCGTTCGCCTCCGTTGCGGCGGCCATGGCGACCACGCGCAAGGGGACCCAGGCTGCCTATCCGGAAGCGGCCGACGTCGAACGGCGCCTCAGCGCCTCCTGACCCCATCGATTGCTGCGTCCCGGCACAAAACCCCATCGATTGCTCCCCACCGGCACCCTAACCTCGCAAGCTCGGCCAGGGAACCCTGCCGGCGTGGGCCCAACTTGTCGTTATCGGGCGCGAAAACGACAAGTACTCAGCAGTCGACGGGGTCAGCGCAGCGCCTCCAGGGTAACTCCGGTGTGTTCCGCGAGTTGCGCCAGCAGCGCGTCCTGGAACTTGGGATCCTGAGTGGCGGGATGCGGCGTCTGCCGGCGCTGGTGGTACCAGTAGCCGCCGCTGCCCAGCGCCGCCGGATCGTCAGTGGTGGCCAGCCACTCCTGCGTGCGGTGGCCCAGTTCCAGGCTGTCCGGCGCTGACCGCCCGCCCATCCGCGTGGGGACCCAGCCAGGGTCCACAGCGTTGCTGGCGACGTGCGGCACCAGCCTGGCCACTGCTGCCGCCAGCGCAGTGACGTGCAGCTTGGTGGTGGAATAGGAGGCCGTCGTCGTGCGTCCTGCCCAATCCAGGCCATCCAGTCCGGTGCCGCCGCCCCGGTGCATGCCGCTGCTGAGGTAAATCAGCCGCCGGGGACCGGGGATGAGGGCGGTCAGCAGGTACGGGGCGACGACATTGACCGGCAGCAGTGCAGGGCCGTTCAACACGCCTGCGTTGTGGATGACGGCGCTGATACCGCCGATTCCGTTCGCCTGGTCCGCTACCTGCCGGACCTCCTCCAGGACGGCAAGGTCCCCGACGACGCACTGCGCCCCGCGATCCAGGAGGTGCTGGACCGCGGGGAGCCGGCGGGAGGACCGGGCGTGCACGATCACCTCGTGGCCGGCCTGCACCAGCGAGGCCGCTGCCGCCCGGCCCAGCCCCTCAGTGGATCCGCTGATGAAGACGCGTGCCATGCGCAGACCTGCTTTCGCTTCTGGATGTCCTGCCTGCTACCGCCGGGGGCTGCCGGATGCCGTACGGACTGCTTCTTCTGAAAACACCTGGTCCACAGCTCCCGGGGCGAAAATCTTCCGCATCACAAGGGTAGCGAGCCCCGAACAGGCAGCAACGTCTTCCTGGTGCCCGGTTTCCACCACCAGGCCTTCGCCGATCCGGTCCACCACATCGGCAAGGACGCGCTCTCCCACCTGCTGTGCGAAAAAGTCCATGGATCCCATTTCCCCTCCCAGGACCAGCCGGTCAGGGTTGAGCGTGGTGACCGTGGCGGCCAGGGCGCTGCCCAGCACTTCCGCCGCCGATTCCAGGGCCCCGAGCACCGCAGGATCACCGGCCCCCGCTGCGGCGCGGATGGCTGCCATGTTCTTGAAGCCCCGGGCGCTGAGCTTCTCACTGAGTGCCCTGCCTGAACTGTAGGCCGCCAAGCAGCCGCGGCGTCCGCACCGGCACAGCGGACCGTCGGGGGTCATGCGGATGTGTCCGATGTCCCCCGCCGCGCCGTGGGCGCCGCGGAGAATGGAACCCTCCACCACGATGCCGCAGCCAATGCCGGTGCCCACTTTCACGTAGACCACGGTCTCGGCATCGCTCCTGCGCTCGCCCAGGCCGGCCGCCCTGGCATCGTTTTCGACGACGAGGGGCAGGTCCCAGGACGCGCTGACCGCTTCCACCACGGAGTCCGCTGCCCAGCCGGGGAGGGTCGTCGGGTGCCGGACGTGCCCCGTACCCGCCTCCACGGGAGCCGGGAGGCTGACACCTATACCGAGCAGCGTCTCATTCTTCCCCTGGGCCAACAGCGCCTGCCCTTCCCGGATCAACGGGCCCAGGACGGACTCGGCGGGGTCGCTGACATCCAGGGTTTTCGTGAAGGAGCGCAGCTGCCGGCCCACGGTATCGGCGATGCTCACTGTGCCGTGGGTCTGGCCGAGGGTGATCGCCAGGACCACCCTGCCCCTGTCTTCGAAGCGGATCTTCCGTGACGGACGCCCGCCAGTGGAACCCAGGGGCTCCGCCTCGTAGATGTAGCCGCGCCGGGTGAGCGTATCCAGCCGTTCGTACAGGGTGGCCCGTGACATGCCGGTGGTGGACAGGAGCTGCTGCCGGGACAGTCCGTCCGCGGCGCGGATAAGTTCCAGCAGGTGCCCGTGCGACGTAGCCCCAACCAGTCCCGCAGGCACTCTTTCAACCGTCACTCCGGCCCCCTTTCCCGGTTCCCCAGCCTACTTCGCCTTGTTGTTCCCCTCATACGACCCCACCCATTCCAGGGCCGCAGCCGCGGTCCATGCCTGGGCGAGGCTTCCGAGGGGTTCTCCCGTGAACGGCTCGTAGTACTCGCCGAACTGCAGGTCCGAAAGCTGTTCAAGGGAGGCTGACCTCAGTATCCCGAAGAGTCCTGCCTCACCATCGCGGGCGCAGGCCCAGCCAAGGAGCAGGTTGAGGAAGGGCCACACGGGGCCGCGCCAGTAGGTCCGGGGCCGGAAGGCATCGCTGGCAGGGGATGTGGAAGGTGGCAGCGGGAAGCGCAGGCCCGGGAAGCCCATCCACCGTGGTCCGCGCAGGAGTTCCCGCTGGGCTGCCAGAAGGGCGGGGTCGCCGCCCGCCACGAGTGGCGCAAAACCGGAAACGGTCTCAGTGCCGATCCACTCCCGTGCCAGCACGTCGTAATCCCGCGCCAACCCGGTCTGCGGGTCAACTGTCGAGGCGACACCGGCGCGGAACCGGGCCGCCATGTCCCGGAGCTCGCCGGCGTCGTGTTCCCGGCCGAGCTCATCGGCAAGGCCTGCAAGGACGTCGCTGGACGCAGCCAGGATCGCGGAGAAGAAGACGTCGCGGACGCGGAAATCGACGACGTCCTGCACGGCGGCGTCATCGAACCCGACCTCGGCCATCTGCTGAACAAGCCACAGGTACTTGGTGTACTCGTCGTCGTCCGGCCGTTCACTGGCGTCTGCCACATGCAGGACATCCCTGCGGGTGAATGCCGGCACCGGTCCCGGAACGATCCGCGAGTAGGGGCCGTCCCACCGGGGTGAGTTGTCGAAACCCGATTCCCAGCCGTGGTGGATTTCAACGAGCCCAACGCCGTCGGGGTCGCGGACTGCCGCCAGCCACCGGTGCCATGCCAGCCACCCGTCAAAGGACTCCGCCAGGAACGACTCGGCCACCTCCTGGTCTTCGCCGCCGTTTTCCCGCCCGCGGTCAACGATGTGGCGCAGCGCGATGGCGTGGACGGGAGGCTGGCAGATGCCGCTGCTGCGGATGCCTTCGGGCAGGGCGGCGGCATTCTGCGTGCCCCACCGGTCGAAGCCCGGGAAGTATCCGGTGTCATTGTCGCTGAACACGATGTGCGGAATCATGCCAGTGGACCATTGCGCTTTGAGGAGGCTGCGCAGTTCGGTGACGGCCCGGGGGACGCTGGTGCGGGCAAGCCCGATGGCAACGAATGCCGCGTCCCAGCTCCACATGTGGGGGTACAGGTTTGGGGCAGCGCTGGTCATGGTGCCCAGGTCGTTGACCTTGAGGACCTCAACAGCGGCTGAGCGCAGTTCTTCCATGGACAGGGAGCGGGTGGGGTTCATGAGGCCTCCAGTGCCATTGACGTTTCGCGGTCGTAGACGCGCATGGTGTTCGGTGCGAAGCCCAGCCACACAGTCCGGTGGGGTGCCGTTTTGAAGGTGGGCGGGGCCTGCACCTTGAGGGGGTGTCCGTCCACGTCAACGGTGAGCAGGGTGGTGGAGCCCATCGGCTCCACCACCAGCACCGTGGCGGCCACATCGCCGGAAGAGCCGGTGCTGTTGACGGTCACGTTTTCGGCACGGACCCCCAGGAGGACGTCCTTGCCTGCGAAGGAACGCAGGATGGAGGGGGCCATGAGCTGTTGTTCGCCCAGGACCAGCGTGCCGCCGTCGTGGCTGACTGCCGCGTCCAGGAAGTTCATCGGCGGGGAGCCGATGAAGCCGCCCACGAACCGGTCGGCGGGGGCGTCATAGACGTCCAGCGGGTCACCCAGCTGCGCGATCCGGCCCTTGCGCATCACGGCCACCTGGTCTCCCAGGGAAAGCGCCTCGCTTTGGTCGTGCGTGACGTAGACAGTGGTGGTCCCAAGGTCCTGGACGATCTTCTTCAGTTCCGAGCGGAAGGTCAGGCGGAGCAGGGCGTCGAGGTTGGACAGCGGCTCGTCCATGAGCAGAACATCGGCGTCCATGACGATGGCCCTGGCCACGGCAACCCTCTGCCGCTGGCCGCCGGAGAGGTTCGCCGGGAGCCGGTCCAGGTACGGGCCCAGTTGGAGGAGATCGGCCGCCCACTGCACCTTGCGTTCAATTTCGTCCGCCGGCACCTTGGCCATCTTCAGCCCGAATCCGATGTTGTAGCGGACCTTCCGGTGGGGGAAGACGGCGTAGGACTGGAACACCATGGACAGGTTGCGCTTGTTCGGCGGCAGGTAGGTGACGTCGCGGCCGCCGATGGAGATCGAACCGGAGTCCGGCAGTTCCAGTCCGGCGATCATCCGGAGCAGGGTGGTCTTGCCGCAGCCGGAAGGTCCGAGGAGGACGGTGAACTCCCCGTCACGGATGGACAGCGAAACATCGTCCGTGGCGCGTTCGGATCCGCCCGGATAGGTCTTGACGAGGTTGGAGATTTGGATGTCAGCCACGGTGGGCTCCTTCGAAAGAGTGGGTGGTGGGCCGGGGCGGACCTAACGGATGGTTGAGCCCCACATGTTGGTGAGGTAGCGGCGCATCAGGGCAATGAAGATGATGGACGGGATGACCAGGGCAAAGCCCCCGGCAAACCTGTAGGCCAGGGGTGAGTCGGACAGCGAACTGAGGACCTGCGCGGGAAGGGTGCGGTGGTCGAGGGTGAGGATGGATGCGCCCAGCACTTCGTTCCAGGACATGACGAAGGTGAAGATCGACGCCGCGGCGAGGCCCGGCAGTGCCATGGGCAGCACCACCCTGCCGAACGCCCCGAGCGGTGAGCAGCCGAACAGCCGGGCAGCTTCCTCGACGTCGATGGGGACGCTGAGGAAGACGCTGGCAGAGATCAGGATGGTGGTGGGCAGCGCCAGTGCGGTGTGCAGCAGGATGACGGCGTAGGTGGTGTCGTAGATGTCCACCGTCAGGAAGAGCCTGGCGAGGGGGACGGACAGCACCACGATCGGCAGGGCGCGGGTGAAGAGCAGGAACAGCTGGTAGGGGTCCTTGCCGGGGAAAGTGAACCGGGCCAGTGCGTACCCTGCGGGAACGCCGATCAATGCGGACAGCAGGAGGGTCCCGGCGCCAACGATCAGCGAGTTTCCCAGTGCTCCGAAGATACCCGTGGCACCGAGGAAGGCGTTGAGCGTTTCCACCGAGAAGTGGGTGGGGAGGAGCGACAACGGGAACTCGTTGAGCGATTCACGGCTGGAAAGCGCTGCAAGCGAGATCAGGTAGATGGGGATCAGCATGAAGAGCGAGACGGCGATGCACGCAGCCTGCAGCAGGATGCGGTTCCGCTTTCGACGCGCGATGGGCGTGGTGTCCACAGTGGTGCTCATCGGAGCCCTCCCTGGTTCTTGTCGCGGAGAGCCCGCAGGTAGAAGATCGACGTCAGCATGGATACGACGAGGATGACGAGTGCCAGTGCCGCCGCGATGTTGGGGTTCTGCAGCCCGGTGTACCAGCGGTAGGTTTCACCCACCACAAGGGGAAAGTTCTGGCCAGTCAGTGCCTGGGCCACCGCGAAGGTCTGGAAGGCAAGGATGGTCCGGAGGATCAGAGCCACCTGGAGGCTGGGCTTGAGCAGTGGCAGCGTCACGTGCCGGAGGCGCTGCCAGAAGGTGGCCCCGAATACCTGGGCGGCCTCCTCATAGTCCTTGGGGATGCCCTGCAGTCCGGCCACCACGATGATCAGCACCAGGGAGGTTGCGCGCCAAAGCTCGGCGATGAGGACGCAGATGAACATGCTGGTCTGGTTGTCGTAGGCCAGCCAGGAGGTGCCCTGCAGGCCGAACCAGGACAGGACCGAGTTCAGGTACCCCCGGTCGTTGAAGATTGCGAGCCAGACAAGGCCGGCCGCCAGGTCGCTCAGTGCCAGGGGGATGGCCCAGACGAAGAAGTGGACCTTGTGGAGCCGGGGATTGCTGCGCAGCATCAGGGCCATGGCGATGGCAAGGGCGAACTGCAGCGGGATCATCACCACGATCAGCAACAGGGTATTGCGGACCGCCGGCCAGAAGTAGGGGTCCTGGACCATGCGGTTGATGAATTCGAGGGTGAAACCCTGGTCGTCCCTGAAGGCCTGCAGCACTCCCTGGACGACGGGCCATCCCAGGAGCAGTGCCATGAAGATTACCGACGGCGCTATCAACAGGACGGCGGGAGGTATCCTGCGCCGCCGCGGTGGTGCCGCTGTTGCGGCGGGGGTGGGGGGTGCCTCTACAGCCATTACGCTACCTCGCACTTGGTGGAGATCGGATCGGGGGCCCAGCAGGGAATGTTCAGGCCCTTCAGGATGGTGTTGAGCTGGGTGGCCTGCGTATCCAGGACCTGCTGGACGGGCCGGGTTTCCAGGCAGATCTGCTGGAAGCAGTTCTTGAAGATTTGGGACACTTCGCCTTCTTTGGCGCCCAGCCCTACCGGGGGGAGGGCCAGGAGGGCGCCGGCGGAACGTTGCTGGCGGCGCACTGCGGCGGCTTCGAGCGCGATGGCCCCCGTCAGGTCGGAGGGAAGCTCGGTTTGGACCACGGGGAAGAACGCGTTGCTGCGCAGGGTTTCGATTTGCGCGGCCGGTTCGGTCAGGGCGCGGATGGCCTTCTCTGCGAGGTCACGGTCCTTGCCGTTTTTGGGCAGCGCCATCCCGGCGATGATCAGCATGTAGCCGCGTCCCTTGGGTCCGCGCGGTGCCGGGACCATGAGCCAGTCGTCCGGCTTGTCGGCGGGGGCGTTGACCAGGCGGGCCACATGGTCCCAGGCCACCAGCACCTCGCCCCGGGCCAGCGGCTCCTGCATGTAGTCATAGTTGGTTGACGCGGGGGCCATCACGGACCACAGTTCCTGCATGTAGTCCCAGGCTCCCACCGCGTCCTGGCTCCGGAACGTGGTGATTTGGCCGCCGGTGAAGCTGGGCAGCAGGAAACCCTGGTAGAAGCGGTGGTGCAGGCCCTTCGGGCCGGCCGGCATTCCGAAGACGGGGCGGCCCGCTCCCTGTTTAGCGGTCTTGGCCCATGCGAGGTAGCCCTCGTAGGTCAGGTCGTTGACGTCCACGCCCGCGGGGAGCCACTCCAGGGCTTTTTTGTTTACGGCCACCACATACGTTGCCTGCATCCAGGGGACGTAGCGGGAGGTGGAACCGCCCACCTTGGTCAGGTCGAGCATTTCCTTGGTGAATCCGCGCCCGGACAGGTCCCTGAGGAGGCCGTCGACGTCTTCGAGGGAGTCGGCCAGCGGGGCCAGTTCGCCGTGAAGTCCGCCCAGAAGGGAGGTCTTCACATTGCCGGCGGCCGCCTGCGAGGCCACCGTGGAGGCGAAAACGTCAGGTTGTACGGAGTTGTAGGCGGTGGGGACTTTCGCAAACTTCTTGAGGAGTGCTTCGTAGCGTTGTCTTTCCTCCACTGGGGTGAACTGCGTGGAAAGGAAGCCCACGGTGCCCTGGCCGGCTGCTGCGCCGCTGGTATCAAATCCCGCGCATGATGCGAGGAAAGGGGCTGACATGGCGGTTCCCAGACCCGCGAGGAGGAGGTTTCTGCGGGAAAGGGCCCCGTGCCTGGGTTGTGATTTCGGGTCGTTCATTGACTGCTCCCATCGGATGTGCGCCACTGCACAAACTTTCGTTTAAGCATTAGACATAAGTCGGTGGCTGTCAACCCTTGGCGCGGGAGAAGTGGCCCGCGGGCATGGAAAAGCCCGGTGCCGGGAGGGCACCGGGCTCTACCTTCGGGTCTTTATTGGCCGGTCTCCGTTGGAGCGGCGCGGTCATCGATGGCGGCAGCCAGTTCGTCGATGCGGTCCATGGCACCGCCCAGTTTTTCGACGGCGGCACAGAGCTCCGGCTGTTGTGTCCGGACCTGCTCCAGGGTGGCGCCGGCGGACCGGAGCGATCCCAGGTCGAAGCTGACGTTGGTGCGTGCGCCCGCCACGGCAGCGCGGAGAGCGCCGAACGCTACGACAATGTCCGCCACCAGCGCACGGTTGCCGTTGGTGGCCAGCCAGGCGAGGTCGTCAATGGCCCCGATGGCCTGGTCGCCCAGGACCGCTGAGGAGGCGGCGGCCTCAAGCGATGCACGCCGGATGGCCTCGTCGCGCCCGTCGCCGGGCTCCAGCCGGAAAGCTGCACCAAACGCCTTGGAAGCGGAGGCGTCCTCATCAGCCAGGCGCAGGGCCTCCCGGCGCAACTGCTGCGCCCGCGCGCGTATCTTTGCCGGCTCGCCGCCGTCGTCCCCGCTGTAGCCGGCCACCATGGACGTGAGGGACGCTGCCACGGCCAGCATGAGCCCCGTCCCCGCTCCGCCGCCCGGCGAACCTGTGGACTCTGCCAGTGCCCGCGTCCATTCCTCGACCGTTGATCCCTGGGTGGTTACTTCAGCCTGTTCCATGGGGAAAACGTGCCCACCGGCGAGGGGGCCTAAACGGAAAGAACGACGCCGGGCACGCGCCCGCCGTCGTTCTTTCCGTCAATCCCGGCCTGGTGCCCGGTGAGGTCAGCGCACTGCTGCTGCCGGCTGTTCCTGGAATGCCGGCACCACGTGTTCGATGAAGAGCTCCAGGGAGCGCTTCTTCTCCTCGTGCGTAAGGCTGTTGTCGGACCAGAGGCTGAACTCGGTGACACCGAGGGACTCATAGTGCCGGATCCGTTCGATGACCTCTTCCGGCGTCCCGATCATTGCCGTGCGGTGCAGCGACTCGGGTGTGAATTCCGGCCGCCCGGCAAACTTTTCCTCGGGGCTGGGCTCAAGGAACCCGTTCTCCGGGGTGGTTTTATTCCCGAACCACGCATCGAACGTCCGGTAGAACTTGTTGATCCCTTCTGCCGGCCGGCGCCATCCCTCGGGCTCGTCGGCGGTGTGGACGTGCGTGTGGCGGAGCACCATGAGGTCCGGGCGGGGGACGCCGGGGTTGTTCTCCACGGCTGTGTCGAACTTGCGCGCAAGGTCCTCCACCTCCTCGTCGCCCTTCATGAGCGGCGTGACCATCACGTTGCAGCCGTTGGCCACCGCGAACTCGTGGGAACTGATGTCGCGGGCCGCGATCCACATGGGCGGCGTGGGCTTTTGCACAGGCTTTGGCACGCTGGTGGACGTCGGGAACTGCCAGACCTCGCCGTCGTGGGCGTAATCGCCTTGCCAGAGGGCGCGTACGGCGGGGACCATCTCGCGCAGGTGCTTGCCGCCGTCGACCGCTGACAGGCCGCCCGCCAGCCGGTCGAATTCAAACTGGTACGCCCCGCGGGCCAGCCCCACTTCCATCCGGCCGTTACTGATGACGTCCAGCAGCGCTGTTTCACCGGCCACCCGGAGCGGGTTCCAGAAGGGCGCGATGATGGTGCCGGCGCCCAGCCGGATGCGCGACGTGCGCGCCGCCAGGTAGGCAAGCTGGGGCATGGGGCTGGGGGAGATGGTGTACTCCATGGAGTGGTGCTCACCGATCCAGACGGTGCTGAAGCCCCCGGCCTCGGCCATGAGGGCCAGTTCCGTCAGGTTCTCGAAGCATTCGCTGTGGGAGACGGATTCGTCCCAGCGCTCCATGTGGACAAAGAGGGAAAAGCGCATTACTGACTCCTTTGGTCTTCCTGGGTGGCTGCCGTATTACGTTCGGCGATGGTCTGGTTGCCACGGGACCAGTGCTCATGTTCAACTTCGCGGACTATGACGGTGGTGTTTTCCGCGACCGCGCCCACGGTTTCCTCCGCCGCGCGGTGAAGGGCGCCGATGAGGGCGCGAAGCTGTTCGGGCGTCCGGCCGCGCGCGATCGACACGTCTATCAGTGGCATGTTCAGCTCCTCATGATGAACGGGTCGGCGATGGGTGACTCATCGGTGTTGATCCACACGCTCTTGAGCCGCGTGTACTCCCGGATGCTTTCCACCCCGTGTTCAACCCCGACGCCGCTGGCCTTGAAGCCTTCGCGCGGGGACGCCGGGGACATGGCGCGGTAGGTGTTGACCCATACCGTTCCTGCTTCCAGCCGGCTTGCCATCCGGTGGGCACGGGCCAGGTTGGTGGTCCAGACGCCTGCGGCAAGGCCGTAGGTGGTGTCGTTGGCCAGGCGGAGTACCTCTTCCTCGGTTTCGAAAGGCATGATGGCTGCGACCGGGCCGAAGATTTCCTCGCGCACTACGCGCATGGAATTGTCGACGTCGGTCAGGACGGTGGGTTCGAAGAAGTAGCCGCCGAGGGCGATGTCCGGGCGGCCGCCGCCGGTCAGGACGGTGGCACCTTCGGAGACGCCCAGGTCCACGTAGCTGGCCACTTTGTCGCGCTGGTCCTGGAACGCCAGCGGCCCAAGCTCCGTGGCGTCCAGCAGGGGGTCACCGATGACGATGCTGCGGGCCCGCGTGGAGACCCGCTCCAGGAGTTCGTCGTACACGGACTTGTGCGCGAACACGCGGCTGCCCGCAATGCAGGTCTGGCCGGCCGCGGCGAAGATGCCGGCCACAACCCCCATCGCGGCGTTGGTGACATCGGCGTCGCCGAAGACGATGTTCGGGGACTTGCCGCCGAGTTCCAGTGTGGAACCGATGAACCGCGACGCTGTGGTGGAGGCAATCCGTGCCCCGGTCGCTGTGCTGCCCGTGAAGGAGATCTTTGCCAGCCGCGTGTCATCAACCAGGGCCGCCCCCGCTTCTGCGCCGAAACCGGTGACAACGTTGATGACACCGGCGGGGAACCCTGCCTCGTCAGCCAGAGCGGCCAACCGGAGGACGGTTGCCGACGTGTATTCGGAGGGTTTGATGACGATGGTGTTGCCTGCCGCCAGGGCGGGGGCGAGCTTGCTGGTGGTCAGCGTCAGGGGGGAGTTCCAGGGCGTGATGGCGCCGACAACGCCGAGGGGCTCCCGCAGGGTGTAGTTCAGGAGCGTTGGAGCCGAACCCGGGATGGTGTCGCCCTGGATCTTGTCGGCGAGCCCCGCGTAGTAGTAGTAGTACTCCGGCATGGCCGCCAGCTGCCCCCGCATTTCACGAAGCAGCTTGCCGTTGTCCAGGCTCTCCATGCGTGCGAGTTCGTCCGCGTGCTGCCCCACCAGGTCACCGAGGCGCCGCAGCAGGTGCCCGCGCTTGGTCTGGCTGAGGTTGCGCCAGCCGGGGTTTTCGAAGGCCGCTGACGCAGCGGATACAGCCCGGGCAACGTCGGCTTCATTGCCCCTGGCGGCCTGGTAAAGCACCTCGAGGGTGGCGGGGTTGGTGCTGTCGAAGTAGGCGCCGCTCGATGGCGGGACCCACTCCCCGTTGATGAAGTGGTCGTAGCGGCGTTCAACGGACATGTGAATGCTCCTTGATGAAGGCAGTAAGAATGGTGGCGAGCTCCTGGGGGCGTTCCACCGGCATCATGTGGCGGGTGCCCCGGACAATGGAGTACGTGGAGCCGGGGATTGCGGCGGCGAGCCGGGCGCTCATCCCGGGGGTTGAACCCGGATCCAGCTCACCGGTCACGGCGAGTGAGGGGACGGCAATGTGCTGCAGCTCAGGTCCAATTTCGGCGTCTGCGGCAGCGAAGACCCGGTAGCAGGCCACGAAGGAACCGGGGTCGTTCCTGAGCAGGACATCGCGTGTCTGCTCAACGACGGCGGCGGGGACAGAGGTGCCGTCCGGATACCACCGCTGGATTGAGGCCTCCACCGTCGCCGGAAAATCGGCCTCCGCCGATTCCAGCCGGCGCATGACGGCGGCACGCTCCTCCGGGGTGCGGTTGCAGACGGAGGCGACCGATGCCAGGGAAGCGACCAGCTCGGGACGGAACCTGGCGATGTGCTGTGCCACGAGGGCGCCCAGCGAAAAGCCGACCAGATGCGTACCAGGCAGCAGGCTGTCCGCGACGTCGGCGGACAGCTCGGGGAGGGAGACCTCCCGCGCCGCCTTAGGGTGCCGCCCGTGGCCCATCAGTTCGAGAACCTGGACGTCATATTCCGGCTCGAGGAATTCGCGGACGGGCTCCCACATCGACCCGTCAAGGCCGACACCGTGGATGAAGGCAATGCGGGCGCGGTCCACGACGGTCACCTACTTCGCTTCACTGGAGAACGCCGCGAGGCGCTGCTGGGGACGCCCCTGCGCGGCGGCGGCCAGGGCAATGACGATTTCGTCAGCATGCGGGGCGTCATTGATCCGGACTTCGATGCTCTGGTGGTGGGAGCGGATGGTGGCATCCGTAATGTGCTTGAGCGGGATGTCGAAGACGACGCCCGCGGGGCCGCGCTTCTCCACGGCGGGCAGCAGCGTGGTGGCATTGGCGGCGTCCCGGAAGTGGTTGCCGAAAGCGAGTGTATGGATAAGCCCGGAGCCGTGTTCGATTTCGCCGTTCAGGCCCACGATGGCGGCCTTGCCGTACGCCTCCGCCGGGGAGCCCAGGGCTTCCAGTACGCGGGGGGCGAGCAAGGCACCGATGTCCGATGCGTTGCCGTCGATGCCGGGGGAGAGGTCTTCAACGAAGCCCTGGCCCGCCCATGGGTTCCTGACGATGGCCGCGACGACGGCGACGCGGGCGGCGGGGCTGACTTCCTTGCCGCCCTCAACGAGGACGTCTTCGGTGAAGGTGACGATCTTGCGGATGCTCATGAAACAAGTTCTCCTAGTGTGTCTGCTTTGACGACCGGGTCTGTGAGGCGGTCACCGATACGGGAATGGGGCCGGGGGCCGGTCGAGGCACCCAGGATGACGACGATTTCGCCGGGACGTGGTGCGTCCCCGATCCGGGTGCTGATGGTCTGGTAATGGCTTCGGGTGGCCGCGGCATTCTTGTGCCACAGGGGTACCACCAGCGAGGCGCCGGCGTCCGCCCTGTCGTCGGCGAAGCAGATGATGGAGTTGCCTTCGAAGTACTCGCGGACCAGGTTGCCGAAGAATGGGGTGTGGATCAGGGCAGCGCCGTGCTCAATTTCGCCGTCGGTGCCCACAACGGCTGCCTTGCCGAACGCTTCAATTGCATCGACCCCGCCAAGGTTGGCAGCGAGAATGTCAGTCAGCGCGCGGGCGAGGCCCGGGGCGACCCGCACCACCTCGGTGCCCAGATCGTCCGTGGCCTTCCCGCCAAGCCAGGGGTTGGCTATGACGGCCGCCGCTGTGGCGCGGATGGCCGGAACTGCGGGGGAGAGGCCGTTTTCCAGGAAGACCTCTTCGCTGTAGTACACGATCTTGCGGATCCCGGATGGCTGGTGGTTCATGGCATGGCCCCCTCTGACGCGGGGCGGGTGGAGAAGCGCATGGCTTCCTTTCGTGGTTCAGTTCCGGACGTTGGTGGCCGGCTCGTTCATCAGGGCTTCCCGCGACGATGCGTGAACGTGGTTCCGCATCGATGCCTCTGCCCCGAAAGGGTCTTTGTGTTCGATCATGTCCAGCACCGCACGGTGTTCCCGCGTGGAGGCCTGGATCCTGCCCGGATGCTCCACAGTCCGCAGCACCAGCCGCTGGTAGGCCAGCTGGTTCATGAGCCGCTCGTAGTGTTCAACGAGTTTGTGGTTGTCCGAGCCCCGGACGATGGTCCAGTGGAACTCGTGCACCAGCCTGGCGTAGGTGTCGGCGTCGTTGGTGAGCACGGCCAGCTCGGACTCCTCGAGGTTCCGCCGGAGCACGGCGAGTTCAGGCACTTCACCCCGGCGGGCGAGCAGGGATGCCGCCAGCCCTTCCAGGGACTCCTTGAGCTGGAAGAGTTCGATGATTTCCCTGCGCGTGGGTTCGCGGACAAAGGTGCCCACCTTCGGGCGGATCTCCACGAGCCCCTCGTGCTGGAGCTGTTTGAGCGCCTCGCGGATAGGGGTCCGGCTGACTGCAAATTCCTGGGCCAGGAAAGCTTCCGGAAGGACTGCCCCCGGGGGGAAGTCGCCGCCAAGGACAAGGCGCCGGATACGGTCCAGGAGACCGTCGCGGTCAGCCACGTCTGTCATTGTTTCCAGATCTTCTTGCATACATCACAGCGTATGTTGCATGCATCAGAAGCGTCAAGGGCGACTCTTCACTCTCATCAAAACCGCTCAAACTGGCGGAAACCAGGGATTTTTCCATTTCCTATTGACCCGTGCCTGTGACCTGGCTTACCGTCATTGGTATGCAACAGACGCTCGAACCGCTCATCACATCAGCTTGGCTCGCGGCCTGGGACAAGGGCGACCTTGACGCCCTTGACGGCCTGGTAGCAGCTGGCTACACGCGCACCAGCAAGGCAACGGGCGCAACCGTGGACCTTGCTGGCCTCAAGTCGGAGATCGCGGCGGTCCGGGAAGCCTTTCCCGACCTGTCCACCACGGTTGACGACGTCGTCGAAGGAGACGGCACAGTCGCTGTCTTCTGGACCTCAACGGGTACCCACACCCACGAATACCTGGGCGTGCCCGCCACGGGACTGGCCGTCCAGACCAGGGGTTCGAACATCCTTGTACTCGAGGACGGAAGGATCCTGAAAGAAACGGTGACGTGGGACGGCAGCGAACTGCTGGCCGGCCTGGGAATCCGTCCCCTGCGCGGGATAGCCGCACCCCTGGTAGCCGAGGGCTCGGACTTCCCCGAACTGGATCCCGACCTGATGAAGGCCTTCAACCGGCAATTCATCACCGGGGTCACGGTGGTCACCACCAAGGAAGGCGAAACCCCCAAGGGGCTGGCTGCCAACTCCTACTGCTCTGTCTCGCTGGAGCCGCCGCTGGTGCTGGTCTGCGTCCAGAAGACGTCCAGCACCTACCCGGCGCTCTTCTCGTCAAGCCACCTTGGAATCAACATCCTGGGGACCGAACAACTCGGGACGGTAAAGACCTTCGCGTCGAAGGTGCCGGACAAGTTCGCTGAGCTTGAGTGGCATGAGGGTCCCAAGGGGAGCCCCCTTTTGGACGGCTCAGCCGCTTCCCTCGAAGCCGAAATCCAGGAACGTTTCCAGGCCAAGACCCACACGGTCTTTATCTGCCGGGTCCGCCACGCGGAGATTGCCGGTACAGCGCCGATGGTTTACAAAGCCGGCCACTTCTTCGACGGCGCCGAACTCACGGAACTCTAGAGTTCCGGCGCGGCTGACCACCTCGGACAGGAAACCCAGCCGCGCCTTCCCTATCTGCTGATCCAGCAGCACACCGCAAGGTGTGCTCTCCACTTTAGGACACCCATGAGCCCAGATACCATGCGCGCCGCCGAGAACAGCGTCGCCGAAGACCGCGGTTACCGCGACAGCCTCACCAAGATCGAGCCCTACGGCATCGAGCACATTCCCGACGTCGAACGGCACGGCAAACCCCGTTCCCAGTTCTTCCTGTGGTTCGCCGCCGGAATGAACTTCCCCATCGTGGTCCTGGGTTTCAGCGCCACCTACTTTGGCCTGCCCTTCTGGGCCGCAGCGCTGGCGATCATCCTCGCCGGCGTGACCTCCTCGGCAGGCATGGGATACCTGTCTGCCATGGGAGTCCGGCTTGGTGTCCCGCAGCAGATGCAGGGCCGCGGACCCCTTGGATTCATCGGCAACCTCTTCCCGGTTGCCTACGTCAATGTCTTCGCCGGCATCGGCTGGGCTGCCGTGACCGTGATCCTTGGCGGCAAGGCAATCGCCCTGCTCACCGACATTCCCTTCTGGCTGTCATCGCTGATCCTCATGGGTATCCAGCTTGCCGTCGCCGTCATCGGTTACAACCTGATCCACTTCCTGCAGCGGATCCTGTCCTTCGTCCTGGTGGTCGGCTTCATCTTCATCACCGTCGTGGCCGCGGCCAACGGCCGGGTGGAGACCGATTTCAACGTCGCAGCCAAGGGCTTTGACGGCGTCGGCGGCTGGATCATTTTCTTCGGCTGGTTCTTCTCCTTCATCGTCGCCTGGATGCCGTTTGCCTCCGACTACTCCCGCTACCTCCCCAACACGCCGGGAAACCGTCGCGGCGCCGGGTGGGCCACCATGCTCGGGAACTTCGTCACCCTTGTCTGGATGGGTATCCTCGGGACCCTTCTGGGAACCACCACCACGGCGTCGGACAGCATCGGTGCCCTCAAAGAACTCATGGGGCCGTGGGCCGCCGTCGGGCTGGGCGTGGTTGCACTTTCCTCCTTCACCCAGAACTTCCTCAACGTCTACGGTGGTGCCATCTCCATCCAGACCATGGGCGTACCCGTCAAGCGCCACACCGCAGTTGTCTTCATCTGCATCGCCTCATACCTGGTGGCCCAGTGGGGCCAGACGGGGTTCAACGAGGGCTTCACGGCGTTCCTGAACCTGACGGCCTACTGCATCGCTCCGTACGTTGCGGTACTGGTCTGCGACTACCTGTTCGGTGGCCGGCGCACTGAACGGGGACTGCGTGAACTCTTCGATAAGAGCCGCAAGTTCGAATGGGGTTTCGTGGCCTGGGCCGCCGGCGTGGTCCTTTCCTCCCCGTTCTGGATGTCCTCGATCTACACGGGTCCCATAGCTACCGCCTTCCCCCAGATGGGCGACCTCTCCTACTACGTCGGCGCGGCCGTCGCAGCAGGCGTCTACTTCGCAACGCACCGACGCAGGCGTCTCTCCGGACTGGAAATGCTCGACCGTACCCCCGCAGCCCAGACGCTGTAACCAATTGCACCGCAGGGCGTTGGGGAGGATTCCGGGAATCCTCCCCAACGTTCCGATGCCCCCAGACACATGTGACCGGACCAGGAGCGCCCGATGAGCACCGCCACACTGCAGGCCCTGAAAGCCGAAGGACTGAAGTCCGCGCCCTGTCCGCCCCGTGAAGTGGTGGCCGTGGTTGTTCAGTGGCGCGGCCGCATTGCGCTCTTTCGGCGCAGCCAGTCGGTAGGGCACGAGCGCGGCCTCTGGCACTGCATCACCGGATACCTCGAAGCGGGCGAAACACCACGGCAGCAGGCGCTGACCGAACTTGAGGAAGAAGCAGGACTCACCTTGGGAGATCTCACAGCCTTCCAGCCCGCCGACCAGCTCCTCATCTCCGACGACGCCGGCAACCCCTGGCTGGTGCACGCCTACACTGCAGTCACTAGCAGGCGCAGGCTGACCATCAATGACGAGCACGACGCCTACCGCTGGACCGTGCCTGCCAAGATCAGCAGGTTCTCCAACCGCGTCCCCTGGCTGGACATCGTCCTGCAGGGCACGCTTCCGCAGACGACTGGAAGGGGCGAACGATGACGGCCATCGAAGGCATCGTGGAACACGGGGACCGGCGGGGCAGGCTCCTCGGCTTCCCCACCGCCAACCTGACCCTTGCTGACGAGGCGATTGCCGACGGTGTCTGGGGAGCGCTCGTCAGGACAAAACCAGGCAAGTGGGCCGCCGCCGCAGTCTCCGTGGGCCGGCGTCGGACGTTCTACGGCGACAACGGGCCGCGGCTGCTCGAAGCACACCTCCTCGACTTCAACGAGGATCTCTACGGACGGGAAATCCGTGTGGAACTGCTGGTCAGGCTGCGGCCCCAGCAGGCCTTTACGGACGTTCAGTCCCTGACCGACCAACTGCACCACGACGTTCGCCAGGCGCGGGCCTGGGCCGCCTCCAATTACCCCGGCCTTGTCTCCGCGGAAGCGGAGCCGGCCGCCGGGGACCCCGTGACAGGCAAGATGAGCTACGCATAGTAAGGAGCCCCCTGTGGCTGCACAAACGAGTTTGATGATNGCCAGGCGCGGGCCTGGGCCGCCTCCAATTACCCCGGCCTTGTCTCCGCGGAAGCGGAGCCGGCCGCCGGGGACCCCGTGACAGGCAAGATGAGCTACGCATAGTAAGGAGCCCCCTGTGGCTGCACAAACGAGTTTGATGATTGACCGTGAATCCAGCCTGCTGGCGTCGGTGCCTACCGGCTTGTTGATCGGTGGTGAGTGGGTGGGCGCGTCCGACGGCGGCACGTTCGACGTGCACGACCCCGCCACCGGGGAGGTCCTCGCCACCCTCGCCTCGGCCACGAGTGCAGACGCGGTCGCCGCGCTGGACGCGGCAGATGCGGCGCAGGGGTCGTGGGCGCGGACCGCGCCCAGGACCCGGGCGGAGATCCTCCGTAAG
>NZ_JAYXNX010000016.1:0-98906 GCF_036455295.1 Pseudarthrobacter phenanthrenivorans | reverse complement strand
GGTTGGGGCCTCCCACATTTAACAACCAAGCAACCACACACCCAACCGGACGCCCCACCACCTCCCGGCCCTTCCCTGGGGACGCCCCACCACATCCCGCCCCAAAACCGGCAAAACGTGATAGGGCGTTGGGGGAGAAGCGGCAGGACGTGATGGGGCGCCCCTGGAGTTGTGAAGATGGCCACGATACCGCTGCCAGGGCCCGCTCTGTCCCGTGGGATTTTGTGCCTCCACTAGAATTGATGAAGATGTACGGACTTCGAAGCGCTTGATTTCGGGTTGCGTAGGAAACGAAACGAGCGGCTGCAGTTGCGCCAGTGGTCGGCTCACAACAGGAGGAATCCATATGGCCGAGCACAACGGTGGCAACCGCGGCAATGACCGCGGCGCGTTCCGCGGCAACAACAATTCCGGCGGTGAGCCCCGCGGCTTCAGGTCCCGGTCCGACCGCGACGGCAACAACTTCTCCCGTGGCGAGTCTTCCGGCGGCGGTGAGCGCCGACAGTTTGGCGACCGTGACCGCAAACCGTACGGTGATCGTCCGCGTCGTGAGGGCGAGGGTGAGCGTCGCGGTTTTGGTGGCGGTGCCGGTGGTGAGCGTAAGTCCTATGGTGATCGTGACCGGAAGCCCTTTGGTGATCGTCCGCGACGTGACGGCGAGGGTGAGCGCCGTGGGTACGGTGCAGGTGACCGCGACCGGAAGCCGTTGGGTGACCGTGACCGCAATCCGTTCGGTGATCGTCCGCGTCGTGATGGTGAGGGTGAGCGTCGCGGTTTGGGTGGCGGTGCCGGTGGTGAGCGTAAGTCCTATGGTGATCGTGACCGGAAGCCCTTTGGTGATCGTCCGCGTCGTGAGGGCGAGGGTGAGCGCCGTGGCTACGGTGCAGGTGACCGCGACCGGAAGCCGTTCGGTGACCGTGACCGGAAGCCGTTTGGTGATCGTCCGCGGCGTGATGGTGAGGGTGAGCGTCGCGGTTAAGGTGGCGGTGCCGGTGGTGAGCGTAAGTCCTATGGTGATCGTGACCGGAAGCCGTTTGGTGATCGTCCGCGGCGTGATGGTGAGGGTGAGCGTCGCGGTTAAGGTGGCGGTGCCGGTGGTGAGCGTAAGTCCTATGGTGATCGTGACCGGAAGCCCTTCGGTGATCGTCCGCGTCGTGAGGGCGACGGTGAGCGCCGTGGCTACGGTGCAGGTGACCGCGACCGGAAGCCGTTTGGTGACCGTGACCGGAAGCCGTTTGGTGATCGTCCGCGTCGTGATGGTGAGGGTGAGCGTCGCGGTTTTGGTGGCGGTGCCGGTGGTGAGCGTAAGTCCTATGGTGATCGTGACCGGAAGCCGTTTGGTGATCGTCCGCGCCGTGATGGCGAAGGTGAGCGCCGTGGCTACGGTGCAGGTGACCGCGACCGGAAGCCGTTCGGTGACCGTGACCGGAAGCCGTTTGGTGATCGTCCGCGCCGTGATGGCGAAGGTGAGCGCCGTGGCTACGGTGCAGGTGACCGCGACCGGAAGCCGTTCGGTGACCGAGACCGGAAGCCGTTTGGTGATCGTCCGCGCCGTGAGGGCGACGGTGAGCGCCGTGGCTACGGTGCAGGTGACCGCGACCGGAAGCCGTTCGGTGACCGAGACCGGAAGCCGTTTGGTGATCGTCCGCGCCGTGATGGCGAAGGTGAGCGCCGTGGGTACGGTGCAGGTGACCGTGACCGCAAGCCGTTCGGTGATCGCGATCGGAAGCCCTTTGGTGATCGTCCGCGCCGTGACGGCGAAGGTGAGCGCCGTGGCTACGGAGCAGGTGACCGCGACCGCAAGCCGTTCGGTGACCGGCAGGACCGCGCGCCCCGCAGCTTCGATCGCGGCGAATCCGGCCGCAGCTCCGGTCCCCGCGGCTTCGGCCGTGACCGCCAGGAAGAGCGTCCGGCGCGCGTGCCCAATGCCGCCGACCTTCGCAGCGCCAACCGGCCGGACCGGGAACGCTCACCCGAAATCGACGAGGACGTTACGGGCAAGGAACTGGACCGCGCCACGCAGCACCAGATCAAGACCCTCGAGTCCAAGAGCGCGGAGTGGGTGGCGCGCCACCTGGTAATGGCCGGGCGGCTGATTGACGACGAGCCCGAGCTGGCCTTCCAGCACGCACTCGCCGCCAGCCGCCGTGGCGGCAGGCTCGCGGCTGTCCGCGAAGCCGTTGGCCTCACTGCCTACGCAGCGGGCCACTACGGTGAGGCGCTCCGCGAATTCCGCACCTTCCGCCGGATCAGTGGCTCCAACGTGCACCTGCCCGTCATGGCCGACTGCGAGCGTGGCCTGGGTCGCCCCGACCGCGCCCTTGACGTTGCCCGTTCCGAGGAAGCCCAGGACCTGGACGCTCCCGGCAAAGTGGAACTGGCCATCGTTGCGGCCGGCGCGCGGACGGACCTTGGCCAACTGGACGCGGCTGTGGCGGAACTCGAGATCCCGCAGCTGGACATCAACCGTGCCTTCTCCTACAGCCCGCGGCTCTTCCGCGCCTATGCCGATGCGCTTGCAGCGGTGGGGCGCCAGGACGAATCGGGGAAGTGGAGCCGGCAGGCTGTAGTGGCGGAAAACGCCTTGGGCCAGGGCGTGGACGAGGAACCAGAGATCATCGACCTGGGCTGGGACGAGGAAGAGGAAGCCCGCGAAGAGGCCAAGCGGCGCAGGACGCTGGAGGACGCCGCCAGGTCTGCCGACGCCGAAAGCCCGGCAGAGGCGCCTGCCGCCCCTTCGGCGGGCGGCGCGCGCGCCACGGAAGCGAAGGCTGTCCCGGACAGCAGCATCGACGACCAGGAGGCCGACTACTTCGTCTCCGACGATGCTGAATCGGATCTGGACTCGGTGGAGCACGATGAACTCGACTCCCCGGCTGCTGACCATGCCGCCCCGGAAGCCGGCGAAGACAATAAAGACAGCGAAGACAACGGTGATACCCGGCACCTTGACGAAGGACGGGACTGAACACGGATGACTGAGGTGTCCCTGGTTTCCCGGTTCGATGCGCTCCTGGCCGATCTGGACGGCGTGGTCTATGCAGGGCCGCACGCCATTCCCGGAGCAGTCGAATCCCTGAAGAAGCTCTCCGGGCTGGGCATCGGCCTGGGCTACGTGACAAACAATGCGTCCCGTTCGCCCGCAGAGGTTGCGGCGCACCTGCGTGAACTCGGAGCACCGGCCGAGGACAACCAGGTGGTCAGTTCCTCCCAGGCCGCGGCGGACCTGCTTGCCTCGCTGCTGGCAGCCGGGTCCAGGGTCCTCATCACCGGAAGCCCTGCGCTTGCGCGGGAAATCGAACTTGCAGGCCTGGTTCCCGTGGGCAGCCAGGAAGAGGAGCCCGTGGCAGTGGTCCAGGGGTTCAGTCCTGCCATTGGCTGGAAGGACCTGGCGGAGGCCACGTATGTGGTGAACGCCGGTGCGCTGTGGGTGGCCACCAACACTGATATGTCCATACCCCAGGCGCGTGGAATCGCCCCTGGGAACGGCACCCTGGTGGCCGCTGTCGCCGCGGCCACCGGGCAGCAGCCCAAAGTTGCGGGGAAGCCCGAGGCCCCGCTGTTCCACTCCGCGGCAAAGCGGCTCGGGGCCGAGCGCCCCCTGGTGGTGGGCGACCGGCTGGATACGGACATCCTGGGCGGCAACAACGCGGGCTTCGCCACCGTTGCCGTCCTCACCGGCGTCGACACGCGCGAGACCATCCTTGCGGCGCGGGCCCCGGAACGGCCCAACTACATCATTGGCAACCTGACGGACCTGCACCGCGCTTACCCGGAGGTGACGCACGACGACGGCACTTACACGTGCGGCCGGGCAACGGCCCGCGTGGCCAACGGAGCCGTGGGCATCATCGGCGGCCAGGACGACCTGGACTCATGGCGGGCCGCATGCGCGGCATGGTGGGCTGCCACCCCGGACGCCGCAAGCCCACAGGCGCCCAAGCTGGTATGGATGGATCACTAGACTGGTTCAATGACTGAGCTGACCGAACCGGACGACACGGCAGGCCAGCCCGCTCCCGAATGGCCCGGGGAAGGCACCCGGGAGACCGGGCAGGGCATCACGGATCCGGACGTGGCGCGGTCCGTGGCCAAGCTCCTCGACATGCCCCGGCTCCCGGCCGCGGAGCACGAGGCCATCTACAACGCGCTCCACGATGACCTGCTGGCCACCCTCAACAGTGACCCCACAGACAGCATCCGCGCTGCCACCGACCCTGGCCGCGGGGAGGCCTGATGCCGGTCCGCCTTGACCAGGCCCTGGTGGCACGCGGCCTGGCGAGGTCACGCACGCACGCAGCCTCGCTCATCGCCGAAGGCAAGGTCAGCTCCGGTGGCCAGGTCCTCGCCAAGGCCTCCCTGCAGATTGACGACGGCCGGGACCTCGCCGTCAAACACGATGAGCAGGACACCTATGCCAGCCGCGCCGCCCATAAGCTGGCCGGCGCGCTGGACGCCTTCCCCGGGGTATCGGCACAGGGCAAACGGTGCCTCGACGCCGGCGCCTCCACTGGGGGATTCACCGACGTCCTCCTTCGCCGAGGGGCCGCGCGCGTGGTGGCGGTCGACGTCGGACACGGCCAGCTGGTGCCGCACCTCCGGGACGATCCGCGGGTGGATGTCCACGAGGGAATGAATGTCAGGTACATGGCGCCGGCTGACATCGGCGGCCCGGCGTCCCTGACGGTCGCGGACCTCTCCTTCATCTCCCTCACCCTGGTGGTGCAGCCGCTGGCGGACTGCACGGAACCCGGCGGTGACCTGGTGTTGATGGTCAAGCCGCAGTTCGAAATCGGCAAGGACCGCCTGGGCCGTACCGGGGTGGTCACATCGGAGCGGGAGCGCCGGATGGCCGTGGAGAAGGTAGCCAGGGCAGCGCTTGATGCCGGGCTGGACCTGTGCGGCCTGGCGGTCAGTCCGTTGCCCGGACAGGACGGAAACGTCGAATACTTCCTGTGGATAAAACGCAGGATCAGCAAAGACTTGCCTAAGATCGAAGAGCGAGAGGCAGCAGCCGCTGCGTTGCTCGGACAAATCTGGCCGAACCACTAGAGAGCGGAACCTGATGAGCAGGCGTGTACTGGTCCTTGCCCACACCGGCCGCGAGGAGTCGTTGAAAGCCGCCTGGGAGGCCTGCGCCCTGCTGCACGCCTCGGGCATGGTCCCCGTGATGCAGGAGTCCGAACTCGGCGACATGGAGCGGTTCTTTGGCCACCTGGCCCAGCCGGTTGAGGTGCTCCACGACCACGTGCAGCTGCCCGACGTTGAACTTGTCATGGTCCTCGGCGGCGACGGAACCATCCTGCGGGCAGCCGAACTGGTCCGCGAGGTGGACGTGCCGCTGCTGGGCGTCAACCTGGGCCACGTGGGTTTCCTGGCCGAAAGCGAGCGGGCCGACCTGGCCCAAACCGTCGAGTGGATTGCCAGCCGTGAGTACACGGTTGAAGAGCGCATGACCATCGATGTCCAGGTGTGGGTCCGCGGCCAGAAGATTTGGCACACCTGGGCTTTAAACGAAGCCGCCATCGAGAAAGCCAACCGGGAACGGATGCTGGAAGTGGTGACCGAGGTGGACGAGCGCCCGCTGACGTCCTTCGGCTCCGACGGCATCGTGCTGGCCACCCCCACAGGGTCCACGGCCTATGCGTTCTCCGCCGGCGGACCGGTGGTGTGGCCGGAGGTCGAGGCTCTGGTGATCGTTCCCATCAGCGCCCACGCGCTCTTCGCGAAGCCGCTGGTCGTCTCGCCCAGGTCCAAGCTGGCCGTCGAGGTCCTGGGCCGGACCGATGCCCAGGGCGTCCTGTGGTGCGATGGCCGGCGCTCGGTGGACCTGCCGCCCGGCGCCCGGGTGGAAGTGACCAAGTCCGCCACCCCCGTCCGGCTGGCCCGCACCCACCAAACGCCGTTCTCCGCCCGGCTGGTCCGAAAGTTTGAGCTGCCCATCCACGGGTGGCGTGGCCCGGTGCCGAAATCCGATGCCGTACACACCGGCCCCATCCCCATTGTGCGGACACCGCGGCCCATGCCGCCGCTGCCCGTACCGCAGGTGGATAACCCGGGCAGCGATCCCGATCCGTCGACCGCAAAGTGAATCCATGCTTGAAGAACTGAGAATCCGCGATCTTGGCGTCATCACCGACGCAACGCTGCCGCTCGGCCCGGGACTGAGCGTCGTCACCGGAGAAACCGGTGCCGGCAAGACCATGGTGGTCACCGCCGTCGGGCTTTTGCTGGGCGCCCGCTCGGACGCCGGTGCCGTGCGCAGCGGCGCCAAAAGCGCCACCGCCGAGGCCGTGCTTAAGCTCGACACGGGACATCCCGCCGTCGCCCGTGCCCTGGACGCCGGCGCGGAGGCTGAGGAGTTCGACGGCGGGACGGAGCTGATCCTTGCCCGCCGCCTGGGTGCGGACGGACGGAGCCGGGCGTTCCTGGGCGGCCGGGCAGCGCCGGTGGGTGTCCTGGCCGAGATCGGCGAGTCCCTGGTGGTGGTGCACGGCCAGTCCGACCAGATCCGCCTGAAGAGCGCCACGGCCCAGCGCGAAGCCCTGGACAAATTCGCGGGCGAGACCCTGGCCGGGCCGTTGGCGGCCTACCAGGACCTGTACAGCCGGTGGAAAGCCAGCCAGGCGGAGCTGGACACCCTCCGCAGCGCGGCACGGGACAGGCTCCGCGAAGCCGAATCCCTGGAAGCGGCCCTCGCCGAGATCGACGATGTTGATCCGCAGCCGGGGGAGGACGAGCTGCTCAAGGCCGAGGCCGTGAAGCTTGCCAACGTGGAAGAACTGCGGATTGCCGCCAGCACCGCGCACCAGGCCCTCATCGCTGAGGACTTCGGTGAAGCGGGCGACGCAACCACCTTGGTGGACTCCGCCAAACGCACCCTTGAGCACGTGGCTGAGCACGACGCCGAACTGGGGTCAGCGGCCGCCCGGCTGGCAGAGGTGGGCTTCCTGCTCAACGACATCGCCACCGAACTGGCCAGCTACCAGGCCGGCCTGGACTCCGAGGGCCCGGAACGGCTCGCCGAAATCGAGGACCGGCGCGCCGCCTTGGCCAAACTGGTCCGCAAGTATGCCCCGACCATCGACGAAGTACTGGAGTGGGCTGAGAAGGCGCGCGTCCGGTTCGATGAGCTGCAGGACGATTCATCCCGCATCGAGGCCCTGGACGCGGAGGTGGTCCGCGCCGAAGCGGACCTGACCAAACAGTCGGCCGCCATCAGCAAGATCCGCGCCAAAGCTGCCAAGGACCTGTCCGCCCGCGTCAGCGCCGAGCTGAAGGCCCTGGCCATGGCCGACGCCACCCTGGTGATCAACCTCGACAACGCCGGCCAGCTCGGCCCGCACGGCGCTGACGAGATCAGCTTCCTGCTGCAGCCGCACTCCGGGGCGCCCGCCCGGCCGCTGGGCAAGGGGGCATCCGGCGGTGAACTGTCCCGGGTCATGCTGGCCATCGAAGTGGTGCTGGCCGCCGTCGATCCCGTCCCTACGTTCGTGTTCGACGAGGTGGACGCAGGCGTGGGTGGCCGTGCCGCCGTCGAGATTGGCCGCCGCCTCGCCATGCTGGCACGCCACGTTCAGGTGTTGGTGGTCACCCACCTGCCGCAGGTGGCCGCCTTCGCCGACCAGCACATCACTGTGACCAAAACCTCGGTCAGGGGAGCCGACGGCGGCACCTCCACCGGGTTCACCTCCAGTGATGTCCGCCTCCTCGACGAGCCTGAGCGGGTGCGCGAACTCGCCCGCATGCTGGCGGGCCAGGAGGACTCCGAATCGGCGCAGGCCCACGCCAGGGAACTGCTCGACGACGCCCGGCTCCTGCCCCAGCGCGCCTGACCCGGACAACGACGGGAAGACGCAAATGATGATAGGCTCGAACTCCGTGGTGCAGCGATCAAATTCCCGTGTAAATTCCCGGTTCCCGGGTTCCTCCAAGACGACGAAGCACATTTTTGTCACCGGTGGTGTGGCATCCTCGCTCGGCAAGGGACTGACGGCCTCCAGCCTTGGTCACCTCCTGCGGGCGCGCGGCCTGTCCGTCACGATGCAGAAGCTCGATCCCTACCTGAACGTGGATCCGGGCACGATGAACCCCTTCCAGCACGGTGAGGTCTTCGTCACGGACGACGGCGCCGAGACAGACCTGGACATCGGGCACTACGAGCGCTTCCTCGACGAGAACCTTGAAGGTTCCGCGAACGTGACCACCGGCCAGGTGTACTCCACCGTCATCGCCAAGGAACGCCGCGGCGAGTACCTCGGCGACACCGTACAGGTCATCCCGCACATCACGGATGAAATCAAGCGCCGCATGCGCCTGCCCGCCGAGGGCAAGAACGCCCCCGACGTCATCATCACCGAAATCGGCGGCACCGTCGGCGACATCGAGTCCCAGCCCTTCCTCGAATCCGCCCGCCAGGTCCGCCAGGACATCGGCCGGAACAACGTCTTCTTCCTCCACGTCTCCCTGGTGCCCTACATCGGCCCGTCCCAGGAACTGAAGACCAAGCCCACGCAGCACTCTGTCGCCGCACTGCGCTCCATCGGCATCCAGCCCGAGGCCATCGTGATCCGCTCGGACCGCGAAGTCCCGGACGCCATGCGGGAAAAGATCGGCCGCATGTGCGACGTCGATATCGACGCCGTGGTGAACGCCGCGGACGCCCCCAGCATCTACGACATCCCCAAGACGCTGCACGGCCAGGGGCTGGACTCCTACATCGTCCGCGCCCTGGACCTGCCGTTCAAGGACGTTGACTGGACCAGCTGGGACCGCCTCCTCGAAGCCGTCCACAACCCCAAGCACCACGTCGAGATCGCGCTGGTGGGCAAGTACATCGACCTCCCGGACGCCTACCTCTCGGTGACCGAAGCGCTCCGTGCCGGCGGATTCGCCAACGAGGCCAAGGTCAATATCCGCTGGGTCCCGTCCGACGAATGCGAAACCCGCGAGGGTGCCATCAAGGCGCTCGACGGCGTGGACGCCATCTGCGTGCCTGGCGGCTTCGGCATCCGCGGGCTCGAAGGCAAACTGGGCGCCCTGAAGTTCGCCCGCGAAACCAAGCTCCCGGTCCTGGGCCTGTGCCTCGGCCTGCAGTGCATGGTGATCGAGTACGCCCGCAACGTGGTGGGCCTGGAAGGCGCCTCCTCAAGCGAGTTCGAGCCGGACTCCAAGTACCCGGTCATCGCCACCATGGAAGAGCAGCTGGAATACGTTGAGGGCCGCGGCGACCTGGGCGGCACCATGCGCCTGGGCCTCTACGAAGCCAAGCTCGACGAAGGCTCGGTCATCGCCGAAACCTATGGCAAGACCACCGTCAGCGAACGCCACCGGCACCGCTACGAAGTCAACAACAAGTACCGCCAGCAGATCGCGGACAAGGGCCTGGTCTTCTCCGGCACTTCCCCGGACGGCAAGCTGGTGGAGTTCGTTGAGCTGCCCGCCGACGTCCACCCGTACTACGTCGCCACGCAGGCGCACCCCGAGCTGAGCTCGCGGCCCACCCGCCCACACCCGCTGTTCGCCGGCCTGGTCAAGGCTGCACTGGACCACCAGAACGCGGGTCACCAGGGCGCTGCCGACACGGCTGTACCCGCGGCTGGCGAGCCTGCGGCATCGGGTAGCGTTACGGGTAAGTAGCCAAGAGAACACACAAAGGACGGCGCGATGCCTGGTACACCTGAAGCCACCCCTGCCAAAGAGGTTTCGGATGCACCAAGCCCGCGCCGTCTCTTGTCTTCCGAGAAGGTTTACGAGGGCCGGATCTGGGACGTCGTCAGCGATACCTTCCAGCTCTCGGAGACCGGGGACGCCCTGACCCGCGACTACATCGACCACCCCGGCGCCGTGGCCATCCTGCCCATGAACGGCCAGGGCCAGATCCTGCTCCTCAAGCAGTACCGGCACCCGGTGGGGATGGACCTGTGGGAGGTCCCCGCGGGCCTGCTGGATGTCGAGGGCGAGGACTTCGTGGTGGGCGCGGCGCGGGAACTCGCCGAGGAAGCGGACCTGGCCGCCGGCACCTGGAATGTGCTGGCCGACGTATTCAACTCTCCCGGATCCTCCAGCGAGGCCATCCGAATCTACCTGGCCCGCGACCTGACCGAGGTGCCCCATCACGAGCGCCATGAACGGACGGATGAGGAAGCGGAAATCGAGTTCCACTGGATCAGCCTGGACGACGCCGTGGCCTCCGTCCTGGCGGGCCGCCTGCACAATCCGTCCGCCGTCGTCGGGATCCTTGCCGCCGCAGCCGCCCGCGCCGGCGGCTATGAAGACCTTCGCCCCGCCGACGCCCCCTGGCCCGCACACCCCAGCCAGCGCTGATGGTCCCGGGTCCTTCGGCTGAGGCAGCACCGGCTGTCGAACCGGCTCCCGAAACGCCAGGGCCCGGTGCCGCTCCTGCCGGGGTCCCTGCCGCCATCGACCGCGGAATCACCGACTACCTCCAGCACATGGGTGTGGAACGGGGACTGGCGGTAAACACGCTGGCGGCCTACCGCCGCGACCTGGCCCGGTACGCCCGCTACCTCACCGCCGCCGGCTGCACGCGTCCCGCCGACATCACACGGCACCACGTCACCGGGTATGTCCGTGCCCTTTCGGACGGGTCCGACGGCGGCTCCACCCTTGGCGTACGATCGGCAGCACGGACCGTGGTGGCCGTCCGGGGGCTGCACAAGTTCTGGGCCCTGGAGGGCTACACCCCGGCCGATCCGGCCCGCGACGTGCACCCTCCGATGGCGGGCAAACGGCTGCCCAAGGCCATCAGCGTTGACGAGGTCACCAGGATCCTTGAGGCCGCGGGGACGGACACCGCCACGGGGCTGCGCGACCGCGCCCTCCTTGAATTCCTCTACTCTACCGGTGCCAGGATCAGCGAAGCCGTGGGACTGGACGTTGACGACATCTCCCTTGCGGAGCCGGAATCCGGGCCGGCCATTGTCCGCCTGTTCGGCAAGGGATCGAAGGAACGGCTGGTGCCGCTCGGCTCGTACGGGGCCCGCGCGATCGATGCCTACCTGGTCCGGGGCCGCCCGCTGCTCGCCGCCAAAGGCAAGGGAACGCCCGCGTTGTTCCTCAATGCCCGCGGCGGCAGGATCAGCCGGCAAAGCGCCTGGACCATCCTGAAAGCGGCAGCGGAAAAGGCGAATATCACCCGCGATGTCTCGCCGCACACCCTGAGGCACTCCTTTGCCACGCACTTGCTCGAAGGGGGCGCCGACGTCCGGGTGGTCCAGGAACTGCTGGGCCACGCGTCGGTGACCACCACCCAGGTGTACACGCTGGTCACGGCGGACACGCTGCGTGAAATCTATGCCGCCGCGCATCCCCGGGCCCTGGGTTAGGGGACCGGGATGGGCGCAGCGGAGGTTACGCTCTGCTTCCTCCTCCGGGAAGGAGAGCACGGGGCAGAGGTGCTCCTCGGGCTGAAACAGACAGGGTTTGGCAGGGGCAAGATCGTTGGCATCGGCGGCCATGTGGAGCCGGGGGAGACGCATGCCCAGGCTGTGATCCGGGAGGTGCTGGAAGAAACCGGAGTGGTTCTCCAGGCGGAGGACCTGGCGGACGCCGGCGCCGTGCACTTCGTATTCCCGGCCCGGCCTGACTGGGACATGAAGACCACGCTCTTTACTGCGCGCACCTGGCAGGGCGACCCGGTGCCCAGCGACGAGATCCTGCCCGAGTGGTTCAGGGTGGAGGCGCTGCCGGTGGAGCGTATGTGGCAGGACGCAGACCATTGGCTTCCGGTAGTGCTGGAAGGCCGCCGCATCAACGTGGTGATTACCATGCACACCGACAACGAGTCCGTCGCATCGTCGCAAAGCCTCCTGGAATAGCGCGGCGGTAAATCCACGGCCTGTGCCGGCAGTGCCAGGCGGCGGCGTGCCCGGCAGGAATTGCCGGGCGCGTGTAACCTCCCGGCCGGTATCCGGAAACAAGACAGATAGCCTGCGTGTCAGGGCACTACGCAATTTTGGGGGAAGCCGTGCTTTCGGAGCGCGAGTTGGCGTTTATCGCCTTGTACAAAGACAGTTATCCACGAATCCACCGATTCGTACATCGGCGGGTCGACGATCCGGAGCTTGTCCAGGAGTTGGCTGCCGACGTGTTCCGCATAGCCTGGCAGAAGTGGGACGGCAGCCCCGGCGTGGAAATGCCGTGGTTGTTCGCAGTTGCCCGCAACGTGATTGGCAACGCCTACCGCGGGCGCGACAGGCAGCGTGCCCTCCAGCAGCGGCTTGAGGCTTTCGCATCCGTCGCCAGTGCGCCGGACAGTGACAACGCACTGGTTGAATCAGCGCTGCTGGCGCTTCGCGGGAAGGACCGTGACGTTCTGCTGCTGGCCTACTGGGACGACCTGACCATCGCCGAGATTGCCGGAATTCTCCAGTGTTCCCAGTCGGCGGCAAAAGTCCGGCTATACCGGGCCAGGGAGGCATTCCGCGGCCTCCTGCCAGACCTTTGCGCTGTAACCGGACAGAAAGTGGGGGCTTAGCCATGGACGCCGTCAAGTATCTCATTTGCAGTGTGGATCCGGTGGGCAAGGACTCCGATGTGCCCGACGGGGCTGCGGTGCTGAAGGATATGTTCTCGCGGCCGGAGGTCTTCGTGGACCGGGTGCCCATCAACCTGCCCACCCTCAATGAACGCAGGGCACGCCGGGGACGACTTGCGGGAGTCCTCGCGGTGGCAGCGGCGGCGGTAGCCACAGGTGCCCTGCTCACCATGAACCTGGGACCCGTGGGAAACGTGCCTGCTCCCGCCACAAGTTCCACTGCAACGGCTCCGGCCCCTTCGGCGGCACCGACGGCCGCAACGTTGCCGGCCCTGGCTCCAAGTCCAACTGCGGCTCCGGAACCATCCGCCTCGGCCGAACCCACCACTTCCGTGCCGGCCGCCGCCTCGTGGCAGACATACACCAGCGCTGACGGCAGGATTTCCTTCGACTATCCGGTGGACTGGAAGGTCCTGCCCAAGCCGGCCAACCCGGAGTATCCGGCGGTGGACCTCGATGTCGAAGACAGTAGCGGGAAGCGTATTGCATCCCTCCATTACGGGGCTTCAGGGGGTATTGGCGGAGCATGCGCCGCGCCGGTGCCCTACCAGGTGCTCGATTCCGTGGAACTTCCGCTGCCTTACAACGCTTCCGCCTCCGATGTCATTGCCCCCAGGTATGCATACCGCGTCCTGGTTGAAGCGGACAGGGTCATTGCGTCCTATGGCATCACCAGCAGTCCTGCCGGAAAGGACGGGAAAGCCTGCATGTTCTACAACGTGGTCAGCGGTCCTGCGGAGTCGCCGCTCTATTCCTTTGCAGACAATTTCCAGGTATCGGCAGGCGACGCGCCTGGGACCAACAGCAAGGTCTTCAGTTCGCTCAACGAAGCACGGGACTACATGTTGTCGACGGAATACATCAACGCCAAGAAAATGCTGGTGTCTCTGCGGATCCGAAGCGGCCAGTAGCGGAACGACGGCGGGCCGGCACCCAAGTGCCGGCCCGCCGTCGAACGCTCTTCCCATCGCCGGAGAGGCTACGGAAGGTGCCGCTCCTCGTGGCCGTTGTATTCGCTCAGCGGCCTGATCAGCGAGTTGGCGTCCAGCTGCTCCATGATGTGCGCGGTCCAGCCGGTAATTCGGCTGGCTACGAACAACGGAGTGAAAGTGGGGGTATCGAAGCCCATGAGGTGGTACGTGGGGCCGGCCGGGTAGTCCAGGTTCGGCTTGATCGCCTTCGCCTCGTCCATCGCCTGCTCCAGGCCGTTGTACAACCCCAGCAGCTCGGGGCGGCCGTAGTGGGCGATCATCTTGTCCAGGGCCGCCTTCATGGTGGGAACCCGCGAGTCGCCGTGCTTGTAGACACGGTGGCCGAATCCCATGACCTTCTTCTTCTGCGCCAGGGCGTTTTCCATCCACGTCTTGGCCCGGGCAGCAGCCTCCTCGAGGGACTCCTCCTGCCGGATGCCGATCTCGTCGAAGGTGTGCATGACGGCTTCGTTGGCACCGCCGTGCAGGGGCCCCTTCAAAGCTCCGATGGCTCCGGTCACGGCTGAATGCAGGTCCGAAAGCGTGGAGGTGATCACGCGGGCCGTGAAGGTGGAGGCGTTGAAGGAGTGTTCGGCGTAGAGGATCATCGAGACGTTGAACGCCTCCACCACCTCCGGGACCTGCTCTTCGCCGAAGGCCATCCACAGGAAGTTTGCCGAGTACCCCAGGTCGTCACGCGGTTCCACGACGTCCTGGCCGTGGCGGCGGCGCTGGTCGTAGGCCACTACCGCCGGCATGGCGGCGAACAGGTCGAGGGCCTTGGCCATGTTGGCCTCGCGGGACGAATCTTCGGCCAGCGGGTGCCTGGCGCCCATCACGGAGGCCGCGGTCCGGCAGACATCCATCGGGTGTGAAGTGGTGGGCAACGCGTCGATCACCTGTTTGACCACCGGATCGAGGGCGCGGCCGGCCCGTTCCTTGGCAGTGAACTCCGCCAGCTGCTCCGGCGTGGGCAGTTCACCGTTCCACAGCAGGTATGCCACTTCCTCGAAGCTGCACCGGGCGGCCAGTTCCTGCACAGGGTATCCCCGGTACAGGAGGGAGTTCGTGTCCGGGTTGACCTTGGAGACCGCCGTGTAGTCCACCACGACGCCGGCAAGGCCCTTTTTGATCTCATTTTCAGCCATGCTGAAACTCCTTTGTTCCTAAAAGCCTGTGTTCCTGAAGTCATTCTCCGGCTGCTGCCGGTACCCCGCTGACGTGCCAGGGCGGGATGTCAGTTCCCGGGGATCCGGAAGTTGAAAACCCCGGTGTCAAAGTGGTTGTAAGCCTCATAGTCAACGAGGTCGTAGAGCCGGGCACGGGTCAGCATGCTTGGGACCTGTGCCTCCTGGGTGCCGTCGGATTTGATCGATTCCAGAGTACGCTCAGCAGCGCCCATGGCACTACGGAGCAGCGTGACGGGATAAATGATCATGTTGACGCCCACCCCGGCAAGCTGGTCCACCGTGAACAGGTCGCTCTTGCCGAACTCGGTCATGTTGGCCAGGATCGGCACGTCCACGGCGTCCCGGATGGCCTGGAACTCGCTGAGGTCCTTCATGGCTTCCGGGAAGATGGCGTCCGCCCCGGCGTCAACCAGGGCTTTGGCCCGCTGCTGGGCCGCTTCCAGTCCGTCGGTGGCACGGATGTCGGTCCGCGCCATGATCAGGAAGTTTGGGTCGCGCCGGGCGTCGGCGGCGGCACGGATGCGCTTGGTGGCGGTGTCCAGGTCCACCACGTTCTTGCCGTCCAGGTGGCCGCAACGCTTGGGGTTGAACTGGTCCTCGATATGGCAGCCCGCCAGCCCCGCGTTCTCGAGTTCCTGAACGGTGCGGGCCACGTTCATGGGCTCGCCGAACCCGGTATCGGCGTCCACGATCGAAGGCAGGTCCGTCATGCGGGCTATCTGCCCTGCCCGGGTGGCCACCTCGGTGAGCGTGGTCAGTCCGATGTCCGGCAGGCCGAGGTCGTTGGCCAGCACGGCGCCGGAAATGTAGACGCCGGCGAAGCCCTTCTCCTCGATCAGGCGGGCCGAAAGCGGGTTGAACGCGCCGGGGAACTGCTGGATGGTGCCGGAGGAGAGCAGCTCCCGGAAGCGGTTCCGCTTCTGTTCCGGCGTGGTCTTCGAGTACAGCATTAGAAGAGTCCCTTCGGTGCCGCCGCCAGGTCGATGACGCCGGGGGCGGCGGTGATGTTCAGCTGGTCCAGTTCGCCCGCGGCGAGTTGGGGGAGGCGTTCGACGGCGGCAAGGAACCTTTCGATCTCGGCCTCCTCCACGAGGCCCGCGGCGAGGGTGCGGAACTTGTTGACGTACTGCTCGCGTGCGAACGGCCGGGCGCCCAGCGGATGGGCGTCGGCCACGGCGATCTGGTCCGTGATGACCGTGCCGTCCTTGAGCGTGATCTCCACGGAGCCGCCGAAGGCCTTCTCGGCGATGTCCAGGGAGTGGTAGCGGCGGGTCCATTCGGGGTCTTCCACCGTAGTGACCT
Source organism: Pseudarthrobacter phenanthrenivorans (assembly GCF_036455295.1). Taxonomy (GTDB): domain Bacteria; phylum Actinomycetota; class Actinomycetes; order Actinomycetales; family Micrococcaceae; genus Arthrobacter; species Arthrobacter phenanthrenivorans_C. The sequence continues at coordinate 82,884 of NZ_JAYXNX010000016.1, read as the reverse complement.
TATGCCACAGTTCCACGGTGTCCGGGCGTCCGGCGCGCTCAGGCGCGTACGAATCCACGTGGTGCCAGGCCCCGTCCTGCAGGGCGACGGTGAAGATGTACGGAATGGAGTGGTCCAGGGTTTCCCGGCTCGCGGTGGGGCTGTACTTCTGGGGGTCGTTGGCGCCGGAGCCGATCACGTAGTGCGTGTGGTGGCTGGTCTTGATCAGCACCGACTGGACGTTGGCGGGATCGGTGACCTCCGGGTGCTCGCCGTGCAGCTTGCGCGCCAGGTCGATCCACGCCTGGGCCTGGTACTCCGCCGAGTGTTCCTTCGTGTACGTGTCCATGATGGCGCGCTTGGCTTCACCGGGGGTGGGGAGCGGGACCATGTAGGACGCGTCCGGACCGTCGAGCATCCAGGCGATGACGCCGTCCTCGCCTTCATAGATCGGCACCGGTGAGGTCTGGCCGCGCATGGCCCGGTCTGCAGACTCGATGGCCATCTTGCCTGCGAACGCCGGAGCGTGGGCCTTCCACGTGGAGATCTCGCCCTTGCGGGACTGCCGGGTCGCCGTGGTGGTGTGCAGCGCCTGGCCGATGGACTGGAAGATGGTTTCGACGTCGAGGCCCAGCAGGGTGCCTATGCCGGCGGCAGCCGAGGGACCAAGGTGCGCGACGTGGTCGATCTTGTGCTTGTGCAGGCAGATGGCCTTGACCAGGTTGACCTGGATCTCGTAGCCGGTCGCGATACCGCGGATCAGGTCGTGGCCGCTGGATCCGACGTGCTGGGCGACGGCGAGGATCGGGGGAATGTTGTCGCCCGGGTGGGAGTACTCGGCGGCCAGGAACGTGTCGTGGTAGTCCAGTTCCCGGACGGCGACCCCGTTGGCCCAGGCAGCCCATTCCGGCGCCACCCGTTCCTCGATGCCGAACACCTTGGAGCCCTTGCCTCCGGTGGTGGGGCCATGGGTCAGTGCCTGCGCCCGGGCGGCCACGATGGGGGCCCGGTTCAGGGATGCGATGGCCACCGAGGCATTGTCGATGATGCGGTTGATCACCATGTCGGTCACCTCGTCGGAGACCGCGACGGGGTCAGCAGCCACCTGGGCGATCTTGTAGGCGAGCTGGTCCTCGCGAGGCAAGTTTTCTTCGCTCTTGTAGACGCGGACGTGGTGTTCCTTAACCATGATGCTCCTTCGGATGGGACGCGTGGGTTGCTTTGACGTGGGAGAGACTTCGGTGCAAGTGGACGATGGTGGCAGCCTCGGCGAGCTTCGGGTTGCCGGCCGCGATCGCCTCGGCGATGGCGGCATGTTCGGCGGCTGCGGCGGTGAGGCGGCAGGCGTCGTCAGCTGCCAGCCGCCGGATCCGGACCAGGTGGACGCGCAGGCTGCGCATGGCCTGGGCCAGGTAGGAATTGGAGATGGCTGCATCAATGGCGGTGTCCAGCCGCCCGACGAGGTCGTAGTAGTCGTGGAGGGCAGGATCGTCGCCGCTTATGAGTTCCGGAGCCCGCAGCAGTTCCTGCCGCAGGCGTTCGAATGTTGCCGCATCACCTCGCCGGGCGGCCAGTGCTGCGGCCTTGCCCTCGAGGGTTTCGCGGAGTTCGAAAAGTTCGTCGATGTCCTCGAGGGAGATGTCGGTGACCACGACGCCTCGCCCGCCCGCCATGGTCAGCCCTTCCGCCGTGAGGCGGCCCAAGGCTTCCCGCAGCGGGGTGCGTGAGACGCCCAGACGTTCGGACTGTTCCACTTCCGCAAGAACCGTTCCGGGCGCCAGCCGCCATTCGACGATGTCGTCGCGCAGGGCGGCATAGGCCTTGTCGCTGGCACGCATCGGTGGTCTCCTTCGTCGGTAACTTGATCAGTGTATACACAGTAGGGTGGGATTGACAGTACTCTCGCTGTTTTTGGGCGGTTGTCCGGTCCTTTGTATACAAACCTCTTGTGGACCTGCTGGGTTCCCACTACCATGAGCTGCATCACAATGTCGTGGAGGGGATTACCTCATGGTCACCAACAGCTACATGGACAGCTACCGGCGCAGCGCTGAGCAGCCCGAAGATTTCTGGCTGGAGGCAGCGCAGAAGATTTCCTGGACTTCTCCGCCCCGCTCGGCGCTGGACTCCAGCCGGGCTCCTTTGTACCGCTGGTTTCCCGACGGCATCCTGAACACCTCCTACAATGCACTCGACCGGCACGTCGCAGAGGGTCGCGGCGGCCAGGACGCGCTGATCTACGACTCCGCCATGCTGGGAACGCAGCTGCGCTACACCTACGCCGAACTTACGGACCTCGTTGCGCGCTTTGCCGGCGTGCTGCGTGCCAACGGCGTGGGCAAAGGGGACCGGGTGGTGATCTACATGCCGATGATTCCGGAAGCGGCCATTGCCATGCTGGCCACCGCCAGGCTCGGGGCTGTCCATTCTGTGGTCTTCGGCGGCTTTGCGCCGAAGGAGCTGGCGGCCAGGATCAGGGATGCGGAACCGGCCATGGTGGTCACCGCCTCGGGCGGGATCGAACCCTCGCGCCGCATCGAGTACCTGCCGGCTGTTGCCGAGGCACTCAGGCTGGCGGATTCACCCGGCATACCTGTTCTGGCCAAGGCCCGTGAGGGCTTCACCGCAACGGCGGCGGACCAGGCGGGCTGGCTGGATTGGGACAAGTCCATGGCGATGTCCGTGCCCGCCGCCCCGGTTGACGTGCAGGCAACCGACCCGCTGTATATCCTCTACACCTCCGGGACCACGGGCACGCCCAAGGGCGTGGTGCGGGACAATGGCGGCCACGCGGTCGCCCTGCGCTGGACGCTGGAGAATATCTACGACGTCGGTCCCGGAGACGTGATGTGGACAGCTTCGGACGTCGGCTGGGTGGTAGGACACTCGTACATCGTCTACGGTCCGCTGCTGGCGGGCGCCACCACCGTGATGTATGAAGGAAAACCGGTGGGCACTCCCGACGCCGGCGCTTTTTGGCGGGTGATCCAGGACCACCGGGTCAACGTGCTGTTCACGGCGCCGACGGCGCTGCGGGCCATCCGTAAGGCTGACCCTGAAGCGCAGCTGCTCCGGCACTACGACGTCTCCAGCCTGCGCACCCTGTTCACGGCGGGCGAGCGGCTGGACACGGACACCTTCCACTGGGCCTCCCGTATCCTCGGCGTACCGGTGGTGGACCACTGGTGGCAGACGGAAACCGGCTGGGCGATCTGTGCGAACCCGCGGGGGCTGGAGAAGCTGCCCATCAAGGCCGGCTCGCCGACTGTGCCGATGCCGGGGTTCCGGCTGCGGATCCTTGACGGCGCGGGGAAAGAGGTGGAGTCCGGGACCGAGGGCAATATCGTGCTGGGACTGCCGCTGCCGCCGGGCACGCTCACCACGTTGTGGGGAAACGACGACCGATTCATTTCCTCCTACCTTCAGGCCTTCGAGGACTGCTACGCCACCGGGGATTCCGGGTACCGCGACGAGGACGGTTACCTCTTCGTCATGGGCCGGACCGATGACATCATCAACGTTGCCGGCCACCGGCTTTCCACCGGAGCCATGGAACAGGTGATAGGGCAGCATCCCGCCGTTGCCGAATGTGCGGTGATCGGCCTGGCGGACCCCCTCAAGGGCCAGCGTCCCAGCGGCTACGTGGTGCTCAAATCCGGCGTGGACATTCCGGAGGACGTGCTGGCCAAGGACCTGGTGGCGCTGGTCCGTCGGGACATCGGGGCAGTCGCCGACTTCAAGCATGTGACGGTAGTGGACGCCCTGCCCAAGACGCGCTCCGGAAAAATCCTCCGCAAAACCATGCGCCAGATAGCAGACGGTGAGGAGTACACGGTGCCCTCCACCATTGAAGATCCAGGAGTTATCGAACAACTCGTCGGGGCCCTGCGGCCAGGACCGGGAGGACAGGGCTGAACCAGGCCGGGGCGGGTCCCTGGAAGTCTCAGGGAGCGTTCCAGCGGTATTCGTTCTCCGGCCTGCCGGGGGTTCCGTAGCGGGCAGTCCTGGAAACCGTGCCGGCGTCGGCAAGATATTCAAGGTAGCGGCGCGCCGTCACACGGGACATGCCCAGGGCATCCATCACCTCCGTGGCCGAGACAGCTTCAGGCTGGCGGCGGAGGAACTCCTGGACGGAGCCAAGGGTCGAGGTGGAAAGGCCCTTGGGAAGCGGAAGTTCGGACGGCGCCCTCAGGCTGGCAAAAGCCCGGTCCACCTCGCTTTGGGACGCCCCGCCCTTGCCGGGACCGCCGCTGGAACCGGCAAGCTGCTGGCGGAACTGGCGGTAGTTTTCCAGCTTGTCCGAGAATGTGGCGAACGTGAATGGCTTGATCAGGTACTGGACTACGCCGATGGCCACGGCGCTGCGAACGATCGCCAGTTCACGCACGGCGGTAATGGCGATGATGTCGGCCAGGATCCCCGCCGAACGCATGCGCCTTGCGATGTCCAAACCGTGCAGGTCGGGCAGGTTCATGTCCAGCAGGACCAGTTCCACAGGCTCACCCGCAGCCACGAATTCGCTCAGCAGCCGCAGGGCGGACTGGCCGTCCGGTGCGGTCCCGGCGAGCTCGAATCCTTCCAGCCGCCCCACGTACGCAGCATGGGCCGCCGAGGCAATCGCCTCGTCTTCGACGACGAGGACCCGGATGTTGCTCACTGTCTTTGCTCCTTCTCCGCGGACACCGCTGCGGGCAGGAATACCTGGAACTTGGCGCCACGACGGCCGTTGATGGCCAGCGTACCGCCCAAACGCTGCACGGCCTGCCGCACCAGCGCCAGGCCGATGCCCCGGCCGCCCGTCCCTGCCGGCTTCGTGCTGAAGCCGTGGCGGAAGATCTTCTCTGCATCCGCGGGGTCGATTGGGGCGCCGGAGTCATTGACGGCGATGTCCAGTCCTTCTTCGTCCGCCTCCAGCGTCAGGACCACGCGCCGCGGCGGGGGCGCCTCCGCCGCGGCGTCGATCGCGTTGTCCAGCAGGTTGCCCAGAATGGTCACCAGGTCGTGCACGGCCACCCCGGCCGGTGTGCCGGAGCCAAGCGTGGACACATCCAGCTGGACGCCGCGCTCGTGGGCCTCGGCCACCTTCCCCATCACCAGGGCGCCCACCACGGGCTCATCGATCGAGCTCACCATGTCATCAGTCAACCGCTGGCTGAGCGCCAGGTCCTGCGTGGCGAAGTCCAGGGCTTCCCCCGTGCGGCCAAGCTCAAGGAGCGAAACCATGGTGTGCAGCCTGTTGGCGTGTTCGTGGGTTTGAGCCCGCAGGGCGTCGGAAAGGGTGCGCATGGTCTGTAGTTCGTTGCCCAGTGCCTCGATTTCCGTCCGGTCCCGGAGGGTGGCCACCGTGCCGTACACCGGAACCTTTCCACGGCCGCCGTGGGTCTCGGGGCCATGCGCCGGTCCCTGATTAACCACCAGCAGCCGGGAACCGGTCAGGACTATTTCGTCCTTGGTGGCACGTCCGGACTCGAACAGGCTGCGCAGTTCGGGGTCCAAAGGCAGGTCCGTCAGTGAAGGTGGCCGCGTGGGATCATTACTGCCGGTTTCCGGCAGGCCCAGCAGCTCAGCCGCCTGGTCGTTGTACATCACCACCCGCTTCCTGCCATCGATCAGGATGAGGCCCTCGCGGACCGAGTGCAGTACCGACTCGTAGTAGGCGAACAACTGCGCCAACTGCTCAGGACCCCAGCCGCGGGTCACCCGCCGCAGGTACCGGCCCAGCAGCCAGGATGCCAGGGAACCGCCCACCAGCAGGGCGATGCCAACGGCCAGCAGGACCGGCAGCCGGCCCGCCAGGGCAACGTCTACGTTCCGGACCGTAACGCCGACAGCCACCAGAGCCTTGACAGTCCCGGCGGAATCCTTGACCGGAACGATGGTCCGGACGGACGGACCCAGGGTGCCTGCCGTCACTTCCGTAAAGGTCTGGCCCTGCAGGGCAGCGTCGATGGAGCCGATGTAGGGGCGGCCCAGCTCCTCGTCCCGCGGGTGCGTCCAGCGGGTCCGGTCCGGCGCCATGATGGTGATGAAGTCGACGTGCGCCGCGGCGGTCACATCTTTGGCATACGGCTGGAGGAGGGCCGAGGGGTTCGGCGTTGCTGCCGCTTGGAGTACCAGGGGATTGGCGGCAATGGAGGCCGCCACCCCTTCCATTCTCCGGCCCGCTTCGTCGTAGGTCCGGTCCCGCGCATCCACATAGGCTGCCGTTCCCACGATGGCGATGAATGAGACGACAATCAGCAGGTTCGCCAGGAACAGCCGGCGGGCGATGCTCCAACGGTGGATCATGCGTACCTCCATCTGGCCCCGAAGGCGCCGCGACCAATATGAACGCAACGGTGAGCTGGATCACGGGGTGCCCAATGATGGATATCACATTGGACAGACGTGTTGAGCCCAGAGACTGCGCCGCAGCGTCTATCAGAATATCCACAAGGAGACACATCATGGCTTCTCAACGAGGAGAGTCGCTCGAGACCGCGACGCCGCGGCGCAAGGGACTGGACAAGTCCCACTACCTCTACATTGCCGTTATCGCCGCCGTCGTGCTGGGCGCGCTGGTGGGCCTGCTGTTCCCGGAGGTCGGCAAGAACCTCAAGCCCCTGGGCGACGGCTTCGTCAAGCTCATCAAGATGATGATCGCGCCGGTCATCTTCTGCACCATCGTCCTCGGCATCGGCTCCATCGCCAAGGCGGCCACGGTTGGCAAGGTCGGCGGCCTGGCGCTGGGGTACTTCATCATCATGTCGACGTTCGCCCTGGCCATCGGCCTGGTGGTGGGCAACATCATCCACCCGGGCGAAGGCCTGAAGCTCAGCGCCTACGATCCCAACAAGAAGGCTGCAACGGACAGCACCGTTGACTTCCTGCTCGGCATCATTCCCAGCGACATCCCCGTCCTGCCCACCCTGCTGGCCGCCATCCTCGTTGGCTTTGCACTGCAGAAGATGGGCCCGGCAGGTGCCCCGATCCTCAAGGCCATCGGCCACGGCCAGGCACTCGTCTTCCGCATCCTGATCATGATCATGTGGGTCGCCCCCATCGGTGCATTCGGCGCCATCGCCGCCGTCGTCGGGGCAACAGGCGTCCAGGCCATCGTGAGCATGTTCACGCTGATGGTCGCGTTCTATATCACCTGCGCACTGTTCATCGTGGTCATCCTCGGCGGCATCCTCCAGGTGGTGGCGGGCGTGAACATCTTCAAGCTGATGAAGTACCTGGCCCGTGAATACCTCATCATCTTCTCCACGTCGTCCTCCGAGGCCGCCCTGCCGCGGCTGATCGCCAAGATGGAACACCTGGGCGTCTCCAAGCCCGTCGTCGGTGTCACCGTTCCCACGGGTTACTCATTCAACCTGGACGGCACGGCCATCTACCTGACCATGGCCTCCCTCTTCGTTGCCAACGCCATGGGAACCCCTCTGGACCTCGGTGCCCAGATCTCCCTGCTGATCTTCATGATCATCGCCTCCAAGGGTGCAGCCGGGGTGACCGGCGCAGGCCTGGCCACCCTCGCAGCAGGCCTTCAGGCACACCGGCCGGAACTGCTCGGCGGCGTGGGCATCATCGTCGGCATCGACCGCTTCATGTCCGAGGCCCGCGCGCTGACCAACTTCACCGGCAACGCCGTCGCCACGGTCCTGGTGGGCACTTGGGTCAAGGAAATCGATGGTGCGCAGGTTACCCGCGTCCTCTCCGGCGAACTGCCCTTCGATGAGCAGACCATGATCGCCGGACACGGCGAAATGGCGCCGAAGGAAGAAGGCGCCCGCGAGGTTGCGAAGGCGTAGCCACCACCCTTAACCGAAAAGGAACCGCCCCCGCAGCCTCGCTGCGGGGGCGGTTTTTCGTTGCCCGGCGGCTCAACCTTCGACCTCAGCTAGAGGGTAAAGGCTCAACATCCGCGGAAAGTCAAGTTCCCTCGAATACCGTGTCGGGCGCTGTAACCTAGGGAGCAGAACGAACGCCGCTGGCAAGCCGGGCGGCAGGAAATCACCGTCATCGAAAGTGTGGACAGATACGTGAGCAGCGAACAGGGTTCAGCAACTCTGGAGGGCACGGAATTCGACCTCGAAAACGCGGTGATGGGGCCTACCGGGCGCCCATACCGCGAGTTCCCGGAACCCGCGCCGCTGTCCTCCCATGGCCCGGCCCGGGTGATTGCCATGGTCAATCAGAAGGGCGGCGTGGGGAAGACCACCTCCACCATCAATCTTGCCGCCGCACTCGCTGAATACGGCCGACGCGTCCTGCTGGTGGACTTCGACCCCCAGGGTGCGCTGTCCGCCGGCCTGGGCGTCAACCCGCACGAGCTGGACCTCACGGTGTACAACGTCCTGATGGACCGCAAGGTGGACATCCGCGACGCGATCCACCACACCGGCGTCGAAAACGTCGACCTGCTGCCGGCCAATATCGACCTCTCCGCCGCGGAAGTCCAGCTGGTCAATGAAGTTGCACGTGAACAGGTCCTGGACCGTGCGCTGAAGAAAGTCGAAGACGACTACGACGTCGTCCTCATCGACTGCCAGCCGTCGTTGGGCCTGCTGACGGTCAATGCCCTCACGGCGGCCCACGGCGTCATCATTCCGCTCATCTGCGAGTTCTTCGCACTGCGTGCCGTTGCGCTCCTGGTCGAAACCATCGACAAGGTGCAGGACCGGCTGAACCCGCGGCTGCAGGTGGACGGCGTCCTGGCCACCATGTACGACGCCCGGACCCTGCACAGCCGCGAAGTGATCACCCGCCTGGTGGAAGCATTCGGTGACAAGGTCTTCGAAACCGTCATCAAGCGCTCCATCAAGTTTGCAGACGCCACTGTGGCCGCGGAGCCCATCACCAGCTACGCAGGAACCCACGTGGGCGCCGATGCCTATCGCCGGCTCGCCAAGGAGCTCATTTCCCGCGGCGGCGCACCCTAAGACACCGCCATGGCCGAATCCAAGCCCGGCTTTGAGGTGCGGCTGGCCAACTTCACGGGTCCCTTCGACCTCCTCCTTGGCCTGATCGCCAAGCATCAGCTGGACATCACCGAAGTAGCCATTGCCACGGTTACGGACGAATTCATCAAGTACATCCGCAAGCTGCAGCAACTCGGCGAGGAATGGGCCCTGGACGAGGCCAGCGAATTCCTGGTGATTGCCGCAACGCTGCTTGACCTGAAGGCTGCCCGTCTCCTGCCCGCGGGCGAGGTCGAAGACGATGAGGACATTGCCCTGCTGGAGGCCCGGGACCTCCTCTTCGCCCGCCTGCTGCAGTACAAGGCCTTCAAGCAAGTGGCAGGCATCCTGGGGGAGACCCTGCACCAGGAAGGGCGGCGGTTTCCACGGCAGGTGGCGCTTGAGGAGCACTTCGCCGCGATGCTCCCCGAACTGGTGTGGAAACACACGCCCCAGCAGTTCGCGGCGCTGGCCGAGGCAGCGCTTCGGCCGAAGACGCCGGAGGAGCCGCCGCGGGTGGCGCTTGGCCACCTGCACGGCAGCAACGTCAGCGTGAAGGAGCAGGCCCGGCTGCTGGGCCTGCGGCTGCAGCAGGAGTCGCCGCTGACCTTCCGTTCCCTGATTGCGGACGCCGGCTCCACCCTGGTGGTGGTGGCGCGGTTCCTGGCCCTCCTGGAACTTTTCCGGGACAGGGCAGTCTCATTCGACCAACTGTCGCCGTTGGCGGAGCTCGCCATCCACTGGACGGCCCAGGGCCGGGAGTGGTCAGCGGAGAACCTGAGCGAAGAATACGAGGAGCAACTGTGACCCCCCAGCAGGACACGGGAATTGACGAGGCCCCGGACTATGCCGATTTCCCCGGTGGCGCCAAGGCTGCCCTAGAAGCAGTACTCATGGTGCTGGACGAACCTGCCGGCGAGGAGGAGCTGGCGGCAGGCCTTGGCCTGACGGTGGCTGCAGTCGCGACACTGCTGGCCGAACTGCAGCGCGAGTATAACGGCTATACTGGTAAGGCCCCGGAGATGGAAAGTGCCAGCAACACTGGCATCGGTTCCAGCCCCCGGGGTTTTGAATTGCGGAACATCGCCGGTGGCTGGCGGATCTACTCGCGGGCCGAGTTTGCCGACATCGTCGGCAAGTACGTGCTGGAGGGGCAGACTGCCAGGCTTACCCAGGCGGCGCTGGAAACACTGGCGGTCATCGCGTACCGCCAGCCCGTTTCCCGGGCCAGGGTATCCGCAATTCGCGGCGTCAATGTTGATTCCGTCGTACGGACGCTCGCCCAGCGGGGGCTGATCGAGGACGCGGGAACTGATCCGGAGTCCGGCGCAATCCTGTACCGGACCACCTCCTACTTCCTTGAACGGATGGGAATCAGTTCGGTGGAGGAGCTGCCACAGCTCTCGCCGCACCTTCCGGGGCTCGACGGAATCGCAGAGTTCTACGACGCCGGGACCATGTAGGCGGGGAGCCCCTGCCTGCAGCGGCTATTACCAGTTTTAGTTATCAGGGCAGACGAAGTCTGCGGGGCTGGCTAGGGTTGTCCTTGGACACTCTGCCGGCCAAAACACATTGAAGGACGGGTCATGACACAGGCGGGACGCCAGGGTTCACCACGTAACGGTTCGGGACGCGGCGGGAACGAACGCGGCAATTCAGTGCAGCGCGGCAATTCGCAGCAGCGCGGTTCACAGGGAGGCAGCTTCAGCGGAGGCGCCCGCGGCGGCACCGGCAAACGTGCCGCCGGCTTTGGCGGGGACCGGCCGCACCGCGCCCCCAAGCCGCGCGAGGAGCGCTTCGTCGATCCCGACCTGGCGGGGGACCAGCCCGGACGCGGTGCCGAAGGCACCAAGGGCGCCAAGCCGTCGTCGCGCAAGCCCGCTGCCCGCAAGCCAGGGGCAAAGAAGGCCCCCGGAACTCCCGGTGCCCCCAAGCCCAAGCCGCGCACCGGAGCGCCCGGGGCAGCAGCCTCCCGTGCGTTCGGCAGCGAACGCTTCGGGCAAAACCTGGGGCCCGTCCGCAAGCCCTCCCGGAAGAAGCACCCCCGGGGCAACGTCCCCCAGTCGGACCTCCACGATTCGGACGGCGTGCGCCTCCAGAAGGTGATGGCCTCCGCAGGAGTGGCCTCCCGCCGCGTCTGCGAGGAAATGATCGCCGAGGGCCGCGTCGAAGTGGACGGCCAGGTTGTCACCGAACTCGGCGTCCGCATCGATCCCAAGACCGCCGTCATCCACGTTGACGGCCTGCGGATCCAGCTGGACGAGAACCTCGTGTACATGGTCTTCAACAAGCCCAAGGGCGTGGTGTCCACCATGGAGGACCCCGAAGGCCGGCCCTGCATCAGCGACTTCCTGAAAAGCAACAAGAACACCGGCGAACGCCTCTTCCACGTGGGCCGGCTCGACGTCGCCACCGAAGGGCTGCTGCTGCTGACCAACGACGGCGAACTGGCCAACCGTCTCACCCACCCTTCCTACGAGGTCCCCAAGACGTACCTGGTCCAGGTCCGCGGGCCCTTCCCCCAGGGTGTCGGTGCCCAACTGAAGTCGGGCGTGGAGTTGGAGGACGGGATGGCGGCCGTGGATTCGTTCCGCCTTGTCGATTCGACGCCCGGCCACGTGCTGATCGAGGTTGTGCTGCACTCGGGCAAGAACCGCATCGTGCGCCGTATGTTTGACGCCGTCGGCTTCCCGGTCCAGCGGCTGGTGCGCGTGAAGGTGGGCCCCATCGGGCTCGGAGACCAGCGCCAGGGCAGCATCCGCAACCTGGGCAAGCAGGAAGTCGGCCACCTGCTGGCATCCGTAGGGCTCTGAGGCATGTCCGCGTTCAAAAGCCAGGGCCGCGGGCATCTGGACGGCCCGGTGGTGGTCCTCGGTACCGGACTGCTGGGCACGAGCATCGGCCTGGGCCTGCGCGGACGCGGCGTGCCCGTGTTCCTCTCGGACCCGTCGCCCACCAACCAGGCAGTGGCCGTGGACATCGGTGCCGGGCGCCCTTTGGGGGAGCTGGCCGGCGCCAAGCCCCAACTCGTGGTGGTGGCTGCTCCGCCCGACGTAACGGCCGACGTCGTAGGCCAGGCGCTGGCTGATTACCCGGACGCCGTCGTGGTGGACATTGCCAGCGTCAAGGCGGACATCCTTTCCCGGCTTCGGAGCCTTGGCGCAGACCTCTCCCGTTACGTGGGCACCCACCCGATGGCGGGCCGGGAAAAATCCGGTCCGGTGGCGGCGCGCGGTGAGCTGTTCACTTCCATGCCGTGGGTGGTGTGCCCTTCGGAAGAAACATCCGGGGCTGCCCTGCAGGTGGCACGATCGCTGGCTACGGACCTTGGCGCCGTCGTGTCGCAGTTCAGCGCGGACGAGCACGATGAAGCAGTGGCAATGGTTTCGCACCTGCCGCAGATCATGTCCTCCCTGCTGGCCAGCCGCCTGCAGGGGACACCGCTCCACGCGCTGTCCCTGGCCGGCAACGGCCTGCGTGATGTCACCAGGATTGCCGCCAGCGACCCCACCCTGTGGGTGCAGATCCTCGGCAGCAATGCAGCGAAGGTGGTTGAAATCCTTTACGGCGTCCGCGAGGACCTGAACCGCCTCATCGGAACCCTGGAACAGCCCAGCGCCCCCGGCGCACGCCTGGATCTGGCCCAGCTCATCAGCGAGGGCAACGCAGGGCAGGCCAGGATTCCCGGCAAACACGGCGGCCCGGCTCAGGCGTACTCCTGGCTCACCGTCCTGGTGGATGACAGGCCGGGCCAGATCGCGCAGCTGCTCACCGAGATCGGTGAAATCGGGGTGAACGTGGAGGATCTCCGGCTGGACCATTCGTCCGGGCAGAACGTGGGCATGGTGGAATTGTCTGTGTTGCCGAACAAGCACGACCACCTGATCGAAGCTCTCAACGACCGCGGATGGCGGGTACTTCAGTAATGACACAGGAACTCCTCGAAACCATGCGCGCGCTGCGCATCGGCCGGCCGCTGGTGGTTGCCATTGACGGGCCCTCCGGCTCCGGCAAGTCCAGCGTGAGCAAGGAAGTCGCCCGCAGGCTGCGGCTGGCCTACCTGGACACCGGCGCCATGTACCGCGCACTGACCTGGTACTGCGTCTCCGAAGGCATCGACCTCGATGACACTCCGGCCGTGGAGCAGGCCTCCCGGGACTTTGCCCTGGAATTGAGCACCAGCCCCCAGGAGGAATATGTCCGGGTGGGCGGGGTCGACGTCACGGAGGCCATCCGTGAGCCGGCAATCTCGTCCGCCGTCAGTGCCGTGGCCACCACGCTCGGTGCCCGGACCGAATTGATCCGCAGACAGCGGGAACTGATTGAAAGGCACCACCGGCGCATGGTGGTGGAGGGCAGGGACATCACCACCGTCGTCGCGCCCGGGGCAGAGGTTCGCATGCTCCTGACCGCCAGCGAGGAAGCACGCCTCCGCCGCCGCGGGATCCAGCTCGGCGGCACCCAGAACGCCGAGCAGCTCGCAGCCCAGGTCACGCACCGGGACGCCAGGGATTCAACCGTCGTGAACTTCACCCAGGCGGCCGATGGTGTGGTCACGCTTGACTCGTCGGACCTGGACTTCGAACAGACCGTCGACGCAGCCCTCGTGATCGTGACCAAGGTGCTGAATCGTGACTGAGTCCCTGGCCGGGGTGCCGTCCGGGCTGACCATGGCGTGGAGCAGGCCCGTGGGCTGGATCCTTGACCATCTGGTCTACCGGACCAGCGTGACCGGCAAGAGCAACGTCCCCACCGGCGGACCGGTAATTTTCGCCGCCAACCACATCAGCTTCCTTGACGGGCCGGTAATGTTCGGTGCGGCGCCGCGGCCCATGCACATCCTGGTGAAGCAGGAAATGTTCAAAGGGTTCCTGGGGAAGGTGCTGGCTGCGTCCGGGCAGCTTCCGGTGGACCGCCGGGGCGACCGTGCAGCGCTGCAGCGCTGCAAGGCCGTGCTCGACGCCGGCCGGTGTGTGGGGATCCTCCCTGAAGGAACGCGGGGGAGCGGGGCAGCAGCGGACATCAACGGCGGCGTGGCCTGGCTGGCGCTGAACTCCGGGGCGCCGGTGGTGCCGGTCGCCATCCTGGGCACCCGCCAGGGCCATGAGCACCTGGATTTCGTCCCTCGGCCGGGGCGGCGCTTCCATGTCAGCTTCGGATCAGCCCTCACGCTGGCCCGCCGGGCCGGCGAAACCGGGCGTGCTTCAATGGACAGGGCGGCGCAGGATATCCGTGCAGCACTGGCAGGGCACGTCCAGGACACCATCCAACTCAGCGGGCAGCCCCTGCCTTTCGCTGACCACAATGACTTGACAGTAGCCGGGGACGCCGGCAGATGACCACTAAGGACAGTGCAATGAGCGACACCACCCAGACTTCCGGGCATTCCGGCGCCGACGACGAGTACCGGCCCACAGGCAGCGACCAGGTTGCCGAACGGCTGGCGGCGATCGACGACGACGAAGCGGAGCTGCGTGCCGCCTCCCTCCGGGCCGCCCTGGAGGACTACGAACTCGACGAGGACGACGCCGCCCTGCTGAGCGGTGAGTACGGCGACGAGGACTTCGAGGGCCCCCTCAAGCTGGACCCGGTCCTGGCGATCATCGGGCGCCCCAACGTTGGCAAGTCAACGCTGGTGAACCGCATCCTGGGCCGCCGTGAAGCAGTGGTGGAGGACACCCCCGGCGTCACCCGCGACCGCGTCATGTACTCGGCCCACTGGAACGGCCGCAACTTCACGCTGGTGGACACCGGCGGGTGGGAGCACGACGCCCGCGGCATCCACGCCCGCGTTGCAGAACAGGCAGAAATGGCCGTGGAACTGGCCGACGCCGTGCTCTTCGTGGTGGACTCCGCCGTTGGCGCCACGGCCACGGACGAAGGCGTCATGAAGATGCTCCGCCGCAGCAAGAAGCCGGTCATCATGGTGGCCAACAAGGTGGACGACTTTGCGCAGGAAGCCGACAGCGCCGCGCTGTGGGGCCTCGGATTCGGAGAACCTTACCCCGTTTCGGCACTGCACGGTCGAGGAGTTGCGGACCTCCTCGACCACGTCATGGACACCCTGCCTGAATTCTCCACGATCGAAGGCGTGGAGCGCTCCGGCGGCCCGCGCCGCGTGGCGCTCATCGGCCGCCCCAATGTCGGCAAGTCTTCCCTGCTGAACAAGCTCGCGGGATCGGAACGCGTGGTGGTGGACAACACCGCCGGCACCACGCGCGATCCTGTCGACGAATTCATCGAACTCGGCGGCCGCACCTGGCGCTTCGTGGACACCGCCGGCATCCGCCGCCGCCAGCACATGGCCCAGGGCGCCGACTACTACGCTTCCCTCCGGACGCAGGCCGCGCTCGAAAAGGCGGAGGTCGCCGTCGTGCTCCTCGCCGTGGACGAGGTCCTCAGCGAACAGGATGTCCGCATCCTGCAACTGGCCATCGAGTCCGGGCGTGCCCTGGTCCTGGCCTTCAACAAGTGGGACCTGCTTGACGACGAACGCCGCCGCTACCTGGAGCGGGAGATCGAACAGGACCTGGCCCACGTGGACTGGGCGCCGCGCGTCAACATCTCGGCAAAGACCGGCTGGCACAAGGACCGCCTGGTTCCTGCATTGGACCTGGCCCTGGAGAACTGGGACCGTCGCATCCCCACCGGGCGCCTCAACGCCTTCCTCGGCGAGCTCGTGGCCGCTCACCCGCACCCGGTCCGGGGCGGCAAGCAGCCGCGCATCCTCTTCGGCACCCAGGCGTCCAGCCGGCCGCCGAAGTTCGTGCTGTTCACCACCGGATTCCTGGATCCCGGGTACCGCCGGTTCATCACGCGCCGGCTGCGCGAGACCTTCGGCTTTGAAGGCACACCCATCGAGGTCAGCATGCGCGTGCGTGAGAAGCGGGGCCGGAAGCGTTAATTGCGACACACCCTGGGGCTGATCGCCGGAAAGTGTCACTGGCACCCCTTTGGATCGTGTAAGCTCTTCTAGGTGGTTCGGCCGGACTGCTGATGAGAATCCTTGATTCGAATGCAGCGGAGAACGGCGGAACCAGCGGGCTGTAGCGCAGCTTGGTAGCGCACTTGACTGGGGGTCAAGGGGTCGCAGGTTCAAATCCTGTCAGCCCGACCAAAGAGCGGAAAGCGCCGGAGAATCTCTCCGGCGCTTTCCGCTTTTTTGGCTTCGCAGTCATTCATGGACGTGCACCTTCTCCCGGACAAAGCACCCCCGGATCCGGGGGTGCTTTGTCCGGATGGGGGTGTCCTGTGCGGAATGCGCCATCACAGGTTCCAGCTAGCCGAGGGCGGCGTCCAGGGTGACGAAGCCGTAGCCTGCCGCCCGGAGCTGGGCAATCACCTGTGGGAGGGCCGCGGCGTCGAGTGTTGAGCCGTCATCGGGGTTGGAGCCGAGGTGCATCAGGACGATCTCCCCGGGCTGCGCGGCCGCCATGACGCGCTGGACGATGAAGGCCGGGCCACGCGTTCCATTCATGGTGCCTTGCCAGCCCAGGGTGTCAACGGTCCACCGGATGGCCACGTAGCCGGCCGCGTTGACGTCTGCGATCGTGCGCGAATCGCGGGCGCCGGACGGGAAACGGAAGAACGGGAGCGGATCGCCTCCCGCGGCCTCAATGGTCCTCTGGGCGCTGCCGATCTCGGCCGCGATCTGGGCGTCGGTCAGGGTGGTGAAGTCCGGGTGGGTCATGGAGTGATTGCCGATCCGGTGCCCTGCGTTGTAGATCAGTGCCGGGCCGGACGGGAAATGGTTGACCCAGTCTCCGGTGAGGAAGAACGTGCCTGGGACGCCATTGGCTGCGAGGGTGCTGAGAATCGATTGGAGGGCGGCGTCGTTGGCGCCGGCGTCGAACGTGAGCGCGACAACCTTCTGCGTGGTCGGAAGGCGTTCCAGGTCCACGCCCAGGAGTGCCGAGGGGACGCTGGTGTAGATGACCTCGGTCCTTCCGCTGGCCTCGTGCCACAGGATCGAACCGTGCTGGAAGTCGGTGCGGAGGCCGCCCGTAATGCCATAAACCCCGCTGACCGGGTAACCGAGACGGCTGCGCTCCCAACCGATGGCCGCCCACTGGGAGCGGATGGCTCCGTGGACCTCGTGGGCGCCCGTGGCGGGCGACCAGTAGATCGACGAGCCGCCGCTCGTGCCGCTGAAGTGGTTGTACCGGCCCACCCCGTCGGGCGTGCCGATCTCGTCCGTCACGGGGAATCCCAGCACGCCGGCAGGGCCGCCGAGCTCCAGGTAACGCCTGCGGATTTCGCCGTGCAGTTCGTGGGCGCCGGTGCCGGGGCTCCAGTAGATGGTGCCGCGGGCGAAGTCGTTGTAGCGGCCCGGGGCGCCGGCGGTGGCGGTTTCGTCGGTGAGGGGAAAGCCCAGGAACCCTGCGGGGCCGCTGAGTTCCAGATAGTGCCTGCGGATTTCGCCGTGCAGTTCGTGGGCGCCGGTGCCGGGGCTCCAGTAGATGGTGCCGCGGGCGAAGTCGTTGTAGCGGCCGGTGGCGCCGGGGGTGGCGGTTTCGTCGGTGAGGGGAAAGCCGAGGAACCCTGCGGGGCCGCCGAGTGCGAGGTAATTGCTGCGGATTTCGCCGTGCAGTTCGTGGGCGCCGGTGCCGGGGCTCCAGTAGATGGTGCCGCGGGCGAATTCCTGGGCGCGGCCGCCGGCAATGTCATAGGCACTGCCGACTGCTGGTCCGAGGAATGATGCGCTGCCGCCCAGTTGCTCATAGTGCTCGGCAATCTCATCGTCACCGGCCTGCGCGACAACCATCGACGCCGGAATGTTCCGTTGGGCAGCCGCTGCTGATGTGGCAGCGATGGTTGGCTCCAGGGCGTTGGCCCCAAGACCGCCGCCGAGGGCGAC
This sequence comes from Pseudarthrobacter phenanthrenivorans, assembly GCF_036455295.1. Taxonomy (GTDB): domain Bacteria; phylum Actinomycetota; class Actinomycetes; order Actinomycetales; family Micrococcaceae; genus Arthrobacter; species Arthrobacter phenanthrenivorans_C. The sequence goes on along the minus strand of NZ_JAYXNX010000016.1, from coordinate 65,109 downwards.
GGCCAGAACCACGACGAGGACGGCCGGTCGAGTCCGGTGCATTGTGACCCCTTGGTGCTGATCGGGAACTGCGGACCTTGGTCAAGACGCTACGCTCCAGGGGACTGCGCGGGCAGGTCCAGAAGTCCCGAATCTTGATCCGATCATCCGCGGCGGTGTCACAGTTGCCGCTGAATCTTCCTTACTTCAGGAATTTCGACGTCCTCCGGTCCGCCAGGATCTTGCCTTTGGTCTGGCAGGTGGGGCAGTACTGCAGGGCGGTGTCCGCGAAGGAAACCTCCCGCACGGTATCGCCGCAGACGGGGCAGGGCTCTCCCGTCCGGGCATGGACCCGCATGTGGCTGCGCTTGACGTCTTTAAGGTCCTTGGGTGGCTTGCCCGCCGCCTCTGCCAGCGCTTCACCCAGCACGCTGTGGATCGCGTCGTACAGCACCTGCACTGTCTCCCGGTCCAGCGATTTTGCGATGGCGAATGGCGAGATCCTCGCGGCGTGCAAAATTTCGTCGCTGTAGGCATTCCCGATGCCGGCGATGACGCTCTGGCTGCGCAGGAGTCCCTTGATCTGCTGGGAACTGCCTGCCAGGATCTCCGCCAGCATGTCGGCGTCGAAGGCTTCGGTAAAGGGATCCGGGCCCAGCGTGGCCACGCCGGGCACCTCCTGCGGGTCCCGCACCACATAGACGGCCAGGCTCTTCTTGGTGCCCGCCTCCGTCAGGTCCAGTCCGCGCGGCCCCTCCGGCCCGGAAAAAGCGCAGCGCACCGCGATGAGTCCCTTGCCCATCCGGAGCTGGCTGTCGGCGGGGGAGTCCGTGAACCGCACCCAGCCGGCGCGCGCAAGATGGAACACCAGGGAAATTCCGTCCGTATCGATGCTGATGAACTTTCCGAACCGGCGGACGCCGGACACTGTGCGGCCCTCGACCGCGTTGAAGGGCGGGTCTGCCGTCTTGAGCACTGCGAAGGAGACGATCTGCAGTTTCGTGACCACACAGCCCCGCAGCTGCTCATCAAGGAAAGAGGCCAGGCCGGCTACTTCAGGGAGCTCGGGCATGGCCTAGCCGCCCTGCTTCGCGAACGGTCCCACGGATGCCGCGCCGGTGCTTGCACTCATGGCTCCCATCTTGTCAGAAAGGCCCGTCCCCGCCCCCGCAGTTGTGCCTATACTTTCAGCGGCGGCCCGTTTTGCGGGCCCCTTTTGACATTTGGCGCGTACCCCGATGAAAGGCCCCCCATGAGCAACATTCCCGAAGACCTGTCCTACACCGCCGAACATGAGTGGGTCACCGCCCCGAATGCCGACGGCGTGGTCCGCGTGGGAATCACCGACTTTGCCCAGGACGCCCTTGGAGATGTCGTCTACGCCCAGATGCCCGAAGTCGGCACGAAGATTACGGCAAACGAAGTGGTGGGCGAAGTGGAGTCCACCAAGAGCGTGAGCGACATCTATGCCCCCGTTTCCGGCGAAATCGTGGCCCGCAACGACTCCCTGGACACCGATTCGGCCCTGATCAACACCGATCCCTACGGCGACGGCTGGCTCATCGAGGTCAAACTCGCCGAACCCGACGCTGTCGAGTCCCTGCTCAGTGCATCGGAGTACGAACAACAGGTAGGCTAAAGCTAACCGGTGATTCCGGTCCGGCCCCGCGCCGCGAGCCAGGCGTCTCCGCACGTCAGGTCCGGATCGGGTGCCGGCGCCGGACCTGCCGGTCAGGGCCGGAGAGCAAACGTTGGTTGCGGGATGGATTCCCGCAACGTCTAGGAGGAGGAATCCATGGCTGGCCACAGACACAACCCTGCCGATGGGGATTACGGCACGGGTGCGGCTAGGGCGTCGGAGACCACCTCGATCCATCTCACCCCCGTCACCGACGAACCCACCATCGCCCCCAGGATGTCCTCGGAAGAGCGCAACTCGGTCGAAGCCCTGCCCGCAGGCTCTGCACTGCTCGTGGCGCACAGCGGCCCCAACGCCGGTGCCCGGTTCCTGCTGGACTCGGACGTGACCACCGCAGGCCGCCACCCGGACGCGGACATTTTCCTGGACGACGTCACGGTTTCCCGCCGCCACGTCGAATTCCGCCGCACGGCGCGCAGTTTCGAAGTGGTGGACAAGAACAGCCTCAACGGCACCTACGTCAACCATGACCGCGTGGATCGTGTGGAGCTGAAGTCCGGCAGCGAAGTCCAGATCGGCAAGTTCCGCCTCACCTTCTACCTGAGCCCTGCCACGGCTGCAGGCCGCAGCTGACCCGGGGACCGCTGCCTGTGGCAATGGCACAACCGGAACGCCGGGGCCCCCAGGTCCTGAACATCGGCGAAGTCCTCGCCCAGCTGAGCGCCGACTTCCCGGGCATGACTGCGTCAAAGATCCGGTTCCTTGAGGAAAAGGGACTGATCAACCCCAGGCGCACCCCTGCCGGCTACCGCCAGTATTCCGACGGCGACGTTGAGCGGCTGCGGTTCGTGCTGGCCCTGCAACGGGACCAGTACCTGCCCCTGAAAGTCATCAAGGACTACCTTGATGCCATCGACAGGGGAGAGCGGCCGGAGAACCTGCCGCCCGGCGTCGTGGTTTCCCCGCGCATCGTCTCCGACGAACTGGCGGCCGAGCTGCAGAACCGCGGCCGCAAACTGACAGAGGAACAGCTTCGCACCGAGTCGGGCGCCAGCGTGCCCCTGCTGCAGTCACTCCTGAGCTTCGGCCTCATCAGCCACAGCAACGGCCAGTTCGACGAGCATGCCCTCCAGGTTGCCCGCGCCTGCGTCCAGCTGGAAAGCCACGGCCTGGAACCCCGCCACCTGCGGCCGTTCCAGGCAGCTGCCGAACGGGAATTCGGCCTGGTGGAACGTGCAGTCGCACCGCTTGCATCCCGCAAGGATTCGGCATCACAGGCGCGGGCGGCAGAGGCCGCCCGCGAGATCAGCGACCTCTGCCTCACCCTGCACAGGGCCCTGGTGCAGGACCACATCTCACGCATGGACATCTGATGATCGAAGTCGAGATAGTAGGCGTTCGCATCGAATTGCCTTCCAACCAGCCGCTGGTCCTGCTCAAGGAGATGCACGGCGAACGCCACGTCCCCATCTGGATCGGGACCCCGGAAGCCAGCGCCATTGCCCTGGCCCAGCAGGGCGTGGTCCCGCCCCGGCCCATGACCCACGATCTCCTGGTGGACGTGGTGGAGTCCCTGGGCCACTCGGTGGTCAGTGTGAACATCGTTGCCGTCGAGGACAACATCTTCTACGGCCAGCTGCAGTTTGAAAACGGAACCACGGTCAGCTCCCGCGCCTCTGACGCGCTGGCGGTTGCGCTGCGCGCCAAATGCCGGATCTGGTGTGCAGACTCCGTCATGGATGAGGCGGGTGTCCGGATCACCGAACATGACGAGGGGGAGGACGCGGAGCCGGGTCCCACCGTGGATGAAGAGCGCGAGCTGCGTCGTTTCCGGGAGTTCCTCGACGACGTCGAACCCGAGGATTTCGACGGCTAAGGTCACGTTAAGGTTAAAGTTAAGGCTGAAACTTTCGACACGCCTCTTCCAAGCCCCGAAGGTCTTTGACCTCGGGACCCGCCGGGCCTAACGTCGAAGTATCAAGTTCCCTTGCTTACAGCAGCCGCGCAAGTCACACTGGAAAGTGCGCCCCGCGGAAAAATTACACGCATGGTCTTCATGCCACGGCTGCCGTATCAGTACCAAGGGAGCGTACGACAAGGAGGATCCAGGTGAGTCCCAAAGGCGAAGCAGGCGGGCTAAAACAGCCCACGGCTGGTGTTGCTGTGCCCGTGAGCGGTGCCCAGGGCCTCCTGTTCACCGAGGACCTTCCCGTGCTGGACGAAGACGCCGGTTACCGCGGACCCACCGCCTGCAAGGCCGCCGGAATCACGTACCGCCAGCTCGACTACTGGGCCCGCACAGGCCTGGTTGAGCCCGCCGTGCGCGGCGCCGCCGGCTCCGGATCCCAGCGCCTCTACGGGTTCCGCGACATCCTGGTACTCAAGGTGGTCAAGCGGCTCCTGGACACCGGCGTTTCCCTCCAGCAGATCCGGACCGCCGTCGAGCACCTGCGGGAGCGCGGCGTCGAGGACCTGGCGCAGATCACGCTGATGAGCGATGGCGCCAGCGTCTACGAGTGCACCTCCGCCGACGAGGTCATCGATCTGGTGCAGGGTGGCCAGGGCGTCTTCGGAATCGCTGTTGGACGGGTATGGCGCGAGGTGGAAGGCAGCCTTGCCTCCCTGCCCAGCGAGCACGCCGCCGAACAGTCCTTTCCCGACGACGAACTAAGCAAGCGCCGGGCAGCGCGGAAGATCAGCTGACCGCACTCCCGTAACTAACCAATCAGGGCCGCCCTCCTCCTGGAGGGCGGCCCTGACTGTTTGGTCTTTGACTTGGCCCTGTGCCTGGCTGCGAAGGCGCGCAGGCGGACAGGGTCAGCGGACGCGGCTGCGCAATCCGCTGCCCGCGGCCATCAGGTTGGACAGAAGGTCGTCGAACAGGCCGGCTGCGGACTTTGCCGAGTCTCCGGGCCAATGGTGGACCGGGTGCGCGGCGCCCTGGATCTGCTGCCAGTTGGCCTGTTCGGGAATGCGGGGGCTCAACAGAAGTTCGCCAAACATGGACTCCATCTCTGCGAGCCGGTACGTGTGCTCTGAGGAGCCGCTCCGCACCCGGTTGGCCACGATTCCCGCCGGCGAAAGGTTCGGTGCGAACTCCTGCCTGAACAGCTGGATGGCCCGCATGGTGCGTTCGGTGCCGGCAACGGAGAACAGGCCCGGCTCGGCAACCAGGGCGACTTTGTCGCTGGCGGCCCAGGCCATGCGGGTCAGGCCGTTAAGGGAGGGCGGGCAGTCGATGAGGACAAGCTGGTAGTCATCCGCGCCGGCCAGTACGGAGGAAAGCCGTCGGAGGTCCCTGCGGCCGAGATCGGGCCGGTCATAAATGCCCGTGTATGCGGAGCCGACGGCCACATCAAGGACGGCGGGCCCGGATCCGTTCGACGGGGTACGGTCGGCCCAGCTGCTGCGGACCACGTTCTCCGCCAGCTTCGCCCGGCGCGGGCTCTTGAGCATCCTGCCAATATCCAACTGGTCACCTGGCTGGACACCCAAAGCTGTGGTGGCGTCGGCATGCGGATCGAGGTCCACCACCAGCGTGCGGACTCCCGCGGCCAGCGCCGCAGACGCCAGTCCTGTGGTGACGGAAGTCTTGCCGACTCCACCCTTGAGGCTGCTGATGCTGACTACTTGCACTTGAGAGACCAAAACCTAACGCCGGATGCCGTGTTGGGAGTAATGTTTGCCTCGGCAGAGCCGAAGCCGGACGGTCCTGCCGCCCTACACATCATATGTTGATGCGTCGGCGAATCCTGCTTTAACGGGCGTCGGCATGCCACCGACTGTGCTGCCGGGGCGGTTTCCGCCAGCCTGGCTGAAAGCGTTCGGGACATGACGGGAAATTCTGTGACCGTGACCACAAAGATTTGTGTTTGTCCTTGTAGGTCCTAGACACTGTGACCACTCATCGATCCACCCAGCAATGATGCAGGAGAAGTATGTTTTCCAAAGTTCTGGTGGCCAACCGCGGTGAAATCGCGATCAGGGCCTTCCGCGCCGGCTACGAGCTGGGCGCCAAGACCGTTGCCGTTTTCCCCCAAGAGGACCGAAACTCCATCCATCGCCAGAAAGCGGATGAGGCCTATCTGATCGGCGAGGAGGGACACCCCGTCCGGGCATACCTTGACGTGGCGGAGGTGGTGCGCGTCGCCAAGGAATCCGGCGCTGACGCCATCTACCCGGGATACGGGTTCCTCTCCGAGAACCCTGAACTGGCCCGTGCCGCAAAGGAAGCGGGCATCACTTTCGTGGGTCCGCCCGCCGAGGTGCTTGAGCTGGCCGGCAACAAGGTGGCGGCGCTGAAAGCCGCCCGCGAAGCCGGCGTTCCCGTCCTGAAGTCCAGTGAACCGTCCAAGGACCTGGATGAGCTCCTGGCTGCGGCCGATGAGATCGGCTTCCCCATCTTCGCCAAGGCCGTGGCCGGCGGCGGCGGCCGCGGCATGCGCCGCGTGGATACCCGCGAGGCCCTCCCCGAAGCCCTGAAATCAGCCATGCGTGAGGCAGATGCTGCGTTCGGGGACCCCACCATGTTCCTTGAGCAGGCGGTCCTCCGGCCGCGGCACATCGAAGTGCAGATCCTCGCGGATGCAGAGGGCAACGTCATGCACCTCTTCGAACGCGACTGTTCCATCCAGCGGCGGCACCAAAAGGTCATCGAGATCGCCCCTGCCCCCAACCTGGACGACAACATCCGCCAGGCGCTCTACCGTGACGCGGTGAAGTTTGCCCAGGCCTTGAAGTACGTGAACGCCGGTACTGTCGAATTCCTGGTGGACACCGAGGGGGAGCGGGCAGGCCAGCACGTCTTCATCGAAATGAACCCCCGTATCCAGGTGGAGCACACGGTGACCGAGGAAGTCACCGACGTGGACCTGGTCCAGGCCCAGATGCGGATCGCCTCCGGCGAGACCCTTGCGGACCTCGGCCTCTCCCAGGACACCGTCAGGCTCCGCGGGGCCGCCCTGCAGAGCCGGATCACCACCGAGGATCCCGCCAACGGATTCCGGCCCGACGTCGGAAAGATCACCGGGTACCGTTCCGCCGGCGGCGCCGGCGTGCGGCTGGACGGCGGCACCGTCTACTCCGGGGCCGAGATCAGCCCGCACTTCGATTCCATGCTGGTCAAGCTCACCTGCCGCGGCAGGGATTACCCCACCGCGGTTGCCCGCGCCCGCCGTGCATTGGCTGAGTTCCGCATCCGCGGCGTCTCCACCAACATCCCCTTCCTCCAGGCCGTGCTGGATGACCCGGACTTCATCGCCGGCGATGTTGCCACCAACTTCATCGACCAGCGCCCGGAGCTGCTCAAGGCCCGGGTCTCGGCGGACCGCGGCACCAAGCTCCTGACCTGGCTGGCCGACGTCACCGTCAACAAGCCCAACGGCGAACTGACCCTCCACTCGGACCCCGCCCACAAGCTGCCCGACGTCAAGGACAGGCAAGCGGCCCCGGGTTCACGCCAAAAGCTCCTTGAGCTGGGCCCGGAAGGCTTCGCGAAGGCACTGCGTGAACAGACCGCCGTCGCCGTCACCGACACCACCTTCCGCGACGCGCACCAGTCCCTCCTGGCCACCCGCGTCCGCACCCGGGACCTGGTTGCGGCCGGCCCCGCCGTCACGGCCCTGCTGCCCGAACTCCTGTCCGTAGAAGCATGGGGCGGTGCCACCTACGATGTCGCACTGCGCTTCCTGGGCGAAGACCCCTGGGACAGGCTGGCTGCCCTCCGCAAGGCCATGCCGAACGTCTGCATCCAGATGTTGCTGCGCGGCCGCAACACGGTGGGCTACACGCCGTACCCCGAAGAGGTGACCGAAGCGTTCGTCAACGAGGCAGCGGCGACCGGCATCGACATCTTCAGGATCTTCGACGCGCTGAACGACGTCAGCCAGATGGCTCCGGCCATCCGCGCAGTCCGGGCCACCGGCACCGCCGTCGCCGAGGTAGCCCTCTGCTACACCGGTGACATGCTGGACCCGGAAGAGAAGCTCTACACGCTTGACTACTACCTGGGGCTGGCGCAGAAGATCGTCGACGCCGGAGCCCACATCCTGGCCATCAAGGACATGGCGGGGCTGCTGCGGCCTGCCGCCGGGGCCAAGCTCGTCGCGGCCCTGCGTGAACGCTTCGACCTGCCCGTCCACCTGCACACCCACGACACCGCCGGCGGCCAGCTGGCCACCCTGCTGGCGGCTGTCGACGCCGGCGTGGACGCCGTGGACGTGGCATCCGCATCCCTGGCCGGCACCACCAGCCAGGTCTCGGCGTCGGCCCTTGTTGCCGCACTGGCCCACACACCCCGGGACACCGGACTGAGCCTGGATGCGGTCAGCTCCCTTGAGCCGTACTGGGAAGCGGTCCGCCGGGTCTATGCGCCGTTCGAGTCCGGGCTGCCCGGCCCCACCGGGCGTGTGTACAAGCACGAGATCCCGGGCGGCCAGCTCTCCAACCTGCGCCAGCAGGCCATGGCTCTCGGTCTGGGCGAGCGGTTCGAGGCGATCGAGGATATGTACACCGCGGCGGACCGCATCCTGGGCCACCTGGTGAAGGTGACCCCGTCCTCCAAGGTGGTGGGCGACCTTGCCCTGCACCTGGTGGGCCTCAATGCTGATCCCGCTGATTTCGAAGCCAACCCCCAGAACTACGACATCCCCGACTCCGTCATCGGTTTCCTGTCCGGCGAACTCGGCGATCCGCCCGGAGGCTGGCCCGAGCCCTTCCGCACCAAGGCCCTGCAGGGCAGGAGCGTGAAGGTCCGCGACGTCGAACTCAGCGCCGAGGACAGCGCGGCGTTGAAGTCCGACTCGAAGACCCGCCAGCACACGCTGAACCGCCTCCTCTTTGACGGACCCACCAAGGACTACCTGAAGAGTGTGGAGACGTACGGCAACATCTCCGTGCTGGACACCCGTGACTACCTTTACGGCCTCCAGCGTGGCACCGAGCACGAGATCCAGCTGGAGCGCGGAGTCCGCCTCATCGCCTCCCTCGAAGCTGTCTCGGAACCGGACGAAAAGGGCATGCGGACCGTCATGTGCACCCTGAACGGCCAGTCCCGGCCCGTGGTGGTCCGCGACCGCTCCGTGGTCAGCAACGTCAAGGCCGCCGAGAAGGCCGATCCGGCCCAGCCCGGACAGGTGGCCGCACCGTTCGCCGGCGCCGTCACGGTCACGGTCAAGCCGGGCGACACCGTCAATGCCGGAGACACCGTGGCAACCATCGAGGCCATGAAGATGGAAGCATCAATTACGACGCCGGTAGGCGGCAAGGTCTCCCGCCTCGCCATCTCCGCCGTCGAACAGGTCCAGGGCGGAGACCTGCTCCTGGTCATCGAGCAGTAAGAAGTCCAGACACACCGAAAGGGTCCTCCCGTTGCGGGGGACCCTTTCGTTGTTGTGCCGTATCAGGGACGCGGGGCGGAATACATCTCTTCGATGACGCTTTCGAAGTCCTTCATCACCTGGGCCCGCTTTACCTTCATGGAGGGGGTCAGATGGCCGGAGGCTTCCGTGAAGTCGGCCGGGACGATGCGGAAGGACTTGATGGCTTCGGCCTGGGAGACCGAGGTGTTGGCCGCCGTGATGAGGTCCTGCACTGCCGCCTTGACCACAGGGTTCTGCGCCGCCTGTTCCAGTGTGGTGTCGGTGGGAAGGCCGTGGCGCTGGAGCCAGCCCGGCAGTGCATCCTGGTCCAGGGTCACCAGGGCTCCGATGAAGGGCCGGTTGTCGCCCACTACGAGGACCTGGGATACCAGGGCGTCGGCGCGGATCTGGTCCTCAAGCAGAGCCGGAATGACGTTCTTGCCGCCGGCGGTGACAATGATTTCCTTCTTCCGGCCGGTGATACGGAGGAAACCTTCCTCATCCAGTTGTCCAATGTCCCCCGTGTGGAACCAGCCGTCGGTGAATGCCTCGGCAGTGAGGTCGTCCCGCCCGTAGTAGCCCCGCATGACGCAGACCCCCTTGGCAAGGATCTCGCCGTCGTCGGCGATCTTTACGGCATTGCCGGGAAGCGGCTTGCCCACGGAGCCGATCTTGATCCGCTGCGGGGTGTTGACCGTAATGGGGGCCGTGGTCTCCGTCAGGCCGTAACCTTCCAGCACCTGCATCCCAATACCCTGGAAGAAGTGTCCCAGGCGCTCGCCCAGTGGGCCGCCGCCGGAAACTGCGTGGGCGACCTGTCCGCCCATGGCGGCCCGCAGCTTCCCGTAAACCAGCTTGTCGAACAGCGCGTGGCGGAGTTTCAGGCCCAGGCCCACGCGTCCTTCCTGCCGGGCCCTTGAGAAGGCGATGGCAGTTTCGGCTGCCTTGTGGAAGATGGCGCCCTTGCCGCCGTCCTCGGCCTTGGTCAGGGCGGAGTTGTAGACCTTTTCGAACACCCTGGGCACAGCAAGGATGAACGTCGGTTCGTAGCTCTGCAGATCACCCAGGAGGTTCTTGATGTCCGGGGTGTGGGCGACGGTGGTGCCGGCCGCCATGGCGAGCACCGAGATGTAGCGGGCAAACACGTGGGCCAGCGGCAGGAATATGATGGTCTTGGCCTTCTCGTGGACGATCTCGCCGATGATGGCCAGGGCGTTGTCCGAGAGTTCAACAAAGTTGCCGTGGGTCAGTTCGCAGCCCTTGGGGCGCCCCGTGGTGCCGGAGGTGTAGATGATGGTGGCCACGTCACGCAGGCCCGCTGCGCTGCGGCGGGCCTCAAGTTCTTCGTCGCTGACGTCGCGCCCGGCCTCCCTCAGGCTGTCCAGGCCCTGGCCTTCGAGTTGCCACACATGCTGCACAGCAGTGAGTCCCTCGGCAGTGACGGCCTGGCGGATCACGTTCTCGTGGTGGGCAGATTCGGCGAAGGCTGCGACCGCGCCGGAATCGCCCAGGTTCCATGCGACCTGGGAGGGGGAGGACGTTTCGTAGATGGGAACGGAAACGGCACCTGCGAACCAGATGGAGAAGTCCACCAGGGACCACTCATAGCGGGTCCGGGACATGATGCCAACCCGGTCCCCGGCCCCCACTCCGCTGGCGATCAGACCCTTGGCCAGGGCTTTGACGTCTGCCAGGAACTCGGTGGCCGGCACGTTGTGCCACGAGCCCGCGGAATCCAGGCGTGAAAACAGTGCCGGATCGCTGGGCTTGGCCGCCTGCCGCAGCACCAGATCGGTGATGTTCGTTTCAGGCGGGACAACGACCAGGGGCGGAACACTGAATTCGCGCACTATAGCTCCTTTGATATCTGAAGTCCCGCGCAGGGGGTTGCCTAAAGACTAATACCCCTGGCGGAACAGTGCAGTACATAAACCTACTGGCGAGTAACTTAGCCGTCAATGCGCCTGTCGGCCGCCGGCATATGTCAAGACAATTCAGCTGCGCGCCTAGAATGGTGCACTATGTACGGAGCCTTGTCCGGCGATCAGGCCGGCCCCCTGAAAAGACCCGCCCCCTGGCGCCGCCGTCCGGCCACCTACCGCGCCGGGCAGCTTCATGGGGGCAGTGGCGGCCACCTTCGCCTGGGCCGCAAGGGCCTCGCGATCGGGATAGACATCGGGGGAACCAAGGTGGCAGCCGGCGTGGTGGATGCCGAGGGCCGCATCCTCAGCGAGGCACGCCGGTCCACCCCGGGAACGGATCCCCGCGCGGTGGAGCAGGTCATTGTCGAGCTGGTGGAGGAACTGGGCCAGGGGCACCGCATCTGGTCCGTCGGCATCGGCGCTGCCGGCTGGATGGACCTTGCCGGTGGAACCGTCCTGTTCAGCCCGCACCTGGCATGGCGCAACGAGCCGCTGCGTGAAAACCTCCAGCGGCTGCTCCGCCGTCCCGTGCTCCTGACCAACGACGCCGATGCCGCAGCCTGGGCCGAATGGCGCTTCGGCGCGGGGCAGGGAGAGGACCGGCTCGTCTGCATAACGCTGGGCACCGGAATCGGCGGCGCCATGGTGATGGACGGCAGGGTGGAGCGCGGCCGGTTCGGAGTGGCAGGGGAGTTCGGCCACCAGATCATCATGCCGGGCGGCCACCGCTGCGAATGCGGTAACCGCGGATGCTGGGAACAGTATGCCTCCGGCAACGCCCTGGGCCGGGAAGCCAGGCTCCTGGCCCGGTCCAACTCGCCCGTGGCGCAGGACCTCCTGGCCGCCGTGGATGGACACCCGGAAGCCATCACCGGGGCGATCGTGACCGAACTCGCACTGGCCGGCGACCGTGCCTCCCGGGAACTGATCGAAGAGGTCGGCGAATGGCTTGGGCTTGGCCTGGCCAACCTGGCCGCAGCCCTTGATCCGGGTCTCTTCGTTATCGGCGGCGGTCTCTGCTCAGCCGGGGACCTGCTGGTGGAGCCGGCCCGCAAGGCGTTTGCCCGCAACCTGACCGGCCGCGGCTTCCGCCCGGCGGCGGGGATTGAGCTCGCGGCGCTGGGTCCCAACGCCGGCCTGATCGGCGCTGCCGACCTTTCGCGCGTCAGCAGCCGCGTCCGCAGGTGACGGCGGGGGACAGGGGGCTGCGCCGCTAGACCCGTGCGCCGTCGTCGTCTCCGTTCTTTTCCTGGGGCAGTTTCATGATCAGGTACACGGCGCCGAGGACGAACACGGCAACGATGCCGATAATGGCCAGCATGGGTGCCGAACGCCAAAACATGGCGGACAGCAACAGCGCCACCGGTCCCCCTACGGCACCTAGCCAGGCGAGCATGGTCAGGGGGGCGGTGCCGGCGAGGCTGGGCGGCTCCTCCGGCACGAACTCGTCGCCGTCGTCGTCCAGTTCATAGTCCCTTGGACGGTCGGTGGACTGGCCTCCGTCTCCGGTTTCCCGCCCGCGGCGTGCCTCCGCCTGGCGGTCAGCCGCGGACATTTCCGCCGGCGGCATCCCCGCCAGGCCCAGGGGATCGAAATCCCGGAAGGATGGCGCCCCGGGTGTTTCGGGGGCCTCCGTGGCGTCGGCGGGGGACCGCTGTTGAGTGGCCCCCGGTGGATCCGGGCGGATCGCCACCGTGTCGGATTCCAGCCGCGCCACCAGGTCCAGCCATACGGCGTCGTCCTGGTTGGCACCCTGGTCCGGCTGTTCGGAGTCAGGCCTGTTCACTGCGGACCTCCTGACCGCTTTCCGTCGGGGCGCCCGGCGTATCCTGCAACACCCTCTGAACAAACTCCACAGACCCCTCAAAGATCTGGTCTGCATCGTTGTCCAGGGTAGCCACGTGGTAGCTGTTTTCGAGCCGGACGACCTCAAGGGGAGCGTTTGCCAGCCCGCGCCGCAGGGCGGCCATGCTGGAATCGGACACCACATGGTCCACGGCAGAGCGGTACACCTGGACGGGCGCCGTGACCCTGGGAAGGAGCCGGACTGTGTCCTTGAACATCTTGTTCAGCTCGTGGGCGGCCGCTACGGGAGTGCGGGCGTAGGCGCCTTCATCCATGCCGGCCTTCAGGATGTCGTTGCCGATCGAAGGGGTGCTTTTCAGGACCAGCTTGAGGATTCCGGCCAGCGGCGCCCGGGGATCGTCGACCACCAACGCGGGATTCACCAGGACCACGCCGGCCACGGGGCGGGTAGCGGCGATGCGGAGGGCCAGCGCCCCGCCCATGCTGAGCCCGGCCGCGAAGACTTGGTCGCACTCGGCATCGAGTTCCAGGAACGCAGCATCCAGGGCACCGTGCCACTGCTGCCACCGCGTGCGGGCAAGATCCTGCCATGTCGTTCCGTGGCCGGGAAGCAACGGCATCCGGACGGCGAAACCGGCCCCGGCGAATGCGTTCGCCCACGCACGCAGGCTATGCGGGCTTCCTGTGAACCCATGGGAAAGGACCACGCCGGCGCGGTGGCCTTCGCCGCTGAAGGCGCTGCTGAACGGGCTGTGGTCAGGGCCGGACGTCATGGCGTCTCCAATGGGGTGGTGCGGTTGGCGTGGGAGTCGACGAATTCCCCCGACCTGGCAAAGATGGCGGGCGCGTCAACGTCCAGAGTAGCCACATGCCCGCTGCTGGCAAGGTCCACCACATCGGTGAGCCTTGCGCCCAGCCTCTTTCGAAGGAGCGCAAGGGACGTGGGCGGAACCACCGAGTCAGTGCGGGACTTGAAGACCTGGACGGGAGCGTCCACCCGGGGGAGGCTCCGCACCGTCACGGCGAACAGCTTCTTCAATTCGTGAACCGCGGCCAGCGGAGTCAGCGAGTAGTCGCCATCGTTGGTTGCCGGCGCGTTGGTCTGGTCCTCCTGGATCGGGACGGTGGTCCGCTGGAGGTACTTGAGCAGAGCGATGACCCGGACCCTCCGGTCATAGAAGCTCAGGCCCGGATTGACCACGCTCACCCCTGCCGCCGGGTGGCGTGCTGCCGCCAGCAGCGCGATGGCCCCGCCCATGGACAGGCCGGCGGTGAAGCAGGCGTCCGTCCGCCCCGCCAGTTCAAGGAATGCCTTCTCGTAGGTCCCGTACCAGTCCTTCCAGCCTGTGGATGCGAGTTGCCGCCAGTCGGTTCCGTGGCCGGGCAGCAGGGGGACCGAGACGGCGTACCCCAGGTCTGCCAGGTGCTGCGCCCACGGCATGATGCTCAGTGGGCTGCCCGTGAAGCCGTGGCAGATGGCCACCCCTATGCGGGCATTGGCTCCGTGGCCCGGATGGTTGAAAGCGGCAGGACGGGGCGCAGTGCTGCTTTCAGTCATGACTCCATCGTGTCACTGTTCCAGTCAATTCTCACTAGAGTAGGGTTGCATTGATTCGCTGGCCAGGCCCGATGCAGGGCTTGGGGGCTGCCTTCCGGAGAGGTTCACCACGTGTTCTATTGGGTCATGAAGAGGATCTTCCTCGGTCCGGTGATCAAGTTGCTTTTTCGGCCGTGGGTCAAAGGCCTGGACAATATTCCGGCGCAGGGGGCGGCCATCATCGCCTCCAACCACCTGTCGTTTTCCGATTCCATCTTCATGCCGCTGATGGTGCGCCGGCCCGTGGTCTTCCTGGCGAAGTCGGAGTACTTCACCGGCACGGGTATCAAGGGCAGGCTGACGGCGGCCTTCTTCCGCCTGACCAACCAGCTCCCCATGGACCGCTCCGGTGGCGCCGCCTCAGCCGCGTCGCTGAACGCCGGCATGGAAGTGCTCAACGCCGGGGGCCTGCTCGGCATCTACCCGGAAGGCACCAGAAGCCCGGACGGGCGGATGTACCGCGGAAAAGTGGGCGTGGCCAGGCTTGCGCTGCAGGCGGGTGTGCCCGTCATTCCCGTTGCCATGATCGGGACCGACAAGGTCCAGCCCATTGGCAAGCGGCTGCCCAACATCCGCAGGATCGGGATGATCTTCGGCGAGCCCCTCGACTTCAGCCAGTACCGGGACCAGGCCGGGGACAGGACGGTCCAGCGCAAGGTCACTGACGAGATCATGGCCCGGCTGATGCGCCTTTCGGGGCAGGAGTACGTGGATGAATACGCGGCCGTGGTTAAGCTTCGGCTCGCCGGGAAACCCGGGGAACCGCAGGCTGCGGCCGAACCCCTTGCGGCCCCGGTGGCCGCCCAGGGCGAGTTCGTGCAGGACGAGGCTGCGGCCAATGGCAGCCCGGCGTCCGCGCACCCGGTTGGAGAGGACGACGCCGGGACAACAGCCGCTGGATAGCTGCACCTCCTGCCCGCCGCCATGGTTGTGACGGCGGGAGTGGGGAGCGTGACGGGCCGGTGCCCGCCGGTGCCGCCCTGCCGCTAGTCTTAGAGGGTGACTGAGCTATCTGCAAAACCCGCCTTTTCGCTGTCCAGCACCGCCCAGAGCGGAGCCGCCAACTATCCGGGACTGGACAACTGGCGGGACCTTCCCATCTCCCAGCAGCCCAGCTGGCAGGACCAGGACGTTTTTGAGGCTTCCGTGAAGGAATTGTCAGTCGTTCCGCCCCTGGTGTTCGCAGGTGAAGTGGATGTGCTGCGCGAGCGGCTGGCCGCTGCCGCCCAGGGCAAGGCATTCCTGCTCCAGGGCGGCGACTGCGCCGAAACCTTCGACGCCGCCACGGCGGATAAGATCAGCGCCCGCGTCAAGACGATCCTCCAGATGGCCGTAGTCCTGACCTACGGTGCAGCGATGCCCGTCATCAAGATGGGCCGCATGGCCGGCCAGTTCGCCAAGCCCCGTTCCTCCAACGACGAAACCCGGGACGGCGTAACCCTGCCCGCTTACCGCGGCGACATCGTCAACGGGTACGACTTCACGCCTGAGTCGAGGGGCCACGACGCTTCCCGGATGCTGCGCGCGTACCACACCTCCGCTTCCACGCTGAACCTCATCCGGGCCTTCACGCAGGGCGGTTTCGCCGACCTGCGCTCCGTGCACCAGTGGAACAAGGGCTTCACGGAGAACCCGGCCCACGCGCGTTACGAGTCACTTGCCCGTGACATCGACCGGGCCATCAAGTTCATGGATTCCTGCGGCGCAGATTTTGAGGCCCTGAAGCGCGTCGAGTTCTTCGCCAGCCACGAGGCACTGCTGCTGGACTACGAACGTGCCCTGACGCGCATCGACTCCCGTACCGGCTTCCCGTACGACACTTCCGCGCACTTCCTGTGGATCGGGGAGCGTACCCGGGAACTGGACCATGCCCACGTCGATTTCCTCTCCCGGGTTCGCAACCCCATCGGCGTGAAGCTTGGCCCGTCCACCACCGGGGATGATGCCCTGCGCCTGATCGACAAGCTGGACCCCGAGCGCGAGCCGGGGCGCCTCACCTTCATCACGCGCATGGGCGCCGGCAACATCCGGGAGAAGCTGCCGGCCGTCGTCGAAAAGGTCACTGCCTCAGGAGCGCAGGTCCTCTGGGTCACTGATCCCATGCACGGCAACACGGTCACCTCGCCCAACGGCTACAAGACGCGCAACTTCGACGACGTCATCGACGAAGTGCGCGGCTTCTTCGAGGTGCACCATGGCCTGGGGACGGTACCGGGCGGGTTGCATGTTGAGATGACCGGCGACGACGTGGCCGAGTGCCTGGGCGGCGCGGACCCGATTGACCAGGACGCCTTCCTGGACCGCTATGAGTCCGTCTGCGATCCCCGCCTGAACCATATGCAGTCACTCGAAATGGCCTTCCTGGTGGCCGGCGCCCTCGCCAAGCACTAGGACTTTAGCCAAACACCCGGACAGCGGTCCGGACTGACGGGGGCCGGCGCTGCCGGCCCCCTTCGCTATACCACCGTGATGGTGACGACGGAACCCTCCGGTACCTCGCGATCCACCGGCGACTGGTCCCGGACCGTCCCGAAGAAACCGCCCAGGATGTTGTTGACCCGGACCTGGAAGCCCAAAGCCTCCAGCGCCTTGCGTGCGTCTGATGCCTGTTTCCCGATATAGCTGGGAACCTTGACCATCCTTGGTCCCTTGGAAATGGTCAGCGTGACCGTACCACCCCGGTTCAGGGTCCCGTTGGCAGGGGACTGGCTGACGACGGCACCTTCAGGGACGTTCCGGTCGAACACTTCATCCGGAGCCACCTCAGCTGTCAGCCCGGCTGCCTGGACCGCAGCCACTGCGTCGTTCCTGGGCTTTCCAATGACTTCGGGAACAGGGATGGGCTGTGGACCCTTGGAGACCCCGAGGGCCACGGGCGTGCCATGGCGCGCGGGGATGCCGGGAGCGGGATCCTGGGACAGGACGGCGCCCGCAGGTGCGTTCTCGTCAAACCTTTCGGAGACGGTCCCCAGCGCCATCTCCGCCGCGTTGAGCGCATTCTTCGCCGCGTCCAGGGTGCCGCCGGTGAGATTCGGCAACGGGAAGAGCTGGGGACCCTTCGACACCAGCAGGGAGACAGGCTGGAACTTCCGGATCTCGGTCCCGGCGGCGGGTTCGCTGCCCACCACCAGCCCGGTGGGAACCTCGTCGTCGAAGACATCGCTGGTGTTGGAGTGGAAGCCCGCTCCGCTGAGTAACTGCTGCGCCTGTGCCACGGTCTTGTTGGCCACCGCAGGGACGGCAGCTGCAGCACCGGGCCCCATGCCGAAGAACCATCCGGCGCCGGTTGCCAGTAGAGCGGCAATGATGAGGACCACTACCCAGAGGACGCCCCGGCGCCGCGGGTTCCCTTCACGCAGCGTACGCACGGGAGTGGCTGCGGCCGCGGCGCGGAGCCTTTCGCTATCCCGGTCAGCCCGGCGCTGGGCCCTCTTGCCCAGCCGCGGCGGCGGGGGAGGCCAGCCGATGTCGGCCTCGTCGTCGTCGGGCACCGTCAGGCTGCCACGCTGTTGATGGCGGACCTGGGGCGCCCCATGTTCCTCTGCCGTCCGGTCCGGCACCTGCCAGGATTGTCCGGGCAGGTAAGCGGGCGCCGCCGGCCGCCCCGGAGGCAGCACGGTGGTTGGATTGCTGGCCCGGGCCAGGACCTCCGTCTGGTGCTGGGGTGCGGCGGCCGCTGCTGCAGGTGGTTGCAGGTCCAGTTCCGCATCCGTGAGGTTCGTCCGGATGTGCCGGAGTTCCTGGAGCAGCGCATTCCCGTCAACGGGCCGGTTTTCCGGGTCGTTGGCGGTACACCACTGCACCAGTTCGTCCACCTCGCCGGCCAGCCCGGGCACCAGCAGCGACGGCGGTCCCACGGTGCCGTTGACATGCTGGTAAGCCACCTGGACGGGTACCTCGCCCTCGAACGGTTGCCGGCCCGTGAGCATCTCGTACAGCATGATGCCCACGGAGTAGACGTCACTGCGGGCGTCTGCCGGCTTGCCGAGGACGAGCTCCGGCGAGATATAGGCCAGAGTTCCAAGCAGAGCCCCGGTGCTGGTCGAGCTGGTGACCGCCCTGGCCAGTCCAAAGTCGCCAATCTTGATCCTGCCGTCATCGGCGATCAGGACATTCTCGGGCTTCACATCACGGTGGATGAAGCCGGCTGCGTGGGCAGCGCCGAGGCCCTCCACCACGGGGTCGATCAGTGCCAGGGCCAGTCGGGGAGTCAGCGCACCCCTGTCCCTGAGCAGGTCCCGAAGCGTATGGCCCTTGATGTACTCCATGACCAGGTACGCGGTGTTTCCGTCGTGGCCCTGGTCCAGGACACCCACCACGTGCGGATGTGAAAGGCGCGCGGCCGCCTTTGCTTCCCGGCCCAGCCTGTCGAGAAAGTTGTCATCGGAAGCAAGGTGCGGGTGCAGCACTTTGAGCGCCACCTCGCGGTCCAGCCTCTGGTCCACGGCGAGGTAGACGGTGGACATGCCGCCTCGGGCAAGCCTGGAAGTGACTGCATAGCGGCTGTCCACCAGCGTCCCTGCAACTGGGTCTGACACGTCTTCCTGCACCTTACGATCCTAATCCCGCAGCAAAAGGCGTCCGAAACGAAAACGGGTCCGAACCGGTAACGGTTCGGACCCGCCGCACTGGCGTGGCCAGTGGAAGAGGCTATTGGAAGTTCTTCTGGTGCGCCTTGATGGCGGCGACATATGCCTTGGTGTCGTCGTACATGCCGTACTTGCTCACCGAGTACTGGCCCTGGTAATAACCGGCAAGGGCGGTGTCCTGGTCCTTGCTGGTTGCCAGAAGCTGGCGGATGATGGCCACGCCGGCGGTGGCGTTGTCATAGGGATCCAGGAGGTTCAGCTTCCGTCCCACCAAGTCCGATGCCCACTGGCCGGAGCTCGGGATGATCTGCATGGTGCCGATTGCATTGGCGGGTGAGACGGACCGCTGGTTGAAGCCGGATTCCTGGTACGCAAATGCCAGTGCCAGCGACGGATCCACGCCCATGCGCCGCGCTGTGTCGGCGACGATGTTCTTCATTTCATCCCGTGAGGGAACAGGCGAAGCGTTCAGCAGTGCCTTGTTCGCATTGGCCGAGCTGACAACGGCGGCGGGGTAGCTGAATCCGAGGAAGGTACTGGGCACCAGGGGAGCGGCTGCCGGCTGCGGCGCTGCTGCCGGCTGCGCGGAGCCGCCGGGAATCACCAGCTTGCTGCCGGGGTAGATGATCGTCGACATGCTCAGCTTGTTGGCCGCCAGCAGGTCGGCGAGCTTGACCCCATTGCGGGATGCAATGGCGGAAAGCGTGTCACCGGCCTTGATGGTGTAAGAGCCGGCCGCGGGCGCTGAGGTGTTTGCCAGGGCGGGTGCCGGAGCAGGTGCAGGTGCAGGGGCCGCGGCTGGGGCTGGGGGAGTGGAATCGCCGGCGCCCACCTTGATCTTCTGTCCCGGGTAGATGATGGAACGCATTGAGAGGTTGTTCCACGCAAAGACGTCCGAAAGTGCCACGTTGTGCCGTGCCGCGATGGCGCCCAGGGTGTCGCCGGGCTTCACGGTGTAGCTGGCATCGCCTGAGGGCGCCGGAGCCGGCGCTGCCGGGGCGGGCGCCGGAGCAGGGGCCGCGGGGGCGGGTGAGCCGGACAGCTTGATCTTCTGTCCCGGGTAGATGATGGTGTTCGACTGCAGGTTGTTCAGCTTGAGGATCTCCCCGGTGTCCAGGCCGAAACGGCCGGCAATCGCGCTCACCGTATCACCGCGGACAATTGTGTACTCCGCAGGTGCAGCCGGCTGCGCCGGCTGGAACGCTGCGGGAATAGTCGTTGAGACGAAAGCGGCAGGTATCACTGAGCCCGCCGCCTCAGCAGCGGCCTGGGCTTTCATTGCCGCTGCCAGGCTGCTGGGAATGCTCCGCGCCGGCTGTACGGCCAGGGCAGGCTGGGCCAGGGCGAGGGAGGACATAACGACCGCTGGCAGCGCCGCAGTGGTGGCGGCGATCATCGGCAGACTCGGCTTGGGGGGCTGCTTGGGCGAGCGGGACATCGTCATCGGAAAAGATCCTCTTCTCAACTGCGGGTGCGGAGCGGACGGGGAGGCCGCTGTCGTTCTTGATACTACTGTGACTTAAGTTATTCGTGTTACAACTGTGATCAATGAGAATCTCTCACGAATTTGCGATTAGCACAAGAATTTTGGGATTCCCTGTAATGCCCTCTTTCCGGGAGTGTCCGCAGGTCGGGGGCCGGTTGAATTAACCCGGCTAGGCGCCGGGACGGCCAGCGTGGCACCCTTGATCCGTGAGTAATGTAGAAAACCTGGTGGGCGAGTGGTTGCCGCTGCCCGACGTCGCCCGTTTATTGGATGTTTCAGTCACCAAAGTGCACAGCCTTATCGATGAACGTGCCTTGGCGGCATTAAGGGTCGGGGAACGGAAAATTCGGTCGGTTCCTGCGGAATTCATCCAGGACGGCCAGGTTGTGGACAGTCTTAAGGGGACGATCGTGGTGCTCGCGGATGCGGGCTACTCCGATGAGGACCTGATCGTGTGGCTGTTCACCGAAGACGAGTCCCTGCGCGGGCGCCCCATCGACGCACTGCGGGAAGGCCGCAAGACCGAAATCCGGAGAAGGGCCCAAACGCTGGCCTGGTGAGCCACCCGGCTCTCAGGAGGTGCGGCTGACCGTTGCTTCGGCCAGCCGCTTCAGAGCTGTTTTGGGCAGCTCGTCCAAAGGAAGTCCTTCAAGGGCATCGAACGCGGCAGCACCGAATTCGCTGATCAGCACCTCGGTGGCCTGCAGGGCTCCCGAATCTTCGATAATGCGCCGGATCTCAAGGATGTCAGCCTCCGACAAGTCGGGGCTGCCCAGGCTGGCATCAATGAATGCAGATTCTTCCGGCGAGGCCTGGTCCAGGGCAAGGGCCACCAGTACGGTGCGCTTTCCTTCCCTCAGGTCATCGCCGGCCGGCTTGCCGGTCGTCAGGGGATCACCAAAGACGCCGAGGACGTCATCGCGGAGCTGGAAGGCTTCGCCGAGGGGAAGGGCGAATGCCGAATAGCCGCGGAGCAGATCATTCGAAGCGCCGGCGAGGGCACCGCCCAAAGCCAGAGGGTGCTCGGTGGAGTACTTTGCGCTCTTGAAGCGGATGATGGATTGTGCCCTGCTGACGGCGCCGGCCCGGTCCCGGACCGGGCCGGCCACTTCTTCGAGGATGTCCAGGTATTGGCCGGCCATAACCTCGGCACGCATGAGGTTGAATATCAGCCGCGCCCTGCTTCCCGAGGCAGCCCGTTCACCGATGTCGGTAAAGGCCTCCTCGCTGAAGGACAGGCACAGATCACCGGCGAGGATGGCCGCCGCCTGCCCGAACCGTTCACTGTCCAGCGCCCATCCCTGGGAAGTGTGCAGCTGGGTGAACCTGCGGTGCACGCTTGGACCGCCCCGCCTGGTGTCAGAACGGTCGATGATGTCGTCATGGATGAGTGCTGCAGCCTGGAACAGCTCGAGCGCGGCACCGGCAGTGACCACTTCGCTTGCCCCCGCCCCGCCGCCGGCGCCGCGCCAGCCCCAGTAGCACATCAGTGCACGGAGGCGCTTTCCGCCGGTGACCAGGTTGGAGATGGAGCCCATGATGGGTTCGATGTCCGGGGAAATGCCGGCCATCACGGACTGCCGCGTAGTCAGGAAGCCGGTCAGCTCGCCGGCCACCCCCGCTACGAAGTCGGCTTGTTCATTGCGCAGTTGCTCCGCGGCCGTCACTTGGCTGACTCAGCTGCCACATTGGCGCCAATGGTGAATGTGGACACGCCATCCGTTTCAACCACGGACAGGTTAACGGTCTCGGCGTCTCCGCGGACGAAATCCTTGGAGGCCAGCGTCCCCACCTTGTCACCGGGAACGGCTTTGAACCCTTCCCCTTCCAACGTTTTGGTGTAGAAATCGATGACGGAGGCGGTGGGGGCCTTCACCGTCCCCACGAGCGCGGCCGTAGCGGGCGATGAGGCTTTGTCGAAGCTGCTGGAAACCACAGTTGCTCCGGTCATCAGGGGCAGGAGCTGCTGCGGAAAGCCTTGCACCACCGCGCCCACGGTTGCTGACGTGTTGGGCGATGCCGAGGGGCTTGGGGATGCCGTGAGCGTGGATTGGGTGGCGGCGACTGACGCCGGCTGGGATGGCTCTGCCTGCCCGGACGGGGCCTGGCTGCATGCGGCCAGAGCCATCGCCACGACGGCGGCAAGCGCGGCCAGGCCAGCTGGCTTGTAGTTTCCAATAGCCGTCACAGAGACTTTCCTCCTGGTGTTGTTGGCGGAACCAGCCTCCAGTTTAGCCAGCCTCCTGCGGGGTCCTGCCAAACGGCTAGGATTGCAGTCGTGGGGCCCGCAGGTACAAACCAGTCATCCGCCGCGCGCCTTACCGGCGGGCGGCGCACGTGCATCATGCACGTGGACATGGATGCCTTCTTTGTTTCCGTGGAGCTGCGGACGCGGCCGGAGCTTCGCGGCAAGCCTGTCATCGTCGGCTTTCCGGGTGAGCGCTCGGTAGTCCTCTCGGGATCTTACGAGGCCCGCGCCTTCGGCGTTAAGTCCGCCATGCCTATGGCCGTTGCGATGCGGATGTGCCCGCAGGCAGTGGTCATTGAGCCCCGGCACAAGCTGTACTACGAGGTGTCCGGGCAGCTGATGGGCATTTTCGAGTCCATCACGGGTCTGGTCGAGCCGCTCAGCGTGGACGAGGCCTTCCTGGACGTCACCGGCGCTATTCGGCGGTTGGGGCCGCCCAGGGGAATTGGGGAGCTGGTCCGGCGGCGCGTGGCTGCAGAACTGGGCATCACCGCGTCCGTGGGAATCGCGGAAACCAAGTTCGTTGCGAAGATTGCCTCCACCCGCTGCAAGCCCGACGGGCTGCTGATGATCGGTCCGGACGAAACAGTGCCCTATCTTCACAGCCTTCCCGTGGGTGCCCTGTGGGGTGTGGGCGCCAAGACCGGGGAGGTCTTGGCAAAGATGGGAATCAGGACAGTTGCGGATGTGGCAGCCACCCCCGTGTCCTCTTTAAAGAGGGTGCTGGGAGCTGCGGGGGAACATGTGTACCGCCTTGCCTCGGGCATTGATCCCCGCCCGGTGACGCCGGTGCGTCTTGAAAAAAGCATCGGGGCAGAAGAGACCTTTGCGACGGACACGGATGACGACGGGCTTCTTCGCCGCGAACTGCTGCGGCTTTCGCACCGTACTGCGGGCCGGCTGCGCAGTTCCGGCATGGTGGCCCGGACCGTTGCCCTGAAACTGCGCTTTGCCGACTTTTCCACCATCACGCGCAGCAGGACGCTGCAGACGCCGGTGGACAGCGCCCAGCTGATCTACGGAGTGGCACTTCAGTTGCTCGAGTCCCTGGGGCCCAGGGCCATGGCCGTCCGGCTGGTGGGGGTAAGGGCGGAGCAGCTTGAGGAAGCGGCCCGGACATCGCTTCAGCTCAGCATCGACCGCAGGGACGAGAACTGGAGGGCGGCGGAACAGGCGCTGGACCTGGTCACGCGGAAGTTCGGCAACCAGTCCGTCCTGCCCGCACGGCTGATGGAGCCGGAAAACCGGGCCGGGGACGGGGCCGACCAGCCCGCCTGAGGCCTTCGCCCAAGTCATTGCCGTCTTTCAGTTCAGCCCTCAACAATCTATCCTTGGAGATACATAGTTTTCGAGTGAATGGACTTACTGCCGGACCCTCTTGGACATGCTCCCGCTCCCGCGGCGCATGCTGGAATCTGCTTTGGCCACCGTCGGCAAAGCGGGAACTTTCCAGCAACAGCAGGCGTTCTACGGAGTAGAAGTAGTGGCTGGGATCAGCCCGGACGTTGGCCTACAAAAGGAGGTCGTGATGCCGCTGTCGGAGCACGAACAGAAGCTGCTTGAGCAGCTTGAAAAGCAGCTTCACGAGGACGACCCGAAATTTGCGAACTCAATGGGTTCGGACCCGGGGCGTTCATGGTCCACGAGGCATGTGGTCATTGGAGTCCTGTGTGCACTTGCCGGCGTGTTCCTGCTGCTGGTCGGTGTCACCCTCCAGAACATCTTTGTGGGCGTACTGGGCTTCGTGGTGATGGGTGGTGGAGTCTACTTTGCCACCCTGCGAAGTTCCCGCGGAAGAACCGGCGCCAAGGGCGGCGGGGGAAAGTCCGGCAAGCAGCGCAGCTCATTCATGAGCAGCCTTGAAGAGCGTTGGGACGAGCGCCGCAGGGGCGAGCCCTAAGCGTCCGCGCCTCCAGGTTCCCGGCTCCTCCATTCCGCTCCCCATGTAATCGGGAAGTGCGCGAAAAGACCCGCTTCGGCGGGTCTTTTCGTGTTTAAGCCCGTTCTGACGATGAGTTGCCCCGCCCGCAGGGTTTCGTGGCCTCCCCAGTGGACCCCCTATTGGGAAAAATCCCTCCACTTTCCACCACCGCGGAAAATCGGGCTGTTTGCAGCATCTTTTCCCACATTTAGGCGCGCGTGGGGGCCCGATTGCGTTGACTGTGGTGGAAAGTGGAGTAATGTGGAGGACATAAGAGGGTGGTTGCAACATAGGGGATGTGCAGTTCCTGACGGCGGACAGGCGGTGGGCCAGTGTTTCTGGGCACTCACTCGCCGCGTCTGGATGAAAAGGGACGGATCATTCTCCCCGCTAAGTTCCGGGAGGAGCTTGCCAGCGGACTGGTGCTCACAAGGGGCCAGGAACGTTGCATCTACGTCTTCAGTGAGAAGGAATTTGCACGGGTCCACGAGCAGATGCGGGAGGCACCAATTTCCTCCAAGCAGGCGCGTGACTATATCCGCGTATTTCTCTCTGGAGCCTCTGACGAGGTACCTGACAAGCAGGGGCGCGTGACCATTCCACCGGCGCTCCGGGAGTATGCAGGACTCGGAAGGGAACTTGCCGTGATCGGCGCCGGTACCCGCGCCGAGATCTGGGACGCCCAGGCTTGGAATGAATACCTCGCGGAGAAGGAAACAGCCTTTTCCGAAACTGACGATCCCATTCCGGGCATTCTCTGAATCCCGGAGTAGGGCGGCAGGGGTTTCTTGGACGAGATCTCCAGCCGGCCCATCGGCTGCCAACCTGGCTCACCTTCCCCGGAGCCAGGCAGGCGGGACGGTAGGTGCGGATGGGGATCTGGTCCCAGAAGCGCAGCAGGTGACAACGACGGCGGGAAAGGACCAGGCATGACCGAACGACCCAAGCCCACGTCCGAACGCCATGTGCCGGTCCTCCGCGACCGGTGCATCAATTTGTTGGCACCGGGATTTGAAGCCGCACGGCTGCGTGGCGAGACGCCTGTTGCCGTGGACACGACCCTGGGCATGGGTGGGCACTCTGAAGCCATGCTCCAGAGGTTTCCGGACCTCCACCTCATCGGTATCGACCGTGACGAGGAAGCGCTTGCCCTCGCAGGGGAGCGCCTGGCTCCTTTCGCCGCCCGGACGGACCTCGTCCACGCGGTGTACGACGAGATCCAGGACGTGTTGGCAGACCTGGGGGTGTCCGAGGTACACGGGATCCTGATGGATCTCGGCGTCTCCTCCCTGCAGCTTGACGAGCGCGAGCGT
Source organism: Pseudarthrobacter phenanthrenivorans (assembly GCF_036455295.1). Taxonomy (GTDB): domain Bacteria; phylum Actinomycetota; class Actinomycetes; order Actinomycetales; family Micrococcaceae; genus Arthrobacter; species Arthrobacter phenanthrenivorans_C. The sequence continues at coordinate 39,251 of NZ_JAYXNX010000016.1, read as the reverse complement.
GGTTTCGCCTACTCGTTCGATGCCCCGCTGGACATGCGCATGGATACCAGCCGTGGCCAGACTGCGGCCGACGTAGTGAACACCTACAGCGAAGAAGACCTCGTCCGGATCATCCGCAAGTGGGGCGAGGAAAAGTTCGCCGGACGCATCGCCAACAGGATTGTCACGGCGCGTGCCGCCAAAAAATTCTCCACTACCGGCGAGTTGGTGGAGCAAATCCGCGCCGTTGTTCCCGCTTCTGCTGCAAAGTCCGGCGGACATCCGGCCAAACGGACCTTCCAGGCCCTTCGCATCGAAGTCAATGAAGAACTCGACGTCCTGGAAAGGGCAGTGCCTGCCGCCGTCGATTCCCTGGCCCTTGGCGGCCGCATCGTGGTCATGTCCTACCACTCGCTGGAGGACAAGATCGTCAAAAGCGTTTTCCAGGCTCGTTCCAAATCTTCCGCTCCGCTCGGGTTCCCCGTCGAACTGGAAGAACACAAGCCCGAACTCAAGACCCTGACTAAGGGCACCGAGGTGCCCACCGCCGTCGAAATCGCCGAAAACCCGCGCGCTGCCTCCGCCAGGCTGCGCGCGGCAGAACGAATCAGAGCCAGGAGAGCTGCATGAGCACCGCCGCCGTCAAGAACTTTCCCATCGTTTCCGGCAGTTCGGCGGCCGATCCCAGGCCGGCAGGCGAACCGGGCGGCACCCGGAAGGGCCGTACACCGCTCTCCGTAGTCCGCACGGCACCGCGAAAACGCCGCGCCCCTTTCGTGGTGCTGTGCTTTGGCATGCTTGCGGTGGCATTGGTTGCGGTGCTGGTCCTCAATATCTCGGTCTCCACCTCGCAGTACCAGCTGGTCGAGCTGCGCGCCAAACAGAGCAGCCTGACCAAGACCAACCAGGATCTCACCCAGCAGGTGCAGAATTTCCAGGCTCCGCAGAACCTGGCGGCCAAGGCCACTGAGCTGGGCATGGTTCCGTCGGCGGTCAAGGGCCAGATCGACCTGTCCACGCTGTCGGTGACCGGAAAGGCGGTCCCTGCAGTCAAGGGCGCAGCACCGGGAGCCGTCATCCCGTCACCTGCGGTTGCTGGCCAGCTCAACGTGCCGCCGGCGTCCACGAGTGCAGCTGCGGACAAGGCCGCCACTTCGGGGGCAGGCAATGCTTCTCCCGCGGCCGGCCCGGCCGACGCTGCCCAGGCGGCCGCCGATAAGGCTGCTGCTGCGCAGAAGGCGGCCGCTGATAAGGCCGCAGCCGCAGCGGCGGCTCACGCCCCCGAACTTCACGGCGGTTCCGTACCGGCACCCCAGCAGAAGGCCCCGGGTCAGTAGACCACAGGCAGGACACGCACCAGCGTCGAGCAGCAAGGAATATCACGGTGGCGGAGACGACCGGCAAGTCAGGAAACAGCAAGGCACCCAACGCCACGAAGCGCTTGCGCCTGGGACTGGGCCTCATGCTCACCCTGTTGCTGGTGGTGGGCGGCAAACTGTTCCTGGTCCAGGGGCTGGACGTCGGAGGCATGGCGGAAGCCGCACTGAACAGCCGGATGACGTCCGCAGTCCTGCCTGCGGAGCGGGGCAGCATCCTTGATTCCCGCGGAACCGTCCTCGCCAACAGTGTGATCCGCTACAACATCGTCGTGGACCAGCGCGTCAACACCAAGACCGACTCCTATAAGCGGTACGAACCCCAGGCCGACGGCCACGACAAACTGGTTGACGTGAGCCGTGACCAGGCCATCACAGAACTTGCCGCGGCGCTCGGCATGGACACGAACGCTGTCCGGAACGCCGTAACCGGCGATCAGCCCTACTTCATCGTGGCCAAGGAAGTAAAGCCGGACGTCGAGGACCGCATCTCCAAGCTGCAGGTGCCCGGCATCGTCGCCGAAGGCGTCAGCAAGCGGGTATACCCGAACGGTGCTGTTGCCGGGGGCGTGGTGGGCTTCCTGCAGGACGGCACCACTGGGCTGGCAGGCATTGAGCAGACCCAGGACGACCAGCTGAAGGGCAAGGACGGCAAGCGCGTCTTTGAGATCGGCGCCGATGGGCTCCGCATTCCCGTGGGCCTCGACGAGTTAACCCCGCCCCAGAACGGCAAGGACGTCAAGCTCACCCTTAATTCCGATCTTCAGTATTTCGCGCAGCAGGCCATCCAGAGCCAGACGGACAAACTCAGCGCCGAATGGGGCGTCATCATTGTGATGGATGCCAAGACGGGAAACCTGCTGGCCTTGGCGGACACCAACGCACCGGACCCCAACAACCCCGGACTGGTCGCAGCGAAGGACCGCGGCACCCGCTCGGTCACGGCAGCCTACGAACCGGGATCAGTGGAAAAAATGATCACCGCGGCGTCGGTCATCGATGAAGGCCTTGCCAGCCCCCTGGACAAATTCACCATTCCGCCCACTTACACGGTGGACGGCCAGACCTTCAGCGACGCGTTCACGCACGGGACCGAGGAACGGACCCTGGCGGGCATCATCGGATACTCCATGAACACCGGAACGGTGATGGCCGGACAGCGTCTGAGCAAGGAACAGCGCTACGACTGGCTGAAGAAGTTCGGAATCGGCGAGGCGCCGGACATTGGACTTCCCGCGACGGCTTCAGGCATCCTGTCGCCGCCTGACCAGTGGGACGGACGGCAGCAGTACACGGTGCTCTTCGGCCAGGGCGTGTCCCAGTCCACGCTGCAGACCGTCCGGGCCTACCAAACCATCGCCAACGACGGCGTCATGCTGCAGCCACGCTTGATTGACTCCTACATTTCCCCCGACGGCACCGAGGAGAAAGTGCCGGCCCAGCCATCGCGGCGGGTTGTCTCCGACAATACGGCCCACCAGGTCAAGGACATCCTGGAAAGCGCCGTCACCGAGGGTGAAATCAAGGACGCGGGCATCGATGGTTATCGGGTGGGAGCCAAGACCGGTACGTCGGAATCACCCTGCGACGACGGGAAGCCGGGCTACTGCGGCTACACGGCCTCCATCGTGGGAATGGCGCCGATGGATGATCCGCGGTTTATTGTGGAGGTGGTGCTCCAGCGGCCGAAGGGCAGCATTTACGGCATCACCAACGGGCCGGTGTTCCGGTCGGTCATGAGCCAGACGCTGCGGACCTACAACGTCCAGCCTTCGACCGGCGAGCCGGTCAGGTTGCCGCAGTACGCCAAGTAGCCGCGCGCTTCGCCGGAAGTACCAGCAGCATCCAGCGCACCACAGTGCCCGGCGCCAACCAGGCCGGGCATGTACTAGCACCATCGGAGAGCCCCTTGCCAGAATTACCCACGCCCGGAAGCGACACTGCCCGGAACCAGAACCCCGGCCGCTTCAGGCCCGCTGTCGTGGCGGCCGTGCCGCTGTCCGCCGTCGGGCAGGCCCTGGGCGTAGCCGTCCCCGCCCCGGGCGCCGGCGTGGAAATAACCGGCATCTCCATCAACTCCCGGACGGTTGAGCCCGGGGACCTGTATGTCGCGCTTCCCGGCGCCACGAGGCACGGGGCGGACTTCGTGACGGACGCGGTCGCCGCGGGCGCGGCTGCCGTTCTCACGGACGACGCCGGGGCGCGCCTGCTTGCCCTGTCCGCGGACACCCCCGTGCCCGTGCTGGTCGTGGACAGGCCACGCAACGACGTTGGACCGCTGTCGGCCATGATCTACCAGAGCCAGGCGGCCGACGACCGCCCGTTGCGGCTTTTCGGTGTCACCGGGACCAACGGGAAGACCACCACCACCTACTTCATCACCTCGCTGCTGCGCGCGCTGGGCCAGCGGACCGGCCTGATCGGGACCATAGAGATCCTCGCCGGCGCGGAAGCCATCCCCAGCCTTCTCACCACGCCCGAGTCACCCGAGGTCCATGGGCTGCTCGCCCTGATGAAAGAGCGCGGGCTGGACGCCGCAGCCATGGAGGTCTCCTCCCACGCCATTTCCTACCAGCGTGTTGATGGGCTGCTGTTCGACGTCGCCGGTTTCACCAACCTAACCCAGGACCACCTGGACCTTCACAACACCATGGGGGAGTACTTCGCCACAAAGGCGGAGCTCTTCACGCCCGGACGCGCCCGGACGGCCGTCGTCACGGTCGACGACGAGTGGGGCCAGCGCCTGGCCGGCAGCAGCGCGGTGCCAATCACCACGCTCAGCACCAGCGGGCGCACCCCGGCGGACTGGACAGTCACCGGGGCGGTACCGGAGGGCCTTGGCACCCGCTTTACGCTGGCCGGACCCGGCGGCACTGTCCTGGACATCCACACCGGGCTGCCCGGCAGCTTCAATGTGGCCAACGCCGCCCTGGCGGCGCTCATGGTGCTTGCTGCAGGAGTCGAACCGGGTGACCTCCAGGCGGCGCTGGACAGCGCAGACCCCTTCACGGTGGCCGTACCCGGACGCATGGAACTGATTGCGCGGCAACCTGCCGCCGTGGTGGACTTCGCCCACAACACCGACGCCCTGGCCCGGGCCCTGGAAGCCGTCCGATCGGCCGAACCGGACTCCCGGCTGATCGTGGTCTTCGGAGCCACCGGGCAGCGGGACCAGGGCAAGCGGCCGGCGATGGGAGCCATCGCTGCCCGGCTCGCCGACACCGTGATCATCACCGACGACGACCCGCACGACGAAGACGCGGCAGCAATCCGCGCCGACGTCCTGGCGGGCGCCCGGCGTGCCATCGAGGAGGAGTCCCTGGCGGCGGAGCTGCTGGAGGTCTTCCCGCGCGACGAAGCGATCCGCCGCGCAGTTGCCCTGGCCCGGCCGCAGGACACGATCCTGGTCGCCGGCCGCGGCCATGAGGTGTGGCAGGAAGTGAAGGGCGTCAACCTTGCCCTGGACGACCGGGTGGAACTGCGCACCGCCTTGACAGCCAGGGGATTCAACGTTCTCCCAGCCGACCGGATAGAGTCCTAGACCGAGATGATTGCATTTACTGCGGCGGAAATCGCCGAAATCACCAGCGGGCGCCTGGACGCCGATCCCGGAATTACGCCCCTCTCGGTGGTGACGGATTCACGCGAAGCCACCCAGGGCTCGCTTTACGTCGCAAAGCCCGGCGAGCTTGCCGATGGCCATGACTTCGTTGGCGCCGCATTTGCGGCGGGTGCCGTCCTGGCCCTCGTGGAGCGTCCCGTCACAGCACCGGACGGCACCGCCTACCCCTCGATCGTGGTTGCCGACGCAGTCCTGGCCATGGGGGACCTCGCGGCAGAAGCCGTGCGCCGCATCCGTGCTGCCCGGGCAGAAGCCGGAAGCCAGCTGACATGCGTCGGCATCACCGGTTCCGCCGGCAAAACCACCACCAAGGACCTGCTCGCCGGAATCCTTTCCACGCAGGGCAACACCGTGGCGCCCCAGGGCTCCTACAACGGTGAGGTTGGCGTCCCGCTCACGGTCTTCCGTGCAGACACGGACACCCGCTACCTGGTCATCGAAATGGGGGCCACCGGCATCGGGCACATCCGCTACCTCGCCGAGATGGTCAAGCCGGACATTGGAGTGGTCCTGGCAGTAGGCACCGCCCATGCCGGCGAGTTCGGGGGAGTGGAGAACATCGCGCTGGCGAAGGGCGAGATGGTGGAAGGCCTGACCGCCCACGGAACCGCGGTCATCAATCTCGACGACGAACGCGTCGCGGCCATGCGCAGCCGGACCACGGCTGCAGTCCTCGGCTTCTCCGCGGAAGGACGCCCCGACGCCCAGGTGCAGGCACTGAACGCCGACACCAACGCCACAGGCTGTCCCGAATTCGACCTCCTGCTCCCCGACGGCTCTGCCCCCCGCCATGTGAGCAGCCGGCTCATCGGAGCACACCACACAGGTAACCTGCTGGGAGCTGCAGCAGCCGCGTGCGCCGCAGGAGTGCCGGGCGACGACATCGCCGCTTCATTGAGCAACCAGGCCGCGGCAAGCCGATGGCGGATGGAACGGACTGAACGTCCGGACGGCGTCACCATCATCAACGATGCCTACAACGCCAACCCTGAATCCATGCGCGCAGCCCTTCGGACCCTGGCCGACCTTGGGCGCGGCCGCCGTACCTGGGCAGTCCTGGGAGCCATGCTGGAACTCGGCGACGATTCCATCCGCGAGCACACTGCCGTGGGGACCCAGGTGGTCCGGCTAAACATCTCCCGGTTGCTGGTAGTGGGCCGGGAAGCCCGAGCCCTCTATGTCTCCGCCGTCCAGGAAGGCTCCTGGGGCGACGAATGCCTCTTCGCGGAAACGGTGGATGAGGCCCACGGCATCCTTGATGCAGAACTCGAACCCGGGGACCTGGTGCTGTTCAAGTCTTCCAACAGCGTTGGACTTCGCCATTTGGGCGATCGGATAGCATTACCCCCAGCCCCGACCCCTGCCGACGAAAGGAGCACTCTGCTGTGATTGCTCTGCTGATCGGCGCAGGCCTTGCCCTGCTGTGTGCCCTGGTGGGCACCCCGCTTTTCATCCGCCTCCTGGTGCGCCGCGGCTACGGCCAGTTCATCCGTGATGACGGGCCAACATCGCACCACACCAAACGGGGGACGCCCACTATGGGCGGGACTGTGGTGGTTGCGGCCGTACTGCTGAGCTACGGGCTTACCCACCTCATCATGCTGATGATGAACCCGGACTCGCCCGGGCCTTCCGCATCGGCGCTCATCCTGCTGTTCCTTATGGTGGGCATGGGCCTGGTGGGCTTCCTCGATGACTTCATCAAAATCTCACGCCAGCGGAGCCTGGGCCTCAACGCGAAGGCCAAGCTCATCCTGCAGGCCGCCGTGGGCATCATCTTCGCCATCCTGGCCTTGAACTTCCCCAATGGTGCCGGACTGACCCCGGCGTCAACGAAAATCTCCCTGGTGCGGGACCTGCCGTGGCTCGACCTGGCCTTTGGCGGCACTGTCCTGGGCGCCATCCTGTTTGTCATCTGGTCCAACCTGATCGTCACCGCCGCGACGAACGGCGTGAATCTCACCGACGGCCTGGACGGCCTAGCCGCCGGCGCGTCCATCATGGTTTTCGGTGCATATACCTTGATGGGAATATGGCAGAGCAACCAGGCCTGCGGTTCCCCGCGGGAAGCCGGCAGCGGCTGTTACTCCGTGCGGGACCCCCTGGACCTGGCACTCCTGGCCGCAATCCTCAGTGCAGCGCTGGTGGGCTTCCTTTGGTGGAACACCTCGCCGGCAAAGATCTTCATGGGCGACACCGGTTCCCTTGCCATCGGCGGTGCCGTTGCCGGTTTCGCCATCCTCTCCCGCACCGAACTCCTGCTGGGGATCGTGGGTGGCCTGTTCGTGCTCATCACCCTGTCCGTCATCATCCAGGTGGGCTACTTCAAGGCCACGGGCGGTAAGCGCGTCTTCAAGATGGCTCCGCTGCAGCACCACTTCGAACTCAAGGGCTGGGCCGAGGTGACGGTCGTAGTCCGGTTCTGGATCCTGGGCGGCCTCTTCGTCGCCGTCGGACTGGGCATCTTCTACGCTGAATGGGTTGTACTGCTGTGACCGTTTCCCACCGCCTGGAAAACCTCGTCTCCTGGGACTCCGACTGGGCCGGCCTGCGCGTTGTCGTCACCGGAATCGGTGTCTCGGGCTTCGCGGCGGCAGACACCCTGATCGAGCTCGGCGCACGCGTCGTGGTGGTTGATGCGGCCACCAGCGAAAAAGCGCGGGCACACGCGGACACCTTGAAGATCGTTGGCGCAGCGGACGTGCTGCTGGGCCCGGACGCGGTCACGCACATCCCGCGCATCGACGGCGAACTTCCTGAACTGATCGTTACCTCGCCGGGATGGCGCCCGGACCAGGCGCTGCTGGCAGCAGCTGCACGTGCGCACATCCCGGTCTGGGGCGACGTCGAACTGGCCTGGCGCGTGCGGGTCCGGGAAGGCCGGAAGACGGCAGACTGGCTGGCCATTACGGGTACGAACGGGAAGACCACCACGGTGGGACTGACCGAATCGATGCTACGTGCCGCCGGCCTTAAAGCCATCGCCGTGGGCAACGTGGGGACTCCCATCCTGGACGCCCTTCGCGATCCGGTGGAGTACGACGTCTTCGCGGTCGAACTCTCCAGCTTTCAGCTGCACTGGGCTGAATCCGTCTCGCCCATCGCCAGCGTGTGCCTCAATGTGGCCGAGGACCACGTGGACTGGCACGAATCGTACGATTCGTACCTGGCTGACAAGGCCAAAGTCTACGAACGGACGCAGAAGGCGTGCATCTACAACGCCGAGCAGGTGGAAACCGAACGCATGGTGGAAGCGGCCGACGTCGTGGAGGGCTGCCGGGCGGTCGGCTTCACTACGGTCACGCCGGCCATCAGCATGCTTGGAGTGGTGGAAGGGCTGCTGGTGGACCGCGCTTTCATCGAGGAGCGCAGGAACAGCGCTGCCGAACTGGCCTCCATGGGAGACCTTGGGCCGCTTGCACCGCGCCACATGGTGGCCAACGCCCTGGCCGCCGCAGGCCTGGTGCGCGCTTACGGCGTGGACGCGAAGGCTGTGCGCCAGGGCATCGTGGACTACGTCCCCGGCGACCACCGGATCCAGCCCGTGGCCCGCCTGAACGGTGTCCTTTGGGTGAACGACTCCAAGGCCACCAACCCCCACGCAGCTTCTGCCTCCCTGTCCGCCTTCAACAACGTGGTCTGGATTGCCGGCGGCCTGTCCAAAGGCGTGAGCTATGAGGACCTGGTGAGGGAGCACGCGGCACGGTTCAAGGCTGTGGTCCTGATAGGAACGGACACCGCGCCACTGCGCGAAGCCCTCCAGCGACACGCGCCCGATGTCCCCGTGATCGAACCCGGGGCAGGTGACACTGAAAAGGTGCAGACTGCTTCGGCGCCCGGTGGAACCCCTGCCGGTCCCTCCGGCAACGGAGAACAGGTCATGTCCTGGGCCGTGGCGTCAGCAGCACGGGTCGCCGAATCCGGCGACACCGTCCTGATGGCTCCGGCAGCTGCTTCCATGGATCAGTTCTCTTCCTATGCTCACCGTGGTGGTGCTTTTATCAACGCTGTCCGAGAGCTGGTGGAAGGGCAGGCCCAGACCGGCGAGGAGTAACAATGGCCAGCACGCCCACGCGGCCCGAGAGCGGCAGGACGCGCCCCGGCTCCACTGCCACCGCCCGCCGCCGGATTGCTGCCGCCGCAGGGCTGCGCACGCTCTACCGCCGCTTCTGGTCGGCGCTGGAGGGGACGGGAAAATCCCGGAGCGGCTCGACGTATTACCTCATCCTTGGCGCCACGCTGGCCCTGACGGCCATCGGAATCATGATGGTCCTCTCCGCCTCCAGCGTTGAATCAATCGCCGCCGGCAAGTCCCCGTACGGAGACGCCCTGAAACAGGGAGTATTCGCAGCCCTCGGGATCTCCACCATGTTCGTGCTCTCGCGCATCAACGTGGTCTGGCTGAAGCGGCTCGCGTGGCCCGCCGTCGCGGGTGCCGTGGCGCTCCTCGCCCTGGTGCAGGTGGTCGGTGCCGAGATCAACGGCAACCGGAACTGGATCGACGTGGGCGGCATTACCTTCCAGCCATCAGAGGCGGCCAAACTGGCTCTCGCCCTGTGGCTTGCGACGGTGCTGGCACGGAAAGGGAAGCTGCTTGGCAGGTGGCAGCACGTGCTGGTCCCTGCCGTGCCCATGGCGGCCGTCGTCATTGTCCTCATCCTGGTGGGCAACGACCTTGGCACTGCCATGATCATCATGATGATCGTCGCAGCGGCCCTGTTCTTCGCTGGCGTTCCGTTGTACCTCTTCGGCATCGCCGGCCTCGTTGCAGCCGCAGGCACGGCAGTCATGGCGGTAACCAGCTCCAACCGCATGTGCCGCATCACCTCCTGGTGGACCGGGCAATCCTGCGCGGACGGCGTCGACGCGAACTACCAGGCCACCAACGGCATGTACGGCCTTGCTTCGGGAGGTTGGCTTGGGGTGGGCCTGGGGCAGAGCAGGCAGAAGTACAGCTGGATCCCCGAAGCCCACAACGACTTCATTTTCGCCATCATCGGTGAGGAACTCGGCCTGGTGGGGACCGTCGTCGTCCTGGTTCTTTTCGCCATCCTCGGTGCTGCCATCTACCGCGTGGTGGTAGCCCAGGAGGACCTGTTCCACCGGGTCCTCGCCGGCACCATCATGGTGTGGCTGCTGGGCCAGGCCACCGTGAACATGTCCGTGGTCGCGGGGCTGATGCCTGTCATCGGGGTGCCGTTGCCCTTTATTTCCTACGGCGGCTCGGCCCTGTTGATGTCGCTGTGCGCCGTCGGGGTGGTCCTGTCCCTGGCGCGGGAACAGATGGCGCCGGCCATGCGTCCCAAGAAGCTGCTGAAGTTCCCGTTCCTGGCAGGACGGAATACAAGCCAACCAAAAATTTCCAGAAAGCGTGCCTGACCCCAGATGACTCCCACTAACCCCTCCATCGTGCTGGCGGGCGGCGGAACAGCCGGCCATATCAGCCCGTTGCTTGCCATCGCCGCCGCCATCCGCAGCCAAGCGCCCAACGCCGCCATCCTGGCCGTTGGCACGCCCTCCGGAATGGAAACCAGGCTGGTTCCGGCCGCAGGCGTGGAGCTCGCCACGATCGACCGTGTGCCCTTTCCACGCAGGCCCTCCGCAGACCTGCTCCGCCTGCCCGGCAGGCTGGCGGGCGCCGTACGGCAGGCCGGCGCCATCCTGGACCAGGCCGGGGCCGACGTGCTGGTGGGGGTCGGCGGATACGTTTGCACGCCCATGTACCTGGCTGCACGGAAGCGGCGGGTGCCAATCGTGATCCATGAGGCGAACGCCCGCCCCGGACTCGCCAACCGCGTGGGAGCCTTCCTGCGCGGCCGGGTGGCCGTGGCCTTCGAGGGTACCCCGCTCCGGGACGCCGTGCACGTGGGGATGCCCATGCGGAAGGAGATTTCCGGCCTGGACCGGAAGTCAGCCCGCACTGCCGCCCGCGAAGCGCTTGGCCTCGATCCCCAGCAACCCACCCTGATCGTCACGGGCGGTTCATCCGGGGCGCTGAGCATCAACCGGACGATCGCGGGAGCGGTCGCGCAGCTGGCTGATGCCGGCATCCAGACCCTGCACATCACCGGACGCGGCAAAACCGTCCTGGACCAGGCCGGACGGCCCCTCGCCGCAGAGGGCTACCGGCAGGTGGAGTACATCGACGGGATGGAACTCGCCTACGCCGCGGCGGACCTGCTCCTGGCCAGGTCGGGGGCTGCGACCGTATCTGAGGTCGCAGCGGTGGGCGTCCCCGCAGTCCTGGTGCCCCTGCCAATTGGGAACGGTGAACAGGCGCTCAATGCCGCGGGCCTGGTGTCCGCTGGGGGAGCGCTGCTGGTGGCGGACCGGGACTTCACCCCGGAATGGGTTGAGCGTGAGCTGATTCCGCTGATCACCGATAAAGCGAGGCTCGCCGAAATGGAAGCCAAGTCCTACCGGCTCGGTATCCGAAATGCCGACCAGCGCATGGCTGGTCTTGTCCTGGAAGCGGTATCTGCATGAGTCCCCACAACGCCCCCCGCCTTGAGTCGCTGGGAAAGGTGCACTTCATCGGCATCGGCGGAGTAGGCATGTCCGCCGTTGCCCGCATCATGGTGGCCCGTGGTGTTCCGGTCAGCGGGTCGGACGCGAAGGACCTGCCGGTCATGGCCGACCTCGCGGCGGCCGGCGCCCGCATCGCTGTTGGTTACGCGGCCGTCAACGTGGCGGACGCGCAGACCATCGTTGCCGGATCGGCCATCAGGGAGGACAACCCCGAGCTGGCGGCAGCGCGGGAGGCCGGGCTGCCTGTGCTGCACCGGTCCCAGGCGCTGGCAGCCACCATGGGCGATGACACGGTGGTGACCGTGGCCGGAACACACGGCAAGTCCACCACGACGTCGATGATCACCGTGCTGCTGCGTGCGGCAGGACTTGATCCTTCCTTTGCCGTGGGCGCCAACATCCCGGCGATCGGGGTAAACGCCGCACACGGTTCCGCCGCGATCTTCGTTGCCGAGGCAGATGAATCCGATGGTTCCTTCCTGAACTACCGGCCGCGTATCGAGGTCGTCACCAACGTGGAGCCCGACCATCTGGACTACTACGGCACGGCAGAAGCGGTTTACCAGTCCTTCGACCGGTTTACCGCTTTACTCCCAGCGGATGGCCTGCTGGTGGCCTGCGCTGATGACGCCGGCGCGCTGGCACTCGCCGAGCGGACCAAGGCGCGGGGCAACACCCGTGTGCTCCTGTACGGCACCGGCGAAGCGTCAGATGTCAGGCTTGACGACGGCGGCCCCGGACAGGTGGCTGTGTCAACCAGGGATGGTGCGCGCTATGGGTTGTCGCTGCAGGTTCCCGGACGCCACAACGCCCTGAATGCGGCGGCTGCCTTTGCCGTTGCCCTCGAACTCGGCGTGGACCCAGCGGCGGCGGCCGACGGCCTGGCACATTTCTCCGGTGCCTCCCGCCGCTTTGAACTCAAGGGCACAGTACGGGGCGTGCGGGTCTTCGATGACTACGCGCACCACCCCACCGAGGTCCGGGCAGCGCTTACCGCAGCCCGCTCCGTGGCAGGGGACCACAAGGTGCACGTCCTATTCCAGCCGCACCTGTTTTCGCGGACCCGGGAGTTCGCCGCAGAGTTCGCCGACGCCCTGAATCTCGCCGACACCGCACTTGTCCTGGACATCTACCCCGCCAGGGAAGACCCTATTCCCGGAGTTACCAGCCAGTTGATCGCCGACCACCTCACGGGCGGCGGCCGGCTGGTTGGGCCCGGGGATGCCGTCAGGTCCCTGGTTGAAGCTGCGGTGGACGGAGACGTTGTCCTTACAGTGGGCGCCGGCGACGTGACAGCCTACGGACCCCGGATCGTGGAGGCGCTGCGTGCCTAGCTCCCGCCGCCCCACGTACTCACCGCCCAAGCGGGACGCCCGGCCAGCTCCCACGGCGGGGAACGGCCACCGGTCCCCGAAGGACGCTGCCGAAGACGCCGGCGGTGCCGCCCGCGGCGACGTCATCACAGCCTCGCGCAGCGTCCCGGAGCCGGCGGCGCCGAAACCCGTGCGGGAGGAAAAACCTTCCGGTGCCACTGTCCTGGCGTTCCCCGAACCCAAGGGACGGCGCCGCAGGAAGAAGGTCATCCTCGCCGTCGTAACGGTGTTTGTGCTGGTGGCCGGGCTCCTGGCCGCCGCGGTTTATTCTCCCGTCCTGGCCCTGCAGACCATCTCGGTCACGGGGACCCGCCTGCTCACCCCCGCCCAGGTGCAGGCTGCACTCGAACCGCTGCGCGGCAAGCCGCTGCCGCAGATCAGCGAGGACGATGTCCGGGGCCTGCTCGGCTCCCTGGTCCAGGTCAAATCCGTATCCGTGGAGGCCCGGCCGCCCTCCACGCTCACCGTGGCAGTGCATGAACGAGTGCCGGTTGCCTTGGTGAAGCAGGGGGAGAAGTACCAGTTGGTGGACGTCGACGGCGTCCAACTGGCCACCACCGACGATCCGACGTCCGCGTCGCTGCCGGTGATTGACGGCGGCGCCGGGGCGATCGGCCAGGACCTGTTCCGCGCTACCGCGGCGGTCCTGGGGGCATTGCCGCCCGATGTGCTGGCGAAGTTGTCCAACGCGTCCGCGCAGTCGGTGGATGCCGTGGAGCTGAAGCTTGTGGACGGCCAGACCATCGTGTGGGGCAACGCCTCGGAGAAGGAGCTCAAGGCCAAGGTTCTGGCCGCCCTCCTCAAGGCTCCGGCGGACCCGAAGAACCCGGTCAAGGTCTACGATGTCAGTGTGCCCCGGCACCCCGTGACTCGCTGACACCCTTTCTTTCCCGGTATTAATCCGACACGCGGACCCGGTTATTGAATGTGGGAACCAGAGGAAATACCGTCACAGACAAGAGTTACTTGACATAACTATAACCTTCAACTCGAAGGTTAAGGTTGCAGCCTTCAAGCTCTTCATCAGTTTTCGCAATAAGACACGAACAAGGGACACGTAACGTGGCAGCTCCGCAGAATTACTTGGCCGTCATCAAAGTCGTCGGCATCGGCGGCGGTGGCGTGAACGCAGTCAACCGCATGATCGAGGTCGGCCTCAGAGGTGTTGAATTCATCGCCATCAACACCGACGCCCAGGCCCTGCTCATGAGCGACGCCGACGTGAAGCTCGACGTCGGACGCGAGCTGACCCGTGGCCTCGGCGCAGGTGCCAACCCCGAGGTAGGTAAGCAGGCCGCCGAAGACCACGCTGACGAAATCGAGGAAGTCCTGCGCGGTGCCGACATGGTCTTCGTCACTGCCGGCGAAGGCGGCGGCACGGGCACCGGCGGCGCCCCCGTCGTGGCCCGGATCGCCCGCTCACTCGGCGCCCTGACCATTGGCGTTGTCACCCGGCCGTTCACCTTCGAGGGCCGCCGCCGCGCCGGCTCTGCCGAGGCAGGCATCGACGCCCTCCGGGACGAGGTGGACACCCTGATCGTGATCCCCAATGACCGGCTGCTGTCCATCAGTGACCGCAACGTCTCCGTCCTTGACGCGTTCCGCTCCGCGGACCAGGTCCTGCTGTCCGGTGTCCAGGGCATCACCGACCTCATCACCACGCCGGGCCTGATCAACCTGGACTTCGCAGACGTTAAATCCGTCATGCAGGGCGCGGGCTCGGCCCTCATGGGCATTGGCTCCGCCCGCGGCGAAGACCGCGCCGTCAAGGCAGCGGAACTCGCCATCGCCTCGCCGCTGCTGGAAGCCTCCATCGACGGTGCCCACGGCGTCCTGCTCTCCATCCAGGGTGGTTCAGACCTGGGCCTGTTCGAAATCAACGAGGCCGCGCGGCTGGTCCAGGAAGTGGCCCACCCCGAAGCCAACATCATCTTCGGTGCCGTCATTGACGACGCCCTTGGCGATGAAGCCCGTGTGACGGTCATCGCCGCCGGGTTCGACGACGTCAAGGCCACCTCGCCGTCCATGGACCAGTCCCAGCCGCAGGCCGCCCCGCAGCGTCCTGCCGCCCCGGCTGCCGCTCCTGCCTCGGCCCACCCGCAGGGTGGCAACCACCAGGGCAACGGCAACCACCAGCAGAACGTCCAGCCGATCCACGCCGGCGTCGGTGCCGCCGGGCTGAGCAACTGGGGCCAGCAGCGCCCCTCGGCCGTCCCTGCTGACTCGGGCTTCGACGTCGACCTGCCCTCCGTGGTGGAGCCGGACCTGACCGGTACCCACCCGGATGACCTGGATGTTCCCGACTTCCTGAAGTAGGCAGCGGCTTGTTCCATTGGCGTGCCGACATCCTGCCCGGGGTGTCGGCCGCATTCACGGATGAAGGCACGGGAAACCTGGCACTGCATGTGGGGGATGATCCTGCTGCAGTCCAGGAACGCCGCAAGCGCCTGGAGCAGTCCATCGGCCTGGAGCCGCAGGCCCTGCGGTTCATGAACCAGGTTCACGGCACCACAGTTGCCCTGATGGACGCGCAGTCGCCGGTCCCCGTGGCTGATGGCATGGTGTCCCGAGGCCTGCCTCTGGCGGTCATGGTGGCCGACTGCATTCCGGTGCTTCTTGCGGGGGAGTCCGGAAGCGGGCCGGTGCTTGCCGCAGTCCACGCCGGCCGGCCCGGCGTGGCTAACGGCGTCCTCCCTGCTGCGGTGGACAGCATGAAGGCGCTGGGCGCCTCCCGGATCCGGGCCTGGATGGGGCCGTCGATCTGCGGGTCCTGCTACGAGGTACCGGCAGCGTTGCGAGATGAGGTATCCGCGCTGGTTCCGGCAACCCGGAGTACGACGTCCTGGGGAACGCCCGCCCTGGACCTCCCTGCCGGTGCCCGGAACCAGCTTGAGGCTGTTGGGGTGGAGGTGGAGTACTCCGGGCCTTGCACCCTTGAGACGGAAACGCTCTATTCGTACCGCCGCGACCGGAACACCGGCCGCTTCGCGGGGCTGGTCTGGTGCCATGACTGACGTGCCGGGTGCCGGCCGCGGACAGGGCGGCGATGCACGGAGCGCCGAACTCGCCGAGCGGCTGGCGGCAGTGCGGAAGCGGATCAGTGCAGCGGCCGAAAGCGCCGGGCGCGCGGACCGGCCGCCGGCACTGATCGTGGTGACCAAGTTCCATCCAGCCGACGACATCCGCCGGCTGGCCGCCCTCGGGATTCGGGATGTGGGCGAAAACCGGGACCAGGAGGCGGCGGCCAAGGCCCTCGAACTCGCCGACCTTGCCCTCACCTGGCATTTTGTAGGCCAGCTGCAGACCAAGAAGGCCAAGTCGGTGGCACGTTACGCGGCCACGGTACATTCGGTGGACCGGCCGCAGCTTGTCGATGCGCTGGCGAAAGCCATGCGCCACGAGATGGCCTCAAGCGGACGCGGGCCGTTGGGCTGCTTCATCCAGGTCAACCTTGAAGACGACGGGGATGCGCACCGTGGCGGGGCCGCCCCTGCCGACGTTCCCCTCCTGGCAGAACGGATCGCCGGCTCTGAGGGCCTGGACCTGATGGGCGTGATGGCAGTCGCTCCGCTGGGGGCACCCCCGGAGCCTGCATTCGAAAAGCTGGCCGTAGTTTCCACCCGGCTGGCCGGGACGTACCCCGCCGCCACGGCAATTTCGGCGGGCATGAGCCAGGACCTGGAAGCCGCCATCAGGTTCGGGGCGACACACCTGAGAATAGGCTCCGATATTCTCGGTTCCCGTCCCGCCGTGGGGTAGCGTCGGACCTATTGGAAGTGATGGGCGGGGGACTCCAGTGCTGTCAAATCATTGGGCGGCCCGCTTACGGGACACGATTAGGAGTCGACCATGGCCGGCGCTCTGCGCAAGACAATGATCTATCTTGGGCTCGCCGACGGCGATGAGTATCACGAGCCCGAGCAACAGACCACACGTAAGGATGAGGACGAACCGATGGAAGTTGACCGCGAGGAACGCCGTGCTCCGGCGCCGGTCCGCGAAGTCAGCCGCGAGGCGTCCTACGCCCCCGAAGAGGAATACCGCGCCCCTGTGACCCCAATTAAGCGTGCGGCCTCGAGCCGCGAGGAGAACACCGGTCTCCGGCAGATCACGACCATCCATCCCCGTTCCTACAATGACGCCAAGCTCATCGGTGAGAGTTTCCGGGACGGCATTCCGGTGATCATGAACGTCACCGACATGGGCGAGGCTGACGCCAAGCGGCTGGTGGACTTCTCCGCCGGACTCGTTTTCGGCCTTCGGGGAAGCATCGAGCGTGTGACCAATAAAGTGTTCCTGCTCTCACCGTCCTACGTTGAAGTGATCGGTGACGACAAAAAGGCCAGCGACACGCAGGCCAGTTTCTTCAACCAAAGCTGAGCATCAGGGCTTTGCAGATGCCAGGCAGGGACACCTGTCTGGCATCTGTGCTGAAATAGACAAGACGACAGCTGTGCAACAGCGGAAGACCCGGGTGGTCCGCCGCACGAACCCTGGAGATATGAAATAAGTCATGGGAATTGTTTTCGGACTTCTCTATCTCGCCCTGCTGTTGTTCTTCGTCGCCCTCATCATCCGCCTCGTATTCGACTGGGTGCAGATGTTTGCGAGGGACTGGCGCCCCCGCGGTGCGGCCCTGGTGGTGGCGCACGCCGTGTACTCCATCACCGACCCGCCGCTCAAGGGATTGCGGCGGCTGATTCCGCCGGTCCGGCTCGGCGGCGTCTCCCTGGACCTGGGCTTCCTGATCCTGTTCATCGGTGTCAGCATCGCCATGAACGTCACCAGGAGCCTGGCCTGATTTACCGATTTAGACCCAGCGATGCAGGCTGTTGCCCCCGTGAACGGCTACTGTAAAGCGAAGAAACCTCCCGTTTGACACCGCAGTGTTGAATTAGAGTAAGCAGACCAAATTTAGGTACCGTAGTTTTGACGGCCGGAAGGCCTACTGACTAACCAGACCAGTGAGGTGACCAGATGGCTTTGACGCCAGAAGACGTTGTCAACAAGCGCTTTCAGCCCACCAAGTTCCGCGAGGGCTATGACCAGGACGAGGTTGACGACTTCCTGGACGAAATCGTCGTTGAACTCCGCCGCCTGAACCAGGAAAACGACGAGCTCCGCAAGAAGCTCGCCGAAGCCGGTTCCAGCGTGCCGGCAAGCTCTGCTGCCGCGCCTGTAGTGGAGAAGGTCCCCGCGCCAGTCAAGGCCGACAAGGACGAGGCCCGCGAGAAGGCAGAGGCCGAAGCCAAGGCTGCCGAAGCCAGCAAGAAGAAGGACGTCCAGCCGGCCGCGCCTGCTGCCGCCGCACCGGCTGCTCCCGCAGCTGCCGCTACCGCCTCGGCCGAGTCCGCTGCCGGACTGCTGGCCATGGCGCAGCAGATGCACGACCGCCACGTTGCTGACGGCCAGGCCCAGAAGGACAAGATCATCGCTGAGGCGCAGATCGAAGCCAGCAGCCTCGTCAACGACGCCCAGGAGAAGTCCCGCAAGATCCTCGGTGCGCTCGAGCAGCAGCGGTCCGTCCTGGAACGCAAGGTGGAGCAGCTCCGCGGCTTCGAGCGCGACTACCGCTCACGCCTCAAGGCTTACATCGAGGGCCAGCTCCGCGACCTGGAAGCCCGTGGCTCCGTCGCGACGCCGGAAGTCAGCGAAGCCAACTAAGTCTGGCAGCACGTATTCTGAAAGCCGGTGGCTGAGGATTCCTCGGCCGCCGGCTTTTGGCATTGACGCCCAGATCCACGAATTGAAAGCACCATGACTGACGAACTTGCTGCCGACGCGGCACGCCCTGTCCCACCCCCGCACCGCCCCCGCCGGGCAGTCCTGCTGTCCCTCTTCACCGGGTTCGCGCTCTTTGCCTACGTCCTGGACCAGCTGACAAAACTCTGGGTCACTTCCACGATGGTTGAAGGGGAGCGCATTCCCGTGCTGCCGCCCCTTCTGCACTGGTACTTCATCCGCAATTCGGGTGCGGCGTTTTCCATTGGCGAGAATGTCACCTGGGTGTTTTCCATCATCATGGCCGGCGTGGCCATCGCGATCCTTTTGCAGGTCCGCAGGCTGGGCTCTGCCTGGTGGTCGCTGGCCCTGGGACTGCTGCTTGGGGGCGCCCTGGGGAACCTGACGGACAGGCTCTTCCGGGAGCCGTCCTTCGGCCTGGGGCACGTTGTGGACTTCATCCAACTCCCCAACTTCGCAATCTTCAACATTGCCGACTCCGCCGTGGTGTCCGCCGTCGCCATTATCTGCATCCTGACCGTCCGTGGGATCGCCCTGGACGGAACCCGGCTCGGGAGCGGGCACAAGGACAAACCTGGCCATGACTGAACGCATCGTCGTCGCCGAGGAGTTCGGCGGCACGCGGGCCGACGCCGGCCTGGCGGGCATCCTGGGGGTATCCCGTTCAGTCGCCGCGGCCCTGCTGGCCGAAGGCCACGTGCTGAACCGTGGCAAGGCGTTGGGAAAGTCGGCAAAACTCGCTGCCGGGGACGTCCTGGACGTCACCGTTCCGGAACGGCGGGACCCGCTGGAAGTCGTGGAGGAAGTTGTGGAAGGCCTGAATATCCTGCTCGATGAGGACGATTTCGTCGTCGTCGACAAGCCGGTGGGCGTGGCAGCCCACCCGTCGCCCGGCTGGGTGGGGCCCACGGTGGTGGGCGGCCTCGCCGCCGCCGGGTACCGCATCTCTACCTCCGGCGCTCCCGAGCGCGCAGGCATCGTCCACAGGCTCGACGTCGGGACTTCCGGCGTGATGGTGGTGGCCAAATCAGAACGGGCCTACACAGCCCTGAAGCGGGCCTTCAAGGAGCGCACCGTGGATAAGGTGTACCACGCTGTGGTGCAGGGCCTCCCGGATCCCCTGGCTGGAACCATCGACGCCCCCATTGGCCGCCACCCCGGCCACGACTGGCGTTTTGCCGTCATCGAGGACGGACGCCCCTCGGTAACGCATTACGAAGTCCTCGAAGCATTCGGCAAGGCCAGCCTGGTGGAAGTCCACCTGGAAACCGGCCGCACGCACCAGATCCGGGTCCATTTTTCCGCACTGCGGCACCCGTGCGCGGGTGACCTCACGTATGGCGCCGACCCGCGGCTTGCCGCCAACCTCGGGCTTACCCGTCAGTGGCTGCATGCCCGGGAGCTCTCGTTTGACCACCCGGTCACAGGGGAGCGCGTGACAGTCACCAGTGGCTACCCGCAGGACCTGGCCTATGCACTGGAAGTGCTGGAGTCGGGACAGGCCTGACACGGGAGGGCTGGCCTGTCTGCGAGGGGTCAGCGCTTAGAATGGTGCGGTGAGTTCCAGCAATGATTCGTTTGTCCACCTGCACACCCACACCGAATATTCCATGCTGGATGGAGCCGCCCGCCTGGGTGAGCTGTTCGACGAAACCGAACGACTCGGCATGCCGGCCCTCGCCACGACCGACCATGGTTACCTGTTCGGCGCCTTCGACTTCTGGCAAAAAGCCCAGGCCAAGGGCATCAAGCCGATCATCGGCGTCGAAGCGTATGTAACGCCGGGCACGGCGCGCACTGACAAGGAGCGCGTTCGCTGGGGCGATGAATCCCAGCGCAAGGACGACGTCTCCGGCGGTGGCTCCTACACCCACATGACGCTCCTGAGCTATAACAACGTGGGCATGCGGAACCTCTTCCGTGCCTCGTCCATTGCCTCCCTCGATTCGGTGTTCGGCAAGTGGCCGCGGCTGGACCGGGAACTGCTCAACACCTATTCCGAGGGCCTGATCGCCACGACGGGCTGCCCGTCCGGTGAAGTGCAGACACGCCTGCGTCTGGGCCAGTACCGCGAGGCGCTTGAGGCCGCGGCGGAGTTCCGCGATATTTTCGGGGCGGACAACTACTTCTGCGAATTGATGGACCACGGGCTGGACATTGAACGGCGCGTCACCGGCGACCTGCTGCGGCTGGCCAAGGACCTGAACCTTCCGCTGGTGGCCACGAACGACCTCCACTACACCCACGAACATGACGCCAAGGCGCACGAGGCGCTGCTGGCCATCCAGTCCGGCTCCACCCTGCTGGAACCCACCTATGACAATGGCGGTTCCCGGTTCGCGTTCTCCGGCAGCGGCTACTACCTCAAGTCCCCGCGGGAGATGAGGGAGCTTTTCCGCGACCATCCCGATGCCTGCGACAACACCCTGCTGATCGCTGAGCGCTGCGAAGTGTCCTTCAACACCAACGCCAACTTCATGCCTCGGTTCCCCTGCCCGCCAGGCGAGGACGAGACCTCCTGGCTGGTCAAGGAAGTGGACAAGGGACTGCAATACCGGTACCCCGGCGGCATCCCGGATGAGGTCCGCAAGCAGGCCGACTACGAGCTCGGCGTCATTACCTCCATGGGTTTCCCGGGCTACTTCCTGGTGGTCGCCGACTTCATCAACTGGGCCAAGAACAACGGCATCCGCGTGGGTCCGGGCCGTGGCTCGGGTGCAGGCTCCATGGTGGCCTACGCCATGCGCATTACCGACCTGGACCCGCTGCGCCACGGGCTGATCTTCGAACGGTTCCTGAACCCGGACCGCGTCTCCATGCCCGACTTCGACGTCGACTTCGATGACCGGCGCCGGTCCGAGGTCATCGACTATGTGACGCGCAAGTACGGCGACGAGCGTGTGGCGATGATCGTCACGTACGGCACCATCAAGACCAAGCAGGCCCTGAAGGACTCCTCCCGCGTCCTGGGCTACCCCTTCAGCATGGGGGAGACGCTGACCAAGGCCCTCCCACCGGCGGTGATGGCCAAGGACATCCCGCTTGCGGACATCCAGAACCCGGAGGCCAAGCGTTACAGCGAGGCCGGGGACTTCCGGCAGCTGATCGCCACGGACCCGGAGGCTGCCAAGGTCTTCGAGACGGCGCTGGGCATCGAGGGCCTGAAGCGGCAGTGGGGCGTGCACGCGGCCGGCGTGATCATGTCCTCGGACCCCATCATCGACGTCATCCCCATCATGCGCCGCTTCCAGGACGGCCAGGTGATCACGCAGTTCGATTACCCGACGTCCGAAGGCCTGGGCCTGATCAAGATGGACTTCCTGGGCCTGCGGAACCTGACGATCATTTCCGACGCCCTCGAGAACATCAAGATGAACCGCGGCATCGACCTGGACCTGGAAAACCTCGAGCTCGACGACGCCCCGTCCTACGAGCTCCTGGCCCGCGGCGACACCCTGGGCGTGTTCCAGCTCGACGGCGGTCCCATGCGGTCGCTGCTCAAGCTGATGAAGCCTGACAACTTTGAAGACATCTCCGCCGTTCTGGCGCTGTACCGCCCGGGCCCCATGGGCGCCAACGCCCACACCGACTATGCGCTGCGCAAGAACGGCATCCAGGAGGTCATCCCCATCCACCCGGAGCTGGAGGAGCCCCTCAAGGAAATCCTCGGCGGGACCTATGGCCTGATCGTGTACCAGGAGCAGGTCATGGCCGTGGCGCAGAAGCTGGCCGGCTACTCGCTGGGCCAGGCAGACATCCTCCGCCGGGCCATGGGCAAGAAGAAGAAATCCGAGCTGGACAAGCAGTTCGCCGGCTTCTCCCAGGGCATGCAGGACAACGGCTACTCCATGGAGGCCGTGCAGACCCTGTGGGACATCCTGCTGCCCTTCTCCGACTACGCCTTCAACAAGGCCCACTCCGCTGCGTACGGGGTAATCTCCTACTGGACCGCGTACCTGAAGGCACACTATGCGCCTGAATACATGGCGGCGCTGCTGACCTCGGTGGGCGATGACAAGGACAAGTCCGCGATCTACCTCAACGAGTGCCGGCGCATGGGCATCACAGTTCTTCCGCCGGATGTCAACGAGTCCGCGCTCAACTTCACCCCGGTGGGCAACGACATCCGCTTTGGCATGGGCGCCATCCGCAACGTGGGCGTCAACGCCGTGGAGGCCATGGTGGCGGCCCGCGAAAGCGAGGGCGCGTTCACCTCGTTCAAGGACTACCTGATGAAGGTCCCGGCCGTGGTCTGCAACAAGCGGACCATCGAGTCCCTGATCAAGTCAGGCGCCTTCGACTCGCTGGGCCACCACCGCCGCGCCCTGGCCATGGTCCACGAAGAGGCCATCGACTCCGTCATTACGCTCAAGCGCAACGAGGCCATCGGCCAGTTCGACCTCTTCGCCGGTTTCGAGGATGCCGGGGAGGAATCGTCTTCCCTGAGCATCGAGATTCCGGACCTGCCGGAATGGGAAAAGAAGGACAAGCTCTCCTTCGAACGCGACATGCTGGGCCTGTACGTCTCCGACCACCCGCTGCAGGGCCTGGAGGGCCTCCTGGCCCAGCACGCCGAGATGAGCATCACCACCATCCTCGGCGAGGACGGTCCGCAGGACGGGGCCATCATCACCATCGCAGGCATGATCACGTCGCTCAGCCGGCGCATCGCCAAAGCCAGCGGCAACGCCTACGCCCGGGCGGAGGTGGAGGACCTGGGCGGTTCCATCGAAGTCATGTTCTTCGGCCAGGTCTACGGGCCCATCGCCTCGGTCCTTGCCGAAGACCTGATCGTGGTGGTCAAGGGCAGGCTGCAAAAGCGCGACGACGGCGCCATCACCCTGAACTGCATGGAGCTGTCCGTCCCGGACCTCAGCGAGGGGCTGCACGGACCCCTGGTGATCACCATGCCCACCTTCAAGGCCACCGAAGCAGTGGTCACCGAGCTGGGCGACGTGCTGCGTACCCACCGGGGCAACTCCGAAGTCCGGCTGCACCTGCAGGGCGACACCCGCACCGAAATCATGGGCCTGCCCGTCCACCTCCGGGTCAACCCCAGCCCGTCACTGTTCGGCGACCTGAAGGTCCTGCTGGGCCCGGCTTGCCTGGACGCCTGAACCGGGACGCCTGGCAAAGACGCGGACGACGCCGGGAAGCACCTCCCGCCGTCGTCCGCGTCTCACAGCCCGGCCGGTGTTGCCGGGGTCAGATTTCGTAGTCGAGCGGCACCGGCTGCCCGTAGGCGCCGCCGTGGTACAGCAGGGGCGATCCCTCGCCGCCCACCTGGCCATCCACCACCTGGACCACCACCACCGCGTTGTTCTCGAACGAGAGCCTCATTTGCACCTCGCCGATCAGCCAGCCGGCAACATCCTTCAGGATGGGCACGCCGTGCGGCCCGATGTCCCAGTGGTTGCCTTCGAAACGGTTGCCGGGCCGGGCGAAGCGCGCGGCGAGCTCCTGGTTTTCCAGCCCCAGCATGTGTACGCCCAGGTACTGGGTGTTGGCCACGGCGGGCCACGATCGGGAGCTGCGCGCCATGTTGAAGGTAAAACGCGGCGGCTTGGCGGACAGGGAGGCCACGGAGGTAGCAGTAAACCCGTACGGCTCATCCTGGTAGTTCACGGTGATGATGGCGACGCCCGCGGCGTGACGGCGGAACATCTCCCTGAACGTCTGCTCATAGGGCTCGCTGTTGTCGGTCACCGGAACTCCTGCAGTAGGTGGCGTAATTCTCCCTCCAAGCGTATTGGTCCCCGGCGGCCTCGGTAAAACAGCCTGCGGCAGCAGCGCGGCCCATGTCCTTGCAGGAACCTTTGTTAAGGTGTGTTGCATGACAAACTTGGCCCGCCCTGCCCGGCGCCTGCTGCCTTGGTCCCTGCTGCTGGTTCCGGCGGTTGCGGGCATCCCGGCCGGCGTGCTGTGGTGGCTTCTTGCCCCGGGCGGGTTGAACCTGATCACCCGGGATCCGGCGCTGGCTTCCGGCACCGTTCCCGTGGTGTGGCTGCCCCGCGACCTGACCCTGGCAGGCATCCTGCTGCTCGGCGGCTGCCTGCTTGCCGTGTTCCTGGCGGACGGCAAGCGCCCGTCACCGCAGGCGGCGCTCTTGGCGGGCCTTGCGGGAGCGTTAGCCGGCAGCCTGGTGGCATGGGGGACTGGCATCCTCGTCGCCCGGCTTTTCGGTCCCGCCGTCGATACGTCCGCCAGTGCCAGCATTGCCTTCTCCTTGCGCGCGTGGCCGGTGCTGCTGCTCGGCCCGGCCGCCACGGCCGTGTCGGTCTTTGTCCTGGAACTGGTGGGCACGGGCAGCACGAAGTCCGGCGCCGGCGATGGCGGAACTCCGGCCATGCTCGGCCCCGTAAAATAGTCCGGTGACCACTTCCCCGGACTTTCCCGCCCCCGTGACAGCCGCCGTCGACTTCCGCACCATCGACCTTCGGGGCCGCAACCTGACCCTTGCCGCACTCCGCGCTGCCGTCCCCCGTGCCAAAGGCCAGACTGTGGCCGATGCCGAGGACAAGGTCCTCCAGATCATTTCGGCCGTACGCGGCCGGGGCTTCGCTGCCTTGTCTGAGCTGGCAGAGAGGTTCGACGGCGTGGCGCAGGAGCACCCGCTGGTCCCCGGAGAAGCGCTCACCACCGCCCTGGACCAGCTGGATCCTGCTGTGCGGGCCGCGCTGGAGGAGTCCATCAGCCGGGCACGGAAATTCGCCGACGGGCAGCGTCCGCGCAATGTTGACGTGGAACTTGGCGACGGCGCCGTGGTCAGCCAGAACTGGGTGCCCGTGGCGCGCGTGGGACTGTACGTTCCCGGCGGCCTTGCCGTGTACCCGTCGTCGGTGATCATGAACGTGGTGCCGGCACTGGCCGCAGGGGTGGAGTCGATTGCCCTGGCGTCGCCCCCGCAGAAGGAGTATGGCGGGCTGCCGCACCCCACGATCCTTGCCGCGGCAGCACTGCTGGGGATCACCGAGGTCTACGCCATTGGCGGCGCACAGGCCATCGCAGCCTTCGCCTACGGCATCGAAGCCAGTGCAGCCGGACCGGCCCTGGAACCGGTGGACGTGGTGACCGGACCGGGCAACATCTTCGTTGCCACCGCCAAGCGCCTGGTTAAGGGCGTGGTGGGAATCGATTCCGAGGCCGGGACCACGGAAATCGCCATCCTGGCCGACGATTCCGCGCAGCCCGCGCTGGTCGCCGCGGACCTCCTCAGCCAGGCCGAGCATGATCCGAAGGCGGCGTCAGTCCTCATCACCGACTCCGAGGACCTTGCCACGGCTGTACGGGCCGAACTGGCGCTGCAGGCCGCAGCCACCAAGCATGCCGCCAGGGTACAGGAGGCATTGTCCGGTCCACAGTCCGGCGTGGTGCTGGTGGACGGCCTGGAGCAGGGGATTGCGGCCTGCGACGCCTATGCCGCCGAGCACCTGGAGATCATGACCCGGGACGCAGCAGCCGTGGCAGCGCGCATCCGCAACGCAGGCGCCATCTTCGTGGGGGACTACAGCCCCGTCAGCCTCGGGGACTACTGCGCGGGCTCCAACCACGTCCTGCCGACCAGCGGCACGGCCGCTTTCTCGTCCGGGCTGAACGTGACCACTTTCCTGCGCGCCATCCAGGTCATCAACTACAGCCGGGACGCACTGGCCGAGGTCAGCGGGCACATCGTGAGCCTGTCCCGCGCCGAGGACCTGCCTGCCCACGGGGACGCCGTCACGGCACGTTTCCCGGGCAGCAACGGGTGAAACTACTACATGTAGTAATTACAGGATTGTTATTACCCCAGATATGCCCGTAAACTGAAGGATGCCACGGCATCGCCCCCCGGCGGTGCTGGTGGCATCCAATGATGCTGCACGCTACAAGCGAAAAGGGGGAACGCCATGTACTGTCCGTTCTGCCGCAACCCCGACTCCCGTGTGGTGGACAGCAGGATGGCGGATGACGGTTCGGCCATCCGCCGCCGCCGGCAGTGTCCTGAATGCGGCCGGCGGTTCACCACCGTCGAGACCACCAGCCTGTCGGTGATCAAGCGCTCCGGCGTCGGCGAGCCCTTCAGCCGCAGCAAGGTCATTAACGGCGTGCGCAAAGCCTGCCAGGGCCGCCCTGTGAGCGAGGATGACCTCGCCATGCTGGCCCAGGAAGTGGAAGAGCAGATCCGCTCCTCCGGTGCCGCCGAAATAGACGCCCACGAAGTGGGGCTGGTGATCCTTGGGCCGCTGCAGAAGCTGGACAAGGTGGCGTACCTTCGCTTCGCCAGCGTGTATCAGGCGTTCGAGTCCCTCGAGGATTTTGAGACCGCCATCGCACTGCTGCGCCACGAGGCCGAGGAAGACGCCAAGGGTACAGCCGGCGGGGCCAGGAACTCCGAGAAGAGCCCCCTCTAAACTCCGGTGGCGGCAGCGGAGGGGAAGCCGCAGCCGCCACCGGCACCACTGCTATTTGGACAGCTGGTGCTTGATGGCAATTTCCAGCGCGGCACCCACAATGCCTGCCTCGTTGCGCAGGACTGCCGGGACAATCGGGGTGCGCAGCTTGAGGTTGGGAAGATATTCGTCGGCGCGCTTGGAGATGCCGCCGCCCACGATGAACAGTTCCGGTGAGAACAGGAACTCCACGTGCGAGAAGTAGCGCTGCAGGAGCACGCTGTACTCATCCCAGGTCAGTCCATCGCGTTCACGGGCAACGGCGGATGCCTTCGATTCGGCGTCGAAGCCGTCAACCTCCAGGTGGCCGAGCTCTGCGTTGGGAACGAGTTTGCCGTCGAAGATGAACGCTGAGCCGATGCCGGTCCCCAGGGTGATCACCAGGACCGTGCCGGACACACCCGCGCCGGCACCGTAGCGGGCTTCGGCCAGGCCGGCGGCATCGGCGTCGTTGATGACCTCCACGGGCCGGCCAAGACGGGCGGTAAGGAGGGCATCGATGTCCGTATCAAGCCAGCTCTTGTCCACGTTGGCGGCGGAGTGGACCA
Source organism: Pseudarthrobacter phenanthrenivorans (assembly GCF_036455295.1). GTDB lineage: Bacteria > Actinomycetota > Actinomycetes > Actinomycetales > Micrococcaceae > Arthrobacter > Arthrobacter phenanthrenivorans_C. The sequence continues at coordinate 11,654 of NZ_JAYXNX010000016.1, read as the reverse complement.
CACCGTGCTGGATGATGCCGGGAAAGGTCACCCCCACGGGTGAGCCGGCCTCGGGGGCCTCAGGGCGTGCCGAGAGCTCCGCCACCACCAGGGCCACGGCCTCCGCGACGGCCTCGGGGGTGGCCGGCTGCGGGGTGGGCACGCGGAAGCGTTCGCCCAGGAGCTTGCCCTTCTTCAGGTCGACAATGCCGCCCTTGATGCCCGTACCACCGATGTCGATACCGATCAGCGGTGCGTTCTTGTGCGACTTCTCGTCCTTCTTGGCCAATGGGATTCCGTTCTTAACAGGGGCGGGCAGGAAAAAGGGGCCGGCTTGGGCCCGTAACAGGTGGCCGGTCTGCACCGGCGGCCATGCCTGAGGGGCATGGGATGAACTACGGGAGGGTGAGGATCTCGGCGCCGGCCTCGGTGACCAGCAGGGTGTGCTCGAACTGGGCGGTGCGCTTGTGGTCCCGCGTGACGACGGTCCAGTCATCGTTCCACATGTCCCACTCCACGGTGCCCAGGGTGAGCATCGGTTCGATGGTGAACACCATGCCGGTTTCGATCACCGTGTTGTAGGCAGGGGCGGCATCGTAGTGCGGGATGATGAGCCCGGTGTGGAAGGCCTCCCCGACGCCGTGGCCGGTGAAATCGCGGACCACGCCGTAGCCGAACCGTTTGGCGTAGGACTGGATGGCCCGGCCAATGACATTGATTTCGCGCCCCGGCGCCACGGCCTTGATGGCCCTGTTCAGGGACTCCTGGGTGCGCTCCACCAGCAGCCGGGATTCCTCATCCACGTCACCCACCAGGAAGGTGTAGTTGGTGTCGCCGTGGACGCCGTTGATGTAGGCCGTGATGTCGATGTTGAGGATATCGCCGTCCTGGACCACGGTGCTGTCCGGGATGCCGTGGCAGATGACCTCGTTCAGCGAGGAGCACAGGGACTTGGGGAACCCGCGGTAGCCGAGCGTGGACGGGTAGGCGTGGTGGTCCAGCAGGAACTCGTGGCCCACCTTGTCCAGCTCATCGGTGGTGACACCTGGCTGGATGTGCTTGCCGACTTCCACGATGGCCTGTGCGGCGATCTTTCCGGCGACCCGGATCTTTTCTATGGTCTCCGGGGATTTGACTTCGGATCCGGTGAATTTGGCGGGGGCTGTCTTGCCGACGTACTCCGGACGGGGGATGGACGCCGGAACGGGACGCTGCGGACTCAGGGTACCCGGGGTGAGGGTGCCAATGGGTGCAGTCGAGGCAAGGGAAGGCATAGATTGATCATATAAGGCACGACAGAACGCCTAACAACCGACAAGCGGGGAGGGCACGCGTAAGTGTTTGTGTTACGTGGGTCACCCCCGTGCGCTGTCGCCGGAACGAGGAGCAACGATGACTGAGTACTGGTTCAACATCAAGACCCACGAGGTGGAAGAGGACCGGCTGTCGGACTGGAGCCAGCTCATTGGGCCGTACAAGACCCGCGCGGAGGCTGAGCACGCCATGGAGAAGGTGAAGGCGCGCAACGAGGCCTGGGAAAAGGGCGACGACGACTGAACAGTTTGGCGTCAGGGCGCAAGGCCGTTTTGACGGCATTCCTCCGCGGACTGCCTCGGCCGCTGGCGGCCTCACCTTGACGTCCGCTTCCGGAATACCGTCAAAACGCCGTCCAGGTGCGCGTCCGGTTGCGGGCAGGTCGCCTGTTCCAGGGCCCTCGGGGCGGTGTAAAGAGGGCTAGAAGGAGTGCTCCGGGCCGGGGAACTCGCCTGACCGGACGTCTTCACCATATGCAGTGGCGGCGTCGAGCAGGGTGCTGCGCAGGTCCGCGTACTGCTTGACGAACTTGGCCATCCGGCCGCCCCGCAAGCCGGCCATGTCCTGCCAGACCAGTACCTGCCCGGTGGTGGCCTTGCCCGCGCCGATGCCCACGGTGGGAACCTGTACGGCGGCGTCCACCGCGGCTGCCGTTTCCGCCGGCACCATTTCCATCAGCACGCAGAATGCCCCGGCGTCGGCAAGGGCGCGGGCGTCGTCGATCAGCCGCTGGGCGTCGTCGCCGCGGCCCTGGACGCGGTATCCGCCCAGCGCGTGTTCGCTCTGCGGGGTGAAGCCGATGTGGGCCATGACCGGAATGCCCGCCTGCACCATGGCCCGGACCGTCGGTGCGTAATACTTTCCGCCTTCGATCTTTACCGCGTGGGCCAGCCCTTCCTTGAGGAACCTGACCCCGGCGCCCACGGCCTGTTCGGCGCTGACCTCGTAGCTGCCGAACGGCAGGTCCGCCACCACCAGGGCCCGCTTGGCAGTGCGGGCTACGGCGCGGCACAGGGGGAGGAGTTCGTCCACGGTGACCGGAAGGCTGGTCTCGTTGCCAAACACGTTGTTCGAGGCGGAATCTCCCACCAGGAGCACCTCGATGCCGGCGGCGTCGAAAATCTCGGCCGTGTACTGCTCGTAGGCGGTGAGCATTGCGAATTTGGTGCCGTCGCGCTTGGCCTGCTGCAAGTGGTGGATGCGGACCTTCGCCGGCTTCCGTTCGGCTGCAGCCGGTGTGCCGGGCCCGCTGCCGTACGGTGCGGGTACTTCTGCGGACGCGCTGGAGTCGGAGCTGTTGCTGGAGGCCATGGGATGAGCGTAATGCGGTACCCGCCGTACTAGCTACCGCGCTCCGCATCGGGGCCGGTGATTAGCGTCATAACGGAGGCCGGCCGAAGGGCGCCGCAGGCCGCCGGAAACGGGGCCGGGGGCACCTGACAAGGGCGCGGCAGGTTAATGCTGTGTTACGCAGGCACCAGGCTTCAGCATGAGCGGCGAATGATTAGTACAGTGTTGATGAACTGCTGCCGGCTTTCCCCTTGTGCGGACCCGGAGCATGGACGTTGACCGGAGAAGAGGCCATCATGGACCGCCAGCAAGAGTTTGTCCTGCGCACGATCGAAGAGCGCGACGTACGTTTCGTGCGCCTGTGGTTCACCGACGTCGTGGGTTCGCTGAAGTCCGTGGCGCTTGCACCGGCAGAAGTGGAGGGAGCGTTCGAGGAAGGCCTGGGCTTCGACGGCTCGTCCATCGAGGGCCTGGCCCGCGTCTTCGAATCGGACATGCTGGCCCAGCCGGATCCGGCCACCTTCCAGATCCTGCCGTGGCGCGGCGAGACCGAGCAGACCTCGCGCATGTTCTGCGACATCCTTACTCCCGACGGCGAGCCCTCGGCGGCGGACCCCCGCAACGTGCTCAAGCGCACCCTGGCCAAGGCCGCGGACATGGGCTTCACCTGCTACACCCACCCGGAGATCGAGTTCTACCTGCTCAAGTCCCACGAGCCGGGTCCGAATGGCGCGCCTGTGCCGGTTGATGAGGGCGGCTACTTCGACCACGTTCCCGGCGGCGTGGCCCAGGACTTCCGCCGCACGGCGGTGACCATGCTGGAGTCCGTGGGCATTTCCGTTGAGTTCAGCCACCACGAGGCCGGCCCCGGCCAGAACGAAATCGACCTCCGCTACGCGGACGCACTGCAGACCGCCGACAACATCATGACGTTCCGCACCGTCATCAAGGAGGTGGCGCTGCAGCAGGGCACGTACGCCACGTTCATGCCCAAGCCGTTCACCGACCACCCCGGGTCCGGCATGCACACGCACTTCTCGCTCTTCGAGGGCGACAGCAACGCGTTCTTCGAGGCCGGTGCTGAGTTCCAGCTCTCCAAGACCGCCCGGCAGTTCATTGCCGGCATCCTCAAGCACGCTCCCGAGTTCACGGCTGTCACCAACCAGTTCGTCAACTCCTACAAGCGCCTGTGGGGCGGCGGCGAGGCCCCCAGCTACCTGAGTTGGGGGCACAACAACCGCTCCGCTCTGGTCCGTGTTCCGCTGTACAAGCCGGGCAAGGGCCAGTCCGCCCGGATCGAGTACCGCGGCATCGACTCCGCGGCCAACCCCTACCTGGCCTACGCGGTCCTGCTCGGTGCGGGCCTGAAGGGCATCGAGGAAGGCTACGACCTTCCGGCAGCCGCCGAGGACGACGTCTGGTCGCTGAGCTCGGCCGAACGCCGTGCCATGGGCCACGATCCGCTCCCGGCCAGCCTGCACGACGCCATCCGTTCGATGGAGGACTCCGAGCTGATGCCGCAGATCCTGGGAGAACAGGTTTACGAGCACTTCCTGCGCAACAAGCGCGCCGAGTGGCAGGACTACCGCCTGCAGGTGACGCCCTACGAGCTGCAGCGCAACCTCGGCATCCTCTAGGTGCCCGGCGTGAGCCTGGCACGCCGCCTCATCGCGGCCGGATTCAGCGACCTGGAAAAGGGCGAACGGTTCCTGGCTGCGCGCGAACTCGAAGGCCTGGACCAGGACAGGCTCTTTGCCGGGCTGCAGCTCGCCGCAAGTCCGGACACTGCCCTCCAATCGCTGGTCAGGCTGATCGAGAAACACCCGCAGCTGCGGGACCTGGCGGCCGCCGAACCGGAGACCAGCGAACCGATGTACCGTGTCCTGGGCGCCTCGGAGGCCTTGGGGGAGTTCCTCATCCGGCACCCCGAGCACCTGGAGGCGTTCCGGGTCCGTGCCAGCCCCGAACCCCTGCCCGCCGATCCGCAACGGTTGCGCGCTACGCTCCTGCAGTCCGTCGGCGCCGACCCCCGCGCCGCCCGGCCCGTGGCCGCCGCCACTGGTGTGGACGCCTACGCCGCCCTGCGCACGGCCTACCGCCGCGGACTGGTGGACCTAGCCGTCAAGGACCTGTGCGCGGCGGATCCGCTGGATTTCCTCCCGTCGGTGGGCGGTGAACTGGCGGACCTCGCTGCTGCGGCCATCGAAGCTGCCCTCGCCGTTTCGCGGGCGGAGGCCACGGAGCAGCACAGCGCCGCCGACGTCGCCGACGTTGGCCTGGCGGTGATCGGCATGGGCAAGTGCGGAGCCCGGGAACTGAACTACATTTCCGACGTCGACGTCATCTACGTGGTGGACCCAGGCAGCCTGGAGGACGCGCACGCCAACACCATCGGCACGGCGCTGGCAAGCGGCATTTCACGGGCCATCTCGTCCGTTGCCCGGGAACCGGGCCTGTGGGAGGTGGACGCCAACCTGCGGCCCGAAGGCAAGTCGGGTCCCCTGGTGCGCACCCTTGCCTCCCACCAGACGTACTACGCCAGGTGGGCCGAGAGCTGGGAATTCCAGGCGTTGCTGAAGGCACGCACCATCGCCGGTGATGCCGCTCTGGGCAGGGCCTACGAGGATGCCGTGGCACCGCTGATTTGGAACTCGGCAGGCCGCGAGGGCTTCGTGGAGTCTGTCCAGGCCATGCGGCGCAGGGTGACCGAGCACATTCCGGCGGCTGAGGAGCAGCGCCAGATCAAGCTGGGGCGCGGCGGACTGCGTGATGTTGAGTTCACCGTGCAGCTGCTCCAGCTGGTGCACGGCAAGGCGGATGAATCCTTACGACGCCGGGACACCACCTCGGCGATCGCCGCCCTGTCAGCCGGAGGTTACATCGGCCGTTCAGACGCCGCTGCCTTTGACAACGCCTACCGTTACCTGCGGCTCCTGGAGCACCGGATCCAGCTGTTCCAGCTGCGCCGCACCCATCTCATGCCGGTGGCCGAACCGGCCCTGCGCTCCCTGGCCAAGGCAGTGCTGGGGCCCTTCTCCAACGAGCGCCCCACGCCCGACTCCCTGCTTTCCACGTGGCAGCGCACCAAGCGCTCGGTCCGTGAACTGCACGAGCGCATCTTCTACCGCCCGCTGCTGAATTCCGCAGCCAAGCTCAGCAGCGAGGACGCCAAGCTGACGCCGGAAGCAGCACAGGGCCGGCTGGCCGCCCTCGGCTACCGGGACCCGCAGGGAGCCATGCGCCACATCGAGGCGCTGACCGCCGGTGTCAGCCGCCGTGCCGCCCTGCAGCGCCAGCTCCTGCCCATCCTGCTTGACTGGCTCGCCGAAGGCGTTGACCCGGACGCCGGCCTCCTCGCGTTCCGCCGGATCAGTGAAGCGCTGGGCACAACGCACTGGTACCTGGGCCTGCTCCGCGACTCCAACGCCGCCGCCGAACGTCTCTGCCACATGCTCTCCAATTCCCGCCTGATCGCAGACCTCCTGGAAGTTTCGCCGGAGTCTGTGGCGTGGCTGGGACAGGACAAGGACCTGGTGCCGGTGGGCTTTGAAGCCCAGTGGCAGGAGATCACTGCCAAGATGTCCCGCCACGAGGATCCCGAGAGTGCCATGCGCCTGATCCGGCTGATCCGGCGGCGGGAAATCCTGCGCATCGCCATCGCCGATTCAGCCGGCCTCCTGGACCAGGAGGCCGTAGGCAGGGCCCTGGCGGACACGGACCGCGCTGCCGTCTTGGGCGCCCTGCGCGTGGCGGAAGGGATCGTCCCGGCCGACGGACCACTCAAGACCTCGGTGCTGGTGGTGGCCATGGGCCGGCAGGGCGGCCGCGAGATCGGCTACGGCTCCGATGCGGACGTCATGTACGTCCACCGGGCCCTTCCCGGGTTCTCTGAAGCGGAGGCCCAGGAGCAGGCTGCCCGCATCGTGGCCAAGGTGTCCAGCCTGCTCACCCAGCCGCTGAAGCCGGCCATCATGGCCGAACGCGTGCTGCAGGTCGATGCCGACCTCCGGCCCGAAGGCAAGAACGGGGCCATGGTGCGCTCCCTGGACTCCTACGCCGAGTATTACCGGCGGTGGTCCCTGATCTGGGAAGCCCAGGCGCTGCTGCGGGCACGCCCCATGGCCGGCGACGACGCGCTGGCGGCTGACTTCCTCGAGCTCATCGACCCCATCCGCTACCCGGAGTCGGTTGCCGAACACGACGTGCGCGAAATCAGGCGTATCAAGGCCCGCGTTGAATCCGAGCGGCTTCCCCGCGGCGCCGACCCGGCCCGCCACCTGAAACTGGGGCGCGGCGGCTTGAGCGACGTCGAATGGCTGGTCCAGCTGTTGCAGCTCCAGCATGCCGGGAAACATCCGGAGCTCCGCACCACATCGACGCTGGAGGCGCTGGCAGCCGCGGCGGGTCTGGGACTGCTGGACGGCGCCGACGCCGGGCTCCTGGCAAAGGCCTGGCGGCTCGCCAGCCGGATCCGTTCCGCCAACGTCATCTGGAGCGGCAAGGCCTCGGACCTCCTGCCGTCCTCACGCCGCGACCTTGAGGCCGTAGCGCGCTGGTGCGGCTACGAGCCGGGACAGGCCGGTGTGCTGGAGGAGGATTACCTGCGGGTGAGCCGCCGGGCCAGGGCAGTCTTTGATCGCGTCTTCTATGGCCACTGACTGGGTTTGGCTCATTTCCCTGCGGGACCTGGACGAAGATGCCCGCGCCATCCAACTGGGGGCCGTCGCGGACCTTTCGCTGCTGCCCGGCCAGGAACGTTTCGTGGGCGACCCCCTGCGCATGGCCCTGGCAGGACTGGCAGAAGAATCACGCCGGCCCTACGTGGTGGAATCCGGCGGTGCCGCCGTGGGCCTCTTGACTCTCCAGAGCGGAGCCGCCGCCCTCGCCGGGTGGCCTGATGACCGGACAGCGTGGCTGCTGCGTGGTTTCCTTATCGACGGCCGGCACCAGGGGAGGGGGCTGGGTACCCTTGCGGCCACCGCCGCGGTGGAGGCCGCGCACAGGCTCACCGTCCGGCACAGGGGCGGCGAGTCCGGCGTCGTACTTTCCGTCAACGAAGAAAACCATGCGGGCGTGGCCGCTTACCGCAGCGCCGGGTTTCTCGATGCGGGGCGTTACCTGGGTGGGTCCGCGGGGCCGCAGCGGACCCTGTTCCGGAGCTTCGCCACCCTGCCGCCGCCGTAACGCGCCGGGCCGGCATTGCGCTTAGCAAGCGTTTGCCCGATTATGTGGGTGGCGGTGTTCTCCAACCTTGTTGGGGGGAAGGCTGGACAGTCTTCGTCTCGGGGGGCATTCGTCAGGGGGTCCGGCTCCCGGTCTCAGCACGTCTGGAGGCGGGCCCCCACCTACGGCCTTCGTCCGTGGCCTGACGGCCCTGCGGACAACGCAAAAGGCGGCCACCGGATGTATCCGGTGGCCGCCTTTCGCTGTATCAGCTGTCCTGCGGGGCAGGCTGCAGACTAGACGCCGTAGTAGAGCTCGAACTCGTAGGGGTTCGGGCGCAGGGACAGCGGGCGGATCTCGTTCTCGTACTTGTACTCGATCCAGGTGTCAATGAGGTCCTGGGTGAAGACGCCGCCGGCCTGCAGGAACTCGTTGTCCTCGCGCAGGGCCTCCAGGGCCTCCTCGAGCGTGCCCGGAGCCTTGGGGATGTCCTTGGCTTCCTCGGCGGGGAGCTCGTAGAGGTCCTTGTCGATCGGAGCCGGGGGCTCGATGCGGTTGCGGATGCCGTCGATGCCGGCCATCAGCTGGGCAGCGAAGGCCAGGTACGGGTTGGAGGAGGGGTCCGGTGCGCGGAACTCGATGCGCTTGGCCTTCGGGTTGGAGCCCGTGATGGGGATACGGATACCGGCAGAGCGGTTGCCCTGCGAGTACACCATGTTGACCGGGGCCTCAAAGCCCTTGACCAGGCGGCGGTAGGAGTTCACCGTGGGGTTGGTGAACGCCAGGACGGCGGAAGCGTGCTTCAGCAGGCCGCCGATGTACCAGCGGGCGGTGTCGGACAGGCCGGCGTAGCCCTTCTCGTCGTAGAACAGCGGCTCGCCGCCGTTCCACAGCGACTGGTGGCAGTGCATGCCGGAGCCGTTGTCACCGAAGACCGGCTTCGGCATGAAGGTCACGGACTTGCCCCAGGCGTCGGCGGTGTTCTTGATGACGTACTTGAACTTCTGCAGGTCATCGGCAGCGTGGGTCAGGGTGGTGAACTTGTAGTTGATCTCGGCCTGGCCGGCGGATCCAACTTCGTGGTGGCTGCGCTCAACCTCAAGGCCGGCCTCGTCCAGGGCGACACACATGGCGTCGCGCAGGTCAGCCTGCTTGTCCGTGGGGGAGACCGGGAAGTAACCGCCCTTGACGGGGGTCTTGTAGCCCAGGTTGCCGCCCTCTTCCTCGCGGCCGGTGTTCCAGTGGGCTTCCTCGGAGTCGATCTTGTAGAAGCTGCCCTGCGGGGAGGACTGGTACTGGACGTTGTCGAAGACGAAGAACTCGGCCTCGGGGGCGAAGAATGCGGTGTCGGCGATGCCGGTGGAGGCCAGGTAGGCTTCGGCCTTCTCGGCCACGCCGCGCGGGTCGCGGTGGTAGGGGTCACCGGTGCGCGGGTTGACGATGGAGAAGTTCAGCGCGAGGGTCTTCTCCATGCGGAAGGTGTCCAGGAACGCGGTGGTGACGTCCGGGATCAGCTGCATGTCGGATTCGGCGATGCCCTGGAAGCCGCGGATGGAGGAACCGTCGAAGAGCTGGCCGTTGACGAAGAAGTCGGCGTCAACACTCTTGGCGGGGACGTTGAAGTGCTGCTGGACGCCCGGAAGATCGGTGAAGCGGATATCGACGAACTTTACATCTTCGTCCTTGATGAACTTGAGGACTTCGTCCGCAGTCTTGAACATCTATGCTCCTAACGCATATGTAAATATCTGGCATGCAAGCCACATGATCCAGCGCAATCCAAAAGCAGGGAGAACGATCGTTTTCCCTGCTGCGTGTACCTGCCGGGGGATTGCTTGAAACTGCTAACAGACTATGGATGCGGCATTTCCCGTCCGTGTCCGCATTGTTTCGGGCAGGTTACAGATCACCCTGCTATGACCACGCTATCTTCCGTCCACAGTGCGGTCGAGTCCCATCCACAGTGTGGGCGCGTGGCGTCCGGCGGCTCGGTAAGCTTGGACAGTGGTAGATCGCAAAGATATCGGGTCCTGGCTCACCGGACCGGACACTTCCGGCATTTCGAAATATCCCGGTGAGCGGCTGGGCCTTCCCGAGTCCGGCCCCGGCTCCATTGCCCGCGCAGGGCGCAGGATCGCGGCGATCATGATCGACTGGGGCATCGCACTGCTGATCAGTAACTTTGCCTTCGGCGGGGACTCCTGGGCCACCCTTGCGGTCTTTGCCATCGAGCAGATCCTGCTGGTGGGAACGTTGGGCTACAGCATCGGCCACCGTGTCATGGGCATGGCCGTGATCAGGCCGGGCGGCGGCACTCCGGGGCCGCTCGCGGCACTGGTCAGGGCGGTTCTGTTGTGCCTGGTCATTCCCGCCGTGATTTTCGATCCCGACCAGCGCGGCCTCCACGACAAGGCGATGAACACCCTCCTCATCCGCCGCTAGCGCCGGGACCGGCACTTAGGTGCCGCGCGGACTTCCGGCAGTGCGAAGCGACGCCAGCGCAAGATACAGCAGGAGGCTTTAGGCCAGCAGGGCCTATGCCCGGCTGGGTTCGAAGTCGGCTTCGGTGCTCTCTGCCCCGGAGGCAGTCAGGTGCCCCCGCCGCCCGGCCCAGCGCTCGAAGAGGATAGTGGCGAAGGGAAACACGGCGGAGACTCCAGCCAGCACGGCCACCAGGAACGGCCAGCGCTGGAGGCGCCAAAGCAGCAGTGCAGCCACCCCGTAGGCGATGAACAGTGCACCGTGGACGGGCCCGGCAATCTGGACGCCGAGTTCCGTGGTGCCCGCAATCCACTTCAGGTACATCCCTGCCAGGAGCGCGGCCCAGCTGCATGCCTCCGCCACCGCGAGGATGCGGAAGGCGCGGATGGTCGGTGTCTTCAAGGGCATGGTCACGTCCCGTCGTTGTCGGTGGGCGGTTTTGGGTGCCGGAAGTGCGTCCGGGAGCTGTCCGGAGGCAAGAAAAACGCCCCGGTGGCCGGCTGTGCCGGTACCGGGGCGTCCTGGTGGCTAACGCCCGCGGTTGGGACGGGCCTTGTACGGGTCGATGCCCTTGGGGATGGGAAGCCTGGTGCCCATGGAGGCGATGCGCTTGGAAACCGTGCTTACCTCGAGCTTGGTCAGTTCGTTCTTCATCTTGCCCATCTGCTTGGCCACCTGGCTCAGGGGTACCTGGCCTTCGCCGCGCCCGGTCTGGATGGTGTGGACGGGAACGTTGGGCAGGATACGCGCCAGGCGCTTGCGCTCGGCATCCAGCAGCGGCTTCACCCGGTGGGTAGGGCCTTCGCTGACAAGGACGACGCCGGGACGGCCGACGGCGCGGAACACGGCATCCTGCGTGCGCGGGTTCACAGCGACGGGCTGCTCCTCGGTGATCCAACCCCGGCGGAGCGTGCCCAGGGCAGCGCCCGAAGCTCCCGGCTGGTTTTCGATCTGGGCGAATGCGGCGCGCTCGGCACGGCGGGAGAGGATGAAGGTGGCCGCCAGCAAGCCCAGCGGAATGCCGATGATCAGGCCCGTGATCCAGTTGTCCAGCAGGAAGCCCACCAGGAAGCTCACAGCCACGACACCCAGGAACACCAGCAGCATCAGCCACGGAACCATGGGATCGTGGCGGCGGGTCATAGTGAAGACCTCGCCGATCTGCTTGAGCCTGCTGGGCTTCTTGGCTTTTGCTTCCTTCGGCTTGCGCGTGAACATGCTGCGCTTCACCGCGCTTGAGCCCGCGGAGGAGGAATTGCTGGAGTCAGGGGATTTCGCCATAGTGACTCAATTCTACGTGACTTAAACCCAAGGGCCGGACGCCGGAATCTTCCGGTGTCCGGCCCTTGGGCACTTCACGGATTGAGGCTCAGGAGTGTGCTGCCAGGAGGGTGGCTGCTTCCTGGCGGGTGGTGCCGGAGTCCTGG
>NZ_JAYXNX010000015.1:89063-101803 GCF_036455295.1 Pseudarthrobacter phenanthrenivorans | reverse complement strand
GTCACCAAACCACGCCGGGCGTCACTAACGTCCGTGGTCAATACACCTAGCTGGAGCTGCCTTCCGCCTGGGTGGGCACTGGCTCCGCATCGGGATTGCCGCTGTCTTCGGCCTTGACCGCGGGCATCGCCAGCACGGCCGCGACCGTCAGCAGCCCGGCCACCAGCGCCGCCAGGAACACGGCGCCGGAGGCGCTGATCACCGTGGCGGGGGCGGCATTGCCTCCGTCGCTGCCGCCGTAGATGGCGTTGGCCACGGCCCCGAACACGGCCACGCCCAGGGCGCTGCCGATGGACCGGGCGAACATGTTGGTGCTGGTCACCACGCCGCGTTCGTGCCAGGGCACGCTGGACTGGGCGGCGATCAGCGTGGGGGTTGCCAGCAGGCCCAGGCCGAGCCCGACGACGAAGCAGCTGAGGGCGATCAGTGCCACGTTGGGCGAGGAGGCGGTCAGGGACAGGATCAGCAGGCCCGCCACCGAGATGGCGATGCCGATCAGGGCGGTGGATTTGAACCCGATCCGCAGGTAGAACTTTCCTGCCTGCGAGGCGCTGAGCGGCCATCCGAGGGTCAGGGCGGCGAGCGCCAGGCCGGCCACCAGGGGCGAGGATGAGAGGGCGCCTTCCAGGAAGGTGGGCACGTAGGAGGTCAGGCCGATCATTACCGTTCCGACGCCGAAGGAGACCAGCGCGGTGGTGGCCAGGAGGCGCCGGGACACCACCCAGGCGGGCAGGATGGGTTCCGCTGCACGCCGTTCCACCAGCAGGAACGCGCCCAGCAGGACTGCGCCCACCACAAACACGCCAATGCTGATGGGGGAGTTCCACGCCCACGCCTGGCCGCCCTGCAGGGCGCCCAGGATGAGCAGGCCGAGCGACCCGGCCAGCAGCACGGCGCCGGCGTAGTCCACCTTGTGGGGGGCGCGTTCCACGTTCTCGTGGAGGGTGCGGATCAGCATCCACCCTGCCAGGAGGCAGAGCGGGACGTTGACCAGGAAGATGCCGCGCCAGATGCCCAGCGCGGAGAAGATGCCGCCCAGGCTGGGGCCAACTACCGAGGAAACAGCCCAGACGCTGGCCAGGTAGCCCTGGACCTTGGCGCGCTCCTGCAAGGTGTAGATGTCGCCGGCGATGGTGACCGAGACAGGCAGCACGGCGCCGGCGCCCAGCCCCTGCAGGGCGCGGAACGCGATCAGCGAGGGCATGCTCCAGGCCATCCCGCACAGCACCGAACCGAGCAGGAACAGGCCAATCCCGGTCAGGATAAGGGGCTTGCGGCCTGCCATGTCGGAGAGTTTGCCGTAGATGGGCACGGATACCGCCTGCGCCAGCAGGTAGGCGGAAAACAGCCAGGGGAAGGACGCGAATCCGCCCACGTCCCGGACGATGGACGGGACCGCCGTGGCAACGATGGTGGAGTCGATGGCCACGAGCCCCGTGGAGAGCATCAGGGCGATGAGGATGGGCCCGCGTTCGGAACGGAACCCGACGCCGTCTTTTGCGTTCGCCATGTCAGACCCGCACCAGTCCGGCGGCCTCGGCCAGCAGTTCCACGGAGCGCAGGCGCTCCCTGGTGCCGGGGCTCTGGTGGGCCACGATCAGTTCATCAGCGTCTGCATGTTTGCCGAAGCTGTCCAGGTACTCGATGACAGCGTCCGGCGTGCCCACCGCGGAGTAGGTCATCATCTGGGCCATGTGCCGCCCCTGGGGCGAGTCGAGGATCATGTCCGCCTCGTCGTCGGTGAATTCACGGGTACCGCCGCCAAAGAACAGCGAGACGCGGGCGCGCTTGGTGGCCTGCAGCATCTCCTGTGCCTCGGATGCGGAGTCGGCCGCGATCACGTTGACGCCGGCGATGACGTGCGGCGCGTCGAGCTGGGCGGAGGGCTTGAACTCGCTCCGGTAGATGGCCACCGCATCCTGCAGCGCGGCGGGGGCAAAGTGGGAGGCGAAGGCGTAGGGCAGGCCCAGCTGCGCGGCAAGGCGGGCGCCGAACAGGGACGAGCCCAGGATGTACAGCGGGACGTTGGTGCCGTTGCCAGGGGTGGCTTCTACGCCCTGGATGCGGGTGGGCCCGGTCAGGTAGCCCTGCAGCTCCAGCACGTCCTGGGGGAAGCTGTCCGCGGACATGGGGTCGCGGCGCAGGGCGCGCATGGTGTTCTGGTCGCTGCCCGGCGCGCGGCCCAGGCCCAGGTCGATCCGGCCCGGATGCAGGGTTTCCAGGGTGCCGAACTGTTCGGCGATGGTCAGCGGGGAGTGGTTGGGCAGCATGATGCCGCCAGCTCCCAGACGGATGCTTTCCGTCTGCGCGGCCACGTGCGCGATCAGCACGCTGGTGGCGGAGGACGCAATGGAGGACATGTTGTGGTGCTCGGCGTACCAGATGCGCCGGTAGCCCAGCTTCTCGGCGCTTTGCGCCATGGCCACGCTGCCCGCGAAGCTCTCCGCCGCCGTCTGGCCTTTGCCGATGGTCGCCAGGTCAAGGATGGAAAGGGGAAGAGTCACGTCAGGTGCGGCCTTTCAGGAACGTTTCGTAAGAGTCGCCGGCCGGATCACGGCGGGCACTTGAGGCATAACCACGGCAGGGCCCGGCTTATTTCGTGATTTCCGGAATACTCAGCACACTTATGAGGTTGCCGCCCCTATGAGCCATGATTCAACGAACCAGCTGGAAGTGTCCGCAACGATCGACCTCAAGGACCTCGGGACCGTGCACCGCCTCGGTTTCGGTGCCATGCGCATCGTGGGTGACGGCGTCTGGGGCGAGCCCGCCGACCGCAAGGCCGCCGTGGCCGTGCTGCGCCGCGCCGTCGAACTCGGCGTTGACTTCATCGACACCGCCGATTCCTACGGCCCCAACATCAGCGAGGAAATCATCGCCGAGGCCCTGCACCCGTACAAGGAGGGGCTGAAGATCGCCACCAAGGTGGGCTTCACCCGCACGGGGCCCAACAAGTGGATCCCGGTGGGCCGGCCGGAGTACCTGCGCCAGCAGACGGAGCTGAGCCTGCGCAAGCTCAAGGTGGACACCCTGGACCTGCTGCAGCTGCACCGGATCGATCCCAAGGTGGACGCCGAGGAGCAGTTCGGCGTGCTGCGCGAGCTCCAGGACGAGGGCAAGGTCCGTGCCCTGGGCCTGTCACAGGTGAGCGTGGCGGAGCTCGAAGCGGCCGGAAGGTACTTCACCGTGTCCACCGTGCAGAACCGCTACAACCTGACCGACCGCAGCTCCGAGGACGTGCTGCGCTACTCGGAGGAGAACGGCATCGGTTTCATCCCGTGGGCGCCGATTTCCGCCGGTGAGCTCGCCCAGCCGGGTGGCCCACTGGACGAGGCCGCCAAGCGCCTGGGTGTTACCACCTCGCAGGTGGCACTGGCCTGGCTGCTGCGCCGCTCCCCCGTCATGATGCCCATCCCGGGCACCGGATCCGTGCAGCACCTGGAAGAAAACATGGCCGCCGCCGGCATCACGCTCGACGACGACACATACGCTGAGCTGGAAGCAGCCAGCAAGTAGCACGCGGCTTCGGCCACTCACGTCAGCAAAGACATTCACGTCAGCAACGACAGGAGAAACACCATGGCAAACATCCTGATGGTCGTATCGGCCGCAGACTCC
The DNA here is from genome assembly GCF_036455295.1 of Pseudarthrobacter phenanthrenivorans. Classification (GTDB taxonomy): domain Bacteria; phylum Actinomycetota; class Actinomycetes; order Actinomycetales; family Micrococcaceae; genus Arthrobacter; species Arthrobacter phenanthrenivorans_C. The sequence goes on along the minus strand of NZ_JAYXNX010000015.1, from coordinate 98,185 downwards.
CTCACCATGAAGGACGGCAGCGAACATCCCACAGGCTACTGGGCTGAGGAACTGGTGGTATCCCACCAGTCCCTCACCGAGGCAGGAAACACCGTCCACATCGCCACCCCCGGCGGCAGGAAGCCCACCGTGGACCAGGTGAGCCTGGCCGCAGAGTCGGCCGGCGGCGAGGACCGTGCGCAGGGCTTTAAGGACTACCTGGCCAGGATCGACGCCGAACTCGCCCACCCGCTGGTCCTGGCCGACGTCGACGTTGCCTCCTACGACGCCGTGGTGATGCCCGGTGGGCACGGCCCCATGGCGGACCTGTACAAGGACGCGGACCTGGGCCGCATCCTGGTGGCAGCCAACAAGGCCGGCAAGATCATTGCCCCGTTCTGCCACGGACCCGCCGGGCTGCTGAGCGCAACGGACCACGGCGGCGCGTTTGCCTTCAAGGGCCGGCGCCTCACGGTCTTCACCAACGAGGAAGAGCTGGGCGGCGGGACCGGCGAGAACACGCCATGGCTGGTGGAGGACGCCCTCAAGGAGAAGGGCGCCGTGATCGAAAACGGCGCCGCCTGGTCCTCCAACGTGGTGCGGGACGGCAACCTGATCACCGGCCAGAACCCGCAGTCCAGCGGGGACGTGGCCAAGGAAGTCCTGGCGGCGCTGTCGTAGGCACCCGGCGCCAACCCTGCCGCCGCAAGAGGGGACCAGTTCAATGCGAACCGGTCCCCTCTTGCCGTCTCCCGGCTTTGTTGCCCTGCCGGGAATATATCCCCGCCGGTCCTCCGGTGAACCGCTGTTACTCCCTGTATCTCAGGGTTTCGCGGGCCTTTGATTCCTTGGAAGGGGCTGCCGGATAGTTGCTGCAACGCGCACTCCCGCCGCATCTTTCGGCCCTTTCCAGGAGGAACCATGCCCATCACAACCAAGCCGGCCGCCGTTGCAGCCCTTGCCGTCTCAGCACTGCTGGCACTGGCCGCCTGCTCCGATCCCGGCGCCTCGGCGGCGACAGCACCGTCGTCGTCCGCCACCAACTCCGCCGGCAAAACCTTTAACCTGTCCCCCGAACAGGACCGCTTCAAAGTCTCAACGGACCCTGCCGCCGCGGCCCTGGTGCCTGAGGCGGTCAAGGCCGACGGCAAGCTCACCGTGGTGACCACGGGCGGAGCGGCGCCGCTCAGCCTGTTCGCCACGGACAACAAGACCCTGATCGGCAGCGAGGTGGATATCGCCTACGCCGTGGGTGAGTCCCTGGGCCTGCGGGTGGAGGTCCTGCCCGTCGCCTGGGCGGACTGGCCGCTGGGCATTGAATCGTCCAAGTACGAGGCCGTCCTGTCCAACGTGACCGTCACGGAGGCGCGCAAGGAAAAGTTCGACTTCGCCACCTACCGCAACGACCTCCTGGGCTTCTACGCCAAGAGCGACTCCAGCATTGGGGAGATCAAGGAAGCCAAGGACGTGGCGGGCAAGAGGATCATCGTGGGTTCCGGCACCAACCAGGAAGCCATCCTGGTGCGCTGGGACGAGAAGAACAGGAAGAACGGCCTGGCACCGGTCCAGTTCCAGTATTACGACGACGACTCCGCCTCAAGCCTGGCCCTCCAGTCGGGCCGTGCGGACCTGACGTTCGGGCCCAACGCCGCTGCCGCGTACAAGGCGGCGCAGGACGGTAAGACGAAGGAAGTGGGCACGCTGAACGGCGGCTGGCCCCTGACGGCGCAGATCGCCTTCACCACCAAGAAGGGCAACGGCCTGGCGGTTGCCGCGCAGGCTGCGCTGAACCACCTGATTGACGACGGCACCTACGCCCGGATCCTGGACCGCTGGGGCCTGTCCTCCGAGGCCATCCAGAAGTCCGAACTGAACCCGGCTGGCCTGCCGAAAACATAGGGGGCGCCGACGAAGGAACCCCCTGAACTGATGCTGGACCGCCGTCCGCGTACCGATGGAGCCGGCGAGGAAGTAGTTTATGACTACGTCCTGGCCAAGCAGGGCCAGAAGAAGTAGCACGCAAACCGGGAGACACCCCGAACGGAGGCGCTCCGGAGCCATGCTTCGGAGCGCCTCCGGTTTTTCCGCGCCAGCCAGGAGTTCCGATGAGCCACCCCCGCCCCGAGCCGCCCGCCACATCCGCCGGGTCGGCCCCGCCGGCACCGGCGCCGGAACCCCTGCTGGAACGCCCGGGGGTCCGGCCCGCGGGCCCGCGCACTATTCTTCGCGACCTGGGCCTCTCCTATGTCTCCAACGGGGCCATCGGGCTCATCTTCGCTGCGTCCGGGCCCATCGCCGTCACCCTGGCCGTCGGAACGGCGGGCGGCCTGACGCAGGGCCAGCTGTCGTCCTGGGTTTTTGGCATTCTGTTTTCCGGCGGTGCGGCCACGCTGCTGATGTCGCTCATTTACCGCCAGCCCCTGGGCTTCGCCTGGTCCATCCCCGGAACGGTTCTCCTGGGACCGTCCCTGCAGCACCTGTCCTTCCCCGAAGTCGTCGGGGCCTTCTTCACCTCCGGCGTGCTGATCCTCGCCCTGGGCGCCACCGGGGTGGTGCGTCGGGCTATGGCGTTAGTGCCGATGCCACTCGTGATGGCCATGGTGGCCGCGGTGTTCCTGAAGTTCGGCACAGACATCGTTGCCTCCACCCAGGACAACCCGGCCGTGGCTGCTCCGATGGTGGCCGCGTTCCTGGTGCTCACCGCAGTCCCCAGGCTGGGCAGGTTCCTGCCGCCGGTCCTGGGTACCCTGGTGGCAGGCTGCATTGCCGTGGCGGCCAGCGGCCAATTCAACCTCCCGGCAGGGGGCCCACTCCTGGCCACCCCGGTTTTCACCGCCCCTGAGTTCACTTGGGCCGCCCAGCTTGAGCTGGTTGTCCCCCTGGCCCTGACAGTGTTGTTCGTGCAAAACGGCCAGGGCATCGCCGTCCTCCGCGCCGCCGGCCATCGTCCGCCCGTGAATGCCTTCGCCATCGCCTCCGGGGCGTTTTCGGTGCTGAACGCCGGCTTCGGCGCTGTCTCGGCGTGCGTGACCGGTCCCACCAACGCCCTTTTGACGTCGTCGGGAAGCCGGCAGCGCCAATACACGGCTGCCGTGGCTTACGGCCTGCTGGCCCTGGTGTTCGCCGCATTTGCCCCCACTCTGACCCGGCTCATGCTGGCCGCACCCAAGGAGTTTGTGCTGGCACTGGGCGGCATTGCGATGTTGCGGGCCCTCCAGCAGGCTTTTGTCACCGCCTTCGCAACCAGCTTCACCCTGGGTTCGCTGGTGACGTTTGTGGTGACCATTTCCGGCATGAACCTCTTCAATATCCATGCGGCCTTCTGGGGCCTGGTCATTGGCTACGCGGTGTCCCGCCTGCTTGAGCGTGCGGACCACGCCAAGTCCTGACGGACCGGGCCCCCAAGAGGCCTGTTGTGGCCCGGCAAAGTGCGCTCCGGGCTGGTTAGGCAATAGTGTGGCGGAATGGGGAGCAGTGCCGTGAACTCCGGCGAACTATCTGACAGGCAATCCCGCATCCTTGAGGCGGCGATGGACCTACTCTCCCGTCATGGCATTTCGGGGGTGAGCATGCGCTCGGTGGCGCGCGAGGCTGGCGTGGCGCTGGGTCTGGTCAACTACTACTACGACGACAAGGCCACGCTGATCAGGGCAGCCCTGGGCCGGGTTGATGAGCACGACCTCCGGCTCGTTGCCCCGGACCCGTCGCTGGCCCCGGATGAACAGTTGCGCAGGGCCCTCCGCCGTGTGGCGGGCGCCGACCTGCTGACCACCCGATACCTGTCCCTGCGCCTGCACCTGTGGGCCCTCGCCCAGGCGGACGAGGACTACGCCCAGATCAACGCCGCCGCATTCGACCGGTACATCGACGGTGTCGCAGCGCTGGTGTCCAGCGCCAAGCCGGAGCTGCCGTGGGAGGTGTGCCGGGAGCGGGCGTCGGACATCGTGGTCATCCAGAACGGCGTGTGGCTCACCGCGTTGCTCGGCGTTGACAAGGCGTCAATCGAGCGAAGCATCGAGCGGACGGAGCAGATCGCGTTCGCACCGCTGGACGGCACGGCGAGCCAGGACCAGGAAGCCGGCCAGCCCTAAGAAATCCTGCAGCAAGGCAACAGTCACCTTTGCGTAGCATTGAACAAGTGTTCAAGAAAAGTATTGAACACTTGTTCAATCTCCGTTATTGTCCTGCGTATGACTTACGCCACACCCGACGGGGACGCCGCCGCACGCGCCCTCCCCGAGACGCCCCGCACCCTGTTCATCAACGGCCGCTGGGAACCGGCAGCCTCCGGCGCCGCCCGGGAGATCCGCAATCCCGCCGACGGCGAAGTAGTCGCCATGGTGTCCGAAGGCGGCCGTGAGGACGCCGAACGCGCCATTGCCGCGGCCCGGGCAGCCTTCGACTCCGGAGTCTGGTCTTCCGTCCCGGCCCCCGAGCGCGGCACGTTCCTGCTCAAGGTCGCCGCCGGCCTGCGGGAGCACCGGGAAAAGTTTGCCCGCGCCGAATCGCTGGACACTGGTAAGCGCATCGTGGAAAGCCGCATCGACATCGATGACATCGCCGCCTGCTTTGAGTACTTCGGCAGGCTCGCGGGCCAGCAGCCGGGCCGTGTGGTGGACGCCGGGAATCCGGACGTCGTCAGCCGGATTGTCTATGAACCGGTCGGCGTCTGCGGCCTCATCACACCGTGGAACTACCCTCTCCTCCAGGCCGCCTGGAAGATCGCACCCGCCCTGGCAGCCGGCTGCACCTTCGTCCTCAAGCCAGCCGAATTGACCCCGTCCACCAGCATTCTGTGCATGCAGCTCATGCAGGACCTGGGCCTGCCCGACGGCGTCGCGAACCTTCTCACCGGGCCCGGCACCAAGGTTGGGGCCCCGCTGTCCGAACACCCCGACGTCGACCTCATCTCGTTCACCGGCGGGCTGGAAACGGGCAAGCGCATCGCCGCCACCGCTGCCGCCACCGTCAAGAAGATTGCGCTTGAACTGGGCGGCAAGAACCCGAACGTCATCTTCGCTGACGCCGACTTCGATGCCGCAGTGGACAACGCGCTCAACGGTGCCTTCGTCCACTCCGGCCAGGTCTGCTCGGCAGGCGCCCGCCTGGTGGTTGAGGAATCCATTGCCGAACGCTTCGTGGATGAACTGGTGCGCCGCGCTGAAGGCATCCGCCTGGGCGGCCCCTTCGACGACGACGCCGAGACCGGCCCGCTGATCTCGGCAGGACACCGCGACAGTGTCCACGAGTACGTCCAGCGCGGCATCGCCGAGGGCGCCCGGCTGAGGACCGGCGGCTCGGCGCCTTCCGGGGAGAAGTACGACGCCGGGTTCTACTACCTGCCCACCATCCTGGACCAGGTGCAGCGCGGCATGTCCGTGGTCACCGACGAGGCCTTCGGCCCGGTGGTCACGGTGGAAACCTTCCGCACCGAGGACGAGGCCGTGGCGATCGCCAACGACACCATCTACGGCCTGGCCGGGGCCGTCTGGACGCAGGACGCCGGGAAGGCCCAGCGTGTGGCGGGCAGGCTTCGGCACGGCACCATCTGGATCAACGACTACCACCCCTACCTCCCGCAGGCCGAGTGGGGCGGCTTCGGCCAGTCCGGCGTCGGCCGCGAGCTGGGCCCCACCGGCCTGGCCGAATACCAGGAAGCCAAGCACATCTACCAGAACACCAGGCCGCAGGTCACCGGCTGGTTCGCTGACCACAGCAAGGAGAACTAGATGCACTACGACAACATTGAGGACGTGAGCGACCGCGGGTTCGACTACGTCGTGATCGGCGGCGGGTCCGCCGGCGCCGCCGTGGCCGCACGGCTCAGCGAGGACCCGGAGGTCACCGTCGCCCTCGTCGAGGCGGGCCCGGACGACCGCAACATCCCTGAAATCCTGCAGCTGGACCGCTGGATGGAACTGCTGGAATCCGGCTACGACTGGGACTACCCCATCGAGCCGCAGGAGAACGGCAACTCCTTCATGCGGCATGCCCGCGCCAAGGTGATGGGCGGCTGCTCCAGCCACAATTCCTGCATCGCCTTCTGGGCTCCCCGCGAGGACCTGGACGAGTGGGAGTCCAAGTACGGCGCCACCGGCTGGAACGCGGACGCCGCGTGGCCGCTGTACAAGCGCCTGGAAACCAATGAGGACGCCGGACCTGACGCACCCCACCACGGGGACTCAGGCCCGGTGCACCTGATGAACGTGCCTCCGGCGGATCCTGCCGGCGTCGCGCTCTTGGATGCCTGCGAGCAGGCCGGAATCCCACGCGCCAGGTTCAACACCGGCACCACCGTGGTCAACGGCGCCAACTTCTTCCAGATCAACCGGCAGGCGGACGGCACGCGCGCCTCCAGCTCGGTCTCCTACATCCACCCCATCGTGGACCGCCCCAACTTCACCCTGCTGACAGGCCTGCGCGCCCGCCAGCTGGTGTTCGACGCGGACAAGCGCTGCACCGGCGTGGACGTGGTGGACGGAGCTTTTGGCCGCACCCACCGGCTCACCGCCCACCGGGAAGTCATCGTGTCCACCGGCGCCATCGACTCCCCCAAGCTGCTCATGCTCTCCGGCATCGGCCCGGCTGAACACCTCGCCGCGCACGGCATCGAGGTGCTGGTGGACTCCCCCGGCGTGGGCGAGCATCTGCAGGACCACCCCGAAGGCGTGGTGCAGTTCGAGGCGAAGCAGCCCATGGTGCAGACCTCCACGCAGTGGTGGGAAATCGGCATCTTCACCCCCACCGAGGACGGCCTGGACCGCCCCGACCTGATGATGCACTACGGCTCCGTCCCGTTCGACATGAACACCCTGCGGCACGGCTACCCCACCACCGAGAACGGCTTCAGCCTGACCCCGAACGTCACCCATGCCCGCTCCCGCGGCACGGTCCGGCTGCGCAGCCGCGACTTCCGCGACAAGCCCATGGTGGACCCTCGCTACTTCACGGATCCGGACGGCCACGACATGCGCGTCATGGTGGCCGGCATCCGCAAGGCCCGCGAGATCGCCGCCCAGCCCGCCATGGCGGAATGGACCGGCCGCGAACTCTCGCCCGGCATCGAGGCGCAGACGGACGAGGAACTGCAGGACTACATCCGCAAGACCCACAACACCGTCTACCACCCGGTCGGGACCGTCCGCCTGGGCCCGGCCGACGACGACATGTCGCCGCTGGACCCCGAGCTGCGGGTCAAGGGCGTCACCGGGCTCCGGGTGGCCGATGCTTCCGTCATGCCCGAACACGTCACCGTGAACCCCAACATCACCGTCATGATGATCGGCGAGCGCTGCGCCGACCTGATCCGTGCCGGACGTACCGGCGCCGATGGAACGAACGACAAGGAGCTGACCTCAGCCCTCGCCTGAGCGGCAGGCCTTAGGGGCCCGCATTCCCAACAGCCACGGCCCCAAGCGTTAATCCGCCGCACCTCAGGGCGGCCTCCCATCGTGCTTTCTGATCCAGGAGTCCAATTTGGAACCCAGCAAGAGTATTGATTCAAGCGGCATGGACGAATTCGGCTACACCCAGACCTTGGACCGAAGCATCGGCAAGTTTGCCAGCTTCGCCGCAGGTGTCAGCTACATCTCCATCCTCACCGGTGTTTTCCAACTGTTCTACTTTGGCTTTTCCATGGCCGGCCCGGCGTACGCCTGGTCCTGGCCCATCGTGTTCGTCGGCCAGCTGATGGTGGCCCTGTGCTTCGCCGAACTGGCCGGCCGCTACCCGGTTGCCGGTTCGGTCTACAACTGGGCCAAGCGGCTCGCGTCCGGGACCTCGTCCTGGCTCGCCGGCTGGCTGCTACTGCTGTCCTCCATCATGGCGCTGGGCTCCGTGGCCCTGGCGCTGCAGATCACCCTGCCGCAGCTCTGGTCCGGCTTCCAGTTCATCGGTGACGGCACCGGCCCCTACGACTTCGCCATGAACGGCGTGGTGCTGGCCACCATCATGATCACCATCTCCACCCTCATCAACGCGTTCGGCGTCAAGCTGATGACCAGGATCAACAGCATCGGCGTCTTCGTGGAACTCATCGCGGCCGTGCTGCTGATCCTTGCCCTGGGCTGGCACGTGGTCCGGGGGCCGGAGGTCTTCTTCCAGACCAACGGCTTCGGCGAGGGCAAGGACCTGGGCTTCTTCGGCGTCTTCCTGATCGGTGCCATGGCCTCCGGCTACGTCATGTACGGTTTCGACACGGCCAGCTCCCTGGGCGAGGAAACCAAGGACCCCAAGAAGACCGCTCCCAAGGCCATCCTGCGCGCCGTCACGGCGTCGTTCCTGCTGGGCGGGGGAATCCTGCTGTTCGGCATCCTTGCCGCACCGGACCTCACGGACCCGCAGATCGGCTCCCCCGACGGCGGCCTGCAGCACATTGTGCTCTCCGTCCTGGGCGGACCCTTCGGGAAGGCCTTCCTGGCCTGCATCGTGGTGGCCGTGGTGGTGTGCACCCTGGCCGTCCACGCCGCCGCGATCCGGATGATGTTTGCCATGGCCCGGGACAACAACCTGCCCTTCAGCCGGCAGCTCAGCAAGGTGGATCCCGTCCGGCGCACCCCCACGGTGGCCGCCATCGTGATCGGCGTCCTGGCCATCCTGCCGCTGCTGGTCAACGTCACCCAACCTGCCATCTTCACCATCCTCTCCAGCATCAGCATCGTACTGATCTACCTGTCCTACCTCCTGGTCACGGTTCCCCTGCTCCGCAAGCGGCTGGCCAGGAAGTGGCCCCTCATCGCGGACGGTTCCGAGCCCGGATTCCGCATGGGCAAGTGGGGCCTTCCGGTGAACATCCTCGCGGTCCTGTGGGGTGCCGCCATGACCATCAACCTCGTCTGGCCCCGGCCCGAAATCTACAACTCGGTGCCGCCCTTTGAGTGGTACCTGCAGTGGGGCGGCGTGATGTTCGTGGCCGCAGTGATCATTGGCGGGACGCTGCTCTACCGGCTCAAGATCCGGCACCAGACCGGGGTGCTGGCCGAGCACGCGGCGGCCGTGGCAGCCCACCCGTCGTCCCACGCAGAGCACGGGGAACGGCACGAATCGGCCCACGAGGCGGTGCCGGTCAACGCCGCCATGGCAACCGAAAGCTAGGAAAGCCAGGCCCAAGGGGCCGACGGCGGCACTTACCAAAAGTGCCGCCG
>NZ_JAYXNX010000015.1:0-89003 GCF_036455295.1 Pseudarthrobacter phenanthrenivorans | reverse complement strand
CGAGGCGGTGCCGGTCAACGCCGCCATGGCAACCGAAAGCTAGGAAAGCCAGGCCCAAGGGGCCGACGGCGGCACTTACCAAAAGTGCCGCCGTCGGCCCTTTTTGGTGCCACCAGTCCGGCGGATGTGCAGCGCGAACGTCATACAAGGAGACCGCCTCTGGATCCTCGCGCGCAACGCCCTACCCTTGACACGTGACATTGACTAAAACCCGCACCGCCGCCTCGAGTTCCCTCGCCGCCGCAGGCCTCCTGCTTACCCTCGCCGCCTGCTCCACGCCGGCCGCCAACCAGCCCAGCTCCTCCGCTCCCGCCTCAACAGCATCCGCTTCAGCCAGCGCCTCCGGGTCCTGCAGCAACGGCGTGCAGGTCGTCGTCGATTCCGGCGCCCTGAAGCAGGCTGCCGCCGACACGTCCGTATGCGTGCCCGTGGATGGACCCACCGCAGCCACCAAGGTGCTGGAAGAGGCAAAGGTGAAGACCGAGGGCACCACCCAGTACCCCAACGAAGTGGTGTGCCGGGTGAACGGCGTGCCTGCCGCCGACTTCGACATCAAGCACAAGGACGGCACCTACCGCGAGGACTGCAGTAAGATGCCGGCGGCTTTTGCCTACTGGGGCCTTTGGGTCAAGCCGGTCTCCGGTGACTGGGCCTTCGCGCAGGAGGGCCTCGCCACCCTGCAGCTGAAGCCGGGAGAAAGCTTCGAGCTGCTCTTCACGGTGGACGACCAGCCGGCCTCACCCGCGGCATGATTTTCCGGCCCGCGCCGTTACGCGCAGCGGCGGCCCTCGCCGCCGTGTTCGTTGCGGCGCGGGTCCTCTACCGCGCCCTCTTCAATGGAGCGGGCACCGGCACCCCGGTCCTGCTCAACCTGCCGCCGCTGCGGCTTCCTGCCCCGTACGCCCACGTGGTGTTCCTCGGCCCGGTGTCAGCTCCCGGGCTTTGGGAGGCGGTGCTGTCCGCCCTCCCGATCGCCGGAATGATCCTCGCGTTCGGCCTGCTCAACGCCTGGGTGGATGTGTCCCGCGGCTTCGTGAAGCTGGCCCGCGGCGGCCCACTGCAGGGCATCGCCCGCATGCTCGTGGTGGCGTGGGCGGCGCTCCCCGCACTGTCCGACGCCGCGGCCTCCGTGCGCCTGGCGTTCCGGCTGCGGGGCGAGCGGTTCGGACCCCGCGCCCTGGTCCCGATCCTGGAGCGCACCCTCGAACATGCCGCCCGGGTGGCTGCTGCCCTGGAGCTGCGCGGCTTCGGCGGCCCTGGCGCCCATGGAAAAGGGCCCGACGGCGGCACCCCACTTCTGGTCCGCGGCGCAGAGTTCCGCGTGGCGGACACGTGCATCAGGGTTGACCGCTTTGCGCCGCCCCGCGGCTCGGTTGCGGTGGTCACCGGCCCCACAGGCTCCGGCAAGTCCACCGTCCTGCGCGGCCTCGCCGGGCTCCTGTCGCACGTTGACGGCGGGGACATTTCCGGCACCGTGCAGGTCGGTGGGCTGGATCGTGCCGCCGCCCCGCCGCGGGAGACCGCCCGGCTGGTCGGCGTCGTCCTCCAGAACCCGCGCGCCGGTTTTGCCACCGGCCGGGTCCGGGACGAGATCGCCCTGGCACTCGAGCTGCGCGGCATGGCGCCCGCCGGCGCCAAGGACCGGGTGCTGGACGTCGCGGAACGTATCGGGGTCACGGCACTGCTGGACCGGGCCGTGAGTACCCTCTCGGCGGGTGAGGCCACGCTCGTGGCCATCGCGGCCGCCGTCGTGGACCATCCGCAGCTGCTCCTGGTGGATGAGCCCCTGGCCGACCTTGATGCAACCGCACGCACCCGCGTCATCGGCGTCCTGGATGCCCTCGCCCACGCGGAGGGCGTCTGCGTGGTCGTGGCCGAGCACCGGGCGCACGCGCTGGTGCCCGTGGCTGATTCGTGGTGGACCATCGAGGGCGCCTCCCTGGTGCAGGGTGCTGCGCCGGCCGCTCCCACCCACCACACTGTGGGTGCGGCGGCCGTCGGTGTCCCCGACCATCCGGCCGTCCTGACCGCAACAAACCTTTCCGTGCACCGCGACGGCAAACCGCTGGTGCGTGACGCTTCGCTTGCCCTGCGCCGCGGGGAGATCGTTGCCCTGGTGGGGCCGAACGGAGCCGGGAAGTCGTCCCTCCTGGTGGCCCTCGCCCTGGCCACAGAGCGCAGGCGCAGTGCAGGCACCGACGGCGGCACGGTCGACGGCGGCCGGGTCACCCTGGTGCCGGATGCCTCGGATGACCTCTTCACCCGTGACACGGTGGCAGGAGAATTGCAGGCGGCAGAACGGCGGCTGCGGCCCCGCAGGAACGGCGGACGGTTCGAGCCAGGTTCCGCAGCCGCACGCCTGACCCGCCTGCGCGGGGGTGCCCGGATGCCCATCGGCCACGAGCATCCCCGCGACCTGTCCGCCGGGGAGCGCAGGATCCTTGCCGTCGCCCTGCAGACCATGGACGCCCCGGACGTTCTCCTGATTGATGAACCCACGCGGGGGCTGGATCCGTCGGCCCGTGCGGCGGTTTCGTCAGCCCTGCGCGCGGCGGCGGAGGATGGCGCGGCAGTCCTGATCGCCACCCACGACCTTGATTTCGTCCAGGGCCTGGGCGCCCGGATCCTGCCGATGCGGGACGGTGTGGCGCCAGCAACGGAGGCGCCTCCCGTCCCCGAGCCGTTTGTCCCATGTCCCCGGCCTGCGCTTTCCGCTTTTCCCTCACCTGTGTCCAGGGAGCCGTCCGGGACTGCGGGCGGGCAGAAGCAGCGCCGGCCCCGGATGCCCCGGGCCGCAGAGCTCACGGTGCTGGCAGCAGCCAACCTGATCGCCCTGGCCGCGTTCTGCTGGCCACTGCTCGCTGCGGCCCTCCCTCGGGACGCCACCGCTGCCCTTCCGTTCGCGGCGCTGGCCATCGCACCCGTGGCCGCGGTCGCCGTCGTGGTGTCCCTGGACGGGTCCGTCCGCTCGGCGCACACCGTAGCGCTTCTCGGCGTGCTTGCCGCCGTCGGTTCCGCCGTCCGGGTGGCGAGCACCGGCGTCGGCGGCGTGGAGGCGGTCTTTATCCTGCTGATCCTGGCCGGCCGCGCGTTCGGTCCCCGGTTCGGCCTGCTCCTGGGGGCCGCCACCATCGCCCTCTCCAGCACACTGTGGGGTGGGATTGGGCCGTGGACGCCGTTCCAGATCTTTGCCTGCGGGTGGGTGGGCGCCGGGGCCGGCCTGCTGCCCCGCCGGGTGCGCGGCAGGGCGGAGCTGTGGATGCTGGCGGGCTACGGCGTCGTGTCGTCCTACCTGTTCGGCCTGCTGCTGAACTTGTGGTTCTGGCCCTTTGCGGTGGGCGCCGGCACGGGCATCTCGTACGTTCCGGGCGCGCCGCTGGGCACCAACCTCAGCAGCTTCCTGCTGTATTCACTGCTGACGTCGACGGCGGGCTGGGACACCCTGCGGGCCGTCACCACGGTGATCGGGATCGCCGTGGTGGGGCGCGCCGTGCTGGCCTCACTGCGGCGGGTGAAGCCGGTGTCCGGCAGTGTTCCGGGACCCGGCGGGCAGGCCGGACACTCCGCTTCGGCCCATGCCCTCTCCGCGTCGGCCCGGAAGCGGCGCCAGCTCACACCTTGAAGTACTTGGCCTCCGGGTGGTGGAAGACGAACGCGTCGGTGGACTGTTCCGGGTGCAGCATGAGCTCGTCGCTCAGGATGACGCCCATGCGCTCGGGTTTCAGCAGCTCGGTGACCTTGCGGCGGTCTTCCATGTCCGGGCACGCGGGGTAGCCGAGCGAGAAGCGGGCACCGCGGTAGTCCAGCTTGAAGTACCCTGCCGTGTCCTTGGGCTCCTCGGCGGCGAAGCCGAGCTCCTTTCGGATCCGGGCGTGCCAGAACTCGGCGAGCGCCTCGGTGAGCTGCATGACCAGGCCGTTGAGCTCGTAGTAGTCGCGGTACTGGTTGGCCGCGAACATCTTGGACGTAAACTCTTCGATCTTGGATCCGGCGGTGACCAGCTGCACCGGCAGCACGTCGATCTGCCCTGACTCGCGGGACTTTACGAAGTCGGCCAGGCACAGGTGCCGGTCGCGGCGCTGGCGCGGGAAGTCGAAGCGCAGGCGGTCGGTGCCGATGGGGCCGCCTGAACCACCGTCGGGGGCGAGCAGGCCCGCCTGGCCCAGGACGCCGTCGTGGTCCTCACCGTGGTGGAGTACCACTACCTGTTCGCCCTCGGAGACCACGGGGAAGTAGCCGTAGGCCACGGAGGCGTCCAGCATGCCCTCGCCCAGGATGCGGTCCAACCAGTAGCGCAGGCGGGGGCGGCCCTCGCGTTCCACGAGTTCCTCGTAGGAGGCGCCGTCCTCGCCGCGGCCGGGCTTAAGGCCCCACTGCCCCATGAAGGTGGCGCGCTCGTCGAGGAACGCTGAGTAGTCGTGAAGCGAGACGCCGCGGACGATGCGGGTGCCCCAGAACGGCGGCACCGGCACCGGGTTGTCGGTGGCGACGTCGGAGCGGCCGGGCATGGCTTCGGGCTCGGTCACCGTGAACTTCGCACCGCCCTTGTGGATGCGCTTCTTCAGCGGCGGCAGGCCGACGTCGTCCGGCGATTCGCCGCGGGCAACGCGCACCAGCGGCTCCATGAGGGACAGGCCCTCGAAGGCGTCCTTGGCGTAGCGGACCACGCCATCAAACTGTTCGGCCAGGTCCTGCTCCACGTAGGCGCGGGTGAGGGCTGCGCCGCCCAGGATGACGGGCCACTTCTTGGCCAGTCCGCGGGACTGCAGTTCGGCGAGGTTTTCCTTCATCACCACGGTGGACTTCACCAGCAGGCCGGACATGCCGATCACGTCGGCGTTGTGCTCCTCCGCGGCGGCGATGATCTCGGCGATGCCCTGTTTGATGCCGATGTTGACCACTTTGTAGCCGTTGTTGGTGAGGATGATGTCCACCAGGTTCTTGCCGATGTCATGCACGTCGCCGCGCACGGTGGCGATCACCATGGTGCCCTTGCCGGAGGAGTCCGACTTTTCCATGTGCGGCTCCAGCAGGGCCACGGCGTTCTTCATGACCTCGGCGGACTGCAGCACGAACGGCAGCTGCATCTCGCCGGCGCCGAAGCGTTCGCCCACCACCTTCATGCCCTCGAGCAGGTGGTCGTTGATGATGCCCAGCGGGGTCATGCCCTCGCTGCGGGCAAGGTCCAGGTCATCTTCGAGGCCCTTGCCTTCGCCGTCGATGATGCGGCGTTCCAGGCGGGCGCCGGTGGGCAGCGCAGCGAGTTCGGCGGCGCGCTGGTCCTTGAGGGCTGCGGTGTCGACGCCGGCGAACATGTCCAGCATGCTGGCCAGGGGGTCGTAGGTGGTGTTGCCGTCGGCGTCGTATTCACGGCGGTCCCAGACCAGGTCCAGGGCCACCTTGCGCTGCTCCTCCGGGAGGGACGCGAGCGGGACGATCTTGGCGGCGTCGATGATGCCGCTGGTCAGGCCGGCCTGCACTGCCTCATGCAGGAACACGGAGTTCAGCACGATGCGGGCTGCCGGGTTCAGGCCGAAGGAGACGTTGGAGACACCGAGCGTGGTGTTGATGCCGGGATACTTCGCGGTGATCTGGCGGATGGCTTCGATGGTTTCGATGCCGTCGCGGCGGGTTTCCTCCTGGCCGGTGGCGACGGGGAAGGTGAGGCAGTCCACGATGATGTCCTCGACGCGCATGCCCCATTCGCCCACGAGGGCGTCGACGAGGCGGGAGGCGATGGCCACCTTGCCGTCGGTGGTGCGGGCCTGCCCCTGTTCGTCGATGGTCAGGGCGATCACGGCCGTGCCGTGTTCCTTAACCAGCGGCATGATGCGGGCGAAGCGGCTGTCCGGGCCGTCGCCGTCCTCGTAGTTGACGGAGTTGACCACGGGGCGGCCGCCGATGAGTTCCAGGCCGGCCCGCAGCACGGGCGGTTCGGTTGAGTCGATGACCAGCGGGAGGGTGGAGGCGGACGCGAAGCGGCTTACGACCTCCTTGATGTCGGCGACGCCGTCGCGGCCCACGTAGTCGATGCAGACGTCCAGGAGGTGGGCGCCAACGCGGATCTGCTCGCGGGCGATGTCCACGCAGTCATCCCAGCGCTCTTCGAGCATGGCCTGGCGGAAGGCCTTGGAGCCGTTGGCGTTGGTGCGCTCACCGATGGCCAGGTAGGCGGACTCCTGGTCGAAGTTCACGTGCTGGTAGAGGGAGGCGACGCCGGCTTCGCGTTCTTCGGGGATTCTTGCCGGCGCGTTGGCTGCCTTGGTCTCCACGGCTTTGGTGCGGAAGGGCGCAAGGCGTTCGACGACGGCGGCCATGTGTTCCGGCGTCGT
Organism: Pseudarthrobacter phenanthrenivorans; assembly: GCF_036455295.1. GTDB lineage: Bacteria > Actinomycetota > Actinomycetes > Actinomycetales > Micrococcaceae > Arthrobacter > Arthrobacter phenanthrenivorans_C. Next base: position 82,671 of record NZ_JAYXNX010000015.1, on the reverse strand, counting down.
ACCGCAGCAACCGCCCACCAGGCCCAGGCCGAATTCGCGGACGAACTGTTCGTGCGCGGTGGCGAGTTCGGCGGGGGTGAGCGGGTAGTGCGCGCCGTTGGCGCCCAGGACGGGCAGGCCGGCGTTGGGCATGCAGGCGATTGCGACGGAGGACTGCTTGGAGAGGTGGCGGAGGTGCTCGCTCATCTCATCCGGACCCGTGGCGCAGTTGAGGCCGATGGCGTCGACGCCGAGCGGTTCCAGGGCGGTGAGCGCGGCGCCGATTTCGGAGCCCATGAGCATGGTGCCGGTGGTCTCCACCGTGACCTCGACAAAGATGGGGAGGCGGACGCCCTTGGAGACGATGGCCCGCTTGCAGCCGTTGACGGCGGCCTTGGTCTGCAGGAGGTCCTGGCTGGTTTCGATGAGGAACGCGTCAGCGCCGCCGTCGATGAGGCCCTCGGCCTGCAGGGCAAAGGTCTGCTTGAGGTAGTCGTAGCTGGTGTGGCCCAGGCTGGGGAGCTTGGTGCCCGGGCCCATGGAGCCGAGGACCCAGCGCATGCGGCCGTCTGTTTCTTCTGCCGCTTCGGCCCGCTCGCGGGCGATCCTGGCACCCTTGCGGGCGAGCTCCTCGATGCGGTCATCGATACCGTAGTCGGAGAGGTTGGACCAGTTGGCGCCGAAGGTGTTGGTTTCCACGGCGTCGATGCCGGTGGCGAAGTAGGCGTCGTGGATGTCGGCGATGACGTCCGGGCGGGTGTCGTTGAGGATCTCGTTGCAGCCCTCGAGGTTCTGGAAGTCCGTGTCGAGCTGCAGGTCACGGCCCTGGAGCATGGTGCCCATGGCGCCGTCGGCGATGACCACCCGCTGGTTCACGGCGTCCAGGAGTTCCTGCGAACGGGCGGGACGGGGGACGGACTCGATGTCCAGTGCGAAACGAGGCATTTAAACAGGTTACGGGCGGGGGCGCCTGCGTTGCGCTGTGTGTCCGGATACTACGGCTGGTGGGCTCCCATCTCCCGGCGCCTTCTCCCGTCCCTCAAGTCAGTCCTCGAGGACGGCGCGAGCGGCTGCCATGTCGTGGAGATCCGGCAAGTGCCTTTCCTCTTCTTCGATCTTGCGGCGGTAAAAATCATGGGCTGCTTGCTTTGTGATCCCCAATGCCTCACCGATCTGTGCCCATGTGGCACCTCCCTCACGGGCAGACTTCATGACGTACCAGCGTCTGGCGGTGAGCAGCTCGACTGCCCTGGCATTTGCCCGCAGTGCCTCCAGCGCGGCGACTTCCGATACCTCTGACAAAAAATGTGCTGCAGCTTCCAGCGCATGATCGTTGCCGGCGGAGGAAATGCCAGGCGATGCCTCGCCCCGGTTGAAGTCTTCCCACACTTTGAGCAACTCGTGGACGTCACCGCTGTTGAGTGCCTGCTCCACTGACGCCTGATCCATGGCGTCAAGTTAGTTTGACGCCAGTCGCAGGTCAAGAGAAGCGGATAAATGGTGACGTGACTTGGTGTCAAGTTCGGGGTCGGCGACCGTGGCTGAGGCAGCTATCTTTACGGAACGTCCGTTATCGGCCTTCAATCCGGAGCCGTCATTTGGATAAGAGTGCATCCTGCATCGCCAAATGGCACAAGGGGCACGAATGCTACGGTCAAAGCTATGGAACGATCAACGGTGGCCTTGCCGGAGGATTCTTATCTCGCACGAATAGGCGAGATTGCCTACGCCGCGAGCTCTGCAGAGTGGACAGTCTTGGGTGACCTAAACCGGTTGGCTAAGGATCTGCCGGAGAACCTACGACTGGATCTGCTCGAGCCTCTCATGACGGCAGGGATAGCCAAGGAACTAAAAACATCGGCCGCCTCAATGGCTGATGGGCCGATCAGGGAATACATCGTTGCCGTCTACCGTGGCCTGTTCGTCATCGCTGAAATTCGCAGCGATGTCTTGCATGCTCGCCCGGCAACACACCCGTCTGGCTTGCAGCGCCTGCTACGTGCTGAAACGCAGAACCGCGCAACGACTGGGCGACGGTTTTGGATAGACGACGAATGGATGGACATCAGCATCAGGCGGATGAATCACGTGACGACTGAGATCCATAGGATTCGGCCACCGCTCGCGTAGACTACTCGCCTCAGCCCAGGTGGACAAAATCTCCACTATCGGCCCATTGAATCGACCGGGGGAACCCTGGAAGGGTTCTGCGCGTGGCCCACGCCGAAATCTACCGACAGCACGGTTCCTACAGGCAGGACTAGCCCGCCTGCCCCGGATTCATGAGCGATATTAGCGATGACACTAGACCTACGCCGTCGACAATGACGGTCCATGCAACGACCGGAAGTGCGATATTCAAATCCCGACACCAACGAACAGCAAGGACGGTCATTCCTAACGCCAAGCCCACGCCTATCAAAGCAGACAAGCTGTTATTTGTGATGACCCCAACGACAGGAAAGACGCAAGCTATACTCACAAGCAAAATGCTCCACAATATGCGTCGGTGCTTGATTCTCGTCTCTTTCAGTGTTGCTTCCGCAGCTTCTGACTTGGCACGCTCCGCAGCTAATTCTTTGGCAAGTCGAGCCGCTTCATTCTCCGCCTCAAGCTCCCTGATCCTGGCCTCGCGAGCAGCGTCGTGGGCCTCACTAGCTTCCACATTGACACGAGCGAATTCGTCCTTATGACGGTCTTTCTCTCGCTGCGTCATGGCGTCAACGCGCTTCGTCCTTGCCGCGAGAACTGTAGCCGCAATGGCAGTAGCTGATGAACTGGTCTCCAGCTCGTCCAACATCTCTGGCAAGGACAGAATCATCTGGGCGTGGCGGAGATCCATGTCGGAGCCGCCCTGGTTAGGCGACAATTGGGCAGCAAGGCTCATTGCGAAATCAGCCGGGAACCTGGCCGGCAACTGCCACATAGTCTCCTCCGCGAACTGACCAGCAGCAGCACTAGCAAGGCCACGAAGATCACTCGGGGGAGCGCTGATTGATACTACGGTCGTCCATTGGGGAAGGCTTAGCGTAAGTGACACCCTATCCGACGAAATGGTTCGGTAGGCAGGTGCCATGAGCCGATCGCTCGTGATAATCCAAGCGCCCGGCCAGCTATGTGACTGTTCCCGCCGACGCCTCCTCCAGGCCATAGCCATCGTATTCGCGTCGCGCTCAATTACCTGGCTGGACCGTGAGGAACGCGGAATCTTTTGGATCTGTTCCTTTAGGGCTTCGATGCACCGACTTACCCGCTCCGGGGAAAGCTGATTGTTGTGCTCCCGGACGTTAACCCCCCAGGACGTGAGGTCAGATTCCAACTGACTGCATGCTTTCAGAATGTCGCTCAGTCTTTTGTATGTTCCGTCATTCAGCGCAGCAATGCACATCCCGTGCAGCTGGTCGTCGACTAGGGCAGCATAGAATTCAACCTTTGCATTCCGTGAGTGCGCTTCCTTGAAGCGTTCCTCGATCTCAGGGATCTCCCGCCGCAGAAGTTGATCGAGCTCATCTAAGGAATGCCTGCAGACAACCACGTCCCAACCAGCAGCGGCCGCACTTCGAATTGTCAGTTCCGTGTCCCGGCGTTCGGCGCTTCTCCCGAGCAGAGACAATAGGACGGGAGTGTCAAGAATGGCACGTTGAGATGCAGGACTTCCAATCTCCCTGGTAACCTCTGCGCCGGAGCGACCAGAGACATATGAGTTTAGAATGCAGCCCGTCGTTATTTGGCTAACCAGTTCCTTGCCGAAGGGGTCAAGAGGGTCTAGTGCTGCTATGGCCAGCGACTTCAGCAGCTCAACTACGTCAGGACTACCGTTCGTGCCGTCGAGGTGATCAAGAATCTCCTTTTGCTTGACCTCTCGCGGAGTTATGTGGCCTTGGATCAGCTGTTCAACGTTGCCCAAGTAAGCTGCCTGAGACTTTTCTATACCGGATATTAACGCCTTCACGAGTTGGTTGAGCCAAAGCGACGCTTCGGTGCTGTCCGGCTCATAACCCAGCCCCTCCCGTGAGCGAACACGAATTTCGGCAGTTATGCGCGACCTCATGTCCTCCACCCAAGACGCATGGCGCTGGACATCCACTAGCCCTTGGGCGGTGAGAAACCAGTGCGAGTCCTCTGCCGCCGCCAGTCCCAGCTCTTTAGCAAGACCAAGCGCACCTGATATTTGCGGCACAGTGGGTTGGCTCCCGGGCCACATCTCCCCCACCGCCCGGCGGACTTCTTCAGCGCTGGCTCGCTGCGCCTTATGGAGAAACTGGCAAGCAGCCGCGGATAGCAAGTCCGCCTCGGTGGAAGGCCTAGCAGAATTAATGACCCGCTGAATTGCGGAAAGAAATCCTATGGCCCCCGGTCCAATATCCTCGGCTTCAACAACACCGGCAACGTCAGTAGTCACGCGCGCTCCCCCAATAAGTATTCGTGGGTGTCACACCCGTGTAATTATTCTAAGGCGGAGCATGCCACCGTGGATGAAATTTGGGACCTCCGGCGGCAGCAAGATGCGCGGGATGCCCTCGGCTCCGATCGATTGCCAACGCCGAGCTAGGCCACTTTTCTCTTCCTGAGCCGCACAATGCGGCTGTCAAACGCTCCCCCATAGCCTTACAGAATCTCCATTATCGGCGTTTGAAATCGTCGATGGGGGAAGGGCCCGAGATAGCCCTGAGGGCACCACCGGCCTCGCCCTTATCGTCCGCGAAAACCAGCGAAGGGCCTGGGTCGGTCGACCCTTCGGTAACCGCGACGGCGTCGCCCGTCGGTCTGATTCCATCGGCTTTCGGCTTTGCGGGTCGTTCAATGCACGCTAAGGAAATCTGCCGCAGCGGCGAATGCGTCGCTGCTAAGCTCTCGCGCCCAAGGTGGATCGGCGCCTGGTCTTGAGCAGGTGATGGATGCTGCGCTGTTCGCGAAGTCAAGCAGGTTCCGAAGTGCTTGGGGTGAGAGATCCTTCAATTTCGCCCGGGCGCCTGCGCCGAGGAGGTTTCTCGTGCCGAGCCAGGAACTTAGTCCGGCCATGAAGGAATCGCCTGCGCCGACGGTGTCGGCGACTTCGATTTCCCGGGCCGGCATCTGCAGCATCGTGCGGCCGTTTGTGATTAGTGGACCGCCTGCTCCGCGGGTGACTGCCACCATGGCCGGTCCCAGCTTGAGCCATGCTTGCACGGTCTGGTCAGGCGTCCTGTCCGGGTATAGCCATTCCAGGTCTTCGTTGCTGGCCTTGACGATATCGCTCGTCGCTACAAACCGCTTGATGTCCCGGCGGGTGCTGTGAACATCTCCGCTGATCGCGGGCCGGCAGTTCGGGTCGTAGCTGATTGTGGCGTGTCCACGGGCAGCCTGCAACAGTGTGTAGACGGTGTCGCGCCCGGGCGGCAGGACCGTGGCGATCGACCCTGTATGGACGTGGCGGGAGCTTTCGATTGCTGCCAGGGCCGGGAGAGAGGCCCCGTTAAGGTCCCAGGTGATGGCGAAGGTATAGCGGGCGGCTCCAGCGTGGTCGATGTTTGCGGTGGCAACGCTTGTCGGGGAGTGTCCGCCGACGAGGGCGGCGACCCCGTTGGCCGTCAGGTGTTTTTCGATCATCCCCCCGTTCTGGTCCTTTGCGTAGTGGGTGACCAAACTGGTCGTCATGCCGAGGCGCGCACAGCCAATGGCAACGTTTAGCGGGCTTCCGCCCGGACGTATGGCAGTCGGGGTTCCCGCTTTGTGGGGATGAGTGATGACGTCCACGAGCGATTCACCGATGACCGTCACTTGGGGCTAAGTGTCTGGGCTGGGGGGCGGCATGGCTTCCTGTTGGCAGTGCGGTGGCGGGCTGGAAGTACCCCGAAGGGTCTCCCGAACGGTAACGGCGTTCCTAGCCCGGGGATCAGATGCGGCGCTTTTGGAGGTCATGCGCGGTGGGCCGTGGGTGCGGTCTCCAGTTGGTCTGCCACGTGCTGCCAGCCGTCGCTGAAGATACCGTATGCCGTTTTGATTTGGACACCGACGGGAAGTTCGGGGCATTCGTTTTCACCGTTTGTTCCCCAGTTGACCCAGCCGGACTGGCGGCGCTGGACGATCTGGAAGGCGCCGGACGGTTCAGAGGTCCACCAGACCATGGTTCTGTCGAGGTCTGAATGGAATTCGGCGGTTTTTGAGGCCGGCCCGGCGAAGATGGTTTCGTGCGGCACAGCAGAGACATCGACGGGGGCATCCGCTATCGTCCAACGCCGCTCAGGCAGGTCAGCCAGCACGTGCGAGGTCGTCCTGACACGGGCGAGGCGTTCGCGGATCTCCTCGTTGTCCAGGGCGGCTTCCCAGCTGCAGAACAGGCGCCAGTACAGGTCCCAGTGTGCCGCTTCGATGTCGCCGGTGAGTTGGCGGCGGAATTCCTGGAACTTCTCGCTGCTTGAGGTGGAGGTTGCGATGGTCTCGTCGACCATTATTGCGAGTTCAGCGGCGTAAGGATCGCCCGAGCGGTACCGTGTGCCGTCATAGGCTTCGAAGCGGTTGAACACGACGTCGCCTTGGCCGGCTTCGAATTCATCGCCGACGGTGATCTTGTTGGTTATCGAGCGTCCGTTGACGATGGTCTGGAAGTCGTCCACCCGATAGCAGCGGGTGAAGTAGGGCGTGCCGTGGGTGAATTGCCAGTCAATGGAAAACGTCTTGCCCTTGAGTTCTTCGAGCAGGCCGTCGGGGATTTTCCCGTGCATCCGGTAGTGATGAAGGATGGGACCTTGTTCGACAGTTTCGATTTGGACGGTGGTGTGTTCGGGCGGGTTGATGAGGCCGTTTTCAGGGGTGAAGAAGGGGCCGTAGAATCCGCCGATGGCGTTGTTGCCTGAGGGCAGCAGGTCAATGCCTTCTTTGAGCGTTGCGAAATGACGGAGTCCCCATTTTGACGCGCCGGTACCCTCGGCGGTTCCCGAGCACATTTCGAGGTCGAAGTACCCGGTGTCCAGTCGGACGAAAGCGTCGGGTTCGACAGGGTCCCGTTTGGTGATCCCCTCGACGTGACCGGTGACAGGCTCGGTCAGCGTGAGCTCTACGCTTCCGTCAAAGGACAGGACGGTGACGAACGCGGTTTTACCTGGTTCGGGTTGGTCGTTGAGCCGCTGACAGATAACGGTGTCGCCGGAACTTGTGGTTGCAGTCCAAAGGTTCTCGGTGAATTTGCCGTCGACCGTGAAGGTCACTGGTTCGTTGGTGCGGCGTCCGGGAAGGGCGTCCTTGACGGCGATGGTGGGCAATGCCACGGGCTTTTCCTCTCATTTTCGTGTGGGGATGTATTCCGGCCGCTTGGGAAAGGGGCTGGAATGTCCCGCGGGCAGGCATGCAGCTGCCTGATGCGTCGGAAGTGCGCTTATGCAGGTTTCTGTGCCGCGGTGGCCTTTGACCACGGCAGGCGGAGCGTACGTTGTTTGAGGCTGTCGATAGCCACGGCGAGGATGATGACGAGGCCCTTGATCAGCAGTTGGGTGAAGAACTGGACGTTCATCAGGATCAGCCCGGTGCTCAGGACACCGAGAATGATGGAGCCGATGAGGGTTCCGTAGATCCGACCACGGCCGCCAACTAGACTTGTCCCGCCCAGAACAACGGCTGCGATCGCATCCAGTTCGTAGCCGGTGCCTGCTGTCGGCTGGGCAGAGACGACTCGGGCGGAAAAGATGACGCCGGCGAGTCCGGCGCAGACACCCGCGATGACGTAGACGGAAGTGAGGACGCGCTTGACATTGATTCCTGCCAGTCTGGCTGCTTCAGCGTTGCCGCCTACGGCGTAAACGTGCCGGCCGTAGCGGGTGCGCTCAAGGACGAACCATGCTGCAACGTAGACGATGATCATGATCACCACGGGTACGGGGATGCCCGCTATGTACCCATTGCCGATGTCCCGGAAATTGAGGGTATTGGAGACGATGGGCTGCCCGTCGGTCATCGTGTAGGCCAGGCCGCGCAGGAAGGTCATGGTGCCGAGGGTGACGATGAAGGCGGCCAACGCCAGGTAGGAGCTGAGCAGGCCGTTAATCAGTCCCGCGAGGGCCCCAGCCAGAACTCCGACCAGGATCGCCACGGGCGCGGGAAGTCCCGCGATGCCTGCCATCACTGACGCAACCCCGGAGACCGCCAGAATAGAGCCGACGGAGAGGTCGATCCCGGCCGCGAGAATGACGAATGTCATTCCGGCGGCAAGGATCGCGTTGATGGAGATCGACCGGGCGATGTTGAGCAGGTTGTTGACGCTCGCGAAGTTCGGGGCGATGACGACCATTAGCGCAACGAGGGCGATCAGGACAACCAGGATGCCAACCCGGTCCCACCAGTAGGCGAAGTCGAAGCCGCGGGCAGGGGTAGCGACGGCGTCTTGCCGGACGTCAGCACCCTGTGGGTTGAGAGCCTGGTTAGTCATGGAATTCTCCGTTTGTTTGTGCTGCGGTACCGGTCGCATGGGACATGACGTCCTCTTCGCTGGCGGTGCGTGAGTTGAGTTCGTGGACGATCTGGCCGGAGCGCATCACCAGGAGCCGGTCGCTGATGCCGATCGCTTCGGGAAGGTCTGAGGAGATGACCAGAATCGCCTTGCCGGCCCTGGCCAAGTCGTTGATGACTTCATAGATTTCGCTTTTGGCGCCGATATCCACGCCCCTGGTTGGTTCATCCAGGATCAGGACATCGGATTCCCTCATCAGCCACCGGGCCAGGACGGCCTTTTGCTGGTTGCCGCCCGACAGCGCGCTAACCGGCAGGCGCAGGGCGTTTTGCCGCAGGTGCAGGCGTTCCATCTGCTTTTTCACCGCGTTCCGGATCCTCGTCCGTTGGAGCACGCCGGCGTTTACGTGGCCGCCCAAGGAACTGACAGCGATGTTGTCCTCGACAGAGTGGGAGACGAACAGGGCCTGATCCTTGCGGTCCTCAGGCACCATGGCGATCCCGCTGGCTATGGCCTGGGCAGGACTGGAGACGGTTGCGGCCTTGCCTTGGACCGTGACAGTGCCGCCGCGGGGCCGGTCCGCGCCAAAGATCATGCGGGCTGTCTCTGTGCGGCCAGCCCCGATGAGCCCGGAAAGGGCGACAACTTCCCCTGCACGTACCTGGAAGCTGACCGGGCCGATTCCGGCTCCGTCGGTGAGGTCTTTCACGTCCAGCATGATCTCTCCCGGGCTGTGCCGGTAGTGGTGGTAGAGGTCCTCAAGGTTGCGGCCCACCATCATCCGTACGACATCGGGCGGGCTGATCTCAGTCTTTTCCCTGGTACCGACGTAAGTGCCGTCGCGGAACACGGTGACGCGATCCCCAAGTTCCCAGACTTCTTCCATCCGATGGGAGATGTACACCAGCCCGACGCCTGCGTCGCGCAATTCGTTGATGATCTGGAAAAGGTGCAGGGTCTCGCTTCGTGACAGTGCCGCCGTTGGTTCATCGAGGACCAGGATTCTGGCGTTCTCGCTGACGGCACGCGCGATCTCAACCATCTGTTGCATGCCGATACTCAGTTGGCCGAGCTCGGTGCGTGGGTCGATTCGTGCCCCAACACGGGCAAGTTTTTCTCGGGCCTGGGAAATCATGGCGCGACGGTCCAGGGCCCCGAACTTGGTCGAAGGCTCGCGTCCGAGAGCCAGGTTCTCAGCAACTGTCATTGCCGGCACCGTGTTGAGCTCCTGATGGATAATGGCTATGCCGTGGGAAACGGCCTCCTGCGGGGAACGGATGTCGATTTCGGTGCCGTCCATCAGGATGCGTCCGGAATCGCGGGTAACGTTACCCGCCAGGATCTTCATCAGAGTGGATTTACCGGCCCCGTTTTCGCCCATAAGAGCATGAACTTCACCCGCACGCAGGTCGAAGTGGACGTTGTTCAGCGCCAGGGTCGCGCCAAAACGCTTTGTGATGCCTTCCAGCTGCAGCAGCGGTTGGCGGGAGGTTGTTGTGTTCATGGTGGGCCTATTCTCGATCCGGTCATGTGGGGCCGCTCTACGAGATGAGCGGCCCCACGCAGGAGTGGCTAAGCGCTACCAGCCCTTGTACTGGCTGACGGTGTCGCGGGTCACAAGCTCACTGGGAATCAGGATGGTGGTCTGGGCCGGGGGCTTGTTATCGATGATGTTCTGGGCGACCTCGACGGCCTTGCGGACCATCTCGGCCGGATTCTGCGTTGCCGTTCCGATGAACGGCGACCCTGACTGCTTCAGTTCCGCCACCGCCTCGGGGCTTCCGTCGACACCGGTGACCTTTACGGTTCCGGCCTTGTGGGCCTGCTGGACCGCCAGTACGGCGCCGAGTGCCGACGGGTCGTTCATGCCGAAGATGCCCTGAACGTCCGGGGTGGCGGTGAGCATGTCAGTAGTTACGGCGAGGCCGGAGGCGCGGTCGTTCTTAGAAGCCTGCTGCCCGACAACTTTAACGCCAGGAAACTTTTTCACAACGTTGTTGCAGCCGGTGATGCGGTCGCGGATTGTCTGGAGCGGGGTTCCGTCCACCAGGAGAACATTGCCCTTTCCTCCCATTTGCTCGAACAGGTACTGGCAGGACTTTTCACCGGCCTGGACTGCATCGGTCATCACCACGGCGTCGGCGCTCTTGGCGGGAGTGTCCACAGCGATCACAATGATGCCTGCCTGCTTTGCCCGCTCAATAGCCGGCTGGATGCCGTTTTCATCAACGGCGCTGATGACAATCAGGTTCACGCCCTGCTGGATGAAGGTGTCAATCTGGGTATTCTGATTCGCCAGATCAAGCTGGGCGTCCTGGGTGTTGGCGGTGGCTCCTATCGAGGCGGCGGCTTCCTTGGCTCCCTTGTCCATGGCTGAAAAAAACGGGTTTGACATGTCCTGGACCATCAGGCCGATCTTCTCGATCTTTTTCGGCTTGGCCGCGGCCTGGGTGTCGCCGGAGCTGCAGGCCGTGAGGCTGAGCGCAGCCAGTGTGACGGCGGCGGTGAGGACTGCGGACTTCTTGACGAGCTGTTTCATTTTCGGATCTCCTTTGAACCGGAACCGGCGAGGCCGTGACGGCAAGCCAGGTCCGCGAAAAACGGTGGATGGAAATAGGTGGAAAGTGTTTCGCCGGCTTGCTTCGGTGCGAAGACCGGCTTTGGGATGTGTCCCGGTGATATGACGAACGCCTGAGCAGTCATCGCCGGATCGCGACCTTGTCTGCCGCTCCCCCTCGCGTGCCCAACCAGGCTCTTGAGTAGGGGCGGTCAGGCTGCCGCCCTGTGGTAACGGGCGTGCGGGAAGTACACATGTTTGACCGCTGAAGTCACAAGCGGACCAGACGGGGTCGGTAACCGTAGTCGTTTATAGGATCAGGGAGCGCTTCGGAGCGCTCCGGTCAGCAGCCGCAAGACTGCCGCACGATTAAGTCCGCGTTCACCTCCCGGCGGTCTTCCGGGCGGTAGCTGGGTACGGGGGGATCGCCCCGCCGCTCGGCTTCCAACTGCCCATCCAGAATGCGGGTCAGCGTCTGCGCGGCCAGAACGCCGATCGATTCGCTGTCCTCATCGACCACAGTCAGCGGCGGATCCAGCAAAGGCGCCCAGGCAAACTCGTCAAAAGCCATGAGGGCCACCTGGGTTGGGACAACAATCTCACGTTGCTTGAGCGCGGTAAGTACACCGTGCAACAGGGGGTTGTTTCCAGCGATGATCGCCCTGGGCAGTGTTCGCCCGGGGGTGTTCAGGTAGTTCGACAACGTCTTGCATGCTGAGTCAGAGTCGTTTTCCGTCTCCAGCACCTGGAGCGCAGCCCCATGCTTCGTGGCAGCTTCGTGGAGCCCGCGCTCCCGTTCAGCGCGCGTGGACCAGCGGCTGGGATAGGCCAGGAAGAGCCAATCCGTATAGCCGTGCTGGGCCAGATGCGCCCCCGCCGTCATGCTCGCGGTGTAATTGTCCGTCCAGATGCTCGGCACTTGAGTGGCATCTTCCGGCGGCGCTGAGTCAACGAAAACCACCGGGATGTCCCAGCTTTCCAAGAGCTTAACGTTTTCGCTGCTCAGCGTCAGAGTCGTGATGATGCCAGCCGTACGCGACTGGATCAAGTCCTGAACAATGGCATCTTCCACCTCGGGTGTATAGACGCCTTCGGCGGCAATGTCGGCCACAACGGCATTCCGACCGGATACCCGCAGGACCCGCTGGACTCCCTTCATAAGATCCAGGTAGTAGTAGTTCGACGTGCTCGCCGTGATCACCGCGACGGAACTGCGCGATTTCTTGCGCAGTTCCTGCGCAGCACGATTCGGGACATAACCCAATTCCCGGGCAGCCTTCAGCACCAGCTGCCTGCTCGCATCTGAAACGTCCGGGCCGTTACTCAAAGCACGTGAAACTGTGTAGGACGACAGGCCCGTGGCCTCGCTGACGTCCCGCAAGGTGGGCTTCTTTGCCATGCCCTCGCCTGCCTTCTAATCGTTTAGGTTTAGGCTCCACGTCGATTTAGATCGCGTTACCTAAAGGATTAGGCTCCACCATAATGTGATTGCCCGCACACGTCAATAACCCGGAACTGAGAAGGAGCTGAAACACCCGTTGCACGAGCAGCCCATCGCGGATTGGATCCCCTCGGTACCCCAGGGTGACCATCTGGCGCTCCGAGTCATCTGGGAAGGCCATGCGGGGCCATGTCGGCCGAGCCTAACGGCACGCCAGCGAGACGTACGTTACGATGGCGACGCGCTCAAGGACGCCTTTCAGATACTCGGCTAACCCCGAACTGAGTAGTCGAATCCCTCGCCGTTCTGGCTCTAGTTTCACGGTTCTTCCTTATCGGGCAAACCCGGATAGGGAGCAGCCAGGAGGCTTTACGAGCCGGCAGTACAGGACAGCCTCCCGCAATCCCGCAGGCTTGGTACAAAATTGCTCGACCGTGGGCCCGGTTAGTCAAAGTCCTAGAAGGAACCGCGCCTTCCCCTTTCACCCTTGCACTTCTCAACCGGAGACGTCACACAACCTGGAAGGCCGCGTTCTTTCTATCCATTTAGGTAACGCTTTGATAACACCGTTGCGTCAATGCGTTTGACGAATTGAGAGTGACATCAATCGTTTGCAGCAATGCCTCAAACGATTGATGTAAGAGGATCAAACGATTGATACAAATCCCGAAAGGAGGCGAGCGGATCGGTGTCGTTGGTGACCCTGAGGGACATTGCAAAAGAAGTCGGCGTATCCATCTCTGCGGTCTCGCTCGTCCTTAATGACCGCGGTGATGGTCGTGTGAACGCAGAGGCAGCGGCAAGAATTAGGGCGGTTGCTGAGGAGCTTGGCTATGTCCCGAACTTGTTGGCCAGGGGCCTGAAAACCAAGCAGTCTCTCACTATCGGGTTGCTTTCCGATGGTGTGGCCTCTACGGCATTTGCAGGACCAATGATCGCTGGCGCACAAACAGTCGCTGCCGAATTCGGCTACTTACTGATGCTCATCGACACTGTAGGCATGTCCGGGCTGGAAGCTCCTGCAGTGAAGGCGCTGCTTCAGCGGAATATTGAAGGGCTGATTGTGGCGCCTGACTATCACGCGATTGTGGAGTTGCCGCGTGTGCCTCGTTCATTGCCAATTGTGGTCTTGGACGGCCGCCCTGAGGACGCCTCCATCTCGGACTGGGTCGTGCCTGATGAGACGGGAGGCGCCTTTACCGCAACCCGGCACCTTACTGAGGCAGGTCATCGTCGCATTGCCATGTGCAATTTGGACGACAAACGGTACATAGCAACCGCTTTACGCAGGCGGGGCTACGAAGAAGCGCTGCGGACCGAAGGCATCGTGCCGGACCCTTCTCTTCATGTGCTGGCCAAGGAACTTACAGCCGCGGCGGCAAGGGAAGCAGCGCGGGACGTGTTGTCAAGGCCAGATCGGCCCACCGCCGTGTTCTGTTTTTCGGACAGATTGGCCTTCGGCGTTTATCAGGCCGCCGCGCAGTTGGGTCTGCGGATCCCCGAAGACCTGTCCATCGTTGGTTTCGATAACCACGCCTTTGTTGCCGAAAGCCTTCTTCCCGGCCTGACTACGGTCCAGTTGCCTCACCACGACATGGGCGTCTGGGCAGCAAGGCGCCTCATTGAGCGCAGCCAGGAAAGCGGTGAACCCGGCCCCGTTGTCTCACAACTTACTCATTGCCCGTTAGTGCAACGAGCCTCCGTCGGCCCACCACGGACGTAATCCCCCCACTTTTGTAATCACAAAGAATCCGAGCGCACTGCTTCGGACATGCAGTCCTGCCCTCAGGGGCATCGGCTGCCAACTCAGAGAGGAGTTCGCACCATGCGAGCAATTTCCCGTCGCCAGGTTCTTGCAGGTCTTGGCGCACTCAGCGTCAGCGCCCTGGCTCTTACCGCATGCAACCCGTCCAGCCAGCAGAGCGGGTCGTCCGGCAGCGGTACATTCAAGATTTTGCAGTACGAAGACCCCACGACACCGCAGGGCCAGGGATGGCAGAAGGCGGTCGAGCTGTTCAAGGCGAAGCATCCGGATGTGAACGTTGAAGTTCAACAGACGAGCTTCGATGCGTTCCGGCAGAACGCAAAAATTCTATTGAGCGGTAATGACGTCCCCGATGTCGTCGAGTTCAATAAAGGCAATGCCGATGGCGGTCAGCTCGCCTCCCAAGGCCTCCTGGAATCGCTGAACGATGCAGTAGCCAAGTTCGGATGGGATAAGAAAGTCACCGGATCGATGGCGGCCTTCGCCAAGTACGACCAGGACGGCAAAGCCGGCTCCGGTGACTGGTACGGCATCCCCAACGTGGGGGAGTACGTGTACTTCTACTACAACAAAGCGAAGTTCGCCAAGGCAGGGATCACTGAAACGCCGAAGGACCTTGCGTCTTTTGAAACGGCCATGGACAAGTTGAAGGCCGTCGGCGAACTGCCCATATCAAGCTCCGCCAGCACCAGCCAGGGCTTCAACCAGATGTGGGTCTGGTACTCCCTGATCTCCGCCCAGGCCAGCCGCAAGGAAATCGACGACTTCATGTTCATCAAGGACAAGACTGATTTCCATTCAGGTGCTTGGAAGAGTGGAACAGAACGTTTCCAGCAGTGGATCGATAAGGGCTACGTGGGTGACCAGCTCGGAGGCCTCTCCTTCGAACAGGCTACCGTCAACTTCCTTTCCGAAAAGGCCGCGATGCTTCCCTGGAACAACGGCATGTTCGCCCGGATCAGAAAGGACGCATCCTTCGACTGGGGATTCTTCATCATGCCAGGGGCCAAGCTCTCCATGGGGTCCTCAGGGCACCTCTGGGGCGTTCCCGCTAAGTCCAAAAACAAGGAGCTGGCCTACGACTGGATTGAAACCACCCTCAGCCTCGAGGTCCAGAACCTCATCGGCCAAAAGGGCGGCCTGCCCCTGGCAGGCGACATCAATTCCATCTCCGACCCCCTGACCAAGGAACTTACCGAAAAGTTCAATGACGTAGTGAAGGCAGACACGCTTTCCTTCTACCCGGACTACCCTGTGCCCGGTTTCCTGGATTTCATCCAGAACCACATGCAGGCCATGTCAAACAAGAACGAAACCGCCTCACAGTACCTCGACGCCCTGCAGACTTTCTACGACAAGGGCACCAAGAGCTAGCACTCCATCAGGGAACGGGGTGAAGTACTTCCGCTTTGCCCCGTTCCTGCCATCCCTCATCCCCCTAACGAATGGAATTTCGCCGTGAGCAAAGGACTGGCGCGAGGACTGCGCCGACCGAGCGGCTACTGGCTATATCTCGTACCGATCTTCATCGGTTTTCTGGCCGTGGTCGGTATCCCTTTTGCGACTAACATCTACTTCTCCCTTTTCCGTTGGAAGGGCGGGGCAGCGCCGATGCGCTGGAACGGCCTGGGGAACTACGCCACGTTGTTTGCCGACGTCGAGTTCTGGACATCTTTGCGCAACTCAATTTTCATGGTGATTGCCATTGTGGTGATCCCCACCGTGATTGGCCTTCTTCTGGCCGCGCTGCTTACCGAAACCATTGGCCGACGATTTGGCCCCAGGATCGCCAGCTTCCTCCGGGCCACCTATTACCTTCCCCAGATTCTGCCGATTGCCGTCGCCGGCTTCATGTGGAGCTGGATCCTCGACCCCTCCGACGGCGCCATCAACAGCTTCTTTCGCTCCATCCACATAATCGGCCCCGACTGGCTCGGAAACCCTGACCTGGCCATCTACGCGGTGATGCTGATGTTGATCTGGCTCCAAATTGGATACCCCCTAGTTATCTTCATGGCAGCCTTGTCCCGGGTGGACCCAGAGCTCTACGAAGCTGCTGCATTGGACGGCGCCGGAAAGTGGCGGCAGTTCCTCGCCATCTCCTTACCTACCATCAGACCGGAAATCTTCATCGTGGTACTGACAGCCACCGTAGCCGCGCTGAAGGTCTTTGCCCCGATTCTGATCCTGACTGGAGGCGGACCGGAAGGATCAACGGTCGTTCCCTCTTACTACGCCTACCGTAACTTCTTTGAACTGTCACAGGTGGGATACGGCTCCGCGATATCCACCGTCATGGCCCTTGTAATCTTTGCCATTGCAGCCCTCATGCTGTGGTGGCAGCGCAGGCAGGAAGCACGATGAGCACCACGCAGACCCGGCAGAAAACAGTCAATCTGACGCCCAACCCCGAACGTAGCCGAGCTCATGGCAGAAAGCCCAGCGAGTGGGGGCTGCTTGCCGTTGCCGTCATTGCCGGCGTCGCCGTCTTCGCGCCCTTCGGCTTGATCATCCTCAACGCCTTTAAATCCACCCAGGACTATTCAAGCCACGGGCCCTTGAGCTGGCCCACATCACTGTCCATCGACGCGTTCATCAATTACCTGGGCAGGATTAACTTTGGCCAGGCCTTCTGGAACTCCCTCATCATCTCGCTATTTGTTGCAGCGATAGCAGTAGTGCTCTCCCTAATGAGCGCATACCCCTTGGGAATAGGCCGTGTAAAAGCAAACGGCATAGTGCTGGCTGTGCTGCTGGTCGCCACCATGCTCCCGCACGAAGCCCTCATCTACCCGCTGTTTTATGGGGCCCAGGCCACCGGAACTTTTAATACGGTGTGGAGCGTGATCATCGTCTTCTCGGTCCTGCAGGCAGCATACGGTACGTACCTGCTAGCGAGTGTCATGGGCGCAATCCCGAAAGAACTGATCGAGGCTGCCCAGCTTGACGGAGCCACCCGCTGGCAAATTCTGTGGCGGATCCTGGTCCCCATCCTGCGGCCCAGCCTGGCAGTACTGGTGGTGTTCTTCTTCATCTGGACCTGGAACGAGTTCTATATTCCGGTCGTACTTCTATCAGACCAGTCGTCCCAGACAATCCCGATCGCCCTGGCCACACTCCGCGGCCAGCACAACATCGACATCACTGTGCTCAACGCCGGATCGCTGCTGTCGTTGCTGCCAACCCTCGTTTTCTTCCTGCTCTTCCAGCGCACCCTTGTACGTGGTGTTGCGGCCGGAGCCGTCAAGTAAGCCGTTCGAGCAACTCGAGCACAATTTCCATCGAAAGGAAAACCTGTGACCATCCAATGGGCCACTATGCCCCGGGGCGTCAGCAGTCGCTCAATCAACGCCGAAAACTTCACCGGCACCCCAGGCCAAGGCGCAAAAGCCTCCTCCAACCTCGGCCCTGGCCGCAAGGGATCCGCCTGGATTAACGTCCCTTCAGGTGAAACTGCCACCCTCGCCGAGATCGAAGGACCGGGAGTAATCCGGCACATCTGGCTTACCGTGGACCACCGCACCGATGCCGGCCCGTTTGTGCTGCGCGATCTGGTGCTGCGCATGTACTGGGACAACTCGGAAACCCCAAGCGTCGAGGTCCCCCTGGGAGACTTTTTCTGCAACGGGTTCGCACAGCGGGCGCTCGTAACCTCCGAGCCCATCGTCGTGGCCCCAACGGGCGGCATGAACTGCTTCATTCCCATGCCCTTCCGCCAAGGAGCACGGATCACCATTGAAAGCCAACACGGGGGAGAACTAACCCACTTTTTCTACCAGATCGACTACACGGTCGGGGACGACGTCGCAGATGCGATGTACTTCCACGCACAATGGCGTCGATCAAACGGAAATCTCCCGCACGGCGAGGATCATGTGATCCTTGACGGCGTACAGGGCCGCGGCAGCTACCTCGGCACCTATGTCGCCCTCGCGTCCCTGCAGCGGTACTGGTGGGGCGAAGGTGAGGTCAAGTTCTACGTGGATGACGACACCGATTACCCCACCCTTTGCAGCACAGGCCTCGAAGATTATGCAGGAGGCGCCTGGGCATTCCAGGACGAGCTACGCACCGTGCCGGACCCGAAGGTTGTGACCTTCAACGCGCCATACTTCGGGTACCCGTTCCACGAGACTGTCGACCGGACCAAGGCCGCTCCTTTCCATCCCGGAATGCCGCCCATGCACGCCCTTTACCGCTGGCATATCCCGGACCCCATCTATTTCCAGGAACGGCTGCGCGTGACAGTCCAGCAGATTGGTACTTGGGACCACGGCGGACTGTTCGAACGCAGCGACGACATCTCCACCACGGCCTACTGGTACCAAGACGGCATCAACCAGCAGCTTCCGCAGCTTCCCGGGGCCCAGCAGCGCTGGCCGAGGTAAAAGATCTCAGTTGGTGGCAGGTTTGCTCGGCTACGACCCGAGCATCAAATCTAATTCACCTATGAGTTGGAGGATGTGGCGACACGAAATAGTCGACGCATCCTCCAACTCACTAACCTGGGGGCGTGAGCTGGTATGGCAGGCGGCCACCCCGGTCTTGAGAGATGCCGAGCGACCGACGTTGGGGCGCACGTCGTAGCCAGTGCCTCAAGGCGACAACACCATACGGCTTCACCCAAACGAAGGAACGGCCACCTTCGGCAACCTCACGATCAACGAGATGAACGCGGCGACCTGGTCCGACGTTTTCCGGCAGGTCATCCCGCCGCTGCGGCTAGCCGGCTGCGGAATGACCTGCCGCTCCCCTACCAACACTGCCCGAGAGACAAACATGGAATACCTCAAAGCAGCACGCCCGGAAGCCCAACAGCCCCTTGACGCCGTCGTTGTAGGCGAAGCGCTGATCGATGTGGTCACCACCTCAAAGGGCCAGGTCGAGCACCCCGGCGGATCACCCGCCAATGTCGCCTATGGCCTCGGGCTCCTGGGAGTCACCACGGGCCTGCTCACGGCCATCGCACCAGATGCCCGGGGAACATCAATTGAGAACCACCTCCGCCGGGCAGGAGTAACCCTCCTGCCCGGATCAAAATCCCTCACCCGCACGGCAACAGCCACCGCAACCCTCGGACCCGACGGATCCGCCGCATACGACTTCGACATCCACTGGGACCTGCCAACAGCAACGCCAGCCTACTTCCCCAAAATCCTGCACACCGGTTCCATAGCCACCTTCCTCAACCCCGGGGCCGGTGCCGTCAAAACCCTGCTCGAACAGGCCCACAAGCATTGCACCATCACCTACGACCCGAACATCAGGCCCTCCCTGCTCGGCAGCCACGCCGCAGCGAAAGCAACCTTCGAAGAAATCGCCGCCCTGACCGACGTCGTCAAACTCAGCGACGAGGACGCCCACTGGCTCTACCCGGGGAAAGCACTGGAAGAAACCGCTGACCACATCCTCCGGCTGGGCGCCGGACTGGCAGTCATAACCAAAGGCGCCGCCGGCTCCCAATTCACCTCCCCGTCCGGACGCATCACCATTCCCGCATTCAAAGCGACCGTCGCGGACACCATCGGCGCCGGCGACTCCTACATGGCCGCACTCATCCTGGGCCTCCTCACCCGTGGCACCGAAGGCTTCGCCCCCACCGTCATGGAGCAGCTGGGACGCACCGCAGCCGCAGCAGCGGCCATCACCGTTCAGCGCGCCGGAGCGAACCCGCCGACGCTGGACGAACTGAGATATGTAGTCGATGCGTCGACGAACCGGTCCTATACGACCGCATAAGTCGCGACTCACGCTCTGGAATGAACTCTCGAGGTTATGCCTTGCTGAACTACACCCCAACCTGACGGAACCCGATTGTCACGCGAAGCTTTCAACATCATGACGGCAAGACCTTTTCGAATCGCTGGGAGGTGGGATTCTCACGCGGACGAACTCGCCCGAATTCCCACACTTTGGGCAAAGTCGGCGGTTGTGCTGCTCCACGCCTTTTGACCATCTGCTGGCGGAACGTTCTGGTTTCAACCATTGGAATTCCCACTCGTGGCCAGAGCGATCGCCGGTCATGATGTAGGTCACGCTCCGGCAAGGGCCGGCCGACTGGAAAGAAGGAAACCATGTCCCTCAGCGTTGAGGAAATGAACAAGCAGCTCCCGGCCGCCAACGTGCTGCCCGGCGAGGCAGTCCCGTATTACATGGCGTCGGGGGAAGGTGCACGCTACGAAATCAACGGCCAATTGGTGACCGTCATCGCCCGCGCCGCCGATACGGGCGGGATCTTCAGCGCGGCCTACATTTCCGGCAGCATGGGGGCCGAGTCCCCCTTTGTCAGCCATAGCATTGAGCACAAGACGCTCTACGTCTTCGACGGGATCCTGCACGTCTGGCTGCCGGGCGAGAGCAGGATCCTCACGCCGGGCGATTCTGTGGTCATCCCGCCGAACACCCCGCACGCGTACCGGATGGCCAGCCACTACACCCGGTTCCTGAACTGGATGACACCTGGCGGCGGTGAAAAGTACTACGAGCGGGTCGGAACGCCCATCGACTCGCACGTCCCGCCCGTACGGCCCGGACACAAAGCCAGCCTGCAGGAGCAGGCCGAGGTGGGCGCCGAGTTCGGCATCACTTTCCCGGACGTTCAGCGCGTGGCGCTGTCGTTCAGGCACGACGCCGGACTGCCGCCTACGCAGAGCCCGTACTTCCTGAGTGCCGGCGAGGGTGAGCGCATGGTCAGCTACCAGACAATGTTCACCTACCTGTCCCGGCCTGCCAACACCGGTTCCAACTACTTTGCCGTGCACACCAAGGGTGCCAAGACCCCCTACATCCCGCTGCACTTCCACTCGGAGCACACGGAGAATTTCCTTTGCACGGAGGGCCGGATGTGGCTCTACGCCAACGGCCGCGAAGTGCTGCTGACCAAGGGCGATTTCCTGCACGCACCCGCCGGAACCATTCACTCGTTCGCACTCGATGCCCACAACACACAGATGGTGGGCTTCCTGACGCCGTCGGTATTTAACGGGTTCTTCGAATACTTCAACCAGCCCACCGAGGACTACATGTACACCGAAGGTGGGGAGCCCTACATGGACATGGAAGGCTTCGGTCGCGCCCAGGCCGAGATGGACCTGACCGTGGTGGGACCGCCGCCGCAGCGCCGCGTAGCCCTGGACATTCCTTAACCAGCGGTTAACTCTGAAAGCGCTGAAGGCCCGGACTTCCGAAAGGAAATCCGGGCCTTTTTGGTGTCAAAGCAGCATGCACTGCTGCTTACATGTCGCTCTAGGCCGTAAACGACACGTACCCAGCAGTCGATAAGGGGCGGCGCTACGAGGTGGTGGAGGCGGCGTGTTTGACCAGTTCGCGGCCGTAGTCGTTGCCGTTTGGGGTGCGGACCACGGTGTGCATGTGGAACGGGGCGGGTTCGTCGTTGCGAAGGAAGACCCCGGTGTGGTGGTCCAGTTCCACGATGATCACGGGACTTTGCAGGCGGAAGTAAAAGGCCTCATCCCCTGCCCAGCCGCCAATCCAGCTGAAGAACGTCTCGCCGTAATGCTCCCGGATCTCCCGGCAGCGCGCGGCGCGCGGGCCGTCCGGAAGGTAGGCGATGAAGTCTTCCACGAGTGCGTGCAGCAGTTCACGCGCCTGTGAAGGCATATCGGCCACCCGGATCCCCTCGTACGGGATCACCCGGTTGTCCTGGAAACAGCCGCCCAGGTGCCGTTCATCTCCTGGGTGGATACGGCCAGCGGGCATCGCCGGGTCCACCATCTGCCCGTACACAACAGCACGGGAACGCAGTTCAGCCGGCAGAGCCGCCATCAGCTGCCGGGCAAGGGCGATGCGTTCCTTGAATACCTTCACACCCCGGTGCGGGCCGGCGTCGATCATGTCCGGCTCGGCGCCCATGAACACTGGCGAGATCACCTGCTGCGTCCCTGCCACCAGGCAGTTCAGCGCGGCGTGGTGGCCGAACAGCTGCCACCCCCATGGCTCCGTCTCGGACGGTTCCCCATAGAGAGCAAAGTTGTAGCTGAACTCGTTCATGAGCAACGGCAGCTGCACTAAGTCGCCGAGGAAGCCGTTGATGCGCATCAGGTTGCGCACCAGCTCGTATCCCTGTGGACTCAGGCTGGCCTCCACCACGCGCAGCACGGCTTCGCGGACGGAAGGCTCCAGCTCGTCCAGGCGGAGGCCCGTGTCGTGCTGCAGAAACTCGGGGTTGGCCCAGCTCTGCCACTCGGGCGCGTCCACCGCGTGGAGAAGCTTTCCCGCCTGCCCCGACGTCACAGCGTCCAGCAGCTTTCGTGCTGCGGTAACCATTTCTGAGGTAGGTGCCTCCTCCCCTGCCCGGGCCGGAACCAGCGCGTACAGGCCTTCCCGCCGGATGCCGTCATTGGTGATCCCAACAAAGGGCTGCGGATACAGCTTTTGCCAGCCATCGATCATGGGCCCTGCGAACGCGTCAGTCTTGGCGGCTTCGGCGTATTCACGGGCATTCAGGCCTCGAATCCCGGCCACGCGCGGGTGGTCCGGGGCAAAGAGGAAGTCACGGAATAACGGCGTCGACATGAGTGCTCCTGGCTGTTTCGGCTGATACTGATATTTCGGGTGTTGGACCTTGCTTGGGCGATGAGGTGCCAACAAACGGGGAACAGGCCCAGCCTGTGGCAACGGACAGCGCGGCGGCCGCCTCCTCCGCGGAGCTGCCCCGCCAGGCCACGTGCTGGTCCGGGCGGACGAGCACGACGTTGGCACCCCACACCTGGGAAAGGGGCGTGCCGTCGTCGGAAGGGCCGGCGGCGGCCACGGTTACCGGGATGCCCTGCCGGGCAGCGGCCGCCAGGACCGGGGCGAACGCCTCGTCAGCCGGCACCCCGGCCAGCGTCCCGGCGTCGGCCAGCAGGGTGAAACCAGTTCCCAGGGTGCTGTAGAGCGAGTATGAGCCTGGGAGCCAAGCATGGGGCAGCAGGGCTCCCGGGCTGGCGGAGGGAACATAGCGGATGGCGTCCTCCTCCGGACCCGGCAGGCCGTCCGCCACCACCATCGGCGAGTCGGTGTAGGCGTAGCCGAGCACCAGGCCCAGGGAGTCGAATTCGCTCTGCTTCACGGCGAGTGCCTGGTGCGCCGCCTGCCGGGCGGTGTCCCCGGCTGGCCCGGAGACTGCAAGGTCAGGATCGGCGAAGTGGTAGGCGAGGGCCTTGCCGTTCTCTGCGGCGTCGCGGATGGTGCGCGCTGCTACCGGCCGGCGTTCCGCCTCGTAACTGGCCAGGAGGTCCGGTCCGGCCCAGCCCTGGATGGTGGCGGCAAGTTTCCAGGCAAGGTTGGCCGCATCCCCGATGCAGGTGTTGAAGCCGTGGCCGCCCCATGGCGGGTTGAGGTGCGCGGCGTCGCCCACCAGGAAGATTTTGTCCCTGCTGTATTCGGGGGCCAGCAGCATGCGGGCGGTCCAGGGATCGGTGGCGAGCACGTCGACGTCCACGTCCGCCCCGACCAGCGAGCGGACCATCAGGCGCGCGTCCTCCGGGCCCACAGCGACAGCAGGATCAACACCCTGGACAATGGCCCACCAGATGCCGGAGAGATCCATGGGCCCGACCATGCCCGACGTCTCAGAGCCCACCACCCAGTATTGGACCGCGGGGTCCAGGGCGATGGCCGAGGCCAGCGATTCAGAACGGAACAGGATACTGATGTTGGACAGTGCCGCCGATCCGCCCTGCAGGCGGATTCCAACGCTGCGGCGCACGGCTGAGGAGCCGCCGTCGGCTCCGATCACATATTCGGCGGTGACGCTGCGGCAGGCACCTGTGGCGTCGGCGATGACGACGGCGTAAGGCGCTTCCCCTGCGTTGCCTGCCGGCGTGTCAGGTGCAGCTCCGCGAATGCCCGTGACGCTCCAACCGGTCACGAAGGTGACCAAGGGATTGCGCGCCACGGCGGAGCGGAGCACGTCTTCGAGGATTGGCTGTGGAACCTGCTGGCCGCCCTCGGGTTGGGGGCCGTACCGGCCCGGGACGAGCTGGAAGGCGTTCCGGAACCGGCGCAGCTCATGCGCGGCAGTTCCTGTGAGGCCGGTGCAGAAGATGACGTCCTGCGCGTACTCGACCGGCAGCGGAGAGGCTTGCCGGAGTGCATCGGCCAGGCCCAGCCGGCGCAGGTGCGTCATGGTGCGGGCGTTGGTGGTCTTGGCCCGGGGCCGGGTGGGGTCCACGCTGGTCCGTGGCTCAATGACCGTGCTGGCGATGCCGCGGGATGCCAGGTCCAGGGCGAGGAACAGCCCGCTGGGGCCACCGCCGGAAATCAGGACCTGCGCCTCCCCGGGAATGTCCGAGGCGCGGCTAGTGGGAGAGGTGATCATCAGGCACGGCTCCGGAGGGAAAGGTCGCCCACGGGGGTGGTGAGGGTTCCGAGCTTCTCGATCTCCACCTCGACGGTGTCGCCCGGCTGCAGCAGCCACTGCGGGGTGCGGGCGTAGCCTACGCCGTCGGGGGTGCCCGTGGCGATGACGTCGCCCGGGTGAAGCGTGAATGTCTGGCTAATGAGCGAGATGATGGCCGGGACGGAGAAGATCATGTCCCGAGTGTTGCCGTTCTGGGCTTCGACGCCGTTCACGCGCGTTCGGACCTGCAGCCCGTCGCGGAGGTCGCCCACCTCGTCGCGGCTTACCAGCGGTCCCAGCGGACCGCTGAAGTCTCCGTTCTTGCCCAGGGTCCACTGTGAGGTGAGCTTTTGGGCCTTGCGGGAGGTGATGTCGTTGAAGGTCGAGTAGCCAAAAACGGCGTCGACAGCTTCGGTCTCGTCGACGGACTCGACGCGGCGGCCGATGTAGGCAGCCACTTCACCCTCCCAGTCCAATCCGTTTTCGCCTGCAGGCACGGGGACGGGGACGTTTCCAACGGACAGTGACGCGGTCCAGCGGGCGAACAGCGTGGGGTAGGGCGGCAGTTCCTGGTCCTTGAAGCTGCCCTCGGCAACGTGTGCCTTGTAGTTCAGCCCCACGCAGATCACCCGCGCCGAGGGGGGGACGAGCGGCACCTCGGTGACGCTGTCCCGCTCCAGCCAGGTACAGGGGTCGGGCGCCTCCCGTGCTGCTCCGGCCTCCAGCGAGGCTGCTTTGTCCTGCCAACCCTCGGCGTCAGCCCAGAAGTCGCTGACGGCGGTGAGGGGAAGGACGCGGGAACCGGCCAGCGCTGCCGCCCACGGTTCCGCGTGGTGTGTG
This sequence comes from Pseudarthrobacter phenanthrenivorans, assembly GCF_036455295.1. Lineage (GTDB taxonomy): Bacteria > Actinomycetota > Actinomycetes > Actinomycetales > Micrococcaceae > Arthrobacter > Arthrobacter phenanthrenivorans_C. The sequence continues at coordinate 57,322 of NZ_JAYXNX010000015.1, read as the reverse complement.
ATGCCAATGAACTGCATGGAAGGGCCTTTCAGGTCTGTTCTTGGGCGTCTCTTGCCCCGGAAGAGTGATGGGATATCAGTGTTGTGCCGCCTGGCGGCGGAAGAAGTCGATGGTGGCGGCATTGGCCTGATCCGCTGCCGCACTGCTGCCGTCAGGGGTGGCCCACATGTGGTCCGCGTCCGTCAGCAGGAGAAGTTCGACGGCGGCGCCCGCGCCTTCGAGCGCGGCGGCAAGCCTGGTGGACTGGGCCACCGGGACGAAGCGGTCCGTTGTTCCGTGGATGAGGAGGAAAGGAGGTGCGCCGGCGTGCACGTAGGTAACGGGACTGGCGGCCTTGGCCTTGTCCGGAGCGTCGGCCGGCTGCGCTCCCAGAAGCAGTGCTTCGCGGGAACCGGCATCATCGGCCCGCGCCACGGCATCCGGCCGTGCCTGCCCGCCCATCTTCTCCAGGTCTGTGGGCGGATACCAGGCCACGACGGCCGCCACGTGGTCGTGGCCTCCAGGGCCGTCGTCGTTGGGTTCCCCAAACTCCCTGGCTCCGGAGGTCAGGCCGACGAGGGCGGCCAGGTGGCCGCCTGCTGAGTCCCCCCATGCGTAGATCCGCTCCGGGTCCACCGCGTAGTCAGCTGCGTGCGCCCTGAGCCAGCGGACCGCTGTCCTGGCGTCCAGCAGCTGTGCCGGAAAGGTGGCCGCATCCGTGAGTCGGTAGTCCGCGGAGGCCACCACGAACCCGGCCTTCGCCAACTGTTCGATGGGGCTGAGGCCGAGGCTATCCACCACCGGGCCCAAGGAAGACCGCTCCCCCGTCCGCCAGCCGCCACCGTGGAAATGGACCACGGCGGGCCGGCTTCCCTGTCCCGCCGCCTCCGAGTCCTCGGCAGGAAGGTAGAGGTCCAGCAGCAACGCTTCCGCGTTCTGTGGCCGGGCGAACTCGATCCCCCTAAGGACCTGCAGTTCCGTCATCGTTGACTCCATGTGTGTGCCGCGCCGTTTCTTTCCTGTGCTAGTCCAGCAATACCTCTTGCTGGTCGATGCATGTGCTCACCGTCCTGCTTAACACTCGGCTAGGCGACGATGCGCACGCGCTGCCAGTTTCAATGATTGAAACTAGTTCGGGCAGTGCAGCGGGGGCCGGAAGAGGGACATTGGTCCAAGGCAGCGTCAGCTCAGCGGGTGGCAAATTCCGTCAGGTTGCCGGGGCACACCCTGCATGCAGCATTCAGGGTCTCCCTCAAGCCCCGCGCACTTCGGCCAGCTCGACTGCCAGAAAATCTAGGGCTGCCTGCCCCTCCGGGAGCCCGGCCGTGTGGTTCAGGTGGCCGTGCACGCCGCCTTCGGCGAGGAAGTAGGACACAGGGACCCCAACCCGCTCCAACGCCGAGGCGAACAGCTCGGTTGAGCCGCGGGCGTCGTCGTACTCGCAGGCAAGCAGCGCCGTCGGCGGCAGCCCGGTAGGGTCCGCATATCCGGGCATGGCGTAGGACGGGGCCAAACTGACCGGGCCGCCCACGTAGTTCTCGGCCGTCCGGATGCAGTCCTCCAGCGTGAAGCGCAGGTGCCGCGGCAGCCCCGCCATCACGTCGTCGTCCAAGCCACCGGCGGGTGGAGGCAGTTCTGCGTGCAGGAACGGGTAGGCCAGCAGGAGTTTGGCCGGCAGCGGCTTGCCGGCGTCAATCAGGTAGAGCGCGGCGCCGGCGGCCAGGTTGCCGCCGGCCCCGGCCCCGCCCAGGCACAGCAGGTCCGGATCCAGTCCCAGTGAGCCGGCGTTCTTGCGGGCCCAGAACCAGCCGGCCAGGGCATCCTCGTGCGGGATGGGGAAGGCCACACCGTCACGGGCCAGCCGGTAGTCCACCGACAGCACAGGCATCCCGCGGCCGGCGAGCACCCGTGCCAGGTAGTCCGACTCGGGGCTGTCCACGCTGCCGCTGACGAAGCCGCCGCCGTGCAGCCACAACAGGGCGGGGCTGTCCGTCCCGGCTGGTTCACCGTAGATCCGGATGCCCACCGGCCCGTGACGCCCGTCTGCAGTGGCGGTGTGGATGGTGACGTCCGGACCCGGTGAGCGGATGGCCTCAGGGTTCAGGAACTGCGGGCCCTCCGGGCTGGCCAGATACTCGGCGAAGCCTTGGGCAGGCGTTTGCCCCTGAACTGCGGTCCCCGTGCTGTGCGGGGCAGCCTCGGCGGGTTTTGTCCGGGGCGTCACGGGGTCCCCAGCTTGCGTGCGAAGAAATCCACTGCGGTAGCCAGGATGGTCTCCATTTGGTCCTCGGCGCCAAAGAAGCAGTGGTCACCGCCTTTGATGGTGACCACCTCGTGTTCCGCGCCGGCGCCGGCGAGGGCTGCAGCGAGCAGTTCGGTCTGCGCGTGTGGGACCAACCCGTCACTGTCGCCGTGGACCAGCAGGAACGGCGCGGTATCGGCGGTGGCGTAGCTGACGGGGCTGGCCGCGGCCAGCAGGTCCGGGTCGTCAGAGCCGCCCACCAGCATGTATTCGGGCTGCAGGGACATGCCCTCCGGCACGGCTGCGGTGAGCGCGGGCGGGAAGAGCCCGGCCGGCCGTTGCATGGGCGGGATGTCCGTCAGGGAGGAGACGCCGTAGAAGTCGACGACGGCGCTGACGCTGCTTGGGTGACCCTGGGCGCCGAGTCCCCCCTCAAGGCCAGTGTGGTTGCCGGTGAGTCCGAGCAGCGCCGCCAGGTGGCCGCCGGCGGATTCCCCCCAGGCACCGAACCGGTCCGGGTCGATGTTCAGGTCCGCGGCGTACTCCCGCAGGTAACGGACGGCGGCCTTGAGGTCGTGCAGCTGCGCCGGGAATGGCGCTTCGAGCGAGTGCCGGTAGTCCGCAGTGGCGCAGGCGATGCCGGCCTCGTTGAGCAGCCGGAACACGGAGTCCGGTGCGAATGTGGGCGGCAGCTCCCGGCGGTCCCCCAGCTGGAACGCGCCGCCATGCACCCACAGCACCAGCGGCGTGGGTCCGGCGGCGTTGCGCGGCAGCCAGATGTCCAGTTTCAGCGGACGGAAGCCGATGGCCCGGGCGTAGGTGACTTCGCGGTGCACCAGCGAGGCGTCCGAGGCAGGCTCCGGCGTACCGGGCGCGTCAAAGACCGGGAAGGGCGGAACGGTCCTGCCGCTGGGGCGGAAAGTGTCAGGTACTTCGGTGGCGTAATCCGCTGTCATAGCGTGCTCCTCATAAGCTCAGGGTGCGCGGTGTCCCCGCCGGATGCGGCGTGGAAAGTATGGTGTCCGGGCCCGACGACAGCCGGTGCCGGTGATGAACCACAGGTGGGCAGCACCTCAGCTGTGGTGCCGGGCGGGATCGTGACAGTTAGCGTCAGCAGGCCGTCGTCCGCCGTTTCCTTCGACACACCCACGTCCTTTGACACGGTCCAGGCCACCTCGATCAGGCCGCGCGGTCCCTGGTGGGAAGTGGAAGCGGACGTGATGGCGGCGCCGGGGCGCGGTTCGATGATGATCCGCTCCCAGCCCGCGCTGCCGGGTGCCTGCCGCAGGCCGGCGGTGTACCGGTGAAGGAAGGACACTACCGCGCCCTTGCTGTAGTGGTTGAGCGAGTTGTGTGCAGTTCCGTCAGCGTCGATGCCGTTCCACTGTTCCCACACGGTGGTGGCTCCGCGGTCCACCATGGCGAGCCAGGAGGGTTCCGAGTCCTGCATCAGCAGTTCATATGCCAGGTCCAGGTTGCCATTGTCGGCCAGGACGGGCAGCAGGTACGGGGTGGCGAGGAAGCCTGTGCCCAGGTGCCTGTCCTCGCCGCGGATCAGGTCCGCCAGCTGGGCAGTGACGGTGGCGCGGTCTTTCGGGCTGACCAGGTCGAAGGCCAGGGCGCGGACGCAGTTGGCCTGGCTGGCTTCTATGACCTGCCCACTAGCGTCGACGTATTCCGTTTCCCAGGCATCCCGGATTTTTGTCGACAGCTCCGTCAGGACGGCTGCATCCTCCGGCAGCCCCAGGACCGTGGCGATGCGCGCCATCAGCTCTGTCGTGTGGCGGTAGTAGGCGGTTGCCACGATGCCGTGGTCTGCGGTGCGGGCGGCGAACAGGTCCGGCTCGGGCCCGCCCGGTTCCATCCATTCCCCGAAGTGGAACCCGGCATCCCACAAGTACAGCTCATGCGGTGCCGCTGTGGGGTCAGCCGCGACCCTGGACGGGTGCCGCTGTGTCTCCGCTGCGTTCCGGACAAAGCGCAGCCAGCGGTTCATGGCCTCCCAGTTCTCGGAGAGGATCGAGGTGTCCCCGGACGCCAGGTAGATCTCCCATGGCACCATGACGATCGCGTCGCCCCAGCCGGCGGAGCCGTTGGTGAAGCCCATGAACTCGGCAGAGGTGACGGCAGGGCCGGGTGACGGCGAGATGTTCACGATGACGCCGTTGTCCCACTGGTCAGCCCGAACGTCGCGCAACCACTTCCGGGAAAAACCGGTGACGTCGTACAAGAAGGCCGCGGAGGGGGCGAACAGCTGCCAGTCCCCGGTCCAGCCGGCCTTCTCACGCTGCGGACAGTCGGTAGGGACTTCGCAGGAGTTGTCCAGGAAGCTCCACTCCACAATGTCATGGAGCATGTTCAGCCTTTCGTCGCTGCAGTGAAAGGTCCCGATGCGCTCCAGGTCGGTGCGGACCAGGCAGGCGGTGATGTCCTCCGGCTGCAGGTCGGCCGCAAGGCCCTGGACCGAGACGTACTGGAAGCCGTGCGTGGTGTGCCGGGGCTCGAAAACTTCGCCGGCAGTGCCGGAGGCGATGACGCCGTCCACCTGCCCGGCGTCCCGGAACGCACCGGGCGCGCGGAAATCGAGCGGGCGCAGGTGGTCCCGGGTGACATCGCCGTCCCTCCCCAGCGCTTCGCCATACTCCAAGGTGGTTGGTGTGCCCGGCAGCCCAAGCCTGGTGAGCCGCACCCAGCCATGGATGTTCTGACCGAAGTCCACCACCTGGTGGCCGTTGGACAGGCGGGTGATGGACACCGGCGCCAGCTCCTGCGTCACGCGGGTGGGTGGGGCGAGTGGTCCTGTCAGTGTGTCGAAGCTGCCCGGGCGCACGACGGCGGTGCGCGGCAACGATGGCCGGGCACCTGCCGAGTCCCCACCCGCCGGAGTGTCCCCCGACTGAAGGGCCCTGCCTCCGTCGGCGGTTCGGAAGTCGATGCGCTGGCCCGCCATGAGGTCAGCGCGAAGGATTTCCGTGACGGACACCAGCCACGAACTGTCGGTGCCGATGACCTCCCTGCCGGCCCTTGACTCCAGCTCGAGCTGTGCAAGGAAGGCCGTCTCAGTGCCGTAAATGTCGGCGTCGCGCGTGTAGCCGAAAGAGCCGCGGAACCAGCCGTCTGTGAGGACGGCGCGGACGGTGTTGGTTCCTTCGGCGAGCAGGGCGGTGACGTCGTAGGCCTGGACCTGGAGGGTGGTGTTGTAGCTTGTGGAGCCGGGGGTGAGCTGTTGGTCGCCCACGCGCTGACCGTTGATGAAGAGTTCGTAGATGCCGTGCGCGGTAGCGTAGATGCGGGCCCTGTCCGGAACGTCCTGGAGCGTGAAGGCCTTACTAAGGGCATAGCCGGGCCGCTCCCCCGGGGCCGGAATCTCTTGTTCTTCGGGGCCGATCCACCGTGCCGTCCAGTTCGACGGGTGCAGAAGGCCCAGCTCGACGGGCATCGGTTCCGACCAGGCACTTGTCGTTTCGGTGCCGGTGGCATCGATGTTCCAGGTACGAACGCGCCACTCGAACCGGCTGCGGGAATCCAGCGCGGGTCCGCTGTACGGGATGCCCGAGCACGCCGCTGACTTTACCTTCCCGGTGTCCCAGCCGTTGCTGGCGGTGATCCGGTAGGCCGTCTGGCCGGTGGTGCCGGGGCTCCAGCTGAGCCGGGGCTCGGTGATGGTCAGGCCCATCGCCTCAGGGAGGTGCTCGGCCCGAAGGCGGGTGGGGGCGCTCATGCGGCGGGACTCCTGGACGGTGCGGTTGCTGGAAGTTCCAGCTTCGCGTTCCACGACGTGCCCTCCACAGGGTCCTTTCAATGGTTGGAATAGTATTGTGGTTCAGCTCACTAAGCACCATCAACTATCAACGTCGCTAGGAATCACTGCCATGACTGCCACTCCGGACACGGTAATCTCACACGCTGACGTCCCCGCGGCACGCGGAAAGCGGCCCAAACAGGGCGAGCCGGTGATCGACCGGGCACTGAGCCTGCTGGCCGTCTTTTCGGACCGGCGCCGCGCGCTGACCCTGTCCGAGCTGGCCCGCTACGCGGGTATGCCGGCGCCCACGGCATTGCGGCTGATTGCCCGGCTTGTTGCCTGGGGCGCCCTGGAAAGGCTCGACGACGGCAGGTACGTCGTGGGGGTGCGGCTGTGGGAAGTTGCGTCGCTGTCACCGCGCGGGCACGGCGTGCGGGAAATCGCCCTGCCGTACCTGGAGGACCTGTTCGAAGTCACCCGGCACCACGTCCTGCTGGCCGTACGGGACAACGAGGAGGCGGTGCTGATTGAGCGGTTGTCCGCCAAGGACGCCACCGAAGTGGCCTACCGTGTGGGCGGCCGGGCTCCGCTGCGGTCCACGGCCATCGGGCTGGTGCTGCTGGCCGGGGCGGACCAGCAGTTCCAGGAGACCATCCTGAAGCGGCCGCATGAAAACGAGCCTGGCGTGTCCGAGATGCCGGAGGGGCAGTTGCGGCGCACCCTCTCGGATGTCCGGCGCACCGGTGTGGCGATGATCCGGCGCAGCCTGCCGTCCCGGACCGTATCCGTCGCGTCTCCCATCTTCGATGCCCAGGGCAGCGTGGTGGCGTCGCTGTCCATCGTCGTTCCGGATGGTTCTACTCCCCCCAATGTGCTGGCTCCTGCAGTCCGGGCCGCTGCCAGGGCGGTGTCTCGCAACCTGGGTCACCAGGCCCAGGCAAGCACCGGCCTCCGGGCCCACTCTTCGGGATGACTAGTAGCGGCGTCATCGGAGGTTATGCCTTAGCGGCAGTACTCGCGTTTGAGAACGAGGGGGAGCCGCACGTGATGCCGCCGTTGCATCACGTGCGGCTCCCGCTCGGCGGACAGGCTGTTGTCCACACGTCGAAACCTGTAGGGCGTTCTCCGGTGAAGCCATGGTCGTACTGGTTCCCGTGGTGGGCCTCGGCGCAGGCGGCCCGAGGAGGGCACCGGGCGACCGGCGTTACTTCAAACAGTGGAGGTGATTTTGACATGCACGACGTGCCGCACGGGTCATGCAGGGAACGTCTTTTCGCGCATACTTGCTACTTCACCAGCACGCCCACAGCGGCGGTGAAACCGTGCGTCCCGTCCTTAACCGCGTGCCGGGCACCGTCTGGAAGGACGACCTCGGCCTCCGCCCCGGCGGGGACTGTCACCTCGAGCCGGAACTCTCTGCCGTCGGTCTTCCATTCCGTTCGCACCTCGCCGTGCTTGGTTTTCAGGGACGTCCTGGCCCAGCTGATCCCCTCCCCCGGCTGCGGCTGGATGAGGACGCGGGTGTACCCGGGTTCGGCCGGGCGGATGCCGCCGATGGCCTTGTGCATCCAGTCGGCCACGGCGCCCAGGGCGTAGTGGTTGAAGCTGGTCATCTCACCGGGGTTGATGGTGCCGTCAGGGAGCATGGAGTCCCAGCGTTCCCAGACTGTGGTGGCGCCCATGGTTACGGGGTACAGCCAGGACGGGCAGCCCTCTTCGAGCAGCAGGCGGTAGGCGTCATCGACGTGGCCGGTGTCTGTCAGCGCGTGGGTGATGAACGGCGTTCCGGCGAAGCCGGTGGACACCCGGTAGTTATTGTCCCGGACCAGTTCGGCGAGGCGGTTCCCGGCGAACTCCCGCAGTTGAGGGGTCTTCAGCACGTCGAAGGCAATGGCCAGGGCGTAGACGGTGGTGCAGTCACTGGAGATGGTGCCGTCGCCGGCAACGTAGTGTTCGGCGAATGCGGTCCGCACCCGGTCTGCAACTGCTTCGAAGTGGGCCTCTTCGTGGTGCTTGCCCAGCAGCCCGGCGGCCTGCGCAGTAATGCGGGCTGTCCGGTACATGCAGGCGGTGGCCACTACGGCGGTGTCCGCCTTCGCTGCCCATGGCTGGTCCGGCGCGGCGTCAGGATCCAGCCAGTCGCCGAACTGAAATCCGGAATCCCACAGCCCGGCGGGTGAAAGCAGGCCCTCCACCCGCCGGGTGTGCGCGGCCATCGATTCGTACTGGTTATCCAGCACGCTGAGGTCCCCGTACGCCTCCCACAGCCCCCACGGCACCCACACCGAGGCTTCACTCCACAGCGCGGACGATTCCGGGGCCGGGAATTCGGGCGGCTGCGGGCAGTACTTCAGCGCATCCGGCACCGTGATCGGGACCAGCCCATCCTGCGCCTTCTGCTCGGCGGCAAGGTCCAGCAGCCAGTCCTGCAGGAAGCCTTTGACGTCGTACAGGTAGGCGGCAGTGGGGGCGAAGACGGCGATGTCGCCGGTCCAGCCGAGCCGTTCGTCGCGCTGGGGGCAGTCGGTGGGCAGGTCCAGGAAGTTGCCGCGCAGGCCCCAGACGATGTTACGGTGCAGCTGGTTGACGAGTTCGTTGGAGCATTCGAAGGTGCCGGTGCGCTCCAGGTCGGAGTGGACCACCACCGCTTCGAGGTCATCGGCGGTGAGGGTTCCGGGCCAGCCGGTGATCTCGGCGTAGCGGAAGCCGTGGAACGTCTTGGTGGGCTCGAAAAAGTCCTTGCCGCCGGAGAGGATGAAGGTGTCCGTGGCCTTTGCGGACCGCAGCGGCCGGACGCCCAGCTCGCCGTCCTCCAGCACCTCGGCGTGCCGGACGGTGATGACGGAGCCGGCCTCCCCTTGCACGCAGAACCGCAGCCAGCCCACCAGGTTCTGGCCGAAGTCCACCAGCGTCTTACCGCCGGGTGAGGTGGAGATTTCCACGGGACTGACCGCGGCGGCGCGCACCACGGGTGGGCCCACCGGTTCAGCCAGCCGGCCGGCGTCGAATGCCACCTCGCGCACACCGGTCCAGTCCTTGCCGGGCACGAAGCCAGGCTCCGCCCAGCCTGCCTGGAGCCTGCGGGCGTCGATGGCTTGGCCGTCGTAGAGGTCGTTGAACGTGGTGGCGGAGGGCCCGGCCTGCCAGCTCCTGTCCGAGGCGACCGTCTGGACGTGGCCGTCCTCGAACTCGATGTCCAGCTGTCCGAAGAACCCCAGCTCGCTGCCGTACAGGTTGGACATGCCGTGCCAGGCGAGTCGCCCGCGGTACCAGCCGTTGCCCAGCTCCACACCGATCACGGTGGACGGCCCCACCAGGGACGTGACGTCATATGTGCGGTAGCGGAGCCGCCACTCGTAGGAGCTCCAGCCCGGGCTCAGCACGTCAGGACCCACTGGGGCGCCGTTGATGAAGGCCTCATAGACGCCAAGGGCCGTGGCCCGCAGCGTCGCCATCACCACCCCGCCGTGGCCCTCGTCAAGGGTGAACTCCCTGCGGAGCAGCGGGGCGCCGTCGAAGTCGTTGGCCGGGGTGATCATGGCGGCGCGCCAGGGGGTGGAAGTCATGCGGGGATAGTCCGTTCTGAAGGAGGTCAAGGAATCTAGGCGTAGTGGCAGGCGACGTCGGCGGTGCCCACGCGGCGCAGTGCCGGCCGGTCGGTGGCGCACGAGTCGGTGGCGAGCGGGCAGCGGAGCCGGAACGGGCAGCCGCCGGGTCCGGGAACGGCCGCGGCGCCGGTGCGGACGCCCAGCGCCTCGCGGGCTTCCCGCCGGGCGGCCTGTTCGGCCGGCCGGGGCACCGGGGAGGCGGCCACCAGGGCCTGCGTGAAGGGGTGCTTCGGGTTTTTAGTGACGGCGGCGGCCGGTCCGGTTTCCATCACCTGGCCGCGGTAGAGCACCACCACGCGTTCGGCCAGGAACTGGACCACGGCGATGTCGTGGGCAATGAACAGGTAGCTCAGGCCCCGTTCGTCGCGCAGGTCCGCCAGCAGGTTCAGGACCTGCGCCTGGGTGGAGAGGTCCAGGGCGCTGACGGCCTCATCGCACACCACCAGCTGGGGGTCGCAGATCAGGGCGCGCGCCACGGAGATGCGTTGCCGCTGGCCGCCGGAGAACTGGCTGGGATAGCGGTCTACGGCCTCCCGCGGCAGCCCGACGCGTTCCAGCATGTCCTCCGCCTTGGCCCGCGCCTCCGCGCCGGAGACGCCGCGGAGCCGGAGCGGTTCAGCCAGGGAGGTGCCGATGGTGTTGCGCGGGTTCAGCGACGAATTGGGGTCCTGGAAGACGGCCCGCAGCTCCCCGCCCAAGGCCCGGCGCTGGGCGGCATTGGCCGAGGTGATGTCCTTGCCCTGGTAGCTGATGGAGCCGCCGGAGACTTTCTGCAGGCCCAGGATGGCCTTGCCGATGGTGGACTTTCCGGAGCCGGACTCCCCCACCAGGCCCACGGTTTCCCCGGGCGCGATGCTGAAACTGACGTGGTCGACGGCGGCGGGTGCGGCGGCTGCCTTCCGGCCCCGGCCGTAGCGGACCACCAGGTCCTTGACCTCCAGCACGGGGGTGCTGGCTGGGGGCTGCTGTGTCTCGCGTTCCGTGACTGCGGTGCTCATGCCAGGTCCTTTTCGACGATGGTGGTGTTCGTTGGGGTCACCGGGCTGACCGGGAGGAGCCTGGCGGCGGGCACGTCGGTGGCCAGCCAGTCCATGCCTTCGACGGCGAGCTGGTCCGCCTTGACGCAACGGACCAGGCCTTCGCCGGCGCCGGAGGGCAGCAACGGGACCGGTTCCAGGCAGGCGGAGCCAGCGAACTGGCAGCGGGCGGCGAAGCGGCAGCCGGTGGGCCAGTCCTTGGGCTGCGGGACCTGGCCGCTGATGGTGGCCAGTCTCTCGGGCATCTCCTCGGCCTGGTTGGCGTGCGGATCGGCGGCGAGCAGGGCCAGGGTGTAGGGATGGCGGGGGTTGTCCAGGGTGGTTGCGGTCTTCCCGTTTTCCACCACCTGCCCGGCGTACATCACGGCGACCTGATCGCAGAGGTCCGCCACCACGCCCAGGTCATGGGTCACCATCACCACGGACATGCTGGTGTCCTTCACCAGGGTCCGCAGCAATGACAGGATTTCGGCCTGCACGGTGACGTCGAGGGCGGTGGTGGGTTCGTCCGCCACCAGCAGCTTCGGCTGGCCGGAAAGCGCCAGGGCGATGGCCACGCGCTGGGCCATGCCGCCGCTGATTTGGTGCGGATAGGTCTTGAGGATCCGTGCGGCATCAACGATGCCCACCTTCTCCAGCAGGCCCAGGGCCTCCGCCTTGGCTTCGGCCCGGTCTGTCCCGCGGAGCCGCCGAATCGTGGTGGTGAGTTGGTAGCCCACAGTGAACATCGGATCCAGGGCGCGCATGGGCTCCTGGCTGATCAGCGCGATCTCGCGGCCGCGGACGGCTTCCATGTCCTTGTCGCTGGTGGCGGCGAGGTTTCGTCCGTTCCACAGGATTTGCCCGCCGGTAACGGACACCCCGGACGGGAGGAGTCCCAGGAGCGACAGCGCCGTCATGGTCTTGCCGCAGCCGGATTCACCCACCAGGCCCAGGACGGTTCCGGGCTGGACGTCGAAGGAGATGTCGGTGACCAGGCGGACGCCGTTGCCTGTACCAGCATTATCGACGCCGACGGACAGGTTGCGGACGCTCAGCGTCCCCCTCCGGGCGTCCCCGGGAGCCGGGGAACCGGCGGCGATGGTGGCAACAGCTTTGGCGCGCTGTCGGCGGGCCGCCGCGGACGGCAGGTGCGGGGCCGCCGCATTCGGTGCCTTGCCAAGGGCATTGCCGATGGCATTGGCCGACAAGACGGTCAGTGCCAGCACGGCACCGGTGGGAACCATCATCCAGGGGGCGTCGTAGACGTGCTGGGAGGCGCCCTGGATCATGCCGCCCCAGCTGGGTTGCGGAAGAGGCGGCCCGAACCCGATGAACGCCAGGCCGGCCTGGATCAGCATGCCCACGGCGAAGATCAGCGCGGCCTGCACCACAATGGTGTTGGCCAGGCCGGGCAGGACGTGGCGGAGGCTGATGCCCAGCGGGCCGGTGCCGTCCACCTTGGCCGCGTCCACGTAGAGCTGGGACTGCACTGACTTGGCCTGCCCCAGGATCACGCGGTAGATCCCGGCGGACATCAGGATGCCCAGGATGGCCATGACCACCGGGATGTTGGTGCCTACCGCGCCTATGACGGCCAGGATGATCACGGTGCCCGGCAGGGACATCATGATCTCGGTGACCCGGCTGATCACTGCCTCGGTCCGTTCGCCGGCCCCCGCGGCGAGCAGGGCAAGGACGGTGCCAAGGCCGACGCCGACAATCACCGTGATCAGCGACGTCCCCAAGGTGCCTGCGGCCGCGGCGAAGATGCGGCTGAGGATGTCCCGGCCCAGTTCGTCGGTGCCCAGCCAGTGGGCCGCGGTGGGGCCGGAGAGGACTGCGGTGAAGTCCTGGTCCTCGGTCTTGTACGGCAGCCAGAGCGGAGCCGTCAGGGATGCGATCACCAGCGCCGCCAGCCACACCAGGCCGGCGACGGCCCCCGGCGACCCGAACAGGCGGTGCCTGGAAAACCTGGTGAGGGCTGCCTTGCCGGCGCGGGGTGCGGAGGCTCCTGCCGCCGTCGTACTTCCTGCCTGGTCCGCGTCCGCGGGGGCCGGGGCAACTGTGGGAATCATGAGGCACGCAACTTCGGGTCGAGGAACTTGGTGGCCAGTTCCAGCACTAGGTTGACGGCGACCACCACCACGGTGGCGATCACCACCACGCCCTGCACGGCGGGGGCGTCGTGGGTGCTGACGGATGACTGGACGGCCTGGCCAAGGCCGGGCATGGCGAACAGCTGTTCCGCGATGACGGAGCCGCCGAACAGGCCGATGAACTGCAGGGCGATGCCGGCCACGATGGGCAGGCTCGCGTAGCGCAGGGCGTGGACGTAGAGGATCTTCCAGGTGGGGGTGGCCGTGGCGCGCAGCGTGCGGATGTGCTCCTGCTGTAGAGCCTCCAGCATGGAAGCACGGGTCTGCCGGGCAATGAACGCGGCGCCGCCCACGGCCAGCGTGATGATCGGCAGCGCCAGCGACATGGCCCAGTCCTGCGGCGATACCTCGAAAGGCACGTAGCCGGTGGCCGGGAAGACGGAGGACTGGACGGCGAACAGGTACACGAAGATGATGCCCACCCAGAAGGCCGGGAGTGCGACCAGGAGGCCGACGAAGCCGCCGATGACTTGGTCAAGCAGCCCGCCGCGGACCGCTGCGGTCACGCCCAGGGCGATGCCCAGGACGGCGCTGAGGAGGGTGGCGCCTGCGGCGAGGGACGCGGTGACCGGGAGCCGGTCGGTCAGGTCCACGCTGATGGAGCGGCCGTCAATGAGCGAGACGCCCAGGTTTCCCTGCACCGCGTTGCCCAGCCAGCGGAAGAACTGCGTGAACAACGGGTCATTCCAGCCGAGCTGCTGGTTCAGCTGGTCGATTGCGTCTTGGGAGGCGCCGGCGCCCAGCGAAACCGCTCCGGGGCTGCCGGGCATTGCGTGCACCAGCAGGAACGCCAGCACTGCAACCACCAGCACCGTGGCGAGCGCCATGAGCAGGCGCTTGGCTACGAACAATGCCATGGGGGTGACCTCCATTGGTCAGACCGGGCGCGCCCTCCGTGGGGGGGAGCGTGCCCGGCCAGGGTGATCAGTTGGTGGGCTTGTAGGAGGAGAGCAGGGGGTAGGCGTTGGTGCCGGCGAACTTCACTTCCTGGACTTTCTTGGTGTTGTACCCCTGGTTGGTCAGGGCCTCGTACAACGGGATCATCCAGCCGGACTCGACCAGCCGGGTGTTCAGTTTGGTGGCTGCGGCCTTTACGGCAGCATCGTCCTTGGCTGCAGCCAATTCCCCGGTAGCGGCGCTGAGCTGGTCATCAGTGGCCTTTTGGACGTTGGTGAAACCGTTGAGGATGGCGCCGTACATCACGCCGACGGGGTTGTCCCAGTTAAGGGGCGCGTAACCCAGAGGTGTGGTGGCAACGGCAGCGAAGGCTTCGTCTGTGGAGGCCGCCATCTTGACGTTCATGGTGATGCCGACGGCGGCGAGGTCCTTCTGGACGGCCTGCAGGTCGGTTTGGGTCTGTGCACCGGCGATGATGGTGAACTCGAAGCCGTTGGGATAGCCGGCCTCGGCCAGCAGGCTCTTTGCCTTGTCCGGGTTGTAGGCGAACTCGGTTTCCAGGTCTTTGGTGAAGCCGGCAGAATCCTTGGGGAGGGCGTTCCAGGCGGGAATGTCACCCTTGTGCAGGGCGTCCACCAGGGCCTGGCGGTTGATGGCGTACTGGATGGCTTGGCGGACCTTCTCCTGGCCGAACGCCGGGGCGGTCTTGCCGGTCTTGTCGAAGGAGATCATGGTGTTGACGGTGCCGCCGATCTGCGAAACACTGACGCCCTTTGACTTGACGAAGTCCACCGTGGAGGAGGTCAGCATGGCAACATCGGCTTGGCCGGAGACCAAAGCGTTGGCGCGGGCCTGGGGGTCCATGACGACGCTGAAGACAACCTTCTTGTAGGCGTAGTTGGCAGCGTCCGCGCTCTTGTCGTTCTTTACCAGGACGTACTTGTTGCCCTTCACAGTGGAAGAGTCAAGGGTGTATGGGCCAGAACCGTCAGGGGTTGCAGCGAGGCTGGCGGCGTCCGTGACGCCGTTCTTGCCCACGATCATGCCGGTGGTGGAGGCCAGGTTCTTTTCGAAGCCGGGCTGCGGCTTGGCGAAGGTCAGGGTCACCTGGGTGGGGCTGACCACGTCAACCGACGTGATTTCCTGGGCCCCGCCCTTGGCGACGGCGGAGTAGGCGCTGAGGGCCGGATCGGAGCGGCGGTCCAGGTTGGCCTTCACCAGTGCAGCGTCGAGCTTGGAGCCGTCGGTGAACGTCACGTCGTCCTTGAGGTTCAGCGTCAGGACGGTGTTGTCAGCGTTGTAGCTGAAGTCCTTGGCCAGCCCGGGACCCGTGGATCCGTCCGGCTGAAGGGTCATCAGGCTGTCGTAGAGGCCTTCGAAGAACTGGCGCTGGGCTGCGGAGACGCGCAGCGGGTCAAAGCCGAAGGAGGCCGAGTCGCTGTCGATGGCCAGGGTGAGGCTGGTGGTATCGCCCTTGGCGGCGGCTTGGCTGGACCCGCCGCCGCAGGCGGCCAGGGAACCCATCAGCAGGGCGCCGGTCAGGACGGCCGCGCTGCCGCGTGCGGTGGAGGTCATAAGTTTCATCTAGTGCGCCTTCGCATTCTATGACGGTGACAAACGGAGGAAATTCGGGGGGCCGGAGGTGTCCGGCTCCTCTCCAGAATCCGTTGGAGCCGGTGGCGCCAAACATGACAATGTCATTGATTGAAAAAGTATTGTGGCGGCGGTCACGCGCCTCGTCAGGATGGATGCAGGCAGACAGGCCTGGACGCGGGTGCGCGTCCGTCACGAAAGGAACCACATGAGCAACCCGTTTCCGCAGGACTTCCTTTGGGGAGTGGCCACCGCCGGCCACCAGGTGGAAGGCAGCAATGTCAACAGCGACACCTGGCTCCTGGAGCACCTGCCCGGCACCATCTTCGCGGAGCCTTCCGGTGACGCAGTGGACCACTACCACCGGTACCGCGAGGACATTGCGCTGATTGCCGGCCTCGGCTTCACCAGTTACCGCTTCTCCATCGAGTGGGCTCGGATCGAACCGGAGGAAGGCCATTTCTCGCTGGCTGAGCTGGACCACTACAGGCGTGTGCTGGAGGAATGTGTTGGGCAGGGCCTGACGCCGGTGGTCACGTTCCACCACTTCACCTCGCCGCGCTGGCTCCTGGAACTGGGAGGATGGGAGGGCGACCGGACACCGGAACTTTTCGCCCGCTACTGCAACCGGGTAATGGGCCACCTCGGAGACCTGATCGGCGTCGCCTGCACGCTGAATGAGCCCAACCTTCCGTGGCTGCTGGAATCCTTTGGCATTGGCGGCGAGTCACCGGAAAACCGCGGCAACGTCCCCATGTGGGCTGCCGCCGCCCGGCGGCTCGGCGTTGACGCCAGCACTATTGCGCCCTTCCAGTTCTGCTCCACCGAGGCCGGCTTCAATGTCAAGCTGGCAGCGCACAAGGCCGCTACCGCAGCCATCAAGGCGCACCGCCCGGACCTGAAGGTGGGCTGGACGCTCGCCAACTCCGATATCCAGGCCCTTCCCGGCGGGGAAGAACTCGCGGACCGCGTGCGCCGTGACGTCAATGAGCGGTTCCTGGTGGCATCCCGGGATGACGACTTCGTGGGCATCCAGACGTATGGCCGCACGGTATACGGCCCTGAAGGCAACGCCCCCGCGCCGGAGGGCGTTCCCACCAACCAGATGGGCGAGGAAATCTACCCGCAGGCGCTGGAGGCAACCATCCGCGAGGCCCACCGAACGGCCGGCGTCCCGGTGATCGTCACGGAGAACGGCGTGGCCACCGAGGACGACACCCAGCGGGTGGACTACCTGAAGGCCGCGGTCGACGGCGTGGCCTCCTGCCTTGCCGACGGCATTAACGTCTGGGGTTACATCGCCTGGACAGCGTTCGACAACTTTGAGTGGATCTTCGGCTACCGGCCCAAGTTCGGCCTGATCGCCGTCGACCGCTCCACGCAGGAGCGGACCCCGAAGGACAGCGCCCGCTGGCTGGGGAACCTGGCCCAGGAGCACGCTGCATCCCAGGTCACCCAGCCCGCTTAACAACGATGCATGGGCCGGATCTCCATGAGAGGTCCGGCCCATATGTCTTCCGCACGCGCTCAAACCTGCAGCCGCAGCTTGGCGACAAAATCGGCCATGATCAGCCTCGTGTCCACTGACATATATTTCCGCCGCTGGGGCTCGGCCGACGTTTGGACGAACGTGGACGTGAGGTCATCCAGCCCTGTCACCACCAGGGGCGCACTGTCACCCAGGCACCAGAGCGGGCCGAACTTCACGAAATCCGGCACCTCCAGGCTGTTGAAGTGCTCCCACAGCCATGCACCACACGGGCCGGCACTTCGGAACGCCGCATCCAGTTCCACAACCGGGACCACCACCCTCCGGTAGGTCTCCATAGGGAACTGCCACACGGCGACTTCCCGGTTACCCAGCACAAAGTCTGCAGCCGCGGGGTCCGTGAAGTAGTTGTACTCCTCCTCATCCTTGTCGGCACCGCCCACCCACACCAGGGTGAAGGAACGGGCGACGGCGGGCTCCAGCAGGAGCGCGTCAGCCACGTTGGTCAGGGGACCCGCGCAGACGAGGAACAGGGGAAGGTTTTCCCCGGCAGCATCAGCGGCTGCGTCAACGATTGCCCGGGCAGCAGGACTGTTCCGCGGTTGCCCGGTGAACGAAGTATCCGGCCCCGCGTGCACACCCGCCAGGTCGGGCAACTTCAGTACCTGAAGAAGATCCAACACAAGGTCGGCGCCGGCCTGCGCCCTGCCTTCGGGCGGCCCAAACATAGGGTTGGTCAGGGAACAAGTGATGGCGATGACCCTATTGGCAGGCGATAATGCGTGGTGGGCCAAGGCGACCAACCCGTCCGGGTCCCCCGCCCAGTCGTTGTCTATAACTACCCGGCAACGGGGCTCAACCCGAATCATGTTCACGCCCCCAGTTTTGTAGACGTCGCGGCCCTGCAAAGCGATGGTTTTCATTCACTGGAAGTCGGGTCATGCGGGCGACCGCTATGGACCCCCGCCTGGCACGGGGCGCGGAGACCTGCGGGCCACAACTCCCCTTTATCCTCTTGCACTGCTGCCGGCTGGTCCGCCCTCAAGGATCCTTTCCAAAGGGTGAAATCGCGGCACGAATACCCCTGATTCAACTGGAAAAATCCATCGGATGAGCCCCAACCCGATTCCCTCCGGCTTCAATCCGGATCCGAGCATTGTGAGTACGCCGGACGGCTACTACATCGCGACCTCTTCCTTTGAGTACCTTCCCAGCCTGCCGATTTATCACAGCAGGGACTTGGAGAACTGGGAACTGATTGGCCATGTGGCTACGCGGGAGGAGCAGGTTCAGCTCGCCAACGTGCCTACGCCTGGTGGAGCCTGGGCGCCCACCTTGCGGTACCGGGAGGGCGTTTTCTACCTCATCGTTTCGGTGTTCCTGGGCGGCCGAGGCTGCGTCGTGTTCAGCGCCACCGATCCAGCCGGCCCCTGGAGCGACGGAACCGTCATCGAAGCAATAGACGGCATCGACCCCGATCTCGCTTGGGATGAGAAGGGAACCACTTATGTGACGTTTGCCCGCCATCCGGACGCCATCCAGCAGGTCAGGGTGGACCTTGAAACGGGGCAAGCACTGGAACGGCCGCGGCAGCTGTGGTCCGGAAGCGGTCTATACTCACCGGAAGGCCCGCACCTCTACCAGCGCGGGGACTGGTGGTACCTGCTGGCTGCCGAAGGCGGAACCGACCGCGGACATGCCGTTACGGTAGCGCGTTCGCGGCGCCCAGACGGGCCGTTCGAATCAGCACCCCACAATCCTGTCCTCACCGCAGCAGGCACCGGCTCGCACATCCAGAACACCGGGCACGCGGACCTGGTCGAGCTTCCCAACGGCGGCACGGCCATGGTCCTGCTGGGCGTGCGTCCAGTAGGCCTCACCCAGGCGTTTTCACCCCTAGGCCGCGAAACCTTCCTGACCGGGGTGGAATGGATCAACGACTGGCCGCACCCGCGCTTACCGCGTCTTTCCGGTGGACGTCCGGAGCGGGTCGACTACGACTTCACCAATGGCGCACGATTGGACGACAGGGCCTGGATTGGTGTCCGGCAGTTGCCTTCCACATTCACGGTCCCAACGTCGAAGGGGCTCGTAGTCAGGGGCGACGGCGAAACCCTCGCGTCGCCCCGGCCCGCCTTCTTTGCCCAGCGGCAACGCCACCTCGGCATGGAATTCCGGGCTGTGCTCCACGTTAGCTCCGGAGTTGGCGGGATCGCAGTGCGGAACGCCGAAGACAATTGGTTCGCCGTGGAGGCCTCTGCCCCCGGGCACGCGCTGACGGTCACAGCGCGTGCCGTCATCGCCGGCTTGGACCGCACATGGGAAGCCGTACTGCCGACCAGCGACGTTGAGCTGGCAGTCGTGACCACGCCGCCGCCGTCAGGCTTCAGTGAAGGGTCCGTGGGCGGCGACAGGATCCGCCTGCTCGCGCGGGCCGCCGGCTCCGCAGGGAGTGCCGAAGTGTTGCTGGCTGAACTCGATGGCAGGCACTGGACCTTCGAAACGGCCAAGGCCTTCACGGGACGGACGTTCGGGGTCTACGCGGTTGACGGGGAAGTCCTGGTCCACAGCCTTTCCTACCGCGGCCAGGACTGACGGCCCAAGCGCTCCAACGTGCGGTAGGCGCCCTGCGCTGGCTTTCCGATTCGGCTGGTTCAGATTGAGCGAGGGCAGGCGGCCCTCCGGGTGGTATGTGGAAGTAGCTTGCAAATTAGTCTCAAGCCGTCGACCAAGCACACCCCAACCTGACGTCAGATTGGGGTGTGGATAGCGTCAGAATAGAGTCCCGTGCGGCACTTACTGCACCCGCGGCCAAGCACTCCTAGATTCAATCCTGACAAGTATGGCGAACAAGGCCGCCCAAGAATCTCCACCCCACGGCTGTAGCTGGAACCCTCCAAATCAATAGTCCGCGAAACGCCCCCAACCTTGACGGCATCAACCTGCTCAGGGTTAGGCTCGCCAAGAGCCAGCGACGGCGCCGGCACGGGAGGAATCTATGTCACTGCAGGAAATCGAGTTCACGTCCGCCAACGGCCGCGACACCATCCAGGCCTGGGTCTACGAACCCATCGGCCAGCCCAAAGCCATTGTGCAGCTGATCCACGGACTCGGCGAGCACTCCCGCCGCTACCTCCACCTCATCTCCACCCTGGTGGACGCGGGGTTCATCGTGGTGGCGGGCGACCACTCCGGGCACGGGCGCACGGCCATGCAGCAGGGGACCTGGGGCGACGCCGGCGAGGACGCCGCCAGCGTCGTGGTCGCAGACGAGGTCACCCTCCAGGCCAAGGCCAAGGAGGCGCTCCCCCAGCTTCCCTACGTGGTGTTCGGCCACAGCTGGGGCTCCATGATCGCCCGCGGCATGGCCGTGGACCCGCGCGCACAACTCTCCGGCCTGATTCTCTGCGGAATCGCCGCCCAGATGCGCGGCATCGAAAAGATGATCGACCGCCCCGAACTGGCCCGGCTTGCCTCCAGCGAGCGCGGCGCAGAGCCCGCGCCCCAGGAACTGGTGGCACAGCTGTTCGACGGTTTCCTGGGCCGCTTCGGCGAGGGCGCCGGCCCCACCGCCTGGGTCGCTTTGGACGCAGACGTGGTTTCGAACCACGGCAGGGACCCCTTCAACAACTTCGGCGCACCGCTCAGCGCCCGCTTCCTGCAGGGCTTCGTGGACCTCTACGACCAGGTCACCTGCGACGACTGGTACAAGCAGCTCCCCGAAGACCTCCCCGTCCTGATCCTCGCCGGCGACCAGGACCCCGTCACCAACTACGGCGAAGGCGCCTACCACGTGGCCAACCGCCTGGCCGATTCGGGCCACGCGGACGTCCGCACCCGCGTCTTCCCCGGCGTCCGGCACGAGGTGCACAACGAACCCACCACGCGCGCCGAAACGGAACGCGAGACCGTCGAGTTCATCCAGCGCGTCACCCAGCGGCAGGAGTCGCCCACGGCGTCGGCTACAGCCTGACAGTCCTGGAGGAAAGCAGCCCCGAAGCAAGGCACGACGGTGGCACTCCGCCCGCCGCCGTCGTCGCCCCTTCCAGCAACGCGGCCCCGGACGAGGTGGCCGATGCCGTGGTACGTTCGGCCGCATGGAATGTGTGGTGCTGTACACCGTGCGGGAGGGCGTGGACCGCTCCCGCATCATGGAGACCTACCCCCGCCACAAGGCCTTCTACGAGGCGTTTCACGCCGACGGCGGCGGACTCGTGGCCCTCGGCCCCTTCCAGAACCCTGACCCGGCTGCCAGCTCGATGGGGATATTTACTTCCCGGCAGGAAGCCGAACGGTTCGTCGCCAGCGATCCCTTCGTCACCGAGGGTCTGGCCGAGCCGCGGCTCCTGGAGTGGAACGCCGTGCACTTCGGGTAAAAGAAACTTCACCCAGGCGCATCGTCTTACCGGGCCGACGGTACCAGCTTGCAAAGGCGGGCCCGGCCGCCGGGCTTTTGACAGGGTGGGCACCCGGAGCCTGCAGCAGTCACGCGGAAGTTTGTAGGCAACGGAAAGTCCACAATCCTCTTACTCAACTAAATTGATTTAGTGGCAAGTGTGGGCTAGATTACTTCTGTCCAGCCCTGGCCCCTCTGGCAGTTCGACCCACCGGCGCACAGGGCCCCTATGACTTTTCCCTTTGGCGTTGCGAGGAGATCCCCTTGATTGCAGTTGCGGGCGCGCCCGTGAGTTTTGGCGTCTTTGATTTAGGCGCGAGCGCCGGAGGCCGTTTGCCCGGGCCGGACGAAGTGTGCTCCGTTTTGGAAAGAAACGGGTACACGGGGATCGATTTGGGCCCTGTCGGCTTCCTCGGCCGCGGCCCCAGGCTCCGTAGCCGCCTGGAGGAGTACGGGTTATCCCTGGCCGGCGGCTGGATCGATCTTCCCTTTACCGACGCCGACGCTTTTACCGCGGCGCTCCCGTCGCTTTCGGTAGTACTTGACGTGTTTGACGAAGCCTCGACGGGGCAGCAGGCGCCCCCGCCGTTGCCCACGTTGGCAGACAGCGGCTCCGACCGCCGTCGGGCGAATCCGGGAGGAGGCGACGACGTGGCCCTCGACGCCGAGGGCTGGACCACGCTGGCCCGGAACGTTGCCACCGCCGCACGCCTGGTACGGGACCGCGGGTATGAACCCACCTTCCACCACCATGCCTGCACGTATGTGGAAACCCCCATAGAGATCGAGGAGTTCCTCGATCGCACTGACGTCGGCCTCACGCTGGATACCGGCCACCTCATCCTGGGCGGCGGGGATCCGGTTGAGAGCCTCGGACAGTGGAAAGAACGGGTCAACCACGTCCACATCAAGGATGCCCGCATGGGCGTGCTGCAGTCGGTTGTCAGGAACAAGGGCGACATGCGTGACGTCTGGGCCGGTCAGGCGTTCGTGCCTTTGGGTGAAGGCGACCTGGACGTCAACGGGTTCATGGACGGCCTCGCCCGGACCGGCTATGACGGCTGGCTGGTGGTAGAGCAGGATTCCATCCCCAGGCCCCAAGACCCCGCACAGCTTGCAGACCAGCACCATGCCATCAACCGGAACGTACTCAGAAAGTGGATCCCGTAATGACTTTGCTACGAATCGGAGTTGTGGGACTGGGCGCCGTCGCCCAGTCTGTTCACCTGCCCCTGATCACACGGCGATGGGATCTGTTCGACCTTGCAGCCGTGGCAGACCTCTCCCCCGCCCTGCTTGCCCGGGTCGGCGCCCAGTACGGCGTCCCCGCCGAACACCAATACCAAAACCTGGCCGACATGCTGGACGGTGAGGAGCTGGACGCCGTCGTGTTGTTGACCTCCGGATCCCACGGCCAGCCCGCGCTGCAATGCATTGAAGCGGGGGTGGCAGTGCTCTGCGAGAAGCCACTGGCGTTCTCCCTCGGGGAGATCGAACTGCTGCGCAAAGCGGAGCAGGGCCAGGGCAGGGCAATGCTCCTGCTCGGCTACATGAAGGAGTACGACCCCGCCGTCCTCACC
This sequence comes from Pseudarthrobacter phenanthrenivorans, assembly GCF_036455295.1. Taxonomy (GTDB): domain Bacteria; phylum Actinomycetota; class Actinomycetes; order Actinomycetales; family Micrococcaceae; genus Arthrobacter; species Arthrobacter phenanthrenivorans_C. The sequence goes on along the minus strand of NZ_JAYXNX010000015.1, from coordinate 34,618 downwards.
CTGAAGGAGCGGCTGCCCGGCCGGAAAGACACGCGGTTCGTCAACGTGGAGGTGCTCCACCCCGCCGGATCCGCCCAGCTGGCCTTCGCCAACCTCCACCCGGGCGCCCGGGACGTCCCCACAGACGTGCTCTCCGGGCTGATCGAAGCCGACGAACAAAAGCTGGATGCAGCCTTGGGCAAAGACAGCCCCCGCCTGCTGCGGCGGCTCTACTCCAACGTCGTCCTCGGCAGCCTGATTCACGACATCGCGGTGGTCCGGGCCCTGGTGGGTCCCCTGCAGGCAATTGATGCTGTCCATTACTGGGCAGAACAGGATGACCCGGGGTCCATCGAAATAACTGCGACAGCCGCTGACGGGGTCCGCGTCCACTTCAACTGGCATTTCCTTGCCGACTACCCCGTGTACCGCGAAACCGTGACCGTCCACCACACCAGGGGCAGCGGAAAACTGGAATTCACCGTCCCCTATCTCCTCAACGCCCCCACCAAGCTGCAGATAACTGAGAAGGCCGGCGCCGGGGTGTCCGACTCCCTGTTCGAAGACGTGACGGAAGCATTTGAGCAGGAACTCGTCGCCTTCCACCGCATGGTGGACGGCGGGGAGCAACCCCCCACCGGGATCGCGGAAGGTGAGGCGGATGTACGGGTTGCCCAGCTGATCGCTGCAGCCTTGGCCGATTCCCTGCAGGTCTCCATTGGCGGAGAGGCGGCGTCGGCATGACCCCGGCGGAGGAGACCGGCATCGTCCTGGTGCCCCACACGCACTGGGACCGGGAGTGGTACGAACCCTTCCAGGTGTTTCGCTTCAAGCTGGTCCAGATGTTCGACACCGTCCTGAAAATGGCTGAGGAAGACACCAGGTTCCGGTTCACCCTCGATGGCCAGACGGCCGCAATCGAGGACTACCTGGAAATCCGGCCGGAAAACGAAGACAGGGTCCGTGCCATCGTGGCCACTGGCCAACTTGCGCTGGGTCCGTGGCAGATCCTGCTCGACGAATTCCTGTGCTCGGGCGAGACCATCATCCGCAACCTTCAAATGGGCATGGCAGGCGCGCAGCGGCTGGGCGGATACATGAACGTGGGCTATCTTCCCGACATGTTTGGCCACGTCGCCCAAATGCCGCAAATCCTGAGCCGGGCCGGCATCGCGCACGCCTGCCTCTGGCGCGGAGTGCCCTCCAAAGTTTCCGGGCATTCGTTCCGGTGGGAAGCGCCGGACGGTTCATCCGTGCGGGTGGAATACCTCTTCGACGGGTACGGCAGCGCCCTGGACCTCCTGGCTATCCCGGAACATATCCCGCACGCGTTGGGCGAGTACAGGCAACAAACCGCCGATCGATACCGCGGGGACCCCATCCTGGGGATGGTCGGCACCGACCACATGCCGCCCGACCAGGCACTCATGCACCACGTGGACACGTACGATTCTCCCGCCTTCCCGATAAGGGTCGGCACCTTGGAAGAGTACGTAGCGGCCTTCGACCCCAAAGACGAACGACTCGAGGCAGTCCGCGGGGAACTTCGCTCCCACGCCCGGGGCAACATCCTTCCGGGCGTCTTCTCGATCCGCCGCAACCTCAAGATCGCCATGGCCGCGGCTGAACGCATGGCCCTGGACGCCGAACGGCTGGCAGCGGCCCATCTGGGCGTCGACTTTGAACCATTTATCAGCATGTCCTGGCGGCGGATCATCGAGTCCACCGCGCATGACTCCGTGGTCGGCTCCGGCACCGACGAAACCGTGGATCAGGTGGAGGCCCGGCTTCACGAAGCAGCCCAGATTGCCCGCGCCGCACGCGACGAAGTGGCCCTCTCAGTGGCCGGAAGCATTCCCAGCGACGCGTTCGTCGCGCTCAACACGTTGCCCGCGGACCGCAACGTCGTGGTCGAGCTCGACGTGCCGGCCCCTGCCGAGGGACTGCCCGTGGCCGCCATGACCGGTAACGGCACAATGCTGCCGGTGCAGGAAACCGGGCACGCCCCCACCATGCTCGGTGATGAAACCATGGACGCCTCCGTCCTGGTGGAGCGCATGATGAATCGGATCCACGGCCGCGAACTGTTCGGCCAGCTCATTGAGCAGTACCGGGTGGCCCCCTATTCCCTTGAGTTCGATGTGGCGGAAGTGCCGTCAACGCCGGTGTTCGACATCGTCACGTTCAAGGCCGAATTGGCGGCAGCCGTCGAGGCGCACCCGGGCGACTGGAAGGTTCGGATCGTCGCCGAACCCAGGCGCAGGGTATTGGTCGATGTCCCGGTCGCAGCCATGGGTGTTACCCCCTTCAAGGTCTTCCAGGCAGAACGCCCCGAACCGGAGCACATCACGTGCGACGACGGCACCTTGAGCAACGGACTCATTTCAGCGGCCATCGGCGAGGATGGGGAAATCACCCTGACAGGGGTGGACGGCACCGTCCTGCACGGTGTCGGCAGGCTTGTCGACGGCGGCGACTGCGGTGACAGCTACAACTACGGCCCTCCCGCCTTGGACAGCATGGTCACTGAGCCTTGCCGGGTGGCCGTGGAGGTTGTCGAACGCGGACCCGTACGCGCAGTAGTCAGGGTGACCAGGCACTATTCCTGGCCGCGTTCCCTTGACCGCGGCATGGGGAGCAGGGACAACGAAACCGTCGATGTTCCGGTCCACACGTTCGTGGAGCTGCGCCGTGGTGAACCGTTCATCCGTCTTCGTGTCCAGTTCACGAATGACGCTGCCGACCACCGGCTGCGGCTGCACATCCCGCTTCCGAGCGCCGTGGAATCCTCTGCATCGGAGGGGCAGTTTTGCATCACCACCCGCGCACTCACCGCCGAAGGGGGAGGCGGCGAATTTCCGCTTCCGACGTTTCCCGCCTACACCTTCGTGTCCGCCGGACCTGCCACCGTGCTCCTGCACGATGCCACCGAGTATGAGGTGGTGGACGGAAAGGAACTGGCGCTCACGCTGCTGCGCGCCGTGGGCTCGATCAGCGTCAACGTGCACCCGCTGCGGGACGAACCGGCTGCCTCAGAGATCCCCATCCCGGGCGCCGAGGAAGCAGGAACCCAGGTGGACGTCGAATTCGCGGTCATGGCCTCCGCCCAGGGTTACCGCAACGCCGACGCGGTCCGGTTCTCGGACCACTTCAACGCTCCAGGCCTGGCCGTACGCGGCCGGGGCACCCCGGGCGCCTTGGTGCCGGAACCTGCCGAAGGACTGCGGCTCAGGGGTGAGGGCATCCGGCTGAGCAGCATGCGCCAGGTGGGCGACGACGTCGAAATCCGCGTTGTGCTGCTGGCCGGGCAGACCACCCGGGGTGTCGTTACCGGCCCCTTCAGCGGCGTGTCCACGGTTGACCTGACGGGCCGGACGCTGGCGTCGGAACAGGCCGACGGTGAGTACAAGTTCGAGCTTGATCCGTGGGAGATACGGACTCTGCGCCTGGCTCCCCGCAAGTAATCACGAAATAAGATATGCCCCGCTTCACCGGAAGCGGGGCATATCTGTTTTGGCAGTGCACTGGGGACGTCCCGCGCCACACGCGCCGGGTGCTTCGTGGTACTTCCTACGTGGTGAGGGCGAGGATCCGGCGGTCCGATGTTTCGAGCCGGTACGGTCCGGCGCCCTGGGTGTTTATGGCTGCATAGGAGTCGCGGATGAGTTGCCGGCGGCCTTCAAAGTCCACCAGGATGGTCCCTTCCGCGTCGAGGGCAAGCAGTTCGCCGTCGACGCGGAGCAGCAGCGGCGCGTCGATCCCCATGCTGAGGGCCGTCGGGCCTGTCTTGAGCGCAGCCAGGAGTCCTTCTTCCGTAGGTTCCGCGGACTGCACCCATGTGGTGGGCAGCCCTGTGGGATGCCCGTCCTCCACGCGGTGGAAGTCCCCGCCGCCGAGGGGAATGACAGGCTCGCCCCAGGCGCTTAGCCAGGCCCAGATGCTGGTATCGCGCCGGTTCGGCAGCCAGGTTTCATGCATGATTTCGGCGTGGGACGGCTTCCGGGACAGTTGCCACTGCCAGGAACAATCAGCTGCTACCGGGTGGTTGATGGACAGGAATCCGCCTTCTCCTTCAACCTGGTCAAGCCAGGCGTCAGGGTGGCACCGGAAATCGACCCAATTAATGCGGCCGTAGGCGTTTGCGTGGCCGCGGACGGTGGTCACTTCCTGTCCGGGCAGAAGTGCGATGCCATACTCGTGGCCCACGCCCTGGAGGTGCGGGTAGTGGCTGACCGTGTTGTGGTCCGTTACGGCCAGGAAGTCCAGCCCGTTCCGTGCGGCCTCTCCCGCCAATTGACGGAGGGAGAGGCTGCCGTCGGAGTGGAGGCTGTGTGAATGGCAATCCCCGGCAAGCCACCGCATCCCTGCCGCGGCGGGAAGATTTCGACGGCGGCTGGCCGGGACAGTGCTGACGGGCGCGGGGGCGGAAGGCTCGGCTTCCACTCCCCCTGTTGCCGGAGTATTAATGGTCAACTCGACCGTGACACCCTCGGCCGGGATCTGGTGAAGGCCCAGCACCACCTTCCACACGCCGGCTTCAAGTTCACCTGCGCAGTATCCCGTGGACGCCGCGGTCCTGCTGATCACAAAGCGCTTTTTGGCTCCGCCGGACCAGCCCCGCCAACCGCCAGGACCCATACAGCCCAGATCAATGACGGCCCGGGACCTGTCATAGTCCAGGAGCACCTCCAAAGATTCGCAGCGTCCCAGCTCGAAGGGAACGTCGAAGTAGAGGTTCCCTGCCCGGTCTTCCGGGGTCAGCGTCCGGCTGATGCGCACCGTCAGTCTCCGATCCGCAGACCTTCAGCATCGAACAGCAGCGTCCGCCGGGGCTCAAACGTGACCCATACGCGTGTGCCGATTCCCGGCTCGTGGTCCTCACTGACCACAACCTGGACCGGCTCCCCGCTGCCCGTCAGTTCCACCGTAATCAGGGCGGAAGCGCCCAGGTTCTCAGATACGGTGACCGTTCCTTCGAGGCCGCCGTGCACTGGCTCCAGGGAGATGTCCAGGTATTCAGGCCGCGCACCCCAGGTGATTTCCTGGCCATCGCCCACCCTTCCCACGGCATCCGCCGGCAGGGCCACCTTCTGGTGTCCGAGCATCACGCCGCCGTCAGCGACAGTGCCCTTGAGCAGGTTCATGGAGGTGGATCCAACGAAGGACGCAACAAATGTGTTGGCCGGGCGCTGGAACACCTCCCGCGGTGTTCCGAGCTGCTGCATCTTGCCTGACCGCATGATCGCGATCCTGTCGGCGAGGGCAAGGGCTTCGGCCTGGTCGTGAGTGACGAAGACGGTGGTCACGCCCAGATCCAGCTGGAGCTTTTTCAGGAAGGTGCGCGCTTCGAGCCGGAGCCGGGCGTCCAGGTTGGACAGGGGTTCGTCGAACAGGAAGACGTCCGGCCGGCTCGTCACCGCCCTGGCCAAGGCGACGCGCTGCTGCTGTCCGCCGGACAGCTGCCCCGGGCGGCGCTCGAGCAACCCCTGCAGGGACAGCTTGTCCCCCACTTCTTCAGCCCGGGAATGGCGCTCGGCCTTGGCGACCTTCTGGATCTTCAGCGGGTAGGCGATATTGTCCGAAATGGACATGTGCGGGAACAATGCGTAGTCCTGGAAAACCATGGCTACGCGGCGCTGGCCCGGTTCCATATTGGTGACTTCCCGGTCGCCGATTTTGATGCTGCCCGACGTGGACTTCTCCAGGCCGGCGATGGTGCGCAGCAAGGTGGTCTTGCCGCAGCCGGAGGGGCCCAGCAGGGCGAAGAACTCGCCGTCGTGGATCGTTACGTCCATCTCGTCCACGCCGCGGACCCCGCCGGGATACTCCTTGATCAGGGAACGGGTCGTAATGCTGGCCATTAGCTTTTGATACCTCCATGGAAGCGGAACCCGTAGCGCCTGTTAACGAAGAAATACATGGCGACGACAGGGATTGAGAAGAGCAGTGAGAAAGCGGAAATCAGGGCGAGGTTGGGTTGGCCGCCTTCGGTGTAGAAGGTGTACATCACCACCGCCGCGGGCGACTTGGACGGGGACCTCAGCAGGATGTACGGAACGAGGAAGTTGCCCCAGACCTGGACAACAGCCCACACGGCGATGGTGGCGAGCCCGGGCCGGGCCAACGGGATGACAACGTCCCACAGGATCCGCAGGGGCTTGGCACCGTAAAGGCGGGCCGACTCCTCGTAGGACTTGGGGGTGGAGTCCATGAAGTCTTTGAGGATGAAGATCACCGTGGGGAGGATTCCGCCGCTGAGGACGAGAATCACGCCGAACTGGGAGTCGATGAGCCCCAGCTTCACCATCAGCAGGAAGGTGGGCACCATGGCTGCCGTGCCGGTAATGATCGAGGAGAGCAGCAGCAGCGTATAGAGGAGCAGGTCCCGTCCGGGGATCTTCACCCTTGACAGTGAATACGAGGCCAGCGAGCCGAGGACCAGCACCACCACCATCGACCCCAAGGCCAGGATCAGGGAATTGCCCAGGGAGGCGATGGCCGTGGGATTGTCGAGCAGGACCTTGAAGTTGTTGAAGGTGAACTCGGGCAGCTTCACGTTGAGGCCGGGGTGGGCGTCAAAGGGTGCGAACACCAGCCACAGCACGGGGATGACAAAGAATGCCAGGACCAGGGCGGTGAAAACACTTTTGCCCATCAGTCCAAGGAAGTGCCGGAGCATCTGCCGGCTCTCCGGCCCGGCGGTGCTGGTGGAACCCTGCACGGCGGTCATGACTTTCTCTCCTTGAGCAGTCGGAGGTAGACGGTGGCAATGACCAGGTTGATGATGATCATGATCAGCGAGATCGCCGAGCCTTGCCCCAGCGCTCCGTCGTTCAGGGCCAACCGGTAGATGAAGATCGGCAGGATGTTGGAGCGGTCATCGGGGCCGCCGGCCGTCAGCAGGTAGGGGGTGAACGTGTTGAACGTCCAGAGCGTGATGAGCAGCGTGTTGGTCAGGACGTGGCCGCGGATGTGGGGGAAGACGACGTCGCGGAACTGTGCCCACGCGCCGGCACCGACCATGCGTGCGCTCTCAAGCTGTGACGGCGGCACCGAGGCGAGCGCGGAGCTGAACAGGAGCATCGAAAAGGCCGTGCCCACCCACGTGTTGAAGACGATGATGCTCTGCAGCGGGTAGTCCAGCAGCCACGCGGTGTTGCCCGTGGAGAGCATCGCGTTCAGCGTTCCGTTGCTTCGGTCCAGCATCGCGTACCAAAGGAAGGTGGTTACGGAGCTGGGAATGATCCAGGCGAGCAGCACGAAGAATTCGACGACGGCCCGCACCGATTTCCTGACCCTGGTCATGGTCCAGGCGATGGCGAAACCCAGCGCGGACTGTCCGATGACGGCGGACCCGAACACGAAGATGAGGGTCAACCCGAGCGAGTTGAAGAACCTGTCGTCGGAGAGCGCATTGATGTAGTTGTCCACGCCGACGAACTGCGGGTTCTTGGCCGCAGAACCGCTCAGGCGGTAATTCGTCAGCCCAAGGTAGAGCGTCCACAGCGCCGGGAAGACGAGGAACAGGGAGATCAGCAGAAGGGCCGGGGCAAGGAATGCCATGGCCCTCGCCTTGCCAAGGCCGGCTACGTCACCATCGTCCACTACTGCCCGGGAGGGCCCGGTGCCCGCTGCAGGAGCGGGCACCGGGGCCTCCACTGGTGGCTTACTTGAAGGTTTTGTCGTTACCACCGACGATTCCCTCCAACGCCTTTTGATACGAACTGCCGGCGTCCTGGGGCGACTTGCCCGCGGCCACCTGGCCGGTCGCGTCCTGCAGGGCTGCCGAGACCTGCGTGTAGTCCGCAAGGCCGGGACGGTACGCCGTCACCGGCAGGACCTCCGTGGAGATGTAGTTCAGCAGCGGGTCAGCCTTGAGGATTTCTCCGTTGACGTCGTCGCGGGCCGAGATCTGCGGAGTCGATCCGATGCGTGCCTTGATCGCGTCTGCCGAGGACATGAACTGAAGCAGTTCCCAGGCCTGCTGGGGGTACTTCGTTTTGGGGTTGATGACCTCGCCGGAACCGCCGGACATGCTCACAAAGTCTGCGCCGTTCGGTCCCTTGCCGGCCGCCTGGGCCGGGATCTTCGCCCATCCGACGGAGCTGTCCCGGTCGGCCATGGGAGAAACACCCTTCGAAGGGTTGATTACCGAACGCCACAGGTAGTCACTCTCGATCAGGATGCCCAGCTTGTTCTGCGAGAATTCCTGGAAGGACTTGTCCCGGCCCTTGGCATCCTGCTGAAGCAGCGGGTCGCCAAGCTTTTCGGAACCGTACACGGTCGAGTAGAAGCCCAGTACGTCCTGGACGCCCTGGCTGTTGCCCTGCCACTTGCCGTCCTTGTTGATCGGCTGGCCGGTGCCCTGGAGCAACGGCAGGAATCCCTGCATCGTCGCGGCCTCTCCCATTGCCTTGCCCGCATTGATCTGCAGCGGGGTTACGTCAGGAAGTTTCTTGAGCTTGCGTGCGGCATCCAGGATGTCGTCCCAGCTCTTGGGTTGCCAGTCGGCCGGCAGGCCGGCCTGGCTGAACAGCTTCTTGTTGAAGTAGATGACACGGCCATCCGTTCCGTCCGGAACGCCGTATTGCTTGCCCTCATAGGTGGTGAGCTGTTGAACCGCCGGCTTGATCTGCTTCCAGCCGTCCCAGGCCTGGACCTTGTCCTTGCCGACAATGTCCTCGAGAGGGCTGATGTATCCCGCGTCTGCGAACTCGCCCAGCCAGATGCCGTCGATCGAGGTGATGTCCGCGCCTTGGCCGGTGGAAAGGTCAAGGGAGACTTTGGTCTTGTACGCCTGGTCATCCACGCCGTTGGGCTGGAAATTAACCTTGGCCGTGACGCCTTTCGCCTTTTCCGCCTCCACGAATTTGGGGATGACGTAGTTGGTGATCCAGTCAGCGCCGGCAGCGTTCTTTCCGCCGGAGACGGCGTTGGCCGTGATGGTCAGCGTCACCTCCTTGGCGTCCGCATTCTGGTCAGTTGCCTGGGATGGTGCAGATGAGCTGCCGCACGCGCTCAGGGCAACGGTGCCCGCGAGCAGACCTGCTGCAGCCGCGAAAAATCTCTTCCGAGTCATATCAGGGGTTCCCTTTGGGAGACAGAGCTCCGCCTCTGCGAAGCTACTTATTGGAGCGTCCGAACTATCTGACAGCCTGTGACACAGGCCACTATAGTCTAGGATTGAGCTTAGTCAAATAAATTGAGTTAGGGGTTTTGGATGCCGCGCGGATCGAATCTGGAGCGAGTGAGCGCCTTCAACCAGGCCGTTGTCCTGGACCTGATCCGCCGTTCGGAAGCCGGAATGAGCCGGGTTGAACTCATCGGCGCCACGGGCCTCTCGACACAGACCGTGTCAAACATTGCCCGGCGGCTGCTGGACCTGGGACTCATCGTCGAAAGTGGAAAAGTCCACGTGCCGCAGGGGAAGCCGCGAACCACCCTCACCATCGACCCCAAGAGCAGATACGCCGTCGGCGCCCACCTTGATCCCTCCATGCTCACCTTCGTGCTGCTGGACCTGGCAGGTACCGTAGTGCACCGCAAACACCTCCCCGTCGAGGCAGTTGCCGGACCAGAGGAGACGGTGGACAAAATTGCCGCCGCCATTGAAGAGTTGATCAGCGGGACTGATACCCCCAGGGAGCGCGTCCTGGGAGTAGGAATCGCAGCACCGGGACCTATCGAATTCGACCAGGGTGCGGTTGTTGGTCCGCCGATGCTTACCGGCTGGAAACGGGTGGAACTGCGGGAATCCCTGGGAAAAGCCACGGGGTACCCCGTATTCCTGGACAAGGATTCAGCCGCGGCAGCACAGGCGGAACTTTGGGTACGGGACAACAGGTCAGACGAGAATTTCGCGTTTGTTTACCTGGGCAGCGGCGTCGGCGCGGCAGTGGTCATGAATGGCGAAGTCGTGCGCGGATCGTCGAACAACGTAGGTGAGATCGGGCATTTTTCCACGGGTGACGGCGGCCGGTTATGCGGCTGCGGACGCACAGGCTGCCTGGGCGTATCCGTCATGCCGGTCCAATTGGTCAATGACAGTGTCAACCGGGGAATCATTCAAGGGCCCCTCGACACTGCTGATTTGCGCCAGGTCACTGACCACTTCCACAAACTCACGTCCCTGGCCGATGCCGGCGACGAAAAGGCGGCCGCGCTCCTCCATGAGGCGGCCGGCCGGCTCGCCCGTGCCGTAGAAGATATCGCCAACCTGCTCGACGTCGACGGCATTGTCTTCGGCGGACCCTCCTGGCCGCCCATTGGGGATCGTTACCTGGAGGTACTTCACGCCGCCCTGGCCAACCGCCTGGCAATGGGGATGATCCACGAAGTCGAGCTTCTGGGATCGGCCCTCGGAGAGGACATCACGGCAGTAGGCGCAGCCTGTATCGTGCTGGATCACGCGCTCTCCCCCCGGTCAGGAGGCCTGATGCTGGAGTAGACCGCAGTGCTTGACCTAGACCGAGCAAACCGCCCTGACTTGGGCGTTGTGCGCTCCGCCTGTTCCTGACGCGCCGCCGTCGGACGTTCGAACAAAGCCGGCCCGGCGCACCGAGCGCCGGGAAAAGCGAGGCGGGGCCAGGCCCATTGGAGCCTGCCCCGCCTCTTTGCACCGGCTGATGCCCTGCGCCCGACTTTCGGGTTTCCTGTTGCGATGGAGTATGCAGGAACAGCAGCCGGCGGGCTTGTGAAGGAACGCTTCCGGGCCGTCGAAGCGGCCTAAAGCGTCCAGGGATCCTCGGCGTACATCTTCAGCCTGATATCCAAGGCGTCGGACATGTGGCGTGCGGCGACCTCGCCTGCACGGGCGGAGTCCCCGTCCCCGATGGCGGCCAGCAGTTCGGCGTAGTCCGCCAGCACCTCCGGCCACCGTCCCGGGTAGGTCAGGGTGGTGAGGGTGTACCGGCGGACCTGCTGGTCCAGGCGTTCCAGCAGTCCGATCAGCGACGGGCTGTGCGTGGCGTGCCACAGCTGCGCGTGGAAGGCGCGGTTGGTCTCGGCAAGCACCCGGCCGTCACTGGGGTCCAGCTGCTGCATCTGCGTCAGCAGTCCCGTGAGCAGCTGGCGGTCCAGGGCGGTCGCCTTAGTGGCAGCCTTGGCGGCGGCGGCCTGCTCCAGGATGATCCTCGACTCGTAGATGTCGATGATCTCCTCGGCCGAATGCGTGCGGACCACCACCGCCTTGCCGCGCCTCTCGACCAGCCCGTCCTGCTCGAGCCGCTGCAGGGCCTCCCGCACCGGTGTCCGGGATGCGCCGTACCGCTCGGTGAGCTTTGCCTCCGTGAGCGGCTCGTCAGGAGCGAAAACGCTCGCGAGAACGTCCTCGCGGAGCCGCTGATGGATGGGACTGGCCACTTTTTCCTCTTTTCCGTTGCTGGCCGGGAGTGCTGTGTCGTCTAGGCGATGGAACCGGCCCGGCGTCCGAAGACGGCGCCTGCCGCAAGCCCGGAGCCGCCGGGGTAGTTTCCGCTGAACAGTCCGCCCAGCGCTTCCCCGCAGGCGTAGAGCCCTTCGAGCGGCTCCGCGTCTTCGGTGAGCACACGGCCCCACGTATCCGTCTTCAGGCCGCCGAAGGTGAACGTGATGCCGCAGGTGACGGGGAACGCGTAGAACGGGCCGGTGGCGATACTGCGGGCCCAGTTGCTCTTGGGCGGCTGGGTGTCGGCGCGGCGGCCGTCCTTGACGTTTGGGTCAAACGGCGCGTCCTCCGTGATCGAGTTGTTGAAGCTCTGCACGGTGTCCTCGAGGCCCTCGGGATTGATGCCCGCTTTCTGCGCCAGCTCGGCCAGAGTGGGCGCGGAGACCACCGAAACCCCCGGCATGTCGTACTCCTCAGTCCGCAGCATGGGGCGGCCGGAGGCGTCAAAGATCTGGAAGGCGGCCGATCCCGGCTGGGCAAGAATGTCCCGGCCGTACTTCGCGTACGTGTAGTTGCGGTAGTCGGCACCCTCGTCCACAAACCGCTTGCCCTCGCTGTTCACCACAATGCCCAGCGGGTAGCCGCCGCGGGTGAGCTGGTTGGTGAGTTCAAGGTTGCCCTCGTTCTCCGGGTGCCAGGCGTCCCAGGCGACGCTGTGGCAGGTGGACCAGTCCCCGCCTTTGGCCGCACCGGCGTCCAGTGCGGCGAGGATCATCTCGCCCGTGTTGCCGGGCGTGCCGCGTACTTTTGCGTTCTGCCAGCCCTCGCCCAGGTGTTGGCGCCGCAGGTCAGGTGAAGCCTCAAAGCCGCCCGAGGCCAGGATGACCGACTCCGCGCGGAGCTCACCTTCTCCGGTTGACGTGCGGTAACGGACTCCGCGCACGCGGCCGTCCTCCAGGATGAGCCCAGTCGCGGCGCAGTCATAGATGACCTCCACGCCCATGCGTTCAGCGGCTGCCCGGTGATCGGCCATGAGTCCCTTGCCGCCGCCCACGTTGCCCACGTGCAGCCCGCCCCAGAACAGGTAGCCGCCGTCCCGGGTCCGGTATGCCTGGCGCTCATACATCAGCCGGTACTTGAGTCCCATGCCCTGAAGCCAGCGCAGGGTCGGGTTGCTTTCGCTGACCAGGACCGCCGAAAGTTCGGGGTCGTTCCGGCCTTCAGAGACCTTGGACAGATCGGCAAGGTATTCGGCAGCGGTGTAGGCGGGAACTTCGCTGGCGGCGTGCCTCTCATCAGGTTCTACGAATTCGATGAGCTCCTGGAGCCCGTTATGGGAAATGCGGGTGGCGCCGGCGGTGTAGAAGCTGTTGCCGCCCGAACGGGCCTCCTGCGCCTTTTCCAGCAGGACAACCTTGCGTCCGCGCTCAGCGGCCGCAAGTGCAGCGGCAAATCCAGCGTTGCCGCCTCCGACAACCAGGACGTCGCTTTCGATCATCATCATTTCTCCTCAGCTCCATCGCTGTACACGATTGTATACATAGGTATGCCGTTGCATGCAATAGAGCGTGTTGGAGTGTTTTTGGAGAAGGCAAGGGCCTGCCGGGAGCCCGCCAGCGCGGGTTACATGGAGCGCGGGTGGCTGATTTCCTGCGCGTCGATATACATCTGGATCCGGATGTTCTTCGCCTCGTCCATGTGGGCGCTGGCGATCCGGCCGGCCTCCTCGGCATTCCGCCCGCGGATGGCAACCAGCAACTCCTCATGCTCCTTCAGCACCCTGTCCCAGCGCCCCCGGGTGGAAAGCGTGGTACCCGGGTAGCGGATGAAATGCACCAGGATCCGGTCGAGCAGGTCAAGAAGCGCCGCGCTGTGGCTGGCAGCCCAGATGCGCTCGTGGAAGGTGCGGTTGGCGGCGGCCAGCTCAGCCGGCGTTGCAGCATCGAAATCGAGGGTGACCATCGCCTGGTGCGCACGGTCAATCAGCATCAGGTCCATGTCCGTATGCCGGAGAGCCGCGGTCTTGGCGGCCGCTTCCTCCAGGAAGGTGCGCACCTCATAGAGGTCCAGCATCTCCTCCGGCCGATACTCCCGCACCTGCATGCGCGAACCGTAGCGCTCCACGAGCCCCTCCGTTTCGAGGCGCCGCAACGCTTCGCGGATTGGAGTCCGGGAGACATTGTACTTCTTGGCCAGGGCACTCTCGACGAGCTGGGCACGGGGAGGCAGCTCCTGCGAGATGATGGCGCCCCTGATCATCAGGTAGGGGCTTGTCTCGGGTTGCGACGCCACGTGCGGCCTCCGGTCTTCATGGAACAAGCGGCAGGACGCACCGGCGCCATACCTTTAGCCGCAATTCTAACGCACTGCATACCGTTTCCACCGGCTGTGAACACTGAATTCAGTCGACACTCGGGTCGCAAATAGGGGCTGCTCCCAATAGTACCCATCTGTATTCATTCTTTTTCTACTGTTGCTTAAACACTTTAAACGGTATACCGTTTGTGACCAACACCATACAGTGCATGATCTACGGATTCCCAGGCTGTGCGGCTCTGAACATTTATCCACCGGTTGCATACGGCTCCTCGGTGCTTTCAGGAGAACCAATGACGCTTCTATTCAGGGAAGAGCCGCAGGCAGGCAGCCTCCCAGTCACCGCAGTCCCGGCAACCCTGGTCCGCGGGGGGACCAGCAAGTGCTGGATCTTCCGTGACGAGGACCTTCCCGCCGACCCCCGGGAAACTGAACGGCTCCTGATCCGCACCTTCGGCTCACCGGACCTTCGCCAAATCGACGGAGTGGGCGGCGCCTCCTCAACAACCAGCAAGGCGATCACCGTGGCCGGTACCGGCCCGGACGGAACGGTGCACTACCGGTTCGCCCAGGTTGCCATTGATAAGCCGGCGGTCGAATGGGCCAGCAACTGCGGAAACTGCGCCACCGCCCTTGGCCTTTACGCTCTCCATGCCGGGCTTGTCACCCCCACCGGCGACGTCACCCGGGTCCCCATCCTGAACACGGTGACCGGGCTGCGCCTCATTTGCGAGATCCCGACGCCGGGGTCCCAGGTTCCGGCGTACGGCGGCCGGCGCCTCGATGGCCAGCACTACCCCGGCGTCCCCATCGACGTCGTCTTCCAGAAATCCTCGTGGTCCAGCTATGGTGCACAGTTCCCCACCGGCAACGCCGTTGATGACATCGACGTTGACGGCCGGCACTACCAGGCGACATTGATCGACGCCGGTGCGCCGGCTGCGCTCTTCGACGCAGCGGCCCTGGGACTGGAGGCGACCGGCAGCGAAGAAGCATTGGAGGCGCTGGTCCGGATTGCTCCGCAACTGCGCGCCGCGGCGGCCCGCAAGATGAACCTTCCGCAGGATCTCAGCTCCATTCCCAAGGTGGGCATTGTGGGGCCTCCGCCCGAAGGAACAACCGGGGTCTCGGCCCGGATGATCTCGATGAGCGCGCTGCACCCCGCCATCGGACTCACCAGCGCCGTCGCCGTTGCCGCCGCTTCCGGGACTGCAGGCAGCGTGGTGCAGCGCAGCATGGTTCCGGCGGCGGAGGACGGACTCTTTATCCACTTACTGAAAGGCAAGACCGCACTGACGTTGGATGCAGCCGATCCCGCTGAGGTCTCCTTCCAACGTTCGGCCCGCGTCATCAGCGAAAGCACCATCCTGGTGCCAAGTGACTGAAGAAACCCCTAACGGAAAAACCCAGCCCAAGGAATCAGCCATGAAGATCAGCATTCAAAACCTGCAGCTGAAGTACGGAAGCTTCACTGCCATTGAAAACCTCAACCTCGACATCGAGGACGGTGAAGCCCTCGTCCTCCTGGGCCAATCGGGATGCGGCAAAACCAGCACCATGCGCTGCATCGCCGGCCTGGAGGAACCCACCTCAGGGCGGATCATCATCGACGACGTTGTGGTCTTCGACTCCGAAAAGGGCATCAACCTGCCCCCTAACAAGCGCAACGTGGGCATGGTCTTCCAGTCCTACGCCGTGTGGCCCCACATGACCGTGGCCCAGAACGTGGCCTACTCCCTCAAGCAGAAGAAGCTTCCCAAGAGCGAGATCGATGAGCGCGTCATGGAGGCCCTCACGCTGGTGGGCCTGGAGCCCTACGCGGACCGCGGCGCCAGCCTGCTCAGCGGCGGCCAGATGCAACGCGTCGCCCTGGCGCGCAGCCTGGTAATGCGGCCCAGCGTGCTGATGCTCGACGAACCCCTTTCCAACCTTGACGCCCGCCTGCGGGACCGGCTCCGGGTGGAGCTGCGGGAAATCCAGCTCCAGCTCGGACTCACCTGCGTGTACGTCACCCACGACCAGCACGAAGCCTTCGCGCTGGCAGACCGCATCGCGCTGCTCCAGGGCGGCCGCATTGTGCAGATGGGTGCGCCCCAGCACATGTACGAAGCGCCCGCGAGTGCCTCGATCGCGCACTTCCTGGGCGTTTCCAACATCATGGACTGCACCACGGAAGGCACCGCATCCGGGTCCACCACCGCCCGCATCGCCAACAGCGGGCTCACGGTCCAGGCCGCACAGGAAACCAGGGATGCCGGCACCTCCCCCAAGGTCTGCATCCGGGCCGAGGACCTGCAGATCACGGCCGCGCCCACGGAACACCCCAACTCCTGGCCGGGAACAGTACGGGTCGCGGGATTCCAGGGGAACGACATCCGCTACGCGATCCAGCTGGAATCCGGGCCCGAGCTGGACGCCCTGGGCGGCCTGAGGCGCGGAGAGCAGCACAAGGTGGGTGACCGGGTCTGGGTGACCGTCAACCCCCGCGAAGTCCAGATCCTTCCCGCCGAGGTCCTCGCATGAGCCTCAAGACCGTAGCGACCAGCCGGGCCGAGGCCCGCCCCGCACCAAAGCCCGCGCCCCGGGACTACCGCTCCGCCCGGACCATCGCGGGCCTCCGAAAGAACACGCCGGGCCTGATCGTCCTGGCCGTCCTCGGCATCCTCATCGTCCTCCCGCTCGCCCTGGTCCTGCTGGCAGCCTTCTCGGACAGCGTTCCCCGGCCGGGCAGCATTTCCCTGGGCGGGCTCACCTTGTCCAACCTGGCTCTGCTGGCCACCCCGGAAGCGCTCGGGGCGTTGGTCAACTCCCTCATGGTGGGAGCGGGCTCGGCCGTCATCGCCCTGCTCATCGGGGCGTTCCTTGCCTTCGTCTGCGCACGCTCCGACGCGCCCTGGCGGAAGTTCATCTTCTTCATCGGCATGGCACCGATGTTCATCCCCGCACTGGTGGGCGCCCTGGCCTGGTCCCTGCTGTGCTCGCCCAGCGCCGGCTACATCAACATCTTCCTCCGCGACCTGGGCATTGATGCCGCCATCAACATCTACAGCCTTCCGGGCCTGGTCTTCGTCCTGGGCATCTTCTACGCCCCGTACGCCTTCCTGCTGCTGCACAGCTCGCTGTCGATGATGAACGCCGACCTCGAAGAGGCTGCAACGGTCCACGGCGCCCCGCTGCGCACCATGCTGCGGACCGTCACCCTGCCCCTGGCCCTGCCGGCCATCCTGGGCTCCGCCGTCCTGGTCTTCGCACTGACGATGGAAAACTTCCCCGTGGCCCAGGTCATCGGCAACCCCGCCGGGGTGGACACGCTGCCCACCTACATCTACCGCCTCATGAGCGCGACACCGGCCAAGAGCAACCAGGCCGCCAGCGTCGCCGTCATCCTGACCGTTGCGCTGATGGCCGTGACCCTCATCCAGCAGCGCATCATCAACAAGCGCAAATTCACCACCATGACCGGCAAGGGCAACCGTCCCCGCCAGGTACCGCTGCGCAGGATGCGCTGGCCCTTCACCATCATCGCGGTGGCCTACTTCGCAGTCTCGGTGGTCCTGCCCATGCTCGCCCTGCTCGCCGCTTCGATGCAGGCCACCCCGTTCGTGTCCTCCATGTCGCAGCTGCTCGAGGCGAATTCCCTCAGCTTCGCCAAGCTGATCGAAGTCCTCGGATCCAACGATTTCCAGCTCGCGCTCAAGAACAGCGTGCTGGTTGCCCTGATCGCAGCCTTCGCCGGCACCACCCTCAGCTTCATCGCCTCCTACATTCGCTACCGCACCAAGTCCAAGGTGGGCCGCCTGATCGAACTGGTCGCGATGACCCCTCTTGCCGTCCCTGCCATCGTCATGGGCATCGGGCTGCTCTGGACCTGGCTGCTGCTGCCGCTGCCCATCTACGGGACCCTGGCGATACTCGCAGTGGCCTGTGTTGCAGTGTTCATGCCGCAGGGCTACCGCGGTGTATCCGCATCCATGCTCCAGATGGACCAGGACCTCGAAGACAGTGCCGTCATGCTGGGTGCCGGAAGGACAAGGTCCGTCCTGGACGTCACCCTGCCCCTGATGCGCGTGGGCATCATGTCCTCCTTCCTGCTGTTCCTGATGCTCTCCATGCGTGAGCTCAGCGCCTCCATCTTCCTCTTCACCTCCAACACCCGGATCCTGTCCATCCTCGTGTTCGACAACTTTGACAACGGCCAAAGCCAGGCAGCTGCGGCCGTCAGCGTCCTGTACTGCCTCGTCATCGGAATCCTCGCCGTCATCGCCCAAAAAGTCGGCGGCGAACGCAAGACCAAGCACTGAACCTCACACCCACCTTTGAAAGGGACACCCACAATGAAGTTAGCGTCCAAGCTCCCCGCCCTCACCGCCGCCGGAGTGCTCCTGGCCCTCAGCCTGACTGGCTGTGGAAGCGCAGCCCAGAGTGCCGGCGTCGTCACGGCCAGTGCGGCCGTGAAGACCGACGACGGGCTGGTCATCAACGGCGAATCCATCGCTGACAAGGCCACCTACGAAAAGGCCAAGACCCAGACGCTGTCCCTCTACTCCGGATACACCGATTCCTCTGAGAGCGCCCTGGTCGACGCCTTCACCAAGGACACCGGCATCAAGGTCAACGTCGTCCGCCTCACCCCCAACAAGCTGTCCGAACGCGTGCTCTCCGAGCAGGGCGCGGGCAAGCTCAGCGCCGACGTGATCCGCACCTCCGACTACCGGATCGCCAAGTCCATGGAGGATGCCAAAGTCTGGAAGGCCTACGACGTCCCCGGCGCCTCGGCCCTTAAGGATGTCTCGGTGGACGGGGGCCAGTTCACCCGCATGTTCAACTCGGTGTACACCTTGGGCTACAACACCCAGCTGGTGAAGGAAGCCGATGCCCCCAAGTCGTGGGCTGACGCAGTGGGCGGCAAATGGCAGGGCAAGATCGGCATCGTCCAGGGCGGCTCGGGCGGCAGCACCGCGGCCCTGAACCGGTTCATGGAAACCAAGATGGGCGGCGACTACTTTGCCAAGTACGCCGCGCAGAAGCCCAAGATCTACGACTCCCTGGGAGCTGAGGCCACCGCCCTGGCCCGCGGCGAAGTGGCCGTGGGCACGGTGACCATCAGCGGCACCAACATCTCGGCTGTGCAGGACAAGGCACCGGTTAAGTTCATTGTCCCGGAAGAAGGACTGGTCTCCTATGACTACTACCTGGGCACGACGGGCACGGCCGTGAACGTGGAAGCCGCGAAGGTCTTCATGAACTACAACCTTTCCAAGCAGGGCCAGCAGGTCTTCTCGCAGATCGGTGAATACCCGGTCCGCACGGACGTGGCACCCCCCACCATCATGGGCGTGACCCTCCCCGCCATCGATTCCGGCAAGGTTTACCGGATGCAGAACAGCGACGCCGTCACGTTCGGCAAGGACGACCTGGCCAAGTGGAACCAGGTCTTCGGCTACACCAAGTAAGCCCGTCATCCCGTGCCTGGGGACCCGGCCTCCGCCGGGTCCCCAGGCACGGCTTTTTGTTTCATCCACGCCACAGGAGTCCCGTGACCGCCCGTGCACTTCCGATGCCCCGGAATACCTCGTCCCTGCTGGTCCTCCAGGACGGAGCCACCATCCTGGAACTCGGCGACACCACCCGCGCCGGCTACGCGGCGTCGGTCCGCAAAAGCCTGCTCTCGATCCTTTTCGGTCTCCAGGTGGCGGCCGGCAGGGTCAGCCTCGACGCCACACTCGATGAGCTCGGCGTCGACGATGTGGGGGGCCTGCTGCCCATCGAACGGACGGCCCGGCTCCGTGACCTCCTGACCTCGCGTTCCGGGGTCTACCATCCGCCCTCCAGCCCTGGCAGCGACGAGCATGCGTTCCCCGCGCGGGGCACTAAGGCGCCGGGGCAGTATTTCCTCTACAACAACTGGGATTTCAACGCAGCAGGCGCCATCTTCGCGAAAATCAGCGGGCTCTCCGTCTTCGACGCGTTCGGGAAATATCTGGCAGGTCCGCTGGGATTCGACGACTACGACCCCGCACGCCAGCTGATGCTCGGCGACGCCGCCAAGTCCGCCTTCCCGGCTTACCACCTCTTCCTCTCCGCCCGGGACCTGGCAAAGATCGGGCTGCTCATGGCTGCTGAAGGACAGTGGGAGGGCCGGCAACTCGTACCCCGGGAGTGGGTCAGGGAAAGCGTGGCCACCCACGTCAGGCGGGCGGACATGGCACCGGGTACCGGTTTTGGCAACTGCGACTACGGCTACCTCTGGTGGCTGCCGCGGGAGGAGGGCCCGCAGTGGGAGGGAGCCTTCCTGGCAGCGGGGAACTTCGGCCAGTTCCTGCTGGTACTTCCGGCCATCGGCGGCGTCATCGTGCACCGGCGCTTCGTCAGTGACAGCTTCGCCATCGCCCGGAACACCCGTCCGGCGGCTTCGACGGCGTCCCCGGCTCCGGTGACCCACGCCGAGTTCATGGACCTGGCCCGTGCGCTGGTTGCCGGCCCACTGGCCCGGTAGGCGTCAGGAAAGACAGTGCACGACGCCGGCCCCTCCTTTGTCAGGAAGCCGCGCCCTTGGCGATGGAACGGAACACCTTGGTTGCCTGCTGCGCGGCCGGGCTGAGCCGGCGGTTCGCCAGGTGGGCAAGGAGGATGCGGCGTTTCGGGGACCCGGCAAGCGGGACCGCCACGACGTCGGGGCGCAGGGCCGTCAGCGCCAGCCTGGGTGCCAGTGCGATCCCGATGCCTGCCGCCACCATGCCCTGAGTCTCCTGGTAATCGTTGGCTGCGAAGGCGATCCGCGGCTCGAACCCTGCATCGCGGCACACCCGGCTGAGGACGTCGGCCACGGGGTGCTCGTCGCGCACCACCCATTCCTGGTCGCTCAATGCGCCGATGCGGACCGAGCCCAGTTTTGCAATGGGGTGCTCCCGCGGCACCAGCAGCACTGTCGGATCGTTCGTCAGCCTGACCAGGGCCAGGTCAGGGTCCTCGATTTGCTGCCAGGGGTAGTCCCATAGCAGCGTCAGTTCGATTTCGCGCCGCCGCAGCCGTTCCAGCAGGCCGTCCCTGCGGGCGCTGACCACCGTCACTGCCACCTCGGGGTGGCGGGCGCGGAACGCAAGTACAACGTCCGGCATCAGGGAGGCCCCGCCGGTGGGAAAGGTTCCCAGCCGGAGCTGGCCCCGCCGAAGGCCCGCGAACTCCCCCATTTCGGCCCGGGCCGCTTCAACCGTCCTGTCGATGTCGTCGGCGTAGTGCAGCAGGGCGTGCCCCGCCTCGGTCAGGACCACGCCCCGGGGATGGCGCTCGATGAGGACCACGCCCATCTCCTGCTCGAGTTTCGCGATCTGCTGCGAGACCGCCGACGTGGTGAAGGACAGGGCGGCAGCAGCGGAGGTCAGGGAGCCGGAACGGCCCACCTCGCGAAGCACATGGAGCCGGTGGAGATCGAGGATTGCCATGCACTGAGTTTAGCAAAAGTAGATAGTCGTCCATTTATTTGCGATTGTGCTGAAGGCTACTATCCCGGATCGTAGAAGTACAAGGTGCTGTGAAGTAGAGCACCTGCAAGTTACGAGGGAGAAATACAGTGGGACTCAAAGGACATTGGTACCGGGGCGGCACCAGCAAGTGCTGGCTCTTCGATGCCAGGGACGTGGCCCTCCACGCCCCCACCCGCGAGGAAATCCCCGCACTGCTGTCAGCCGCCTTCGGCGCAGCCGATGCGCGGCAGCTGGACGGCGTCGGCGGCGGAACCTCCACCACGTCAAAGGCTGCGGTCATCTGGGCAACCCCGGATGCCGAGGCAGACCTTGACTACCTCTTCGCCCAGGTCGGGATCGGTGACCCTACCGTTGAACTCGGCTCCAACTGCGGCAACTGCGCCACCGCCATTGCCCTGTTCGCAGTGCAGACAGGCATCGTGGAAGCGCAGGACGGCATGACGAAGGTGCGCATGCGCCACCTCACCTCCGGCGCCGTGCTCAGCGGAACGGTTCCCACCCCCGGACGGCACATTCCCAAGTCCGGCCTGGCCAGGGTTCCGGGCAGCAGCGCGGCCGGTGTTCCCGTCAGCCTCTCGTTCCACGGCCCCTGGGGCCAGAACACGGGTGCACTCCTGCCCACCGGCAACGCAATGGACCAGCTCGAGGTGAACGGCACCACGCTCAGCGCCACGATGGTGGACGCAGGCGCACCAGCCGTACTGCTCGCAGCCGACGAGGCCGGCGTCGATCTTTCCTCAATGACGGACACCCTCAACGGCCAGCTGCCCACCCTCATTGCGGCCCGGGCCTCAGCCGGTCTCATCATGGGCCTGCGGAAGCCTGAGGATCCGCCCCAGAACGCTGTTCCGAAAGTGGGTGTTGTGGCGCCCGCGGGCGACTACACCGCCGCAGACGGAACAACCATCACCGCCGACAGCCATGACGTCCGGGTGCGCATGCTGTCAATGCTCGCACCCCACCCGGCCATCGGCCTGACATCAGCCGTGGCAGTTTCCCTGGCAGCCTCGCTCCAGTCGTCCGTCGTGGCAAACGCCGCAGGCCAGGCACCCACCAGCGCCGGTATCCCCCGTGTGCTGCGGATAGGAACGCCGGCCGGCGTCATCACCGCCGAAATCATCTCCGATGACACCGGCACCGTCAGCGAGGTGGCTCTCCACCGGGCAGCCCGGCACATCGCT
The DNA here is from genome assembly GCF_036455295.1 of Pseudarthrobacter phenanthrenivorans. Taxonomy (GTDB): domain Bacteria; phylum Actinomycetota; class Actinomycetes; order Actinomycetales; family Micrococcaceae; genus Arthrobacter; species Arthrobacter phenanthrenivorans_C. The sequence continues at coordinate 12,293 of NZ_JAYXNX010000015.1, read as the reverse complement.
ACCGCAGATATCGATGTGGCCCCGGCCGCTGAGCTGTCCGCCTAACCACCCTCTCTTTGCCCCATCATTATTGGGGCCGCACTAAGCAGGAAGTTGTTCAATGAAGATCAAATCCATCCTCGGACACCTGTATGTCCAGGTACTTATCGGAGTTGCCCTCGGCGTCGTTGTGGGCGCCCTGTGGCCGGACCTCGGCGCATCGCTCAAGCCCATCGGCGACGGTTTCGTGAAACTCGTGAAGTTCATGATCGCCCCCATCGTGTTCTGCACCATCGTCGGAGGCATCACCTCCCTGCGGGACACCAAGAAGGTGGGCCCCACCCTGGTCCGCTCGCTTGGCCTCTTCTACGCCCTGACGGCACTCGCCCTGGCCCTGGGCCTGGCAGCCGTGATGCTGTTCCAGCCGGGAGCGGGCATGCACATCGACCCCACCCACCTTGATTCATCGGTGGCCCAGAAGTACACCACCCAGCTGCCGAGCAGCAACCCCGCGGACTTCATCCTGAGCATCATCCCCACCACGTTCGTGGGTGCCTTCGCCGACGGTGAAGTCCTGCCCGTGCTGGTGATTGCACTGCTCTGCGGCTTCGCCTTCAGCAAGCTCGGCGCGCCGGGCCAGCTGGCCCTGAACGTTGTCAACAGCTTCAACAAGCTGCTCTTCATCATGTTCGGCTACATCATGAAGGTGGCCCCGCTGGGAGCCTTCGGCGCCATGGCATTCACCGTGGGCAAGTACGGCGCACACTCCATCGGAAACCTCGGCATGCTGATCCTCGCCTTCTACGCCGCCTGCATCGTCTTCGTGGTGGTCGGCCTGGGCATCCTGGCAAAGGTGACCGGCTTCAGCCTGTGGCAGATCCTGCGCTACTTCAAGGACGAATTCCTGATCGTCCTCGCCACTTCCTCCAGCGAGCCTGTGCTGCCGCGCCTGCTGTCCAAGCTTGAGCGGATCGGCTGCGACCGCAGCGTTGTGGGCCTGGTGGTCCCCACCGGCTACTCCTTCAACCTCACCGGCACCGCCATCTACCTCACGCTCGCCTCCATGTTCATTGCCCAGGCCTGCGACATCCACCTGAGCTGGGGCCAGATCCTGCTGATGCTCGGCATGATGCTGCTGACCTCCAAGGGCGCGGCCGGCGTCACCGGAAGTGGTTTCGTGGCCCTGGTGGCGACCCTGACGGTCATGCCCACCCTTCCCGTAGCCGGCGTGGCCCTCATCGTTGGCATCGACCGCTTCATGAGCGAGGCCCGCGCCCTGACCAGCACGGTCTGCAACATCGTCTCCTGCGTGGCAATCGCCAAATGGCAGGGTGAGCTGGACATGGCCACGCTGCGCTCCGAGCTCCAGGCAGGCTTCGTGCCCACCGAAGCGGAGAAGGTGCAGCTCGCCGAGCCGGCCCTGGTGCACTAGCCAGAACGCAGGCCACCACCCCCAACGTTTGCCCGGGACCCCAGTGGGGTCCCGGGCAAACGCCTGAGGGGGTACTACTTCAAAATCCCACGGAAAGGACCCGGAAATGAGTGAGCGCCAAACGGAGCAGGAGTCAGCAGAGGACTGCGACGCCGGCACCTGCTTTTACTGCCAAAGCCCCGAAACCGATTAGGGGCTTTTGCCTGCCGGGCAGCCTGCGCGTGGGCGCATTGTCAGTGCATCCTCTTCCGCGATCCTTCCGCCAAGGCCCCTTCATGGTGCCCGTCCTGTGGGAGGACGCCCTTCACAGGCCTGTCACCGCCGCGCCGCAGGCTCAGCATCACCAGGCCGGCAGCCAGCAGGCAACAGGCCAGGAAGATGGAAGTGGCAAGGAAGCTGCCGTGTGTCAGGTCCTGGAGGTACCCTCCCACGTAGGGCCCGACAAAGCCCCCGAGGTTGCCCACCGCGTTGATCAGGCCCATGGCGGTGCCGGCCACAGCTACCGGCATCGCACGGGACGCGGAAGCCCAGAACGGGCCGTCGTAGGCCAGGGCGCCGGCCACGGCGATGCTGATCAGCGTGACCGCAAGGAACGGAACGTTATCCCCGGTTGCCACCGAGAGCACCAGTGCCACGGCACCCACGGCCATCGAGAGGAGCACGTGCGTGGAGTAGCGGCCCGTGCGGTCGGCTGCCTTGGCGTTGTACCAGAGGCCCACCATGGCCAGCACGTACGGGATGGCGGTGATGAGGCCAACCTCCATGGAGGACCCGGAAGTGATTGTCTTGATCACGTGGGGGAGCCAGATGTTGATGCCGTAGAAGCCGATTTGGATGAGGAAGTACACCAGGGTCAGCCGCCACACCACTGAATTGGATATGACGTGGCGCAGTCCCAGCTTTTCCTGCTGTGGATGCGCCGCTGCGTCAGCAGCAAGTCCGTTTTCGATGTACTCCCGTTCCTGGACCGAGCACCACTTGGCTTCCCGGGGGTGGTCGGCGATCAGGGCCCACCACAGTGGTGCGGCGATGACGAACGGGAAGATGCCTTCGATGATGAAGAGCCACCGCCAGTCCGAGAAGGACAGGATCCAGCCCGAAAGGGGCGCGGTGATGATGGACGCGATGGCGATGTTCATCATCCAGAACGCGTACGCCCGGGCGCGTTCAGCGGCCGGGAACCAGTGACTGATCAGGACAAGGATGGCCGGCCAGATCCCGGCCTCGGCGACGCCGAGGAAGAAGCGCACCACCAGAAGTTGGGTGAAGTCCTGGATGAATCCGGAAAGGACAGCCAGGACACCCCAGATGAGCACCATGATGCCGACGAACTTCTTCGCACTCCAATGTTCGGCAAGGTAACCGCCCGGGATCTGCAGCACCAGGTAGCCGATGAAGAAGATGCCGGCTGCCAGTCCCTGTTGGGCCGCATCAATGCCCAGGTCCTGGTGGAGTCCGTTGAGGGCGAACCCGATATTGGTCCTGTCCATGAACGAGATGATGTAGACGATGATTGCGACGGGAATCAGCCGCTTCCACCGTGCATTGCCCACCGCAGGGGCGGACGTCACGCTGCGTGCCATCAGAATTGCTCCTTCGCAATATGTGGCTTATCAGATCGCGCCCCAGCACGCTGTTGCTCTCCCGCGGACCCGTCGGGCCCGTCTTCCGCCCGGAGACGGAATGAGCAGGACCTTGCGGGGACACCGTCAGCACGGCGGCGGCGTGACATCCAGCGCCGCCGGCCCACCGGCGGTCCCCGCACGCGGACTACGCTTTTTATTTAATTGCAACTATTGCGTTTTTGCAAGGGATAGGTGCCCACGTTCGAGGCTTTCTACTGCTGGGGAAGAAGCAATTGTGCCGCGTGGTCCCGTTCCTGTCATTGCGTGTGCGCAATGAACGCCGCCGCACACCGCCGCGGATGGTCACCACTCCTTACATCCACTGCTCCCACACCGTCAGGTGCAGGCTGACCGGTCCGGGTCCGGGACGGCCGGGGGCCGCCGCCGCTATGCTGGCGCCATGGCCACGAAAACCACAGCAGAGAAGCTTGCCACCATCCAGAAGGGCTACACGCTGGAAGGTGCCACCATCGAACTGGGAGCCGCCATCATCGACGGCGAACTCCACAAGGACGCGCCGGTGCGGCTGCCGCTGGCCATGATGAACCGGCACGGCCTCGTGGCCGGAGCCACCGGTACGGGCAAGACCGTCACCCTGCACATGATGGCCGAGCAGCTGTCCACGGCCGGCGTTCCCGTGTTCCTGGCCGACATCAAAGGCGACCTGTCCGGGCTGGCGACTGCCGCCGTCGGCAGCGACAAGCTTAAGGCACGCACCGACAGCATCGGGCAGGCCTGGGCGGGCAAGACGTTCCCGGTGGAGTTCCTGGCCCTGGGCGGCGACGGCAACGGTGTGCCGGTCCGCGCCACCGTCACCTCATTCGGGCCCATCCTGCTCTCGCGGATCATGGAACTGAATGACACGCAGGAATCGAGCCTGCAGCTGGTCTTCTATTTTGCCGACAGGAACGGCCTGGAACTGACCGACCTCAAGGACCTGCGAGCCGTCATCCAGTTCCTCACTTCGGACGAGGGCAAGGACAAACTCGAGGAACTCGGCGGCCTGTCCAAGGCAACGGCCGGCGTAATCCTGCGCGAGATCGTGAACCTGGAGGCGCAGGGGCTGGAAAAGTTCTTCGGGGAGCCGGAGTTTGATACCGCCGAACTGCTGCGCACCGCCCCTGACGGCCGCGGAGTGGTCACCTGCCTGGAGCTGCCCACCCTGCAGACCAAGCCAATGCTGTTCTCCACCTTCCTGATGTGGCTGCTCGCCGATCTGTTCGAGGACCTCCCCGAGGCCGGCGACCTGGACAAGCCCAAGCTGGTGTTCTTCCTGGACGAGGCACACCTGCTCTTCAACGGCGCCACCAAAGCCTTCCTGGACGCCATCACCACCACCGTCCGGCTGATCCGGTCCAAGGGTGTGGGCATCTTCTTCGTCACCCAGACCCCCAAGGACGTCCCCGCCGATGTCCTCGGCCAGCTGGCCAACCGGGTGCAGCACGCCCTGCGTGCGTTCACCCCGGAGGATGCCAAGGCGCTCAAGGCCACGGTCTCCACCTTCCCGGTCAGCGACTACGACCTTGAAGAGACGTTGACCTCAGCAGGAATCGGCGAGGCCGTCATCACCGTCATGAACGAAAAAGGCGCCCCCACGCCGGTGGCCCTCACCCGGCTGCGCGCACCGGAGTCCCTGATGGGCCCCAGCGATGAGGCCCTGGTCCGCAGCACGGTGGCCGGCTCCGCCCTCCTGGGGAAATACGGAACTGCTGTGGACAACGTGTCGGCGTACGAGAAGCTCACCGGCAAGGCCGCGGCACCCACTGGTCCAGCGGCCCCTGGGTCTGCTGCCGGCACGCCTGCCTCCGAGGCGCCTGCTGCCTCGCCTTATGACGTGGACGCCGAGGCCCGGCGGATCGAGGAGGAAATCCTGGGCCGTCCCAGCAGCAGGCCGCCGCAGGACCCGGTGCCCCAGGATACCGAGCCTCAATTCGACTCACCGGAGTACAGCCAACCACGCGGCCCTGAACCACGGGCTTCCAAGCCACGGGCCAGGGCGCCGAGGGCTTCCAAGCCCCGGCAGCCGGAACCGCAGTCCGGCGGCATGATGGGTGACCTGGGTGGTGTTCTTGGTGGCGCGCTGGGCGGCGGTTTGAAGAGTATGGCCCGGTCCATGGGTACGCAGCTGGGCCGCGAACTGTTGCGCGGGGTGTTCGGTACCTCGTCCCGGCGACGTCGCCGCTGACCCTGCCGGGGATGTCCCCGGGAGGCTGCCCAAGGCTGGCGCCGACGCCGTCCCCGCGAGCCGCCGTCGGGCATTTATGGGGTGGTGCCGCGCACAATAGGGGGGACACCAACTTTAGAGTGCGTCCGCACTGACGTTACTGTGTAGAACGTGCAGATGAGTCAAGCGTTGGTGAGGATCGCGGCCGGATGGCTGCTGGGCCTCATGCTTGCCGTTGCCGGAGCCATTGTGGCCATCAACGTGGTGAACAATACGGTGGCCAGCCCCCAGCAGCCGGTCCGGGAGTATCTGGATGCCCTGAAGAGCGGCGACGGTGGCCGGGCGCTGGGCCTCCTGCGGGCGGCGGTCCCGCCCAGCAACGCAGCCATGCTTGATGGTGCCGGACTGCAGTCGGCGGCATCGCGGGTGACCAACGTGAACATCGGCGACCCCGAGGAGCGCCCGGGCAACCAGGTGATGGTGCCTATGGAATACACCATCGACGGCAGCCGCCTGCACAGTGAATTCCTGCTGCAGAAAACCGGCACCGAATGGCTCTTCTTCAACACGTGGGCCTTCGTCCCGTCGCGGCTGCCCACAGTGGACATCACCGTGGTCAACGGGAACGAGGCCCAGGTCAACGGTGTCCCGGTGAACATGCCAAATGGCCGCAACTCCTTTGCCGTGTTCTACCCCGGTGAATACGAGGCCTCCCTGGACGGACAGTACTTCTCCGCACCCGCCACCCGGGCCACCGTCACCTCCAAGGACACTCCCGTGGCGCCGCTCAACCTGCTCACCCAGGCCACCGACAAGCTGAAAGCCGATGTTGGGGCCAAGGTCCGGGAATTCCTGGACGGCTGCGCGACGGAGGCCGTCAAGGAACAGAAGCTCCAGCCGGACTGCCCCTTCTATTACGCCAGCAACAACCGGGTCCAGGACGGCACCATCAAATGGACCGTGACCGAATACCCCAATGTCTCGGTGGAGCCGTTCGACGGCCGCTGGGTGGTGGCCCCGCTCGACGGCAAGGCCAAGGTGGAGGCCCTCCAGCAGAACGCCTTTACCGGAGCCTGGTACCCGCTGGACGCGGAGGTGGACTTCAGCTTCACCACCCGCCTGGACGTATCGGGTGACACGGTCAAGGTCACCCCGCAGCTGAGCTTCTAGGTTGCCCGGGGCTCTCTGTGCCGGACTGGCCCAGTTTTGACGCCATGCCTGCCGTGTTCTTGAGTGTCCTAAACCCAATCGCGCCGAAAACCGGGCTGGTTCGGTTGCGGCCACCGCAACGACCCTCGCGCCAGAACCTCCTGGACCTGCGCCAGGACGGATTCCGGGGCGTAAACCACGTCGTCATAGAAGAACCTGAGTACGGGTAGTCCGTGACGGACAGCCATGTTGTCCCTGCGGCGGTCCTTTTTGAACTGACGTGGTTCAAGGTGGAAGGCGAGCCCGTCAATTTCCACGATGAGGAATCCCTCCAGCAGGAAGTCCACTCGGCCGACCCCCTCAATCCACACCTGGGTCTCGGTGGCTATGCCGGCATCCCTGAACAGCACCCGGGCCAAGGTTTCCAGGAGGGAGTCTGCGCCGCGTTCAACCTTGGACACAACATTTCGTGCCTTGCCTGACCGGTTGCCCTTCAAGTGGCGCAACAGCGAGGACGGCTCGATGTCCCCTCTGTTGTAGGCGCACTCCACCATCACCAGCGATTCGAGTTCGGGCAGGCACAGCAGCGCGTGAATCAGGACATCGGGAAGTGCTGCAAGGGTCCGATGACAGGGCCGCTGTGTCAGGGGAAGCCGGTGGCTGACACAGCGGACGGTACGTCTCCCGTTGCTTTGCCAGTAGTGCGGCCGGCCGGCTGGTTGAAGCTGCCATAGGCGGTAATGCGGGGCGGCCGAGGCGCATGTCAGGAGGCTACGGGCCAGTCCTGCGCCCACCAGTTCCGCATCAGCACCGGGAAGGGCCAGCAGCCCGCGCCCCAGTCGCACTACATGCCCGCCACGGATGGCACGGCTGATCTCAGTTTCGGTCGCCCCGCCCGCCAGCACATCGCGCGTCAGCAGCACTCCTCCGGCCGATAAGAGGATATCCATTGGACCCATCAGCCCACAGTGGCCGCCATCAATAGGCTGCCGGCAGGTATCACGGGCGCTATGTGGACAAGGGGGCCGCGCAGACTGGCCCAGTTTTGGCGCTGCAATAACAGAACTGGCCCGGTCTTCAGGCTTTAAATGCCTGAAAACTGGGCCAGTTCAGCAGGTGGGAACGGGATCAGTCCATGCCGCGGAGGTCCAGGACAAGTTCGGTGTCGCCGTCGGCCTGCAGGACCACCGGGATACCCCAGTCCTGCTGGTAAAGGTGGCAGGCGGCGTGGTCCGGGATCTCGCCGTCCTCGGTTTCGGGCCCGTCGCAGGCAGCGGCGCGGGCGGTGATGTGCAGCACGCCCTCGGGAACATCCGGGGACAGCTCCAGGGTGCGCAGCAGCCCCACGGAGGTTCCTCCGCCGGACACCAGCAGCTCGGGCGGGGTGGAGGAGATCTTCAGCTGGGTGGGGTCGCCCCAGCGGTCATCAAGCTTCTGTCCCGTGGGGGCGGTGAAGCGGACGGTCAGCTCCAACGGGCCGGGAGCCACGGGGCTCTTGGGCCGGTGGGTCTGAGATGCGCCCTCGTCCACCTGCTGCGCTTCCTTGGGGATGGGCACGTACACCAACTGGTGCTTGTTGGCTTCAACCACTACCAGCAGCGGCTCCGAGCCCGCGGACTGCGTGTGGTCCACAATCACGTCGGACGGCTCGGCGAGGCCGCGGGCCAGCGTGGACACGGTGCCGGACGCGGGGTCGTAGCGGCGCACGGCTCCGTTGTAGGTGTCAGCGATGGCCACGGAGCCGTCGGGCAGGACGGTGACGCCCAGCGGATGCTGGAGGCGGGCTTCGGCGGCGGGGCCGTCGCGGAAGCCAAAGTCGAACAGGCCCTTGCCCACGGCGGACTCCACGGTGATGGACGCGTCGTCCGAGATGACCAGCTTGCGGAGGGCTGAGGTTTCGGAGTCCGCCGCCCAGATGTTGCCGTCCGCGTCCTCGGCCAGGCCGGAGGACTGGGCGAACCAGGCCTCGTGGGCGGGACCATCCAACAGCCCTTCCAGGCCGTTGCCGGCGATGATGGACACCGCGCCGGTGAGGGGGTCGAAGCTGAAGATCTGGTGCGTGCCGGCCATCGCCACCACCACGGCATTCAGCTTGCGTGACCACACCACGTCCCACGGCGAGCTCAGCGCCACGTCCAGCGGGTCGTTGCCCAGGGAGCCGCTGAAGCCGGCGCCTTCCTCGTCAACGCGCGCCGGACCGGTCTCCAGCAGGCGCTGGATGCCGTTACCGGCCAAGGTGGAAGCCTTGCCGTCCGTGAGCGAGAGTCCGCGCAGGCGGTGGTTGACCGAGTCAGCAATTACGACGTCGTAGCCCGCCTGGGCTGCCACGTCTTCAGGCAGCAGGACCAGGCCCTGCGGCTCGTTGAACTGCGCGCTGGCGGTATCCCCTGCTGCCGGGCCGTCGGCGTAGCCTTTGGTGCCCGAGCCGAAGGTCGCAAGGACGGTGTCGAAGTCGGTGCCGAGTTCCACCAACCGGTGGTGGCCGGTGTCGGTGACCAGCCAGGACCCCTTCTCCGCAGCAGCGTTGGCCGGGGCACCTGCTGGCGTGCCGCCGTCGGCCGTTCCAGCCAAGTAAGCCGAACCGCGGCCCGGCGGCAGGAACAATGCCTTGCCGGGGAAGCGCAGGGTGCCGGACGTCGCCTCCGGGGCCACATACGGGCCGGACCCGCGGTGGAGGGTGCCCTTTGCCTCGTGCTCGGCGATCAGTTCCGGGATCAGCACGGCGAGTCCGTCGGCGTGCCCCTCGCCGGAAAGATGCGCAACGATGTAGCCCTCGGGGTCGATGACCACCAGGGTAGGCCACGCGCGGGCGGTGTACGCCTTCCAGGTGTCCAGCTCGGGATCGTCCAGGACGGGGTGGTGGATCTCGTAGCGTTCCACGGCGGCGGCCAGGGCAACCGGGTCCGCCTCGTGCTCGAACTTGGGCGAATGGACCCCGACGGTGACCAGGACGTCGGAGTACTGCTGCTCCAGGGGCCGCAGCTCGTCCAGCACGTGCAGGCAGTTGATGCAGCAGAAGGTCCAGAAATCGAGCAGCACGATCTTGCCGCGCAGGGCCTCGAGATCCAGGCTCTTGCCGCCGGTGTTCAACCAGTTGCGGCCCACGAGTTCGGAGGCCCGGACCCGGGCATGCGTGCGTACGGTTTCGCTCATCAGCGTCCTTCCAGCTTGTTGCGTTCAGCCAGCTTGGCATCGCGTTCGGCCAATTTGGCAAACATATCGTTGTAAGCGGTCAGATCGGCGTCGTTATTCCTGTCCGCCGCGCGGTCCACCCTTTTGGTCTCCCGCTGGTCCGACCTGGACCACATGACGGCAACGCCGATCGCCACGAGCAGCGTTGGCACCTCGCCGATGCCCCAGGCCACCGCACCGCCGGCCTGCTGGTCCGCGAGGGCCGACGGTCCCCAAGCGCGTCCGAGGTTGCCGAAGTAGTCAGCAGCCAGCAGCCCGGTACCGCCCATGATGGAGACGCCGAAGAACGCGTGGAAGCCCATGGTGGCCAGAAGCAGGAGCAGACGCATAGGGTACGGCGCTCGTCGGGGCAGCGGGTCCGTGCCGATCATCGTCAGCACAAAGATGTAGCCGGTCAGCAGGAAGTGCAGGTTCATCAACTCGTGGCCCACGTGATCGCGCATCGCGTAACCGAAGAGATCCGAGTAGTAGAAGAGGATGATGGAACCGGCAAAGTTGGCTGCGGCGAACAGCGGGTGGGTCACCAGCTGCGAGAACTTCGAATGCACGAAGACCAGGATCCATTCGCGCATACCGCGTGAACCGTCCCCGCGGGCGGGCAGTGCACGCAGGGCCAGCGTCACCGGTGCACCAAGCACCAGGAAAATGGGCGCCACCATGGTCAGGGCCATGTGGTCCATCATGTGCGCGGAGAACAGGATGCGGCCGTATACCGACGGCGGCCCGGACGTGATGTACGTCAGCACCACCAGGCCGATCACCCAGTTCACCGACCGGAACCACTGCCAGGAGTCGCCACGGCGGCGTACCTTGGCCACTCCCATGAAATAGGTGACCAGGCCGAACAGGGCCACGCCGACCCAGATCCAGTCCAGCCGCCACTCGGTCAGCCACCGGATGGGCGTCAGTTCCGGCGGCAGCTCGTAGCCGCTCAGGATGAAAGCCGGTGAGGCGTCCGGCGCCAGTTCGGTGGGCTGGGGCGGAGCTGAACGGCCCAGGGCCACCGCGATGCCGGAGGTGACGCCCATGATGAGGAGTTCGGCCAGGATGAGCTGCCACAGAACGCGCCTGGAGGACATGGTGGAGCCCTTGCGCCCCAACTGCGGGATGACCCACTGTCGGTGCATGAAGCCCACTCCGCCCAGCACCACCGCGGCTGCGGTCTTGGCCAGAATCAATTGGCCGTAGGCGGAACCGAAAAGATCCGCCCAACTGGTGACGCGGATGCTGGCGTTGATGACGCCGGAGGCAAAGACCAGGACGAACGCGAAGCCGGCGAGGGTGGAGAACCGGCGGAGCGTGGGTTCGGTGATGTCTGCTGCTGCCCCGGGCTTGGGGCCGGCCAGGATCCCGGACAGCAGGGCCAGGACGATGATGCCGCCCACCCACGTACTGACGCCCACCAGGTGCAGGCCGAGTGAGTTGATGGCACCTTCATGGTCCGACGAACTCGAGGAGTGCCCGATCAGCGCCGTGGGTACCAGCCCACTGAGGGCAAGGATGAGGGTAAGGGCCAGGCCGCCAAGGGAGCGGACGCCGAAGAGGGCTGTTGTCACCACTGCGGCAATGATGACGACGGCGAGCCAGGCCCGGCCCGTTTCGATGTCCGTCATGAAGTACACGAGCGCCTGGGTAAAGGCGGGGTCGCTGGACAGCCCCTGCCCCGCTATGTCGGCATACGTGAGCACCAGGACAGCGATGGCGGACAACGTCCACACCGCCCCGGCCACGGCTGCCACGGCCAGCGCCCGGGTGAAGGCGGGATGCTCAGGTTCCGCGCCGCCCTGGGTTTCCTTTCCCCGCGGGCTGGGGTTGCGGCCTTTGAGGTTCCTGGGCAGGATGCCGACGGCGAAGATCAGGCCTCCGACGACGGTCGCCAGGGACACGTTGTGGATAGCCTTGCTGACGGGAAGCCCCCAGCGGACCAGGGCGCCGGGATCGGCCACGCTGCGGGCTGCTGCCGCGCCGGAGAAGATCAGCGCGGCTGCGAGGCCCAGGAAGAGCGCTGCAAGCCCTGCCAGCTGCCACGGCAGCGTGATCCCCCGGACTCCGGCGTCCGGGACCGCAGCTCCCTTGCCGGGATCGGACTGGGGAGGGGTGGAACGAGGTTTTGCGGCAGAAGACACCACTCCATTGTCCGCTACGCCTGCCCGGGCCGCGAATCCGGGTTAAACGCCAAGGAGCGGCAACCAGCTGGTTGCCGCTCCTTTTCCGTCCGGCTGCCTGCCGGACGGACGGGTTCTACTTCTTGGAGACAGCAGCCTTCAGCTTGGAGCCGGCGGTCAGCTTGACGCTGTGGCCTGCTGCGATCTGGATGGTCTCGCCGGTCTGCGGGTTGCGGCCGGTACGTGCTGCACGGTCGGTGCGCTCGACGGCAAGCCAGCCCGGGATGGTGATCTTCTCGCCCGCGGCGACAGAAGTCTCGAAAACCTCGAACAGTGCATCGAGGACGGAGTTGACGGCAGCCTGGCTGGTGCCGGCCTTGCCTGCTACCTCTGCAACAAGTTCACTACGGTTCTTAGCCATTTATGTCCTCCTGGACGGTTCTGATTCTGAAGCCCGCACGCGGTGTGCGCACAAGCCACTGTCCGAAAACTTACCAGCTTGGGCGGTTCGGGGCCGCAAATTCCGCGTGTTTCCGGGACTTTTTGAGGTTAATCACCGAATCCGGGACCTATTCGCGACCAGTCAGGGCCACTTTTGGGCGTTGTGGGGTTTGGGTGTGTGGTTGCTTGGTTGTTAAATGTGGGAG